>NZ_JAIMBY010000040.1 GCF_026191915.1 Acidiphilium sp. PA
CCCTTGACGGTCGAACCCCCGACGAGGCTTATTACAAGATCGAAAATTCAGCATTGCCGGGGCTAGCCCCGGCAATGCTGAACACCAAACTGGCGGCGTGAATGCAACCGGAAAATAGCTTAAACCAGCCGCCAAACTGTCCGATCAACTGGGACCAGCTCACTGCTTCCTCTTCACGCCGATCTCTGGCTCCTCTCTCGACCGGCCAGCCTTAGCTTAAACACCTGTCCAAAAAACCGGAACCGCCGCACAGCGGCAGATGATCGAGGTATTTCGACACCACGATCATCGCGAGCAGCGAGGGTGTCGCGCGGCCGCGCGGGATCGGCAGGTTGGGGACCGGCGCCTGGCTGATCGCATCGCACCGCTTGCAGGCGTATTTCGGCCGGACATGCCGGATCACCTGGAACCGGCCGGGAATATAATCGAGCACCTCGGTCACATCTTCACCAAGCTTGCCCATCGCAGCACCACAGGCGGTGCAGGTGCAGGCGGCATCATGTGCCGGCTCGTGCACGATCGTCTCGCGCGGCAGATGCTCCGGCAACGGCGCGCGCTTGGGGTTGGTGGTTCGTTTGACTGGCGCGGGCGCCTCGTCGATGGCCGGTTCCGCGGGGTCGTCGCCGGCCACTTCATCGGCGCCGGTCTCCAACTCCTCGAGCTGGAGTTCGAGCTGGCCGATCTGCCGGTCGAGCCGTTCGGACGAGCGGCCGAATGCCATCCGCCGCAGCCGTGCGATCTGCACCTTCAGCTTCTCGATCTCGAGTACCCGGAGTTCCAAGCCGAACTTCGCCGCCTGCAATTCGGTGGAGGCCGCCGCCAACTCCTGCTGGCAGGCCAGCGCAAAAGTGCGGAGCGCATCAGGATCGGTGGGTAGGGCGGCGCTGGCGAGCGACATGGCAAAATCCTACCAAGGCCCGATCGTCCCCACCAGAATCAATCCCGAATCGCAGTCCGATCAGATCAGCATTGGTCGTGGCGTCGGGGGCGGTGCTATCGTCCGCCGCCAATCCATCGCCTCGACCAGCAAGGCAAGCTGCGCCAGCGTCAGCGTCATCGACCCCTCGACGATCGGCGGCCAGACGAACTTGCTGCGTTCCAGGCGCTTCGCGAACAGGCACAGACCGCTGCCGTCCCCGTGCAGCCCCTTCAGATAATCCCCGCGTTTGCCCCGGAACAGGAAAAAATGGCCGCTGAATGGGTCGGCCCCGATGATCTGCTGCACCCGTGACGCCAGGCCGTCGAAGCCGGCGCGCAGATCGATCGGCTGGCACGCCAGAAATACCTTCGTGCCCGGGCCGAGGTTGATCATCGGACCTCGCGCACCGCAAGCAGAACCCGACGCAGCGCTTTCTCGCTCACCACACCATCGAGCCGGACCCGGACACCATCTGGCAGATCGATCTCGATCACCCCGACACGCTCGGCCAGCGTCAGCCCAGCACCGCGGCTGTTCGTCGTTGCCGGCGCATCAGGCTGCGGTGTTTCTGTGGGTCCATCATCCCGGGACGGCGCGATCACCCCCAAGCTGTACGAACGCCGCAGAGCCGGCCGGTAACAAACGCACCGACCTGGGCTCAGCGGCAGCTTTCCACGCCGATCGCCAGTTGTAGAGCAGACTGTCCGATATCCGATGACGCTTCGCCACCACCGATACCCGACCACCCTCGGCCTCGACTTCCGCCAGCAAGGCAGCCTTCTCGGCCGCCGACCACATCCGGCGCCGCTCAACCCGCGCGACGATCTCCCCCTCCAACAGCCGCCTCCTTATGAGCCTCCAGAAGGAGTCCAGCTAAACCGCTTGCGATCGCGCCACTACACGGCCAAGACCGCGCGCTTACGAGCGTGCGATAGGAAATACGACTGTTCCCTCAAGAACAGCGCTAATAGGATCTTAAGATATCGCGTGGATAATACGGTTATCAGCTAAGTCATATCAAATGGAGTTTTTATGACCCATGTAAGAACCAACCAGTGCCTATCTAAAAAAGTCAGTGCTATGACAACTCGTCAGAGTTGGACCCCGAACCAAAACCAACCCATTGATGAGCACCTTCGTGACCTGAGACTGGCGGAACTTACGACCTCGTTCAGTAGCGACGACAAGACGCTATGGTGTTGGATGAATCCTCATCAGCGGCCATGTTTCACGCCGACTTTGCTCAAAGAAATCGACGCGTTGCAACGTTTCATTACCAACCGCGTAGATGAGGCAACAACACCGATCGAATATCTTGTGCTGGGTTCATCTGTCCCAGGTGTGTTCAACCTCGGTGGTGATCTTGTTTTTTTTGCTGAAACAATCAAAAAGCGTGACCGTGCTGCGCTCCAACACTATGCGCGCGCCTGTGTGGTTGTGGGGTACACCAATCATATGGGATATAATAATAAAGTCACATCTATTGCGCTTCTTGAGGGCGACGCTCTCGGTGGCGGCTTTGAATGCGCACTTAGTTGCGATATTCTGATCGCCGAACGGCACGTTAAATTCATGTTGCCGGAGATATTATTCAATCTATTTCCTGGCATGGGAGCTTATAGTTTTTTGTCACGACGTATTGGTGCGCATAAGACGGAAGATATGATGAAGAGCGGTCGCTCGTACAGTGCAGAAGAAATGCTTGAAATAGGTGTTATTGATTACGTCGTTGAGACGGCGACTGGTAGAGAGTCGGTCAGCGAGCTTATTACGCAACAAGCACGTCGAAGGGGCGTAATGAGCGCGCTTTATCAGATCCGTCGTAGGGTTAACGGCGTATCACTATCAGAGATGAACGACATTACCGATCTTTGGGTTGATACCGCCATGAGCCTCACTGACGCTGATTTGCGCAAAATGTGTCACCTCGCTGCAGCACAGGATCGTCTTCGCGCCCGCTCATCCCAGCAGTTGGTGGTGGACAGGGTATGATGCCAATGTCGAAACGTATGATCGACCGTTATTAAACCAGAAAATAAAATTAGTTATAAACAATCGTTGCGAGTGAGGCATTCACGCGATTGATTTCACTGCCGATATTTTGAACCAAAATCCTTGAGTTATCCGTAAGATCCGCAGTGGAGATCGTCTGACAAGGAGAACATATTTCTGCTAGATGATGCGCGCCGATGTTTGCCGCGATACTGCGTAAAGCGTGAGCGCAAGCCCGAAAGCCAAGAACGTCACCTTCGGCACTGACCTGCTGTAAGTGTTGAAAATTATCTTTGATCTCGGACTGAAAGGTCACAATGAGATCGTGAAGGAATGTGTCGCCTCCAAGATTGCGAAGCCCGCCGATTATCTCAGCCTTAATGGCTGGTGGCATAGTCGTTGACGCCCCAAAGTTCGGATTCTCCTCCGTCTTGGCACGGTCTTTGGCAAGGTATACACCTATCCGTGAGGGGCATGATTCATCAACAACCTGCTTCACCAACTCCAAAAGGACCATCGGTTCAATCGGTTTTACCATACAAAGTACCATGCCCGCGTCTAGGCATTGCTCGCGCGTCGACGGCGTAGCATCGGCGGTCAGACCGATAATTGGCACGATGTCGGCCCCCTGTGCAGCCCTATGGTACGCCTTGGCGGCTTCAATTCCGCCCATCTCGCGCATATTG
This sequence comes from Acidiphilium sp. PA, assembly GCF_026191915.1. Lineage (GTDB taxonomy): Bacteria > Pseudomonadota > Alphaproteobacteria > Acetobacterales > Acetobacteraceae > Acidiphilium. Next base: position 3,598 of record NZ_JAIMBY010000040.1, read on the forward strand.
ACATCAAAAATGGCCACATCGAAACGCGTTTCGGCGAGAGCGGCTAATGCCTCCTTGCCGTCGTTCGCCACGGTGACCACGTGCCCGCCGGCGCTCAAAATCATCTCCAGCACAGAGCGGTTCGTCGCATTATCATCGGCTACTAGAACTCGAAACTGATGTTCGGAGTGAGGTAACCGCTCTTGACCATAAGGTGGGGCTACGATCCGGCAAAGTCCTGCTACTCTGTCAAGAAATCTTGCTAAGGCTTCTTTTGTGGGGTCATTTGATAAAATTGTTAGGAACTGGCGCTGAAGGAGTAGTGGTGGCAACCCCCCTTCTTTATCGTCGCTGAGCCCCACAAAAGCCAGACGATCAATGGTATGGATGGAATGATCGATCCTCGCCGGGTCCACAGCAGCAAAGGCTAGAACTCCAAATAAATGAGGTTCTTGCATCGTCGTCGTCCGAATTGACTCGGAGCGGATGTCAACGCCTTGCTGAACAAGAAGATCAAGTAACGGATGGATCGAATTAGCGCCGGTCGAGACGATGAAGGCGCGAAGCCGCGGACCATCAGGTACGGCGCTATGATCTGGCTCTTGCCGACCAAACGGGACACAGAACGAAAAGACGCTCCCGTGGCCAACTTGGCTTTCGACATGAACCGTCCCGCCCAGCAACGTGACGTTATTCCTGACAAGCGTAAGCCCTAGGCCGATGCCCCCAAATCTCTCATGGACTGTCGCGTTCGCTTGAGAGAACATTTCGAAGACACGTGGTTGTTCCTCTAACTCAATCCCCCGGCCTGAGTCAGCGACTTGGACATGCAAAAGGATCGTCTCGTCTCGCTCTTCAAGACAATCGATCCCGATCGTGATGTGGCCATGTTCAGTAAACTTGAGAGCGTTTCCAACAAGATTTACAATGACGTCATGTAGTTTTTGCCCATCACCATACAATAGTAGCGGTGTTCGCGCTGTCACATGCACGTTAAACGCAAGGCCCTTCACGGTGCATGGCAAGAGGAAAATGGTACGAATGTTACCAATCAGGGTTGCGAGATCGAAATCCGTCGGCACGAGTGCGGTCCGACCCGTCTCAATCCGTGCGATGTCGAGCACGCCATCTATCATCGATAACAAGCTGCGGGCAGCTGTCATGATGGTTTGGCTCATGCGCATCTGATCGGCCTTAAGATCACTCTGGTCCAATAGTGTTGCCATCCCAATGATTGCATTGAGAGGCGTCCGAAGTTCGTGGCTCACACTTGTCAAAAATAACGATTTTGCCTGGCTAGCCAACTCTGCGGCTTCACGTGCCTCACATAAGCGCTTGATGAGGGTCAGCGCGTAAAATGGAACGATTGTCAAGGATATGAACCCGCCGACAACCTCCGCTTGATGGTCCCACCAATATGACGTCGTCAAAACCATCAAGCTGAAACCGCCGAGGGCAACAATCATCGAAAGCCGGAGCGCGCTCGCACCGAATCGAAAGCCGTTCCCGAACACGATCCAGAGATATCCGGCAAATTGCCACATCGTCGCGGACCCGCCGATATGCAACTCGTAGGAGGCGGCGCCACAATCGACCATCAAGGTGAAAACTCGTCTTATGGGACACGCATGCGGGTACCGCAATAAATGCATGACGATAAGCGAGCCAAAACCCAGATAGGCAACTGCCGCACTGACGGCTTCCCATCGGCCCACTGAGTGCGGTAGAAGCCAGTTGTTAAACGCAATAGCGGCGATGCCGACAATCAGACGATTGATAGCCATCTGTTGTTCGCCATCCACAGGCATCGTAGGCCATTTGACGAGATGCTGAGCTAACGAACTCATCAGGCAGTAGTTAATGCGCAGATGGTGTTGCCAATCCTCATCAATGTTTGTTCACAATCGTGGTTCTCCTGATGCCAGGTCTCGCACATATGCTCAAGTAATTGGGTACTATCCATGGGATCACCGATAAAATGGCCTTGGGCCAAGGTACATCCAAGTCGGCGTAGTGTGAGCGACTGATCCGGCGATTCAACGCATTCAGCTAACACATCTAAGTGCAGGGCTTTTCCCAAATTAATGATTGCTGTGACTACTGCGAGGCTATGGTCGGAGCCAAGGTCAGAGATAATGGAACAGTTGAGCTTCAAGGTTTTGATATGACGGCAAGAAAGGTAAGAAAGAGCCGAATGCCCTGCACCAAACTCTTCGATTGAAAACCGGACGCCAGCCTGATGCAATGTGTCAAGTTGCTGAAAAATATTCTGATCATCGGTGAGCACGAACCCCTTTGGCAACTCAAGTTCCAGCAGACTGGGTGGAAGCCCTGTTGAAGCGAGGGTCGCCATGACCTTAGCGCTAAGTCCAGGGTCACGAAATGTCTGGGCTGATAGTGTGATGGCAACGCGCAGAGCTTCGCTTCGCGTTTCAAGCCATACTTTGGCCTGGGTACATGCCTCACTCAACACCCACTGGTCGAGTTCCTGTATCACTCCGATTTCTTCAGCGACCGGTAAAAACGTTTCAGAACTCACGATGGCATTGGTGGTTTGGTTCCATCGTAGAAGTGCCTCAAACCCAACCACTCGATGAGATTGTAAATTGCGTTGCGGTTGGTAGACGAGGAAAAATTCCTGTCTTTCGAGGGCGCCGCTCAACATTGTTTTGATTCGGAACGTATTTTGTGCGTTTTCCTGCATATCCGTGGTAAAGAATTCAATATTATTACGGCCGCTAGCCTTGACCTTATACATTGCAAGATCAGCGTTTTTCATGAGTTCGTGGGCATTCGTACCGTCAGAGGGATACATTGTAACACCAACACTAGCGCTTATATGGATAACCTGATCATCAATTAAAAACGGCTCCTGGAGCGCATTCTTTATTCTATAGGCTAGATTATTGTTCGCATTATTGCGATTTAAACCAATTTGGATAACTGCAAACTCATCGCCGCCTAATCGCGCAACAATGTCCTCGCTACGGATAATGCTCTTGAGGCGTTTGCTGACAGCTTGTAACAACATATCACCATAATGGTGACCGAGATTATCATTGACGGTTTTGAAGTGATCCAGATCAACATAATAGAGAGAAAAAGGACGCTGGTCATCGTGATTACGTTCGATTTCGGCTGCGAGCCAGCTGTTGACAAAATAGCGATTGGGTATTTCCGTAAGGCAATCATGTTCGACCTGGTATAGTAGCTGCGTTTCAGCGGCCTTTCGCTCAGAAATGTCCAGGGCAGTTGTTATGATACCAATGACAGCGCCAGTCGGTCCTCGTAGTGGAGACTTTGTAGTGAAAAACACGCGCTTTAAACCGGACACATCCCTTAAGGTCTCCTCGAGACCGCCAACTGTTTCTCCCGTTTCGATTACGCGGTGGTCAATAGCCGTTAGTGGATCAGTAGGTAAGTCGCCAAGAACATGGAGGCGATAATTATTTGAGAATAGCAAGGTACCATCGTAGCCGGTAGCACTTATCATTGCCGGAACGCTATCAATGACCTGGATGAGTTGTTCATGATTGTTACGTATTAATTGAATATTATGTCTTTTTGAGGCTTCCAGTTGAAGTTCCAGGTCAGCGGCACGTTCGCGCTCCTGGCGCTGATGAGCACTCAATTTTAGGAGGTTTCTGATGCGTGGTTGGAATTCCGCGTGACGGACCGGAGTTAGCAGAAAATCGGTTGCCCCAGCCTCAAGTGCCTCGATGCGAATATCACTATCGTCGTAAGCCGTCGTGACAACGATGGGCATATCGACGCAGGCTGGGATCATTCGTATTTCTTTAGTAAGGTTAGCCCCAGTCATTCCGGGCATCTTGTAATCTGTGATGACCAGGTCAGCGCTATTAACCCGAAGCCATTTAATCGCCTGGCACGGATCCTGGAATGACGTTACGGCAACAGGTAAATCGATTGACTCTGACAGCTTTGTATAAATCATTATGTTTGCGGCTGAGTCGTCGACGAGAACAATTTTCTGCATTTCCGTGGTAACCTTACAATTGCCATACAGGTCTTGTATTTTTGCATAATTGATATGCGACGAAATATATAATAAATAGGTGCATTGAATAGTTATTCAATTTTGGAATGTTTTTCAATAAAATATGCGATTGTGGTGGATCGACACGCGAAAGAGAGGTGTTGTCAGATCGTGGTGAGTTGGACTGAGGGACCGTTTGTGATAAAAATTATCGATGTCACGTCGAGCAGTGTGATTGACGAAACGAAATTGAGGCGAAAATTGCCGAAGTCGGCGTGATGGGGAGTGTTTCCGAAAGACGTTGCCTACATTGTTGGAATACCGAATAATGACGGTAACGGGTATTTGCTGATAGTATCTTGTCTTTGCCGTAAACATAATACCCCTTTATATATTGCGGGACGCTATCGCTATAGTGCGCCCTAATGATATAGCAAAAACGCATTCCACTGAATTCAATACGAAAACTAGAGATCGTCATATTGTTTCGGATGCCGTAGATGCCACAGTCGTTCATGAGCGGCTACCAAACTCTCAACCCCTTTGCGTCTATTCTCCGACTTTATATTCGGCTCTCGTGCTACCATGCCCTCCAGGATTTTGAGGAGGTCCCGTGCGACATCAAAGTCAATCTGATCGCAGGCCTGATGGAACGACATGAGAATCTTGTCCGACAGTCGGCGAGTGTAGCGAATTGGCACCTGAACTTCAGCCCTTGGCGGCTCAGAATCGTTCTGGGTCAGGGTTGTGTCTACCATACGATGAATCCATCTAAGGGCGTGGGTGGTCCTTAAGGTAGCAATCTGACATGAAATTTACTAAACATCAACTCTGGATAGCAGTGTCCTTTTGCGATTTTGGGTGGGGATTGTTGACGGGCTTACTGCGGCGCGGAGCATATCGGTATAGGGCGGGTAAGTCGTTCCTGCTCGATCTTGTCGTGATAGCAGATGCTGTTCCGCTAGCGACGCCATTGTGCCGGCATGTTGGGTTCTGCTGGTAGGTTTTTGTGCGCGGGTCGGCCGCGTGTTTTCAGCTGATACTGGGTGTGGCTCCAAGCGGCCAGGCACCTGCTTCTCGTTCAGCAACCGGCAGAATTCGGCGATGTTGGCATTCAGGCCGGCGGGGCTGTGGGACTCCCGGTGGCTGTGACAATGGAGTTCGGCCCACTTGTGCTGATGAACATTGATGGTGTGGAACGCCCCCTCTTCCTGGCGTTTAGTGACGACGGTCTGCTGTAGGATGCGGGGCCGTCAACATAGGAGGGCATGGCTATGAGTGAGATCGTAACGATCGGGTTGGATCTGGCGAAGAATGTTTTTCAGGTTCACGGTGTGGCTGCCGATGGCCGAGTGATTGTTCGCCGGCAGCTCCGGCGCTCGGATGTCCTGACGTTTTTCCGGAAGGTTTCTGCGTGTTTGGTGGGCATGGAGGCATGCGGATCGGCGCATTACTGGGCTCGTGAAATTGCTGCACTAGGGCATTCGGTGAAGATTATGCCACCTGCCTACGTCAAACCCTACGTCAAACGTGGCAAGACGGACGCGGCGGATGCAGAGGCGATCTGCGAGGCCATGACAAGGCCGACCATGTGGTTTGTTCCGGTGAAATCAGCCGAACAGCAGTCGGTGCTGATGTTGCACAAGACCCGTGAGTTGCTGGTCCGCCAGCGGGTGATGCTGACCAATGCGCTTCGCGCTCACCTCGGAGAATTCGGCATGGTCGCCGCGCAGGGGCTGGTCGGGATGAAACAGTTGTCCGAGCTGTTCCATGGATGTGGCGCGACATTACCCGCACTTGCTCGTGACGCGCTGAATGGGGTGATCGCACAGATCGAAAGTGCGGAACGTCAGATTGAGGCAATCGAAGCGAAGATCATGGCATGGCATCGCGGTAACGAGCAGAGCCGGCGGCTAGCGGCGAGTCCCGGCATCGGTCCCATCACCGCCAGCGCGATTGCGGCCGGTGTACCGGACGCGACGGTATTCCGATCTGGAAGGCAGTTTTCTGCCTGGCTCGGATTGACCCCCCGATCGCACAGCAGTGGCGGCAAGGAGCGGAATATGGGCATCACCAAGTAGGGCGACGGATATCTACGGCGTCTTCTCGTGGCGGGCGCGACGGCTGTGCTGCGCCACGCGCGGCAAAGTAATCCAAGCCGGGCGTGGGCATCTCGTCTGATCGATAGCAAGCGACCGAAGGTCGTAGCCGTCGCATTCGCCAACAAGACCGCTCGTATCGCCTGGGTGCTGATGGCAAAGGGACAAGAATATGTTGCGCCGGCAATCTGACCCAAAGGGTGGATCGCGTCTGGCGTGATCGAGATCGCGTAGAGGTGCTAAGGAATGATGACGAACCGGTCGCATCCGGGAGTTGACGTAATCCGTTGGGCCAATGCGCTTGTTGAGCGCGCAATTTTGAGCGCGCAATTTTGATCGGAAATCAACTCGCGGACTTCATCATGGCCAGTGTGGCTCTGCCACGCATTGAACAGGCCGTAGACATGACTGCATGCGATGATCGCCTCGTTCCTGTTTTACCCTTGCGTGACGGGGGCGTTCCAGACATGTGCTCGTGGTTGGGCTTGCTTGTGTTTGGCTTTGGCCGGACCGCGCAGAGGCCGAGTTTTTTCATCAAGCGCCGGATCCGCCGGCGACCGACCGAAATTCCCTCTCGCCCCAACGCTACCTGCAACCGGCGGCTGCCGTAGACCGGATGAGCGGTGAAAATCCCGTCGAGACGGGCCAGCAGATCGATCTCCTCTGCCGACTCCGCCCGTGGCCGATGATAAAAACTGCTGCGCGCAACACCGAGAAGTGCGCATTGCCGGTTGATGGACAGCTCCGCGTTCGGCGTAATCATCGCCCGCCTCTCAGCAGTCGGGAGATGGCGGGCTGCCCGGCAAGAAAATCCCGCTCAACCTGCAACTGGCCGATCTTGCGGTGCAGATCATCGATCATCTTCTGCGCATCCTCGGCAACGGCCGCCTTGTTGCCGCGCTCGAATAATTCCCCCGCGCGCTTCACCAGCTCCTGCTTCCACGCGCTGATCATCGTGGCATCAACACCAAATTCAGCCGACAACTCCGCCAGGGTCTTCTCCCCCGACAGCGCCGCCATCGCCACACGAGCTTTGAATTCCGCCCCGTGCTGCTTCCTCTTTACGCCCATCTCTGGCTCCTCTCTCGACCGGCCAGCCTTAGCCCGCATTATGCATGAAGGTCGGCGAGCATAGCATAAACCGTTGATTCGGTGTAAGAATTTGTTGTCGAGACAAAACTTCACCACGACGGACCGCCATGCTCGCCTCGGTTGCAAATACCCCAATTCTCCCCGGTCTGTCACCTGTCGCCGGCAAGTCGATCGAGGCCCGGTTCGACGGCGATCTGCTTTCCTCCGACGGGGGGTTGCTGGGGTTACGGGCCATCGAGCAGCGGCTCGGCATCGCAAGTCGTTTGGTCGCGTGCATCGATGATCCTCGTGCGCCCGGGCGTGTGGTCCATGGGCTCGACGAAATCATCCGGTTTCGCATGCTGATGATCGCGGCCGGCTATGAGGATGGCAACGACGCGGACAGGTTGCGCCGCGATCCGATCTTCAAGCTCGCGATGGAGCGCCTGCCCGAGGCGGGGGATTTGTGCTCGCAGGCAACGATCTCGCGCACTGAGAACCTGCCCGGACCCCGCGCTCTGCTGCGCATGGGCATGGCGATGGTCGAGCAATACTGCTCGAGTTTCCGCAGGGTGCCCAACAGCATCGTGCTCGACATCGACGATACCTTCGATGCCGTCCACCGCGTATAGCAACTCTGTTTGTTCAACGCGCATCACGATGAATACGGTTTCCAGCCGATCGTGGTGTTCGATGGTGACGGCCGTATGATCGCCGCCGTGCTGCGCCCCGCATGCCGACCGAAAGGGAGCCAGATCGTCAAATGGCTGCGCCGCCTGATCGGTGCCATCCGTAGCCACTGGCCGCGCCCCGCGATCATGCTGCGCGGCGATTCCCACTATTGCACGCCGGAGGTGCTGCGTTTCTGTCGCGCGCGCGACCTGAGTTACATCTTCGGTGTTGCGCCGACATCGACGCTGCGCAAACACGTCATCGCTCTGGAGGCCAACACCGCGGCCCGGGCGGAACAAACACCGGGCGAGAAAGTTCGGAGGTTCAAGGAGTTCCATGATGGTGCGGCAAGCTGGGACCGCGTCGAGCGGATCATCGCGCGCGTCGAGGCCGGACCGATGGGGGTCGATACCCGCTTTATCGTCACCAACCTGAAGGCTGGATCGCCACGCACCCTGTATCAAAACATCTACTGCGCGCGCGGCCAGGCTGAAAATCACATCAAGGCGTGGAAGACCCATCTCGCGGCCGACGGCACCTCGTGCTCGCGGGCCAGCGCAAACCAGATGCGTCTGTTTCTGCATATTGGTGCGTATTGGCTGATGTGGACTTTTCGCTCCCTGATGCCGCGTCGCTCACGCTGGCGCGGCATCCAGTTCGATACCTTGCGGCTACGCCTGATCAAACTCGCCGTCCAGGTCGAGACATTGCAGAAATCAATTCGCCTGCATCTGCCGCGATCGATGCCGGATCAGGTCATTCTCCGCTACGCTCTGGCCAGACTGCCCAAATTGCTGGTCTAAACTCAGGGGCGGTTGCCCCCACCCGGTCCCGATCTCATCCAACTCCAGCGCCGACACACCGCCGAGACCACCAAAACCAGCCCAGATCGGCCGGTGGGTCGTCACGCACCCACGACGTCAGGTTACCCAGCGCCCATCAAGGAAAATAAGGAAACTCGCTTGGTGAATTATCCCGGTTAGCTTAAACACCTGTCCAAAAAACCGGAGCCGCCGCAGACTTATTGGGGGATTCGCACGACTAACCTCCATCATGCGGGTCAGCATGATGGAGGCTGCGAAATAACGATAAATTACACGAGAGTAAGCGATGTGCCATCTGAAAGCGTAAGCGTATGTCCACCATCGCTTACCATCGATCCCGTGATACTCGTAAAAGCAGAGCCAGGTACGGACGCATACCTTATTGTATCCGTGCTGGAATAGCCATTTATAGTTATGTTTCCCGGAACGCGCGATCCGGATCCAAAAAGATTAACAGTATTTCCATTTCCGGTTAGGTCAATCATAATCGATCCGCCGTCATGAATAGAAATATTTGCCCCGACATTCTGAATAGTTACACTACCGCCATTGCCGAAGACATCAACCGGACCGGTCCCGCCTGATAGAGTCGTGTTCCCTCCGCTAGCCGTAATAGCCTCGGTGCCGGTACCACCAATCACCAGATTGCTGGCACCGCCCGCATAGAAACTAAGGCTTCCCGATCCCCCCGAAATTGTCGACATCTCTTGACCATTCGTGACAACGGTCTCTGCATTAGCTCCGAGACTCAGGAACAATTGGTTGCCACCGCTTGGTAAAGCGCCTCCAGCGAACACAGTGTCAGCAGCGCCAATCACTGTGTCGTAAGAAGTCCAAGAGCCGCCCGGTACGGACATCACGTCGGTAGAGCCAGTCATAAGCACGTTGTTGAAGCCGGTAGCCGTCACCGTATCGGCGGAGCCGGAAACGGTCGCCGCCACTTCTCCGCTGATCGAAGCCTGGTCCGCGGTACCGGTTATGTTCAGCCTTGCATATCCGCTAGATGTTACCGTGTTGTTGGCTCCGCCGATCGTTTGTAGCGCCGTCTGGGCGCTGATGGTCGCCTGATTACCGCTCCCTTCGAGATCGATTGGGACCGAAGTATTTGCGCCTGCCGTGATCGTCGCATTAGTGCCAAGTTCAACGACATTGCCTCCGCCGAACTGCCACGGCACATTAATCGTATTGCCCTTCCCGGTATCGGTCGTTGTTCCGGCCGTCACCGAGACAACATCATTGTTGCCTGTAAGATCCAAATTGCCGTAGGTCGCGTAATTGTTTGAACCTGCGGCGCCAACGGCATCGACCGTGTCGGCACTGCCGGACAATGTCACGGTTTCCTGCTGATAAGTACGTCGGGCGTCGATTGCCGATCCAGAAACCGAGTCCGTGACGTTGGTGTAGGCGCCAAGAACGGTTTGGCTTCCGCCATTTTGAATGACGACGCCGCCGTCGATTGTGACAGGACCCGTGGGTATCGGCGTAGGAGTGGTTTGCTCGAACCACGAACTGCCCACGTTTCCAGCACCGGAACTCAGGTCCAGGAAAAGCATAGTTGTTCCGGTGGCGAGTTTCACGACATTCGGCGAACCGGATACCGTTACACTATTGGAAATAATCTGATTGATCGCAGACAGGCTGAGCGGATTTCCCGAAGAATCGAGGACGCGTATTTTATCGATGGTTGGATTGAAACCCGAGATCGTTACCGCACCGCCAACAGGGCCCCCGACTTCATAGAGGTTTGGTGTGCCGGCGGTATTGGTCGCCGTGATGTTATGCCAGCCACTTGTCGCGTCGATTGTGTCTCCCGATCCAGAAACGGTCGCCCTCGTCTCGCCGAGGAGAGCTACGCGATCGTTGGTGCCGGTCACGTCGATTATCGAGTACGTTCCCGCCGTGACAGTGTTATTCGAGCCACCGATGGTATCGGTGACAGATTCGGAGTTGAAATTGGCAATATTTGCGCTGCCTTCAATGTTGAGAGCGGGCGAGGTGAAGGAAGAAGTTGAAACCGTATCGCCAGTGCCGGTAAGGGTTATTGATAGAGAGCCAAACGTGTAAGGTACGACTACTGAATCCCTTGAACCGGAAACCGTAACGCCACCGCCGGTAACCGATATCGCATTGTTGTCTCCGGTCATCACGATGTTGCCGTAAGTAGGATAAAGCTTTGGGCCAGGTCCGCCGATCGCATCGATACTATTGGAACCACCGGTCATAGTCACTGTCTCGGTTCGACCTGTCATGGATGCATCGACTGCGGCGCTTGAAATTGAATCAACAAATGCGGCATTGAAAACACTAGGGATTGTCGCATAGGCGCCGCCGACGACGCTGGTGACGACCGGCGCGGGCGGGGGCGGTTCGGGCGGGGGTGAGGTGGGTGGCGGCGCGGTGCCGCCGCTACCACTTGTTGAGCCATTGCCGGTGGGTGAGCCCGAGCCGGTGGGTGAGCCTGCGACGGTGGGGATGGCCTGCTCGCTGAACCACGCGCTGCTGATGCTGGGGGCGCCGACTGTTTCGATGGTGAGGGTTTCGGTGGACGATACGTGCAGGACGACACCGCCGCTGATGGTTGTGGCGCTGGTTATGATGTTGGCGATGCTGACGGGGGCACCGGCGGCATCGACCAGGTCGAGATGGTCATACTGGGGGTTGAAGCCGGAGATGGTGACGTCGCCGCTGGCCTGCTGGTTGATGACGAACAGATCCTGGCCGGTGCCGGGCGTGAGCAAGGCGGTGGTGCTGGCCTGGATGAAGGTGGCACCGCCGCCGGCCTCGATGGTTTCGTTGCCGGAGCCTGCGAAAATATCGTTGCCGTTGGGGCCGCCGATGATGGTGTCGGCGCCCGATCCGCCGAACAGGA
>NZ_JAIMBY010000041.1 GCF_026191915.1 Acidiphilium sp. PA
GCTCAACCGTTGTCGCCGGTTGGCCAAGGATTGGGAATGCCTCAACCGAAACGGACTTGCATTTCTACGCTGGGCATCCATCCGGCTGATGGTACGAAAACTCTGTAAGGAAACAAAATGATCCCGGATGGACTCTATTATGAGGGCTACTTGTCGCGCCGCTGGGCGGAAGGATGCACTGTCGTGCGCCGGCTGCTTACCGAGATCAAGCACCTCGGCTTCACAGGCTGCTACACCCATCTGGCCCGGTTCGTTTCATCATGGCGGCGAGACCGTGAGAGTAAAGACGTACGGGCAACGTCCACTCCGTCCGGCCTGCTTGCCCAGGACCCGGTGACGGGGCGTCAGATATCGCCCCAGATGGCGGCCATACTCTGTATCAAACCACGTAAACAGCTGACGCCGCGCCAGGCTGCCGCAGTCGACGCGCTGAAGTCTTCATCCACTGATTTCGCGGCCATGCGGGGTTTTGCCATGCGGTTTCCCGGGATCCTTCGCAGCCGAGATGGTGGCAAGCTCGATGCGTGGCTCGAAGAAGCCTGCCATTCCGGAATCTATGCGCTCCAGCGCTTCGCGCGCACGGCACAGGGAGATCTGGACGCTGTCCGTAACGCCGTGACCGAGCGATGGAGCAATGGGCAAGCCGAGGGGCAGATCAGTCGGCTGAAAACACTCAAGCGAGCCATGTATGGTCGCGCCGGCGTGGCTCTCCTGCGCGCCCGAATGCTTCCATTCCAACCCGCTGGTTTTCATACGATTTGAGGCAGGACCCTTAAAGAGACTCTGCCTCAATTCGTGTGAATCGGGTCGACTTTGAAGGGCATCATTCGCGCGCGGAGCAAATCGACGCCCGCACGGCCGCACCTCGCCCTTTCAGCGTCTTCAGTCGGTTGATCTGACCTTCAGTCGGACCGTTGCTCCAGGTGTCAGAGCCCTTTCCGTAAACGTCAAAGTTGCCGCCTCAAAATCAGCCGGGCAGCGGGATATGGTCTGTGGCGATAACGGTGACGCAGGACTTGATGACGTCAGCGAAGGAGTTGGCATAATGATCGGCACCGATGGCGGTGCGGGTCTGATCCTGAGCGGGATCGTCGCTAGGCCAGAGTCCGACCAGGATTGGCGTGCCGGGGGGCAGGTAGCGCCGGAGGCGGCGGATCAGGTAGCGCAAGTGAGCGGGACTGCCGCTGATGTCGAGATATGCGATTGAGGCCATGGCGACGTTGCTGACGTCGAGGTTTTGCAGGGTGTGGCGGGAAACGTCGTTGTATTTGACCAGTCGGGCGGCGATGCCCTGGTCCTGGAGGAGGTGCACCAGCATGGCAGACGCCGGTTCATCGAGCGGGCCACGGCCGGCGATGCTGAGGATGGCGGGGGCGCCGTCCAGCGGGGGTGCGCCAGCGGATAACGGGTCGGTGGCATCGGCCGGGTCGTCGCGCTTTTCGATGTGTTCGGTCAGGCTTTCGACCAGCTCATAGATGGTTTTTTTAACGGTCTCGAGCTGATCGGCGGCGAGTACGCCGCGTTCGGCATCAATGGCGGCGAGTTGCATGCCTTTGAGGGCGACGTCGTCGTAATACTCCGAGAGGGGCATTTCTTTGAGCAGTATTTCAGCCTGTTCGAGCACTTCATCGCCGTCTTCAGCCAGGATGCGCTGATAGAAGCTTTCGACCGGGCTGAGGGCGGGGCGGTCGCCAAAGATGACATCGAGGAACTCCAAGCGTTTGACGTTACGGCCCAGGACCACCAGGCACAGGGTGAGCGGCGTGGACAGGAACAGGCCGACCGGGCCCCAGACCCAGGACCAGAAGATGGCGGCCACCACGACGGCGAAGGGCGAGATGCCGGTGCTGTGGCCGTAGACCAATGGCTCGATCGCCTGGCCGGTGATGCCTTCGACAACGACGTAGAGGGCTGCAGTCCAGAGTGCCATTGACCAGCCCGGCTCGACGCCGGCGGCCAGGGCGATCGGCAGCAGGGCGGAGATGAACGAACCTATGTAGGGGATGAAGCGCAGCAGCGCCGAGAGGACCCCCCAGAGAACAGGGTTTGGGACGCCGATGATGAACAGTCCGATGCCGACGACGAGGCCGAACGCGGTGTTGACGGTGAGTTGGGTGAGGAAATAGCGCCGCAAGCGGCTGTCGGCATCATCCATGGCGATGGTCGTGCGGTGGATGTCGTCGGCGCCGAGCAGGCGGATCAGGCGATCGCGCAAATCCTCGCTTTGGAGGAGCGCGAAAATGGCCACGATGAAGACGATGCCGAGCGTTGCAAGCGGCGAGAGGATGGGGGTGAGGAACTCCTTGGCCATGCCCCAGCGCGAGGTTGCCGAGGCTGCCGGCTGGGCCTGAGCGGGGGTTGATTTGCCGGCGTGCGCTGGCTGCGCGGGGGATTGCGATGCGGTCGATCGGGACGCCCGCGAGGGGGTAGCGTCTGGGCTGTTATTGGTCTGCACCAGTTTCGTGAGCCGGCCAAGGGTGGCGGCTTTGAGGGTGCTGACCTTGGTTTCGATGGTGGTGGTGTATTTCGGCAGGTCACCGGCGAGGGACCCGATCTGGCTGCCGATGACGCTGCCGAGAGCGAGCAGTATGCCGATGGTGACGGTGACCACGAGCAGCACGGAGGGGATGCGCCCGAGATGCATGCGGCGGAATAGTGAGACCAGCGGCACCAGCAGGAAGGCGAGCAGCAGGGCCAGGGCGATCGGGATTAGGACTTCGCGGCCGAAATAGAGGGTGACGACGATCATGACGAACAGCGTCATGACTTTCGAGGGATCAGTCGGGGTCCGGCGTGCGCCTGGCTTGAGCGATATGGCCGGCAGTGGTGGTTTGGTCGCTGTAGCCATTGGTAAAACTGTCCCCAAGATAAACCAATCCAATCATCACGAAAAGTTCATCAGGACAAGGTGGTCGCGGGATTGTTGCCTTATCTTAATTATGGCTCGTCCTTAACGTCTGGAAGCTCGATAGGCGGATCGTTGGGTTTTTTGCGATGATTTTCCTTGAATAGGCTCTATTTGATGTCTGGAGGCCCCCCGAAGTAAGCGAAAGTCGACTTTTGTTAGTAATGTCATGGCATCGGTATTGCATAGTTCGAAAAATTTTCCTGCGGATCACCGCCTAGCGGGCGGTCCACAGGCGAGCTTTCTTCCGGTGCTTCTATGTCGCGATAACTGATATTATCGCGCGTAGTGGAATTATTCGGGGGGCTATCGGGGGAGGAGCCATACGCCGCGTGTTGCCGACTTACGTTGACGTGCGCCGGATCGAGGGTTTCGGGCAGGGCAGGGGGCCGAGTAAACAGAATTGAGGCTTTCCGGAGCATCGGTGATCGGCTAGCATGGTTACATGGCCGGAGAAAAACCCGCAGCCCGAATGATCGACAGGCCCATCCCGGTCGATTAGCCGAGAGGCACCGTTGCTCCGAAGCTGCCGTTCGCGTGATCAGTTTCGTATGGCTGGATCAGGTGGGGAACAGCCAGTCTGCTTCAGCGCCGTAGGCAACAGAGGCGGATGTTCCGCCTATGTCCGGGTGGGTCAACGCTGGCGCCTCTCTACGAGGCCAAGGTACGGGACAACCGAAAGGTCGATTACTGCAGCCGTAAAGCCTGCGGGAATTGCGCGCTCAAGCCACGCTGCACAGCCAACAGTTACCGCCGTGTGTCCCGGCTGTACCACGATGCGGTAATGGACGGCATGGCGCCCGGTTAGCCTCCCGGCCGGAGGTGATGGGCCTGCGGCGCGAGACCGTTGAGCATCCCTTCGGCGCCATCAAGCAGTGGATGAACCAAGGCGCGTTCCTCATGCGACGGCTAGAGCATGTCCGTGGCGAGTTCAGTTTCACCGCACTCGCCTACAATATCAGAAGGGCCATCACCGTGGTCGGCGCGCCCGGATCACCGCAGCGAGGGTATGATAGCTTAAAGGTCGACATCTTCGGCGTCGGTGGGAGAAAAAAGCGCCAATCATGGCCGCAAAGGCTAACGAAACCGCAGCCCGTCTCGCAGTGGCGCTAGAAAACAACCAGGCCAGGCACCGCGCAGGGTTTCCACCCGGTCTGTAGAATTTACGCGACATATCGCAGGCTGGAACCGGGTTTGAAGCGTCTGATACACCATGAATACAAGAGCCAACACCTGGGGGTCTTACAACCAGGGTATCACCATGCTAGGCGAATCCGACATTATGAAAAAAATAGCGATCTTCACCATATGCTCAAACAATTATTTGGCGAGCGCGCGGACGTTTTTCCATTCCGTTCGTCGGCACCAGCCTGACGCGGATCTGTTTCTTTGCTTGGCAGACCGCATACTCGAAGCTGATGGCTTCTACGGTTCAGATTGCACGGTGGTAGAGGCGGAGCAACTGGGCATTCCGGATTTCGCTGCGTTCAGTTTTCGTTACGATGTCATGGAATTCAACACGGCACTGAAGCCATTTATGTTCCAACATCTGCTTGAAGAACTCGGTTACGATATCGTGCTCTACTTCGACCCAGACATCGAGGTCTTCCGGGCCCTCGACGTCATTGTCTCAAAATTGAGCGAAGGAGCCTCGTTCTTCCTCACGCCACACCTATGCTCACCAAGCGAAGACGAGCGCGCTCCGAACGACATCACGATCATGATGGCTGGAGTCTATAATCTTGGCTTTCTCGGCGTCGCGCGCGGGGACGAGGCTAGCCGTGTGCTCGCCTGGTGGGCACGGCGCCTTCGCTATCAATGCATCAACGCGCAAAGCGAAGGGATCTTCGTTGATCAAAAGTTCATTGACCTAGTCCCAGGTTTCGCTCCGAATGTCTATATCTCCCATGATACGACGCTCAATGTTGCGTACTGGAACCTTCCACAGCGCTCACTAGAGATGCGCGATGAATCTTGGTTCGTAGATGGCCGACCGCTTACTTTCTACCACTACAGTGGTTTCGACCCAAATCGCATCGAGCGACTCTCGAAACACGACAGCCGCTTCGACGGCTCGATGCCAGAGCCGCTACGGTGCCTAATCGTGGCCTACGCACAAGCGCTCCTCAAAAACGGACATGGAACACTGTCCGGCGTCGCTTACGCGTATGACCGATTCGCGTCGGGCACCATGATCCACCCTTTCGTCCGCCAGATGTTCCGGCAATGGCACAAGATCTGGCCGGATGACCCGTTCGTTACCTACGAAGCCTTCCTGCACGAGCCATGGCCCGGGGCATCTCGCCAGAAGACAGGGTATATTGTCACGAACTTCATGAAGTTCCTATATGATACCTTTCCACACCTGCGGATGCGGCTCGATCTTGGCAATCCCGACCACGTGGTGGATCTGGTCAACTGGTACGTCGTACATGCAGCGGAGGACCTGCTGCTCGACCTCCCGCTCGTAGAACCGGAGGCAGCGCGCTTGGGTGCGCTTAAGCGTCCGCCCCCGATAGTCCCGCAGGGTTACACATCTGGAAACGATATCACGGTCGTGGGCTACCTGCGTACGGCAAGCGGTGTGGGTGAGGTAGGACGGCAGACCGTACGGTCGCTGGTAGCCAGCGGCCTAAAGGTGGAGGGATATGATGTTGAAGTCGGCGTAGTATCGGCCCGCGACAACCGAAGCTGCGAGAATCTACTGGTGGAGCACGGAAGCGCCCTTGTGCAAATCTTCAACGTCAACGCTGACCAGTTGCCTGTCGTGATCGAGGCAACCAACGCACATCTACACCAGCCTGCACTCAAGATTAGTGTCCCATTCTGGGAACTCAGTCGCTACCCCGAGACATGGTTGCCGGCATTTAATTTAGTCGATGAAGTCTGGGCGCCGAGCCGCTTCATTCAGAGGAGTCTGGCGGGGCGGGTGGACAAGCCCGTAATCCACATGCCCATCGCGATTGAGTTGGAACCTTTCACTCCCCTACTGCGGGCGCGCTTTGGCCTGCCTGAGGACCGTTTCCTATTCTTTTACGCCTTCGACTTTCTCTCTTTCGTGGAGCGGAAGAATCCGCAGGCGGCAATCAAGGCCTTTCGGCGGGCGTTTCACCGCCACGGAGCGGCGGCGCTCGTAATCAAATGTATGAACGGCACTCTGATGCCGGAAAAGTTCGACGCGCTGCGGAAGGAGATTGACGGCCATCCCGACATCTTCCTGCTTGACCAGACCTTGAGCCGGGAAGATACGCTCGGCCTAATGGCAGCTGTGGATGCCATACTCTCTCTGCACCGGAGCGAAGGGTTTGGCCTACTGCTCGCCGAGGCAATGCTGCTTGGCAAGCCCGTAATTGCCACCGGATATTCAGCAAGCCAGGAACTGGTGACAGAAAAAACCGGCTATCCTGTAAGCTACCAGCTCGTGCCCGTGGCGGACGGCGAGTACCCCTTCGCCGCGGGACAAAAATGGGCAGAACCTGATATTGCTCACGCCGCATGGATTATGCGTCGGCTCTGCGACAGCCCCGCGCGCTCCGAAGGGATCGTCGTAAGTGGGCAGGACTACCTGCGGCGATACTACAGCCACGCTGCTGTAGCGGAACTTCAGTTAAAACGCCTACGAACTCTTGGAGTGCAGTAAGTATGTCTGGCCAATCCAACGTGTTCATCTCCTATAGCGCTAACCATGAAGACGTTCTGCTAAACCGGCTATTCGGCAAACAGCCGACGGGCTTTTACATAGACGTCGGCGCGGCGCACCCGATGTTTGAGAATGATACCAAAGCGCTCTACGATCGCGGCTGGTCAGGTATCAATATAGAACCGAACAAAATCTTTTTTGAAGCCCTGGCTGCGGAACGACCGCGGGACTGCAACCTCAATATAGCCATTTCCGACGTGACCGAGGACTTACTCTTCTTTGAGGTAACAGGCACTGGTCTTTCCACCTGCGATCCAGATGAAGCCGAGCGCGCGCGGCAAAAGGGTTTTGAAATTGTTGAGTGCCGGGTGAAAACCAAAACGCTCCGCGAAGTGCTCGAGCTCGCGCGGCCACCTGCGATTGACCTACTCAAGATCGACGTAGAGGGATTGGAACCAAATGTCATCCAATCAAACGACTGGAGCCGGTTCCGGCCACGAGTGCTAGTAGTCGAAGCGACCTTTCCGGAGACGCCGGTGCGACGTCCGGATGTAGTGGGCTCGCTCCTGGAACGAGAAGGCTACCGTCGCGCCTATTTCGATGGGCTGAATGACTACTATCTTGAGATGGAGTTCGTCGCGCCCGAAGGCGCGTTTGACACCCCACTGAACGTGTTCGACCGATTCAAACCGCTTGCAGAAGTCCAGCTTTTGCAGGAGCGCAAATTCCTCCACGAGGAATGCAAAAGTCTCAAGCAAGAGCGAGCGAATGCGCTTTTGGAAATTAGCTCGTTGCGGAACGCGCTAAACCGTCGTCTGTGTTTGGAAGAGGATCTGGTACGGGCGCGGGAGGAGCTATCGGTTGTCCGGACGCGTATGACAACACTTGGCAATCAGATGGAGGGCGTTGAGGCGGAACGCGCGGTCGCAGAGGCACAGTATGCGGCTGCGGAGGCGGGACGCGCGGCTGCAGAGGCGGGACGCGCGGCCGCAGAAGCGAAACGTATCGTCGCAGAGGCACAATATGCGACTGCCGAGAAACGAATAGATGCAATATTGCGATCGACTTCATGGCGGATTACGCGCCCGATTCGTGCGATCGCACGGCCAAGACGAACGCTAAAAATTCTGACGGGTAGGAAGGCGGACTGACTCTCATGAGATCTTGGGCCGCGAGTGCGACAGCGCTCGTAGTATACGTCGCGCTTTCCTTGGTATTTTTCGGATCGATCGCAAGCTGGTCAGGCCGATATGTCGCTGTAGGTGTCGCCGATCCTGAGCTTTTCATGTGGTTCCTCAACTGGTGGCCATTCGCCCTTCTGCACGGTCTTAACCCGTTCTGGACGCATTTCGTATGGTATCCACGGGGATTTGATACCGTATGGGCCACCTCGGTGCCGACGCTGGCACTCGCTGCGGCTCCGCTTACGCTGCTGGCGGGAGCCACGGCCTCTTATAACTTCCTAACACTTCTGGCACCGGTTCTGAACGCATGGTGTTGTTTCTTTCTCGTCCGCTGTATTACGCGGGATGCTAAAGCAAGCTTCATTGCCGGACTGCTCTACGGTTTCTCGTCTTACGAGCTGGGGCAGATGCTGGGTCATCTTAATCTTGATTTCACTTTCCTAGTGCCACTTGTCGTTCTACTGGTAGTGAAACGGGTCCGCGAAGAGATTTCGCCTACAGCATTCATCCTACTTCTCACTCTGGCTCTCGTTCTGGAACTCGGCATATCGGAAGAGGTTTTCGCCTCGCTCTGTGTGCTGGGTGCCCTCGTTTGGACCGTATTCCTTGCTTTCGCCCACGCAGATAAGCGGAGAATATTCTGGAGATTAGCGACTGAGATCATGGGCGCAGGTCTGTTCGCGACCGTCATGGCCTCTCCTTTCCTCTATTATCTAATCATAGGGATGGATCGTGTACCAAGCGCCATTAATTCGGCGGCAAATTTTTCAGCGGATCCGCTGAATTTTATCCTCCCTACTCAGGTGACTTGGTTTGGAAATAGCGTTTTCGCCGGTGTAACTGCTAGGATACTCGGGGGCGCATCAGAAGAGGGCGGCTACCTCGGCGTCATAGTGATTCTAATCCTTGGGCTCTATTACTGGGAAGCACGAGCCCATCGCGATGCCCGCAGCCTGCTCCTGTCTATCGCCGTTCTAGCTCTATGTAGCCTCGGTCCCTGGCTGCATCTTGACGGCGTTCGAACATCGATTCCCCTCCCATGGCTCTTCTTCACGCATTTGCCATTGATCAGATCGGCTCTGCCGATCCGGTTCACTATGTATGTCTCGCTCGCTGCGGCAATCTCCGTCGGATGCTGGATCGCGGCCGGTAGGGGCGGTACCAAGCCGGTCCGTCTCGTCTTGGGGATGGCGGCGTATCTATGCCTTTTGCCCAATCCGCAGCTCTTCAAATGGTCCGACATGCCCGCGGACAGGTTATTTCATGACCCCAACTGGTCCCGCGTCGTGCCGCGCGGTGCAAACGTCGTTATTCTTCCTTTCGCACAGAATGGGCCCGATATGTCTTGGCAACTCGACGCGAGAATGCAGTTCACGCAATCGGGCGGCTATGTCGGCTATCCTCCACTCGACGAATGGGCGTCGCCTATCGTCCGGGATTTCTTTACCGGGCGCACGGAAAGCCACTTCACGCACGATCTTCTGACCTATTGTCGGACACACCATGTGAGCGACATCATTATAGCACCTGGAACACCCCAAGCCCTGGCTGATGCCATCCGCAAGATTGGGTGGACGACCGTCAGAATAGACGGCGATGATATCGTTTCCATACCCCCGCCTGAAACGCCATAAGCTGCAAATTTGGAATACTGCTAACCCCATAACCAGCTGTCAAAAATCTATATGCCAGAAATAGATAAAAAAAGTAGGTTTATCAAATTTTATGATCATTATATACTGCTAATTTCGATTTAGGAGTAACGCAAAACTGACTCTCTAGAGTAAATAATTGGAAATTAAGCCGCCTGCTCCGCGGAGCAAAATCTCTGCCTGGACATCCGAGTTGTCGATTGGGACAAAATATGGGAGGTGATTATTCCGTGCTACTCAAAAGGAACCTCAGGCGACATTCGCGGTATGTTAGATGATATCGAAAGAGAAACCACCAACTCAGGACCGGCCCTGAGCGTCATCGTTCCTTGCTTCCAAGAGGTGCGGAATGTTGCGCCGATGGTCGCTGCCCTCGAGTCCGCCCTCATCGGCATAGACTGGGAAGTGATCTTCGTCGATGATGACAGTCCCGACGGAACGGCCAACGCCGCACGTCTCCTCGCGAAATCTGATTCGCGTGTCCGCTGCATTCGTCGCGTAGGCCGCCGCGGCCTCTCCTCCGCGGTGATCGAGGGTACTCTGTCGAGTTCGGCAGAATTCGTTGCGGTGATCGATGGCGACCTGCAGCATGACGAAGCCATCCTACCCGCCATGCTAAATGCGGTGAACGGCGGTGCCGATATCGCGGTCGGCAGTCGCCATGTCGGTGACGGTGACGCCACCGGCCTCGCCTCGTCGAGCCGCCAGCGTCTGTCTAGGGTCGGCATCTCTGTCGCCCAGAAACTCGCTGGTGCGGAAGTCTCTGACCCAATGAGTGGCTTCTTTCTTCTCCGCCAGAAACTCTTCGAGGATCTCGCCTATCGACTGAACGGGCGAGGCTTCAAGATTCTGCTGGATCTGTTGCTTTCCTCCCCCGCTCCGTTGAAGTTAGTTGAGATACCCTACAGGTTTCGCCCCCGCGCTGCTGGTGAGAGCAAATTAGACATACTGGTAATGGTTCAGTTCGCGGGCCAATTCGTCGATCGCGCGCTCGGTGGCGTCGTACCACTGCGCTTCATCTCCTTCGCCCTAGTCGGCCTTTTTGGTATGGGCGTGAACCTCGCAGTGATGGAGGTCGGCCGGGTGGCCTCGCTTGGTTTCGACAGAGCACAAACGCTGGGTACCATCGTTGCCATGATCGCCAACTTTGAACTAAACAACCGCCTGACCTACCGTACGGTGAAGCTGCGTGGCGCGCGCTACTGGCAGGGCCTTGCTCTCTTCTTGGTGGTCTGCGGCTTGGGCGCGATTGCCAATATCGGCATCGCCAACGCCCTGTACCGGGCCAACTCAACCGGCATCCTGGCCAGCGCTATCGGCTCGGCAATTGGGGTAGTCTGGAATTACGCGATCTCTGCCACACTGGTCTGGCGCGTTTGAAATGACCACGAAATAAGAATATTTTTCAGTGGAATGGAAATCAAAGGTAGCTCAACAGCACCTGTCTATCCAACGAACTCACGATCACGCATACCGTCTGAGCCATGCTGTCAGTTTCCCTTAAAGAGGTCCTGCCTCACTTTGTGTGACCCGAGGCCAGCTATGGTTTTGGCTGCATAGCGGGTAAATCTCGCGAATGAGCAAAACCCTGCACCTCAGTCCACTCGCCGGCATTCATGTTGTTGATATCCATCGAGATGGCGCCAGCTGGATTGTCGAAGCCACTGGCTCCAACCGCGGCGCCTGTCCCTCCTGCGGCGCCGTTTCAACTGTGCGGCACGGCCTCTACCGCCGGTCCTTGCAGGATTTGCCGACGCAAGGAGCGTCAGTGACGATCAAGCTGACCGTCACGCGGCTCAAGTGTCTCAATCAGCAGTGCACGCGACGGACATTCTCGGGATGCGCCTCAAACGAGATCGTGAAAAAAGCACGCCGAACATCGAGGGTGGCCGAGATTGTTCGCCTGCTCGGACATAGCACCGGCGGTCGGCCGGCGGAACGACTGCTGGGCTGCTTCGGCATGGTGGTGAGTGATGATACGGTCCTGCGCTGCCTGAAGAGCCGCTCTGCGACGCCCTCAGCGACGGCGCTTCGTGTCGTCGGCATCGACGATTGGTCGTGGCGTAGGGGCCAGACCTATGGAACCATCAGGGGTTACGCATGAAAGTTGCCGGTGAGAACTTGCTCCATGTATCGGTTGTCCCAGGCGGCCATTTTCCGCCGCCCTTTCAGGCTGGCCTTGGATGCTTGATGGGGGCGAACGAGATTGATTGCGATCTTTCGGAGCAGGGCGAAGTTCTGGACAGCTTTCCGGTCCCGTATCCGGCAGTGATCTTCATTGAAGATGACGTCGAGCACCCAGTGTAGGCTGTTCTCGATCTGCCAATGCCGGCGGATCGCTTTCGCCAGAATTTCTGGCTGGTCGGCACTGCTGGACAGGAAGTAGCGAATGTCAGTTTCGGTCTTTCCGGACCCGTTGACGCTGCGGGTGGTCTCCACGGCCAGAACGGTTTTGAGACCTGGCCAATCGCGGAGCGGTTCCAGCGCCGTGGTATCGGGGCAGACGAACACGCGGCGCCGGACCAGTCGGCCATGACCATCATCGAATTCGTCATGGACCGGCCGGTGAGTGGCCGAGCGGCTGAAACAGTTGGTTGAGCAAAGCTCCTGCACTGCGGCGAACTTTTTCCCCTGGTTCGCCTTGAGGGTCACGAGATAATCAGCACCCCGCTCGATAATCCTGGAAGCGATTGATCGCTGGCACCCCATCGCGTCCAGGGTGACGATCGCGCCTTTGATGTCCAGCACGTCGAGCAATTCCGGGATTGCGGTGATCTCGTTGGATTTGTCTCCGACTTGGCGCTGCCCGAGCACCAGCCGCCGATCGCAGGCCCATGCACTGACAACGTGAAGCGGCGCTTGTTCGCGACCGCGGTGGCTTTGCTACTGAATTTTGGCCCAGCAGTGATGGCGAACTTTGGCCCACCTCCACCGTCGAACGTAGGGTCTCCTCGGCACGATCGAGGAGCCATTCATGGACTGGAAGACCAAAGTGGAATTATTCGAGCAGCTTCGTCGGGAGCATGAGTTTGGGATCGGCACGGTAGCCGGTGTTGCGGCAAAATTTGGGGTTCATCGGCGGATGGTCCGCCAGGCGCTGGCGGGCGCGGTGCCGCCTGTGCATCAGTATCCGGCGCGTGTGAAGCCGAAGCTGGATGCTGTGGTGGCGTTCATCGATGGTGTTTTGGAGGCGGATCAGCGGGCGCCGCGCAAGCAGCGGCATACGGCGCGGCGGATTTATCGGCGGATCCTGACCGAGTTTCCCGGCGTATCGGTCGCGGAATCGACGGTGCGCAACCATGTGCGCGAACGCAAGCACCAGGTCGGGCTGATCCGGCGCGACACGTTCGTGCCGCAAAGCTACGCGCTGGGTCATGAGGCGCAGGTCGATTGGTATGAAGCCTGGGTCGATTTCGAGGGTGAGCGCACCAAGGTTCAGGTCTTCGCGATGCGTTCGATGGCGAGCGGGGCGGCGTTCCACCGGGCGTATCTCAGCGCGACGCAGCAGGCGTTTCTCGAGGCGCACGAGATGGCGTTCGCGTATTTCGGTGGGGTCTTCCGCCTGCTGCGGTATGACAATCTGGCGAGTGCGGTGCGCAAGATCCTGCGCGGCCATCGACGCGAGGAGACGGTGCGGTTCGTGGCGTTCCGCTCGCATTGGCGGTTCAGTGCTGAATTCTGCAATCCGGCCCAGGGTCATGAGAAGGGCGGCATCGAGGGTGAAGGCGGATATTTCCGGCGTAATCATCTGGTTCCGGTGCCGGTCATGGCCGATCTCGACGCGCTGAACGCTAGTCTGCTCGCCGATTGCCTAGCCGATGAAGCGCGTGTTCTGGCCGGGCGGATCGACACGGTGGGCACCACGATGAATATGGAACGCGACCATCTGCTGCCATGCGCGACCGAGGGGTTCGACATCGCCGAGATCGCCTTCCCGCTGGTCGACAAGCACGGCTGTGTCCTGGTGAAGACAAATTTCTACTCGGTACCGGTGAAAGTCGGTATCCGGGTGGAGGCGCGGATCCGGCCGGTGCATGTCGAGATCTGGCACGCCGGCAAGCAGATTGCCCGCCACGAGCGTTGCCATCAGCGGTGCCAGCATGTGCTCGACCTCGAGCATTATCTCGAGGTGCTGAACCACAAGCCAGGCGCGTTCGCGGGCTCCAAGCCCTTGGCGCAATGGCGCGCCGCAGGCCGCTGGCCCGACAGCTATGACGTGTTATGGGCCCGGTTGCGGGCACGCCACGGCAAGGAGAAGGGCACGCACGCGATGATCACCGTGCTGCTGCTCGGCCAGGAATTCGGCCATGATCGGCTGCGTACGGCGATCACCACCACCGTCTCGCTCGGGGCCTG
>NZ_JAIMBY010000042.1 GCF_026191915.1 Acidiphilium sp. PA
GGGAAGGGTAGGGGCCAACCCCGACCGATCAGGCGGCACCACAAACGGCTACACCAACAGGGATCGCTAATGGTTCACCCTTGGCCGCGCACAAACCAGAAGGTTTGTGTAAGTGCGCCCTTGTCGGGTGTTTGGCACTAGTGCCTTTGCCGGATTATCCACAACTGTGCCTTGGTCATTCAGAACCTGTCGTTTTTGCCCGACATGGGAGGTTTTGGACCGCGAAACGGTCCCTATCAGTCGATTATCGGCCGGTATCTGTCATACGTATGTCCTACATCTGACAGATATATGACGCAGTAAGTGTCGTACATCTGACAATGATCTGCCATACATCTGTCGTATCTGAGAGAAAGCTGAAGTTAGCAGACCATTGCACCCATGGAGCACCCGAACATGAAAGCGGATGATCCTGCCCCGGTGACCCCCTGAAGGCCCAGAATCGGCGGGCCGCCCGTCCTTCTCCGCCGCTTGCCCCCTGCCCTGTCCCATCTCTCTCTGCCCCGCATTTCTGCACCCCAAGGGGTGCAGAAATGCGGCACTAGTGCCATTTTCGGAAAATGCGGGGTATGCTCGCCGGCATGAGCAAGCACTCGATGACCTCGCTACGGGAGCGCCGGGCCGAGCTTGGTTTGGTGCAGATGAACCTCTGGATCAGGGAGGAGGACCGGGCGGCGTTCGCCGCGGTGGTTGAACCGTTCAAGCAGCGTGCCGGGGAACTGGACCCCGCGCAGCGTCCCGGCAGGAAGCGCCAGGAGGCCGCCAGGGCGTCGTCCCTGCATTTGGAGCGGCGGAAGCCGCCAACCCCGCAAGAGATGCCCCAGAGGCCCGCAGACCGGCGATCGGCACCAAGACCGGCGATCGCCCTACCGTGTCGGCTGATCTTCCCCACCAAGCCGCCGGCCCACATCCGCAACGCGATGAAGGACGAGGGGTGGTTCTATGACAAACTCGCCGGCACCTGGACCGCCGACGATGCCGATCTGGTCGAACTCTGGATCGAGGAATTGACCAGCGATTGGCACGCCAGAATCATCGGACCAGCGGGCGGGTGAGGACGGCAAACAGCACTAGTGCGAATCACGAAGTGCGCACTTACGAGTTGCTGCGCAACTCAGTGCGGGAAGAACCATTTGGAGACGGTGACCACGGCCTGGATAACCATGCCATGGTATGGTTTTGCCATGACATGGAATGGCTTATGAGCCATACTATGGCATGGCAAAGAACAGCCGAGAGGGAAATCAGAGCCGGAAAAAGCGCTACTACGAGGCGCTTGCGGAACGCGGTATTCGACCTGTTCAGGTGCTCGCCCCCGAGAGTGCCCATCCCCTGATCCGTCAGGCCGCTGGTCTAATGACCCGCGACGATGATCCCTTGGAGCCCCGAGCGGCCCTACGTCGAGCTGGCGGGACGAATGAACCGGAGCCCGGCGAGGCATCGCCGACATCGAGTGGCGAGTTGGAGGCCGCACGGAAACGGATTGCCGAGATCGAGCGTCAAGCGGAAGCCAGAAGGATCATCATGGCCGAGGCGGTCGAGCGCCATAGGCAGGTGCTGGAAGCCGAGAGGGACGCCGCCAGGGCAGCAGAGGCGGGGGAACGGGAGAAGGCGCGGGTAACCGCCTTAGAAGCTCAGGAAGCCTCCATGCTTGCGCGAGCAGCGCAAGGGCAAGCCACAGAGGCGACAGAGCGGGCAGAGAAAGCAGAAGCAGCTATCCGGCAGGCAAAAGCCTTGCCCGGCATCAAGGGGCGGTTGGTGCGCTGGCTGGCGGGTGACGTGCTACCCGATTAGCTGGCCGGAATCGACCGTATTTGAGCAGGCGATTTTGCTCTGCCCAAAACCTAGGTTTTTGGTGTTGAGAACGGGAAAATTTATTGAGCATGGTTTTAGGATAAATTCTCATTGCTGTGCCAGCCTATCGGTTACCATAGAGAATTCAAAAGGTTGTATCTGGAAAACTAGTAGCAAAGGAGAAGACGAAGTGAAATTCATAATAAATATTTTTAGATTCATTTTTAGAAAAAATCATCAAAAAGAAAAACTTACAAGAAAACAGTTTCTTGATGGGTCAGTATGGGACGATTCTGATAATACTAAATAGCTAAAATAGATGGCATCTCTGCTTGAATGTTTTTTGAAATTGATAGTTGGCGAACGGCAAGCCTTGTAAAATACTTTTCTCGTATCGAGCGTATTGATGGTTGGTTTGTATTTAACCAGTCTTTGATCATATGGTTCGCATTCTCTGGCAAGGCTCCGTAACCATCAGTATAGATGATCGACTTGATTGCCGCATTCTCCATCCGTCCCCGCGCCTGTCGGATTTCCCGGTTATACTGCCGCCGAATATCGCGCCATTTGAAAATCGACAGCGGCGTGAGCGCGAAACTGGCACCCTTAACGCCGATAAGACGCGTATTATCCCAAGGCTTATTCAACGCATCGAGATCATGCGCCGCCATAGAACCCAACAAAGGATCGCCCCGATAAAGCTGCAACGGCAATCGATAGCCCGCTTCAACCAATCGATCGACAAAAGCCGGCCGCAGGCCATAGCATTGGCCGTTGATTAAGCCGCCCTTCATCGTATTGGCGGCAACCACCGTCGCGGATCGTCCGCTCACCGGCAATGCCGATGCAATCAACGCATGCTGGTCGGCATCGAACGCATCAGCAATTGCCCGAAAGGACCCCTCACCGATCGTGGTGTACGCATCAATGCCGATATGAACTCGGGCGTTCCGGCGTAATTCATACAAATAATGGTTGATCGCGTTGGCCTTGTCAGCCACCGGAAACCGGTAAACCGTCATCGCGGCATGAGACAGCCGCAATGCCTTCAAAATCTCGACGGAGTGATCGGTCGTGCCGTTCAACAACACCGAAATATGAGCATCGCGACCCGCGCATGCTCGATCGATCGATTGTATACAGGCCCCGATCGTCGCGGCTTCATTGACCGCGAACACAGCAATATCGAAGTCCAACGTCGCCATCAGTGTCCGTCACCTAGCGCAAGCGGCTTGCGCGCCATTGCCCAGATCGACTGCGGATAGGCGGGCTCGTTTGGAAAACTCTTGCGCCAGCCAACCCGCGCCCAAGTGACCAGATTTGCTTTCAACGAATCCCGGTTGCCCCATGCCCCGGTTTTGATAGTCTCAAGCTCAAAGCCGCATTCCGCCAGAAAATACCGCATCCCTGTCTCGGTCCAGCGGCTGCAATCGACCGGCACATCATGGATGCGGATCATGAACGGGGTCATAACCATGAAGTAGCCGCCTGGTTTCACCATATCGAAAACATTTCGGCCGGCCCGATAGGGCCACAGCAAATGCTCGAACACCTGATCGGCAATCACCAAATCGAATTGCCGGTCGAGCTTGTCTTTGCAGATATCATAATCAGGGTAATTCATTTCCGTGAACGATTTGAACGGAATATCCCGCCACGCCGCACCGGCCGAAATCTCCAGTACGTCTAAACTTTGTGGTCCAAGTTCATTGATCCAACGTAGACATTCATCCTGATAGACCACACGGATTAGGTGTCTCAGATCGTAACCGATGGCTCGGGCTGCGCCGGAGACGATCGTCTTTACGCTAGAGTTGCTAGCCGCCTTTGTGCTGATTTCTCGACGTAATTTCTCAAGCAATTTAAAATACCCTTGTCTCAGAATTATGGATTATGGAAAGCGGCCGGCAGTCACGGTGAAGTCGCGGCGTAGTCCCGCCAGCGCGGGCGGACCGGGGCGGTAGTCATGGGCGCGCGGGGACTGGTCAAGACACCCCGCCAGACGCGGGTCAGGTGCCCGCGAATACTTGAGGGAGAGGTCCGGGGCGATCACGGAATGCCCCCGAAACGGTCTTGCGCGCCATGCCAAACGCGGAGGATGCGCACCATGTCTGCGTCGGGATCGACTTCGTAGATGATCAGGTAAGGCCATACCGTCACCAGTTCGCGCGTGCCGATCGCCAGACCTACGCGGCCCCGCTGTGGAAATAGCGCCAGACTGTCGCCGGCGAGCAGCAGTTCCCGCGCGATCCGGGTTGCCGCGCGTGGATTTTCTTCGGCGATCCGCGTGGCAATGTGATTGATATCGCCCCTGGCAGACGCCAGCCAGCGGACGATCACGGGGTGCGCAATTCCGGGAGCGGGGCATCGAACTCACCCTGAGACAGCTTGAGCAGCCACGCGCGCATATCTTCATGGGTGACATAGCGGGGGTCAGCCCGCGCCTCGGCAACGGCGGCTTCGAGCAACCGACGCTCGGCTTCAGTCTCGGGATCGAGCTGGTGGGCTGCTTGGATCATGCGGCGGGCTCCGGGCGAAGCTGGACGACTTCGGCACGGTAGCGATCGACGGCTTCCGCGTGGCGGTTCACATCGCCCCGAAACGCCCCCTCGGGGTTGATCGTAATGACTTTGGTCCGGCCCCGTTTGGCGCGGGTGATGGCGCCAATCTGTTCAAGAAGGGCAAGGGTTCGTGCCATTGGTGCAGGCTCAAAACCCAACAGTTCGCAAAGGTCTGCTGCTGTTTTTTCGCATGAGTACGACTGCCAGCCGAGGTGACGAACGATCATCGTCAGGGTGGCTAAGGCCGTTGCCCTTTCAGCAGGCGTTGCCTTGGTTTGGAGCAGCCGACCCTGGATGGCGTCGATGAACTGATGGCCTAGGCTCACGTTACCGCCTCCGAAAAAATCGAACTCTAACTGAACTGGCTTGCGGGCCAGGGCTTTCAATCCGCTGGCATGATAGCGCACCTGCATCGCCCTGTCCGGGTCTGTTTCTGCGAGGGCGGCCTGATCAGCTAGCAGGGCCGCTTGCCCAAGCCGCCCACGTCGCCCGAGCTGGCGGGCGGTCAGATCTTCCGGGGCTGCGGCTGGGCGCGGACGTGCACGCTTCCCGGCCAGGATTTCGGGGATGGTGCGATATGGCGCACCGGCCCGACGCTGGGCGTCCTGCGTTGCCTGAGCGAGTGCGATATCCTGATCATCATAACCACGACGGCGCAATTCGAGGGTAGAAACGGCCATGACGCGACTCCGAATAGTTGCTCCGTGAGCAACATTCGTTGCTTGGTGAGCAACTATTGTCAAGGTGTTTCCGCTCTGAACGGCAGGAAAACCATAGGTTTTTTCCATCGACCTTCCGGCGGTATCCTAACCTAAAAAGAATTAGGAAAAAGAGGCAGAAACCCGCTTTGCGTTTTACCCATAATCGGCGGCCCTCACGGGCCGCGTTGTGGCAGGGTCCGTGCCCGGCGCGGACGCTTCGCGCCCTACGGGTCTCCCGCGCTGCGCTCGACCCGCGCCACCAAGTCACGGGCAACGGAGAGAGGAGCAAAGCGGCATTGGAAGAGGATCCGGGAAGAGTAGGGGCCAAACCCGACCGATCAGGCGGCACCACAAACGGCTACACCAACAGGGATCGCTAATGGTTCACCCTTGGCCGCGCACAAACCAGAAGGTTTGTGTAAGTGCGCCCTTGTCGGGTGTTTGGCACTAGTGCCTTTGCCGGATTGTCCACAACTGTGCCTTGGTCATTCAGAACCTGTCGTTTTTGCCCGACATGGGAGGTTTTGGACCGCGAAATGGTCCCTATCAGTCGATTATCGGCCGGTATCTGTCATACGTATGTCCTATATCTGACAGATATCTGACGCAGTAAGTGTCGTACATCTGACAATGATCTGCCATATATCTGTCGTATCTGAGAGAAAGCTGAAGTTAGTAGACCATTGCACCCATGGAGCACCCGAACATGAAAGCGGATGACCCCGCCCCGGGGCCCCCCTGAAGGCCCAGAATCGGCGGGCCGCCCGGCCTTCTCCGCCGCTTGCCCCCTGCCCTGTCTCATCTTTCGCTGCCCGGCATTTCTGCACCCCTTGGGGTGCAATCGCGGCACTAGTGCCATTTTCGGAAAATGCGGGGTATGCTCGCCGGCATGGGCAAGCACTCGATGACCTCGCTCCGGGAGCGCCGGGCCGAGCTTGGCCTGGTTCAGATGAACCTCTGGATCAGGGAGGAGGACCGTGCGGCGTTCGCCGCGGCGGTTGAACCGTTCAAGCAGCGGGCGGGGGAGATCGATCCGGCGCAGCGGCCCGGCAGGAAGCGCCAGGAGGCCGCCATGGTGTCGCCCCTGCATTTGGGTGGGAGGAAGCCGCCCGCCCCGCCAGAGACGCCCCAAAGGCCCGCAGAGCGGCGATCGGCGCCAAGACCTGCGATCTCCCTACCGTGTCGGTTGATCTTCCCCACCAAGCCGCCCGCCCACATCCGCAACGCGATGAAGGACGAGGGGTGGTTCTATGACAAACTCGCCGGCACCTGGATCGCCGACGATGCCGATCTGGTCGAACTCTGGATCGATGAATTGACCCGCGATTGGCACGCCAGAATCATCGGACCAGAGGGCGGGTGAGGATGGCAAACAGCACTAGTGCGAATCACAAAGTGCGCACTTACGAGTTGCTGCGCAACTCAGTGCGAAAATCGTGATAAGCGTTGGACACGCTGACCGAGGGATTCCCGATTTTGCAGAGCCATCACCGTTCCGGCTCAAGATTGTCTCTCCTGCCTCGTGCCAGCCATGACTAATCACGGTAAGCCATGATTAGTCATGGGATTTTTAAGGTTTCTATGCCATGACTAATCATGGCCAAGAACAGCCGAGATGGGAATCGTGAGCGCGCAGCCCGACATCGGGCGGTTTTGGCCGAACGCGGTATCAAACAAATCTTACTGCTGGCTCCCGAGCAGGCCCACCCTTTGCTGAAACAAGCAGTTGGTTTGATGACCCGTGATGATGATCCGCTGGAGCCCCGCGCAGCCCTACGTCGAGCGGGAGGAGCCAATGATCCGGAGACCGATGAAGCATCGACGGCAGTTGATGAACTGGACGCGGCCCGGAAACGCATCGAGGCTGTTGAACTCGATGCGGAGAAGCTGCGGGGTGAGATCGAGGCGACCGAGCGGCACATGCAGGCTCTACGGGCTGAACGGGATGCCGCCATGAGGGGACAAGTGGCTGAACGTGAGAAGGCCCAGCTTGCGGTCACCGAGGCCCAGAAGCGAACTCTGGAAATCCTACAGCGAGTAGACAAGGCCGAGGCCGTCATCCGGCAGGCTAAGGCCCTTCCGGGTATCAGGGGACGTCTGGTGCGCTGGCTGGCGGGTGATGTGCTGTTGGATTAGCTGACCGGAATCGACCGTATTCGGACAATCGATTTTATCATGGTCCTAAATTAGGGTTTGAGCATTAAGGGCAGACAATCTTATTGATCATAGGTTTTGGGCGGGGAAGCCCCTGGCCCGATTAGCTCTTAGCTCATTCCGTGCCTATCCGGTTAACCCAGACACCTACTAAATCTGGGCCATTTTACCGGTCCCAGCGAGAATCAGCCACTACCTGTAGGGGGTGTCTGGGTTAACCGGATAGGCACGGCTCATTCTCCCCGGAACCTGTCCAACTCACCGGTACCGCCGCAAAAAGCGCTGACCCGCGTCGCGGCGGTTTGATTTCAAGATAGCCTCTAAGATATGCCCAATCACCGAACTTCCGTACCAAGAAAACCACCTTGCAGGCTGGAGGCAAATCAAGTCCTAAAAATAATATTTTAACATGTATAGGTAACATAAAATGGAAAAAAACCCAATAAAAGTCCTTTTCACGCACTACGGCGATCCGTGGTTTCGGGGTAGCGAGCAAATTCTGCTCGATCTTATGACTAATCTTGATCCAGCTCGCATCCAGCCGATTCTATGGTGCAACGGTAAGCTGATGGAAGACGCTGGACGCAGAGCAGGGATCACCACATATCGTACGGATTTCGAGTACTATTTTGATTATAGTTCGCCACGGTTCAGCCCCCGTCGCTATCTGTCTTTTGTACGCGAGGGCATCAGCCTAGTGCGCCGTCACGACGTCAAGGTGATTCATGCCAATAGCGCAGCGCCCAACCAATGGTTACTGCCGGTGGCACGAACGACCCGCCGGCCGCTGTTGGCCCACCTTCATATTGATTATTTGCGACGAGGCAGATACGTCTGTCTGCTGCATCAATCGACGTTGGTGGTCGGAGTTTCACGCCAAGTGATCACCAATTTCCTAACTGACGGAATGCCGGTTTCACGCACTCATGTCATATACAATGGTATCGACACGTCCCGACTCAGATCCAGTGGTGCACCCGCTTTGCGCCAAGTCTTGGGGTTACCGGAAGATGCCATAGTACTTTCAACCGCGGGTTCTCTGATTTCACGTAAAGGTCATGATGTATTGATACGTGCAACTTCGATGCTGGATCCGGGTAGCGAGGTGCATCTCCTGATTGTCGGCGATGGACCAGAGCGGGAAACGTTGGAACGTCTCGCTGCCGAGATTGGTTTGCAGGCTCGTGTGCATTTCCTGGGTTATCGGCCCGACATGCCTCTTATTTATGAAGCCACAGACGTTTTCGTGCTCGCGTCTCGTAAAGACGCGACCCCCTTGGTGCTAGTTGAGGCCGGATATTTTTCCATACCCAGCGTAGCAACAACCGTCGGAGGTATTTCTGAGGTAATTACGGATGGAAAAACAGGTCTACTGGTCCCTCCGAATGATCCGCCTGCACTAGCGGCCGCACTCCAGAAGCTTATTGCAGATCGGTCGTACCGCAAGGAACTCGGACAAAATGCACGCGCCAGAACTGAGCAGATGTTCCTTGTTGATCAGATGGTTAATTGTTTTCAGCAAACTTATGAAAAATTGTCCGCATTGCCGGAAACCAAGACAGGCTGGGCAGAAACGACGAAAAACTTGCGAGTCTATTTACCTAGTATTAAACAGAAATCAAGAAATAGGCGTGATGATGCCGTTCAATAAAACAAATCTTATTCTAGGAGCCATTCCTCACACAATATTCTAGCAGTTTTGTTTTATGACTATTATTTTATGAAAGGTACACCGCGCAGATTTTTGTTCAGAAAACTTATGCCTGGAAATCGTGAAATACGGACATTCAGATAGATGGTAATAGGAGTAACTCATCGTAACGATTGCGGGTAGTGTCATAATAAGATTGCTCTCGCGCCAGAAATTTCTCCCCATTTGGTAGGGTTTGCGCAATATGACGCCAAAGCACCGAATCGAGCCGTGAGCGGGTTAACAACAGTTCCGCCGCACCATTAGCAAGTTCCGTGGCCATCGGCCTGTGCTCGCCGAACAACGGGGGTTTCGCCTCGTTCGAATTTCTACGCGGCGGCCCATTCAGGCGGCGTTCGAGCTTGCTCCAAAACGTCAGCCCCCAGGTATTGTGAAGCCAGGCGAATAAACGCGATCGCATGGCAACGTTTTCAAGAATGTCCACAAAGTCGAGTTCGGCAAGACGAGCGAGAGCCAGGGTCAAGAGCACTGGATCGGCGCTTTCATCAATGAAACCGCTATTCGGGATCAATTCATGCGGCCATAACAGCAATCGTGTGATGACGTTATCTGTAAGGCAAGCAATAGATGGTGTAGACAGAAAGATACCAAGCGGCTCCCTTGCGATTGCAAGATAAGGTCCCCAATTGCCATAATCATCCAAAACCTTGTCCGCGTAGTCTCTGAGGTAAAACCAATGGGACAAAACGCGCGATCGCGGTTCGCGTAAAATCGTCATAATTTTGATGGACGGATATCGCGTTCGCAGCGTGGAGTAGGCAAAATGTCCCGCAATCATATCTCCTGAGGCAGGTATTGCATCCGGAGATGCGAAAATGCCTCCAACGCGCCCCCACTTCTGTATGATTTCAAGATTTATCGAGTGATCTGGAATGATTTCGCCGGTTTGAGACAAATCCCATCCCTCTACCCGTTGCAGCGGTCGTAAGAACGCTTCGATCTCCGTCATTAACTGCGTACCGCCACATTTTGGTATGTGCATGAAACCAAATTTTGGATAAAGGTTCCGGCGAGTTAGAATAAAACGAAAATTACTTAACATATTATTGGCACCTTAAACATAAAAAATTAATGTTTATCAAAACAATATCATTATTATTTTAAATTTTTTATTATTATTGATTTTGTCAATTTTATTTCAAAAGACCGGTTGTCTGTTGTTTCTATAAATAAAGTGTTCTTATCTTCAGATAAATCTAAGCTAGATATAGTTTGATCATAATAAGGGCTTGGAAAAAATGACTCGCCAATCTTATATTTAACTTCCAATGATTTTATCTTTTGTTTGGTCACTTTATATTATCCCATAACATATTCGTGAATATTTCTGATTGTTAAGAACGGATACGATCTATGCACCGCGAAACAAGTCGATGATGTCCCGGTCCTGGATCGGTGATGACCGCTTGCGACCGAGGAAGTAGAAACCACAGGCAGCATTATTTGCGCTTTCAGTCCGTGAAAGCAACGGGTCTAGATAGCGAAGGGGAAAGCTGGCCAGCAAGGCGGCCAGTTTCAGGTAGCGTCGTGTTTTTGGTTGATCCGAGAGGTTGGTAATCAAGTTCCTTGTCAGGTGGGTCGCCGTATAGGCCGGTCCCCCGGACATGCCGCTCGCTACCTCGTCGAAATACCGGAACAGCCGTCGGTGCCCGAGCCTGGTGAAGCGCGTAAAATCATAAGCCCCCATGTGCACCGGCTGTAGGAAAGGTGTATTGGCAAACACGTAGCCGTCGTCGGTCAGTACCCGCCGAATTTCATCGGCGCACCGCTGCGGATCGCACACATGTTCCAAAATCGATTCGGCGAACACGGCATCGAATGATCCATCGGGGAAGGGGATGTCGTGAGCGTCGCACACGCAATCGACGTGCGGCGATCGTGCGACGTCAGTCAGAATGGCGTTGAAGTTGCGGCGCCGATCGCCGGCGCCAAGCACCAGGACCCTAGGGTTTTTTATTGTTGTCTGGATTGCCGGGAGAGGATCAAACTCGTCGCCGCCGTAGATCGGCGCTTCTGCCAATCGATGCGCGAAAGCGCGGTATACCCGCCGGAATCCGGATGTTTTATCCATCGACCCGCCGTAGTCGCTCGCCCCGCCATAGCTGGTGGGGGTGTTATAATCGGCAATCCTGAACACGCTGTTGGCGTCATTGATCAGGATCGGAACCCCAGAAATCACCGGGAATTCGGTCCGGCACACCGAGCAGACGAAGTGATCGGCCGCTTCGATCAGACGCCCGTGATCGATCGGGCAGACGTAGCCGTGGCGATTGAGCTGATCGCCTGATTCCGAAGGGCTGACAGGGCCGGTTGTCTCAGAATTTGGCATTATGGAAAGCGGGAGGAAGTCACGGTGAAGTCTTGGCGTAGTCCAGGCAGCGGGGCCGGGCGAGGGAGGTAGTCGCGGACGTGCGGGGACTGATCAAAGCGGTCGGCCAGGCCCGCGCCAGGCGGCGATGAATACTTGCCAGAGGGCTTCGTCATGCGGCTAGGACCCACTCACCGGTCGCCGCAAGGGCATCGTGCATCGCATCGGGGGCCAGATCGATCTCACCTGGCCATGTGACCACGCCATAGAGGACGTGAACCCTCGCGAACTCATTCGGATCACGCAGCCGGGCAAAGACACCGGCAGTCGGTGCCGTGATCATCGCCGCCATATCGACAGTCCCCGCCGTACCGTCATGAAACCGCACAGCGAGACGGTAGCCCGGCAAGGGGATCACGTCGCGCACGTCATCGGGGGCGCTCGCCTCGATCGGCGGGATCAGGGCAGCGGCAAAATTTTCTGAGGCGACTGATTCTGCGCACATAGGGTCCAATTCTCCATCAACTCGGCGCGGTGTTGCTCACCCCATTCCCGTACCAGCGCGAGCGCCGTGCGGGGCAGGTGCCCCTCGATGATGTCGAGGGTCTGGATGTCGATCTGTGCCTTGAACCCGGCGTAACGGGCGTGGAAGTGAGGCGGCGGGTGATCGTGCCAAAACATCTGGATCAGCACGCCGTAGAACAGGCTGATCGTCGGCACTAAGCCATCCCGTGCGCGATTTTGCCCAGGTCATCAGAGGTCATTCAGCGGGAACGGGTCGAAGCGGAACGACCTCGCCCTTGTAGCGGTTTACCGCCTCGGCATGGCGGTTCACGTCCCCCCGAAACGCGCCTTCCGGCGTCACGGTGATGATCTTGGTGCGGCCCCGCTTCACCCGGCTGATCGCGCCGGTTTGTTCAAGTAGAGCAAGCGTACGGGCCATATCGCCTTTATCTGCCCCCTGCATTTCGGCAAGATCGGCCGCTGTCTTGGTGCAGTTATAGTCCTGCCATCCGAGATGTCGGGTAATGAGAAGCAGCGTAGCGAGGGCTGCATTACGCTCTGCCGGGGTGGCTTTAGTTGCCATCAGGCGGGCCTGCACGGCGTCGATGTATTGATGACCCAGGCTCACGTTGCCGCCTCCGAAAAAATCGAACTCTAGCTGAACTGGCCTTTCCGCCAGCGCCTTCAATCCGCTGGCATGATAGCGGGCTTTCTCGGCTCTGTCCGGGTCCTTCTCTGCGAGGGCGGCCTGATCTGCGAGCAGGGCGGCTTGTCCGTAGCTGCCGCGACGCCGGAGTTGGCGAGCCGTCAGATCCTCAACAGGGGCAGAGGTGCGCGGTCGGGCTGCTTGGCCGGCCAGGACTTCGGCTAGTGTGCGAGCGGGCGCTCCGGCGCGTCGGTTGGCGTCCTGCACGGTTTGGGCCAGACGGATATCGTCATCGGAATATCCCCGGCGACGTAATTCAGCGACCGATACAGCCATGGGCCCGACTCCTGATAGTTGGCCAGTAGCCAACTAAAGTTGGCCAGTAGCCAACTATTGTCAAGCGATTCTCGCGCGCAACGTCGCGGAATTCCTCGTTTTTTCCCCGCGACCTTCCGGCGGTATCCTAACCTAAAAAAAGAATAGATCAGAAAGACGGAAAATCGCGCTGCGTTTTACCCATAATCGGTGGCCCCGGAGGGGGGCCACGTTGTGGCGAGGTCCGTGCCCGGCGCGGACGCTTCGCGCCCTACGGGTCTCCCGCGCTGCGCTCGACCCGCGCCATCAAGTCACGGGCAACGGAGAGAAGAGCAAAGCGGCATTGGAAGAGGATCCGGGAAGGGTAGGGGCCAAACCCGACCGATCAGGCGGCACCACAAACGGCTACACCAACAGGGATCGCTAATGGTTCACCCTTGGCCGCGCACAAACCAGAAGGTTTGTGTAAGTGCGCCCTTGTCGGGTGTTTGGCACTAGTGCCTTTGCCGGATT
>NZ_JAIMBY010000043.1 GCF_026191915.1 Acidiphilium sp. PA
GATTGCGGTCGCCGATAATGGCGAGCAGTCGCTCGCGATCTCCCACAGGGACGATGACATTGACAGTTTGGGCCATGCCACACGATTCGCATGTCCTGCTAAAAATGTGAATCTTATGAAAGCGTCAATGCACTAGATCGCCAAATCCGTCTCCGCGCCGCCACGGCGAAAGATATTCGGCGAGGCGCGAACGGCAACCAGTGTAGCCAAGGTTTCTGATCTCATCGTGAAGCAGGTCAATTTTAGTTATACCCTCCGCCCAGCGCTGCGCCAGAAAGGCGTGATAGTGCGCCGGGTGGGTCGGCTTCAATGCCGCCCGGTTGCGCTCCGGCAATCTCTCAAGGCGCACCCATTTGTCGACACGCTTGCGGCTGAGACCGGTCACCTGAACGATATCCGCCACGGTGCGGCCGATGCCGTAGAGAGTGCGAACTTGGGTGAACTGTGTCTGCAGGGTGGGGCGGGGATCTGGCTTGGACGCCGCCTCAGTGGGTTTCGTTGCGGCCTCACCGAGCAACTGGTCCTTAAACCGACGGATTGGATTGTGCTAGCGGCTCATCTGCTGCTCTAGCCGGCCTCGAAGGTTATCAATCAGATGGAAACGATCAGCCACTTGCCGCGCTTTGGGTGCACCCAGCCGACCGCCTTCGGCGTAGAGGCCGTGCCGGTCACGGCAGATGATCTCGATGCCCGGACGACAATCCAGCCATCGGGCAACGCTGGCGGATGATCGATCGGCGAGCACATCCACGACGGTTCTGGTCTCGAGATCGACCATAATGGTCCCGTAGTTCTGGCCCTTGGTCCAAGCCCAGTCGTCAATGCCAAGCACGCGCGGCCATCGCAACGCTGCCGGTTCTGATCGGCCTCCCTTGAGATGGCGCAAGATGGTGTTGTCGCTGGCGGCCATGCCCAAACGGCCGAGCAACCGTTCGGCGGGCCGGCCGCCGGTGCCGTGACCGAACACGCGAAGAATTTCCGCAAGCCTGTTTGTCCAGCGGGCATGCGGGATGGCAACATTTTGCAGCCTTGTGGTGAATATCCGCCGCTCGCATTGCGGGTTGCGGCACCGCCATCGACTGGTGGCCACGCGTACCCGTACAGGAATGCCTTGGACCGGCAAGTCGCGAAGGACCCGGGTATAGCGGCTGTGCCGCGAAGTCGACACGGTCTGGCAATTGGGGCAAGCGGGTTCTGATTCGGTCTCGGCGTCGATCAGCCAATGGTCTTGGGCCCATGCAGTACCGCATATTCGCAGACCGTCTTTGGAAAGAGGTATGAAGTCTTTTGTCATCCCAGAGATATGGGCACGGGCGATGTGTGCCCCAAAGTAGACCTGCACCAACTTTGACGCAGAGCCCTTTTTTCCAGTTGATTCTATCTCGTCAGAGCGAAGTTGTCCTTGGATGACGTCATGACGATTCTCTCGTGCCCTGCGACCGTGTGGCTTCTCTCGACCTCGAATGCTGCTATCGATTCGATGAATTCCACAACGTCTTTCATGTGATCCGACCATTTTGGCGGATTCCATTGGGCCAGCTTCCTTGTCTGCTCGGTTCGGCAAGAAGATCGATCCGCACTGTAGGACATGACGGCTTTCTCCCAACCGGGTCCGTCGAGCGGATCGAGAAAAACCGGAATATCGCCGCCGATTTCGCGATGAGCAGAGATGTCGCTGCATATCACCGGAACCCCAAGTCCCATCGCCTCGGCGACCGGCAGGCCATAGCCCTCGATGAACGAGGGCATCAGAAGGGCGCGACTGCCGAGCAGGATGCTGCCGACTTCCTCGTCGGACAGAATCCCCATTTCGGTCACGACGTTTCGGATCGCATCGCATCGTTCGAGCATGTCGAGAACATGTTCGTTTTCCCAACCGCGGCGTCCGATGATCAGGAGCCTCGGCGTGTTCTCCTCGCCGTATCTTTCGACCATGCGGCGCCAAACATGTAGGAGAACCATGTGGTTCTTGCGCGGCTCCAGTGTTCCAAGACAAACGAAATACGGTCTGTCATCGACTTGTTTGTAGGGGGTTCGTCGAATGTCGTGGATGGTTACGCCGATCCGGCTCGACATGATAGGAATTCCCCCATTCGTCCATTTTTCGATGGCGACTCCCGTGGTTTCGGAATTTGCGATGATCCCACCTGCATACCTGATGGCGGTTTCGAGACGGGCACGGTGATGATTGGTCCATGCGGGTGGCACGTATTCCGGATGTTCGAGCGGAATCAGATCGTGGATCATCGGCACGAACACGGCGCCGGCTCGCTTCAGCATGCGCCCGATTACGAGGGGCCACTGTGTCGGATGCATCGACGTGTTCACGTAGATCGTACGACGGTTGGAATCTCTTCTCCGCTTCGGTACGAGCGGAGCGGTCAGAACGCTGCGAACGAGGAGAAGTCCGCTGCTGATCCGCAGCGTTTCGAGGGTTCCGTCATGCCAGCATTTCGAGACCATGATGATCATCCGTCGTATCTGATAGTCGGGCAGCATTCTGAAGCTGCCGGTCCAGTAGTCGATCGCCACGAATCTGATCCGATCCGGAATCGCTTCCAGGAAATGTTCGGCGTAGGCTATGTCGACCCGATCGATCCCCGTCATCGTCCCGCGGAAGACGCGCCACAGCATCCTCGAAACATCGAACCAGACTTCCGGCTTGGCATTCTGCATCTAACTATTCCGGTTATTCGAAGTGATCCGTCACGGTCGAAGAGAGCACGGACAGGATCAGCCAGAGCATGAACCCGATGACGCCGGCTTCGCAGGCCCAGATCCACGCGATCGGATAGGTCGATTCCTGCGGTAGGTTCGGATCGACAATCGATTCGAGATAGACCTGCTTCTGGTTCGCGCGATCCGTCGCGGACTGAAGCGCCTCCATGTCGGAGGTGTAGAGCTTCAGATCGAGACCCTCCTTGATCTTCAGGTCGTCGTATCCTGTTAGCACAGAGGCAAGCGTCTTCGAGTTTTCCCCGTCCGTAGCCGAGGTCATGTTGGAGCCGAGGTGTCCGATCTCAGCATGAATGGCGCCAATCCTCGCGTTAAGCGTTCTGATCTGGGGTGACGACGGTGTTTGTCCTTGAGTTTCCAGCGCTTGGACGGTCGCCCGATCCTGGGCCAGTTCGCTGGCCAGCCTACTGGTCACCGATGTATTCGCGCCCGCCGTCAACTGCGGGAAGACGATCGCATGGGCGTTCCGGTACGCTGCCAGCTGCATTTCCGAGGCCAGCAGCTTTTTCTTCCGCTCTTCGGCACTCTTTTCAGCGTAGGCCAGCGCATTCTTCCTTGCCTGATCGGACATGCGGTTGACCAGGGCTTCGGAGGCGCCGAGCACCTTCTCCGCGACGCTTCTCGCGTCGGTCGGCGAGAACGAGCGTACATCGACCGTGATGATGCCGGAGGTCATGTCGAAAGACGGCGACACGACCCGGCGCCAGTAACGTCGATCCATCTCGCTGGATGCGCGGCCCGGAAGACGGGCGAGCCAGTCGATCTTCGGTCCGGAATAGATCGGCGGCAGCAGCTTGGCGGCATCGATGTCCGTCAGGATCTGATAGCTCCTGATGTACTTGACGACGGCTTGGCTGTCCTCGATTATGCCGAGCATCGGGTTGCCGCCGCCCATCATCGAGGCAAGCGACGACTGGGCGCCACCGGTCGGACTCTGCTGGCGCACCACGAAGGAGAATTCGCTTCGATACTGGGGTGTAGCGACGAATCCGGCGTAGAGTCCGGCGACCATCATCGGCGCGAAGGTCGACGCCGCCATGATGGCCAGGCGAATCCGCAGACGCCTCGTTTTCCTGGCCGCCGCTGTTTCGCGCGAAGGTGGCGGACGCAATTCGGGCTTCCGTGCCGAACCTGACCGATCGTCCGCGATCTCGGATTCGCGTGATCTTTCGACGATGTCGCTCATGACGCCCTCTCGATCATATGCTGCATTCTGTTCCGGTGCGTTTCGAGCGCGTCCTCGATGGCGTCGAACATGATTATCTCGCCATCCGCCAGAACCGCCCCCATGTCGCACCATCGCCGGATGGTCGTCTCGTCGTGGGACACGATTACGACATTCGAGTTCGACATCCTGTCTTCGAACGCGTGCAGGCATTTCTCTCGGAACGCCGCATCGCCGACCGCCGTGACCTCGTCGATCAGATAGGTGTCGAACTCAATTGCGAGGCAGGCACCGAATGCAAGTCTTGCGGTCATTCCGCTCGAATAGGTCGAGACCGGCATCCTGAAGTAGCTGCCGAGTTCCGCGAACCCCTCGACGTATTCGACGGCTTCCTTGGGGTCGGCGCCATAGACCCGCGCCAGGAACTTCACATTCTCGACGCCGGAAAGATTCGGATGGAACGTGCCGCCGAATCCGAGCGGAAAGCTGACATCGCCAGCTCTGACGATCCTGCCGCCGTCCGGCATCTCGACACCGGAGAGCATCCTGACCAGCGTCGATTTCCCGCTACCGTTCACACCGAGGATGCCCACATTCCGTCCGGTCGGGAAAATCGTATCGACGTTCCGCAGGATGACCCTGTGACCGCCATCGTCGGTCCGGTAGGATTTCGACACGTTCCGGAGATCGATCATCTGTGCCGCTCGATGCGACGACGGCTGATCTGTTCTAGCGACAGGCCCGCGGCCAAGGTCACCAGCATGACGATGGTGAGGTAGGCGGGATGTATCCACGTCGGATGGTAGTCCCGGTAGAAACCCGACCTGAAGAGTTCGACCGCCTGGAGGACCGGATTCCATATCAGGATGCGGTGCGCCTCTTCGGGCATCGAGATGGGCGAATAGTAGATGCCGGATGCGAAATAGAGGAGCCGGACGAGGGCGCCGTACCATGTCTCCCACGAATGCATGAATTCCCGCAGGACGAAATTGATCAGACCCAGGCCGATGGCGAACAGCCACAGAAGACCGATCGCGCCGGCGATGACGAGGATGTGGTGGGGCCACGAATCGAATCCGACTGCACCGAAGGCAGCGAAAACGATGATGGCGACCGCGGTTTCGGTCACGATGTTCAGTACGGCTTTCGCCGCGACGATATCGGTTTGGCGGATGCCGGGCAGCATGAGAAGGGACCCGGCACCAGCCCGCGTGTTCATCGCCTCCATCGAAAGATGGGAGAACATCAGATACGGCATCAGCCCGGTGCAGTAGAACAGAAACAGGGAATCGCCGACAGGCGGGGGGGATTCGTTGAAGAAAGCGAACAGGACCCCGAGGGTCATCAAATGGGAAATCGGCTCGAAGACGGCCCAGAAATAGCCGAGTTTCGATTTGACAAACTTCGTCTG
Organism: Acidiphilium sp. PA; assembly: GCF_026191915.1. Lineage (GTDB taxonomy): Bacteria > Pseudomonadota > Alphaproteobacteria > Acetobacterales > Acetobacteraceae > Acidiphilium. Next base: position 5,313 of record NZ_JAIMBY010000043.1, read on the forward strand.
CATGTCACGGCGCAGCAATGCGTCGATCACCGAGAGCCGCTTGCCGATCTTACCAAACAACGTGCTCGGATGCCTGATCCGTTCCGTTCGAGCCGTTCTTGAGAGGTGAGTGCCGATCGATCCGAACGAGGTCACGATGCCGAGTCTCTTGCGGACGTTATCGAGATGCCTGACGGCCTCTTCGTCGTTCGGATCGAGCGCGACGGCCCGTTCGGCTTCGATCAGGGCGACGTGGAGCTTGTCGCCGCCGAGGAAATCGTAGATTCCGGATGCGGCACGATGGATGCGGGCGTCACCGGGAAACTTCGCTTCGGCTTCGTTCAGGACGGCGATCGCGTCGCCGTGCCGTCCGCGGGCCACCAGGTTGGAGGCCAGATTGATCCGATATTCTGCATTCTCCGGATCCCTCTGCACGGCGTGTCGCGCGGCGGTCACGGCCTCGGCGGTCCGACCGAGACAGGTGTAGGCCGTCGATAGGATGCGATGCCCGATTGCACCCGATCCGTCGAGTTCGGACCAGCGCGACAGATAGTCTGCAGCCTCGCGATATCGTCCGACCGATGCGAGGAGCCCGCCGAGGTGGATGAAGGCTTCCAAGTTCGATGGATCAAGGGAAACGCTACGTTCGCCTTGATCTATGGCACCATCCCGATCGCCGGACACGACTAGAAATCCGCTCAGTGCACGAGCCGCCCTGGCATTCTGCGGTGCGATATCGCACGCCGTTCTGGCGATCGAGACGGCAGCATCGACATCGCCGCGATTCATCGCCAGTTCGCCCTCTTCAATCAAAGCAGCGACATTATTCGTATCCCGCATCGCCGAAGAGGCGGCATCTTCGCTGCGGTCCGTCATCCCGTCAGTATCCCGCCCCGAAGTTGCGCGGAATAGCGCCGATATTGCTCACGCCTGAAATTGTCTGGAGCACCTTCGTCAGATCGGCGACAGGCGCATCGCTGACATAGATGACGTCGTCCGGACGAACCCGGAACAGATCGGCGGCGAACAGGGCATCAGGTGTCGCCATGTTCAGCCGGAATACGACCTGACCGGTTGTAGATCCGGTGACGCCTGGGTCGATACGACGCGTGATGTAGGCCGGTTCCCGGCGGAAGACAAAGACGCCACGCGGTGCCGCAAGATTGTCGTTCAGTCCTCCGATCGTTGCCAGTGCCCGCGTCAGCGAGATCGATCCGGCGTCGTACGGACGCTCTCCCGGCGCGTTCACCGCACCGAGGGCGTAGTAGTAGCGATTCTGTGGCATCACCATGATCTGATCGCCGGGAGATACGCGTACGTCGAGGGCACCGTCATTGACGAGACTGCTCAGGGAAACCGCCACCGGGATGCCTCGACGCGTAATCCTGACCTCCCCAGCGTACTCCGGAATGCTCACACCGCCCGCGAGCGAAATGACGTCGAGCACTGTCCTCGATTCCGGCGACAGCTTCACACGTCCGGGACGGGCGACGCTGCCCTGAACGATCACGCCGGATCCCAGATCGGTATCGTCGAAGACGGAGACCTGGATGTCGTGGCCTTCCGCGGACAGCCTGCCCTGAATGATTTCGGAAAGACGGTTCGGCGACATTCCGATCGCCCTGATGGTTCCCACGTAGGGAACGACGATGTTGCCCGAATCATCGACATCCGACTTGACGCTCAGACCTCCCTGGCCGAGCAGGGTGGTTCCGGACGGATTCGGCTCCCACATCGTGATCGTCAGGACGTCACCACGCGCGACGACATCGATAGGCGCCGGGCGCGGCAAGGCCTCAAGCCTGATTTCGGCTGTCCTGACGTAATCCGATTTGAAGGCAAGATTAGCGGCAACTGCGGTTCCGGTCGTCAGATCGATCAGCGCATAATCGGGTGCCTTCATATTTCCCGCATGCACGATAGCGCTCGTGGTCGGCCCCGATCTCGGCAAATCGGCGCAACCTGACAGGAAAAGAGGCGCGACGCCGAGAAGAAGGAGAATGCGGCTGTTCATGAAATTCAGGCTTTTTATGCGGTTCGAAGATGCGCTTGTGGCTCGAAACCTAAGGCTTTCAGATACACCTTTCTGTTCGTGTCAACATTGTATTCGAGGTGTCGTCCATCCGGATCGATGGCCGGGTCGCTGCCGATCAGCTGCGCCAGATGAACAAAATTGCCGATGTCGAAGAATTCGATCTGACCTTTGTGGTACATTTCGTACTGCATGAAGGCGAGCGTCCGACTTGCGATCACCCTTGCTTTCATTTCAAGAGCAATCGCCACCGGACCCGAAGAAGACTGACCCACTTCGAGGTACGGCAAGACGACGCTGTCGCAATAGGCCATCGCGGCGGCGAAATCGTCGTCTGACAGCGCGCCCATGAAGTGGATTCGTCCGTTCAGGTTCTGGGGATGATTCATGATCAGGGAGGCCGGATCGCCTGAAGAGTTGACCTGACCGAAGGTGTCCTTCAGCGACCTGGCGACGGTGACGTCAATCCGGGCGGCCTTGATCAACGAGTCCACGTATTTGTCGATCGGCTCCTCCTTCCGGATTCCTTGCGGATGGACGCCACCGAAGATCAGGAGGTGATAATTGTCCGGTAGTCCGTACATTGCCCTGATCGCGGTCTCAAACCCCTTGTAGCGAGACAGGAAGCCGAACGTTCCGACAAATTTCGTACCTTCCGGAAGATGCGCCAGAGTGGGGAACATCGTCCTCGAAACCGTAGCCTTGACGCGATCGACTTCCAATTCGTCCATATATGCAAGCGGATGGTGCTCAACCCCTTTCAGACCGTATACGTCGCGCAGCAGACGCATGTCGCGCTTGTTGTGGACGATGATCGCGACGTCCTTTTTTTTCTGCGTCTTTCGCAGCATCCGATACACGCCGAAGCTCAAAACGCGTCCTCGCAGATTCATACCTACCAAAGCTAAGGCGCGATCAATTCTTCCCTTCAAGGCTTGATGCCACGCATCGCTCAAAGCGGAGTTGTCGCTGTCGAGGATCGTATGGAATGTGATGCACATACGTGGCGAGGCTTTGACGATCTTCGACAACCGCGAAAGAATGCGATCCGGCGTCTTGCCGAACGTGCCGTGTTCCAGCTGGATGTTGACGGCGTCGAATTCCGGCAGCTTCGCCGCGATCTCGTTGATATGCTTTTCCGCCAATTTGATCACCGGACGGCGCGTGTTCCGCAGCAAATACTGGTCGAGATCGAACACGGTGACATCGGCAACGCTCGACAATTGGCGCCTGACCGCCTTCGTGTACCCCGCAATTCCACACAGCTCGTTGAACGTGCTGACGATGGCGATCTTCGGACGCGTCCCGGATGCGGCATTCACGGAAACCGGTTCCGGCATATTGGAATCCATCACGCTCTACCGTATTCGTCTTCGAGACGGATGATATCGTCCTCGCCGAGGTAGGAACCCGTCTGCACTTCGATCAGAACGAGGTCGATCTTGCCCGGATTCTCAAGGCGATGGACGCATCCCAGCGGAAGGAATACGGATTCGTTCTCGTGGGCGATGATCGACTCGCCGTCTCTTGTCACGATCGCCGTACCGGAAACAACGACCCAGTGCTCCGACCGGTGATAGTGTTTCTGGAGCGACAATTTCTTGTCGGGAAGGACGGTGATCTCCTTGACCTTGTAGCGTTTGGATTCTGAAAGGACGCGATAGTTTCCCCATGGGCGTTGGGGGTCGCCGTTACGGGCTTCGATCTCCGGGAAGTTCGAAAGGCAGTTAGCTTCATTTGCTGCGAGCAAAAGTTTTAATCCCACTTTAATTTTAGCTCTGCGACCTTGTTTTCTTCGAAAAAGAAGAAAAAAGCTTATAAAATCCAATAAATTGAACCATCAGATCACTTCAACGCTCCAGGAAATAAAAACTACCTTGCGTTGAGTTATAGAATAGGATGACATCCTTAGGCAAGCGGTTTAACGGCTAGTTTCGTTCAACGCGCGCCTATCAGCGTGACATTCTAGACCACTAGTTGTATTATTGCTAAAAGGGTGGCCGTTGTTCGACCGCGACAATTTCCCGTTCTCTGGCTCCCTATCTGAGTTCCAAAAGCTATTTTCTGATGACTCGGCTTGTGCCGCATACTTGGGAGCGCAAACTACGTGTTACTGGTCATGGGCGTTAAGCCGATAGGCACGATTCAACGCTCTGAACTGACCGCTCACTGGTTCCGATATGCAACACAGGGTGGAAAATTTACGGTCCTCATGTCCTGCTTCTCTATTGCTCGATTGCGCTACGTCGAACACTTTCAACACGACCGACCAATTGCGCTCCGTCATTCCCACCAGCACGTCCGGCTCTCTGATACCGGTTATGCAGTGATCCGAACAAAACCAGATTGGGGAATGGGCTACTTACGCATGGATGGATTTCGTCCAAACGACCTAACAAAAAGGTCTTATTTTACCAATACATCTTGCGAACGTCCTGTGATAAAGAGCGGTGCAGGACATTTCTGTATCGTCGCGCTTTGTGCGAAAAAAGTTTTAATGAAGAAATTGTTTGTTTTCGGGGAACGCGGATTCGTCGCGCGCCGAATGATCGAAAGAATTTCGAAAGACCGCCATGATATCGGAACGGTCGGCGCCCAAGCCGACATCACAGATCGATCGCGCCCGAAAGAGACTCTGAAGCGAGAAAAACCTGACATCGTTCTTAATCTGGCCGGGGTATCGTCTGTATCTGCGGCATCCAGAGATCCCGAACGCGCGTGGCTAGTTAATTGTGAAGGCGCCAGGATCGTCGGCTCCGAAATTTTGGAGACGGCTCCGCAGACCGGGCTGATCCAAGTCTTTTCGGGAGAAGTCTACGGAGAACGATTCCTTCGTGATGGGTACGCGACAGAAGACGACGCGCTGAAACCGATAGGGGCCTACGCAGCTTCGAAGGCCGCTTCGGAGATGGCCCTAAACGGGATGAAATCGTCGGGCCTTGATCTGGAGATTTTCCGACCCCTCACCCACATTGGCCCCGGCCAAGCCGGTGGTTTTGTCGTATCGAATTTCGCGCAGCAGTTCGAGAAGATGAAATCCGGTGCGAAGTCACCCATCCTCCACGTAGGGAATATTGATGTCCGTCGGGATTTTCTCGGCGTCCAGGACGTGTGTTCAGTGTATCTTTTGGCCATTGATGCATTCAGGAGCTTCGTCGGCGAAACCTTCAATGTATCTTCGGCATCTACGATCAGCCTTTCTGACATCATCAGGATGATGTCAGAAATTACCGGTGTCGACGTCGAGATCGTGGTCAAACGGGGGACGGCGAAGAAGCTTCGACATTCCGAATATGACCATGAGTTCGTCCAGATTAAGAAATCTCGGATGGAAACCCGTCGTCGATATCCGAATGACGCTGTGCGACACTATCGCCTACTGGGAAGCCTTTTCTTACTAGGACCCAGACATTTCACGAATCAAGGAACATACCCACGATGACCAGGGGATTCGCATTTGGATTTCGGTGGATTGAGCAGGTGAGGTTGCGGCGGACGTGATGATGGATTCCAAGGATGGGATTCATCTCTGAGGTGCCCGATGGAAAATTTTATCGCCTGCTTTGCCGAGGTCGTCGAT
>NZ_JAIMBY010000044.1 GCF_026191915.1 Acidiphilium sp. PA
TACCGGATCATTTATCCTGATGGTTCTATCCACAGCATGCTGACGTACGCCGAGGCCGTAGTGGCTTCCGATGGCAGCGTCATCCGTTTACATGGGACTACACAGGATATCTCCTCGTATCGCATGATCGAGGCTGCGTTAGCGGAAAGCGAAGATCATTATAGGCACATGGTCAACTTGCATCCGCAGATTCCATGGCTCGCGGACCCATTTGGGAATATCACGGAAGTTGGACCATTATGGTTTAAGTTGACCGGGATGACACCCGATGAGACCTTTCCGCAAGGTTGGGTTAGTGCTGTTCATGAAGCAGATCGCCCTCGTGTTCTTGAGACTTGGCTTCGGAGTATCTCAACCGGAGAGGCGGTGGATATCGAATACCGGGTTAGGCTCCATGATGGGCGTTATGGGTGGTTCCGCGCCCGCGCTGCAGCACGGCTGGACAGCCAAGCCCAGATAGTTCGTTGGTATGGTACGCTCGAGGATGTAACCGATCGACGCGCCGCGGAGGAAAGTCGGCGGGCATCTGAGATGCTTGCGCTAAGGGTGCTCAGAACAACAGGCGACGGCGTGATCGTCTGTGACAAAAGCGGGACAATAAAGTTCACCAATAATATCGCAGAAAAACTAGTTGGCGCATCCGTAAATTTCATAGGTTCCAGCGCCATCAGTTTATTCAAAGACGGGCACACTTATCGCATTAGACAAGCGATTGAAGCGGTTTCAAAAGGTGCATCGAATGAACAGTTTGAAATATTCTGGCCACCATTTGACGCTTGGTACGAGGTCAATGTCTACGCTGGCGACGACGACGTTGCAATATTTATTAGAGATATTTCTGAAAAAATCATAAACAGAAGGAAGATATCCTATGCGGCGAGCCATGATCTATTAACCGGCACACTTAATCGAAATTCGTTTTTTGAACGAGTAAGCGAAAGCCTAGCAGGTCAGCATTCCGGTAATCGTGTAGCATTGCTATGTCTTGATCTTGATTATTTCAAAGAGGCGAATGACCTATATGGTCATCCCGTAGGTGATCAACTCTTAAAGCAACTCGTGATTCGTCTCAGATCGTGCATCCGCGGCAACGACCTTCTGGCACGTTGCGGTGGTGATGAGTTCGCTATCCTCCAGACGGGTGTAAGCACGTCTAAAGACTCGATCCGCCTCGCAGAGCGGATAGGCGTCGCAATGAAGGCGCCATTTGAAATCGAGGGCATTGCTCTGTCGACCACCCTGTCTATCGGGGTAGCGGTTGCGAGCATTGGTTGTGTCGACGAAGATCTTCTCTACAAGCAAGCAGATCTGGCGTTATACGAAGCAAAGACAAAATCGCGGGGTACTTATCTATTGTTTCGACCTGATATGCAAGTCAAAGCAGATTGGACGAAGCGGATGCGTTCCGATCTTCTTGCTGCGATTGATACAAACCAATTTACCTTAGCATATCAACCAATATTGAAAACCTTGGACTTGTCAATTGCTGGTGTCGAAGCGTTGATTCGTTGGCATCACCCTGAGCGGGGCCTAATTCCTCCTGCAGAATTTATTCCAGTCGCAGAAGAGACGGGCTTGATAATCCCTATTGGGAATTGGGTCTTACGGCATGCGTGTCAAGCCGCTCGAAGGTGGCCGCCGCATATAAAAATAGCGGTGAATGCCTCGATCAAGCAATTTGAAAATAATGACTTACTCGGCGCGGTGCTGGCTGCGCTTTCCGATGCCGGACTTCCTGCTGAAAGACTAAAGATTGAGGTAACCGAATCCATTCTTATGACGGAAAAATCGTCATGTATAGAAATACTACGGAGCATCCAAGACGCTGGTGTTTCAATTATTCTAGACGATTTTGGAACGGGCTATTCGTCGCTTTCATATATAAATATATTTAATTTTGATTTCATTAAAGTTGATAGATCTTTTGTTTCACGAGTTTGCCACCAAAACGACCGTGAGCCAGTTTTTGAAGCCATCATGGGTATGGCACAGGCCTTGAATATTCCAGTCACGGTTGAGGGTGTTGAAACCCCTCGTCAATTGCAATACGTTCGGGATCTCGGATGTGACTTCGTGCAAGGTTATTTGCTCGCGCGACCTATGGACGAAAATGATATAATAAAGTTTATTGCCGGCGGCAACTGTATAACTGACGCGGAACCAAAAGCGGCTGACAGGCAGGACTGAGGAAGAATCTTCCTCTTGGAGCCTGACGCCGAATGATAGTTGCGTGATTTCAGTACGTTGTGCGTCGGTCTGTTTTTCGTAACGAGCGGAAATCCGATGCTTGCCTATCTGGTTGTCACCCACACCCACTAAATGTGGGGTGGGCCCATTCGCCGGGATACAGCCCGTCAAAGGTCGGTGCGGCTACCCCGCCCGCGATTGCGAGGTAACCGTCCGGCCTCAGGCGTGTAGCGGAGTGATCTTAGAGTCTGACTCGTAATTTGGTCTGATTTTTTTCATGCGCGTGCGACGAATCTGACGGTTCGGCGGATGGAGGCGATGAGCAGCCAGGCTTCTGACGAAGCGGTGGAGGCTTCCCAATCCTTGGCAAGGCGTCGGCAACGATTGAGCCAAGCGAACGTCCGCTCGACCACCCATCGCTTGGCGAGTACGACGAAACCCGCAGCGCTGTCGGATCGTTTGACGATGTCAATGGCCAGGCTCTCGATGTGAGCGATGGCAGTTCGCAGTTTCTCGCCGGCGTAGCCGCCATCGGCAAACAACTTGACGAGGCTGGGATAACTGTCCCGCACGCTCTCGATCACCGCAGGCGCACCGTCGCGGTCCTGGATGTCGGCCGTGTGCACTATCACGTCCAGTAGATTGCCCAAGCTGTCGGTAACGATGTGGCGCTTTCGTCCCTTGATCTGTAGAGTCGAGGACGGGCGCGGTGGCGAAGCCCCGTTTCCCGTCCCCGCTCATCAAACCGGACGTGCGGATTTCCCGCATCCGGCTTTCCGACTGGCTTCATCGCAAGGCCCACGGTGACGACCGTCCGCGCTCGCGTCGAAGGCTCAGCACGCCCAATTCCCCGTAGACATTCTCACGAGAGAACTGGTCCGTCCCACGCCCTTGCACTTTGTGTCGTTGTCGGAGGAAGTGCCGCGTCCGGTCATAGACATGCTGATCGACGGCCTCGTACGCAGACGCGAGAGCGCCGTGGGAGAAGTAGGCCGACCATCCGCGCAGGACGCGGTTCAATCGTACACTCACCTCATCCCAGGTGCCCTTGTTACCCGGTACAAGCAGTTCGCCAACCTTCTGTTTGACCCTCTGCACACTCTTCTTGGACGGGCTTGCTCCCAGATACCAGCGGCCTCCGTTGGGCAGGTGGCGCGGTCCCAGGGTGTAGCCAAGGAAGTCAAAGCCTTCGCGCCGAGCATCCTTCACCGAGGTTTTCGCCTCGTTGAGCGTCAGCCCGAGTTTCGTCATCACCGCCCTCGTCCACGCCAGCGCCTCATCCGCGTGACCGCGGCTGAGGATGACGAAGTCGTCGGCATAGGAGACGACGTGCGCGCGAAATGCCTCGCCCCGTCCCGTCTGGCGCCAGTGCTTCAGGAACCGGTTCATGTAGATGTTCGCCAGCAATGGGCTGGCGACGCCGCCCTGGGGCGTGCCGCATTTATGACCCTTGCCGCCACTCATCCGTCGGTTCCCGTTGCCATCCCTTTCCTCGACCGGCGCCCGTAGCCACAGCTTGATCAGCCACAGCACGTGCCGATCGACGATGCGGCGGCCCACCGATAGGAGGAGGTCCGCGTGCGGGATCGTGTCGAAATATTTCGACAAATCGGCGTCGACGATGTCGGTATGGCCCCGGCACAACAGCCGGTGCGTTTCCTTGACGGCATCGATCGCGCTCCGACGCGGCCGATAACCGTAAGCGCTGTCCTCGAAGTCCGCCTCAAACACCGGTTCCAGCACGATCTTGGCGGCAGTCTGAACCACTCGGTCCCGGATCGTCGGAATGCCGAGCGGTCGTTCACCGCCGCCGGGCTTTGGGATCATTACCCTTCGCACCGGATCGGGCCGGTAGGTCTTCGAGACGAGGTCCTCACGCAAGCCCACCAACCAGGCTTCCACGCCCGACGCTTCGATCTGCTTGAACGTCACCCCATCCACCCCCGGCGCACCCGCATTGGCGCGGGCCAGCGCATAGGCGTGGCGCAGGATGTCTTCGCGACAGACCTTGTCGTAGAGAATGTAGAAGCGGAAGGCAGGCTCCTCCTTCGCCTTGCGATACAGCTTTCTCTGAAGGCTCCTGATCTTGTCGGGCGTTTGTAGGCTCATCGCCAATCACCCCCACCTTGCCAACGTCGAAAGCACACCAGAAGTCAGGGTCCTTTCCTCAGCCGGCGTTACCCGGCTTCGACGGTCATACGACCCTGTCCGACACCCGCCCGGTCCACCGCCCTGTAGCGGTGTTGAAGCCGCGACCTCCGACCTGGACGGGTCTCCCTCGATTACCCGCATCACCATTCCAACGTGCTGTGTCCAATACCCCGGCAGATCAGACAGGTGCATGTGTCGATTGCTTCCCTGTCTACGCGGCCTTCCCCGAGCAAGAGACGGGTCGGCATCTGCATCGACTCTTTCGAGGCCTGCTCGAACTTCACTCGCGTTACGGCCCGTTGGATCGCTCGGCCACCCAAGGCGGCCTTTGTCACGAGGCTTCGACCCGGTCGGTTGCCCAACAGAGCCGCTCGTCAGCTTCCGGATCAAATCGACAACTTTCCGGATGGAACCTTCCTCCATAGATGATGCACGCCTTCGAGGCGCACTCTTGCCGGCGTCATAGCCGCGGATGCCGCCGCTCTCGGTCGTCTTGACGCTCTGACTATCGATCACGGCGGCTGTCGGGCTCGCTTCGCAGCCAGCCCGCTCGCGGTCGAGCATAACCAGGTGGTGGTTGATCCGCTCCCAGGTACCGTCGTCGCGGAACCGTGCAAACCAGCGATAAACCGTGGGGGCGGGCGGGAAGTCCTTGGGCAGCAGGCTCCAAGCGATGCCGCCGCGCAGGACGTATAATATCGCATTGACGATCTGTCGCATCTCCCACTTGCGCGGGCAGCCGCACGAACGCGGGGGAGGCAAAAACGGTGAAAGGATCGCCCACTCTGCATCGGTGACGTCACTTCCATAACGTAGGCCTGCGCGGCTATGCTGCGCGCGGGTGGTCGGCGTCCACATGTGATCTCCAACAAGGCTTCGAACACCTGCATGGAATCACATCGGGTCCGGCCATCCAACCCCGCGCCGAAAACGTTCCGCGTTGATTCCGAAATGGCCTCTAAGCGGCGCGAAGTCGAATGGTGGCAACACGGCCTTGGTCAAGGCTTCATGCGCCTCGCCGTAGCTCGCATCGAAGATCTGTCCGTGTGAAATCAGGCCAAGTCCTGCCAGCACAAAGCCGCACAGCAACGCGAAACCAATAGGGTGATCCTTTGCAAGACGATTGACCGGTCCTGGCATGAACCGCGCCGGCGTAACCAGCACCTGTGCAAATGCACCACCCGCGATACCACCGATCACTGCGCAGAGTGGGACGAGCATCCAGATCAGCCCCAACGGCAATGTGGCTCGAGAGAAGCCAAAATAGGGCTGGTAACCGCGGAGAAGCAGAAGCGTGATGCCGCTGGCAAAGGCAGCGAGGATGATCGAGCGTGCCAAACGATCGTCAAAGCTGCCGGCCATCTACTCGATGGCAAACAAAATGCCGGCGACCGGCGCGTTGAACGCGCAGGTAATGCCCGCCGCGCCACCGGCCAGAATCAATAAGCGTTGCTGGGCATGGCTACGTTCCAATCCGAACCGGCCAAAGATATTCATCACAACACAGCCGATCTGTACGGTCGGGCCTTCTTTGCCGATCGAGGCTCCCGCCGCGAAACCCGCAAGGGTTAGTAGAAATTTACCCACGGCGATGCGGACCGAGAGCACGGTGTCGACGTCTGTTGGGTTCTCCATCGACATGACGGCCATTGCTTGTGGGATGCCCGACCCTTGCGCGCCGGGAAATACCCTGCGGGTGAGAAACACAATACTAGCAAACCCGATCGGGCACAGCAGAAGCGTCAGCCACAGCCGGCGGGTGGTGAGATGGGCAAAAAGGGCACTGGCGCGCACGACTCCGATTCCAAACGTAATCGAAATCAGCCCAGTGAGAATTGCGGCTGGAACAAAGATCAGATTTCGTTTCACCGCTTGCATTGCGAACTGTCTCCCTCGAAAAAAAATGTTCAATAATTCGCGCGCGATGCGAAGGCGGGCCAGAGAAGGCATCGACCCTGAACGTAATCAAGGGCGGAACCAAGACTGCTGCGGCGGGTAGGGTCAAATAGTCGGTTCGGAGTCAGAACGACACCGGCTCCTTGCAGTGTTCGGATTGAACCGATCTTATGTTGCAGTATTCAAATATGACAAAGTCGTGAGCCCCCCCTTCCCTGACTACTGGCCACGGACATCTCACCCAGCCTCCCCAAAAGCACTTCCTGCATGGCACGGTTCGAGACGTATCAAGCGTGAGGTTTCAACGGCAGCCTGCCGATGTGTGACCGCGGCCCGATAAGTGGGATCACGGACCATGGCGACAAACGCGGCAACCGAGGGATATTCGGCAATGAACACCGCGTCCCAGCGCTCGGTTACCGGCCCGATCAGGGTTTGCTCGAACCGACCGAGCCAGACCTGCCGACCACCGACATGGGTAAAAATCGGGCCGCTCTCGCGGGCATAGGCCCGATACGCATCGGCGCCGGAAATCTCCCGCCCGTCCGGATACGCCGCATGGACCCGAAAACGGACGAGGTTGAGCATGTGGATCGCGCCATCGCGCGGTAATGCCTGAAATGCTGCGAATTGATCTCGAGTCGGATCGATGAACTGGACCATAGCCACGTCCTCCTGCGTGTTTTCAGTCATATCGCATTCTCGTCTTGCGCTGAACCTTGTTGGTGGTCCAACCACCATGCCAGCGCGGGCAAGATCCGCTGTTTGACCTGAAACCCTGCGGTCAACAGTGCATAATCCGAATCACCGCCCTTCCCAGCAATCAAAGTCGGAAAGCCGGTTACGCCTGTCTGCTGGCTGATCTGGAAATCCCGCTCAGTCTCCTTGACGAGTTCGGCATCTGTGAAATTTGCCGCAAATGCCGCCGGGTCGAAACCTGCCTTGCTGACGATATCCGCCAACACCGCAGGGTCGGTGATATCGCGGTTTCCGCCATAAAAGGCGTGATGCAGGTGGTCGAGCAAGTCGAGCGCCGCCTCCGAAGATTGCCGCCGCACCCACACGACCGCACGACAGGCAGGTTCGGTGTCGTAAACAAAGCCGTCCCGCTCGAAGAACGCATAATCAAAGACCTGGTCAGACGCTTCCTGGACATGGTCCCAATGCGCCCGCGTGCGGGTTTTGGCGGCATCATCCATCGGGGTGGTGGTCCCGGGGCGCAAACCGCCAAGTATCAGGCGGATCGGCAGGCGATGTCCGAATTCGGCGCGGATGGCCTCGATCACTGGCGCAAACCCATAGCACCACGAACACATCGGATCGGCAAAGTAGACGAGATGGGGCTGGTTCATCGGCGCTCCTGGTCGATCTCATGGTTCCAGCCGGAAAGGCCGGGATTGTATTATAACGATCGATATATTATCCAACCCCCTATGATGCAACAGAACGTTCACAGCCGATGCCTCGCCCACGCACGCTGACCGATGAGATCGTGCTCGATCGCGCCGTCGGCGTGTTCTGGCGGCACGGGTATGCCGATGCGTCGTTACGTGATCTCACCTCGGTAACCGGGCTAAGCGCAGCATCGCTCTATCATCGCTATCGTGACAAGGATGGTCTCTTCACAGCAGTACTAGATCGCTACGCGCAGCAGGGTTTGACGTCGCGGCTGGCCAGATTAACCGCGATCGCCGACCCCCTCGCCGCGATCCGGCAATTTTTTGATGAGATCATCGATCTCTCAATAAACGATCCAGATCGCCTCGGGTGCCTACTCGTCAATTCGGTCCTCGACGGCGGCAAAATGTCGCAGGCGGCACGGAATACGGCGCGGACACGTCTTGGAGAGGTCGAAACGTTTTTTCGGATCCAACTGGAGAAAGCAAGGGCGTCGGGAACCACACATCCTGGGATCGAACCTGCGGTCATGGCAGAAATTCTGCTGGCAGCCGTACTTGCAATTCGTGTTTTGGCCCGCCTTGCGCCCGAACGCGAGCGGTTGGAGCGTCTCGTCGCCCATGCGTTGACGTCCGTCTCCCTCTCAATCCCGGCACCGAAGTGAACTGATCTCGCAGCGCCGATGGGGCACGCGGTGCCATGATCCAATCGAAGGAGTCTTGCTTATGGACAAAACACAAAAACTACATCCCGGTCAGAATTTCTTACCACTGGAGTTCACGCGCATCGATGGTCCCGATTATCAGTTCGGTGGTAGTGGTACCTGGCAGGCCCTGTTCGTCTATCGCGGCAAACATTGCCCGATCTGCAAAGGCTATCTCGGCAAGATCAAGCAGCGCCTTGAAAAATTCGAGACCCTGGGCGTGAATGTTGCAGCTTTGTCAGCCGATAGCGAAGCTCAGACACGGGAAACCTTCGATGCCGTCAAGCCGAATTTTCCGCTGTTGTACGGCATCGATGTGCCGATGATGCAGGAACTCGGACTCTATATTTCAGAACCACGTTCGGCCACCGAAACCGATCATCCCTTTCCCGAACCCGGGCTGTTTATTGTAAACCCCGGAGGATCACTTCAAATTATCGATATCTCGAATGCCCCGTTCACCCGACCCGATCTTGACGTGCTGCTGGGTGGCCTCGAATTCGTGATCGCCAGTGCTTACCCGATCCGGGGCACCCATCGATGAGCCAACTCGCCGGTATCAAAGCATGTGTGTTCGATGCCTATGGCACCTTGTTCGATTTCAATTCCGCGGTCGCGCGGTGCGCTGATATCCCCGAGGCGAAACGCGCCGTTCTTGGATCGATTTGGCGGGACAAGCAGATCCAGTACACGCTCCTTCGCAGCCTGCAGCACCGCTACGCCGATTTCGAGCAGGTGACCGCCGAGGCACTCGATTACGCACTCGAAAGTACCGGGTTGGCCGATGCAGGGCACCGCACGCAACTGCTCGACCTGTACCGGACCGTTTCAGCCTATCCTGAGGTGCCGGCGATGCTGAAAGCCCTGAAGGCAGCCGGACTCGCCACCGCTATCTTGTCCAACGGCACGTCGGCGATGCTCAAGGCGGCGATTGATCACGCTGAGATCGGCGCGGAGCTTGATCATGTGCTATCGGTCGAGGCGGTCGGCGTCTTCAAGCCGGCGCCCGAAGTGTATCAGCTCGCGGTCGATCGCCTGAGCCTGCCGCGCGAGTTGATCTGCTTCATATCGTCGAATGGCTGGGACGCCTACGGCGCTGCAGCGTTCGGCTTTCAGGTTGCCTGGTGTAACCGAACCGGACAACCGGCAGAGCGGCTGCCCGGGCAGCCAATCATCGTGCTCAAGACTCTGTCGTCACTCGCTGGCCACTTGGTCTCCGGCTGATCGCCGCATCAGTCGACCATGCTCTGAAGTTCGGACAGCACCGCAACGATATCGATCACGCGCGATGAAGTGATCTCCAGCGCCCGATCCTCCAACGCGTCACTGCCCTCGTGGGTGCGGCGCCAGGCATCTATCGTCGCGTCCCGCTCCATCAGCAGATCGGCAATATCAGTCGCGAACAGGGTGAACAGGGCGTCGACGCATCGGCTGGCGGGCGCCTGATCGGTCAGGCGATAGTCGCGTGCATAACGAACAGCTTGGGACGCCGGGATGAAATCATCGCCGGTGACCCAGCGATTGGTGGTGAACAGGCTGATCGGGCGGCCGAACCGATCGAGCGCGATCGCGATCAGATGATGGATCGGTGAATCGTCAAGCCGCCCTTCCGGCCGGACGAAGGTATGGATATGGCCGATTTCTTCCCAGCCGGCACTGCCCTGACGGTGCTCGCCGGGGGCATGCGCATGGAAATAATATTGCGCACCCGTCGTCGGATCGAAGACGTCGCCGGGCGGATGATGGTTGAACGCGATGAACGGTGCACCACCGAGCAATTCCGCAACCAGATTTGAGCGCCGATCCTCGATCGAGCGCAATGCCGCAACCAGAGCGGCACCCGCTTCGATCCGATCCTGGTCGACCATAGCAGCGGAATCATTTGCCGGAGCAGGTGGCGCCGTTGGAGGATTTCATTTTCATCTTCGACATTGCCGGGTGAGCGGACTTCATGCTGCCCATTTTATCGCCCGATTTCGATGTAGCGCTCTTGCCGCTGCAATTGTTGCTGGTGGTCGCCGCCTGGGCCGGCAGCACCGCGACCAGCCCGGCGATGGCCACGGCCGAACCGAGCGCGAGCGATGTTCCGGTGATGCGGTGCGAGGAGTTCGTCATGGTGTATCCTTCCTGGATTATCGTCTGTGCGCGTCACATATGATCGAATCACGCGCAGCCAAGAGAAACACGTGCGACGTACGATCTCGTCACAACACATCCTGCTTACCCATAAACCTCCTCCAGTTTTAGCTGCGGTGGTGCCGGTAGGTTGGACTGAAGTGGACGCGGGAAATGGGACCGGGCTCTAAGTTGGAACTTGGCCGTTTTGTCATGATAGACGGAGCGGAACATGAGCAAGACGAGACGGAAGATTGAGGCGGCGCTGAAGGCGCAGATTGCCTTGGAGGCGCTGCGCGAGCAGGCAACGGTTGC
>NZ_JAIMBY010000045.1 GCF_026191915.1 Acidiphilium sp. PA
TGGCGCAAACTCAACGGAGAAAACCAGTTGCCCAAGGTCATCCAGGGCATTACTTTCCGGGACGGCGTCGAGGTGATCGAGACGCCAGCACAGAACGCCGCCTGATCACCGCCATCACCCAAAATCCATCATAGCTCGATGCGCTTTGATGCGGTCGCGTTCTATGGTCGGCGCGCCGTTGCTGGCGCGACGGATCGTCGAACCGCTGAACTTTTCGTGCCGGGTTTGATGAACCTGTCGCGGGCTAACCTGATCCCGGAACCATGGACAAACGAGCGTCCGGTCCGATTGGTGACGGCAAGAACGATTCTATTCGCCGGCATGGCGATAGCGTTGAAAGACCGCGCCACTGCATTCACTTCGTTCCGGAGTCTGGTGCCTCATGTGTGGCACCGTGATTTCAGTCCTCTCGTAGCCGATCTGAGCATAGGTCTCGATTACAATCAGTCTCACGATTAACTGTTATCGTGAGACGACCAGCCTCGCTTTGTCTCAAGTTAAATGACGCAAAGTCGCGTTACCAGGAAAATCTCAGCTTTAAGCGTAGCCCGACACCAGCTGTCGAGATCGCGCAGCAGGACCGGTCGACGGCCCATGACGAACAACCGGGAAAACGCATTGCTCAGGACGGCGATCGTCGATCGTGCCTGTCCGGAGCCGGCCACGACGGTGAGGGTTTCGGATGGGGGTGAAGATTTCATGGCGACCTCCCCGTTCACACGAAACGCCGTTTGCGGTCACGCGGAACCGCCGGACGAAGCGGCCCGACCAGCCAGCGTCGCAGGATCCGCATGGTCGCCACGATATTGACTGCGTATTCCGACGAAGCCGGCCATGCATTCCGATATGATGCCGGCCACCCATTCCGAAACGAAGCCGGCCACCGTTCCGATATGAAGGCGGCCACCTGAGCGTCGTTCGGTTAGGTCACGTGTTAATGATCGCCTCGTCC
Source organism: Acidiphilium sp. PA (assembly GCF_026191915.1). Classification (GTDB taxonomy): domain Bacteria; phylum Pseudomonadota; class Alphaproteobacteria; order Acetobacterales; family Acetobacteraceae; genus Acidiphilium. Next base: position 953 of record NZ_JAIMBY010000045.1, read on the forward strand.
TTTCCTGGGGTCAAGCTTGCATGGTGGCGGTGGCCGGATTTTTCTTTTTGCGGAGGCTCTCGCCGGTCAGTCCGATCCGGTAGGCGTTGTGGACCAGTCGATCGAGGATGGCGTCGGCGATGGTGGGATCGCCGATGATTTCGTACCACTGATCGACCGGCACCTGGCTGGTGATGATGATGGATCGGCGGTCGTGGCGATCCTCGACGATTTCGAGCAGGTCACGGCGCTGATCCGCGTTCAATGTCTCCGGTCCCCAATCGTCGAGGATGAGTAGATCGACCCGCGCGATCTGGCGGAGCGTTGCTGCGTAACGGCCATCGCCGCGCGCCAGAGCCAATGTGGCAAACAGGCGCGGGACACGATGATAGGCGGTGGACAAATCCTCGCGGCATGCCTTCTGGCCGAGGGCACAGGCGATCCAGCTTTTGCCAACGCCGCAGGGACCGGTGATAAGCAGATTATGCTTGGCACGGATCCATTCGCATCCGGCAAGTTTGAGGAACATCGCACGATCCAGACCACGTGCGGCCCGATAATCGACATCTTCGACGCTGGCCTCTTGGCGCAGCTTGGCGAGGCGTGCGCGTCGCTCAAAACGCTTCTGCCGCCGCAGCGTTGTCTCGTGGTCGAGCAGTAACGCCAGCCACGCGGCGTGGTCGAGGGTGGCGACATCGGGATGCGCCGCGAGATCCTTGAATCCCTTTGCCATGCCATGCAGGCCAAGGTCGTGCAGTTGATCGAGGGTTGGATGCGTCAACATGAGTTTTCCTTTCAATGAAAATAGCCGGAACCACGGAGATTGCCGTGGGTAATGACCGCCTGGGGCTCGCCCGGCGCGGCGGTTGAGCGATCGAGCTTGTTGGTCACGATCGAGGCGAGACTTTTGTAGGTGAACGCACCGATCGCGACCGCGCGGTCGGCCACGGCTTCGGCGCGGCCAGGTTCGAGGTCCTTGAACAATCGGAGAATCCCAAGGCAGGTCCGGAACCCCTGTTCCGGGTGCGGTCGGCTGGCGAGTATGGCTGTGACCAGCCCTTCGGTGTTCGGGCCGATCGAGGTGCCCCAGCGACGGAACCGTTCCGGCGTCCATTCGGCGTAACGCCGGTGCGCGCTCGGCATGTGTTCGATGTCGGTGCCATGCTTGCTGCCGCCGTATCGCCGCTGATGAACCGCGATGCGCTTGCCTTGATGAAATATCTCGATGCCGCGCTCGGTCGCGCGGGTATCGACCTGCTGGCGGATCAGCTCATGCGGCACCGAGTAGAAAAAGCCGCAGACTTCAACGTGATAATCGAGTGCCACCCGGGCCAGGCCCCACTCGGCGAATTCGTATTCGGGTGCCGGTAACGTTGCGAGCGCGGGACGCTCGATCGTCTCGAACAGATGCCGGCGACTGACGCCAATGCGGCGCATGACATAGTCGTTGATCCGATCGACCATACCGGCGATCGCCTGGTTGGCTTCGGCCAGCGAGAAAAAAGTCTGGCGCCTGAGCCGGCCCAGAATGTAGCTCTGTGCAAAGCGGACGCCTGACTCGACTTTGGCTTTATCTCGCGGACGGTACGGGCGTGCCGGCAGCACGCCAACCCCATAATGCGATGCCATCCGACCGTAGCTGCGGTTGATCTCCGGGTCGTAGAACGATGGTTTGTTGACGCCCGACTTCAGATTATCCGGCACGATCAGCCGCGGAACACCGCCGAATGCCCTGAACATACGGACATGCGCGCCAATCCAGTCCGGCAGCGACTGGCTCCAACTCGCCTCCGCGTAGGTAAAGCTCGACGCGCCCAGCACGCCGACGAAAATCTCCGCTTGGCGGACTTCACCGCTCGCCCCGTCGACAATGCCAATCCGCTTGCCCGAGTAATCGACGAAGACCTTGTCACCAGCACGATGATCCTGACGCATCACCGGCGACAGCCGCGCCTCGAATTCCCGAAACAACTCACAAAACCGGCTGTATCCAAACCCAGCCGGATGCTGCTCACGGTACTCCTCCCAGAGCACCTGCAGATTGACCCCTGGGCGCTTCAATTCGCAGACCAGTTCGCCCCATACCGGCTCCGCCCGGCGCCGAACCCCCTGCTTGTAGCCGCTGCGAGCAAACAGCCGCTCTTCGATCGCCGCATCGGTCAACTCGGCCGACACCGGCCACGCCAACCCCGCCTCCTGTGCACGCTTCAGGTTATCCTGGATCGTACTGCGCGCTACGCCGAGTATCCGCCCGATCTCGCGGGCACTGATGCCGTCGCCGGCAAGCCGTAACATCTGTCGTATCTGCCGCATCGTCAGCTCTCTCTTTGCCGGCATCCAATCCTCCTCGTGGTTGATCACGAGAAGGCAGATGCCCGAGTTGCTGACCCAGCCGAATAACGCTCAGATTCTCACAATGGTGGCCGGAATGAAATCGGAATGCCGGCCGGCTTCAAATCGGAACGGGCGCCGGCTTCACGTCGGAATAGGTGGCCGGCATCAATCGGAATCCGCAATATTGACCCCGAACCAGCCGATCACGCCGAAGAAGACGATGCCGACGAGCGCGATCACCAGCGTGGTGAATGACCAGTAGAGCAGAAAGATCAGGGCCGGGACCAAAGCCCAGGCATCTATAATGAACAGCCGCAGCGGCTTCATCGTGTCACGCCACATCACCGAACTCCTTTTTGAAATAGAACGCGGTTTCTTCGGAGATACGCCCCTGGGCGAGCGCGAGGTCGGTTGCGACCGAGAAACTCTGGCCCTGGGTCCGCAGCGCCTCGCGGCAAATCAGCGGCCAGTCATCGGGCGAGGCGCTGACCAGCCGATGGTTCAGGGGCTTATCGAAGACGAGGAACTCCCGCAGCGCGGTGCGTTTGCCATCCACCGAGGGAACCAGACGTTGATTGATGATCAGTCGCAGCGACTGACCCAGCTGGACGGCGACCGCATTGCGTTCATTGTCCGGGCACAGGCTGACCGCGATCTGGGTGGTCTCCTCGACCGACCCCGCGTGAATGGTGCCATAGATCGCGGTGCCCGAGATCGCCATCTGTGACATCACCACCATGGTTTCGGCATCACGGATCTCACCGAGCACGGCGACCTTGGGGTTGCGCCGCTTGGCGTTGCGGGCGCCCGCGGCAAAACTGGGGACGTCGCGCGGGATTTCGGTTTGGCTGATCAATGCGGACGCACCGCGCACATCGTCATAGACGAACTCGATCGGCGAGGCGTATTCGAGGATCGAGAGATTGGCGTCGGGGTCGAGCAGCATGGCGCGGATCATTGCGGCCAACAGGGTCGATTTACCGTTCTCGGTGCCGCCGCTGACGATGACCACCCCTTTGCTGACCCGAGAAGCGGCGAGGATTTCGGGTTCGAGGGCGAGGCTGGATAGGTCGGGGGCTCGTTCGGGCAGGACACGGGCGACGATCGAGACCGTGACGACACCATGGGTCTCGCAACCGGTCGCATTGACCCGAAACCGGATCGAACGATTCCGCTCTGGTCGCGCCTTGAAGCTGACATCGAAATCCATGCCCTGTTTGAGCCGGGCCATGCCATCCGCGCCGTAAAACAGGTTGGTGGCGGTTTCGACCTCGGGGATGGTGAGATCGCGCGGGGTCGCCGGCCGCAACCGACCGTAGCGCTGGACAAACGCCGGCGCGAAAGGTTGCAACCTGATATCCGAGACGTTGCGATCGGCCTCCCAGACCATGAAGCGGTTCCAGTCCGCCTCGTACATCCGCGGTGGCATCGGCTCGAATACGAGATCCGTGTCGAGCGCGTGCTTCACCGAAAGCGCGTCTGGCGGGGCTTCGGAAGCAGGAACGATCCGAAGCTCGTGACGGTTGGGTCCAACCATGATGATCCCCTTTGGCGATGGTTTCGATGAGGCGTCCTGCCTCTGCGGTGGACTGCAGGATGAAGCGATGTTCAAGGAGATCATCCGGCGCAAGAACTCCCTTCCCATGCCCCGGTTCGGCATAGATCAAGTCAACGGGAGGACCGGCACTGTCGTCCCAAGGGACGGACCGCAACTCTGGAACAGAGGATGGCGGGCAGGATGCCGTATCATGGGTTTTCATTGTGGATCTCCTTGTATGAGTACGCCGACCACCTGGATCGGGAGGGAGTCGAGGCGGTGACGCAAAATCGATGAGATCGGAATTCCTCTCATGACTTCGATTTCCGGGGACGACGGGGAATGATGGGGGCGGTGGTCTCAGCAACGACGCGACGGAACACGTCCGGGCTGATCACGCCGGCGTTGCGTGCAACACTGGCGCAGGCAGCAAAGCTCTCGCCTTCCTCCTCGAAACTCTTCAGGAAAGGCAGCAACCAGCCGCTTGGCGCAGTCTGAAGCAGGGCTTCGCGGAGCGTAGGGCCAACGATCAGGTATTCCTGAAGCGCCGAGATCGATCCTTGCTGGTTGCGGACCATCTTCTGCGAAATGATCGTGCGCAGGGTCAGCGCGAGTTCGGGCAGGCCAGGGGCGTAATCCTCCCCCTGCCCCCGGCTCAGCAGCGCCAGAACCCGCGCCACCGTATTCATCACGCCACTGGCGTTGACGCCCACGAACACCCGCTTGCCCTCCGCCGCGAGCGCCAGCGCGATTTCCATCGTCGCGGGATCCCGGCATGCACCGATCGCCACAACGTCCGCGCCAATCGAAGTCGCCTGCACCATCGCCCGGTTCAGAGGTTCGCCTGGCGGTGTCTCGATCTGCAGGATCGAGGATTTTTCCCATTCGATCGGCCGGATTTCCTGGGTGAACGAATAATCCGTCAACCCGTAGATGACGGCTCGGTGCTCGACGGTGCGATCTTCGACAACCCAACGGACAAGGGCTGCGATCAGACCCGTCGCATCGCTGTCGATGCCGCCGCTGACCAGCACAAGACCACTCCGGGGCAAATGATCCCGCAGTTCCCGATCGAGTTCATAGAAATGAATGTCAGGCAGAACATTGGGCAGGAAACGCAGGACGATCTCATGGCCGCGGAGTTCCGATGCGTCATGGATCTCGGTCTCGGTGACCTCATAGCGCAGATACTCCCTGTCCTTCAGATGCACCCGGCCGATCTTGTGCCAGTGCCGATGGGGGCTGGCTGGTTGGGTGTGATCGCCGAACAGGAATTTCCGGAGACCCTTCAGATCGTGGGGGGTGAGCAGGTGGTGCGTCGTCGTGCAAAACTCCCAGTCGATCTTCGCGACGACCGGTCGCTGGTCGCCAAAGAGCAATTCGCTGACACCTTCCTGCACGGCACGGCGGAGAAACTCCTGCACCGCAACAGGTCGATCGAAATTGTCGGACGGATCGATCAGGATGGGGCGGTGGAATTTCCGATAGTCATCAATCGGACGATTGTCTGGACCTCTGCTGACCATGAGCACACTCTCCTCAGCGTGCCGGTGGCTGGCCGATCGGCCGGTCACGCGGGACATCGACCGAACGCCAGTTCGCGGCGGCGGGATCGAGGCCTGGCAGATTGGTGATCCGGATGACGTCGTTGCCGATCAGCATGCGGTTGCGCCCACCGGAGACCGCCTGGTGATGAAAGACCAGATCGGGGGATTCCACGAGGCCGGCGCGCAGGAGCACCTGGTAGCGGACCATCCCGATATAGTTGTTCTCGAGACGGCTCAGATCGTCGAGGAAGATCTGGGCGCCCTGGGCCTCGCCCAGCGCCCAGCCTTCGGCCACCCATTTGTGCCAGTATTCGACTTCCAGGCGCGAGCGCGGCCGGATCGCGCTCGGCGGGGGTGTCGGCTTCGCCCACGTTCGGACCAGATAGGTGCGCCAGTTGGGCGGCGCGGAGGCAAGCTGTGCCTGCTGGGTGATCTCGTAGACCTGATCGGTCTGCTTGGCGATCTGACCGCCGGGCGCGAGCGCAAAGGCCATTTGCGCCTCGGTGACGACCGGTGGACGCAACAGGGTTTGCCCATTGCTCACATTGACCATCAGCTTCCCGAAATCGAACGTGCGATCGAGATCGGCTTGATAATTCACCAACATCAGATTGATGGCATAACTTTCCGCAGCCAGACCGCCCTGAGCACCGTAGCTGAGTGCATTCTGCCGGAGTGCCTCGCGTCGCATCGGCGAGATCGTCTTGTGCTTACCCGTCAGTGGCCGGAGTGCCTGGAGTTCATTGAGGGAAGGTGGAGCCTCTCCTCCCGTCAGGATACCGGTGATCCGCGCCCCGGCGACCGGATTGTTGAGCGGATTGGCGTTGTCGCGCAGGCTCCGCGCGATCGTGGCGGGACTGTCCGAAATGCCGATCTGGGGAAACGGCGCTTGTGCTGTGTAAGCCGCCGGTGCCAGCAACAGGGCGACCGGCAGCACGGCCATGGGTAGAACGCGACTCATCGATAGTCTCCTCGGGAATTGTACAATTCGGGTGGCAAGGGGTCGGTGATGCCGAGACGGAAAAGCAACGCGCGCCGGCGCGCGCCGGAGACAAGATCGGACAGAAAATCACTCATCGGATCGGTGATCTGGATCATCCGAACCGGCAGACGAAGCCGGGGTGGCGAGCGGCGGGGGGGACCGGAGCCGACGATATCTTCGCGCCATGACACCCTCCTCACGGCTTGCCGGACGCGGCGGCCGCTGCATCAGGTCGCGGATACCGCACGTCGATCGTCTGTTTGGCGGGAATAACGGTGACCGTTGCGCGTGACCCGGCCTCGATGCCGAGCGTGCGGATCACCGTCGAGACGGGGATCTGGTCGGCATGCACCAAGACCAGAACCGGGGCGACACCTTTCGGATGATGGATCACCACATGGTAGTTGATCAGTCTGCCGAGCGCGTGGACCGCGGGCCCGAGACTGCCCTCGTAATTCCACCGGATCCGTTGTTCGAGTTCGCCGGGCAGAGCCTTTGGCAATCGTGCCGAGGCCAGTGTCATCGGCGGCTCACCCTCGAGTTGGTCGACGGCCTGATCGGTTCGCAAAATTGCGCTGTTGAGCGCCGTCTGGAGGTTCGGCATGCCAGGTATCACGACATTGGCCGCGACTCTCGGGACTGGGACAGTCGCGCAACCGGCAAGCAGGGCCGCCGCGAGCAGACCTGAAGCGACAGCCGAATGGTGAAAAACGCGCATGGTGGTCTCCCTTCGAAGTCCACGGTGCGAAACCGTATCGCCAGTGCGAACTGTTTTTTTGAGCGATCACGCCATTGGGATGAAGAGAACGACGATTACCCCAGAACCGAAGCCACCATAGGCAAACGGCACAAAAAATGGGGGGGCACAACGCCTGGAGCTGACTGAATGCGTGCACTGCCAAGATGGGCCTACCTCCCATCAGAAACTTGACAGTGTTTATGACCTTCTTCAACGTCGGTCATGCTTTGAACAGCTCCGTCTTGATGGCGGATCCCGACGATGCAAGCCGAGGAAGATGCAATGCCGCAGGAGCAGGTCTCGATCACAACCAAAGACCGGCATTGCCCGACGTTCGTGCTGACGCCCGAGGGTAACGGCCCTTGGCCCACCGTAATCTTCTATATGGACGGGCTCGGGATGCGACCGGCCCTGGTCGAGATGGCGGGACGCCTGGCGGAAGAGGGCTATATCGTTCTGCTTCCGGACACGTTCTATCGCTTTGGGGCTTATGCGCCGTTGGATCCTAAAGAGGTTTTCGCGGGTGATTTTCGAGCGATCGTCGGGCCGATGATGGCGACGACTGACAACCACAAGGCGGCTACGGACACAGAAGTTTTCATCGCGTATCTGGACAGTCGGAAGGATGTGAAGGGTTCGAATATCGGCACGGTCGGCTTCTGCATGGGCGGTGGGATGGCGCTGACCACGGCTGGTGCTTTCCCCGACCGGATTGCGGCGGCCGCGAGCTACCACGGTGGCAATCTCGCGACGGACGCGCAGACGAGCCTGCATCTCCTTGTCCCACGGATCAAGGCCGAGGTCTATGTCGCCGGCGCCGATAATGACAGCAGCTACTCACCCGAGATGGCTGAGCGGCTGGAGCTGGCGTTGAGCCACGCCGGCGTGACGAATCGCTGCGAAATCTATCCCGGCGCGGCTCATGGCTGGATGATGCCGGATTTCCCGGTATTCGATCAAGTAGCGGCCGAACGTGGCTGGACGGAGATGCTCAGTCTATTTCAGCGTAAGCTATGACAGAAATCCGCTCTGGCATGCGTCGAGGAGGATCTCGGTGTGTCTGATCGGAGTCACTTCATCTCTGATTGGCTTCTGTCGTTCGCCCATGCCGACGCTGACAATTCCTGTTATGACGATGGCGGATTTTATATCGTTAGCTAAAAGCATGGAAATGAGATGAAATATTTTTAATTGTTTGAACGGACCCTCACGCAAGGTTTATAAAAAATGTGTATCACAGTATAAAATCTATTGACGTAAATGCGTAAAAATGTATTAATGTAAATTTTTAATATGTTTTAGCGAGATTCGTTAGCCAATTTCACATATTGTCCTTTGTAAGAAGGTGGAATGATTGTTATGTATACCTAACCGGCCAAACGCGGATGGAGAACTCAGTTGGGACAAAAAATCGTTTCAGAAAGCGTGTCACCTAATGAACCAACCTTCGGCGCCAAAATTAGACGTGTCGCTGATAGGCTGGATCATCATATTGGCACTCGCCTTGCAGCGCGCCGTAAAGAATTAACTATATCGGCGCGTGATCTTGCTCGCTCACTAGATATGCACGAAGAGCAGATTCTTGCCTACGAATCTGGTAAAAGGCATATCGAGCCGACAATACTTTACGGTCTTGCGCAAAAATTACTGATATCGATCGGATATTTTTATGCGAGCGACGTAAACGAAGAACGTCGAGATAGTAAGGCAATATCTGCGAGCGCGATTGATTCATTTAACTTGGATGTAGAAGGGGATGTTAACGGAAACAACAACGATATTGCAATGGCTTTGTCAATGTTAATTGAATTGTTTGAGAATGTATCGCCTGAGAGTCTTAAATCAGCTATTGTTGAATTTTCCAGAAGTCGCGAGAGGAAAGACCTTTATACACAATCCAAAAGAAAAAGCCGAATACCAAGAAGCGATGATCACAAACCGCGATAGCGAATGCATGGTTTTATATTGTAAAAAAGTGGGTTTTCTGGTTGTCAGCAGTTTTGGCGAACCCGTCTACCGCGGTGTCCGCGGCGGGTGTCACAAGACCGAACGGATAGAACCGATCGCTGCCCTGCAGCTTCAAGGACACCGCGGCATCGACGCCACGGGCACGGTGGGCATCGGTCAGCGCTGCTAGCGTCGCAATCGCGGCGGTGCGCTCGGCATCCGCAGCACATAAGTTCAGGAATCCGAACTCCGCCGGCTTCGCCTCGTCCGCCTGCCGCCGCAGACGGCGGGCTTGGGCGTTTACCTTCTGCGCGTGGAGACACGACTCAATCGCCCTTACGAAGGCCTGGTCGCTCATCCGACGCAGCGTCACCCGAAACGCCACCGCGTCTGTGGCATTCAACTTCGCAATCCGCCCCCGCGTCTCGGTCTCGGCCACATCGATCAGGTCGAACGGCAGGATTTCGAGTCCATACCGCTCCGACAGTTGATCTGCCTTCATGATATCCGGCTCCACCGCAATCAACGCGTCTAGTGCATTGACGCTTTCATAAGATTCACATTTTTGGCAGGACATGCGAATCGTGTGGCATGGCCCAAACTGTCAATGTCATCGTCCCTGTGGGAGATCGCGAGCGACTGCTCGCCATTATCGGCGACCGCAATCG
>NZ_JAIMBY010000046.1 GCF_026191915.1 Acidiphilium sp. PA
TCCCAATTCCCCTACCAGGTCATGAAATGGGCCGGTCTCGAGGCAGGCAGCCGGGTGAATATGGAAGACTTCGCCCTCGAAACCACCACCCAGGGATCACGCGCCGTCGTCGGCGAAATCAATCGCAACTATGTCGGTACTGTTGCCTCACTTGCAGCCGGAGAGGGTCTCTCCGGCGCTGTAAGCCGCCGTCTCGGGAACCGGCCATCTAATGGTGGAAATTCCGGTCCAAAAGGGATACAAGGACCTGACAAGACACTTGACGCAGGAACGGATGTGACACCACCTGCGGAATGAAACGGTCGATCGAGGCCGCAAGGAGACCGATCATGGGCGACTACGGTAGCAATGCTGCGCTCGGCTTCATCGAAGGAAGCATCATCGGAGAGGGCACCAATCAGGTCCTCCGTGCCTGGCGGCAGGGGCGCGCGCGTCGCCTCCAGCAGGAGGAAGATGATGCCGAATACATCAACCTCTACAACAGTCTTGTCGCCGAACGGAACCACGGGATCGATCTCCAGGTCAAAATCTACGAACTCGACAGCATGATCGCGAGGCAGGACGCCGAACTCGCCAAACGTGACCACGAGATCGCCAAACGCAACCACGAGATCGCTCTTCTGACCGAGAAACTCCATGAGACCGAAAGGAATCTGGCGGCCATAGAGCGGAGCTGGAACGCCATCGATAAAATGCGGTCAAACCTTTACTATGCATTCAAGCATTATCGGCGCCTCCTCAAGATCAATGAGAAAGGCGGCGATGCCTATGATTTCGCGTGGGATAAGAGCTGGAGCCCTGATCACGTGCCGCCCGATCAGCGCAGCGAATAAAACCCGGGAACAACCTTCTCGTTTGCATCCCCTGAACCGAATGATGGCTCTCCCTTACCGGAGAGCCATCATGCGTTTATCAACAAGCGCCATCGCCCTCACCGCCGCTATCGCCCTCGCAGGCTGCGCCTCAGGCGGTAACGTCAAATCCGCCGACGATTATTCCTCGCCGCCGGCCCCCCATGTCTACCATCCCTACTTCAATCCCTGGATGCCCTACGGCAGCGCACACGCCACCTGGGAACCGCCGGTCGCCAACCGTATGGGAACCATCGTCAGGCCGACCGATCCCGCCGTAACGATGACCCGGCCGGATTACGAAACCGCACCCTGGGCGATCGGCGCCCAGCCCTCCCCCTACGGCGGCCCGGCCGGGACCTTCTGAGCGGAGAGGCGATTCGGAACCCCCTGCCCGTGGAGCGGGTCACCATCGGCAACGCGATCCTGCTCCGCGCCGATTGCCGCGACGTGCTCGATCGCATCGGACCGATCGACGTCATCCTCACCGATCCGGTCTGGCCGAACTGCCCTGCCGGCCTCATCCCGGGCAGCGAAGACCCCTACGGACTCTGGCGCGACACGATGAACCTCCTGCCCCGGATCCGCCGCCTGATCACGGTCCTCCGCTGCGATTGCGATCCGCGATTCCTCGCCACCGTGCCGGACAGGCTCCCCTTCTTCCGCTCCATTCAACTACCCTTCGTCATGCCGCTCTATATCGGGCGCGGCCTCGGCGGTGACGAGCTCGCCCACTGGTTCGGCGCGCCCGTCGCGCGCGGCAAGGGCCGCAATCTCGTGCCCGGCCGCGGCCCGCTCGTTCAGCCGGTCCACCGGCCGCCCAACGGGCACCCGTGTAGCCGCGCCCAGCGGCATTTCGACTGGCTCGTCGACTGGACCTCCGACCCCGGCGAAACCGTATGCGATCCGTTCCTCGGCTCAGGAACCACCGGCGTCGCCTGCGCCGCGATCGGCCGCCGCTTCATCGGTATCGAAATCGATCCGCGCTATTTCGATATCGCGTGCCAGCGCATCGAACAGGCCCACAGCCAGGGCACACTCACCCTGGACCAGGCGACTGGTGACGATTGACATTCTACGATCGGCAGTGACCGCCTATCTCTCGCGCGGCCACCAGCTGCCCTCGAGACGGACGAACTCATCGACCGATCCAAGTCGGCGGACCCGGATCTGCCAGTTGTTGAAGGCGTTGGCGAAGGCCGCCACATAGATGCACACAATCACCGCCAGAAACGCGACCATCCGGATCGTCGAGGCCATCATCGCGCCGCCGCTGATCACCTCGTAAGACCAGAACGCCAGCAGCCCCGAACCCAGACCTAGATAGATCTTCGTGTTACGCGCGGTCAGGATCTGACGGTTCGCCATCCGCCGCTCGATCTCATAGATTTTCACACCCGCATCGAACGCCATCGCTTCGAGATCGAATGTCCCGTCTTCCCGCAGCCTGATCTTGCGCCGTCCCGCCCGCCTGACCTGGATCTCCTCGCGCAACGCGCCGATCGTCGTCCAGCCCTTGCGGATCTCGCGGTTCGGGAACACGCCTCCGGGGCCGGTGAGGAACCGCGCGCCGCGCTGGAACAGGCCGCGCGCTTCATTCGGCTCCCCGTCCGGATCGTCATCGCGGCCGTTACGACCGCTCCCGTTATACGCCATCACGCTCTCCACGATCTCCAGCATCCCACCGGATCACAAAGGCCACCCTGCCGGCATCACTCATGCCCGGGACGATGTGTGCACTCTCCGTGACCATCGGCAGACTCCGGCCTCGTCGGCTCGTCCGGTATTGCCGCCAGCGCGAAGCCGCTGATTGCCGCAGGGGGCTTCAGTGGGCGTGCGCGCGGCGGATCGCTGATCCCCGGCAGCTCCATCTGCCCGCTGCCGGTCGCCATCCCTTCGCCCAACGCACAAGCCTTTCCAGTCCGGCGCGGCTTCATCAGGAGGGCTTCCGGATTGAGGCAACGAAGCTGCTCAGGTCCGATGGCAGGCCGTTGCTGCGTCCCACGCGCCCGTCCGGCTCGTGCCAGATCAGCATCGGCGTCCCCTTGAGGTCGATCGCCCGCGCTAGCGACATATTATACACGAGCTTCGCCGACGCGCCAGGCGATGCCTGCTCCCCGGCCAGTCCCCGGTCGATCCAGTCCGTCGCCATCTGCCGCGCCGGTTGGCTCAGCATGATCTTCGCCTCCGGCGTGCTCATGCCATTGTCCTCGTAATCGAGGATCGATAGCGGAACCACCGAGACCCGCAGCTTGCCGGCCTCCACATCGGGCATCAGCCGGCGCATCGCCGCGATCGAATAGGAACAGAGCGGATCCATCATCATCCAGACCCGCGGCGCCCCAGCCTTCCCGATCGTCCCATGATCGGACATCGCCAGAGCCTGAAACAGCGTCCCCTTCGGCAGACCACCCGGCAACGACGCCGGAGCCGGTTGCCCGGTCGGCCCCGCTGCCCCGGCAGGCGAAGGCCCGACGCGATACGCGACATGGCGCGTCGCCGGGCCGTCGCCCACATCGCCGATCTTCACCTGCGGTACGAGATCGGGAACGCGACGAACCTGCCGCAGCGTCACATTTCGGCCGGCGGCATTCCACATCACACCGGCAACCGCTGCCTTGCCGTCAGGTGTGACGTAGAACACCTGGAAGAAGCGGCCATTCCGCGCGAACACCCCTTGCATGCCGTGCTGTGTTCCCAGCGCATAGAGTTTCGCGCCATGGGATGCGAGACGGGTCAGCACGGGCGACGCCGCGATCGCGGTCGCATCGATTGGCTTCAACGGCAAGGTCGCCGGCCCCTCGAAGGAAGGATGGGCAATGGACGCCGCATGAACTGGTATCGTCGCCGGCGGATGCTGAACCGGGGCGGGCGGTATGGCGGTCGGTGACGCAGAAGCGGGGAGTGATGGGGTCGATGACGCAGGAGCGGCCACGTCGGCAGGTGCAGGTCTTCCCTCTCCCGCGACCGCCGCGAGAGTCGCGGCAGACAGCGGCGCATGTGGCGTGTTGCCGGGTGGAAGCACCGGCCGGGGCAAGGTCATCTCACCAAACCCTCCCGTGTCCCTCCCCCTCACCTTCCCCGTTCGCGTTTTGACGATCTGCGTTGGCAGGACCGCGCAATGCGGTCCTGCCGACGCGATCGCCGCCCATGGCGCTCCCGTCAGTGCCGTCGTCAGAATCAGTCCCATCGCCCGTCGCATCTGCATCCTCGCGTCCTCCTGCGGATGCGGCACTCTCCCCGCGCGCGATGCAAACGAGCAGCGGCGGAGAATGGTTCACGTATCACGATGCCGTGATATTCGGTGCTCAGGTTATCCGGGTTCATCGGGGGTCAATCGAGCTGATCGAAGATCGCGCGCAGGACTTGCCTGCCCATCTCCCGATCGACTTCAACCGGATCACCCGAGCCGCGGTGGCAGCGGTGCAGGACGAGCGGCGCGTCGCCCAGCGCCGCCCGCATCAGGGGATGAAGGCGTTCCTTGCGTTCCATATAACGGTAATCGTCATAGCCCATCGTCTCGACGATCACCGTCGCCGTCGCCCCGTTCGCCTTCCGCGCCTTCACCACGAAATCAGGGATCAGCGGCGGACCCGCTCGCGTGTCGCCCTCCCCCGCCCCGGATGGTGCGCTTGTGCCATCGGCAGCGGATGATGCCCCGATATCGAACTGCGGCTTGCTGATCGACATCAGGATGTTGCGCACCTTGAGCAACCAAGTCTGGACCGACATCAGGCGGCGGGCGGTCCGGCGCTCATAATCGCTGTCCACGAGCAGCAGATGGCCCGCCGACAGAACCGGATGCGCGTAGACCCGCAGGAGTGCCGCCGGCGCGTCCGGCGCGGGCCGTGCCACCAACCCCGCCACGAGATAGGGCGGGCGGCGTTCGTCTGCGGTCTGGAACCGCCCATGCCCTTCCCGCTCCCCGAACACGGCAATCCGTCCGATCACCTCGATGCACCGATCGCCGGCGAGTGTGACGGTGCCCTCGCTCACCGCGTGCGCGATGCCGATCAGCAGACCGTGGGGTCGGGAGCCGGGAAAACTCTCCACCGGAGCCGCCTCGATGCGCCGGCGGAACTCCTCGTAATGCGGCGTGAAGGTCTCGAGCCTGGATCCGACCCGCACCTTGCCGGCGAGGATCGTCTTCCGCGCGGCACCGCGCAGCTGCCGATACTGCTCCGGGACACCGATCGGAAGCCGCGAGGGCTGGATTTTGGTCAAACCGGCATCATCCATCAGACGCATCAGCAGTCGGGCCAGCGGCGGGCGCTCCTCCGCATGGCTGAAACCGGACGTCACCGCGCGAACGGGTCGATCGTCGTCGCCAAATCCGCGGATCACCGGTCGCTCATGATCGGAACGACGGTAGCTCCTGGTCACATCACGCTGTTCCTCCGGATCTCGGAAAAAATCGCAATCCGCCGCGTGCGCCGGCCAGGCGCCATGGACGTGACGCCGTAGATGCGTCTCCGCCACCGGCACCAGCGCCGGGGGATTGGTCCCATCGATGACGGGGCCGACGCAGTCGCAGAGGATCCAGTGGCCGGAACCATCCAGCTGCCAGCGGCGGACCACGCTGGAAGCCGCCGGACGGGCCGCGGGATCGGCATAGCAGCCGAACGCACGACGCAAGAGCCGCTCCTCCTCCGCCGTCAGCGGTATCGCCGGCTCCACCTGCCCTTTCGGTGCCACGAACAGCATCTGACGATTTTACTCCCGCGCCGGCAGCAGCCCACGATAGCCGCATTCACGGAGATGGTCACAAAAAATCGGATCGAGAATGCCCTCGCCGTGGGCGTACTGATGCAGATGCAGATCACCGCCCCAATTGATCTCGAGCAGTACCGGCCCCCGATCGGTCAGGGCAACATCCCAGGACTGGGTCCGAATGCCGGGAAAGAGCGGGGCGACCGTCGAGACGAGGTCGCGCAGCGCCGACCATTCCGGTAGCATCATCGCCTCGATCGGCACGCCGGTCTCTGGATGAACCGGATCCCGCCGCAAATCCTGCGCAGCTCCCGAGACGACCCGGATCACCTGCCCTGACGCCAGGTCGATCGCACCCAGCCGGTTGCCCGGTCGCCAGTAATTGTCCGCGACATTGCAGGAGAGCGGGACTTTAAGCGCGGCGCGATGGAGGACCGGACCCGCCCGGGTCAGCAAGGCCAAAACACGGACACTGCAAAGCCGACCGCCGGACATCGAGGCGATCAACGTCGGTGGTTGCAGCGCCCGCTGGATCAGATACCCGCCCGGATGCGCCATGATCCGCTCGGCGGCCTCGGAAACCGGCGAGGCTGCGCCCGTCACCGACTGGATCAGTTCCGTCGCAGGATCAACCGACACCGCGTTGATCACGCCGACGCTGAAAACGCCATCGATGGGCTTCGCCACCAGCGGATAGGAGAGGGGCGAGCGGAGCAGGTGGCCGAGATCATCGAAAGAACGGATTGCGAGCGCGCCACCGAGTTCGCGGTGCGGGTGAACGACCGCCAAGGTCTGCGGCAGTGCCGCGACCCCGGCCGCCGCGAGCAGCGCGGTCGAGAGGATCTTGTCGTCAGCGATCGCTTTCCAGGCGATATCGCAGCAGGCCTCATGAAACCGTCCCTGCCCCGACAGCCCGACGAAACGCTGAAGGTCACCCCGTCCGAACAGCGGATCCCAGAGTCGATGGCTGAAATATTCCGCAGGCGACAGGCCGCCCGGCCCACGATTGAGCCGAGCCGCAACGAACATCAGCCTGACCAGCGACGTAACGCTGGGGGCGGCTGCCCGCATCGCCGTCTGAAAATCCACCTTCGGCAGCCGCCCGAGAGCCGGCGCTCCGACTTCGGCAGACAGAGCCGCCAGTCGAACTTCTCGATCGTTCATCTGCATCACGCCCTCCTGATTATCAGGGCAGGACCGTTATCGCCGATCGATGAAAATCGGAATCATTACCTCGGACCGAACCACCACCTGATTCCTTATGGATGACGTCGTCCAAAGTACCGTTGCGATGAACCGATTCCGTTCGCAGGCATAAGTCCGGGAGAAAGCCGCGATCGCGAGATGATGAGCAGCGAAACCAGGGAACGACGACCCAACGGGACTGCCACCAGACAGTTCGGCCTCGTGGCTCAGCCTCGTTTCGGGAACCGGTCATATGCGGTGATCCGCTGCACTGGTGGCTCCCTGCCCGCGCCCAGGATCGTGGATTTCAGATAGGCGATCTCAGCGGCCTGCTTCGATCGGCCCCGATCTGACACCGCTATGAAGCATGGTGCCAATCGAGGGTTCTGAACGAATTGGCATCTTGATGATTTCTGGTAGGAGGGAGCACGTCAATGGACCACGGCAAAACCAAAGGAGATATTTCAGGGTGACGAAGGCATTTATCGCAGAGACCCTCCAGAAGTCAGCCGAGCTCAACGGCGTGACCGCGAACAAGGTCGCAGGCACTCTGATCGACGCGATCGTGGCGGAGATGAAAAAGAGCGGTAAATTCACGCTGCCGGGTTTCGGGACCTTCACGGTGCGGAAGACCAAGGCACGTAAAGGCGTCAACCCGCGTCTGGGCACGCCGATCAAAATCAAGGCCGGCAAAACGGTCCGGTTCAAGGCGTCGCCGACGTTGAAGAAAGAAATGTGATCGGGGTGAAAAACCGAGTGCCTCGCCGCTCAATTTGCCAGGCTGACAAGGCAGAATAATCGTCAACCAGGCGGTGCTCCTTCGGAATACCGAAGTTCCGCTGGTGGGGGAAATTGGTTGAACCCGGGGCAGGCGATTACGGATCATGACTCCGGAAGAGTCGACATTGAGATGCGGATCAGCCAGCTGGATCCAAGCACTGCGCGCTCACAATTGTTAGGCAAAATCCCGCCATAATCCGGGTACATGTTATTGATCGAAGGGGTGAGTGGAACATGCTTCGATCCAAAATTGTAGTTGCTAGTGTTATCACAACGGTCATCGCTCTGGGTATGACCGGCACTGCGCATGCCGATTGGGATAACGGCCCAAGTGTCTCGTTCGGCTTTGCTGGTCCGCCGGTATATTCCGCACCACCGCCCCCGCCGATTTATTACGCGCCGCCTCCCCCGCCCCCACCGGTTTATTATGCGCCACCTCCACCCCCACCGCCGTTGTATTACGCGCCACCCCCACCGCCGGTCTATTATGCACCGCCCCCACCGCCTGGGCCGCCACCGCCTCCGGTTTATTACGCGCCCGCGGTTCCGGCTGGCCTGTCATTCGGGTTCACGCTGCCGCTTGGGCATTAATCGGCGTCACGGCGTCCCGGATGCAATGTTCGGGCAGGGCATATTGTAACATTCGAAGGCCTCGCGAGTATCGGTGTGCCGTCCGTATCGGGAAACGAACCGAGTAGAGGCGGCATCGCCGCCAGGGAAACAACGTCTTACCGAACCTTTTGAATAACATCGGGCACGTCTCCGCCAGCGCAGGATCGTCGCTGGGACAGCGCGGGGATAAGCGGGGCATGATCCTGATTTTCCACATCAAGGCGGACCCTTTGGCTTTGCTCAAGAATATGACCAACGGCAGAGGAAATTCGGGGTTCCGCCAAAAACAGAATTTGACCAATCCTCGACTTGGGCGATTGTAGCGCATGTCGATAGCAGCCGAGACTGTCCGAGACGTATTGCGATCGTGGATCGCCTGTGAGGTCCTGTCGCCGCAAATCACCAAAGGGAACGGATGGAGTGACGTCGCCGGTGATCGGGGCGGCCGGATACGCAATCGGAAAACAGGTGCCGACGATGGACCTACCCTCTGGCAGCCACCACAGGATGGCGACCCGACGCCGTGGCCGATCCTGACCGAAAGCCAGGACGACGGTCAACATGAAGCCGAAGGTTCCGTCGATCCATCTGAACCTCTGCCGGCGGCGAGCGAGGTCGGAAGCCCGCGAGACCGGAAGCTCCGGACTTGGTACTCCGTCATTCTGGCGGCGATGCCGGCAGTGGAATCGTTCGAAAGGCTGGATGAATTTTTTGACGATCAGGCGGATGAGGACCAAACAATCCGTCCGTTGTCCGGATTTGTTGTTGCGGCTTCAGTGGTGCTCGACGAGTGGGGAATCATCGTACCCGACAGCCTCGCAATCAGTAGCTTCTGTTGGGGTTTCGGCCACCTTTCAACCGGCGGTACCCCTGATGACCTGTCTGACTGGTCCACCGAAGAACGCGGTCTCAAATTGCGATTCGCCGATCTCCTGGCACCACGCGGCCCTGACGGACAGCCTCGTTCGTTGACATGGGATGATCTGCGCGGTGTGTCCCGCGCGTTGGTTGAGGAACTAGGTATTCCCGACGATCTCCAGATCCTGACCCCTTGCGTGATCGAGATGGTCCGACCTGACCCACCGGCAGCCGACATTCTCTCAAGTTTCTACCTGTCCGATTTATCCAGAGTTCTCGACGCTATCGACAACGAGACCGTGTCAGGCGCTGTAGCGTCTTATCTTGGACTTAACCCGCCGATCGATCCATGGGATTGCCTGAATGACAGGCTCAAATTGTCACAACTGTTAGGCCCCGGTTTGTTCCCTCTCGGCCGATGGCCAGGAAATGGTCTTCATCCCCTGACGTTACTGCAACAGGCCGCGGTCAATGCAATCGCGCGAGACCTGGATACGCACGGTCTCGCCGCTGTAAACGGGCCGCCGGGCACCGGGAAAACGACCTTGCTGCGGGATGTGGTGGCCCATGTGATTATCACACGAGCCGAGCGCCTCGCGGCCATCGAAAGTCCCTGGAACGGTCTGGGTGATATCGACCTCATGGACTACGCGATCGTGGTGGCCAGCAGCAACAATGCGGCGGTTGAAAATATCAGCCTCGAATTGCCTGTGCGCGAAAAGGCCCTTGATGCCTCGATCTGAAATGAGGGCGGTCTGGATTACTTCGGCCACACGGCCACCGCCCTTCTCAATCTGCCCAAGGACGTATCCGATACTCAGCGGGCATGGGGTCTGATCGCCGCGAGGTTGGGCAATGCCGACAACAGGCGGCAGTTTTTTGAGAAATTCTGGTGGGACAACGATTGGGGGCTCAATGATTGGTTTAAACGCCTCATCTCACCAGACCTGCTGCGACCTGATCCCCCTGGGAAACTGGTCCGGCTTGATCCGCCATTACGACCACCCGAAGCGAAACAGTTGTGGCGGAAGACGCGCGCTGAATTTTTGCATGCACTGGCGACATGCCGCCGGTTACGTGCCGAACTCGTCGATCTTGCGCAAACCGCTGAGACTTTGCGTTGGTGTGAAACGCGCCTCCCAGGCATCAGGGATGAAACGATACGAGTTCAGCGCGATCTGCAATCGGCGCGGAAGGCTGTGATGGCTGCGCGCGAGCACCTCGGACAACTCCTCACGGAAGAATCGACCTTAAATGCAAGGTTGACCGCCCTGACGGCGATCAAACCATCCTGGGTGAGCCGACAATTAAAAAGTGCCGCATGGCGAACGCATGAGGCATCGATCCGTCGCCTGGTGGACGATCTGGGCGAGGTGGCGGATACGGTTAAGGCGGCCAGGATCAATGTGACGGCTGCCACCGACGAGGAAGAGCGTCTGGCTGTTTCCTGTGCCGCCATCGAGGCAAGCTTGAAAGGTATGGATGTAAATTCGCTTGCAATAACGACCCCCTGAGGGGCGAAAATCGCGTCCAATTTCGACCCCTCTGACGTTTGATGTCAGCACCCTCCCTAACGCTCGCAGCGGGCGTGAGGAGGCTAATTGGGGGATGATTGCA
>NZ_JAIMBY010000047.1:0-1315 GCF_026191915.1 Acidiphilium sp. PA
GCCGGTAAGATCACGAACTGCCAGATCGGCGTGTTTGCCACCTATGTCTCGCGTCATGGCCATGCGTTCATCGATCGGGAACTCTATCTGCCGAAAAGCTGGACTGACGACCCCGTGCGTCTGGCTGCCGCACATGTGCCGGATGAAACCGGTTTCGCCACCAAGCCGCAACTGGCGATCCGGATGATAGCCCGTGCGATTGAAGCACATGTTCCGTTCTCCTGGGTGGCTGCCGACAGCGTTTACGGGGTCGGCGCAATCGAGCAGGATTTGCGTCGCGCCGGCAAGGCCTACGTGCTGGGGGTGAGTTCGTCTCACTGGTTTCATTCATGGGGCAAGACGCCGATGATCGGCGGCACCGCAGCCGAGATTGCCGCCACGCGGACCAAGGCCGACTGGCAGCGTTTATCAGCTGGTTCCGGTACCAAGGGGCCACGTCTGCAGGATTGGTGCTACGTTGAACTTGCAGATCTTGCAGACGAAACCGAGGGCGATGCAAATCAGGCACGATGGACGCGGGGTCTGCTGATCCGCCGTCACATTGCGGATGGTGAACTGGCCTTCTTTTCAACCTGGTGCAAGGTGGGAACCACGATCGAAACCCTGATCACCGTTGAGGGTCATCGCTGGGCCATCGAAGACAGTTTCGAAGCCGCCAAAAACGAACTTGGGCTCGACCATAACGAAACCCGGTCCTGGCACGGATGGTATCGTCACGTGTCTCTGGTAATGCTGGCATATGCGATGATGGCGGCCGTCCGGCTGCAGGCCAATCAGTCTCCACCAAAAAAAACGATGCGACACCCTGCAAGACATCACCCGGACTTATCCGTTGGTCAATCCAAGAAATCAGGCGGATCGCACACCGGTTCGCGCAAAAACGTATCCGACCTGCCTTCGTTATAGCTTGGTCGCTGTGGCGACGAACTCATCAAGCAATCGCTCAACAGGCACACTTAAAATCTAAAATGCAACTGTAATGTTAGAGTCCATCCGGGATCATTTTGTTTCCTTACAGAGTTTTCGTACCATCAGCCGGATGGATGCCCAGCGTAGAAATGCAAGTCCGTTTCGGTTGAGGCATTCCCAATCCTTGGCCAACCGGCGACAACGGTTGAGCCAGCCGATGGTTCGCTCAACGATCCAGCGCTTGGGCGCAACGACGAACTTTCCGATATCGGAGCGCTTGACGATCTCGACATTGATCTGAGCGCACACGCGGCCCAGCCCTTCCTGGAATTTCGGCCCTTGATAGCCACCGTCGGCATAAAGCTTGAGCAGAAAGGGAAACAGACCGAACAGCGTTCCCATCAGC
>NZ_JAIMBY010000047.1:1325-9970 GCF_026191915.1 Acidiphilium sp. PA
TAATGTCAACGTAAAATCTAAAATTCACACGGACAACTCGCTAACGAACTACTCAAGCAGCGGTGTCGCTGGTTCGATATTGCTTCCGTCCAGCCTATGCAAAAACGCGCTTGGCCACACGCTAGGCGGACTAAAGAACCTAACTGGTTGCCTATTCAGGCCCACTACAGAACGTCCCACAGCGTAGCAAAAAAAACCACCTCTGACTAACCGGACGTCGGCCTGCCGGCGGTAGTAGCGTATACGGTCGTAATGGTCTCTGTGCACTGCTATGGTAGGCACGGTCCTGGCCCAAAGCAATACCAGCTCGGGTTCAAGCAAAAACCGCCGAAGCTTTGACAGAAGCTACCGGGTCGCTACTGGGAGTTGCCACTAGTCCCAAAGCTAGCACCAAGGGTGGAACGTGGTCCAACTTTTCTTCCGGTCAAGTGGTAGGCGTTACACTGCCGCCTAGTCGTCTGGGGCGCAGGTAGCACGGACTAAACGTAGCGGGAGCCAAAGCAGACGTTCTAGACGTTCAAGTTGCATCGTGGTTAGGACGTCTGCGGCGGATCGCACACCGGTTCGCGCAAAAACGTATCCGACCTGCCTTCGTTATAGCTTGGTCGCTGTGGCGACGAACTCATCAAGCAATCGCTCAACAGGCACACTTAAAATCTAAAATGCAACTGTAATGCTTAGGCAGTAGGTCCGCCTCGAATATAGGGCCGATGACCAGCACTACCGCCATCTGAACCACGCGGTCCCGAATGCACGGAATGCCAAGAGGTCTTTGTCCTCCGCTGCTCTTTGGTATCCACACTCGCAGTAGGGGCTTCGGGACATACTGCCCCTTGATCAGCTCCTCCTGCAGCTTTCCCAACCAGCGCTCTTGCCCGTGGGCTTCGATCTGCTCGAACGTCTCGCCGTCAACCCCAGCGGCTCCCGCATTTGCGCGGCAGCGAGCGAAGGCCTCTCTCAGGACGTCGTTGCGAAAAACCTTGTCCCATAAGGCGTAGAAGCGAAAACTGAGTTCAGTCTTAGCTTTCATCTGCAGCGAGATCTGCAGCTTCTCAACCGTTTTAACAGGCGTTGGTAGACTCATCGTCAATCGCCGGGCTGTCAGCCCTTCCCTCGCTTGAGTTGGGTCAGGGTTCCTTCCCTCTGCCAGCATTACCCGGCCTCATCGGTACTACGAACCCATCCGCCATCTGCGGCCGCTGGCGCTGTTCCTCACGGGTTCGCCATTGGCGGGGAGGCGCCATCTCCTCGCCACGATCGCAGACTTCCCTTGTTGCGCACCATTCATGTCCCGTGCGTGCTGCCATCACTACCCCGGCGGGATCGTCGGTTGCGTGTCTCGCTCGCTTCACCGACGACGGCGGCCTTCCCCGTTCAAGCGGCGGGTCGGCTCCCACATTGAGTCTTTCGAGGCCTGCTCGATGTTTACTCACGTTGCGGCCCGCACGGTCCGCTGACCCTCTACAGGGCCTTTTCTCGAAGTGCTTCAGGCCATTTGTCGCCTCCTGACCCGCCCCGAGTGCTTCCGGCTGGAGCGAGAGTTTGCCGGCCCGGATTCCCACCGGGGAGAACAGTGCACCTTGGCAAGGCACACGCCCGAAGTAACGAAACGCCCCGATTTGTAGCATAAGGAGTTCTCGTACAGGAATACCCTCGACTTTTATGGTATTTTCGACTTCAAATCGAAGTGTACGGAAAACACCCGTTTTCCGTACACTCGCGTTTCCGGCTTCAGGACCCTCCTCCACGCTCAAACCAGCGGAAACCCTGAGGTTCTCTCCTCGAGTGTTCTTTTTTTGTCCGCCTATGCTACAAATCGGGGCGTTTCGTTATTTCGGGCCAGGTGGCATGACCGGGCGGCAGGTGGCCGAGGCGGTGCGCGAGCTGCCCGTGCTCCAGCCCCCCGTCCCCCCGCCCGCGTCGATTGCTTGCGGGTCCTTGACCGCCGATAAGGCGGCATGCGCGTCTTGAGCTGGAATTTACTGTGGCGGAATGGGGCAGGGATCGACGATCTCGGCCGTCTCGTGGAGACCCATCGACCCGACCTGGTTCTGATGCAGGAAGCCACTCTCCCGGCTGACGCGCTGACACGGCAGCTCGGCGGGTTCTGTGTACGCAAGGCGATGTCGGGACAACTTTACGGCCCCGCCGTCTGGAGTCCCCGTCGCTTCACCACGACGGTGGAACCCCTCCCGGTGGCCAGTAAATTTGACCTGCCGGTCCCGCTGTTTCGGCTGATTGATGTCCGCCTCGCCCTCATCGTCTGTCTTGACGGACTTCAGATCGCCACCGTGCATCTGGATCATGGCCAGATCGCCAACCGCCGTCAGCTTCGCCACCTGCTCCGTGCTCACCAGCAACTTCATGCGGTGATCGGTGATTTCAACGCCCTCGGAACTCTCAGCCTGCCCGGTTTTGCCGATGTCGGCCCACGCTGCGCGACCCATCGGGCCAAAGGTCTGGTGCCATTACGACTTGATCGGTGTCTGATCCGCGGCCTGCGCTGCACGAACGCGGTTTCGCTGGCCTATGGCAAGTCCGACCATCGGCCGATCCTGATGGACCTGGAACCGATATAGCCCCGAATAATTCCACTACGCGCGATAATATGCGTGATCGCGCGTAAGCCACGTTTCCTGAAGTCTGATCACACATCCGTGTCTAAAAAATCTGTCTGAGCGGTTGGCCCGCCGGCCTCTTTGTTGCATAATAGGAAGGGATAGATTTCTTAATTTTCGGACTTCATCATACAGAAACTAGGAACACTGTCATTATGCGCTTTATTTTGCTCGGAAGCACATCGCTACTCGCTCTGGCTCTTTCGGCCGGCATCGCACGTGCCACGCCGTTTTCCGAAACCTTTAATTATACGGGGGCAATCCAAACCTTTAGTGCGCCCACCACCGGCAGTTACGAAATCACCGCTTTCGGGGCCGCAGGAGGCAATGTCCATAACACCTACGGTGCCAATCATGGCAGCTACTCGGGCGGCCTTGGGGCCGAAGTGAGTGGTGATTTTGCCTTGACCAGCGGCGAGACGCTTCAGATTGCCGTGGGAGGCTATGGGAGAGTCAAAGGTAATTATGGTGGCGGTGGGGGGGGCGGTAGCTTCGTCGTGGCATCCACTGGCAACCCGCTGCTCGTCGCTGGTGGCGGTGGTGGTGCCGGTTACTTCGGCAATGGCGGCCCCGGACAGTCCGGCACTGCTGGTCAATCAGATGGTGGTAACTATGGTGGCACGGCAGGTAGCGGCGGATATGCGGGTTCTGGATCCTTCTACACTCCTTTCTTTGGGGGAGGCGGCGGAGGATTGCGAGGAAATGGCGCAACTCCCTCCTATTATGGCTACTATCCTGGCGGTAACGGCGGAAAATCATTTTTGAATAATCTCGCCGGTGGAAACGGCTCCTATGGTGGCGCGGGTGGCTTCGGTGGCGGCGGGGGAGGAGGTCGATCCAGTGGCGGTGGTGGAGGTGGCTACAGCGGCGGGGCCGGTGGCGGCACCGGGAACAACGCCGGATCCGGTGGTGGAGGTGGCTCGTTCGATGCTGGCTCAAATCCTCTCTTCAACCTCGCGACACTGGGTGGCAACGGCGAAGTCATAATTGCCGCACAGAGTGCTGTCCCGGTTCCAGAACCCGGCTCCCTCGCTCTACTCGGGACCGGTCTGCTCGGCCTCAGCTTACTCAAGCGTCAGCGCCGCAGCCCTAATTGATGAAGAGCCGGCTGCATTTCATTTCAGGCTTGCCTCGATCCGGTTCGACCTTGCTTGCAGCGCTTCTTCGACAGAACCCCTGCATCGTCTCCGGCATGAGCAGTCCGGTAAGCGCGCTGTTTAATGCCATGCTCCGCGAGACCAGTCAGCGTAACGAAGGTAGCGTATTCATCAATGACGAGACCCGTGAACGCCTGCTCCGTGGAGTATTCTCCGCCTATTATGCGGATGCAAAGCCGGGCGCAGTCATTTTTGATACCAACCGCGATTGGACCAGCAAACTGCCGGCGCTGACAAGGCTTTTTCCTGAGGCACGGATAGTTTGTTGCGTCCGAAACCTAGCCTGGATCATGGATAGCATCGAAACTCTGGTGCGTAGAAATTCGTTCGAGCTCTCGGGCATATTCGGCTATGATTCCGGCGGTACGGTTTACTCCCGAACTGCGGCTATGGGTTCGACAAATGGAATGGTCGGCCACGCCTTCAACGCGCTCCGAGAGGCAGTCTATGGCGCGCAGGCGGATCGGCTATTACTGGTACGTTACGAAAGCCTCGTTACCGATCCGGTGGGCGTTCTCACGGCGATTTACAACACGATCTCGGAGCCCGTATTCAAACATGATCCCGAACATGTTGAACCTTGTTACGATATGATCGATTTTGACCTTCGCCTTGGCATGCCTGGCCTCCATCATGTTGGCACCAGAGTGCGACCCAGAGAAAGGTCGACCATCCTACCACCGGATATCTTTTCTCGCTTTCAGAAAGATGCTTTCTGGGAGGACAGAACCATGCTGCCGCCTGCAGTGCGCGTCGTGTAGTCGGCAGAAAATGTTTCATTGTTGGCAGCAGTCGGATCGCCCTTGGGGTCCGGACACGAAAGTGGGCCTTACGTACGCTAGACGTAAACAATGCGGTAACATTTACCCGCTATTTTGTCGAAGATTGATTTGACGCCGACCGCGCCGACATGACAGGTTATCATACAGTTTTGGACTTGTCCGATAAATCCACGGTTGTAGCGGCGTAGCGGCAGCTCTGCGAACCGGAACCCTGTCGGCAATTGATACGGCGGAATCATCGACGCCACGTCGAAATTCCTGGCGTCTCCCCT
This sequence comes from Acidiphilium sp. PA, assembly GCF_026191915.1. Taxonomy (GTDB): domain Bacteria; phylum Pseudomonadota; class Alphaproteobacteria; order Acetobacterales; family Acetobacteraceae; genus Acidiphilium. The sequence goes on from NZ_JAIMBY010000047.1 coordinate 6,155, forward strand.
CCCCTACCCCGATAGCCCCCCGAATAATTGCACTACGCGCGATAATATCAGTTATCTCGACTCAGTCACTTTTTTGCAGATCGCCGTCCCTTTGAACATCGAAAGTAAGCTCGACCCTCGGGCCAACTGGGTCGTAGAAAAATAACTGATACAGGTCGAACCCGGGAACCGGGATACCCTCATACGAAATCCCGAGTGAATCGAGTTTCGTTCGTACCGCGTCGAGGTCACTGGTACGGAATGAAACGTGATCGAATTGACCGGTCGATCCCGGGCGCCCTTTCGGTGCCATAGGTCGGTCAACTGAGAGCGAACCAGCTATATGGACCACCGGCCGGTCACTGAGATACATCCAGTTGTCGGACGACATCTTATGCCGAGATTCTGGCAGTTGCAGATTCAATGTGTTAACGCGTGTCTTTGCTATTCGTGCCTACGCCTAACCTGAGATTCTTGCTTGCTTAGCGACACTAAACGTGAGACAAAAATTTTTGCAACGTTGAAGTCACTTTCATGGCGCTCGACCAGGAACAGACGGTGGATGTGCAGGACGACTGCTGGCAGACCGCCCAGGCGCGTTCGGATGTTTTCCGACGTCTCTTGACGGTGAGCGACGCCCGCGAGCGATCGCGCTTCATAGCTCATGCTATAAAGGAATTGTCGATCAGCCGGGCGACCTTTTACCGGCTTCTCGCCCGCTTTCGGACTGCTGAGGTAAACGTCAGCGGTGCTCCCAGAGCAAGCCGGGCGCAAAAGAGGGTCGCGTTTCCTTGATCCTCCACGCGAGGCGATCATCGCTCACGAAATCACCCAATTTTACCTGAAACCCGAGCGACCCCGCGTGAGCCAGCTTGTCGAGCGCGTGCGTGCGCAATGCCACCAGAAAGGTCTGCCACCACCGGACTGGCGGACGATCCGCGCCCGAGTTCGACAAGTCGATCCTGGCTTGGCCGTGCGTCGACGGCAAGATCGCGCCGCTATTGCTGCGACTCACGCCGTCCCAGGGGAGCTCGTCGCCTCGCGGCCGCTCGAGATCGTTCAAATCGACCACACGAAGGTCGACGTGATCGTCGCCGAGGCCACGTCGCGCCTGGGCTCGGTGCGGCCCTGGCTCACGCTTGCCATCGACGTGTACACACGCATGGTCGTCGGCGCCTATCTAGCGCTTCACGAGCCCTCCGCCGTCTCGGTCGGCGTGTGCCTTCTCAATGCTGTCTTCCCAAAAACGGAGTTCCTCCAAGGGCGTGGGCTCGATTTGCCCTGGCCGACAATGGGCTTGCCCTCGTCCATCGCGGTCGATAACGGCGCGGATTTCCGAAGCCGGGCTTTCATCCGCGGATGCCGCGAGCACGGTATCCAACTGGCATGGCGACCGCCCGGTGCGCCGCACTACGGCGGGCATATCGAGCGACTGATCGGCACGCAGATGAACGCCCTGCATATGCTGCCTGGTAGCACGGGCAGCAGCGTTGCCGACCGGCCGGCGCGCGACCCTCGCGCCGGCGCTGCCCTGACCATGCGCGAATTGGAACGCTGGCTGCTTTTGGAAATCCTCGGCAAGTATCATCAGAAAGTACACACTGCTCTCCACCGTCCACCGATCGCCGTTTGGCGGGAGATGATACCATCGATCTCGGTCCGTCTGCCCAGCGATCGGCTGAATTTCTGGGTATCGTTCCTGCCAGAGAAGCCACGCTTGCTTCGGCGCGATGGGGTCCACCTGTTCGGGATTCGCTACTGGGCCCCGGCGCTCGCCCAGGATGTCGGTCGCGCCCAAGGCAAGCTCTCCGTGCGGTATGACCCCCGTGACCTCTCCCATGTCTTCGTTTGCCGTCCGAACGGGCGTTTCGTGGAGGCGCGTTATTGCGAGCTGTCCAATCCTGCGATCAGTCTTTGGGAAAGGGATGCAGCCGTCGCTATCCTGAATCAGAAGGGACGTCGCGAGGTCGACGAGCGCATGATCTTTTCGACGGTCATTGAACAGCGTGCAATCGAAGACCAAGCGCTTCGCCTCTCCGCACGGGCGCGTCAAAACAGGGACCGCCGACCGTCCTCGTCGGAGCGTGCAAACGTGGACGCCCAGATGCGCGGGATCGACACAAGCACACCCGCGCGCGGCGATGCAGAAAAGGGTAGCGTGTGGGATGAGCCTTGAGCACAGCCACCTTGTCCAGAGCGCTGCTAGCCTCCTCGACCGGTCGGACAGCGACCGCATAGCAATCCGAGAAGAGCGCTGGATCACATATCCACGGGCCCGGTGGTCACTCGAAATGCTGGACGAGTTGCTTGTGCGCCCGCGTACTACCCGAATGCCGAGTATCGCAGTCTATGCCGACAGCGGCATGGGAAAGACCATGCTGATGGAGCGCTTCCGCCGAGCCCATCCGGCAATCTACAACCGTGAGCAGCGCAGGCTGATTTCGCCCGTGCTTGCTCTGCAGATGGCGAGCCACGCGACCGAGCGGCGGTTCTACGGACACCTCCTGCAGGCGATCGGGGTACCTTTTGTTCCGCGGGCGACAGTGCTCGAACTTGAAGTCCAGATCATGCGCAATCTGAAGCGCATGGAGGTGAAACTGCTCATGCTCGACGAAGTCCACAATCTCCTTGCCGGTAGCGCCAAGGAGCAGCGCATTTTGCTGAATACGCTGAGGTTCATTAGCAACGAGTTGCAGATCTCGCTCGTCTGCCTAGGGATCGCCGATGCTCGGGACGCGATCGGCGGCGATGTGCAGCTGATGCGGCGGTTTGAGGAACTCACACTACCACGTTGGCAGGGCGACGAAGAATTCGAGCAACTGGTTGTCATCATACTGCGGCATCTTCCGCTGAAGCTGGCGAGCCAGGTCTCGGCGAGAGCATTGCGGCAAGTGCTGGAGGCAACCGACGGCGTCACTGCCCGCATCTTCGGTATGTTCAACGACCTCGCGATCGCAGCGATCCGTTCCGGCAGAGAGTGCATCAACGACACCAGCGTTGAGGCTTGGCGACCGATCGGCAAGGCTATGCCGGCCTATGCCTGACGATCGAACTGAGCGTCTACCATTGCCATATGTTCCGCCATGCTTCCCCGGTGAATTGCTTTCGTCCTGGCTGCGGCGGATCGCCGCCGAATACGCAATCAATTTGGCATATCTCGCTACACATATTGGCCTGTCAGTTTCGTGCGCATCTTTGATCGATCGAGAGTTGTTAACGAACGATTTGCGGCGAGCATCAACAATCCTGCGTTCGACACCGACCAGCCTGCGGGTCATGATGCATTCACCTCCAACCCGGAAGCTTGGTCCGAGCTCTTCTCTCCTCCAGCTTTGCCTGACCTGCCGAGCCGATCACCGAGCAACGACCCGCGTTCCTGTCGCGGTACGCGCGTGGTTCGAGTTCTGGTCGATCGAGTGCGAACGTTGCGGCACACCTTTCACGCCGCCCGGACCGCCGAAACTCGATCGGGTCAATCCGGCTCGCGAGGAGCCACTATGGTTCGAAGGCCTCCGAAACACAGCGCGTATCGGCGCGCGCCAGCTTGCCGACTTCGCCTGGCGTCCGTTTACAACGAGCTGGTCGCCGCTGATCATTTTGCGGCTCCTGTCGATGCGCTTGAGCTATGGCCGAAATTGGGTGATGGCTTGGTGAGAAAGGTGGCGTATCGAGGCGGGTGGAAGCCTGCCTGAACCTCTTAAAGGAGCGATACGCCTATGACGAGCGATAGCACTATTCTTCCCTTCCGCAAGCCCGGAGACGTTGAGGATCCGCTGACGGCGATCCTGAGGGACGGAGCCCGTCGGCTGCTGGCCCAGGCAATCGAGGCGGAGGCTG
>NZ_JAIMBY010000048.1 GCF_026191915.1 Acidiphilium sp. PA
GTCGTCAGGAAATAGCTTCTGAAATTCGGGGAGCGATTGGGGAAAAGCCAGTTCGTCACGCTGGTGAATGTCAATGGCCGCCATGGCGGGGGCCACTAGCCCTAGTGGGTGTCTGAGTCAACCGGATAGGCACGAAATATTCTTTTAATATATTTAATCTATAAAAGTTTTTACGTCTAACTGTTGAAAGAATACTGATGGCCAATATGAAAAACAACCAACTTCTTCTGCAGCTGACAGCCCAAATTGTCGCTGCCCATGTCGCACATAACTCTGTCACGACGGAAACGTTACCAACGCTGATCCGCGACGTGTATCAGACCCTCAGCGGCGTTGAGACAACAGAAACCGAACCCGAAGCAGTGCCGGAACCGGCGGTTAATCCAAAGAAGTCCGTTTTCCACGATTATATCATCTGTCTGGAAGATGGCCGAAAGCTGAAAACGCTCAAGCGCCACCTCCAAACATCCTTTAACATGACGCCGGAACAGTATCGCCAGCGCTGGCAACTTCCAGCCGAATATCCGATGGTTGCACCAGCTTACGCCGCCACGCGATCCGCTCTTGCCAAGAAAATCGGCCTTGGAACCAAACCCGCCCTTGCAGCCATTCCCTCACCAGCCGCCGCAGCCTTACGAAAAAAGAAAGCCGCCTGAAACCTGAGGATCCAGATCTCGAGACCTGATGAAACCTTTGCTCCGCCGCGCCCATGCTACACGGGATGCGGCGGTTGAGCGCCTTTTCGATGCTATACGGTTCGTCAGCGAGCGCGTGCGAGCCAAACATCCGTCCGCGTTACACGAACACCTGACCGCACCGGCGCTGGCCGCGATACAACAACCGGCAACGCGCGGGCGCACTTTTTTGGCAGGCATCATTCATGGAACGCTGAGATTGCCCATTTGTCTCTACGCGTGTATATACATAACTGGATGATCTTCGAATGGAACGAAGCAAAGCGGGAAAAAGTCCTAACCGAACGGGGCATCGACTTTCTTGATCTCGCTGCATCGCTATTCGACGGACGAGCGGTAATCACGATGCCGTCGCGCCGTGGCGATGAGGAACGCTTTATTACGATCGGACTCATCGAGGGTCGCTCGGTTGCGTTGATCTGGGTCCGGCGCGATGAGGCGATCAGACTAATTACGGCCCGGAGGGCAAGAGATGGCGAAGAAAGAACGTATCGCTCGGTACACGGCCGATGAACTCAGAACCAAAATGGTGATGGGAGAATCGCGCACCGACTGGCAGCGGGTAGATGCCACAACGGCAGCCGATATCGAGCAGCAGGCGCAAGAGGATGAAGCCTCTGACGAATGGTGCTCCGAGGCGGTTATAGCCGGCCTTCCGCCGCAGAAGACGCCGGTCAATATCAGACTCGATCAGGATATTATCGATTTTTTCAAGGATTTTGGCCCCGGCTACCAAACCCGAATAAATTCTGTTTTACGATCCTTCGTGGAACACCGGCGATCAAAGTCGTGAATCGAACCACTGGGCAGATAGGTGTAGCGGCGCGACATCATCCGCGAGTGCGCGCGATTTCATCGGCAATTTCTGCTCAAATTATCTGATCGCGGAGCGATTGCCGTGCGCACATTAAGTGCCTCCATGCGCAAAATAACTGATCGGCGCGTGGACATCAGCCGCCCGTGCGCAAAATTCGTGACACTGGTCGCGACCCGTGTCCTGGTCGATCGTGCTGAGGCGGGCATATCCATAAGCGCTCATGAAGTGTCTCGCGAGGCTCTAGACGGCTTCACGTTATCGTAGCAAAATACAACAAACAATCCTATTGACGCGGCAAAATTGTCTCAGCCGGCAGTACCGCTGGGGTAGACCTGAACGGGGCCGCCTGGGATCACGAATTATGAACACAGCGATCTGATGTCGCGCGCCGATCAGTTATTTTGCGCAGAAATGGCCGATGAAATCGCGCATAGCTGCGGATAAAGTCGCGCAGCTATAAGTAGCGGCTTCGCGGTCGGATAGGCCGTGGGATCAGTGACGATCGGATACCGTATACCACGGAAGAGGATAATCGGCGCTTGCCAGCAGAAACCATATTTCAGGGCAGTCTGTTTTCAACAGATTTTTTAAGCGAATCGATCACGCGCAACGCCGACTGGCAGCGGATTTCCGATGCCGAGATCAACACGGTACCGCCGACCTGCGCGGGGAAACCGCGCGTCGGATAGCGCAGCTTGGCCGCGCCGCGGGTCGATCCCCGTCTGCGCGGGGGAACCTCGGCAAACTGCATCGGCGCCGCGACGGTTGGGGGGCCTATCCCCGCCTACGCGGGGGAACCTCTTGTGCTGCAGCATCGCAGGGATACGTCGCGGGCCTATCCCCGCCTACGCAGGGGAACCCAACCGCGATGCCCATTCGCCAGACGCTACCGGGGTCTATCCCCGCCTGCGCGGGGGAACCGCCACGACGACGGCGGGAACGTCCTACCTCACGGGCCTATCCCCGCCTGCACGGGGGAACCCGAAACAGGATGACGGCGGATACAAGAAGGCCGGGCCTATCCCCGCCTGCGCGGGGGAACCACCGTCTGCACTGATACGGCTTCATTGGTCGGGGGCCTATCCCCGCCTGCGCGGGGGAACCTCTGGCAGACAACATATTGAGTTTACTTAATGTACAATGTCAAAGAGCTATGGAATCGATCACTCGTGCAACTCCTTTTTTGGTAGGAGGCGACGCACAAGCAGCATGAGGTCATGAGCAACGATTTCCTTCGCCGGCTCGCCCAAACTTGCAAGGCCGAGGCCCCCCATTAGCTGAACTTTCGGCCCACGTCATGACGATACTGCCACGGCGTAACTGGCTGTACCAATCAGCCAGAACCTCCCAGAGCCGGGTGCGTACCCTGGCGCTCAAACGCGGATGGGCATAGACGCCGGGTGCCAATTCCAGCATGGCTGAACCAAGAAAGCCACGGTAGCGCGCCTCCACATCACGGGTGATTACTACCACCATGGGCATCAGTCGGCCTTCTCCGTTTCACCACCGTCCTTGTCGGGGACGATCAGAAACTTGATTTTATCGATCATAGAGGGAATGACGCTGCACTGGCGGAACAGTTTGGCGGCGCGCTGGCGGGTAAGTCGCTCGATCGAATCGCCCGATTTCATTGCATCTTTTGCAGCACCGAAGGCGATGTCCAGCGTCACATCGTGGCGAAAGAGATCGGCGATGTCGAGTACGAAAGATTGTCCTGAGTCCTCGTGAACGAACCCCAATTGCGGGATCGCGCCAAGAGCGGCGACCGCGACGCAAGCTGCCGCACGCATAGCGCTTGCGGCGTGATTGAGTGCCTGGTTCGGCAAGTCTTCCACGTTAGGATTGGCATGGTCGGAGTGCCGACCGTGCCAGGAAATGCCGTGCTGCTCGGCAGCGAGCTGGTAGCTGCGCTTGATGCGGGCGCCTTCCTGCCCGCGCAGCACGTCGATATCACGTGTGCGGACGATTTCGCCGAAACGGATGGCATACATGGCGCGGGCTACTTCCATGCGACTCTTTGGATCGGCCCACAGCATGACCTGCGCCCGCGCAACGGCGGAGCTATCGGGCATCAAAGGTGGCGCTGTGTAAAATCGAACAGCGGCTTCACCGATGGCGACGAGCGCGCAGCCGTGGCGAGCGAGCAGGCGCAACGCATCATGAGTAACGCTGGAACCCGGCCCCAGCAGGATGATGGAAATCGCCTGATGCGGAATTTGATAGTCTCCTGGAGCCAGATCTCCGCCACCAGCGGTAACGAAGCGCAGGCAGCCGTCTTCAACTTCGAGCCGTCCCCGATCCAGCCACACAAGCCCATGCCGGTCGGCGTGGGGAATCCGTGCTTTCTCCAACCCCAGCCGCCCCAGGAGCATGGTTATCCCCCACTAGGCCGCAAGAGCAGCATGCCGTAGCCATAGGCAGCATGGCGTCCGATGCCTTTTCCCAGACGCTCGGCGAATGCATCGCCGTCGCGGATAACGAGTTCGCCATGGAATGTCACATCTGGTCCCTCACATCTTCTGCCGTTGCGGGACGCGACACTGCGTTCAAGACGAACGAACCGCGCCTCGGTCACGGTTGCGGCCTCCCCCAATCGCTCGGTGAGCCAGTGGCGATAAACCGTCTCACGATCAATTTTATCGTCAGGTGAGGGACCGTCGGGGTGTCGGCGCAGGGCTTCCACCAAAAAGGCATCGACCTCGGCACCTTTGGGAAATACGCCTGCGGGTCTCATCAGGCGTTTGACAGGTCGTGCTCGAAGATCAAAGGCGAGCCGACGATCCATTGTCCACGTCGCCGGCATGACCTTCGCGGCAAGCCGAATGGGATCGCAGACAGCGAGGGCATCGGGAGTTCCGGTCTCTTGCGCGGTTTGCACGAGCGAAGCCTGGTCCGTCTTTGTATAAGCGTAGAGCGTCGCATTTGCCGCTCCGGGTGCCACCATCAGACGAAATGGCTGCAACGCCGCTTTGCCAAAGCTCTCACCTAGCAAATGATGCAGTGCGGCACCCTCATCCTCTATGAGGTTGCGATGGGCCGCCCAGCGCCGAAACGAACGAAGGTCTAATGGCAGGCTGATCAGATGGAGCGGGGTCATAGGGTAAGCACTTGCGGCATAAGGACGCCTTCGACGACCTTGCGCGTGCCACCATGCAGTCCGGTGCGCCAATTACGCCGGTCCGGCAAATCGATGATGCGATGAACCGTGTCGCCTTCGGACGGCCCTTCGCCAAGAGGCCAGAGCGCCCGCAACCTGTCCGCGCCATCATTTTGCTGAGGAAGTTTTTGTAAAGCCGCATAGGCGGTTGGGGCCATTACGCGATCCTTCTGCCGCAACGGGGCGGACGGCAGACAAGGCTTACGCCCGATGAACAAAGGGCGCGCCGGACGATCCAGGCTCGCCGCGAGCGTATCGAGCGATGGTTCCTGGTCTGCTGGTGCTAACCGCAAGGCCAGCACCATGCAGGCGTCCGGGTGGTAGTCGCGCTGGCGGCGATGAGGTGCGCCATAGCTCGCGCCATTTCGTCCCTCGGGTTCTCCCCATGTGGTCCAGCCTTTGTCGTTCTTGTCTAACTTGGCGTTCTGGGTGTCAGTTAGGACACCGAACTCACCGTCCCGCTCCCAGCGCGCTGCGAAAACCAGCCGATCCTGGAGGGCCTGATGCGCTTGCCATTCGGTGCGCCGCCAACCCAGCGCGTTTGCTAGCAGACCCGTCAGCATGGAAGCAGCAGGAAAGTCGCGCGTGACACCCAATTGATCGATCGCCACACCGCCAAAAGCCACGAGCGGCGCTTCCAGCCTCAGGATCAGCCAGTGATGATCAGGCATCCGGTGCATCTTTCACCTGTGAAGCGCTCCATGCCGCCAGCGCGTTGAGCGAAATCCGTTCCGCTCCGTGCAATGGCGTATCGGCAACCGAGAGGCAACGGCGCATCTCGTCGGTTGCATAGGTCTCATCGAGCCGCGCGAGATGGTTATCGAGTGCGGCGACCGCTTCGTCGAGATCATGGCCAACCGGTTTGCGATAGGCGGTGGCGAGACTGCGCGGCTGGCGGTCGCCAGCTTCAACCAACATCAATTCTGCGCGGCCATAGGGTGCGGTCGAGCCGAGCTTGGCGCCGGGCGAAACTTCGGCGATCAAGTGGAGCAAATTATGGACTACTTGGGCGGCAAGATCCCGATCCCGACCGCAATTAGCAATAAGACCAAGCAGGTCGATTACCACGTAGCCGTAGAACAAGCCAGATGTGAGTTCGGTTTCCTGAATAGTATCGGCGCCGCTGTCTTCCTCGTCTTTTTTCAGATCGTCGACTGCGGTGAAGTAGTCACCCTCGGCTTCTTCGGCATGGACGGTGAAGGAGTGGGCTACATGCAGCGGGGCATCGATATTGGCGGCGGGGTCGGAGGTGACCATGCGCCCGAACAAGGCGGCTGTCAGGCCGCCGGGGAGGGTGCTTGTTTCCCGCAAAACCTTGATGTTGTCTTTGAAAGTCTTGGCCCAATCGCCGACCGCTGTCTTTGCTGCCTTGGCATCCTTCGACGCGGCTGCAAGACGTTCTGCCTCGGCTGCCAGCCACTCGATTTCAGGTGCGCCCAACAGAAGAGTCTGACGACTCCTTTTGCCCTTGTCGGCCTTGTCGCCGTAAACGGCCTTCTGAAATTCGGGTTCGAGTGCTTGGACGACCTCGTCATCATATCGGCCCCTGAGCGGCTTGATCACCAGTTCCGTGACCAATTCGCGCGAACGGTAGGCAAATTCGGCTCCCTCGATCCCGTGCAAGGCATGCGGATCATTGTCTGCCTTTCGCCAGTGGCGTTTCAGGCATTGTGAGGAAATGCGGGTACGGAAGACACCGCCATACGGCAAGCGTTTGGCAAGTCCGGTGTCGTCGCGGTTTAGCAATGCACCGGTATAGGAATGGAGTGTGTGGATTTGCAGAAAACGGGGGGCGTTCATCAGGCGTCTTCCTTTTGCTTGGCTTCATGCGCCGCGTGATCGAGCCGCCGGTAATAAGCGCGGGCGATTTCTCGTGGGATTGTTTTGCTATTGGGAACCAGGAGTAATGCGGCGATTGTGTTGCAGTCGAAACCGTCACCAGATTTTCGTTTCGCCGCCAGCATCCGCGCGACGCGTTCCAGTGTCTCGCCGCGCCGCTGGGGTTCTGCCAAGAGGCGCATCAGCCGGGCTTCGGAAAGCAGCGGGTGCGCAGCCGCGTTCCAGGCCGGATCGCCGCCATCGCAAAGAACTGCGCCGAGGCGTTGTTTGGGGTCATGCACTGGCGAGGCGGTCGTTCGTTCACCCTTGGGTGTCAGGATCGCCATAATTTTCACGATCCTCATCCAGGTGTCGGTCTTATTCGCTTCCTCGATGAATCCACACTCGGCCGCCAGACGCCAGAAGGCTGCACAGCCCGGCCCGTCGGGTGCCATGCGGCGCAATTCAGCGAGATCGCCCGTACCAAGTGGATGCATCGCCGTGGATAATTTGCCGATTATGGCCCTGTAGTTGGCGTTCTTTTGCTCAATCAGCATGACCCCCTTCCTCCCGTTCCGGTTGATTGAACACTTCCGGATAGTGATACCGGATGGACCTAGTGAATGCGCTACGCGCTCGGGCTTCGGCGCGGGGTCGGAACATGGCTGTGCATGGAATGGCGGGTAGCGCGGTCTCGAACGCTGTGGTGGCGAAATCGTACAGAGTTCTGGCCCACCGCAATTTTGCAGCCCCCAGCGCACCAGGCCCTTTGTCTTGTGCTTCCAGGCGATCCCAGAGCTGTTCGAAGAATATGCGGTCCACGGCGCGGTCGAAGCAGCTTTGGGCTTCACGTGCATAGGTGTAATGATCTTTTTTCCGTTTTTCGCAGTCACCGCGCGCAGCAGCTAGGGCCAAGCTGTTGCCGATCGCCTTGTCGAAGATAACGATTGTCGCGGTCTGCGATGTCGCAAGCTCATGCAGTTGCTCACGTTTTGTACCGAGAGCACGCGAGATTTTACCGGATATCGGCAAAATGCGGGACTTAAATCCCTCTGTCTTGCTGTTGCCGCGCGCAAGCGCCTCGGCAACCAGCGCCATCGTTTCATGCTCTCCGTCGCAACTGGCCGGCCGGGCGAGGAGCGGCATTTCCCAATTGCCGGACAGCATAAGATCAACAAGTGTGCTATAGTCGAAGTCACGGCCGGACAAGGTGAAGCTTTTGTTGTCGGTTTTATGAACAGGTGCGAATGGATCGCCCAGCGCACCTTTCAGGTGCTTGGCGTTGATCCGGGTCGTGTTCGATGTGCCTTTCCACCCGGAGAGAACGCCGTCCGTGAGCGTCAGTCTGATACGACGACAGACCTCGATGAACCAGAGATCGATCTCCTTTAACTGTAACTGGCCGTCCTCCGGCCAATGCGCGAGCCACGTCGGGCCGAGGCCATTGTCCGAATAATAGTCATGCCGTTCGAGTTCGCTCTCATACGTCTCGAGAAGGACGGTCACGTCCCGCCGAAATCGCGCGCCGGGGCGTGGCGTCATGGCTTTGTCGTTCGTCGGCAGTGGTGCAAATGCGAGCATGGTACGTGAGGATGAACCACCATTCATCCGTACAATGCCATGATTGCCTGCCCCACCGTAGCCTTCGCCCGTCTGCAAGGACACCAGCGCAAACAGCCAGTCTTCTGGCTGTCCCTGCCGGGCGACGGACTGTTTGAGGTCGTGATTTTTCGCTGTGATCAGCAGATCGAGCGCATCCGGTGTGGGCACCGGATTGCCGAGCTTCACACCATCAGGCACTGGCGGTTGGAGAAAGGCCGGTTGTTTCCAGTCGTCGACGACAAGATGCCATGGCTCATCGGCACAAAAGCCGGGCGTAAGGGTACGCAAGGCGGATGCCCACGCTTCCTCATCTTCATAAAGATTGTTGTTGCTCGAATGTCGCAGGGCCAGCGCCGCTAGTTGCACCAGAAACATGTGCCAACTCGGGCCTTGATGCGGGCGTAGGGCCGGGAAACCTTCGACATTGTCCCGGGCGAGCGCGGCGAGAAGGCCGGGCAAAGTCAGCGGGCCATGGGTGCGGATCAACGGTTGGGTGAGGAGGTTGAACATTTTACCCGCCCAACCGCTGCTGGTCTCCCCGCGAGTGCGGGGAACCAAGCCATCTCTGATTTTCTTTCAGATCAAAATAGGGTCTATCCCCACGTGTTGCGTCTTGGGAACATCGTACCCGTGTCGGTACGATCAGATCACATTTACCAACCGCCAATGCCCGCGAAGGATTTACGGCTTTGAGGCAAGCAAGATAGGTGACTTTCATGCTTGTCCTTTCCTTGGCCGATCATCGATGCGACATCAAACAGAGAAATCGCGTGAATGTCAATAACTAATTAGATCTGAAATCCCAGTCCGCCCGTAACACAATTCAGTGTTTCCCACCTTCAGCTTGATCATGGGGCCTTCCAACACCGGCACTACTGGCGCGGGCGAATCGACGCCACGTGACCAATGGGCGGGCAAATTGAAGCCGCTGATCAGGGTTTCAAACGGCCCCATGATCGGCTCAGCAAACGTAATGGGCGCGCCCTCTGCACCCAGACGGGTACGGATTTTCTCGTCATTTTCGGGAAATTGGACGTCGGCAAAGGGTGTTTGGATCGGCATGGCGATACCTTTCGCGGCCATCGCTTCGGCCACGTCCTTCCCATAAATGTTGTTCCAATAGTTCGCCCACTCTTTGCCAAGTTCGGAGTTCAGCATCTCTATTCTGGTGGGATGCGTCGCACTTTCCACGAGCAGCCGGTTCATCTTCGGGATAATCCATTCCGAATGGATTTGGATAAGTCGACGCGTCAACTCCAGTCCCGATACGTTACGATAAATACCGTTTAGGACGCCGGCCTCTTTCCAAGCACCAAGCCCATTTTCGAAGGCAGGAGCAAGCAGTCTGGCTAGTCCATGTTCCGGGATCATCACATGGCACTGCGCGATTTCGAAGTTGGGCGGCCGCACTAGTGCACTGACTCATTCGGATGGTTCAGGGATTTGAGCGAGCTTTTCGAAGATTGAGGCTGGGGTTGCGGTCCAGAGGAATGGCTTGGAATTCTTGTTGTGCGCCTTGATGTAGCGCGTGATAGCATCTTCGAGA
>NZ_JAIMBY010000049.1 GCF_026191915.1 Acidiphilium sp. PA
GACAATGCCTCGACCGCCGGATCGATAACCGCGAACTGCTCGAAACCGAAGTCCGGGCCTGGGAGCGCCGCCGCACCAAAAGCGGTGCCAAAATCCGCTGGATGTTCTCCACAGATCAGGCAAGAGTGAAGATGGCCAAATCCTACCCCACGCCATCAATCAAGGAGTCGTAATCACTGCGACGGGACACTAGGCGAACTGCGCGACCGGCAATTCGAGAACCAGGTTTTTCGTGCATCCGGGCTCAACCTCCTGGTCGCGGCCATTATCCTATGGAATTTGCGCTACCTCGCCGCGGCGTTTGATAGCCTCGATCAGCGAGGGGAACCATTGGCACCGGAAATCAAGAAACACACCGTGCCGCTCGGATGGGAGCATATCAGCCTCACAGGTGATTATGTCTGGAACGATCAGCGGCAACCGGCTCCTGGCGAACTTCGACCTCTCAGGCGTCCGCCATCACTCCTGGTCGCCTGAGTTCCCTGTCCGTTCACGTCTAGCGTACATAAAATGCACTTTCGTGTCTGGACCCCTGGATCAAAACGGTCACTGGATAGGCAGGTTGGTATTACATCTGGGACTACGAGCGCTCCCCAGTCCCACGGCCGAGATCGTCCAGCGCCCGTCGCGGCACTCCGACCCCAAGAGCTCGAGGCCAGATCCAAGCGCCCATTTTGCATTTTTGACCATGCCACATCAGCCCAGTCTCTGTCCCAGCCATCAAGCAGCACCACGATCACACGAATTGAGGCAGAACCGCTTGAACGTATCCTCGATTTTGAAGCGCAAGCCAGTTCACCTGACGCGAGCTGGTGTCATGCCTCTTCGCCCGGGGGGTCCTGGGTGAATAGGTTCTGCAGCACGACGGTCGTGCGGCGGACGGAGTCGCGAACGCTTTCGAGCATTTCCGGCATGCGTGACGGGTCAACCCGGTCGGTGATTTCGAGTGCGGCAAGCTGGGCGTTTTCGAACACCGATTTCAGCAGATTCTGGACGGTCATGTCTTGTTTCGACGCGATCAAGCCGCTGACCGTGCGGTTCTGTTCGATGATGCCATCCTGGAAGCGTCGCCGTGCCACGCTTGCCGCCTTTTGTTCGGTCATGTCGGTCATGATCAGCACGAACCCGAGCACGCGGTCTGCGGTGGCCAGGATCGGGTCCGCGCGAATCAGCAAGGGTAGCGCCTCGCCGCTGTCCCGCCGGATCGCAATTTCACCGCGCCAGCTGAGCCGGTGTGTCCGCAGCGTCTGCAACCGTTCGGCCACATATTGGGCATCGACGAACAGTCCTGGCAGGTCGGTCAGGGATTGCAACGGGTGGTTGGCGCCGGCGACCATGGCGGTGAAGGCACGGTTGATCAACAGGATATCACCGTTGACGTCAGCCACGATCACCGGCTGGGTCGATACGGCGACCTCGCGCCGGACGCGTTCGAGCTGATCCTGCGCGATCAGCATGCGCACCGTACGCGATTGCAGGACGACGTCGCTGACCATGGCGCCGATCAGCCGGGCGGCTGCGATATCGGCCTCGGTCCAGGGCTCGCATTGCAGTCGCATCACCTGGTGCCATTGCGCGAAGGAGCGGCGCGGCGACAGGTCGGCCGGGGTATCCCCGATCGTAACGGGCTTGGTCGGGTCGCCGCCCCAGGTGACGGTGCGCACTTGTTCGGGTCGCACCCAGATCAGATAAGTGCCGGGTTCGCTGGACAGCGATACCGCGAGCACCCCACTCGCCGCCGCCTTGATCGCCTCGAAATGCTCTGCCTCGCCGGTGAGCGACGCGGTGATGGTCATTGCCTGATCAAGCTTGGCCTGATCAAGCTTGGCCGGCTCCGTGCCGGACTGTGCGGCCCGGCTGTCGAGCCAGGTGCCGATCGCTCGGATGTCCTGAGTGCCCGGCACATCGCCGGTCACCGTCACTTCGTTGTCGAACAGCAAGGCGGCACCGGTGGCGCGCACCGGGTGCAGCAGCGATTGCGGATTGTCGAACAGCGCGCTTTTCCAGTTACCCTCGCGCGACAACGCCTCGACCATGCGCTGTTCCAGCCGCCGGGCCGCTAATTCGGCCTGGGCCAGCACAAAACTCTCGAACGCGGCAATGCGGGTCGCGACGGCTTCGGCCAGAAATTCACAGGCGGCGCGAATTTCCGAGGCGACGAAGAACGGCGCATAATGATGGCAGGCGATCAATCCCCATAGCTGCCCGCCCACCATGATGGACACCACCAGCGTCGCGCGCACCCCCATGTTCTGCAGATATTGCACATGGATCGGCGACGAACTGCGCAGCGCGCACAGCGACATATCGAGCGGTGCGCCGCTGATCGGCGAGAGCGCCGGATGCAGCCTGACCGGTTTGAACCCGACATCCACCAGCATGCGCACCCGGTGGCGCTCGTAAAGCCGGCGCGCGATCTGCGGAATGTCGCTTGCGGGATAGCGGTTCGCGAGATACGGCTCCAGCCCTGGTTCGCGCTGTTCAGCGAACACCTGACCGTGACCCTCATCGTCGAATTTGTAGACCATGACGCGGTCATAGCCGGTCAGCGCCTTGAAGATCCGCGCCGTCTCGTCGCACAGGCTTGCCAGCGAGACCGAGCCGAGAATGGTCTGCAGCGCCGCTTCGATCGGCCCGACCACGTCGATGGTCGGCCCCGCCGGTTCGAGTTCGATCAGCACGCCACCGCCTGCCGGCCGATGGATCATGGCATCGATGCCGCGCAGCGGCCGGCCGGCGGTGCAGCGCAGCCTGAGCGGTTGGGTGCGCAGCGGGGCGCGCAGTTGCGGGCGGACGCGGCCGGCCAGATCACCGGCGAGCTTATCCAGCGCCATTCCGATCAGAGTGTGAGGCTCACCCGCAGGGGCGAGACCGAGGAATTCAGCCGCGTTTTCGCTCGCCAGCACAATCTTCAGCCCTGGTTCGCTGCACAGCAAAAGCGCACCATGCGGCTGGATCGATCCGGCAAGATGGATCTGCTCGCGTTCGCAGTTCGAAAGATCGGCCTCGCCGAACGCCGGTGCGGGCACGAATTTTTGTGTCATGGCGTGCCTCCCCGCGTTGCTGCCGCATTTTAGATTGCGGTCGGTTGGCGCTATTCCAAGTCGTAGCGGTTCATTTTCAGATACAGGCTCTGGCGGCTGAGACCGATCAATGCCGCCGCCGCCTTGCGGTTGCCCGCGGTCTGCTCGAGGGCGGCGCGAATGAAATGCTGTTCGACGGCCGCCACGGTCTGGTCCACCGCCTCGTGCATCGTGGTCGGCCCGACCTCCAGCGAAAGCGCGCCCAGCGCCGCCTGCAACGGATCACCGTTGCCAGCCCCACCCCGTATCGCCCCGCGCGAGGTGTCGCGGATCAGCAGCCCGATCATGCCGTCGTCGCTGCTCGCCGAGATCTCGACTTCGACGACCGCGCCGTATTCCCCGTGGACCACCGACGGCATCGTCATGATCCTGCCGTGATTGCGGATCAGCTCGAGCGCCATGGCCAGATCATTGCCGCTCCGGTCAAGCCAGCGATCGAGCCGGGCCCCGAGCACGACCGCGTCGCTCGCCGCCTCGATCAGGTCGAGGAAAGCGGCGTTGGCCTGACGGACCACGCCATCGCTATTGATGATCACGAACGCCTCGGGCAAGCGCGTGATCAGGGCGGGGCATACGCTGCGGTCCGGCAGCGTGGTGCCGCGCGGACTAGCCGCCACCGGTGTAAGGTGCAGCAAATACGACGGCACCACCCCGCCATCGGCCAGCGATGCCCGCACGATCCAGGATTCTCGCGGGGTGCCGAGTTGCACGATCACACCGGGCGCCTGCCCATCGGTGCGGGCGCGCTGGATCATGGCATGAAACACGGGCTGCGACGGCTTCGCGATCTGATCGATGAAGCTCCAGTCATGGCCGACGCCCAGCAGGCGCCCCGCCGCTGGGTTGACCTCGGTAATGCGCAGCGTTGCCGCGTCGAGCAGCAGCAAAGGATCTTTTGCGCCGTTGAACATCAGATTATAGCGGATCTCGGCATCGCGCAGCCGCCAATGGTCCCGCTCCATCGCCTGCTGCGCCGCGATCAGACGGCTTTGCAGATCGGCAACGACATGAAACCGCCGGCCGATCGCGAGCAACCCGGCATCGCCGCCGAGCCTGACCGTGGTATATTCCAACGGCAGTTCCGCACCGCTTGGAAACAGCTGGTTGACCGGCGTGAAGGCTGAAACGCCGGTGCGCCAGGCGTCCTTGACCATCCGTTCGATCGTCGCGAAACCCGATGCGGTCACCGTTTCGCTCCACGGCCGGCCATGCCACGGCTGCAGGCCGCCGGTTTCGATGCGGTCCGACAATGTGGTGTCGCGGATGACGCCATCGCGATCCAGATGCAACGTCAGGTCAGGCTGCGCGAGGTTGACAGTGGTCATAACCGGTTCAATCAATGTTTGATGGATGATAGCCCGGTTTTTTCAGTCGACCAAGCAAGATCGACCGAAGCGCCACCGGCTCTCGCCACCGCATTGCGGCACGCCACGCACGATCTGCACCGCGACGCCGAACGCTCTGGCGTTGCCGCGCAAATGCTGCGCGGCACGATCACGCGCGACCAGTACGCCGGTTTGCTGCGCAACCTACTGCCCGCCTATCAACAGATCGAGCACGGGTTGGAACAGCATCGCGATCACCCGCACCTGCGGGCGCTGGCGCTGCCGGCGGTGTATCGCGCCGCCGCGCTGCAAAGCGATCTGGCGGCCCTCGCCGGTCCGGACTGGGCGGGCACGCTGCCGTTGCTGCAAGCCGGACGGGCATACGCCGATCGGATCGCCCACGCGACGGCCACTGCCCCCGCACTGCTGATTGCCCATGGCTACGTTCGCTACCTCGGCGATCTGAACGGTGGCCAGATGCTCCAGCGCCGTCTGGGCACCGCGCTCGGCCTTGATGACACGGCACTCGCCTTCTACCGCTTCGAGGCGATCCCCGATCTGGCCGCGTTCCGGCGCGCGTACCGCGACGCAATCGACGCCATTCGACTCGATACCGACGCCACCGCTGCCGTACTGGCCGAAGCCCAGGCGGCGTTTCAGGCCAATATCGCGGTATCGGTGGCGCTCGCGGCCTAACCCGCGCCGATCAGCTGCGGGTCGGCGCGGCGGCGACCTGCCCAGCCAGCGCCACGGTTTTCAGCCCAGATGTCAGTTTTCCTTAAATGGCTCTGCCTCAATTCGTGTGATTCGGGTCGACTCTGAGGGGGTGAACCGCACCGGGTGTTCCGAGAGGCTCAAATTCTTGAGAGGATGGGGCTATGGAGAGGCGGAAGGCATCGCAGAAATATGCGGCAGAGGTTGGTCGCTGGAGCCGACGCTGACGATGATGGGATCGAAGTTTTCCGCCTGCGCCAGCGCGACATCGCCTTGCTTGGCAAGCTCCAGGCTGGCGACGAACGTACTCGACCACGCCGAGCGCAGACGCAACCGGGTCTCCGTTGGCGGTTGAGCGGTCTGCTGGTTGGGGCCCGGCAACAACTGATCGAGGCTGAGCCCCTCTCCGCTTTCGGCCAACAGTCGGAGTATCCGGTCCCGGGCTTCCGGAATATCATACAGGTCCAGAGCCGGCAGCCGATAGATTGGCCTTGTATCGACGGCGTCGGCGGGATCATCGAACTGCTCCAGACACGCCCAGAGGAAGGCGATCATATCGACCTCGATCGAACCGCCGATCACGCTTCCGATCGCCTCAGATCGGCCACGGGCAAAAACGTCCCGTCCCAACTGCGGCCGCTGCTCCAGCCACGCGGCCAGCGCCTGGATTTCCTGCAACGCAACCAAGCGGTCCCGCAGATCTGACGCACGTCGTTCCGCCGCCTGTTGCGCCGGCGCGTCCCTCGGCAACAGCAGATCGGACCGCAACAGCAGGATCCAGGACGCCATCACCACCCAGTCCGCCTGATGGCCGAGCGGGATTGTCGCCCGCGCCCGTTCCAATCGGTCAGCCAATTGGTCGATCAACTCAGGCAAACGCAGCGTCGACAGATCAATCTGATGCGACCGTGCCTGGGCCAGTAGCAGGGCCAGCGATCCGTCGAACCCATCGAGCGTCAGATGCGGCGAGCTCCCCTCCCCTGCCCTGTCCACCCCGCTGGATGAACCATCCATCGCAGCGATCAATCCGTCGCGATCGGCAGCAGCTGGAATTTCAGACCCGGCCAGGCCTCGGCAATGGCGATGAGTGCTGGCCGCGGGGAGGTCTCCGCCGTGAAGAACCCGTAGCTGAGAACGCCATGTCCAACTTTCTGCCGTCGCCCCGGCCCCGCGTCGGGGCGCACAATCACCTGCCGCGGCAGATCGCTGATCCCCCAATGGCGGGACAACCAGGCCAGCGCGGTCGGATGATCATGCCCGAGCGTCAAGATTGCCAGCGGGATCGGGACCAGGACCTGCAGATCGAACGGGCACGCGCGCCTGACCCCGATCCGGTCTCGTGCCCTGGCCTCGCGGGCCTCGATCCGCTCGCGGAACTGACGGGCGAGAATTCGGCAGCCCGCGACCGAAAGACTCCGCTGCCCGCCAGTGTGGCTCACCGCGCGGATAAAAATATCCTCCTCGATCGCCGCGCCATTGATCTCCCAGGGGATGATCCCGGGGCCCCGCGCGGCCGATGCAAATGTTTCGAGCTCGGCCGATGGGCCTTTGATCGTGAGGTGGTGATACCGCCAGATCGAAGTGGGCGGTGCGGTCTGCGGCGCATCCGATCGGGATGGGCCAGACGGCCGACGCCCCCGCGGTTTCGGCAGCGGGGGCGGCAGAGGATGTCGCGCCGGCGGGGTTACCGGTTCAGGCGAATCAGGCTCGGTCTCCCACGGAAACCGGAGCGCCATCAGAGATCAAGCATGCCGGCCGGGCTGTCACTGACCAGACCGGCGCGCTGGACGTAGCCGCGCATCACGCTCTGGGTGCGGTGACGCGTGTGGCGCATGATATCCTCGTCACGCACCCCCTTGGCGTAGGCCTCGGTGATAAATCCGACGCGCAGCGCGTGGGCGCTCAAGCGATCGAACCCCTCGATCACCAGCCCGGCCATTTCGGCGCGATACGCCAGGATCCGCCGCACCGCATCGGGATGCATCCCGACATCCCCAATGGTGTCGCCGGTACTGATCCGGCGGAATAAAGGTCCTGATTTGCGGGTGGCGATCTCCATCCAGTCCTGGAACGCCCGGACTGGGCAGGTCTCGACATGGCGGCCACGCGGCACGCCGATCTCAGCCCCCTCCCCTGCCTGATCGGTCTTGCCGCGCCGGATGCGGAGCCGCAGCCCACGCGCGTCCTCGGCGACATCATCGACCTGCAGCGCCACCAGTTCCGAGCGACGCAGCGCCGCGGCAAAGCCGATCAGCAACAAGGCGCGATCGCGCCGGCCGCGCGCGGTGCGATCGCAGGTGGCGACCAGCTGGCGCAGCATCGGTAGCGTCAATGCCGCCGCCTTCTGCACCGCGCGACCGTGGTTGCGGAGGGCGCCACGCAGCGGATGCTGGATATCACCATGGGCCGGATTCCACGGCAGATCATTAAACCGGTGCATTGTGCCGATCGCCGCCAGGCGCCGGCGGATCGTGGTCGGCGCGTGAGAAACCGCAAGGCTGGAGAGATAAGCGCCCACCACGGCCGGGGTTGCCGGTACCGGGACAAAGCCGGTGCGATCGCACCATGCAGCATAATGGGTCCAGTCCGCTTTGTAGGCGCGCAGGGTCGCGGGCGAGACCGCCTGGCGCGCGAACGCCTGCGCCTGTGCGAGGGCGGCCTGCCCAGCCGGCGTCAGGGCCGGCGCGACCGCCGTGCCTTGGTTTTCCGCGGGATCGGTCAGGATCTCACCGTCGAGAGCGCGACCCGATTCGGGAGGTTGATCGACCATGATTCGACCGATAGGCCGACGCCTGACCGATAGCAACCCAAATAATTCCACTACGCGCGATAATAGTCATTATCGCGCATAGGCCGGACTGGGCTCACAAAATCGGGCGTTCAGTTTGCACGCGGCATGGAATTGGGTTCTATGACGAAGCAGTGGAAACAATCTCGGGATCAGGGTTTACCGCCCTTTTGAGCCAAGCGAACGTCAGCCAGGCCGGCTTTGCCCGGCTTACCGGCGTCAGCCCCCGCCAAGTCAATAAATGGTGTCGAGGCCGAGCGGCCGTGCCGCGCTGGGCCGCGATCCTCGCCCTCGCCCTGCGGGAACTCTCGGCCGAGACGCTCCCGATCCTGCACGATGAACTCACGGCCGCCGTCGCAAAGGCCTACTGGGGGCTGACGGGATCGAAATTTTGCCGAGCCCCGTGGCGAATGTGCAGAACCCGGACAACCGCCCCTACCTCATCAATCGCATAAATCACGCGGTAGACAGCCGGCCGGTTGCCGTACAACAAGTGGCGGAGATTGCCATCTTCCGTGGTCGGGGCACCTCGCGACGGGTACTCTTCGAGGCTGAGAACCAACGCTTCCAACCCGTTGAACCAATCTGCGGCCTCTCTCGCATAGTCCGCATTGATATCGCGGTAAATCCGCCTCAGATCACGCGCCGCGCGCGCCGTGACCTCAACGCGGTATGCCATGCTCGCCGCGAATCTCATCAAAAATCTGCCGCGCCGGCAGGCTGCGCCCGGCGCGGAGATCCTCCCTCCCCTGCCGGATTCCTTCGGCAGCACTGGCCTCCGCAGCGAGGTCGAGAAGACGCTGGTAAGACTCGGCATCCTGAACCACCGCGGCAGCCCTGCCATTCACGGTCAAGATGACCGGCCGCTTGGTGTCCTTCAAATGCTGCATGATTTCCGCGGAATGATTGCGAAACGTCGTCATCGGTTGAATGTCTTTGGTGATATCCATTGCGCAACTCCAATCGTATTACCTAATAAGGTAATGCCGTTCGACATCATTAGGCAAGGGGGTTCTTGGAGCCGAATCGGACATGACCGGGGGTTTCATCATCAAATCACAAAACACGCAGTAGGGGGTTGCCACAGTTAGATTTTCGCAAGACAGGGAAACGCGCGGACCGCGCACGGGCTCGCTCGCGCTACCGGCCGATATGTTCAACGTGCTGTTTGTAACAACAAACTATGGCTCCAACTATCACAGCAATGCACCTCGCATATCGCGGCCGAACTTCTTAACATTTCAAAAAGTGCAAAAAGGCACGGCCTTTGGCTTATTTAGGGATAGTCCGATTCGAGCGTACCTCGTAACCGCGACACAACGCAGCGGGGTCGGACCATCCCCCTGCCCTGCTGCGACCCAAGCTAAGCCACGGCAGCCCCCACAGGCTATTCAGATCGGCCAGGAAAGGAAGAATGGGAGGTGTTCTCACTCACAACGTCGGCTGGCGCGATCGTTAGCAGGCTCGTGCCGGATTCAGATGTCGATCGCCACTTCTTAAGCGAACGAACGGCTCCTCACTAGTGTCCCGTCGCAGTGATTATGACGGGTTGATCCAATCCAAGAACGGGTAGTTCCTGCGGCGCGACGAGCATCTGAATGCTGCGAGGGACGCCGGGCAGCTTCTCGATCAGACCGAGCTTGTTGAGGGTCTTGA
>NZ_JAIMBY010000005.1 GCF_026191915.1 Acidiphilium sp. PA
GACAACGCTGCCGCGTTGCCCACATCTCCACAGCCGCAACAACAGCAGGTAGCTTGATAGCCCTTTAGGAGATCAGAACGGATCAGCTTCCATCTTATACCCCGCCCCAAGTGGTCCATACCAAAGGGTCCACTTCAAACGAGGACCATCAGGCTAAACATGCGTATCGCTCTTATCTTTTGCATATATTGTTCTACAGCTACTTTCTTAGTGTTTTAATATCGTGATGTATGACCCATCGTAGGTTGGAAACTGTTGTGTTCACGACGGCCGGTCGGTTGTGATGGCTTTCATCAGCTAGTGGATAAAATCAGAGGGAAGAGTCCTCTGAATTTGTCCACTAGCGGGTCGATTCACTTGACGCTCGGGTAGTGAGCGTCAGGATCGGACCATTAGGTTCTTAGTTCCGGCTTTACATGATGAGGCTCGAAAGTCAGTGGGATCAAAAATCGTAATGTGTTTGCGTCTGGTGTAGGCGGAAAAGGTGCGGACAACATAATCAGCTTGAGGGCAAGTTGGTCCGCGATCCGATTGCCGCTGCTCCTGTAGATGGATGCACCTGAGACAGTACCAGCGCCGGTAACTGTTATTAAAATATAAGCCTTACCGCTAACTTGCATCTGCTTTAAATATTGATCCAGTCGTCTTTTAGGGTCATTAAGTCTCGATATAATCGACTGCCTAATTTTAAAAGCATAAAACATTGTTCTTTGGTTTATTAATCTACTGCTCCCCGCTTCTTTAATCTTATAATTTTCGTAAAATATACAATTTCGAAATTGTGCGGTACCGGGCTCGTATTTGAGAGATTGGCATAATTGCGACACTGTAACCGCCGGACCTGATGAAACCGCACAGCCTGCCAAGTTGAAAGCGACTAAAGTGCATGCAATTACCCAAGAGTTTTTATATTTCACTTGATCAGCGCCGGCTATAACGCCCGCAAGCGGGTTTTAATTCCAATTTTATGACGAAGATCATGAGGTGAACCACAATTTAATAAAAACTAGATACGCGGTCGTGGCTGAGGGCGCAAGGGGGGCGGTTAATCCGGCTTACCAGTTGGTCCGCACATGCGCGTAATGCTGAATTTTATCCTCGGCGGTTAAAAGGGGCCCGCCGCATCGATTGCCGAATGGGCCGGTGCGGACAAGCGGTCCAGGTCACCCTTGGCCCACCAGATCAGCACGTGGGTGTCGAGCAGTATCAGCTTGGTGCATCCCAATCATCGTCACCGACCGGTGCTGTCGGATTGTCAAAACGTAACACCGATCCGCGCAGCAGTTTGAGCGGGTCATCGCCGTTCGGCTGATAGCGCCGCACTTCGAGCTTCGGTACACCATGGTCGGTGATCACAACTATTTCGCCCGTCGCCTCGATTTGGCGGAAATATTCCAGGGCACGCGCTTTGAATTCGGATTTCGCGATGGAGGTCAGGATTAATCTACCTATAGTCAAAAGACCATATCCATGAACCTATAGTCATAATCCAACGCGGTTTATTAATCAAGGAAATATCATCAACCCGCGCGCATCACCGCTTCTGCCGCGCGGATGCCGTCGACTCCGGCGGATAGGATGCCGCCGGCGTAACCGGCACCTTCCCCGGCGGGGAACAGGCCTGGGGTGTTGAGGCTCTGGCCGTCGTTGCCGCGGGTGATGCGGATGGGGGCGGAGGTGCGGGTTTCGACGCCGGTGAGGATGGCGTCGGCGCGGTCGAAGCCGGGGATTTTTTTGGCGAAGTGGGGGATGGCTTCGCGGATGGCTTCGATGGCGTAGTCGGGCAGGCAGGCGGCGAGGTTGGTCAGGTGGACGCCGGGTTTGTAGCTGGGGGTGACATCGCCCAGCGTGGTCGAGGCGCGGTCGGCCAGGAAGTCGCCGACCAGTTGGCCGGGGGCGTGGTAGGTGCTGCCGCCGGCGATGTAGGCCTGGGATTCGAGGCTGCGCTGGAATGCCATGCCGGCGAGGATATCGCCGGCATCGGCGTTGGGATAATCGGCCGGGGTGATGCCGACGACGATGCCGGCGTTGGCGTTGCGTTCGTTGCGGGAATATTGGCTCATGCCGTTGGTGACGACGCGGCCGGGCTCGGAGGTGGCGGCGACGACGGTGCCGCCGGGGCACATGCAGAAACTGTAGACGCTGCGGCCGTTGTTGGCGTGGTGGACCAGTTTGTAGTCGGCCGCGCCGAGGATTGGGTTGCCGGCGAAGCTGCCGTAGCGGGCGTGGTCGATCAGCGATTGCGGGTGCTCGATGCGAAAGCCGATGGAAAACGGTTTGGGATCGAGATGCACGCCGATATCGCGCAACATTTCGAACGTGTCACGCGCGGAGTGGCCGATCGCGAGAATGATATGATCGGATGCAATCGTCTCGCCGTCGGCAAGCACGACGCCGCGTGCCCGGCGGGGCTGTGCATCGATCAGCAAGCCAGTAACCTTGGCGCCAAAACGGTATTCGCCGCCGAGGCGCTCGATGGTGGCGCGCATCGCCTCGACCATGCCAACCAAGCGGAAGGTACCAATGTGCGGGTGGGCAACGTAGAGTATCTCGGCAGGCGCGCCGGCGGCGACGAATTCGGTGAGGACTTTGCGGCCGAGATGGTTGGGGTCGCTGATCTGACTGTAGAGTTTCCCGTCCGAGAAGGTTCCTGCCCCGCCCTCGCCGAATTGGACGTTGGATTCAGGGGTGAGGATGCCGCGCCGCCAGAGCGCCCAGGTATCCTTGGTGCGTTCGCGGACCAGTTTGCCGCGTTCGAGAATAATCGGACGGAGGCCGGCCTGAGCGAGGATGAGGGCGGCGAAAATTCCGCAGGGGCCCGTGCCGATTACAATCGGGCGGGATCGCGCCATTTTGGACGGTGGGGGTCGGTAGCTGGTGTCGGGTGTCTGGCGGATATGGGGGTGGGTTGGGACAACGGTTTCATCCGCGACCGATGCATCGATCGTATAAGTCAGGCGGATCGCGGCTTTGCGGCGGGCATCGATCGCGCGGCGGAACACCGTGAAATGTTGCACGATGGCCGGAGCAAGGCGCCCGGCAACGGCGGCGGCGAGGGCCGCATCGTCATGATCGAGCGGGAGGATGATTTCGGTGAGGCGGAGCATGGCAGGGGACTTACCAACTCTGTGCGAAGCTTGCCACATCGGGCGCGATTGGCCACAACGCGGCCATGGCTCCTCCCCTTTTGGCATTACAGAATATCCGGCTCGCGCTCGGCGCATCGCTCCTGCTCGACGGTGCCGAGATCGGCGTGGGGGCGGGTGAACGGATCTGCCTCGTCGGGCGCAACGGGTCGGGCAAGTCGACCTTGTTGAAAATTGCCGCCGATATCATTAGTGCCGATGGCGGCTCGCGGTTTCTGCAACCGGGGGCGACGCTGCGGTATCTACCGCAGGAGCCGGATCTATCGGCGTTTCCGACAGTGCTCGATTATGTGCTTGACGGACTGGATGCGGAGACCGACGGGCATCGGGCACGGGGTTTGCTCGATCAACTGGGGTTGAGCGGGGCGGAGACGACGGACCGGCTTTCGGGCGGCGAGGCACGGCGGGCGGCAATTGCGCGTGTGCTCGCGCCGGCGCCGGATGTGTTGCTGCTCGATGAACCGACCAATCATCTGGATCTGCCGGCAATCGAGTGGCTGGAGGCGGAACTACGGGGTTCGCGCGCGGGCATCGTGCTGATCAGCCATGACCGGCGGCTGCTGGAGAAGGTTTCGCGCAGCATCGTCTGGCTGGATCGAGGCACGACCAGCAGGATCGATCGGGGATTTGCGCATTTCGAGGCCTGGCGCGACGAGGTGTTCGAGCAGGAGGCGCGCGATGCGCAGAAACTCGCGCGCGAGATTGTGCGCGAGGAAGACTGGATGCGCTATGGCGTGACCGCGCGGCGCAAGCGCAACGTGCGGCGGGTAGCGGAACTAGCCGGGCTGCGCGAGAAGAAGCGCGCGGAAAAACGCGACACGCGGGAATTGCAGGTCAGCGCCAGTGCCGCCTCGCTCTCCGGCAAGATCGTGGTGGACGCGAAGGGGATCGATAAATCCTATGGCGATCAGGTGATTATCCGCGATCTGACTTTGCGCGTATTGCGGGGCGACCGGTTGGGGATTGTCGGGCCGAATGGCGCAGGTAAAACGACGCTGCTGCGCTTGCTGACCGGGCAGGACCAGCCGGACTCCGGGACGATCAAGACCGGGACCAATCTTGCGGTCGCAACGCTCGATCAGCAGCGCGCGGCACTCGATCCGACGCGGACGCTGGCGGACACGCTGACCGGGGGGAAGAGTGATCTGGTCGAGGTGGGTGGCGAATCGCGCCATGTGATCGGATATATGAAAGATTTTCTGTTCCGGCCGGAGCAGGCGCGCACGCCAGTAGGTACGCTTTCGGGCGGTGAGCGCGGGCGCTTGCTGCTGGCGGCGATCTTGGCGAAGCCGTCCAATCTCCTGATTCTGGATGAGCCCACCAATGATCTGGATTTGGAGACACTGGATATATTGCAGGACATGTTGAGCGATTACGCCGGCACGATTCTGCTGGTCAGCCATGATCGTGATTTTCTGGATCGGATTGCAACGTCGACCCTGGCGGCGGAAGGGGATGGGCGCTGGGTGGAGTATGCCGGCGGGTATTCGGACATGCTGGCGCAGCGCGGTGAGCGGGTACGCGAGGCGGCGACGGTGCGCAAGGCTGGGCCGGTCGCGAAGCGGGTGAGCGAGAAAGCCGCGTTTTCGTTCAAGGATCGGCATCGGTTGAAGGCGCTGAATGAGGAGATTGCCGGGGTCCAGAGCAGAATCGATACGCTGGAGGCGACGTTTGCGGATACCGAGTTGTTCACCAAGCGGCCGGAACAGTTTCAGGCGAATATGACGGCGCTGGCGGGGCTGCATGAGCGGATGGGGGTGCTGGAGGCGGAGTGGCTGGAGTTGGAGATGCGGCGGGAGAGTGTTGAGGGGTAGGAAGGGAAGGCTTCTTTTTCGCAAAAAAGAAGCAAAAAACTTTCTGATTCGGGGGCAGAGCCTGTGGCGAATGAGCGCCTCCGCCCAAAATAATAAAAGTTTTTTGGTTCTTTTTTACAAAAGAGAACTGCTACCCTTCCTTACTAAGCGCCGGAGACACCTTGATTGTAATACTCCGCGCAATCACCAAAACGATCACCAGAATACACAGTGCCACCAGATCGCGCGAGGAGAAGGTCTGGGCGTAGAGTTTGATCAGGATTTCGCGCAGGGAGAACACAATGGTGACGTCGAGCAGGGTCGAGAGGCGGATGCGGCGGGTGCGGGCATAGTCCATAAAGGTGTTGAACAATTCGATCAGGATGACGACGTCGAGGATCCGTTCGACCAGGGTGCGGAGTTCGAACGCATCGACGCTGGCGGGGCGTAGTTGGGGGAAGAGTTGGATGGTGGTGATGATGGCTTCGACGAACGCAAAGCCCAGGGCGATCAGCATCAGCGGGATGACGCCGATGATCACCGCATCGACCGCGACGTCGTAGCCGCGGAAGATCAGCGCCCGCCAGCGCTTGCGCGGTTTCGGCTCAGAGGCCACGGGCGGCCATGGCATCCGCGATTTCGTTGATCGCCTCGGTCGCTTCGGGGATGATGCGGCCCATGGTGATGAAGCCGTGGATCTGGCCGGGGAAGCGCCTGACGGTAACCGGCACGCCGGCGGTGATCAACATTCGGGCATAGTCTTCGGCTTCGTCGCGCAGCGGATCGAACCCGGCGGTGATGATAAGGGTAGGCGGCAGGTTGGCGTGGTGAGCGGCGCGCATGGGCGAGGCGCGCCATTCCTGCTTGTCGGCCTCGGAGCGCAGGTAATGGCCGCGGAAGTAGAGCATCGTGGCGCGGGTGAGCCCGTAGCCTTCGGCGAAATCCTCATGACTTTGCGTGGACATGGCGAGTGCGACCGAGGGATAGATCAATGCCTGCAGAGCGATGGCGGGACCGTGATTGTCCCGTGCATCGACCGCGACGACGGCGGCGAGGTTACCGCCTGCACTGTCGCCGCCGACCGCGAGGCGGTGCGGGTCGATGCCGAGGTCGGGCGCGTTGCCGGCGATCCAGGATGTCGCATCGATCGCGTCTTCGACCGCGGCGGGGAATTTATGTTCCGGCCCCATGCGATAATCGACCGAAATGACGACGGCGCCGGTACGCTGGGCAAGCTGACGGCAGACGACATCATGGGTATCGAGGTCGCCGATCACCCAGCCGCCGCCGTGGAAATAAACGAGGCCGGCGCGGGGGCTGGTATCGCTGCCATCGCGGTACAAACGCAGGGGGATCGGGCCGGTACGACCTTGGGCCGAAAGGTCGCGCACGTCGGCCAGCGCCGGTGCCTCCGGGCTCAGCGCGAAGCGGGCGTTACGGTAGGCGAGGCGTGCCTCTGCGGGGCTCAGCGTGTCCGTGGTGGGCGCGCCGGAAAGCCGGATCAGATCGAGCACCATTGCGGCGCTGCGGTCGAGGTCTGCCATTATGTTTCCTCCGTCGATTATGATGCGACCAGCAGACCTTCGCGCAGAACGACCACGCGGTCCATCCGTGCGGCGAGATCGGGGTTGTGAGTGGCGATGAGCGCGGCGACGTTTTCACTGCGCACCACGCGCAGCAATTCATCAAACACGATGTCGGCGGTCGCGACATCGAGATTGCCAGTCGGTTCATCGGCCAGTAGCAGCTTGGGCGCGTTGGCCATGGCGCGCGCGATGGCGACGCGCTGGCGTTCGCCGCCGGAGAGTTTGCCGGGCAGGTGATTGGCGCGGTTGGCTAGGCCGAAGGCTTCGAGCAGATTCCGGCTGCGCGCTTCGGCAGCCTTATTGGCGACGCCCGCGATCAACTGCGGAATGGCGATGTTTTCGAGCGCGGTGAACTCAGCAAGCAGATGATGCGCCTGATAGACGAAGCCAATTTCATCGCGGCGCAGCCTCGTTTTTTCGGAATCGGACAGGCGTGCGGTATCGATGCCGCCGATGCGAATGGTACCGGAATCGGGACTTTCAAGCAGACCTGCGAGATGCAGCAGGGTTGATTTGCCCGAGCCGGAGGGTGCCACCAGAGCGACGATTTCGCCGCCCTTCAGCGTGAGGTCGGCACCGCGCAGGATGTGCAGATCCTCGCCCTCACCGTGGAAGGTGCGGACCAGATGCACGAGATTGAGGATTTCACTCATGGCGCAGGGCTTCCACGGGGTCGGTGCGGGCGGCGCGCCAACTTGGGTAGATGGTCGCTGCGAAGGACAAAGCGATGGCGAGGACGACCACCTCGATCACCTGGCTCCATTCAAGCTGCGCGGGGAGTGATTCCAGATAATAGACCGTGGGATTAAAGAGTTGGGTGCCGGTGACGTTCTGGATGAACAAGCGGATCTGCTCGATATAGGCGCAGAATACCACGCCGAGGACAAATCCAATCGCGGTGCCGATGACACCGACCGAGGCGCCGACCATGAAGAAGATTCGCAGCACGGAGCCGGACGACGCACCCATCGTGCGCAGAATGGCGATATCGGCGGTTTTATCTTTTACCATCATGATCATCGAAGACACGACGTTGAACACCGCGACGATGATGATCAGCGTCAGGATCAGGAACATGACGTTTCGTTCGACGTTGACCGCCGCGAAGAAGGCGTTGTTGCTGTCCTGCCAGTCCACGATGTTGACCGGGGTGCCGGACAGCACGCGGGGGATCGCCGCCTTGATCGGGCCATCCTTGTCGGGGTTTTTCACGAACAGCTGGATCTGGGTCGCGGCGTTCGGCGTGCGGAACAGGATTTGCGCGGATTGCAGCGGCAGGAAGACGAAGCTCGAATCGTATTGCGCCATGCCCGTCTGAAAAATGGCGCTGACGTGGAAACTTTCGATGCGGGGAATCGTGCCGATGATGGTGGCGTTGCCCTGCGGCAGGACCAGTGTGATGGTGCCGCCGACCGCAATGCCGAGCTGGGTGCCGACGCCAGCACCAATCGCGATATCGTTACCTGAAAAATTGCTGAGCGAGCCTGCGACGATGTGACGCGATACGGTGCGCAATTGCGCGAGGCCCTGCGGTTGGATGCCGCGGGCCATGCCGCCGATGGCGCCGCCGTGCGGGCCGGTCATCAGCACTTCGCCTTGCACGATCGGAATGGCGCTGATCACACCGGGGATTTTCATCAGCTTGCCGGCGGCCGCATCGTATTGGCTGATATTGCCGCCGGCGCCGTAGACGCCGACATCGCCATTCAGCCCGAGGATCTGACCGAGCAGTTCCTGGCGGAAGCCATTCATCACGCTCATCACTATGATCAGCGTGGCAACGCCGAGGGCGATACCGATCAGTGAAAAAATCGCGATGATCGAGACGAAGCGCTCGCCCTTGCGGGCGCGCAGGTAACGAAAGGCGATGCGGCGCTCGAAAGCACTGAACATCAGCCGCGCACTTTCGCCAGCGCGTCTTCGAGTGAAAGTTCGGCGCGTTCGCCGGTGCGGCGGCGCTTGAGTTCGACCATGCCGTTCACGGCCCCGCGCGGGCCGACGATAATCTGCCAAGGGTGGCCCATCAGATCGGCATCGACAAATTTTTCGCCGGCGCGCGCGGGGCGGTCGTCATATAGCACACAATCGCCGAGGCTGGCGTAAGCCTTTTCGCACAGCGCATCGGTAGTTGCATCGCCTTGGCGCAGGTTGAGGATGGCGGCGCGGAACGGGGCGACCGCGTCGGGCCAGATGATCCCGGCATCATCATGGCTGGCTTCGATGATCGCACCGGTCAGGCGCGACACGCCAATGCCGTAGCTGCCCATTTCAGGATGGATTTTTGCACCGTCCGGCCCGACCACGGCGAAGCCCATTTTTTCACTATATTTGGTGCCGAAGTAGAAGATCTGACCGATCTCGATGCCCCTGCCCTCCCGGCGGTCAGCCTCAGGGATTTTCGACCACGCATCAATGTCGTGTTTTTCATCGGTGGCGGCGTAGAGCGAGGTCATATGATCGAAAAACACGTCGAGGTCGGTTTGACTTTCGTAGGAATAGGTGTCGTCGCCGAGATCGATGGTTTCGAAAGCCTTGTCGTAGAACACGCCGCTTTCGCCGGTGGGGGCCAGAATGTGAAATTCATGGCTGAGGTCGCCGCCGATCGGACCGGTATCCGCGCGCATCGGGATGGCGCGCACGCCCATATCGCGGAAGATGCGCATGTAGGAGAGCATCATGCGGCGATAGCTGGAGACGGCACTGGCATAATCAAGGTCGAAGCTGTAGCCGTCCTTCATGTAGAATTCGCGGCCCCGCAACACGCCGAAACGGGGGCGAACCTCGTCGCGGAACTTCCACTGGATTTGATAGAGCATCTGCGGCAGGTCGCGGTAGGATTGCACGCTGTCGCGCATGATCGCGGTGAGCATTTCCTCATTGGTCGGGCCATAGAGCATCTCGCGATCGTGGCGATCGCGGATGCGGAGCATTTCGGGGCCATAGGCATCGTAGCGGCCACTTTCGCGCCAGAGGTCGGCGGATTGAATCGTCGGCATCAGGATTTCCTGCGCCCCCGCACGTGCCTGCTCGGCGCGGACGATGTTCGCGATATTGTGCAGCACCCGCAGCCCGGCCGGGAGCCAGGCGTAGATGCCGGAGGATTGCTGGCGGATCAGCCCGGCGCGCAGCATCAACCGATGCGAGACGATCTGCGCCTCGGCGGGGGTTTCCTTGATGGTGGGGATGAGCGAGCGGGAAAGGCGCATGCGATGTCCTGAGCGAGTGTTGAAGCCCGTTCTCCTACAGCGGCACGGAGCCCTCGGCCAGAGCCTCGGCCCTTGCGGGGTCAAGCCGGCGGTTGAGCGCCACACGGGCGGGCTTTTCGATCAGCACATGCAGTAAGATCCCAAGACCCAGCGTCATCAGTGCGAGCACCGCGATATAGGGCAACGGCGCATGAGCAGGCGCGATGGCGAGGCGGCGGAACAGTTGCGCGGTGACCAGTTCCGCGGGAGCAAAGCTCATGTAGAAGGAATAGGACATGATCCCGAGCGCACGTAGCGGCTTGATGCGGCCGAGATACGCAGTGCGCTCAGCATCGCCCTGCATCGCGAAGCCATAGATCATCAGCCAGAGGCCGAAGACGGTCAACGCATCGTGCCCGGCCCAGGCGAACGCGGCGGCCAGCGCGGCACCGCTTAGGCCGATCGTGACGCCCGAGACTTCATCAGCCAGCATCGGCACGATTGTGACCGTTGCCATGCCCGCGATGAATTCAGGAAAGAAGCGCAGCATCGAGGCTGCAAAGGTAAGATTCAGGCCGTGATAGACAAAGGCCACCACGCAGAGGATGAAAAAACACAGCGGCATGGCGGCAACGACGGCGAGATTGAAAAATATCGCGAGACTTGCGACCGTAAACGGAAAAACCAGATAGCCCGCCCATTCCGTGCTGATCGA
This sequence comes from Acidiphilium sp. PA, assembly GCF_026191915.1. Lineage (GTDB taxonomy): Bacteria > Pseudomonadota > Alphaproteobacteria > Acetobacterales > Acetobacteraceae > Acidiphilium. The sequence continues at coordinate 10,426 of NZ_JAIMBY010000005.1, forward strand.
CCAGGAGGGGTAGTTCCATGTCCAATGGTGCAGGCCGCCCCAGCTTTGGACCAGCGCCAGGTTTTCGATTAGCGCCAGGGTTCCGAACCGGTAGGGATGGCGCGGCGTGATGCCGATGGCGACACCACCGATGAAAATGGCGCCGAGCAGTACGATGACCGCGAGGTGCACGGGGTAGAGCCGGGCGAGTCGCTTGCCCCAAAAGTGCAGCAACCCTTGCCGTGTGAGCGGAATTTTATTGTCGACCCGGGTGAGGATAAAGCCAGACAGGACAAAGAACCCATCAACACCGAGATAACCGTGGTCAATGACGGTACCGATCGGCCCTAGCCAGCGGCTGAACTGCGCGTGGAGGTTAGCGTGATAAGCAAACACCCAGAGCGCGAAGAGCGCGCGGCAGGCGGTCAGATCCGTCAATTCGCGAGTCTTGTTCATGTATTTGGACTATGACCAGAAAAAAGCCCGCCGACCATAGGGCCAGCGGGCCAAGTTCAGGGAGGAAACGCCAGTCACACGGCAGAGTAAAGAACCAACCTTCACTCTATGGCACATGATGCATCGCAACATCCCTCACGTAAAGTTAAATCAGGACAGATTGTTCACACAAAATACGCATTCAAGCAATATTTGCCTATCAAGTATGCTATATAAAGCCAAGAAGTCATCATTCGCCTGTTTTTTGATCAACCAATCGGAATAACGTGAACGTCAACCATCGGACGTTTGCCGAATCGGCGACCAAGCACACGGCGCAGCGCCGCCTGGGCCGCTTCCTTGACCGACCCGCGGTCGGTGCGGAGGCTGGCGGGAAGCTCCTCGAAACTCGCGACGAAATCCGCCTCCAGCGCGCCGAGCGCGACATCACCCGCTTCGAACAGGCCCGGCGCGGTGATCTGCGCGCCACCTTTGACGCGACCGGATTTATCGACCGCGATGCTGCCAACCACAACACCGTTGAACATCATGCGCCGGCGGGCGGCCATGACGCCTCCCTGCATCGGCACCAGGCGATCGCCATCGACCGCGAGGCGGCCGACCGGCACCGAATCGATCACCTCGGGTTCGCCGGGACCGAGGCGAACCACATCGCCATCTTCCAGCAACAGCGTGCTGATGCCTTCGGCTTCGGCAAGGTCGGCCTGGGCTGCCATGTGGCGCCATTCCCCATGGGTCGGAATAATGTATTTCGGGCGGACCAGACGATAGAGTCGGCGGAGTTCATCGCGCGCCGGATGGCCAGACACATGCACCACATGGTCATCCGCGGTCATGACATTGACCCCGGCGCGGACCAGATCGTCCTGCACCGCACCGATCGCACGTTCGTTGCCGGGGATCTGGCGCGATGAGAAAATTACGGTATCGCCCTCGCCCAGCGCGATGTTGCGGTGGGTATCCGCCGCGATCCGCGCGAGTGCCGAGCGTTTTTCGCCCTGGCTGCCCGTCGCGAGGATAAGCAGATTGTCATCGGGAATGCGGCCGGCTTCGTCTTCCGGCACGAAATCCGGCAGGTCCCGCAGATAGCCGACTTCCTGTGCCGCTTCGACATATTTCGCGAGGCTGCGGCCGACCAGCGCAACATGGCGATCGGCTGCCAGAGCAGCTTTCACCACCGTGTCGATCCGGGCAATGTTGCTGGAGAAGCACGTAACAACCACCCTGCCCTTCAGCCCCGCGATCAGCGCGGTCATGCTTTTGCGCACGGTGGCTTCTGATCCGGAATGACCTTCGACCTGGGCGTTGGTGCTGTCCGAAATCATCGCCAATACGCCCTTGTCGCCCAGCGCCTGCAAGGCGGCTTCGTCGGTCGGGGGGCCGATCAGGGGTTCGGGGTCGAGCTTCCAATCGCCGGTGTGCAGCACGATGCCGAGGCGCGTGGTTATGGCCAAGGCCTGAGCTTCCGGCGTGGAGTGCGCCATACGGATGTATTGCAGCGAGAACGGCGCGATCTCGAAGCGGGCGCCGGGCTTGATTTCGTGAATCTGCACCGTGCGCAGCAGCCCGGCCTCGCTTAGGCGATAGCGGATCAGCGCGGCGGTGAACGACGTTGCATAGATCGGACAGCGCAAACTATCCCAAATACGGGCGATGCCGCCGATATGGTCCTCATGCGCATGGGTGATCACAAGGCCGCGAATGCGATCGCGATTAGCCTTCAGAAACGCGGGGTCCGGTACCAGCAGTTCCGCCTCCGGCGCTTCCGGCCCGGCAAAGCCCATGCCGCAATCGACCACAAGCAAGGCATCGTCGAGCCCATAAACGTTCAGGTTCATGCCGATCTCGCCGGTCCCACCTAGTGGTGTGAAGGTCAGGCCCGGCGTGATCTGGCCTTTGGCAGCTTGGTTCATTCGTATCGATCTTTCATCATCAGTCGTTATCAGGCTCGCGGTTGCGCAATGGCGGGGCAGGATTACGCAGGCTGAGCAGGCGCAACCCTTCAAGGGTCAAATCAGGGTCGGTGCGTTCGATGCGGGAGCTGCCCTCGGCAATGAGCGGGGCAAGGCCGCCGGTCGCGATAGTTTTCATGGGTCGGCCGTATTCGGCTTCGATCCGCGTGATCAGGCCTTCGACCAGACCCACATAGCCCCAATAGATCCCCGACCGCATGGCGGGAATGGTTGAGGTGCCGATCACCCGCTGCGGCCGGCCGATGCCGATGCGCGGCAGGCGGGCGGCGGCCTGATGCAGCGCCTCGACCGAGAGATTGATGCCCGGCGCGATGGCACCGCCGATATAGGCACCGGACTGGTCCACCACATCGAACGTCGTCGCCGTACCAAAATCGACCACGATCAACGGGCCGCCATAAGTCTGATGGGCTGCCAGCGCATTCAGCAGTCGATCGGCGCCGACTTCGTTCGGATTATCGACATCGATCGTGAACCCCCAGTCGAGCGCGGCACTGGCAACCAACGGTTCGATGCCGAACCAGTCGCGGCAGAGCCTGCGCAGATGATAGAGCGCGGCCGGCACCACCGTGCCAATGATCGCCATTCTAAGGTCGCCATTGGCAATGCCGTTGCGCTCCAGCAGGAAGCCGAGCCAGACGCCGTACTCATCGGAAGTGCGTTGCGCATCGGTTGCGATGCGCCAGATGCCACGCCAAGCAGTGCCGTCGTGTACGGCAAAGACGATATTGGTATTCCCGGCATCGATTACCAGTTTCATGTGCTGTGGCTCTTGCTATGCGTCACAAAAGGGCGACATCGCCGCTGCGAATAATTGTGACCCGCTCGCCCTGCGCCAGCAACAGACTGCCATCCCCGGCCAGTCCGGCAAAACGCCCGGTGATACGCCCGCCATCAATTGCGAGCGCGGCATCAATCGGGTGAGAGCGGCGAAGCCATGAGGCCCGGAGGGTTGCACCGGCATCTGTCTTCAGACTGTGCTGCCAATGATCAAGCCGCGCGCAGAGCGCGGTTGCCAGATCCCCGGGCGCGAGGCGGAGGCCGAGCGCTGCGAGGCTGGTGGTAGCGCGATCGGGGATTTCGGGGGCGTACACGAGATTGGCACCGAACCCGATAACCAGTGTGGCGATCCGGCCCAGTTCGATCGTGGCATCGAGCAGGATGCCGGCGAGTTTGGCGGCGCCTGCGGTGATGTCGTTCGGCCATTTCAGGCGGAGTGCTGCGTCGGTACCGCTGGCTTGCTCGATCGCTTCGAGCAGCGACAATCCTGCCATCAGTGCGAACAGACCACCCTCAACGGCGGCGATGCCGGGGCGGAGCAGGGCCGAGGCGTAGAAATTGCCGGGCGGCGAAGACCACACGCGCCCTGCCCGGCCGCGCCCGGCGGTCTGGCTTGCCGCGATGATCAGCAGCCGATCAGCCTCGCCGGCGCGCGCGCGTTCGGCGCAAAGATCAGACGTCGAGGAAAGCGTTTCGAAGTGTTCGATCCGCCACGGGGTAAATCGCGTCAAAATCCCTGGCTCGGAAATAAAGCATGGGCTGCGAGCGACGAGACGGTGGAAAGCGGCGATGGGTAAAAGACAAACAGCACCGTCGCGATCGCGCTGACGCCGATGACTAGGTTGATACCGGCGGTGCGCTTATCGAAGCCGGGCGAGCCGGCATCGAAATACATCACCTTGATGACACGCAGATAGTAGAATGCCGCGATGACGCTGGTGATAATGCCAATGACCGCAAGCACGTTCAGATGCGCATCGATCGCAGCGGCAAAGACATAGAACTTGCCGAAAAACCCCGAAAGGGGTGGAATGCCGGCCATCGACCACATCATGATCGCGAGCACCAACGCGTAGCGGCCGTCCTCGCTCGCCATGCCTGCAAGATCGGCGATGCGTTCGACCGGGCGTCCTTTGCGCGACATCGCGATGATGCAGCCGAACGTGCCGAGCGACATCACGACGTAGATCGCCAGATAAATCAGCGTGGCGCGCACGCCAATCAGCGAGCCGGCCGCGAGTCCCATCAACGCGTAGCCCATATGTCCGATCGACGAATAGGCCATCAGGCGCTTGATGCTGGTCTGGCCGATCGCGCCGAGCGCGCCGATGATCATGGAGGCGGCAGCAAGGATCTGCACCAGATCCTGCCATTGCGCGAACAGCGGTGCGAACGGGCCGAGCATCACGCGCAGCAGCAGCGCGAATACGGCGACTTTCGGCGCGGTCGCGAAAAACGCGGTCACCGAGCTCGGCGCACCTTCGTAGACATCGGGCGTCCACATGTGGAACGGCGCCGCCGATATCTTGAAACCGAGCCCGACCAGGACGAACACGATGCCGATCGTCGAACCGAGCGAGGCGCTGGCGCTGCCGGTGAAGGCCCGCGAGATTCCGGTGAACGCGGTGGTGCCGGAAAATCCATAGACCAGCGAAATGCCGTACAGCAGGATACCCGATGAGAGGGCACCGAGAATAAAGTATTTCAGACCGGCTTCCGATGAGCGCAGATTATACCGGGCAAAGGACGCCAGGACGTAGAGTGCCAACGACATCAGTTCGAAGCCGAGATACAGGGTGAGCAGGTCGCCCGCCGAAATCAGCACGACCATGCCGATGACGGCGAAGACGATCAGCACCGGGTACTCGAACCGCGTGATGCCAGTGCGCTGGTTGAACGCGACCGAGAGCGACAATGCGCCCGCTGCCCCCACCAATACCAGCAGATCGGCGAAGCGGGTGAAATCATTGGTGATGAACAGTCCATGGAAAATCGTACCATCCGGAGCCGCAAACATCAGGCGCGCGGTAATCGCGAACAGCACGATCGCCGCACCGGTGATCGCGAAACTATGATCGCGCCGGCTGAACACGCCCGACATCAACATGATCATGGCGGTGAGCGCGAGAAACAGGATGGGCAGCATCGTATCGAAAATCGTCATCGGGGTGCTCATGGTCTGGCCATCGCGAAATGGGACGGGGGCGACATGGCAGCAACATGCGCGTGCACCAGATCGGTCACTGCCGTGTGAAACGCCGTCGTCAGGCCGCTCGGAATGAATCCGAGGCCGAGCACCATGATCGCGAGCGGGGCCAGCATGAGCCATTCCTTGGCGGACAGATCGCCGATCACCGCGTTCGCAATGCTGCGGGCATGGTCGAACAACACACGGCGGACCATGACCAGCATATACATCACGCTCAGGATCATGCCGGTGCCGGTGAGGAAGGCGACCCAGAAATTGATCTGGATGGCGCCGATCATCACCAGGATTTCGCCGACGAATCCGGATGTGCCGGGCAGGCCGACATTCGCCATCACGAAAAACATCAGGAACGCGGCAAAGACCGGCATGCGGGTGGCAAGTCCGCCCAACTGGTCGAGCCGCAACGAATGTCCGCGCGCCAGCAGAATGCCGACGCAGAGGAACAGGGCAGCGATCACCAGCCCGTGCGAGACCATCTGAAACAGCGCGCCTTCGATGCCGATGACAGTGAACGTGAAGATACCGACGATGATGAGCCCCATATGGGCGACCGAGGAATAGGCGATCATCCGCTTCATATCAGTCTGGGCCAGGGCGGCGAAGGAGATGTAGATAACCCCCATAATTCCAAGGGCGAACATCAGCGGCGCGAAATAGGCCGAGGCCTGCGGCAGCATCGGCAGCGAAAACCGCAGAAAGCCGTAGGCACCCATTTTCGAAAGCACCGCAGCGAGCATGATGGTGCCGGGCAGCGGCGCCTCGCCATAGGCATCAGGCAGCCAGGTGTGTAGCGGCCAGACGGCGGCTTTGACGCCGAACGAGGCTAGGAACGCGATGAACAGCCAATCCTGGATATGCGGCGCGATCGGCGTGTGCATCAGCGTGAGCATGTCCGTGGTACCCGCGTGATGCCACATCCACACCAGCGCCAGCAGCATCGGCAGCGAGCCGGCGAGCGTGAAGATGAAAAACTTGATCGCGGCATGGATGCGCCGCTCGCCGCCCCAGACGCCGATGATCAGATACATCGGGATCAGCACGGCTTCGAAGAAAATATAGAACATCAGGAAGTCAAGCGAGGCGAACATGCCGATCGTCATGGTCTCAAGCAACAGGAACGCGGCCATGTAATCACGCACGCGGCGCATCTCCCGCCAACTTGCCAAGATCGCGATCGGTGTCAGCAAAGCACTGAGGACAACGAAGAACAGGCTGATGCCGTCGAGGCCGAGGCGGTAGGCGATATGGAATTGCGGAATCCAGGCAGCGGTTTCAGTGAACTGAAAGCCATGGATCCCTGGGTTGAAATCGACCAGCGTGATAGCAGCCAGCACCAACACGATCAGGCTGGTCCAGAGCGCGATCCAGCGGGCGTTGCGCGCACCGGCGGCGTCGCTGCCCTGGGGGATGAACATCAGCGCGGCACCGACCAGCGGCAGCCAGATCATCAGCGACAGGATGGGAAAGCTCATCATTCTGATCTCCTCACCGCGCCAGGAGGAACACGGTGACCAGCACCATCAGACCGATCAGCATGATGAAGCCGTAAATCGCGATTGATCCGCTTTGCAGGCGCACCGCCTGTCCCGATGCCTCGGTGGTCAGGCGTGCAAGGCCGGAGGGCACGCCGTCAATCACCTCGTCATCGCCGACGCGCCAGATCAGATGGGCCAGCCGCAGCGCGGGGCGAACGAATATGGCATCGTAGGCTTCATCGAAATACCATTTGTTGAGTACGAATCGGTACAGCCCAGGCATCGCGTTCGCGAGCTTGCCGGGCATGGCGGGGCTGAGCTCGTAGAACCAATATGCAACCCCGATGCCCGCAATGGCAAGCAGCAGCGGCAGTTCCGCGCCCCAGGCAGGAATCCCATCGAGCGCATGCATCACGGCAGCGTGGTGCGGCTCGGCGATGCTGGTGCCCCAAAATGCGGCGAACGCCTTGCCGATGAACCGGGGCGCGAGCAGAAAGCCGCTGGTCAGCGCACCGATCGCCAGCACCACCAGCGGTCCCACCATCACGGCCGGGCTTTCATGGGCGTGAGCCATGGTGTCGGCCGGACCGCGCGGCTTGCCGTGAAACACCAGCAGCATCAGGCGCACGATATAGAAAGCGGTCAGCCCGGCGCCGAGCGACCCGGCGACCCAGGCGAACAACGAGGCCGAGGTATGGTCGGCGAAGGCGGCGGCGAGGATGGCGTCCTTCGAGAAGAACCCCGAGAACGGCGGAATCGCGGCCAGGGCCAGCGCGCCGAACCACATGGTGACGTAGGTAATCGGCAGCGTGCACCATAGCCCGCCCATCTTGCGCACGTCCTGCTCATCGGCCAGCGCATGGATCACCGAACCGGCACCGAGGAACAGCAGCGCCTTGAAAAAAGCATGGTTGATCAGATGAAACATCGCTGCCGGGGCCGCTCCGACGCCGACCGCGATGAACATGTAACCCAGTTGCGAACAGGTCGAGTAGGCGATGATACGCTTGATGTCGTTCTGCACACAGCCGATTGTCGCGGCAAAAAACGCCGTGGCAGCACCAATGATGGTGATCACCTGCAGGGCAACCGGTGCGGCGTCGATCAGCGGGGTCATCCGCACGGTCATGAACACGCCGGCGGTGACCATAGTGGCGGCGTGGATCAGCGCGGAAATCGGCGTCGGGCCCTCCATCGCATCGGCGAGCCAGGTGTGCAGGAACAACTGGGCGGATTTGCCCATGGCCCCGATGAACAGCAGGATCGCTATGACTTCGAGCACTGGCAGATCGGCACCGAACAGATGATAGGTCGCACTGCGCGCCTGTGGCACCGCGGCGAAGATCGTATCGAAGCTGACGCTGTGGAATTGCAGCCACGTGAGCGCGATGCCCACGGCAAAGAACAGATCACCGACGCGATTCACAATGAACGCCTTGATCGCGGCGGCGTTGGCAGCGGCGCGGTCGTACCAGTAGCCGATCAACAAATAGGACATCAGGCCCACACCTTCCCAGCCGAAGAACAGCTGGACCAGGTTGTTGGCGGTGACCAGCATCAGCATGGCGAAGGTGAACAGCGAGATATAAACAAAAAAGCGCGGCTCGGTACGGTCATGCGCCATGTAGCCGACACTGTAGATATGGATCAGAGCGGACACCACGGTGACCATGCCGACCATCACCAGCGACAGCGTATCCTGGCGCAGCGCCCAGTGCGGGGTGAACTGCGCGACGTTTATCCAGTTGCCGCGCATCACCAGATGGTCGGGCACGTGCAGCACGAGATGGCGATAATCGGTAATGATGCCGGCTGCGGCGGCGATGATCAGGGCAACGACGCTAGCGCCGACAGCGAATGTGCGGCCGGCGAAGGGGCGGAACAGGGCGGCGAGCAAGGCGCCGGCGAGCGGGGCCAGAACGGCAATGGCGATGAACATGTCAGCCCTTCATCAACGTGACGTCTTCGACCTCGATCGAGCCACGATTGCGGAAATACACGACCACGATGGCAAGGCCGATCGCAGCTTCCGCCGCCGCGACCGACAGCACGAACATGGTGAACACCTGGCCCATCATGTCGTGCAGCGCGGCCGAAAACGCGACGAAATTGATGTTGGCCGCCAGCAGGATCAACTCGATCGACATCATGATGACGATGACGTTCTTGCGGTTCAGGAAAATCCCGAAAATCCCGATGATCAGCAGCAGACCGGCGACAATCAGATAATGCCCGAGGCCGATGCTCATCGCGCCGTCTCCTTGTCCGGTTCAGCGTTGCGTGCGGCAGGCGTGATCTGGCGTGAGCCATCGCCAAGTTTCATGTTCACCATGGTAAGGGTCTGCGCGATCGTACGATCGTGCTGACTATTGATGTTCTGACGCCGCGGGCCACGCCGATCGGTATGAGTCAACACAATGGCGCCGACCATGGCAACCAGCAGCAGCAGCGCGACCAGTTCGAAGGCGAACATGTAGCGTGTGTAGATCAGGTTACCCAGCGCATTGGTATTGGTCAGATGTTCCGGCGTCGGGACCAATACCGCCAGATGTGCGGCCGGGGCGATGGTCCAGTTGACGGCGGTCAGCCCGATCTCGACCATCAGGATGAAGCCGATCGTCAGGCCCAACGGCGCATAACGCTGGAATCCCTCGCGCAGGGCAGCGAAATCGACATCCAGCATCATCACAACGAACAAGAACAGCACCGCGACCGCACCGACGTAAACGATGACCAGAACCATCGCCAGGAATTCCGCGCCGGCGAGAACGAACAGAGCGGCGGCGTTTATGAACGCTAAAATGAGGAACAGCACCGAATGGACCGGGTTGCGCGCAGTAATCACCATGCACGCCGAGGCAAGCAGGATGGCGGCAAACGCATAGAAGGCGATGGCGGCGATCATGCGTGCGGCTTACCGGTACGGCGCATCGAGTTCGAGGCGCTTGGCAAGTTCAGGCTCCCAGCGATCGCCGTTGTCGAGCAGTTTCTGCTTGTCATAGAGCAATTCCTCGCGGGTTTCGGTCGCGAATTCGAAATTCGGACCTTCGACGATGGCGTCGACCGGGCAAGCTTCCTCGCACAGACCGCAATAGATGCATTTCGTCATGTCGATATCGTAGCGCGTGGTGCGGCGCGACCCATCGTCGCGCGGTTCGGCCTCGATGGTTATGGCCTGCGCCGGGCAGATCGCTTCGCATAATTTGCAGGCGATGCAGCGTTCCTCGCCATTGGGATACCGGCGCAGCGCGTGCTCGCCCTTGAAGCGCGGGCTGATCGCGTTTTTTTCGTATGGGTAATTCAGCGTCGCTTTGCGCTTGAAGAAATAGCGCAAGGTGATCGCCATGCCGGAGAGGATTTCCAGCAGCAGAAAGCTGCGGGCGGTGCGGTCTAGCAGGGGCATTGAGGATGCTTCCAAAACGGCGAAGGGAGAAGGACTTCTTTTTTTGTAAAAAAAGAAGCAAAAAAACTTTTGTTAATCAGGGCCGTGAACGTGACAACGCCCGTGGACCAGCGAATAAAAGTTTTTTGCTTCTTTTTAACAAAAAAGGAGTCTTCTCTTTTCCCTGGCTCAAGCATGGGGCAACCATCCGAAAATCTCGAGTGCGCTCGCCGTCAGCACCAGCCAGCCTAGTGAGAGTGGCAGGAACACTTTCCAGCCGAGTTGCATGAGTTGATCGTAGCGGAACCGCGGCAGGGTCGCGCGCACCCAGAGGAATACGAACAGGCAGACCGCGACTTTGAGGATGAACCAGATCGGGCCGGGAACCCAGGTGAACGGAATAAACGGAATCGGCGAGAGCCATCCACCGAGGAACAAAATCGTGGTCATGCCACTCATCAGGATCATGTTCGCATATTCGCCGAGGAAGAACAGCGCGAAGCTCATGGCGCTGTATTCGACGAAGAAGCCGGCAACGATTTCGCTCTCGCCTTCCGGCAGATCGAACGGCGCGCGATTTGTCTCGGCCAGGCCGGAGATGAAGAACACCACCAGCATCGGCAGTAGCGGAATGGCGAACCAGATGTTGCGCTGGGCGAGCACGATGGCGTTGAGATTAAGACTGCCGGTGCACACCAGAACCGACAGGATCACCAGACCAATCGAGACCTCGTAGCTGACCATCTGCGCGGCGCTGCGCATCGCACCCAGGAAGGCGAATTTGGAATTACTGGCCCAACCCGCGATGATCACGCCATAGACGCCAAGCGAGGAGATCGCAAACAGATACAGCATGCCGACATTGATGTTCGCGATCGCCCAATGGTCGTTTACCGGAATCACGGCCCAGGCGATGATCGCGAGCCCAAAGGTGATGACCGGTGCAAACAAAAACAGATAGCGATTGGACCCGTCCGGGATGATGGTTTCCTTGAACAACATCTTGATGGCGTCCGCAAAGGGCTGCCACAGGCCAAACGGGCCGGTCACGTTCGGGCCCCTGCGGAGTTGCACGGCGGCCAGGACCTTGCGCTCGGCGTAGGTAAGATAGGCGACGCCGATCAGCAACGGCACGATCAACGCGAGAGCTTTCAGCAATGTCAGGATCAGAATACCGAAATCGGTGGCGAAAAATCCGGTTGCCATGCCCCTACTCCGCCGCCCGCTGGATAGGCGCCGGCATGGCAGGCGGCAGGATTTCAGTGACACATTTCGCCATGGTCGGGCTGGAGCGGCTGATAGGATCGGTCTGGTAATAAGTGGCAAAAGCCGCGGTGAATTTCGCATCGCTCAATTGACCGACGTCACCCGGCGGTGTGAGACCCGCTTGGGGCGCAATGCGGCGAACCGTATCCGGGTTGGCGAACACCGGATTCGCTTCCGTCATCCGCCGACGCAGCGCCTCAATATTATCGTAAGGCAGCGTCTTGCCGACCAGCGCGCTGACCGCACGTACAATCGTCCAGTCCTCGCGCGCTTCGCCGGGCGGGAAAATCGCGCGCTGAGCGCGTTGGACGCGCCCTTCGGTGTTCACGTAAGTGCCGGGCTTTTCAGTATAGGCGGCACCAGGCAGAATGACATCGGCGCGCGCGGCGCCGCGATCCCCATGGTGCCCCTGATAGATCACGAAGACATCCGGCGGCAGTGCTGTCATGTCGATTTCATCGGCGCCCAGTAGCCACAGCACATCGACACCGCCCGCCACCATGCCGGCAACGTTCTTGCCGCCGTCAGCGGGCACAAACCCGATGTCGAGCCCGCCGACGCGCGCCGCCGCATTATGCAGCACGTTGAAGCCATGCCAGTCAGCGGTCAGGGCCCCAGCAGTCTCTGCAATTTGCCAGCAGGCGGCGAACACCGCAGCACCATCCGGTCGGGCGAGTGCCTGCTGGCCAACGATCACCAAGGGCTTTTTCGCCGCCGCCATCATCATGGCGAACTCATGCCCGGGATCGAGGAGGGCCCGCAGCGCCGCGCCATCCTCGCCCAAATGGGTGTAGCCATAGGTGATGTCCGCGTTCGGCCCGATCAGGCCAGCGACGAAACCGGTGTTTTCAGCCCAGCGGCGGCGGATGCGCGCATTCAGGACGGGCGCTTCGCGGCGCGGATCAAGACCGACTAACAGTACCGCGTCCGCCTCGTCGATTCCCTCGATTGTGGTATTGAACAGATAGAATGCGCGATTGCTGGTATCGAGCACAGCGCCATCCTGGCGGCAATCGAAATTATGCGATCCGAGCCCGACCATCAGATCCTTCAGCGCCATCATGCTCTCGGCATCGCAAAGATCGCCGGCAATCGCGCCGATACGCCCGGGTTCAGCACCGTTCAGCCGCGCTGCCACAGCAGACAGCGCGGCATCCCATGTCACCGCCTGCAACTTGCCATTGCGACGGATCCACGGCCGATCCAACCGTTTGCGTTTCAGCCCATCGATCGCGAACCGTGACTTATCGGCCAGCCATTCCTCGTTCACTGCATCATTGATGCGCGGCAGCACACGCAGCACTTCGCCGCCACGGGTATCAACGCGGATATTGGCGCCGACCGCGTCGAACACATCGATACTGTCAGTCTTGCGAAGTTCCCAGGTGCGCGCGACGAACGCATAGGGCTTGGCCGTCAGCGCACCAACCGGGCAGAGATCGATGATATTCCCAGATAATTCCGAGGTGAGGCCCCGCTCGACGTAATTGGTGATTTCCATGGTCTCGCCGCGCGAGGTCGCACCCAGTTCGGGCACCCCGGCAACTTCGGAGAGGAACCGCACGCAGCGCGTGCACTGAATGCAGCGGGTCATCACGGTTTTGACCAGCGGGCCGAAATTTTTATCGGTCACCGCGCGCTTGTTTTCGTGATAGCGGGTGTGATCGCGGCCGTAGCCAACCGCCTCATCCTGCAGATCGCACTCGCCGCCCTGATCACAAATCGGGCAATCGAGCGGGTGATTGATAAGCAGGAATTCCATTACGTTACGGCGGGACTGGCGCACTTTTTCCGTGTCGGTAAAAATCACCATACCCTCGCCGACCGGCTGGCCGCAGGAGGCGACCGGCTTGGGCATTTTTTCAATCTCGACCAGGCACATCCGGCAGTTACCGGCGATCGACAGGCGGTCATGGTAACAAAATCGCGGAATTTCCTTTCCGGCGGCCTCGGCGGCCTGCAACACGGTAAAGCCGTTGGGGACTTCGAGTTCGATTCCATCGACGGTAACCTTGGGCATCAGCGCTGGCTCCGGTAGACGGCGAGCAGTTTCTCCACCTCGATACCGTCGATCTTCATGCCGGCCAGCGTGCAGTTGGAAATCATCGCGCCAGACAGATCGACCTGATCGATGACGGCGCCGGCCAGCGAGACGTCCTGAAACCGCGCACCGGACATATTGGCATCCTTGACCACCATGCCCGGCAGCAAGGCATCCTCGATCCGTGCACCGGACAGATCGACGGCCTGAAACGTCACACCCGACATGTTGACATCGGTAAACCGCGCACCGGCCATGCCGGCGTCGTTAAAGCTCACCCGCTCCAGCTTGACCATCTCGAACACCGAATCGGAGATGTCGGATGAGGCGATCTGCAGGGCTTCGTTCAACTCACTGTGCTGCATGGCCAAACTCCGTCATTCCGCCGCGATTTTTGGCGCCGTACGCGCCTTGTAGTCCGCGATCCGCTGTTCGACCACCGGGCGGAAATGACGCAGCAGCCCCTGGATTGGCCATGCCGCCGCATCGGCCAGCATGCAGATCGTATGACCTTCGAGTTGCTTAGTAATCTGCTCCATCAGGTCGATTTCGGCAAACTCAGCGCGGCCTTCGGCCATGCGGTTCATCATCCGCATCAACCAGCCCGTGCCCTCGCGGCACGGCGTGCACTGGCCACAGCTTTCGTGCTTGTAGAAGGCCGATATCCGGGCGATGGCGCGGATCAGATCGGTCGATTTATCCATCACGATCACGGCTGCGGTGCCGAGGCCGCTGCCAGCTTCGCGCAGGCTGTCAAAATCCATCAGCACGGTGTCGCAGACCGACTTCGGGATCATCGGAACCGAGGAACCACCTGGAATGACCGCGAGCAGATTATCCCACCCGCCGCGCACGCCGCCGGCGTGGCGCTCGATCAGGTCGCGCAGCGGCAGCCCGAGTTCATCCTCGACCGTGCAGGGCTTATTGACATGGCCGGAGATGCAGTAAAGCTTCGTGCCTGAATTCTTTGGTCTGCCGAGCGCGGAAAACCAACCAGCACCCCGCCGTAGGATGGTCGAAACGCACGATATCGATTCGACATTGTTCACCGTCGTCGGGCAGCCATACACGCCCATTGCGGCCGGGAACGGCGGCTTCATGCGGGGCAGGCCTTTCTTTCCCTCAAGACTTTCGAGCAAAGCCGATTCCTCGCCGCAGATATACGCACCACCCCCACGATGGATCGTGATGTCGAACGCCCAGCCCGAGCCGCAGGCATCAGGTCCGATCAGCCCGGCCTCGCGCGCTTCATCCACGGCCGCCTGGAGGTGCAGATATTCATTATAATATTCCCCACGAATATAAATGAACGCCTGGTGCGCACCCATTGCGAAACTCGCGATCAGGCAGCCTTCGACCAGTTTGTGCGGATCATGGCGAATAATGTCGCGATCCTTGCACGTGCCCGGTTCGCTTTCATCGGCGTTGACCACCAGATAGCTTGGCCTGCCATCGCTCGCCTTCGGCATGAACGACCATTTCAACCCGGTCGGAAACCCTGCACCGCCCCTGCCCCGCAGGCCCGATGCTTTCACCTCTTCAATGATCGCCTCGCGCCCACGCGCCAGAATATCCGCAGTGCCATCCCAGTCGCCGCGGGACCTGGCACCCGCGAGGCGCCAATCATGGATGCCATAGAGATTGGTGAAAATCCGGTCCTTGTCACTCAGCATCAGGAGTCTGCTCCGGTGTCGTGCTTGGTCACATCGGCGAACAGGGTGGTGCGGCCGCCTTCCGGCGCCGAATTCTGCCGGCCGATGGTCGAGCCGGGTTTCGGCGCCTCCCCGCGCCGGAAGGCCTCAAGCAGAGCTTCGGTGCGCGCGCCGTCAAGGTCTTCGTAGTAATCGTCATTGATGACCAGCACCGGTGCATTGACGCACGCACCGACGCATTCCAGCTCTTCCATGCTGAACAGGTCGCCATGAGTAGCCACCGCGTGGCGGCAGACCTCAAGCACGGCATCCGATCCCCGCAGCCAGCACGGCGTGGTGGTGCAGACCTGGAGGTGGAATTTCCGCACCGGCTTGAGGTGGAACATCGTGTAGAAGGTCGCGACCTCATACACGCGCATCCGCGGCATCGCGAGCCGATCGGCGATCACATCCATCGCCGCCCGCGGCACCCAGGCGTGATCGGTCAGACGGGCCATCTGGCGCTGCGCCAGATCGAGCAGCGGCATCACCGCGCTGGCCTGCCGTCCGGCCGGATATTTGGCAATGATGCCCGGAATTTTTGCCTCGCTCACGTCGTCGAAGCTGAAGGTTTCAGTTGTCATGTCGTTCATCGCTTAGCGGTCCACTTCGCCGAACACGATATCGATCGAGCCGAGCACCGCTATGGCATCGGCCAGCAAATGGCCCTTCGACATCATTTCAAGCGCCTGCAAATGCGAAAACCCGGTCGCGCGGATCTTGCAGCGGTAGGGGTGGTTCGTACCATCCGCGATCAGATACACGCCGAACTCGCCCTTGGGAGCCTCCACCGCCGTATAGGTGGTGCCCGCCGGCACGTGATAGCCCTCGGTGTAGAGTTTGAAATGGTGGATCAGCGCCTCCATCGAGCGCTTCATTTCAGCGCGCTTGGGCGGGGTGATCTTGTGGTCCTGCACCTTCACCGGGCCCTGCGGCATTTTCTGCAACGCCTGGCGGATGATTTTCAAGCTCTCGCCCATCTCATGGATGCGGACCAGATACCGATCAAAACAATCACCATGGCGGCCAACCGGAATATCGAACTCGACCTCGCCGTATTTATCATAAGGCTGCGCGCGCCGCAGGTCCCACGCAATGCCGGCGGCGCGGAGGTTCGGCCCGGAAAATCCCATTCCCAGCGCATCCTCGGCGGAAATGATGCCAATATCGACCAGGCGTTGGCGAAAAATGCGGTTATCGTTCAACAAATTCTGCAAATCGGCGAGGAATTTCGGAAAGGTCTCGCTCCAAGCCCAGATTTCATCAGCAAGGCCGGCCGGCAGATCCTTCGAGACACCGCCAGGGCGGAAGTAATTGGCGTGGAAACGCGCCCCCGAGACCGCCTCATGAAACGTCAGTAGTTTTTCGCGCTCCTCGTAGCCCCAAAGGCTGGGTGACTGCGCACCGATATCGAGCGCCAGATGCACGACCGTAAGCAGATGGTTCAGGATTCGCGTAATTTCGGAAAACAGCACACGAATCCACTGACCCCGATCCGGCACGGCAATGCCCAGCAATTTTTCGGTGGCCAGCGCAAAGGCGTGTTCGCAGCACATCGGCGAGACGTAATCGAGCCGATCGAAATACGGCACCGCCTGCAGATAGGATTTGTACTCGATCAATTTTTCGGTGCCGCGGTGGAGCAGTCCGATGTGCGGATCGGCCCGGGTGACGGTTTCTCCCTCAAGTTCCATGATCAGCCGCAGCACGCCGTGCGTCGCCGGATGCTGCGGCCCGACATTGACGGTATGCCGTTCGAGGTCGAGCGTCCGCGTCTCCCGACCGGGAGCCGCCTCATGCAATCCGCCGCTCATGGCTTCACCGCGGGCGCGCTCGTTGCCGGCCGATGCGCTTTTTCATCGCCGGGCAGCGTCGTCATGGCTTCCCAGGGCGAGAGGAAGTCAAAATTGCGGAACTCCTGGGTTAACGCGACTTTTTCATAGACCACGCGCTTCTGCTCCTCATCGTAGCGGAGTTCGACATGACCGGTGAGCGGGAAATCCTTGCGCAGCGGATGACCTTCAAACCCATAGTCCGATACGATGCGGCGATGATCGGCCAGACCATCGAACGTAACGCCGAACAGATCGAACACCTCGCGCTCCCACCAAGCCGTGCCCGGCCAGATCCCGGTGACACTGGGAACCGATGCGGTTTCATCAGTCCTGACGATCACGCGCAGCCGATCGTTCCGCGTTACCGACAATAGATTATAGACAACATCGAACCGCTCGTCGCGCTGTGGCCAGTCGACGCCGCAGACGTCCATGCATTGCTCGAAGGCGAATCGAGCATCACGACGTAGCACGGTCATCAAGGCCGCCAGATCAGTGCGATTCGCGTGGACGATGCGCTCATCACGCTCCATGACGACCGATGTCACGCCCGGCAGTGCGCCAAGCGCGGCCGCGAAGGGGTCAAGCGCCAGAGCGTCTGGTGTGGTGGTGTCACTCACGGAAGATCGTCCCGGTGCGGCGGATCTTTTTCTGAAGCTGCATGATGCCGTAGACCAACGCCTCGGCGGTCGGCGGGCAGCCCGGCACGTAAATATCGACCGGCACAATCCGGTCGCAGCCGCGCACCACCGAGTAGGAAAAATGATAGTACCCACCGCCATTGGCACAGCTGCCCATCGAGATCACCCAGCGCGGTTCTGGCATCTGATCATACACTTTGCGCAGGGCGGGCGCCATTTTGTTGGTCAGCGTCCCCGCAACGATCATCACATCGCTCTGCCGCGGCGAGTTGCGTGGGATAATGCCGAATCGGTCGAGATCCCAGCGCGGCATATAGGCATGGATCATCTCGACCGCACAGCAGGCGAGACCGAACGTCATCGGCCACAAACTGCCTGTGCGAGCCCAATTTACCAATTTGTCGAGATTGGCAACCACGAAGCCCTTGCCAGCGATTTCACCCGTAATGCCGCGGATCACCGCGTCCTGTTCGGCACCGGGCGCAAGCGCCTCACGGTTCCAGGCAATTTCGGGTTGCTGCACGGCGTTCATCTCATGCCTTCCGATCAGACCGGTATCCGGTCAATAACCATAATCATGCGTTATTCCCAGGCGCCGCGTGGCGTGGGCGTTTGGGCTTATTCCGGACCGCTTATTCCCAGTCGAGAGCGCCCTTGCGCCATTCGTAGATAAACCCGACCACCAGAATTGCGAGGAACCCCATCATCGACCAGAAGCCGAGCAGGCCGACATGCGACAGGCTGACGGCCCAGGGAAACAAGAACGCGACCTCGACGTCGAAAATAATGAACAGGATGGCGACGAGGTAATAGCGGACGTCGAATTTGCGGCGCGCGTCCCCGAACGGCTCAAACCCGCACTCATAGGCTCCGAGTTTTTCTCCGTAGGGATTCTGTCGGGCGACCAGCAGGGAGCCCATCACGAATGCCGCGCCAATCAGTCCCGCAATACCAAGGAAAACCAAAATCGGAAAGTAATTCATCAAGCTCGGCTGCATCGCGGTCCGCCTATATCATGCCCCAAGTTTACGCCCGTGTCGCTTAAGAAGCGACTACCGACGCCCAGCATCGTCTGCTTTCCACTTGTCGTATCGTGCACGAAACAGGTCAAGCCCGCTACGTACGGCGATCGGCGCTCCCTCCGAACGTGATCCATCAAACTTACGTAAGAGATGGTTGTCACTAAACCAAAAAATGGCGCGAGTGACGGGGCTCGAACCCGCGACCTCCGGCGTGACAGGCCGGCGCTCTAACCAACTGAGCTACACCCGCGTCGTTGGGCTGCTCGTAACGCGCCGACCTGTAGGCGTCAAGCGGGACGGGATATTTTACGGTGCAGTGACCGCTCCTCCAATGGCACCCGCTCCACCACCAATCAACGCACCGGTGGCGGGCTTACCCCCAGTCAGCGCGGAAATGCCCGCGCCAGCACCCGCACCCAGCACGCCCCCGCTGAGCGCGCGGCTACCGGGCGTGTTACCGCACGCGGACAGCCCGAGAACGAGACATAAGGCCAACAGTGCTTTCATGTTTTTCAGCATACGCAATCCTCCGTTGAGTGGATAACCCAGAACAAATGGGGATGCGACCTGTCGCCGAGCCATCCGAAAGATGAATGATGCGTCAGGGGGTGGGTAAAGATATATCGAAAGGGATTGAAGACCGTATGGGCGGTGACGGGATCGAACCGCCGACCCTCTCGGTGTAAACGAGACGCTCTACCGCTGAGCTAACCGCCCGAAAAGACGGCCTGCTCAGCGCAGCGCCGCCATTCTACCGTCTTGAGCGTGGAAGAGAACTGCCGGCCTATCCAGCCGAAAGTACCAATTTAGTTAACTGCGTCTTTCAGGGTTTTGCCCGGCTTAAAGCGCACGGAGGTCGATGCCGGGATTTTGATTTCTTCGCCAGTGCGCGGGTTGCGGCCAATCCCGGCCTTGCGCTCTGCGGTGCCGAATGTGCCGAAGCCCACCAGGCGGACTTCCTGCTTCTGCTTCAGCGCCGATTCGATCGCGGCAAATACAGCGTCGACGACCTCGGTCGCCTTGGCTTTCGAAAGGTCGGTCTGTTCCGCGACGTCGGCGACTAGATCCATTTTGTTCACGAGGTGGTCTCCCAGTTGTAAAACTAAACAGCACGAGCGCAAGCAACAGTGGCCTGCCCTTGGTATGTTGCGTCCGATTCGGTGGTCGCACACTAGAAGGGCCGGTTCTCACTCGTCAACGAAGACGAAGCAGAAACCGGCCCTATGACAGTCATTTAAGCCTTTTTTTAACGGCCTTCACGCTTCAGGATCAATGCGGCAATGCGGTCCCGGCAGGCTCGGCTGATCGCGGCGAGATCGGCTCGACCGGCTCTTCCCACTCGATCGGTTCGAGCTTACGCACCAACGCTTGCGAAATCACATCATCCACATGCGATACTGGGATGATTTTCAGTGATTTTTTAACGTTGTCGGGAATCTCGGCAAGGTCTTTCTCGTTGTCCTTCGGGATCAGCACCGTGGTTATACCCGCACGCAAAGCTGCCAGAAGCTTCTCCTTCAATCCGCCAATTGGTAAAACCCTGCCACGTAACGTGATTTCGCCCGTCATCGCGATATCCTTGCGTACCGGAACGCCGGTCAGCGCAGAAATAATCGAGACGGCCATCGCAATGCCGGCAGATGGCCCATCCTTCGGGGTTGCACCTTCCGGCACATGGACATGGATATCACGCTTTTCGAACAACGGTGGCTTGATGCCGAAACTGATGGCGCGCGACCGGATATAGGAAATCGCAGCCGAGACACTTTCCTGCATAACATCGCCAAGCTTGCCGGTCTGCTTGACGTTGCCCTTGCCGGGCAGCAGCACGCTCTCGATTGTGAGAATCTCGCCGCCGACTTCCGTCCAGGCAAGCCCGGTAACGACGCCCACCATATCTTCCGCCTCGGTCTCGCCAAACCGGAATCGGGGTACACCGGCGAACGCTTCGAGATTCTTCGAAGTCACAGCCACCTTGGCAACCTTCTTGGTGACGATTTCCTTGACCGATTTGCGTGCCAGATTGGCCAACTCGCGCTCCAGATTACGCACACCCGCCTCGCGCGTGTACGTCCGAATCAACTCCCGAATTGCATCGTCCGAGACCGACCACTCACCCTTTTTCAACCCATGCGCTTCGGCCTGTTTCTCGACCAGATGGCGCTTCGCGATCTCCACCTTCTCATCCTCAGTATACCCCGGGATGCGAATGATCTCCATCCGATCGAGCAGCGGTTGCGGCATCCGCAGTGAGTTGGCCGTCGTTACGAACATTACGTCCGACAGATCGTAATCAACTTCCAGATAATGGTCATTGAAGGTCGCGTTCTGTTCAGGATCGAGGACTTCGAGGAGCGCCGAGGTCGGGTCGCCGCGCCAATCAGCACCAAGTTTGTCGATCTCGTCGAGCAGGAACAACGGGTTCGACGTCTTGGCTTTCTTCATACCCTGGATGACCTTACCCGGCATCGAGCCGATGTAAGTCCGGCGATGACCGCGGATTTCGGCCTCATCGCGCATGCCACCCAGTGACATCCGCACGAAATTGCGCCCGGTTGCCTTCGCAACCGATTTACCGAGCGATGTCTTGCCGACACCGGGTGGCCCAACCAGGCACAGGATCGGTCCCCGCAGCTTCGGGCTGCGCGATTGCACAGCCAGATATTCGATAATGCGCTCCTTGACCTTCTCAAGCCCGTAATGATCGCCATCGAGCACACGTTCGGCCTCGATCACGTCGTTCTTGATCTTCGCGCGCTTCTTCCACGGGATGCCCAGCAACCAGTCGAGATAATTGCGCACAACGGTCGCTTCCGCGCTCATCGGGCTCATGGTCTTGAGTTTCTTCAGCTCCGCGGTCGCCTTTTCGCGGGCTTCCTTGGTCAGCTTGAGCGTCTTGATCTTTTCCTCAAGCTCGGCCGTCTCGTCCTTGCCTTCCTCGCCCTCGCCCAACTCCTTCTGGATCGCCTTGAGCTGTTCGTTGAGGTAATATTCGCGCTGGGTCTTCTCCATCTGGCGCTTCACCCGATTGCGAATACGCTTCTCAACCTGCAGGACGCCGATTTCGGCCTCCATGTGGGCGAACACGCGCTCGAGCCGTTCGGCAACCGAGGCCGTCTCCAGCAATTCCTGCTTGTCGGAAATCTTCAGGCCGAGATGGCTGGCAATGGTATCGGCCAACTTCGAGGGATCATCGATCTGGTTGATCGACACCAGTACCTCGGGCGCGATCTTCTTGTTCAACTTTATATATTGCTCGAACTGGGTCACCACACCGCGCGCCAGCCCCTCGGTCTCCTTGGAGTGATCGACGATGTCGTCGAGCGTCTCGGCCAGAACCTCGAAATGACTGTCGACTTCATTGAAGCCGGTGATCCTAGCCCGGCGCACACCCTCAACCAGAACCTTGACGGTGCCGTCGGGCAGTTTCAGCAACTGCAACACGGTGGAAACAGTGCCGACATCGTAGATGTCGGACGCTGCCGGGTCGTCCTGCTGGGCATTACGCTGAGCGACCAGAAGGATCTGCTTATCGTCCTTCATCACGCCTTCCAGCGCGCGCACCGATTTTTCACGACCGACGAAAAGCGGCACGATCATGTGCGGAAACACGACGATGTCGCGCAATGGCAAGACCGACAACGCTTCACCGGCGATCACGACGGGCGATTTCACCTTCGCACCCGCTGACTTTATTTTCTTGGGATTGGCCTCTGACATCAGACTACCTTTCTTACGCCGCGATCCCTGCCCGACTACGGCACAGGAAACGGTGCCGGTTCATCCGGCCACCTTGGCGATATGGGGTTAGGTTTTCGTTAGCGCAACAGCGTTCAAGGCCGAGGATCGAGCATGCCGGCTTCTTGCCGCTGACGTACCACCAGTCCTGGGCAGCCGGCTTATCGATCAAGAAGCTGTCTCAGCCCGTTCTTTACCGTGAATAAACAAGGGCTCGGCACGACCTTCCGCCACTTCGCCGTTAATCACCACCTCTTCGACACTGTCGAGCCCTGGTAGATCGAACATGGTCGCCAAAAGGATCTGCTCCATGATCGACCGAAGGCCGCGGGCACCGGTCTTACGCTGAATTGCCCGCGACGCAACGACGCGGAGTGCGTCCTCCGTGAAATTGAGCTTCACGCCTTCCATCTCGAACAACCGGCCATATTGTTTGACCAACGCGTTCTTCGGCTTGCTCAGAATCTCGATCAGCGCCACCTCGTCCAGGTCCTCGAGCGTGGCGACGACCGGCAGGCGGCCGATAAACTCAGGGATCAGGCCGAACTTGAGCAAATCCTCGGGCTCCACTTCGCGCAGTACCGCTCCGGTACGACGCTCGCTGGGGTCGCGCACGTCGGCACCAAAGCCGATGCCCGACCCCTTTCCACGCTGGGAAATAATCTTCTCAAGACCCGAAAACGCACCGCCGCAGATGAACAGGATGTTGGTGGTGTCGACCTGGAGAAACTCCTGCTGCGGATGCTTGCGCCCACCCTGCGGCGGCACCGAGGCGACAGTACCTTCCATGATCTTCAACAGGGCCTGCTGCACGCCCTCGCCCGATACATCACGGGTGATCGAGGGGTTATCCGATTTCCGGCTGATCTTGTCGACTTCATCGATGTAAACGATGCCGCGCTGCGCCCGCTCGACATTGTAATCGGCCGACTGCAACAATTTCAGGATGATGTTCTCGACATCTTCACCCACGTAGCCCGCTTCGGTCAGCGTCGTCGCATCGGCCATTGTGAATGGCACGTCCAGAATCCGCGCCAACGTCTGCGCGAGCAATGTCTTGCCGGAACCGGTCGGACCAAGCAGCAGGATGTTGGACTTGGCGATTTCGATGTCATTGTTCTTCTGTGCGTGGGCCAAGCGCTTGTAATGGTTATGGACCGCGACGCTCAGGACCTTCTTCGCCTGATCCTGACCGATCACATAGTCATCGAGCACCTTGCAGATCTCGCGCGGCGTCGGCACACCATCCCGCGTTTTCACCAGATGGGTGCGATTATCCTCACGGATGATATCCATGCACAGTTCGACGCATTCGTTGCAGATGAATACGGTCGGCCCCGCGATCAGCTTAATCACCTCATGCTGCGACTTGCCGCAGAACGAGCAGTACAATGTGTTCTTAGAATCTCCGGACTTAGTGCTCATCGACGCTCCAGCAGCGCCCCAGAAAGTGCGGCGCTTTAATCATCGCGGGAAGACTAGACCCCAACTCGGGATCATACAAGCATTCTGATGCGGCATGTCGCAGCCATGCAACATTCCGCCTCAGTTATGCGCGATCAGGCCGCCTCTTTCTTGGCGTCCTTGCTGGAAGACTCCGATGGACCGGTCGGCTTATGCGCCATAACCTCATCGACCAGGCCGAAAATCTTTGCCTCGTCCGCCGACATGAACCGATCGCGTTCCAACGCGCTTTCGATATCCTCCAGCGTCTGACCCGTATGCGTCACATAGATATCGTTCAGGCGCCGGCGCAGCGTCAGGATCTCACGGGCCTGAATTTCGATATCAGCCGCCTGGCCCTGCGCACCACCCGACGGTTGATGGACCATAATGCGCGAATTCGGCAGAGCGTAACGCTTCCCCTTCTCGCCGGCCGCGAGCAGGAGGCTACCCATCGAAGCCGCCTGACCGATACAGACGGTCGAAACCGGCGATTTGATGTATTGCATCGTGTCATAGATCGCGAGGCCAGCCGAAACGACGCCACCCGGACTATTGATGTAAAAAGATATGTCCTTCGACGGATTTTCACTTTCTAGGAACAGCAACTGCGCCGAGATCAATGAACCGACCTGATCATAGACGGTGCCTGTCAGGAAAATGATCCGCTCTTTGAGCAGACGCGAGAAAATATCATAAGAGCGTTCACCGCGGGCGGTCTGTTCGACGACCATCGGCACCAGGCTGTTCATGTAATATTCGGTCGGATCGCGGTCCATCGGGGTCTATCTCCTGGTCGCGGGCCGGGAAGGCCGCACCCGCATGAAAATCTATGCCTGCCGATCATGGTTCCGCCTTACCAAGGCCGGAACCATCATCGCAGATCTTTAAGATGAGCCGAGATCGGGCTGTCGTAAACCCCCCATGCGGGGGCTGATCACTCCTCGTCGTCAGCGAACAGCACCTCGGCCGTGACCTCCTGGTCCGTCACGGTGGCGAGTTCGAGCGCGTGATCGACGACTTTATCCTCGAAAATCGGCCCACGGAGACGATCCATCGCGCGGGGATTTTTCTGGTAGAAATCGATGATCATCTTTTCCTGGCCAGGGAATTGCTGCATTTCGTTGATCATCGCGCGGCGCAGATCCTGCTCGGTCACCTGCAGATTGGTACTGCGGCCAATCTCCGCGACGAGCAGGCCGAGTCGCACGCGGCGATCGGCGATGGCGCGGTATTCGGCGCGCAGCGTCTCTTCGTCCTTCGCAGCATCTTCCGCATCGAGCCGACCGCCGGCCCGTTCGGCCTCCACCTGGCGCCAGATTTCGGCGAATTCCGCCTCGACCAGCGTTTCCGGCGCGGGAAAGTCGGCCTGCTTGGCCAGTTCATCAAGCAACGCGCGCTTCACTTTCATGCGGCTGGCACCGGCGCGCTGCTGCTCAAGCCGATCCTTGAAGAATTTACGAAATTCCTCCAAGTTTTCAAACCCGTTGGTCTCGGCGAACGCATCGTCGATCACCGCGGGAATTTTCTGCTTCAACGCCTTCACGGTGATGTCGAATGTGACATCTTTACCCGCCAAATTAGCCGCGTGATATTCCGTCGGGAACGTCACATTGATGACTTTCTCCTCCCCGACCGACATGCCTTCGATCTGTTCCGCGAATCCAGGAATGAAGCCGGAGCCGCCGATCTCAACATCGGAATCCTGCGCGGTCCCGCCCTCGAACGGCGTGCCATCGAGCTTGCCCAGGAAATCCACCGTCACGATATCACCGGTCACCGCCGGGCGAACCTCTTCAACAGGCACCAGCGTCGCGCGTTGATCTGCGAATTTTGCAATCGCCTCATCCACTTCGGCGTCAGTGACCGGCGCAACCGGACGCGTCAGCGTCAGCGACTTGAGGTCGGGCAATGTCACCTCCGGCAGCACTTCCATCTCAATCTTGAACTCGAGATCGGCCTCGGTACCGGCGTTTACGACTTCGACCTTTGGCGAGACAGCGGGGCGCAGGCTACGCTCGGCCATCATTTTATCGGTTGCGTCGTTCACCGAGGCTTCGAGCACCTCGGCGGCAACAGCCTCACCGAAGCGCTTGCGCACCATCGACAGCGGCACTTTACCCGGCCGAAACCCCGGCATCTGCATCGTCTTCGACAATTCGGCGAGGCGCTTGTCGCGCTTTTCGCTTAAATCGCTGCCGGGAATGACCACGGTGAAGTTGCGCTTCAGCCCATCGGTCAGCGTTTCGGTAACCTGCATGTCCAACAAAATCCTTACGTTACGCCATCTTGTGATGGCCGTGCTGAAGCACGGCCTCAGTATCGCTGCACCTTGCGGAGCCTTCATTCATGCGGGCGGAGGGATTTGAACCCCCACAGCTCACGCCACCAGAACCTAAATCTGGCGTGTCTACCAGTTCCACCACGCCCGCCTCGACTAACCCATCGCCCCGCGCCCAAACGGACGTAGGACAAACCCGGGGGGCACCTAGCGCGGATTGGCACATTCGACAAGCAGGGGATGACCGAACGCGGCCGAGCACGCCGAACGCAAGCCACCGGTTTGTCTGCAAGGCAAGCAAGTACCGCCCCGTAACGGTTCGCGCCGCCTAAACCGTCGCGCGGTCCCGTGCCGCGTCCTCCGGACGATCGGCCAGCGAGGCGATCAGCGCACTACGCAGCTGTGCGAGTTTACGTTCGTTCTCCACCTTCAGGCCAAACACGTCCTTGACATAGAAAACGTCGACCGCGCGAACGCCGTAGGTGGTGATATGGGCCGAGGCGATCTGCAGCCCCTGCCCGCTGATCGCCGCCGTCACATCGTGCAACAGTCCAGGCCGATCGCGGCCGTTTACCTCGATCACGGTATGACGGTTCGACGCACTGTTATCGACCACAACCCGCGGCGGCACATGAATCGCACGCATCCGTCCGCCGACCACGGTCCGCCCCGCCTTGCGGATCTCGGCCGAGAGGCGCAACCGACCGGACAGCACCTGTTCGATCAGCGCCGACACGCGCGCCAGCCGATGCGGCGCATCGAGCGGGCCGCCGCCAGCGTCCTGAATCCAGAACGTATCGAGCGCCATGCCATCGGTCATGGTGTGGATGCGCGCATCGACGATGGAAGCCCCGGCGACCGCGAGCGCCCCTGCGATGCGGCTGAAGAGTCCCGCATGATCGGCGGTATAGACCACGACCTCGGTTACGGCGCGGGCCGGCAGGGGGATCGTTGCCACCACCAGCGGCAGGTCGCGAACCCGGGCATCGCGGATCAGGCGGCCATGGCGGGCAATGCTGTCAGGATCAAAACTCAGCCAGTAGCCGGGATAGCCCATGCTCAAAAACTGCTCGCGATCTGCGCCCGACCAGTCAGCAAGCAACTCACCAACCATCTGCTTGACGCGGGCAACCCGCACGTCCCGCTCGGTGGTGGCCAGCCCGCCTTCGAGCACTTCGGCGACGCGGGCGTAGATTTCGCGCAGCAAGGTCGCTTTCCAGCCGTTCCACACTTTAGGCGAGACGGCGCGGATATCCGCGCAGGTCAGGATCAGCAACAGACGAAGACGCTCGGGCGACTGCACGACATCCGCCACATCGAGAATCGTCTTCGGGTCATCGATATCGCGGGAAAACGCGGTCTGGCTCAGCAACAGATGATGCAGGACCAGCCAGGAGACCATTTCGGTTTCCTCAGGCTCGAGACCGAGCGCCGGGCCGATGCTTAGCGCAAGTTCGGCCCCGATTTCAGAATGATCGCCCCCCCTGCCCTTCGCGATATCATGGATCAGCAGCGCGACATACAAAGCCCGGCGAGATTGCAGATGTTGCGCGATGCCGCTGGCCACCGGCAGCGTTTCCGCCAAATCGCCCCGCTCGACCGCGTTGAGCACGCTGATCGCATGGATCGTATGCATATCGACCGTGTAGACATGATAAGAATCGAACTGCATCTGGCCGACGATGCGGCGCCAGTCCGGCAGATAGCGCCCCAGAGCACCGGTTTCATTGAGAATGGTCAGCCAGGTCGCACCGTCCGAGGCCGGTTCGGTCGCGCCACACAGCAGATCAAGAAACAAGGCAGCCGCGGCCGGGTTGCCGCGTAACTCCCCGGTTCGTCGCGCACCACGGATCATCGCACGCAAAGCCAGCGGGTGCAGCGCCAGCGCGCGGTCGCGCGCAAATCGCAGAATGCGGAACAATTGCAGCGGCTCAGCCATGGGCTCACGGCCCGGCGCGAACAAAATCTTGCCATCGGCAAGAACAAAACCGGCATTGGCGAGTTCGGCATCAGTCGCCGCCGCAATCGCCGGTGGCCCCAGCGCTGCACGGATAACCGCCGGTTCCAGCACGCCGGTAACGCGCGCAACCTCGCGAACCACCAGAAAGTAGTGGCGCATGAACCGTTCCACGCCGTCCTGCCGGCCGTGGCGGGTATAGCCCATGCGCGCGCCGATCACCGGCTGCAGATCAAAGGTGAGGCGCTCCTCGGCACGGCCCGCAACGTAATGGAGGTGAAACCTGACGGTCCAAAGGTAATCCCAAGCCCGCTTACAAGCCCGCGCCTCGGTTTCGCTGAGGATGCCGCCGCCGGGCGCCGTCGGGCCGACCAGCTCGGTCATCGCAAAAGTCCCGAAGACGTAGCGGGCAACCCAGTACAGCGTCTGAAGATCCCGAAGACCGCCCTTGCCTTCCTTGATATTGGGCTCGACCATGAAGGGCGTGTCGCCGAACCGCTTGTGCCTCGCCGCGCGCTCTTCCTGCTTCGCCGCGATATAACCCGCCGGGCTGCCTTCGGCGCAATCAGCGCGGAAGGCGATCTGAAAATGCGCGAACAAGGCGCGGTCGCCGGCGATGCAACGGGCATCGAGCAACGAGGTGCGGATCGTGATATCGCCTTGCGCCTCGGTCAGGCAATCGGCGGTGGAGCGTGTGGCGTGGCCGACCTTGAGACCCAGATCCCATAGAAAATACAGGATGAACTCAACCGCGCGCTCGACCCGCGCCGAAGGCTCATGGTCAGTCAGGAACAGCAGATCGATATCGCTGAACGGCGCAAGCGTGGCACGCCCATAGCCGCCGGTCGCCGCGATGGCGAGCCGGTCGTCCGGCTCGATCGGCAACAAGGTCAGCGCATAGCCGATCAGCGCCGCGATCAATTCGTCCATCAACCCCGATAGCAACCTTGCCGCAACAAGCCCGCCGAGATCACCACGTTCGAACCGGGTCTGCACATGGGCCTGCAACCGCCCAAGTTGTCGACGAAACAAACCAAGCGCCGCATCACGCGGCAACATGGCCCCCTTCGGGATCAGCGATTGGAGGGTAGCAGCGATCTCGGGCCGGTCGGCCGGCGCCTCATCCCGCGCAGCGTTACTGGTGTCGCTTTGGGAGTGCGGCAGTCCACCCGAGGCGAAGCGGGGCTGGTTGGTAAGATCTGACATGCTATCCATTCTCTACCGCGCCTTGTACGCCCTCGCCAAGAAACTTTCGTCGCCACGCATAAATCAGATCGAGCGCCTCTCGCGGGGTCAGGTGATCGGGCGCCGCGGCGGCCAGCGCGTCACGCCAGACCGAAGCTTCGTCGACCGGAACCGAAGGCGTCGGTTCGAGCCCCGCGAACAGCGGCAGCGCCTGATCGCCAGCACGCGAGCGTTCCGCCGCGCGCAGGAGCATGTCAGCCCGCCGCACCACCCCATCCGGCACACCGGCGAGCTTCGCGACATGCACGCCCCAGCTGCGCTCCGCCGCACCCTCGATCACCTCGTGCAAAAACACCACCTCGCCGCGCCATGATTTCACCCGCATCGTGCAGGGGCGCAGCCGTGGCAGCGCCGCACCAAGCTGTACCAGATCATGAAAATGTGTCGCGAAAATGGTTCGGCACCGGATCTGGCCGTGCAATGCTTCCAACACAGCCTGCGCGATCGCAAGTCCATCGCGGGTGCCGGTGCCGCGACCGATTTCATCGATGATGACAAAGCTGCGCGGCCCGGCCTGATGTAAAATGGCGGCGGTTTCGATCATCTCGACCATGAAGGTCGAGCGTCCGGCCGCCAGATCATCCGCCGCGCCGACGCGCGAGAACAAGCGATCGACCAGCCCGACCCGCGCCGTGGCCGCCGGCACCGGCAGTCCGGCCTGCGCAAGCACGATCATCAGCGCATTCTGGCGCAGAAAGGTCGATTTCCCGGCCATATTGGGGCCGGTGAGCAGCATCAGCCGGCGATCGG
Source organism: Acidiphilium sp. PA (assembly GCF_026191915.1). GTDB lineage: Bacteria > Pseudomonadota > Alphaproteobacteria > Acetobacterales > Acetobacteraceae > Acidiphilium. Next base: position 40,590 of record NZ_JAIMBY010000005.1, read on the forward strand.
GTGACAGATCCGCATCGTTGGCGATGTACCGCGCCCCGGGCGGCAGCGCCGCCTCGACCACCGGATGGCGACCGGCCTCGACCGTGAAATCATTGTCCATGGTCAGGCTCGGCGCGACCCAGCGGCCGGATTGTGCAAGGCTCGCAGCCGATTGCAGCGCATCGAGACGCGCCAACGCGGCGGCGCAGCCAGCCAGGGCCTCTTGCTGCGCGATCACCTGGCGCAGCAGATAATCGAGGATCAACGCCTCGCGTGCCGCCGCCCGATCATGCGCCTCCGCGATCCGACGATCGAGGTCGGAGAGCTCAGGTTGGGTAAATCGCGCTGCCGCGGCCAACCCCTGGCGCAGCACCAGTTCGGGGAAGGCACGCAGCGCTTCGACCGCGCCCGATGGCACCTCGATCACGTAGCCGAGTTGATGATGGTGCCGCACCTTAAGGCTGGCGACGCCGTACCGCGTCGCGAGGTCGGTCTGCAGGGCCGCAATCACCTGCCGGGTATCGTCGCGCAGGCGGCGCTCGGCATCGAGTTCGCCGTCAAAGCCGGTGACGATCGACGGCGCCTCGCCCACACGTTGCGGCGGAGCCTCCACCAGGGCGCGTCGCAACAATTGTGCCAGATCGGCCGATGGATCGAGGGCCAACGCATCAGCCGCGAGCGGATGCCCGGCGTCCCGACAGGCCGAAGGCAAAGCCGCCCGCAAGGTCTCTGCCGCCGCAATCGCGTCGCGCACCTGCGCCAGGTCGCGCGGCGCGAGCCGGCCGGATCTGCCGGCGGCCAGGCTCAGCCGCGCCAGGGCGCGAGCCAGATCGGGCACGCCGCGCAGTGCGGTGCGGATCGCCCTCACGCCATCTGGCATCACCAGCAGGCTCTGCCAGCCAGCTTGCCGCGCGCGCAAGGGTTCGAGCGCATCGAGCGGTCCGGCGATCCACTGCGCCAGGTGCCGCGCACCGGCCGCGCTGACGGTGCGCCGAATCGCGCCGAACAGGCTGCCCATCTCGCTGCCGTCGCGGGTGCGCAACAGATCGAGGCTGGCGCGCGTCGCTGCGTCCATCACCAGCAGCCCCGTTTCGCTCTGGCGGACCGGGCGCCCGATTCGCGGCAGGCTGCCGCCCTGGCTGCGCTCGACATAGCGCAGCGCCGCCGCCGCCGCCTGCGCCTCGAGCGCCGAGAACGCCCCGAACGCGTCCAGCGACGCCACGCCGAACACCCGCGCGAGGTGCCGGCGTGCCGCATCCGGCGCGGGCACATCCTCGGCCTCGGCCCGCCGCGCGGCCAGCGCACCCAGACCACCTGACTCCGCGCTCAAAATCTCGGCGGGGTCGAGCCGCGCCAGCAGCGCCGGTAATTCATCGCGCTCGATCAGCGCGGTTTCGAATGACGCCGTCGAAACGTCGATCCACGCGACGCCGATCTGTCTGGCATCGTGCGCGAGCGAGACCAGCAGGCTGGACCGGCCGGAATCGAGCAACGCCTCCTCGGTGATGGTCCCGGGCGTGATCAGCCGGACCACCGCGCGCTCGATCAGCGCCTTGCCACCGGATAATTTCGCCGCCCGCGCACGGGCCGCCGCCGGTGCCTCGATCTGCTCGGCAATCGCCACCCGAAAACCGCGCCGGACCAAACGGGCGAGATAGACATCGCGTTGCGAAGCCGGCACGCCGCACATCGGGATCGGCTCACCTTGATGGGTGCCGCGCGCGGTGAGTGCAATATCGAGCGCCGCGGATGCCGCTGCGGCATCGTCGAAGAACAATTCGTAAAAATCGCCCATCCGGAAAAAAATCAGCGCGTCCGGGTATTCGGCCTTCGCCGCGAACCATTGCGCCATGGCGGGGGTTGCGCCCGCGGCGCGATCGACATCCATCCTGCCAGTGTAATCCACCCGCCGCGGCGTGCGAAGCGCTGATTGCTGGCATGGTTCCGAGATGTTAACCGAGCCGGGCATGATCTCGCCGCAGCGCGCTCTCAAAAACCGTCACTCACTGCCGATCCTGGCGTTGATCGCCCTGCCCTTCGCTGCCCATGCGCTGATGCTGCTCGGCATCGCGCATGGCAATCCCGCGCTGTTTGTCGAGTTCCTGACCCGCGGATTGGTCGGCGGCTGGCTGCCGGGCGCGCCGGGCTGGCGCGACCCCACGATCGGCTTGATCACGCAGCCACTTGGGTTCCTCAGCGCCCGCGACTGGTTGCACGGCATTGTGCCCTGGTGGAACCCCTATTCGGGCGTTGGGATGCCGCTGGCGGCAGAAATGCAGACGATGTCGTTCTTTCTGCCCTTCGTACTGCTGCTGAAGTTCTGGCGCGGCTGGCTCGCGCTGCTGATCCTGCTGCAAATCCTGTGCGGGCTGTTCACTTATGCCTTGCTGATCGAATTGCGGCTGACTCGGCTCGCCGCGTTCCTGGGCAGCCTGTTCTATGCCCTGTCGGCGACATTCTTTCTCGTACCGCACGTGATGGGTCCGCTGCCGTTCGCACCGCTGCTGCTGCTTGGCATCGAGCGGGCGCAGCGTGCCGCACGCGACGGGCATGCCCTCGGCTGGGGCCTGATTCCACTTGCACTCGCCTACTCGATTTACGGTGGCTACCCGGAAGTCGCGTATGCCGATGGTACGCTTGCAGCAGTGTGGACGATCTGGCGGTTCGCCACGCTCGGTGCTGCGCGCGCGCGGTTCGCCGGCAAGGTTGCGCTCGGCGGCGGGATCGGGCTGGCGCTCACCCTGCCCTTGGTGGTGCCTTTCTTTCAATATGTGCGCCTGTCGTATCTGGGCCAGCATGCCGATTTATACAGCTGGCTCTGGCTGCTGCCGCCGGGCGCGCCGCTGCAATTGTTTCCTTTCATCTACGGGCCGGTGGGCGCACTGACACCGCCGGGCGTCTCGCCGGTCCTGTCTAATTTGATCACGGCGAGCTGGAATCAGCTGGGCGGCTGGTTCGGTCCGTTGGCAAGCTGTATGGCGCTGGTCGCCATCGTGCGCCCCGGTCATCGCCGAGGGCTGGTGCGTCTGCTCGCTGGCTATATCCTGATCTGGCAACTGCGGATCTGGGGGTTTCCGCCGGCGGTCTGGCTGATCGATCAGATCCCGTTGATGGGCCAGACCAATGCCGTCCGGTTCTGCGGCCCAGCGATGGAACTCGCCTGTTTCACCCTGCTCGCGATCACGGTCGATATCTGGCAGACCCGCGGTGCGATGGATCGGCGCGCGATCCGACGCCTGATCGCACTCAGCCTCGCGATCGTGGTGATCGCGGTGGTGCCCGCCTTGCGCAGTCTGGACGCCTGGTTTGCCCCGGGCACGGCCATGCCCGCCTTCGCGATCGGGGCCACCGGCGCTGAGCTGATCCTCGCGATCGGCGCGGGCTTCATGCTGACCCGCCGCCCGAGCCGGGTCGCGGCGCTGATGCTCGCTGCGATCATCGGCACCGACGGTTTCGCAACGGCCGGCCTAAGCCAGTTCGCCGCGCCGATCCACGGCACGATCGACCAGACCGGCGTCGCCTATTTGCAGCGTCATCTTGGGCTCGCACGGTTTTACTCGCTGCAACCGTTCGGTCCGAACTACCCAGCGGCCTACGGGCTCGCCGCGATCGATGAGAACGAGCTGCCCGTACCGGCTGCCTGGAACGACTATATCCACCGCCATCTCGACCCTTATGCCGATGTGGTGATGTTCACCGGCTCACAGGCGCGCAGCATCGGCTGTGTGCTGCTGCCGCGCGCCGCCGCCGCCCTGCAAAACGGGGTGTTCATCCGGCCGCAGCGCTCGGTCGTGCCGCCGGATCAGAGTGCCGAACTGCGGCGGCATCTGGCCTCATATCAGGCGATCGGGGTCAAATACGTGCTCACACCGCCCTCCCAGGATCCGTTCATCGCGCAGGCACGCCTGCCCCTCACGACGGTCGGCCAGATACCGTTCCCCCTTGCGGCCGGCGGGGTGCTCGATGGCGCCATCCCGGCAGGGACCGTCGCCATGCGCCAGATCAATCGGGTGGATGTCCTGATCGGCACCTATCAGGGCGCTGCCCGCGGGGTGCTGCGGCTGAAACTCTGCGCCGGCAAAGTCTGCGCGACAGGCCATGCCCCTCTGGCAACGGCGCGGGATAACCACTACCTGCCAATCCCGCTCGATCGGCCACTCTCCGTACCGCGTACCACGCCGCTGACATACCATTTCACCCATGCAAGCGGATCGGCCGTCGCCGTCTGGCTGGGAGCGTTCCGGATCAGCGCGCCACCCGCGCTCGCGCTCCGCGGCATTACGCCACCCCACGCGCCACTGCTTCGCCTGGTGATGGAACCGCCCGACCGCCCACCCTTGGTCTTCCACAACCGGGTGATGCGCGTCTACCGCCTCCCTCATCCTCAGCCCTTGTTCGCCGCCAGCCCCGCCTGTCACCTTACACCGCTCGGGATCGATGTTGTCGATACCAATTGCAGCACGCCATCGCGGCTGGTCTGGCTGGAGGCTTCCTATCCCGGCTGGCACGCCCGCGTTGACCGCCGCGCCGTACCGATCACGCCTGCAAAGACGATCTTTCAATCAATCAGCTTGCCCGCCGGCTCAAACCGCGTGCGTTTTTTCTACCGCCCCCCCTTCATTCGAATGAGCTGTGCTGCGGCATTGGCTGCTGCGGTCGCCTGGCTTGCGTTGCTTGCCGCACAGCAGGTCCGGGTACGGCGCAACCCACACTCAGACCAGTAATCGTCTGTCCTGACTTGAACAACTGCAACACTTCTGCCTTGCGAACAGGGGGTGAATAGAGAAACCCCTGAATGTCGTCGCACTGATACCGCGTCAGGATGTCTGCCTGCCGCTCGGTTTCCACGCCTTCGGCGGTCACGCGCAAACCCATGGTCTGACTGAGGTCAATTATCGCCTTCACGATCGGTGCATCGGCAGCATTGTTTTCCAGATCATTGATAAAACTGCGATCAATCTTCAACCGGTCGAACGGAAAGCGTGACAGCGTCGCGAGTGAGGAGTAGCCCGTGCCGAAATCATCGATCGCGATACGACAGCCAAGCGCACGCAGGCGATGCAGATTATCAATCGTCCGGCCTTCGGTCTCAAGCACGGCCGTCTCGGTGACTTCGAATTCTATCCGATCAGGCGCCACGCCCGCGTGGCGAATGATTTCGGACACCTGATCAACCAGCCAGGCCTCACGCAGATGCAACGGTGACAGATTGACGGCAACCGCCACGAAACTTGGTAGCTGTGCGACCAACGCTGCGGCCTCCGACAGAACGAACGCAGTGATCGCGCCGATCAGCCCGCTACGTTCAGCGATCTCGATGAAATCACCCGGAGAAATGATGTCCCGATCGGGGTGCTTCCACCGCACCAGGGCCTCGAGGCCAACGACCGACCGCGTGGCCAGCTCGATCACAGGTTGGAATTCCACGAAAAGCTGATCATTTCGCAGCGCACTCTTGATGTCTCGCTGCAGACCTCGGCGGTCCTGCAGTTGACGATCCATGGTAGGGTCAAATAATCGCCACGTGCCACGGCCGGCATCTTTCGCACGGTACAGAGCAAGATCCGCGTTACGATAAAGAGTTTCCGGCGTTTTGCCATCGCGCGGCGCCAGCGCAATTCCAATCGTCACGCCAATCTCAACGGTCACTCCATCAAATTTATAGGGCCGCGACACACGATCAATAATCCTGTCCGCGATCGCCGTCGCCTCGAACTCGTCATCCGATGGCAGCACGATCGAAAATTCATCGCCGCCGAGCCTCGCTGCAACATCACGATCGCGGATCGCGCCACGGATTCGATGCGCAACAGCGCGGAGCACGGAATCGCCCAACCCGTGACCATAACTATCATTGACCGCCTTGAACTGGTCCAGATCAAGGCATAGCAAGGCAGCGCTCGGCTGGGCACTCTCAGATAACAGCAGAGTCAAGACGTTGTTGAATTCTGTGCGGTTGGCCAGATCCGTCAAACTGTCGTGCCGCGCGAGATACGCGATCCGTTCGCGTGAACGATGAACGGCGGTCACATCAGAGCCGACGCCACGGTAACCTATGAATCGACCACTGGAATCTTGAACTGGCTTGCCGGTCATCGACCACCACCGGCGTTCACCGCCCATATTGACGGGCATGACCATATCGCGAAACGGTTTGCGCGCGATCATCCGCCGACGCAGTGGCTCAAACACGTCACCTTCCGCGGGACGAACCCTCCTTAGAGTGTGATCGCCGCCGGCCATAAAGGCCAGGAGATCACCTTGAATGGCCGATGGGGGCTGGCGCGCGACTTCAGCAAAGCGCGGCGAGACATGTTTGATTTCGCCTTCGGTGTTGGTTTCCCAAAGCCAGTCGCTGGCATTTTCCTCGAAATCGCGCAGCAGGATGCGAATCGTCTCGCCTGTTTTTGCCAGATTGATCTCGTTGACGCTGCGCTCGAGCATTTTTCGATTTAAAAACACCATCGTGAAAAACACGAGCGCGGTATAGCCCGACAGCGAAATAACGAAGGCCGGGCTTTGCATATGTCCGGAGACATCGATTGCACAGAACGACCCCAACGTCAGAGGTAACCAGAACACCAGTGTAGACGACAATGGTCCTGACGAAATTGTCGTTGATATCAGACCAATTATAATACTCAAAATCAGAGCCTGTTGGGTCGCTGCCGAAGTCTTTATAATTGACACTAAGTAAAGTGACCAGAAGCTGCCCAGCATGAATATTAAAAAATTAAAAAATAATTTCATTTTGATAAAGTTTTTGTCAGTATTGACGTATCGATTCCAAAAAATAGTTGTCAAAAACAATATAAAATAATTTGATATAAGGCCAATAAAATAGAAAGTTGTAAACTTTAATTGCCCTTGGTTATTGAATTCGACTTCAATAGCCGTAGCGACCGTCGCGCCTAGCGCACATGCCCCCCGCGTCAGACGGATCCGAACAGCAAAATTTTCTCGAGAAATTTGTAATCTTAGCTCAGGCGGGACAACGTCCAAAGAAAAAATTTTGGCGATAAATTGTCTGCTCAAAACTACAAAAATATATAATAATTTAGGCAAAAAATTATTCTCTCTAAGTGCGCTCTTCTCAAAAATATTGCTTCATATAGCCAGCACACAACGCGCGCTAACGGCTTTACATTTGGTCAAGCCGCGCTTGTTATTGCTCATTTCCCAATCTTTCAAAACGGAGTTAACCAATGGATGGATCGAGTCTCGGGCTTACTCGGCAAAGTGACGCAATTGCGCATTTCAAGATTTCTAAAGCTTCGGATGGTATCACAGCACGGCTGGTGGTCAACGAAAATGGCTACCACGAAGCCCAACGCCTGCGGTACGATGCATACCTCGCCGCAGGATATCTTCAGCCACGCGATGTCACACTGTTTGTCGACTCCCACGATGCCAAACCATCCAGCCGTTCCCTCGTCATCTATCTCGACGATCAGCCGGCCGCATCGGTTCGCGTCTGCCTGCTGGAAGCCGGGAGCGATCACGAAGGCGGCGGCGAGCTCCCTGCATCGGCGATGTTCAAAACCGAAATCGAGAATTTCTTAAGACAACGGGCCGATCGGGGTTGCGGCACGAAGGCGGTCGAAATAACGCGGCTGGCCCGCAGCCCTCTTCACGCGAAAAACCTCGCGCTTGTCCTGGGTCTTTATCATGTCGCTGGTTATTTGATCCTTCACTTCCGCGCCGATGTCATTTTCGCCGCCGTGACCAAAAACCATACCAGCTTCTATCAACGCATGGGCTTTCGCGAGATCGCCCCACCGAAGGATTACCCGGGCCTCGATGTCCAGACCGTGTTGATGGGCTGTCTGATCGAGGAGCATCGCGGCATCCCGGGCCGGACGCTAGCGCTTAAGGAGATGTCTCTGTCGGATGACACTTACCTCGGCCTGATCGCGGGCGAGCGTGTGCCAGTGTTCGGGGGCGCAGCCACATCCGCGCCCGACCTTATCGTCAATCGCAAACGACCCAACTCGGATCATCAGTCCGGAGTTTGACGCCGTGATCCACCAGCTTAAAACGCCGACAATCCGGTCTGCGCCCGCCCCAGGATCAGCGCATGCACATCGTGCGCCCCCTCGTAGGTATTCACGGTCTCCAAATTCATCATATGCCGAATGACGTGATACTCATCGACAATGCCATTGCCGCCATGCATGTCGCGAGACATCCTGGCGATGTCGAGCGCCTTGCCGCAATTGTTGCGTTTCATCAGGGATATCATCTCAGGTGCCGCCTCGCCGGCATCGAGCAACCGGCCCAGCCGCAACGCGCCTTGCAGACCCAGCGCAATTTCAGTCTGCATATCGGCGAGCTTCTTCTGAACCAGCTGCGTGGCTGCGAGGGGTCGGCCAAACATCTGGCGATCGAGCGTATACTGCCGCGCCGCGTGCCAGCAGAACTCGGCAGCACCCAGGGAGCCCCAAGCAATGCCATAGCGCGCATTGTTCAGGCACGAGAACGGGCCGCGCAACCCCTTCACGCCGGGCAGCATATGATCATCCGGCACAAACACGTCCGACATCATAAGCATGCCGGTCACCGAGGCGCGCAGCGAAAACTTGCCCTCGATCTTCGGCGTCTCAAACCCCTTGCTGCCCCGGTCGACCAGAAAGCCGCGGATAACCCCCGCATCGTCTTTCGCCCAGACCAACGCCACATCCGCGATGGGTGCGTTGCTGATCCAGGTCTTCGACCCGCTGAGCAGATAACCGCCATCGACTTTTCTGGCCCGTGTCCGCATGGAACCCGGGTCAGAGCCGGCATCCGGTTCGGTCAGACCAAAACAGCCGACCCATTCGCCGCTGCGCAGTCTGGGCAGGTATTTGTCTTTCTGCGCCTCGGAACCGAACGCCGAAACCGGATACATCACCAGCGAAGACTGGACCGAAAACACCGACCGATAGCCGCTGTCGACGCGCTCGACCTCGCGCGAGATCAACCCGTAAGCGACGTAGGAAACGTCAGCGCAGCCGTGGGTCGCGAGCGTGGCGCCCAGAAACCCCATCTCGCCCATCTCGGACACGATCGCCCGATCGAATTTTTCATCGCGGAACGCCCGCAGCACGCGCGGGAACAATTTTTCCTGACAATATTCGTGGGCGGCATCGCGAACCGCCCGTTCATCCTCGGTCAGTTGCATGTCGAGATGAAACGGGTCGGACCAGTCAAACGCGGCAAATCCGCCCTTCTTCACCAAACTCATCGCTTCTGGCCCAGAAGGCTTGCGCATCTCGTTCACGCTGCGATCTCCGTATCGTCATTGTCTGTGCCGTCGTCATCGAAACCGGCCGCCTCAATCGGATCGGCGATCGCGCTGACGGCCCGCCGCCGGATCTGCATGAAAGCGGGAATCTCCTCGCCAAATCCCACCACAATACCCCGGTCCTCGCCCATCTCGCCATCGCGCGACCGCCGTGCGTTCCGGCCGGCGTCGCGCGGCGCTTCATGCACCGCATCGCGACCACGCCCACGCGCGGATCGCGCATTATCTCGCCCGGCAGGCCGTGCGTCCTCGCGCTCCGCTGTGGCCTGAACCTCTGATGCCGGTACCGGGGCCGTCCGCCGCGCCGACGATTTCGGCGCCGCGGTCGGCGCAGCCCGACCGCGCCGGCGCCCACGCTTATCGGACTCAGCCCATTCCACCGGGTCAAGCCCCTCCACCACCAGCGGCGGTATCGCATGACCCGTCAGTTTCTCGATCGCCTCGACCGCCAGACGGTCTTCCGGCGTTGCCAGCGTCAAAGCCCGCCCCTCGAGCCCCGCGCGCCCGGTACGGCCAATCCGATGGACATAATCCTCCGCATGATGCGGTACGTCGAAATTGAACACATGCGACAAGCCACCGATGTCGATGCCGCGCGCTGCCACGTCCGAACAGACCAGCAACCGGATTTCGCCGGCCTTGAACGCCTCGAGCGTCGCGAACCGCGCCGATTGCGGCATGTCGCCATGCAGTTGGCCGGCGGAAAACTTATGCCGCGTCAGAGACTTATAAAGAATATCGACATCGCGCTTCCGATTGCAGAACACCAGAGCGTTCTGCACATCCTCAGTCCGCACCAGGCGACGCAACGCTTCACGCTTGTCCTGCGTCGCGACAAGAAACAACCCCTCGGTAATCGTGGTCGCAACCGAAGCCGGCTTCGAGACGGTGATTTCCTTCGGGTTCCACAAAAACGCATCGGCCAGCCGCTTAATCTCGGGTGCCATCGTCGCTGAGAAAAACAGCGTCTGGCGCGGCTTGGGCAACAGCGACACGATCCGCTCGACATCCGGAATAAAGCCCATGTCGAGCATCCGGTCCGCCTCGTCGATCACCAGCACCCGCACATCCGACAGCAGCAGACCCCCGCGATCGAAAATATCGATCAGCCGCCCCGGTGTAGCGATCAGCACATCGACGCCGCGGGTCAGCACATCGCGCTGCTCGCCCATGCTCTCACCGCCGATCAGCAGCGCATGCGTCAGCTTCAGATGCTTACCATACTGAACGAAATTCTCAGCCACCTGCAAGGCAAGCTCGCGCGTCGGCTCCAGAATCAACGACCGGGGCATCCGCGCACGGGCCCGCGAACCCGACAGAATATCGAGCATCGGCAACGTGAAACTCGCCGTCTTGCCGGTGCCCGTCTGCGCACACCCCAGCACATCGCGCCCCATCAGCACCATGGGAATCGCCTGCGCCTGGATCGGTGTTGGCGAGAGATACCCCTTTTCGGCCAGCGCTTTCAGAACCGGTTCGGACAGACCGAGCGCCGCAAAACCGCTAGCCTCGCAACCCGCGTCGGTTTCAGGCGCATCGTTCGCATCACCAGGCGTTGCCGTATACTCATCGGCCTCCGCAGGCTGCGAAATCGGGTTTTCGAAATGTTCAGATTCGGACAAATGGACGACCAGTTCGGATAAGAGGACTGCGACCGGTCTCAACAAAGAACCGGATCAGGCATGAAAGAGTCGGCGCATCATGTCTCGCCAACTTCTTCCCATATCTCGATAAACCACGAAAAAGTCAAGAGATCACGGCCTGTGCCACCCGGTCTGAGCGGTTTTGGCGCGGCGCCGCACATAGCAAGCCCCACGGTGTCGGGGTCCAAATCGCCGCGAGCAGTTTACCTGCGCACACCGTCATCCAGCAGCGCTCGATCGAGCGCGCCGATATCCACCTCGGTCCGCAGCATATGACGCGCGCCGACCGGCAGCCGCGCTTTCACCGGATACCGCGGCGGCGCCGCCTCGCTCAATCGCCATTCCAGGCCAAACAGGCGGGCGATCGCGCCAATCGTCGGGTCGGCCCAGCCCTCGACTCCAAGCTCAAGCACCAATGCGGCCGGGTCACAAAAGCCGAGCAACGCAGCCTGCGCCGGGTCATCGATCACAATGACCCGCGCTGCCGCCAATACCGCGATCAGATCGGCCAGACCCAATTGATCCGCGCCCAGCGTCATTGCCCAGGCATCGAGCAGCCCGAACGACTGTGCCCGCAGCCAGGCGTGCAGGCTGCCTTGATTGATCCTGCCGAACCGGCTCCGACCCGGCGATGCCAGCATCGCAACCCGTTTGCTGACCTCGTATGGCTCGACACCGAACCGCAACACCTCGATGACGGGACGGATCGCGCGCAATGACCCACGACCAGGCAGCCGGGTCATTTGAAGCCGCGGCACCCGAACCGGCCCGGCAATCGGCATGTAGCGCCCCAGCAGGCCGAGCGTGACCAACGCATCAATCTGGCACGCCAGCAAAGGCCCGCCGATAAACCCGACATCCGCCGCCGCAGCCCCCTGCAGCGAAGCAATGGCGAGGCTTTCACCAATGAACCGGCCGAGCGGTACAGTCGGACCGGCCGCGAGCGGCACCAGCACCCTGCCATCATCCAGCATCGGCGCAGGCTCCACGCGTGTCGCCGGCATGGTCCCCTGTTGCAGGAGGCCCTCGGCATTCAGCACGGCGAATGGCGCCGGCACGACGATCCCATCTTCGAGCGCGATCGTCTCGATCTCCTGCGTCGGAACATCTGGCGTCCCAGACCAGCGCGGCAGCCGATCGCCCCAACCCGACCCGGTCAGACGAAACAAGCCAGACCCGCTCATGGGGCGCCGAACACCCGCGCCAGCGCCGTCCGGAACGCGAGCGGATCGACCCAATATTCAAACGCACCCGCCGCCGCATGATCGGGCTGGGTCCGGCAGGTCGCAAAAAATACCTGCCAGCGCAACCCCAGCAAATGACACGCGGCCCGGGTCCAGCCATCGGAGAAACACGCAGGCTGGATCTCCAGAACCTTGGCGCCAGGATCGCAAAATCCGAGGTTGGCAAGCCCCGCGCCCGATTCGCCGATCACACACCGCGCCCCGGCAAACCGGCGCACCTGCGCGGCAACGCTCAGACCGGCCGGCCGGACCGGCTCGAAGCCGAACGCCGCCGCAATCGCCAGAATCTCCGCGCGATTGACCATCACCCGCCGATTACCCGGTTCATCCCGTACGATGATCAACCGGTTCCCCTGATCGGAGCCGCCCCCGAACCGGAACCGCAGATGGTCGAAGGCGGCACGGACGAAGCGGTTCGGATAAGACACCGTCCAGGACACCATCGTGCTGGTGACGAGCTTGCGAAACCGGGTCGGCCGCTCGATCGCGCGGTAGCCGCCGAGCAACCCGAGTCCATCAAGAACCTCCGCCTGCCATCCAAGCAACGGCCGGCCTACCACGACGGCACGCGGCCCCAGCAACTGCCGGTGGAGCAGCACGGCAGGCAGCCCGTCATAAAGAAAATGCCCGTAGTTGACGCTACCGACACCGCCGACCGGCAGGGCGATCACCGCGTCATCCGCGCTATCATCCACCTGCTCGCGCAGCGACCAGCCCCCAGCCACATCGACGAACGCTCGATCCACCGTCGGCAGATGGTGGTTCCACACCGCCAGATTATCCACCGAGGGACCAAAGAACCGTCGGTGCGAATCGATCACCGCCATCGAATCCGGCGCCAGCACGGCATCGTTGAGCAGCACGCTCGATACGCCGGCGAGCCGGTGAACCGGATTATCCCGCAGGGCGGCAATCGCCGGCATCCCCTCGCCGAACACCGTGACACCCTCGATCAACCCATGCGGCACCACATCGACCAACCGGTCAGGCGCATGGCCGAACCGGCAGTCCGTACCGGCTGGATCGAGCGCAGCCCGCCGGAATGCGGCAAACCCCGCCGCGGCTGGCAGCGCGTCCGCTTCGAATCGCCCGATGGCGCCGGTACTGATCCCTGGCCCGTCCATAACGCCCCATTCTTGTCCGCCAACCGTGACCGATGATCCGGTGGCAATACCGTTTTGGTGCCGGATGTCTAATTTGCAATGTCAGGGTGCGGCCTATGGCATTCCACCACAGGATCGGCAATTCTGCCTGCATGCTTTTGCGAACCCTGACGTCCCGATACCCGCTCACCGCACTGATCGCCGCAGGCGTGACAATAGGCTGCCAGATCCCGCGCGCGCGGGCCGCAGAGGCCGGGACCGCCACCGAACTCACCCTGTCCGTCACCGGTCAGGCGAGCCACAAGCCGGACGTCATGGTGGCCACAATGGCCGCGCAGGCAACCGCGAAAACCGCCGCCGCCGCTCAATCCGCGGTCAATCGCGCGGTGGCCGCCGCGCTGGCTGCGACGAATGCGATCAAGGCGCTGCGCGCCACCACCGGCGGCTACGAGGTCTATCCGGCCGACCCGAAACAAGCCGCCTGGCATGCCAGCCAAACGATCGATCTGCGTCTCGCCACGTCACCTGGTTCCGATCACGCAAAGGACCTGCGCCGCATGATCGGCATGTTGCAGGCCAAAGGCATGACCCTCGAGTCGATCGGTGCGACATTGAGCCAAAGCGCCGCCCGCAAAACCCGGGCCGCAGCCATCAAGGATGCCGTAGCCCAGATGCGCGCCGAAGCCGATGCAACGGCAAAATCGCTCGGTGATCACGTGAGCGCAATCACCAAACTCAGCCTGACCACCCAATCGCCGTTCCGGCCGGTCATGATGGCGGCGCGCATCCAATCCGCCGCGCCGCAAATGCGATCAGGCCCGATCACCGAACAGATCAATCTGTCCGCGACAGTGACCCTACGCGCGGCGCCGTAGCATCGGCCGCGCGAACCGGCCCCGACTCGACCGCGGCAATAATCGCCGCCGCACTGTCGGCCCACGACGGCGGATCAAATTCGCGGGCAATCCGCGCCTCCAGCGCCGCAACCCGCTCAGGTTCCAGAATCAGCTGCGTGATCACCCGGTAGGCATCGCTCATGTCTTCCGGATCGAAATACACGCAGAAATCACCCCCCGCTTCGGGAACCGATGCGCGGTTGGACGCCGCCACCGTCTTGCCGAAGCAAAGGCTCTCGGTCACCGGCAGGCCCCACCCTTCATAAAACGAGGGGAACACCGTGAACAGGCAATGCTGATACAGCGAGGCCAAATCACGATCGCTCGGACTTTCGACAATCTTGAGCTTACCGTCCAGATAGGACGAATTCTCGATCTGTGCCATCAAATCCTGGGTCAGCCAGCCAATCTTGCCGGCGAACACCAGGTTCGGCACCTGTTCGCGGGGCAGGTTGTTCAACATGCGGCGCCACAGGCGGAACATCAGGATGTGATTCTTGCGCGTCTCGATCGTGGAGACAAACAGGACGTAAGGCTGAAACTGAATCGGCGGCAGCGGCGTGCGGTCGGGAAACGTCACGCCGATCGGCACGATCCGCGGCACAGTGATCGCGATCCCCTCACGTGCCGCGAACGTAACGATATCGACCGCAGTCGCTTTCGAGATGGTGAACAACGTATCGGCGAGCCCGATGATCGGGCCGAGCCAGTCGATGAATTGCCGCCGCAACTCCTTTACCGCCCACTCCGGCCAGTTCAGCGGGATCAGATCATAGATCATGACCGCGAACCGCACGCCATACTGCTCCTTCGCCGCCGCGATCATCGCTGCGTAATAGCCGCCCGGCCAGGAGGCACCGATCGAGAGAATGATATCCCCCGGTTCGGGTTGGATCGGCCGCCCGTTGACGATTTTCGAAGGCGCCGCGCCCGTCACCGGTTGATCATCATTGGCCGGTCCCTGCAGGGGCGAAGGCACCGGCCCCGCGGCGGGCATCAGCGCGCCACTCCCACCGAGCCCGGCGCAGCGGCGCCCTCCCTTCAAAATATCGAGTAACGCGCGTGCCGCATGCTTCTGTGCCCGCAGCGCCATACGCGCCATACGCGCGCTCGCCCGCAGCGCCTGGCCACTGTTGGTCTGCGCGCGCACAAAGGCGGCAACCGGCGCCCGCACGTCGGCCGGCAATTGCCTGCCCCATTGCCGCAACGATGATACCGGCGGCGCGTCAGGCAGTTCCAGTGCCGAGGGTTCGCTCGCCGCCGGCGGCGCAGCGGGCTCAACCGCCGCATGCTGACTGGATACCGCATTCGAAATATGCTGCTCGACGTCCGGCCAGCGAATTTCCTCGAAGTCGCGTCCGTTCGGCAAATGGCGGACGAACCGGATCGGTTGATCCTCGGTATGACTCCGTGCCAGCTCACGATAAATCTCAAAACATAGACGCTGAATACCACTGGGTCTGGTGGTTGAATAAAAATGAACCAGCAAATCCTCGATGTCGATCCAAATTGTCATTTCAATAGATTCGATTCACTCAAATTAAATCCTCAATTGTTAACAATATGTTACGGAAACCCACCGCAGCACATCCCTCTAGCCAGCGTGATCAATTCCGTCCAGAACGGCACCGGATTTTAATCCGAGTTCAATACATAGGATCGAGTGGAGCCAAAATGAAGACAGCCTTGATCACCGGCATCACGGGCCAGGACGGCGCCTATCTGAGCGAATTTCTGCTCGGTAAGGGCTATCGCGTGATTGGCCTGATGCGCCGCTCAGCGTCATCCGATGTGATCGGCGAGCGGCTGCGCTGGCTGGGCGTCATCGACCAGGTTCAACTGGTCGAAGGCAACCTCACCGACCTCGGCAGCCTGATCCGCACGGTGCAGACCTACGAGCCTGACGAGGTCTATCACCTCGCCGCCCAGAGTTTCGTCGCCACCTCCTGGCAGCAACCCTCGCTCACCGGTCTGGTGACCGGCCTGGGCGCTGTCACCATGCTCGAAGCGGTACGAATCGCGCGGCCGCAAGCCCGCTTCTATCAGGCATCCTCCTCGGAAATGTTCGGCAAGGTCCAGGCGATCCCGCAGTCCGAGACCACCCCTTTCTATCCGCGCAGCCCCTACGCCGCCGCCAAACTCTACGCCCATTGGATGACGGTGAACTACCGCGAAAGCTTCGGAATGCACGCGTCGTCAGGCATATTGTTCAACCACGAAAGCCCGCTGCGTGGCATCGAATTCGTCACCCGCCGCATCACCGATGGTGTCGCCCGCATCAAGCTCGGCCTCGCCGACCACCTGACGCTCGGCAACACCGAAGCCAAGCGCGACTGGGGCCACGCCCGCGATTACGTTCAGGCGATGTGGATGATGCTGCAGCAGGACGAGGCCGACGATTACGTCATCGCAACCGGCCGCACCATGCGCGTCGCCGATTTCTGCGAAATGGCCTTTGCCGCGGCCGGGCTCGCCATGGCCGATCACGTCCGTACCGACCAGGCGCTGATGCGGCCGGCCGAAGTCGAATTGCTGCTGGGCGACCCGTCCAAGGCCGAGCGCAAACTCGGCTGGAAAGCGACCGTCACCCTCGAGCAGCTTGCCGCCGAAATGGTCCAGGCCGATATCGCCCGCCTGTCACGTTGACAAAGGCATGACCCCCGATCGCATCCTCATCACCGGCAGCACCGGCTTCGTCGGTGGCTACCTCCGTACCGCGCTGGCGGCACAATGGCCGGGGGCGGCGCTGATCGCGGGTGACGCGGATGTTACCGATGCCGGCGCGGTTCACCGCATGATCGAGGCCGCACGCCCCGATGCCGTGGTGCATCTGGCCGGCATCGCCTCGGTACCGGCCGCGCGCCTCGCCCCCGACCGTGCGTTCGCCGTCAATCTCGGCGGCAGCCTCGCGGTCGCCCGCGCGATCATCGATACGGCGCCAACCTGCCTGATGGTGCACGTCGGCAGCGCCGAGTGCTACGGCGACAGCTTCCGCTCTGGCGTCGCGCTCGATGAAACCGCCGCCCTCGCACCGCTGAACACCTATGCCGCCACCAAAGCCGCCGCCGACCTCGCCCTGGGTGCAATGGCCGCGGAATCCGGCTTGCGGCTGATCCGCTTCCGCCCGTTCAACCACACGGGTCCCGGCCAGTCGGATGCCTTCGTCATCCCGGCCTTCGCCGCCCAGATCGCGGCGATCATCGCCGGCAGCCAGCCGCCGGTCATCAAGGTCGGCAATCTCGATGCCGCGCGCGATTTCCTCGACGTGCGTGACATCGTCCGCGCCTACACCCTCGCCATCGCACACGGCAACGATCTTCCGCCCGGCACCATCTTCAACCTCGCCTCCGGCATGCCCCGCCGGATCGGCGACATCCTGCACACCATGATCAGCGTTGCCGATCGCCCGATCACAGTCGAGATCGATCCGTTCCGCCTACGCCCCGTCGACATCCCCAGCGCCTTCGGCGACGCCTCGGCCGCCGCGCGGGTCCTCGGATGGCGGCCGGAAATCGACCTGACGAACACCCTGCACGACATATTGACGGCAAGCACCCGCCCCGCCAGCGATACCCTCGCCCGCACGGAACACACCCGGAGTCCTTAGCGAACCCGGTCAGACGCGATCACCGATCCAACCCCCGCCACCTCACCCGATGCCGGCGGCGGCGATCAGAACAACACCAAGCCCGACCATGACGAGTCCCGTGATCTCGCCCCGTTTGGTGCGCTCTTTCAGATAGAAATGACCCACCGCCAAGGTGAACAGGATTTCGATCTGCCCGAACCCGCGCACCAGTGCCACGTTGGTGAGGGCAAAGCCAATGAACCAGCACCCGGAACCGCAGGCCGAGAGCACGCCGATCGGCGCGGCCCGGCGCCAGACGAGCAGGGTCCTGCGCAATTCGGCGGGGCTGCGGATCGCCATGAAGCCGCCCTGCGCCAGGGTCTGCAGCGTATTGGCCACGGCAAGGGCCAGCAGCGCTTTGAGCAGCACGGGCGTGGCCGGGGCCAGCACCAGCGTCGCATTGCGCAGCGCGATGGCCGTGATCGCAAAGGCAAAGCCGGACCCGAGGCCGCAGAGCGCCGCGGGTTGGACCGAGGCGCGCAGCAGGGCGCGCGGCGCCATCGACTGACCGGCGAACGAGAGCGCGAGAACCCCGGCCACCGCAAGCATGATACCAATGACCGCGATTGCCGGGATATGCGCCCCAAACAGCACCACCGACACGATCACGAGTTGAGCGGCCTCGGTCTTGGCGTAGGCGGTACCGACCACGAAATTGCGATGCGCAAATGCCATGATGAGCAGATTGGTGCCGAAAATCTGCGCGATCCCGCCGGCCAGGCACAGCACGGCAAAGTCCGAACCGAACGATGGCACGCCGGTTCCGAGCACAACGAGGGTCACGCCGAGCAGGGCATAATCGACCGGCAGCGCATAGAGATAACGCACGAAGCCGGCACCGCCCGGGCTGAGCGTGCCACGCAACCGGGCCTGCAAGGCGGTCCGCCAGACCTGAAACAGCGCGGCCGCGATCGTCACCGGTATCCAGGCGGGAACGAGGCTCATGGCTGCGCGGCGGCGTGCGCGCAAAACCGCGCCACCCGGGCAACAAGGTCTTCGACCACAGCCGCACCGAGCGGGGCGGTCGCCCGCGTGGCGTCGGCCGTGGCGGAATTGGGCGCGATCTCATGGTATTCGAGCGGTGCGTCGATCTCGATATCCTCGAAACCGATGGCGCCGAACCCGGCAATCGGGCAACCGAACGCCTGCCCCGCCGCGGCGGGTGCCACAGCGTGCTCCGGCCTTGCATGATCAGGGCGCAACGCAAGGGTGATCGAGGCCAGCGGTTCACCGCCGTGGCCGAACCTATCGCCGGCCGGACCGATGCGCCGCTCCATCAGGCGGCGGGCGATTTTCCAGAGATAGACCGAAGGGATGACCGGTCCACCGCCGCGCCGGATCGCGAGGGTGACTTCGTGGATCAGCGGCACGTTGCCGCCATGGCCGTTGAGAATGACGATGCGGCCAAGCCCGTTGCGGCGGAGATCCCCCAGCAGATCGGCCAGAACGGCGCGAAACGTCCCGGGCGCGAGCGCGAGCCCACCGGGACTCGCGCCGAAATGATCGGCCGCGCCGAACGGCAGGGTGGGAGCGACCAAGGTAAGCGTCCCGGCATCGGTCGCACGGCGCGCGATCTGGCCGGCGATGATGGCAGCGAGCCGGAAATCCCCCATCGGCGCATGGGCACCCTGATCTTCCTGGCTGCCGAGCGGCAGCAGCACGAGCGGGCGCTGGTCGAGCAGCGCGCGCAGGGCGGCGCTGGTCAAGGTGTCGAGATGCAGCGTTTGTTGTGATCCGGTCATGAAATCTCCCGCCCCATGCTGGACGCAAAGCACGTCCGCTGGCAATGAAGCGCTCGTGATGGATGGGGATTTGCATGGCTGATGGGACTGTGATGCACAGCGAAACGATCGTACCGGTGATCTTGTCGGGGGGCACGGGCACACGGTTATGGCCGGTATCGCGCAAGGCCTACCCCAAGCAGTTCTGGCCGCTGGTGGGGTTGCAGACCATGTTGCAGGAAACCGCCGGCCGCGCGGCCGGACCCGGGTTCGCACCACCGGTGGTGGTCGCGAACGATGAGCATCGCTTCATCGTCGCCGAACAGCTCCGGGAATCAGGCGCCACGGGCGCACGAATTCTACTTGAACCGGTGGGTCGCAACAGCGCGCCGGCGATCACCGCCGCCGCGCTGCTGATCGCCGAGGCCGATCCCGATCAGGTGCTGTGGATCATGGCGGCTGACGCCGCGATTGCCGATCTGCCGGCGCTGCAGGCCGCGCTGGCCATCGCGGCGAAAGCCGCGCGCGACGGGTTCATCCTCACCTTCGGCATGCACCCAAGCGCGCCTGAGACCGGCTATGGCTATATCGAGCAAGGCACGGCGCTCGCCGGGCATCAAGGCGCATTCCGGATCGCGCGGTTCGTCGAGAAGCCTGACGCCGCGACGGCTGCGAACCTGCTCGCGGATGGTCGGCATTTCTGGAATTCGGGCATGTTCGTGGCCACCGCCCGCACGCTGCTGTCCGAGATCGAACGTCACGCGCCGGCGGTGGCGCGCGCCGTGCGCGTGGCGTTCGACGCGCGCAAGCCCGATCTCGATTTCATCAGACTGGATGCGGCGGGTTTCAGCGCCGCACCCGATATCAGCATCGACTACGCGATCGCCGAGAAGACCGATCTCGCGGCGGTGGTGCCCGCCGCGCTCGGCTGGTCCGATGTTGGATCATGGGCCGCGATCTGGGACGTCGCCGACAAGGATGCGCGCGGCAACGCAACGATGGGCGATGCCGTGATCGAGGATTCCGACGGTTGCTACGTTCGCAGCGAAGGCGCGGTCACGGCGGTGCTGGGGTTGCAGGACGTGGTGGTGGTGACGACCAATGACGCGGTGCTGGTCACGCACCGCAGCCAGACGCAGAACGTCAAGCGCGTGGTCGAGCGGTTGAAACGCGACAAGCGGCCCGAAGCCGAGGCCCACACCAGGGTCTATCGACCCTGGGGTTTCTACGAGACGCTGATTTTGGGCGAACGGTTTCAGGTCAAGCGCATCGTGGTGCTGCCGGGAGCGAAACTGTCACTGCAGAAGCATTTTCATCGGGCAGAGCACTGGGTCGTGGTGGCCGGCTCGGCGCTGGTGACGCGTGATGCCGAAGTGCATCTGATCCGCGAAAACGAAAGCCTGTATCTGCCGCTGGGCTGTGTTCACCGCATGGAAAATCCAGGCAAGATCCCGCTGACGCTGATCGAGGTGCAATCGGGTTCCTATCTCGGCGAAGACGATATCGTCCGATTCGAGGACACCTACGGACGAAATTGAACAGCGGAACCGGGCCTCGCACCTCGAGATTCAGTTTTCAGCGGTTATTTAATGATTTGTTGACGTAGCAAGGGCATGGTGCGTTCCAGCGCGTTTGGTCCGCAACAAGGTTGGAACTGTGCCAAGGTCGATCATTGCCCCCGTTCGAGGTCTTCATACCGGCATCGGCGCGATCATACGCCGATGAACGCCGCCGCCATCATGTTCTGTCTGGATGCCGGGCTTATCATGCTCGTGTGGCCATTCGCGGCCTGGTTCGCGGTGCCAGGAATACTGCCGCGCGCCGGTCTGGAAATCGGACTGATCCTGGCGCTGTATCCGGCGGCCAATCTGGTTTCGCTCTACGCGCTGGGCCTCTACCGGCGCGACGTGATCCTGACGGTCCGGCGCTCGATCCGGCGGTTGCCACTGGTCGTCGGCATCGGCACGCTGGCGGCATCCGCCCTGGTTCTGATGCTGCCGGCGCTGCTGGGCCTTGACCGCCAGAACTGGCCCCGCCCGCTGCCCGATCCGCTATTCGTCGCTGCATCGATCTGCTTTACCGGCTGCGGCGTGGCGACGCGGCTTGCGTTTCTGCGACTGCGCAAATCCGGGCTGCTGAAGCGCCGGTTGCTGGTGATCGGGGCGGGCAAGCGCGCGTGTGATCTGATGTGGATGCTGCATAGCGAAGGTCGCAACCTTCATTACGAGGTCACCTTCGTGCACGATGCCGGGTTCGGCGTCATCGATCCGCGGCTGGACCACGACCCCAAGGTCCGGGTGATCCAGGCGCCCTCGGGATTTCTGGATGCGGCCCGGCGGATCCGGGCGGATCAGATCGTGATTGCGCCGGACGAGCGGCGAGGCATGGCGCTCGACCGGCTGATCGACTGCAAAATGGCCGGCTACCCGATCTATCAGTATATGAGCTTTCTGGAGACCGAGATCCGCCGGATCGACATCAAGCGGCTCGATCTGTCCTGGCTGCTGTATTCGGACGGCTTCACCTACACCATGTTCGACCGCGTGCTGAAACGCGCGCTCGATGTTTCCGTCAGCCTCATCCTGCTTATCTGCGCCGCGCCGTTCCTGCTGCTCGGCATCCTGGCGGTCTGGCTGCAGGATCGCGGGTCACCCTTCTATTCCCAGACAAGGGTGACCAAAGGGATGCGACATTTCAAGATTCTCAAACTGCGAACCATGCTGCTGAACGCCGAATCGGCGGGCGCGGTCTGGGCGGACGCCAAAGACCCAAGGATCACCCGGGTCGGCAATTTCCTGCGCCGCACCAGGATCGACGAGATTCCCCAATTATTCAACATTCTCCGGGGCGACATGTCATTCGTCGGGCCGCGGCCGGAACGCCCTGAATTCACCGCCAAATTGGCCGCCCAACTGCCGCTCTACAACGAACGGCACATCGTCAAGGCCGGGCTGACCGGTTGGGCGCAGATCAATTACCCCTATGGAGCCTCGCTCGACGACGCCCGCTCCAAGCTGAGCTACGATCTCTATTATGTGAAAAATGCCTCGATCGCGTTCGATCTGTTGATTATCCTCCAGACCCTGCGCGTCGTCCTCTGGCCGTCCGGGGTCCGCTAGCGCCGCATCAGTACCGTTCGTATTTTGTTCTTGACTTGCGGTGCCGTTCCGATGATATCGTTTGAACATATCATGAACATACGCACCACCATTCCCCGGCATACCGCATTCGAAAAGCGCGGCACCACGCTTGACCCTGCCAACCGGTTCGAGTCCAGCCGCCGTGATCCATTCGATGACGGGTGGGAAACCCTCGCCGAAGCGGAACCCGCCGCCCAGACGGTCCTGATCCGTGACGCCACCCGGTCGATCATCAGCCGTAGCGATAGCCCGGATCTCGGTTTCGACCGTGGGCTCAATCCCTACCGAGGCTGCGAACACGGCTGTATCTATTGCTACGCCAGGCCGACCCACGCCTATCTCGGCTTCTCGCCGGGCCTCGATTTTGAAACCAAACTGATTTTCAAGCCGGATGCCGCATCACTCCTGGAACGGGAATTGTCGCGAAAATCCTATATCCCCTCCCCCATCGTGCTCGGCTCCAACACCGACCCGTATCAACCGGTCGAACGCCAGTTGAAACTGACCCGCGCGGTGCTCGAAGTCCTGGACCGTTTCAATCACCCGGTCAGCGTGATCACCAAATCCGCCGGCGTGCTGCGCGATGGCGATATTCTGCAACGCATGGCATCGCGCAATCTCGCGCGGGTGCATCTTTCGATCACCACGCTCGATCCGCAACTCGCCCGCGCCATGGAACCCCGCGCAGCCAGCCCGGCCCGGCGGCTGGTCGCCGTAGCCGGGTTGGCGAGAGCCGGCATTCCCGTCGGCGTCCTCGCCGCCCCCATGATCCCCGGGCTGAACGACGCCGAACTCGAAGCCATCCTCGAAGCATCCGCCGCCGCCGGCGCCACCTCCACCAACGCGATCCTGCTGCGCCTGCCCCACGAAGTCGGCGCGCTGTTCGAACAGTGGCTCAACCGCACCATGCCGGACCGGGCCGCCCGCATCCTGAGCCTGATCCGCCAGACCCGCGGCGGCGCGCTCAATGACCCCAATTTCAACAGCCGTTTCAAAGGAACCGGCCCCTACGCCGATCTGCTCACCGCACGATTCAAGCGCGCCGCCCGACGGTTCAACCTCAGCGAAACGCCGCCCGCGCTCGACTGCACGCGCTTCGCCCGTCCCGTCCCCACTCAGGGCCCAGGCACACAGATGTCATTGTTCTGATCGGGCAGACTCACGTCGGTTTCGAAACGAGCCGGAAGCGTCACGCCCCCGGCTCTGCCCGAACAGCAATACCACGTCACGACGCCGTGGCGGGCGCCGCCGTGGCGCGCGCCGGGCGAAAGAAAACGATCCCGGCGACCAGCCCGCCAATCCCGACCAGATTGGTCACGAGGTTGAATGTGGTAATGGCATAGAGGCCCATGGCGAACAGAAAAATGGCGCTGAGCGCCGGAAACAGGCACAGACCGACCCATAGCGCGATCGACTCACGATAAACATCGCGCATCACCCAGGCCGCCACGAGCCCGGCAAGACCATAGTAATAGGCCACCTGAATTCCGATGGCATTGACCGAGTCGGTAATGATCGCGTTGATCGAGGGCATCAGGGACGAGACCCACAGCACGACGAGGCCGACGCCGATCAGCAGATACATCGCACGCACCGGCGTTTCCGTGCGTTCGTCGACCATGCCGAAGTGCCGCGCCAGCGCGCCGTCGCGGCCCATGGCAAACAGGGTGCGCGAGAACTGCAGCATGGTCGTCTCGAGCGTCGCGATGGACGACAGGATCACCGCGATCGAGGCAATCAAGCCGCCGGTCCGCCCCAGGCCCGAGGCGACGGCAATGTTGTAGATGATATTGTCGCTGTATCCCTGCGCCGCCTTGGTCGTGAACAGCAGCAGCGCGGCGAGGGTGAAGGCCACATAATAGGTGATGGTGACGAACACGCTACCGAACCCGCCGTTGCCGGCGTTGACCTCGGCATCCTTGGTTTCTTCGGCAAGGTTGGCTGTCACGTCCCACCCCCAATAGAAAAAAACCACGACCAGAGCGGTCGCGGCGAACCCGCCGGCAGTATAGTGAAACCCGAACCACGACCACGAAAACGGATTGACCGCGCCGTGGGCCGCAACATGAACGAACGCGGCGATCGCCACGACCGCCAGGATAACCAGTTCAATCGTACTCATCACCAGCTGGATCTTGCTGGTCAGCTTGATCCCGGCGATCAACACGACGGCGATCAGCAGAAACCACAGCGTTGCGACGCTGGTGGTGGCGAGCACGCTCTTGGTCAGCGCCGGCGCGATGAAGTTCAACGTGGAGGTCGCAATCGGCAGGCTGCCGGTGACCATGAACACCATCGAAGCGACCAGCAGCGCCCAGCCCGAAAAGAAGCCGAAGAAGCGACCGAACACGCGGGTGGTCCATTCATAGGCGGCCCCGGCATTGGCCATTCGCCTGGTCAGCGCCTTGTAGGCGACCGCGATGCCCAGCATGGGCACCGCAAAGATGATCAGGCTGCCCGGCGACAAAAATCCGGCCGTGCCGATCAGCGCCGCGGTGGTCACGGCGATGGTATAGCCCGGCGCGCTGCCGGCGATACCCATGACAATCGACTCGATAAACGACAGTGAATTCGCTCTCAACTCCGTTCGCATCGTTGCTCTCCTGTACGGTTGAAGTCCCTGGCGTCGTTCTGGTTTCTTGTTATGTCATGTCGCGATGATGCCCGGCATCGTCAGGCATTTTTCAGATAGGCATCGTACTCCACGTCCGAAATACGCCGGCGGAACTCATCGATCTCCTGGCGTTTGCAGGCGGCGAAGATGGCCTGGAACGCGGCACCGAAAATCGCGGCGCTGCGTGCCGATCCGGCAAAGCGATCCGTCGCGGCACTCCAGGCGATCGGCAAGCGCGGCGCCGCCGCGCCGGTCTTGTCGCCGATCGATTCCGGTCCGGGGTCGGCCCGATCGGCAATGCCATCGAGCATGGCGCCAAGCATCCCGGCGAAGGCGAGATACGGGTTGCAATCGGCACCGGCAACGCGGTGCTCAATCCGGGCGGCGCGGGGCTCGGCATTGATCACACGAACAGCCGAAAGCCGGTTGTCATGACCCCAATCGCCAAATACGGGCGCGTGCGTACCCGGCGCGAAGCGGCGGAACGAATTGGCGTGGGGGGCGAGCACCAGCATGGTATCGGGCATCGCCGCCACCAGCCCGCCGAGCGCATGATACAGTACCTGGCTGGGCTTTTGCGCATCGCCGGTAAAGATATTGACCCCGTTCCGATCGAGCACCGACATATGAACATGCATGCCGCTGCCCGCCCAGTTGCCGAAGGGTTTCGCCATGAACGTCGCGGCAAGCCCGTGTTTGCGGGCAATCTGCTTGACCGCGCGCTTGAACAGCACCGCATCGTCGGCGATGCGCATGGCATCCGGCGCATAGCGCAGTGTAACTTCGAACTGGCCCGGCCCGTTTTCGCTGATCAACGTGTCGAGCGCGATGTCTTGGGCAGCGGCGGCGCGCAGCAGATCGCGCAGGATGGGCTCATAATCGTGGATCTCCCACAGCCCCATCGTGTCAGTCTGCCAGCCGCGCCACGCACTCTCATCGGCGCCGCGCGGGGCGATGCGCTGGCCACCGGTGCGGTTGGGATCGACCAGATAGAACTCGAGCTCAACCCCGACCGACGGCGTCAGCCCCTGTGCCGCGTAACGGTCGAGCACCCGGGCCAGAACACCGCGCGGATCGGCGTAGAACAGCGAGCCATCGGCCTCCCGCATGGTCAGCAGCGCCTGGCTCGCGTGCCCTTCGGCCCATTGCATGCGCGTGACGCTGTGCGGCACGGCGACGCAGATACCGTCAGGATCGCCGGTATCGAAAGCGATGCCGCCCTCGACGATGTCACGACCCCAGATGTCGAGCAGATAGGCCGAGCGCGGGATCGCGATACCCTCGCCTAACAGCGCGGCCGCCTTGTCGCGCTGCAGCCATTTGCCACGCGGCACGCCGTTCACATCGATAATGAAGGCCTCGATCAACTCGCTCTGCCCCAGCAGCGCGAGCCTGTCTTCACGCGATGACACGGTATCCATGGCGGCCGTCACAGGATTTCGGAACGAACATCGGCCTGGGTCGCCATGATGGCGGTCGTCGCCCGATCGACCAGATCGTCCATCTCGGCATCCGTGATGGTCAGCGGCGGCGAGAACACCATGGTATCACGCACCGCACGCATCACCAGATTGTTGGAAAAACAATGATCGCGGCAAAGCGCGCCCACGCGGCCGCGCTTCTCGAAGAACCGCCGTGTACGCCGATCCGCGGTGAGCTCGATCGCGCCGATCAGCCCGGTGCCGCGAATTTCACCGACGATCGGCTGCTCACCGAGCGCCGCAGCAAGCTTGGCGCGCAATTTGACGCCGCTGGCTTCGGCGCGCGCGGCAAGCTGCTCGGACTCCAGAATATCGAGGTTGGCAAGTGCCACCGCGCAGGCAACCGGATGACCCGAATAGGTGAACCCGTGATAGAATTCGCCCGTCTCATTGATCAGCACATCCGCCACACGGTCCCCCACAAGAACCGCGGAGAGCGGAATGTAACCCGAGGTGATGCCTTTCGCGAGCGTCATGAGGTCGGGCGCGATGCCGAAGGTTTCGCTGCCGAACATGCGCCCGGTGCGGCCGAAACCGCAGATCACCTCATCGGCGATCAGCAGAATATCATGCGCGCGGCAGATCCGCTGAACTTCCGGCCAATAGGTCTCGGGCGGGATAATGACGCCCCCAGCCCCCTGGATCGGCTCGCCGATGAACGCGGCGACATTCTCGGCCCCGATCTCGCGGATCTTGTCCTCCACCTGGCGCGCCGCATACAGACCAAACGCCTCCGGGCTCATCTGGCTGCCATACCCATACCAATAGGGCGGCATGACATGTGCGAAATCCGGCAGCGCCGCACCCTGGCGATGCATGTCGACCATGCCCCCCGCCGCCGCACCCAGCGTGGTCGAACCATGGTAGCCGAATTCGCGGCCAATGATAACGCGCTTGGACGGCTGTCCCCTGGTGATCCAGAAGGTGCGGGCCATGCGA
This sequence comes from Acidiphilium sp. PA, assembly GCF_026191915.1. Taxonomy (GTDB): domain Bacteria; phylum Pseudomonadota; class Alphaproteobacteria; order Acetobacterales; family Acetobacteraceae; genus Acidiphilium. Next base: position 68,261 of record NZ_JAIMBY010000005.1, read on the forward strand.
AGCGCGGTGTCCACCGCCTCCGAACCCGAACAGGCGAAAAAAGCATGATTGAGATCGCCGGGCGCCATCGCCGTCAGACGTTCGGCCAGGCTGATGACCGGCCGGGTCGCGGTTTTGAAAAACGTATTGTAGAACGGCAGGGTTTTCATCTGCGCCGCCGCCGCATCGACCAGTTCATGACGGCCGTAGCCGACCGCCACACACCACAGCCCGGCCATGCCATCGAGAATGCGATTGCCCGCATCATCGGTCAGATAAACGCCCTCGGCGCCGGTGATGATGCGGATTTTGCCCTCATGGAGGGATTTATGGTCGGAAAACGGATGAAGATGATGCGCGGAATCGGCCGCCTGCCAGTTGAAATCACTGTCCAGAACGGTAGCGACGGGATGATCGAGCATGAAATAACTCCGATGTTAGAGCAGAACAAGCGGCATGACGGCCGCCGGGCCAAAACGATCAGGAGCGATGCGGGCTGTAGCCGATGCGCGCGCAAAGCCGAAGAAGCTCAGCATGCGCGTTGCGGTCATATTTGTTCGGAAAACACAGCATTATTACCGTTTTATCAACATATCGGTTCTGGTTCAAGCAATTTCGTATTGAAGGCAAAGCAATCGCTGCTTTTTTGAAAAAAAGAAACAAAAAACTGTCTCTGAACTGGGGCTCAGGCGTTTGAACCGGCACAGGCACAGATCAACAACGTTTTTTTGCTTCTTTTTTGTTCACAAAAAAGACGTGCTTGCCGTCTCCACCCCTCGCTTTTCAAAAACTGGGCGGCGTATTCGCGCTGATCACTTCGCATAATTCATCGAACGGATTGCGAAACCGGTGCGGAATGCGGCTTTTGAAGTAATAGGCATCGCCCGCGCCAAGCGCCTGTTCCTGATCCCCCACCGTCACCAGCAGCCGGCCACGCACGATCACGCCCGCTTCCTCGCCATCGTGGCGCAGCATCGCTTCGCCGGTATCGGCACCGGGCCGGTAGGTTTCGTGCAGCATCTGCAGCGCGCGTTCCTTGAGCCGGCGCCCGACCATCCGAAACGAGATCCGATCCTCGAACGCAATTTCAGTCAGATCCGACGCCCGGAAAAACACGTCCTCCGGCGCCGCCAGATCGATCGTGAAAAATTCGGCAAGCGACATCGGGATCCCGTCGAGGATCTTCTTGAGCGACGAAATCGAGGGGCTGACCCGCGCCTGTTCGATCAGCGAAATCGCCCCGTTGGTCACGCCGGCGCGGCGGGCGAGTTCGCGCTGCGTCAGGCCGAACACCTGACGCATTCGTTTCAGCCGCGCCCCCACCCCAACGTCCTCCGGCCCGCCATCCATCGGACCCTCGCTGCGAGCGTCCACGTCCCGATCAGGCCGCCGCGAGCACGAGATCAGCCGTCAGAACCGCTTCGCCCAGCGCGCTCGCCACCGCGGGATGCACGATGCGGCCCTCGGCGACGTTCAGCCCCGCGCGCAGATGCGGATCGCTGCGCAGCGCCGCCTTCCAGCCATGATCGGCCAGTTTCAGCGTGTACGGCAGCGTCGCCTGGGCGAGCGCGAAGGTCGAGGTGCGCGGCACCGCACCAGGCATGTTGGCGACGCAGTAATGCACGATGCCATCGACGATATAGGTCGGATCATCATGCGTGGTGGGCCTGCTGGTCTCGAAACAACCGCCCTGGTCGATCGCGACATCGACCAGCACGGCCCCCCGCCGCATCTGGCCGAGCATCGCGCGCGTCACCAGTTTCGGCGCGGATGCACCGGGCACGAGCACGGCGCCGATCACGAGATCGGCGTGGAACACCGCCTCCTCGATCGCCTCGGCCGTGGCAAACAGGGTTTTCAGGTGCGGCCCATACAGATCATCGAGTTGCGCAAGCCGGCCGATCGATTGATCGATGATGGTGACATCCGCCCCCATGCCCAAAGCGATGCGCGCGGCATTGGTGCCCACCACGCCGCCGCCAAGCACCACGACCCGCGCGGGCGGCACGCCGGGCACGCCGGCCAGCAGCACGCCGAGCCCGCCATTGGCCTTTTGCAACGAAACCGCGCCCACCTGCACCGCCATGCGCCCGGCAACTTCGCTCATCGGCGCCAGCAGCGGCAGCCGGCCGCGTTCATCGGTGACGGTCTCATAGGCGATCGCAACGACCCCGGCCTGCATCAGCAGCCTGGCCTGATCGGGGTCGGGCGCGAGATGAAGATAGGTGAACAGAATCTGGCCCGCGCGCAATTGCTTGCATTCGGCCGGCTGCGGCTCCTTGACCTTCACGATCATTTCGGCCCGCGCGAACACGGTGGCGGCATCCGGCACGATCTCGGCACCCGCCCTGCCATAGGCGGCGTCGTCCATGCCGATGCCCTCGCCCGCGCCGGTTTCGATCAGGATCTGATGACCATGCGTGCGGAGCTCGCGCACCGAGGCAGGCGTCAGGCCGACCCGGTATTCGTGATTCTTGATTTCCTTCGGAACGCCGATCAACATGAAACACTCTCCTCCTGGCCAGGACGCCGTTTAGAATAATCAACAGCTTTACTCATGCCGGCACGACCGCGCAATATCATTTCGTCCATCGGACGGCGTGAGGCGCGCCAGCACGGCGATCACAAAACGATCATTCACACCTCGTTGATTATTCTTGACGATGCGAAAAACTTTGGCGATGGTCACGAACAGGGAGCGACCTCAGCACGAGAACAGCGCCACCGGCCGGCGAGGCACGGCGTGTGGCCGGGGAGATTTGATGCGCGTGCCACTTGACCCGAATCAGCCGGCGCGGATCCGAAACCAGCGCGATCCCGCGTGACTGAAGCCACCCTGCCGATACGGAACACACAAGGGCCCGATGGCGCAGCGCCCCGCGGTGCGATCCGCCTGGAGGGGATCAGCCGGGTGTTCGGCGGCGGCATCGTGGCGGTCGATCAGATCGATCTGGACATCCGCGCCGGCGAATTCTTCACCCTGCTGGGCCCGTCGGGTTGCGGCAAAACCACGCTGCTCCGCATGATCGCCGGGTTCGAGACGCCCGATACCGGACGGATTCTGATCTCCGGGCGCGAGATGCAGAACGTCCCCCCCCACAAGCGCGCCGTGAATACGGTGTTTCAGTCCTATGCGCTGTTTCCGCATCTCTCGGTCGCCGAGAATATCGGCTTCGGCCTGCGCATGCGCGGCGTGGCGAAAGCGGAACGCCTCGCCCGCACCGAGCAGATCATGGCCCTCCTGCAGATCGATGCATTCGCCCGGCGCAACCCCGCGCAACTATCCGGCGGCCAGCGCCAACGCGTGGCCCTGGCGCGGGCGCTGGTGAACGAGCCCGAGGTGGTCCTGCTCGATGAGCCGCTTTCAGCCCTCGATGCGAAATTGCGCGCCGAATTGCAGGTCGAACTGATGCGCATGCAAAAGCGCCTCGGCATGACGTTCATTTTCGTCACGCACGACCAGCACGAGGCGCTCGTGATGAGCGACCGGATCGCGGTGATGGAGCGCGGGCGGATGTTGCAGGTCGGCCCGGTGCTCGATGTCTACGAACAGCCGCGCTCGGTGTTCGTCGCGGAGTTTCTCGGCCTGTCGAACATCTGGAAATTCACGCCGCGGCCCGGCAATGTCGCCGAAACCGCGCTCGGCGCGCTCGCGATCAACACCAGGATCGACACCCAGCGCACCGCGATGATCCGGCCCGAGAAAATCTGGCTCTATCCCGAAGCCGATGCGCCGCGCGACCGGCCCAATACCTTCCCCGGCGTCGTGCGCGAGGCGATCTACATGGGCGCTTCGACGCAATACAACGTCGAACTGCCCGGCGGCGCCATCGTTCTTGCGCTCGATACCAATAACCAGGCGGCCGAGCGCAGCTGGGGGCCGGGCGAGCGTGTGGTGCTGGAACTCAAACCCGGCAACATCATGCTGATCGACGGATGAAACCGGCCCAGCCATGTCCACGGTAACCGGGAGCGCATCCATGCAGGGACGGGCCGAGCGGACGGAACGGCTCGCGCGTGCCTGGCGCCTCTGGATGACGGCCGGCCCCGGATTGTTCTGGATCGTGATCTTTCTGTTGCTGCCGAGCCTGATCCTGCTCGGGATCGGTTTCTTCTCGATCGGCAATTACGGCAATCCCCATCTGCCGCTCTCGCTCGAGCCGTTCCGCGAAGTCGCCGGCTATTCGATCCTCGGCTGGAGCCCCGATAACATCGCCACCATCCTGCGCTCGCTGTTGCAGGCGGTGTCGGCGGCCGGTCTGACCATCCTGCTCGCCTATCCGGTGGTGTTCTTCATCGTCACGCAGCCGCCGGCGCTCCGCCCGCTGCTGCTGCTGTTCGTCATCCTGCCGTCCTGGACAAATCAGGTCGTGCGCACCTATGCGTGGATGGAACTGCTCGGGCCAGGCTCCGCCCTGTCGCATCTCGCGCAGAATGCCGGACTGATTCCGCCTCATCTCGGCCTGATGCCGGGCATTCTGGCGATGCAGATCGGCCTGACCTACAATTACCTGCCCTACATGGTCGTCCCGCTCTATGCCGCGGCGGAAAAACTCGACTGGAGCCTGGTCGAGGCCGGGCGCGATCTCTACGCCTCGGGGCGGCGGTTGTTCTGGAGTGCCGTCTTCCCGCAGACCATCCCCGGTCTGCTCTCGGGCATCATCCTGGTCGCGATTCCCGCGTTCGGCGATTACGTGGTGCCGACGCTCCTGGGCGGCGGCAAATCGATGATGATCGGCTCATTGATCGCCTCGCAATTTCTTGACACACCGAATTGGCCCTACGGCGCGGCGCTGACGATCTTCATGCTGATTTTCACCTGCGCCGGCCTGATCGTGTTCCGCGTCATGAGCAAGCGCCTCGGCAGTTCCGAAGGTAGCATGATATGAGCCAGCACCTGACACCGCCGATCCGCCGCGCGCTGCTGCTGACCAGCCTGCCCGTATACATCCTGTTGTACGCGCCGCTCGCGCTGATCGCGGTGTTTTCATTCGCCCCGGCGCCGGGCGGCACGGCGGCGGGCCTGCACTGGTACGACGCCCTGCTGCACGCGCCGAATGTGCTGGCCGCCCTGCGCCGGTCACTGACACTCGCGTTAGGATCATCGATCCTCGGCACCGTGCTGGGAACCTTGATGGGGTTCGGCCTCAGCCGCTTCCGCAGCCGCGCCCGATCGGGGTTCGCCGCCGCCTTGCCGAGCCTGATCATCTACACGCCGATCATCATGCCCAGCCTGGTATTCGGCATCTCCGAGCTGATCTTTTTCAATCTGATGCACAATGCGACCGGGCTGTTCGCGGCAGGGCTGCTGACCATGGGCATCGCCCATGTGACGTTCCAGGCCCCCTATGTCGCACTCGTCGTCTTCGCGCGCATGGCGGGGCTGGATCCGAATTTGTTCGAGGCCTCGCACGATCTCTACGCCAACGGGCGTCAGTCCTTCCTGCATCTGACGGTGCCGGTGATCCGCCCCGCGATCATCGGCGGCTTCCTGCTCGCCTTCACATTGTCGATCGATGATTTCACCATCAGCTACTTCACCGCGGGGCCGGGCAGCACGACGCTGCCGATCTATATCTACAGCGCCGTGGCGCGCAAAGGCATCTCGCCCGACATCAATGCGCTCGCCACACTCATGATTGCCACGGTGATCGGCATCGGCCTATTGCAATACGGTTTCACCCGGCAAAAAGACCGGCTGGCCGTGCCACGCACCGGCGATTGAACAACCAGATCAACAGGAGGCTAACAATGAAATACCGTAGCGACATCATCAAAACAATCGTAGGGTCGGCGGCCCTGATCGGCAGTGTGATCGCCGGCACCATGGCCATGGCCCCGCCGGCACAGGCGGCGGGCAAGACGCTCTACCTGTTCAACTGGCAGGACTATATCGGCAAGGGGCTGATCAAGAAATACGAGGCCCATTGCGGCTGCACCGTGGTGCAGACCTATTACGATTCAAATTCGGCGCTGGCGGCGAAGCTGAAGGCGGGTGGCGATTCGCAATACGATGTCATCGTGCCGTCGAGCTATTACGTGCCGCAGCTGATCCATGAAGGTCTGATCGCCAAACTCGACAAGAAGGACATCCCGAACTTCCGCAATCTAGCCGCCAAGTTCCAGAACCCTTCCTATGACCCGCACGATGATTACACCATGCCCTATCAATGGGGCACGACCGGCATCGGCTATCTGAAAACCAAGGTGACCTCACTGCCCGAAAGCTGGGCGGTGCTGTTCAATCCGAAGCTGAACCCGAGCTATCCCTTCGCCCTGATGGGCGGGTCCGGGCGCGATACCATCGGCGCCGCCTGCGCCTACCTCGGCTACGGATTTACCTGCAACAGGAAAAGCCAGTGGATCAAGGCGGCCAAGCTGATCGAAAAGACCGAGAAGCGCAAGAATTTCACGGGCTTCGTCGATGGCGACCCCGCCATGGGCCAGATCAAGAAGGGCACGATCGCAATCGGCATGACGTTCAATGGCGCGGTCGCCGAATGCTACGATGACAAATCGTGCCTGAATTCGGGCTATCTGCTGCCGAAACAGGGCAGCGAAATCTGGGTCGATACCATGGCGATCCCCAAAAATGCGCCGGACCCGAAACTCGCTTATGATTTCATCAACTTCATCCTCTCGGCCAAGGCGGGCGCCGAACTTTCCAACTATAATCTCTATGGCAGTCCGAACGCCGCGGCCGGGCCGATGCTGAGCGCCGAACTCAAGAAACCGCTGATCAAGCCGGACGCCATGGAAATGAAATACCTGCATTTCCTGCCGGCCCTGGCGGGAACCAAACTGCAGACCTTCAACGCGATCTGGACCGCGGTGCGCCAACACTGACACCGATTACGACGGCGCGCCCATTCCGGGCGCGTCGCTTCTCTCCGAGGCTGACATGATCGATCTGATCGAATGGTTCAACGAACATCGCATTACCGAGGTCGAGTGCCTGGTGCCCGATATAACCGGCATTCCGCGTGGCAAGATCATGCCGGCGCAGAAGTTTCACCAGGGCGGCGCACCGCGCCTGCCGGAGAGCATTTTCATCCAGTCGGTCACCGGCGAATATCCCGACGATCCGGATGATATTCTGAGCGATCCCGCGATCATCGACATCAAACTGATCGCCGATCCCTCGACCGTCCGCCTGGTGCCCTGGGCGCATGAACCGACCGCGCAGATCATCCATGATTGCCATTATGCCAACGGCAAACCGGTGCCGATCGCGCCGCGCCAGGTCCTGCGTCAAGTGATGTCGCTCTATGCCGAGCGCGGCTGGAAGCCGGTCCTGGCACCGGAGCTTGAGTTCTATCTGGTCGGGCGCAACACCGACCCCGACTATCCGTTGGTGCCACCGATCGGGCGATCCGGCCGCCAGGAAACCGGCCGGCAGGCCTATTCGATCGATGCGGTCAACGAATTCGATCCGCTGTTCGAAGAGATGTACGATTTCTGCGAGATCCAGGAACTCGATCTCGACACGCTGATCCACGAGGAAGGTGCAGCACAGGTCGAGATCAATTTTCTGCACGGCGATCCATTGAACCGCGCCGATCAGGTATTCCTGTTCAAGCGCACGGTGCGCGAAGTGGCGCTGCGCCACGATATCTACGCGACCTTCATGGCCAAGCCGATGGGCCAGGAGCCCGGCAGCGCCATGCATGTGCATCAAAGCGTGATCGATGCCGAAACCGGTGAAAATCTGTTCGCCGACCGCGATGGCAAACCGAGCGCGCTCTTCCTGTCCTTCATCGGCGGACTGCAGAAATACATCCCGGCGATCATGCCGATCTTTGCGCCCAACGTGAATTCCTACCGCCGGCTCACGCGGTTCTCCAACGCACCGATCAACCTGCAATGGGGCCACGACAACCGCACCTGCGGCCTGCGCGTGCCGTTCGGCGATCCTTCGGCCATGCGGGTCGAAAACCGGGTGCCCGGGGCCGATGCCAATCCCTATCTCGCATTCGCCGCCTCGCTCGCCTGCGGCTTCCTGGGCATGACGGAGGGGTTGAACGCAACCCCGCCGTTCAAGGGTTCGGCCTATTCGCAACCGTACAGCCTGCCCCGCGAGCTCTCTCACGCGCTCGAAATGATGGAGCAATCCCGGCCGCTGAACGATATCCTCGGCGAAAAGCTGGTGCAGGTGTTCGTTGCGGTTAAACGTCTCGAATACGAAACATATTTGCGGGTCATCAGCTCGTGGGAGCGTGAACATCTGCTGCTGAACGTCTGAACACCATGGCGCTGGCGAATTACTACGAGGCCACGGCTCGCTTTCCAACCACGACCGCACCACTCACCGGCGATCTGAGCTGCGATGTCGCGATCATCGGTGCCGGCATGACCGGATGCTCGGCGGCACTCCACCTCGCCGAACGCGGCTACCGCGTCGCGCTGCTCGAAGCGCAGCACATCGGATTCGGCGCCTCCGGGCGCAACGGCGGCCAGGCGCTGCCCGGCTTCGCCGCCAGCCAGACCATCGTGCGCCGGCTGATGGGCGCGGCTGCCGCACGATCTCTATGGGACATGAGCGTGGAGGCGGTCGATCTGCTGCACACGCAGATCGACCGCTTCGCCATCCCCTGCGATCCCCAACGCGGCTATCTGCACGCCGCCGTCAAGCAACGCCAGGTGCGCGAACTTCAAGAGTGGCAGCAGGAACTTCACGAACTCGGTGCCACCGGTTTCACCCTGCTGCAAGGGTCAGCGTTGCAGGCCCGGCTCGCCAGCCCGCGCTACCAGGCCGCGTTGTACGACCCGCTCGCCGGACATATCCATCCGCTGAACTACACGCTCGGGCTCGGCCATGCGGCGATCGCCGCAGGCGCGCAAATCTTCACCGGCACCCGCGTCAGCGAGATCCACGAAGACAGGCGCGTGACGCTGACGACGCCACAGGGCGCGGTCACCGCCGACTACCTGCTCCTGTGCGGCAATGCCTATCTCGGCACGCTCTCGCGCCCGATTGCAGGCTACGTGATGCCGGTCGGCACCTACATCATTGCCACCGAATCCCGGCCGGACGTGACGTCGCTGATCCCGAACAACGAGGCGGTGGCGGATCTGAATTTCGTGCTCGATTATTTTCGCCGCAGCCCCGACGACCGGATGCTGTTCGGCGGCCGCGTATCGTATTCGACGCTGCCACCACCCAATCTCGCCGCCTCGATGCTGCGCCGCGCCAGACGGGCATTTCCCCAACTCGCCGATGCGCGGGTCGATTACGTGTGGGGCGGCAATGTCGCCATCACCCGCAACCGTCTGCCCCATTTCGGGCGGCTCGGCCGGAACACTCTCTTTGCGCAAGGATTTTCCGGCCATGGCGTCGCCTTGACCGGGCTGGCCGGCAAGCTGCTTGCCGAGGCCGTGGCCGGCCAGGCCGAGCGGTTCGATTTGTTCGCCCAAATCCCCCACGCGCGGTTTCCCGGCGGCCCGATGCTGCGCATGCCGAGCCTGGTGCTCGCCACCAGCTGGTTTCGCCTGCGCGACATGCTGTGAGCGCCACGTCGCCCCGCGCGCGGATACGAATTGCCGCGGCACTAGGCAGCGCCGCCCTCATTCTGCTGATCATCGCCTGGTGCCGTGGCGGCGAATACGACGAATATTACAGCATCTTTCTGATCGCGGGCGATCCCAGGCCCCACTGGCCGGTCGTACCGGTCCGCGTGATGGCTCTGCGCGGATTATATCACGGGCACGCCGGCCTGCTCGAGATCGTCCGCGCCCTGCGCCGTGGTGACGTCCATCCACCGCTCTACTTCTGGCTGTTGTCCGTCTGGCGCGACCTGGTCGGGATGACTCTGTTCCGACTTCGTATGTTATCAATCATCCTGACGCTGCTGGCCCTGGCCACTCTGGCGCGGATCGCGCGCCGCCTCGGCGTCGCCCCCGCCCGCACAATCGTTCTGACCGTGCTTTGCTACGGGTTTGCCTACACCGGCGTCGTCGCACGCAATTTCGCGCTGGCTGATCTGCTGTCACTCACCGGGGTCGTGCTGTTGCTGAAAGCCACAGCACCGCCAAATCGCCCGATCGCCCTGCTCGGCGGCTTCGCACTCGGCGCCGCCTGTTTCTCGAATTATCTCGCGAGTTTCACAACGATCGCAGCGCTCGGCTGGTTTGCCATCATCAACCGGCGCCATCCCCTCACGGCGCTGCTGCCCGCCCTCGGCGCCGCATCGCTCATCCCCGCCGGCGCCTGGTTCTTTCTGGCGCAGGCCGAAAGTCGCAAGGGTCAGTTCCACGCCTTCAAACCATTCCGCGCGCTGATCGAGCTCGGCCGCGATCAGGCAGGCGCCGTCCTCGGTGCGCTCCCACGCTATGCACCACCACCCGTCTCGATCGCACTCGCAGCGGCGCTCGGCGCCTTGGCCGTGCTGCTCGCGGCGCTGGTGATCCGCGATGGCCTGCCACGCCTGGCACCGCACCACCGTGGCCTGGTGGGCAGCCTGATCCTGGCGCCGCCTCTGGGTCTCCTCGCACTCGGCGCCGCCTTCGATAACACGCCGATCGAGGTGCGCTACGTCTGGCTCGGCCTGCCGTATATCGGCCTCGCCCTGGCGGCGGCCGTGCACAACCGGCCCCGGCTCGCCGCGCTGTTGATCACGGTCCAGGCCGCCGCGATCGCAGGCCTCGCGATCGCGCCGCAGACCATGCAGCCGGCCAGGCGCACCGCACGCACCGCCGCGGCGCTCGCGGGTGCCGATGCGCTGGTCCTGGTGCCGTTCGGCAACGACGGGGTCGGCATTCCCGGCCCGTTCATCGCCGCTGCCCCGTCGCACCTCCTGGTGCAGATCGTGCGCGCGGCAACCCCTGCCCTGCCCGCCGCCACCGCGCGTTTCCATCGCATCGTCATCGCCAATATCCAGGTCGATACCGCCAGCCGCACCCTCATCCCACAATTGGTCGCGTTATTCTCCGCCGACCCCTGCCGCACGTTGCAGCGCTCACCGGCCGATGTCATCGTGTTCGACAATCACTGCCAGGAGCCGCAATGACCGATCCGTTCGAGGCCTTCACCCGCCGCCACGTCACGCTCGATGATGGCCGAACCTTCCGCCTGCGCACCCACGGCAGCGGCCCGGCGCTGGTCATGCTGCACGGCATGCCGCAGACCCATTATATCTGGCACAAGATCGCCCCGGCCCTCGCCCAGCACTTCACCGTGATCTGCCCGGACATCACCGGCTACGGCGAAACCTTCAAGCCACCCGCCAGCACCGATCACGCGCCCTACGCGAAACGGGCGATGGCCGGCGATATCATCGCCCTGCTCGATCATCTGGCGATCGGCGATTTCGCGCTGGTCGGGCACGATCGCGGCGCACGCGTCGCACACCGGCTCGCGCTCGACCACCCCTCCCGCGTCCGGCAACTCGCCATGCTCGACATCATTCCGACCATCGAACATTTCGAGCGCACCGACATGCGATTCGCGATGGGGTATTATCACTGGTTCTTTCTCGCCCAGCCCCATCCGTTCCCCGAGACGCTGATCAACCTCGATGCCGGTGCCTGGCTCCTCGCCCAAAGCGCCCGGCACAAGACGGCAGGGTCGGTGTTCGCCGCACCCGCCATGGCCGATTACCAGCGCTGCATCGCCAACCCGGCAACCGTGGTGGCGATCTGCGAGGATTACCGCGCCGCCGCCACCATCGATCTCGAACACGACCGCGCGAGCCGCGCGCATGGTTTGAAAATCGCCTGCCCCACCCTGGTTCTCTGGGGCGCGCACGGACTGGTCGGTACCCTGTACGAGCCGCTGACGATCTGGCGCGACTACTGCGCCGGCCCCCTCAGCGGCGCGGCACTGCCCGCCGGACACTACCTCGCCGAAGAAGCGCCGGCGGAAACATTGGCCGCGCTGAGCGCGTTTCTCTCAGGCGGATAGCGCGGCGGGCTCGGTCCGGGCGCGCTTGACCATGAGTTTGTTCAACGCATGGATATAGGCGCGCGCGGCCGCCACGATCGTGTCGGTATCCGCACCCTGCCCATCAACCAGCTTGCCCGCCTCTTCGAGCCGCACACCGCAGCGCGCCTGCGCATCGGTACCCTCGGTCACCGCGCCCACCGTGAACAGGCGCAACTCCGCCTCGTGCGGCGCAATCGCGCGGATCGCGTTGAACGTGGCATCGACCGGCCCATCCCCCACCGATTCCTGTTCATGCAGCACGCCATCGACCTCGAGTTCAAGCACCGCGCGCGGCTGGGCCTTCGAGCCCGACCACACCTGCAACGAAATGAATTTGATCCGGCTGTGCTCGCGCACCACGGTCTCATCGAACAGCGCCGTGATATCCTCGTCGTACACCAGTTTCTTGCGATCAGCGAGATCCTTGAAGCGCCGGAACGCATCGTTCAGCGCATTGTCACCGACTTCGCCATACCCAAGGCTGCGCAGCTTGTCGCGGAACGCCGCCCGGCCCGAGTGTTTGCCGAGCACCAGGCTGGTTTTCTGCCAACCCACCGATTCCGGCGTCATGATCTCATACGTCGCGGCGTTCTTCAGCACGCCATCCTGATGAATGCCGCTCTCATGCGCAAAAGCGTTGCGCCCGACGATCGCCTTGTTCGGCTGCACATCGAACCCGGTAATCGCCGCGAGCAGTTTGGACGTCCGCAGAATCCGGGTGCTGTCGATATTGTTGCTGAACGGCACGGCGTCATGCCGCGTGCGGATCGCCATCACCACTTCCTCGAGCGCGGCATTGCCCGCCCGCTCGCCAATCCCGTTGATCGTGCATTCGATCTGCCGCGCACCGGCACCCACCGCCGCCAGCGTGTTCGCAACGGCAAGACCAAGATCGTTATGATTATGCGTCGAAAAAATCACACCATCCGCCCCCGGCACGCGCGTGCGCAGCATGGTGAAAATCCGCGCGATATCCTCGGGCACCGAATACCCGACCGTGTCGGGAATATTGATGGTGGTTGCCCCGGCCTTGATCGCCGCCTCCACACAGCGGCACAGAAAATCGGGCTCGGTGCGGCTGCCATCCTCGGCCGACCATTCCACATCATCGGTAAAGTCCCGCGCCAGCGCAACCGATCGGCCGACCGCTTCGAGCACGGCGTCCGGCTCCATCCGCAGCTTGTACTTCATGTGCAGCGGCGAGGTGGAAATGAAGGTATGGATGCGCTTGCGCTCCGCCGGCTTCACGGCCTCGGCCGCGCGCAGAATGTCATCCCGCCCCGAACGCGCGAGGCCGGTAATCACCGGGCCACGAATGCTCTGCGCAATGCGCTGGACACTCTCGAAATCGCCGGTGCTCGCAATCGGAAACCCGGCTTCGATCACATCGACCCCAAGCTCCGCCAAAGCTTCGGCCATGCGCAGCTTCTCGTCGAGATTCATCGAAAAACCCGGCGATTGCTCGCCGTCACGCAAAGTCGTGTCGAATATGATCACGCGATCTTCGGCAATCATGCCGAAATTAGGATGGTTGATGCTCATGGCAGGTCTCGCTTCGGTTCAGGATTTCAGACGCTCGAACTCTGGCTCCCCTGTGCGCGCCGGCATACCGCCCGGCGTTACGCCCAGGGGTGAATAAGTCGAAGCGCGAGCGCGGCACGCAGCGACAAGGCGGCGTGGCGGATGCAAATCTCGGAACGGAAGACCGTTTCGCTCATGATCCAGCGATAACACCGTTACCGGGCGGGTGCAACCTGGGGGTTGGGGAGTAGGAAGGAAGTCCTTCTTTTTTGAAAAAAAGAAGCAAAAAACTTCTTTACTCTGGGGCAAGGGCGTTTCAGCCGGCACGGGCCCAGATCAACAAAGTTTTTTTTGCTTCTTTTTTGTTCACAAAAAAGAAGACTCTTCCTCACACCAGCGCAAACACCACCACCGCCTCCAGATGCACCGATCCCGCAAACTGATCGATCGGGCTGGCCGCCACCACCCCATAGCCCGCCTGGCGCAGCCATTTCGCCTCGCGCGCCAGCGCTTCGGGATTGCAACTGACATAGATGATCCGCGGCACTTTGGCTTCGATGATCGCCCGCATCTGCGGCCCCGCGCCATCGAACGGCGGGTCGAGCACAATCGCGGCCGCGCCGGCGAGTTCCCTGGCCGTCACCGGCCGCCGCGCCAGATCGCGGGTCTCGACCGTAATTTTACCGCTCAACCCGGCAATGCGCGCCCCCGCTTCAAGCGCCGCGCACGCCGGCTTGCTGCCCTCCACCGCATGAACCCGCGCATGCGCCGCAAGCGCACCGGTCAGCGTCCCGATCCCGGCATAAAGTTCCACTATGCGGGATTTACGGGTCAACCGGCCGGGCAGACCCGCAATCACGGCGGCGCGGATCGCAGCCTCGCCCTCGCTGGTCGGTTGCAGAAACGCCCCCGGCGGCGGCGCCACGGTCAACCCGCCGAGATCGAGCGTGATCGCACGCGCAACCAGCACGGGCTCATCGCCCAGGCTGATGCGCGGCAGGCCATGCGTGCGCGCGAATGCCACCAGCCACGAGCGATCCGCCGCCGTCGCCTCGCCATCGACCACCACCGACACATCGAGCCCGGTATCGATCGCGTTGATCAACACACTGCCGGTCTTGCGAAACCCCGCAAGCCTGCCCAGCAAGTCGCGCAGCGGGCCGATCAGCGCCGCAATATCCGCCCGGGCCAGCGGACATTCGGTGATATCGACCACATCGCGCGAGCGGGCCGCGTGAAACCCGAGGCGAACCGCCCCGCCCACCCGCATGGCCGCGAAATCGACGCGCCGGCGCGTACCCATCGGGATGAGCAGGAGCGGTGCGATCGGCGCATCGGAATAGCCGGCCTGAGCCAGCGCCTCGGCCAGCGTCGCAAGCTTCGCCTCGGCGTAGCGCGGGGCTGGCACGTCCTGCTCGGTACAACCGCCACAAACGTCGAAATGCCGGCAAACCGCCGGCACCGTTTCAAACTCGATCATGGATTCAGGTACCTTCCCGTGCCTCGATGATCACATGCGCATAGGCGTAGGGATACTCATCGGTCAGCGACACATGGATAAACGGCGTCTTTCCGGGCAAAATCAAGCGCGCCAGCTGCACCGCAGCCCCGCCGGTCAGCGCCATGGTGGGTTGGCCGGACGGCAGATTGATCACGCCGAGGTCGGAGAAAAACACGCCGCGCCGAAACCCGGTGCCAAGCGCCTTCGCGCAGGCTTCCTTGGCGGCAAACCGCTTGGCATAGCTCGATGCGCGCTGATGCGGCCGGCGCTCGGCACGGCGCTGCTCGATTGCGGTGAAGATACGGCCGGTGAACCGATCGCCGAAGCGGGCCAGCGTCTCCTCGATCCGCCGGATATCACAAAGGTCGGAACCAATGCCGACAATCATGGCAACAACGCCGCAAAGCCCGACGCCAAACAAACAAAAGTTTTTGGCGTCTTTTTTACAAAAAAGATGTCTTCCTGCCGTCCCTTCACGTCCGCGCCCGATCCACCTGCGCCACCCCGCCCGCCGCCCGCAACCCGGCGATCACCTGCGACAAATGCCGCAGATCGCGCACTTCGACATCCATGAGGCATTCGAAAAAATCCTGCTGGCGATGCACGATCTTCAAATTGGCAATGGCGCCGTCCTGCTTGGAGACGGCATTGGCGAGGTTGGCGACCGCATTGGCCGCATTGGCCGCAATCACGCTGATGCGCCCGGTAAACGGCCGATCCCGGCCCGCGCCGTCCTTGCCGCCGTCCCTCGCCTGGCCGAGCTGCGCATAATCCCAATCGACGTCGATGAACCGTTCCGGCGTATTGGCAAAGGTCTCGAGCGTCATGCAATCGCGGGTATGAATGGTCACACCCTTGCCGGTCGCGATGATCCCGACAATCTTGTCCCCCGGCAGCGGGTGGCAGCAGCCCGCGTAGTGAACCTCCATGCCCGAGATCAAGCCGGTCAACGGCAGATCGCTGGAACGCGCCGGCGGGCGGGCCGGCCGCGCGAGCATCCCGGGGATGATGCGCGAAGGCCGGGTTTCGCGCAGTTCCGGGTAGACCGCCTGCACCACGTCCTTCGCACCCAGATTACCGGTGCCGACCGCGACATAAAGGTCATCGAGACTGGGTTGTTTCAGCGCCTTCAGCGCGCCTTCCAGCACTTTTTCCGAACCGTCCACCCCGTCCTGGCGGAACGCCTTGGCCAGCGCCGCCTTGCCCTGGTCGCGATTCTGGTCCCGCACCTGGCTGGCCAGAAAACGGCGAATGCGCGCCCGCGCCTTGCCGGTGACGACGAACCGCTCCCACGATGGCGAAGGCGTGCCGCCGCGCGCGGTCAGAATCTCGACCTGATCGCCGTTTTGCAGCTCGTAGCGCAGCGGCATCAGCCGGCCGTTGATCCGCGCGCCGACGCAGGTATCGCCGATCTGCGAGTGAACCGCATAAGCGAAATCGACCGCCGTGGCCCCCCGCGGCAACTGGATCAGCTGCCCCTTCGGCGTGAAGCAGAAAACCTGGTCCTGATAGAGTTCGAGCTTGGTGTTTTCCAGAAACTCGTCAGGCGCCGTCGAGTTCTCCAGAATTTCGAGCAGATCCTGCACCCAGCGGAATTGCTTGACATCGGCGGGCGATGCGTCCGCCTGCTTGTAGACCCAATGCGCGGCAACCCCGTTTTCCGCGACGGCATGCATCTCCGGCGTGCGGATCTGCAATTCGATCTTCTGATTGCGCGGGTGGCGCAGGGTGACGCCGGTATGCAGCGACTGGTAATGGTTGGCCTTGGGCGTCGAGATATAATCCTTGAACCGGCCCGCAATCACCGGAAACGCCGCATGGATCGCACCGAGCGCCACATAACATTGCTCGCGCGTCGGCACCAGGATGCGGAACGCCATGATGTCGGATAACTGCTCGAACGCCACATTGCGCCGCTGCATCTTTTCCCAGATCGAAAAGATCGATTTCTCCCGGCCGGAAATATCGATCACCTCGACACCGGCCACCGCGAAAATCCGCAGCAATTCGGCGCGCACCTCATCGATCACGTCGGCACCCTGGCCGCGGAGAAAGTTCATCCGCGCCTGGATCGAATCATAGGCCTCCGGGTCGAGCACGGCGAACGACAGGTTCTGAAGTTCGGTCTTCACCCGGTCCATGCCGATGCGCTCGGCGAGCGGCGCATAGATCTCCATGGTCTCGCGCGCAATCCGCGCCCGGCGTTCGGGCTCGCGCATGAAATGGATCGTGCGCATATTATGCAGCCGATCGGCCAGCTTCACGAGCAGGACCCTGATGTCCTTGCTCATCGCGAGCACCAGCTTGCGGAAGTTTTCCGCCTGCTTCGTGCGATCCGATTGCAGCTCGAGGCGGGTCAGCTTGGTCACCCCATCGACCAGCCCGGCCACCTCCGCGCCGAAGCGCGATTGCAGCGCGGGCAGCGTAACCTTGGTATCCTCGATCACATCATGCAGCAGCGCGGTGATGATGCTGTCACCATCGAGCCGGTAGCCCGCGAGAATATCGGCAACCGCAAGCGGATGGGTAATGTAAGGATCGCCGTTTTCGCGGGTCTGCGCGGCGTGCGCCTCCGCCGCGATCGTATAGGCCTGATCGATCAGGCCGGGGTCGATCTTGGAATCATAGCCGCCAATGCGGCTCAGCAGCGGCAGGATCGCTTCGTTGAACACGCCGCTCCCGGCGGCCACACCGTCCGGCGCGGCGGCGGGCTGGTTCAATCCCATCCCGGCGCGCCGCACGACCATTGCGTTCCGGCTCGGATCAGCGGCGCGGACGCCCGCCGCCAAGCTCCGCCTCGATGGCGGCCGCAATATCCTCGGAGGTCATTTCCTCGGACTCGGCAGCCAGCGCCGCCGCTTCTTCCTCGGCGGAAACATCCTGCAGACCGAAAATATTCTGATCGGTCGGAATCAGATCCTGCACTTCCTCGTCGATCGGCTCCGGATCGGGCACGCGCGAGAGCGACTTGATCAGATCCTGCTCCAGCCCGCCGAAATCGACCGAGACATCGGCAATCTCGCGCAGCGCGACCACGGGGTTCTTGTCGTTGTCACGATCGATCGTAATGGCGGCGCCCCGCGCCAGGTTACGGGCCCGCTGGGCGGCCAGCAAAACCAGCTCGAACCGGTTGGGGATCTGTTCGATGCAATCTTCAACGGTAACGCGTGCCATGACAACCCACTCCATTTATCATGCGCTCAGCGGCGCATAACCCAGAACTTCAATCTGAACAGCTAGCAGACGGCACACCGCAGCGCAACCGAACCAAACGCGCGACAGCGCTCACCACGGCGTCATGGGTACCGTGGCGGACCCGGGCAGCGCCTCCAGCAGCGCCGCAGCGGTCATTCCTGAGACAGGATGCACCCAATCGGGCGCGATATCAAGAATGGGCTGCAACACGAAAGCCCGCAGGTGAGCGCGCGGGTGCGGCAACACCAGGGACGCATCGGTGCATACCCTGCCATTGCAGTCGATCAGATCGAGATCAAGCGTCCGCGCCGCATTGGCAACCCCGCGCGTGCGGCCGAACGTCGCCTCGATCGCATGCAGCGCCGCCAGCAGCCCGCCGGGCTCGGCCTCACCCTCGAACCGGGCGACACCGTTGCAGTAATCGGGTTGCGCGTCATCGCGCGGCACCGGCACGCTGCGGTACCACCGCGAGACTTTGGTGAACCGAATGCCCGGAAGGTTTCGCAGCGCCCGCACGGCCAGGTCGCAGGTCACGCGCGGCGATACACCCGCAGCGCCCGGCAGGTTTGCGCCTATGGCGATCAACAGCATCAATTCAACCCTATACGTTCGAGATAGTTTCGCGTAAACGAATAACTGCGTTATCGATATTCAACTTGAATATTTAAATTTCTTGCGATTCGGAAGGTTCCGCCCATGCGTTTACTCCCTCACGAAAAGACCGCGCTATTTATCGATGGCGCTAATCTTTACGCCGCCTCTCGCGCTGTGGGATTTGACGTCGATTACCGCCGCCTTCTCGATTTTTTCGGTAGCGTCAACCTGATCCGCGCGTATTACTATTCGGCACTGCTCGATACTGAAGAATACTCGCCCCTCAAGCCGCTCACCGATTGGCTGGCCTACAACGGCTACACGCTCGTCACCAAGCCCGCCAAGGAATTCACCGATGGTGCCGGCCGCCGCCGGGTCAAAGGCAATATGGATATCGAACTCGCGATCGACATGCTCGAAATGGCGCCGCACATCGACCACGCGATCCTGTTTTCCGGCGATTCGGACTTCCGCCGGCTGGTCGAAGCCGTGCAACGGCGCGGCGTCCGGGTCTCGGTGGTCTCCACCATCAAGACCGCCCCGCCGATGATCGCCGATGAACTGCGCCGCCAGGCCGATCAATTCGTCGAATTGTCGGATATCGCCGCCGATTTCACCCGCCGCCAGACCGAACCGCGCCAGCGCCCGCAACGCGCCGAGGTCGACGCCGAATAACCCGACCATGCCGGATACAATCGGGACCGAGCCGGCAAAAAACTGTCCGCTCTGCCCCCGCCTCGCCGCGTTTCGCGCGGAAAACCGCCAAAAATTCCCCGATTGGCACAATGCCCCGGTGCCATGCTTCGGCCCGACGGATGCACACCTGCTCATCGTCGGCCTCGCACCCGGCCTGCGCGGCGCCAACCGCACCGGCCGGCCCTTCACCGGCGATTTCGCCGGCAAACTCCTCTACCAATCCCTCCTGAAATACCGCTTCGCCACCGGCCAGTATCACGAGCGGCCCGATGACGGATTAACCCTGCACGACTGCCGCATCATCAACGCGGTCCGCTGCGTGCCACCGGAAAACAAGCCGCTGCCCGCCGAAATCGCCACCTGCAACCAATTCCTCCGCGCCGAAATCAGCCGGATGCCCAACCTGCGCGCCATCCTCGCCCTCGGCGGCATCGCACACCAGGCCAGCCTGCGCGCCTTCGGCCTCAAACCAGGATTCGCGAAATTCGCCCACGGCACCACGACAACCCTGCCAAACGGCATCACCCTGACCGACAGCTTCCACGTCTCACGGCTGAACACCAACACCGGCAGACTGACCACACCCATGTTCGAAGCCATCATCGCCACACTGCACCCCTGACCCCCACGCCCTAATCAGAACCGGGCTTACGCCAACCCGTGAGCGGTGATGCAGGGAAGCAAGCAAGGCCAGGGGCTCTCCCTCCGGAGCCATTCCAGCGATGAAGAGCATCGCTGGAACCTTCGGCTCCTCCGCCCCTGGACCCCGTTAAAGGCGGAGCCTTTAAAATCCATCAGTTTTAGGCAAGGGGAGGGCGCTGCCTCGGTGGCGCCATCGATCTGGCCCGTGTCGCCCTCCCCTTGCCTAAAACTAGCGGGTTCTAAGGGATCGAGGCGACCGTGGCCGAAGGCCGCGTAAGCGCCGAGATGCCCTTAGTGGGGGTCGAGGGGGCAAAGCCCCCCGCCTTGCTTGCTTCCCCGCGTCGCCCCTCACCGGTTGGTATTATGGCTCGGGGCCGCTAAACCCGGGGGTATGAACGCCCTGCCGCGATTGTTGCTGCCTGACGCGCCATCGCTGGTGACGGCGCATGGCCGTGCGGCCATTCTGACGGTCGAGGGCGAGTTGCTGACGCTCGGGGTCGAGGCGGCGCGCGCTGCGTTGCGGGGCTTGCCGCCGCCCATCGTGATCCATGCGCCCGCCACGCTCAAGCGGCTCGGCACCACGCTGCGAACTTTGGACCTGCTCGAATTATTCGCCTTTGTGATGCCGGCGCAGCCCTTGGCGCCGACGCCTGCGGCCCTCGCGCGCGCGCTCGACATGGAGCCGCCCGCAACCATCGAGGCGGCGGCGGCGATGCTGCCCGATTTCGCGCGTGCCTTACTGACCAGGCTCTCCCAGGCCAAAACGCTCCGCATGAACCGCCACGCCGCCGGGCTTGCGGCGCTGATGGGCGGTGCCGGCTGGCCCTGGGCCAAAGCGGTGGCCGCGGCGCTCGACGATGCGGCGGCCCGGCCCGACCGGGCGCCGTTGCGCCTGTGGTCGATCCTGCCGGAGTGGGATGACGAGGCCCCGCGCCCCCCGCCATCCTCCTTCGCGGTAGCGCCGGATGCGGCCCGCGCCCGGCTGGCCGACCTCCTCGGCGATCAGGCGGAGCCGCGCCCGGCGCAATCGGATTATGCCTCCGCCGCGACCGCCGCGTTCGCCCCGGCCGCAATCGAGGGTGCGCCGCATTGCGTGCTGGCCGAGGCGGGCACCGGCACCGGCAAGACTCTCGGCTACCTCGCGCCGGCCTCGCTCTGGGCCGAGCGCAACCAGGGTCCGGTCTGGATTTCGACCTACACGCGCCATCTGCAACGCCAGATCGAGCAGGAACTGGCGCGCTTGGAGCCGGACCCGGCCAGGCGGCGCAACCGGGTGGTCCTGCGCAAGGGGCGCGAGAATTACCTTTGCCTGCTCAATTACGAGGAGGCGGTGAACAACGTCGGGGCGAATCTCGTGGCCCTCGGCCTGATCGCCCGCTGGGCGCTGGTTTCGAGCGATCACGATGTGGCGGGCGGCGACCTGCCGGGCTGGTTCGCCGAATTGTTCGGCACCACCCTCCTGCCCCAGATCGCCGACCGGCGCGGCGAATGCATTCACGGCGCCTGCCCGCATTTCAAGCGCTGTACGATCGAACACATCATCCGCCGGGCGCGCGGGGCCGATCTGGTGATCGCGAACCACGCGCTCGTCATGGCGCAGGCGGTGTGGGGCGGGCTCGACGACAACAACGTACCGACCCGCTACGTGTTCGATGAAGGGCATCATCTGTTCGATGCCGCCGATTCAGCGTTTTCGGCCGAATTGTCCGGCATCGCGATGGCGGAGTTGCGGCGCTGGCTGCTCGGCGCCGAGGGCGGCCGCTCGCGCGCGCGCGGCATCGCCCTGCGGATCGCCGACCTGGTCGAGGCCGATGAAACCCTGGCCGCACCGCTCGAAGCCGCGCTCATCGCGGCGCGCGTACTGCCCGGATCGGCGTTTTTCGCCCGCCTCGGCGCGGCCGGCGGTGTCGAACTCGACAGTATCGGCACCGGCACGGCGGAGGCGTTTCTCGCCGCGCTGGTCACCCAGGCGCGCGCGCGCGCGAAACCCGCCGATCGCGAATCGAACCTCGATTTCGAGGTCGATCTCCACCCGGTCGAACCCGCCCTCGCCGAAGCGGCGGCCGCGCTGGAACGCGCCCTCACCCGCCTCGAAACCCCGCTCAAGGCAATCCGCGAGCGCCTGCTCACCCGTCTCGACGAGGAAGCCGCCACCATCGAAGAGCGCGACCGCCAGCGGATCGAGGCGATGGCGCGCAGCCTGCGCCGGCGCGCGCTCGATCAACTGGCCGCCTGGCGGCGCATGCTGGCGGCGGCCAGCGCGGCGCCCCCGGCGGCGGGCGAGCGGCCGCGCAGCGTCCTGTTCATCCGCCTCGGGCGCGATGCGGCGCTACTCTCGCATCTGCTCGATCCCACCGAAGCCTTCGCCGAAATCGTCGCCGCCCCGTCCCATGGCCTGCTGATCACCTCCGCCACCCTGCGCGACCATGCCGGCCCGGCCGATCCCGAGTCCGGCTGGCGCGGCGCCGAAGCGCGCAGCGGCGCGCGGTATCTGCCAACCCCCGCGATCCGCGCCGGCTTCGCCTCGCCGTTCGACTATGCAGCACAGACTCGGATCTTCGTGGTGCGCGACGCCCCGCGCGACAATATCGACGGTCTCGCCGCCGCCTTCCGCGCCCTGTTCCTGGCATCGGGCGGCGGCGCGCTGGGGCTGTTCACCGCGATCGCGCGCCTGCGCGCCGTCCAGTCGCGCATCGCGCCGGCGCTGGAGGCGGAAAACATTCCGCTCTATGCGCAGCACGTCGACGTGATGAACAATGCCACCCTGGTCGATGTGTTCCGCGCCGAACAGAATGCCTGCCTGCTGGGCACCGATGCGATGCGCGATGGCGTCGATGTCCCCGGCAACGCCCTGCGCCTCGTGGTGTTCGAGCGCACACCCTGGCCACGGCCGGACATCCTGCACCGGGTGCGCCGCGCCCATCTCGCGGATGGCGATGCCAAAGCCTATGACGATGCCATCGTCCGCCTCCGCCTGCGCCAGGGCTTCGGCCGCCTGATCCGCCGCGCGAGCGACCGCGGCGTGTTCGTCCTGCTCGACCGGGCGTTCCCCTCCCGCCTGGAATCCGCCTTTCCGCCGGACGTGATCGTGCAGAGGATCGGCCTCGCCGAAACGGTGGCCTCGGTCGCGGCGTTCTTCGCGCCCCCGAATTTGTAGCAAAACTGCAACAGCCCGCGTCAATTGCTCATTTTACGCCATGCTGCGGCTGCACATGTCGCTTTTGGCATATAGTTTGCTGAGATGCGACGGCGACATGTCGGAACGTCGCGACACTTCGACAGGGTTTCATCGTTCCGTGATGAAAATTTAGGCGTCTGGCGCAATAAAAGATCAAATAGGAGCTACTATGTTTGCTGAAATCACAACTGGGCCGCGAAAGTCGAAACGTGCCGCGTGGCTGGGCCTCGGCTTCGGCGCGGCAGCATCATTGCTGGCGCTGCAATCCGCCCAGGCGTTCAACGGCCCGACCGCGATCAACATCGACGGCGGCCCCCTCGGCCCCCTCGCGCTGACCGGCGGGGCGGATGGGTATCTCTATGGCCTGTCGGGCACCGGCAATTCCGCGAATTACGGCCTGCTCGGCACCGACAAGGCAACCGGCGCCGAATTCCTCAACGGGCTGGTCCAGATCCAGAAGAGCAGCGGGCTGGTGCAATTCACCATCGAGGTCGGCGCCACCAACTCGCTGATTCTGGGTGGCCGGCCGACCTCCACCTCGGTCCAGACCTTCTCGACCGGCCCGCTCTACGCCGGCTACCTCACCCTCGCCCCAACCAAGAGCCTGTCGATCTCGGCGGGGCAGCTCGGCTCGCAGGAAGGCTATGAGTCAGGCATCGATTGGAACAACGCCAATCTGCTGACCACCGATATCTTCGCGGTCGAAAACTCGCAGAGCCGCGGCATCGAAGCCACCTACACGGTCGGCCCGGTCGCCGCGACCATCGAGTACGGCGACGGGTTCGATACCGGCGTGTGGAATTTCGTGCAGGCGCTCGCGACCTACACAATCAACAGCAACAACGTGCTCAACGTGTTCGGCGCCACCAATCTGGGCCGCACCGGGCCGAACGCGCATATCTATGGCTCGGCGGCGACGCCGTACAACCAGTCCTTCGTCGGCGCATACGGACCATATTACGTCAATTCAACCATGCTTGGCGCCTATTACAGCTACACCGTGGGCAATCTGAACCTCGTGCCCGAGGTGCAATATGTCTACGCCAAGCCGGATGCGATTCTCGCGCGGGCTTCAGGCGATCTGCCCGGTAAGGGTCTTTACAAATTCTCCAGCAACTTCGGCGCGGCGGTGTTCGCCGACTACCAGTTCGGCAAGTCGGACTATTCGCTGGCCGGCTGGGGCGAATATTTCACCAGCAACGGCTCTGATAATTGGTTCATCAACCAGGGCGCGCAGGGCGTGGGCCTCTCGGTCTCGCCCACATGGCAGAGCAAGAACCTGTTCGTGCGGGGCGATGTCGGCCTGATGCACCTGACCAAGTTCAGCAACAACGGATCGCGCGGCTACGGCAACGACGGCGGCAGCCGCAACCAGGCCGATTTCCTGGTCGAAGCCGGCGTGCTCTTCTGATCAGTCTCATAGGGAAAGGCCAGGAGCGCCGCTCCTGGACCTCGCTGGGGCCATTGGCCCCAGCCCCCGGTCGCTGGACCTATTCAAAGAATTCCTCGTCGATCCGCTTCACGCTGAGCGTCTCCTCAACCCGGCAGCCGACATCGTGGCGGATCATCAGCCGAGCCAATTGTGCGCCGTCGATCAACACAATCCGCTTGCCCAGACGATCCGCCGTTTCCGTCGCCTGAGCCGAAAAAGCCGATGCGGTGACGAACACCCCTTTCGAAGCCTTGCGCATATCGAGGCTACCGTAGAAATCGCGAATGGCGCCCGAACCAACCACATTGCCATCGGCATAGCGTTTCGCCTGAACATAAATCCGATCCAGCCCAAGAATATCCTGGTCGATCACGCCGTCGATGCCACCGTCCCCACTGCCACCGACCAGCGCACGATCCAGATCGGTCGCGGAGCCGCCGCCATATCCCATGCTCAGAAGCAACCGCACGACCAGCTTCTCAAAGAAACCGGGCGAGCCCGTTCTGATCCTGTCGAGAAGTTCAGTTGCAAGCGCCGCCTCGAGTTGCCGATGGGCCGCACGCATCATCTCGTCCGGCGTCAATGCCTGATCAGCCGCGGTCACCGGAAGCGGTTCCTGCACATCCGGTTCCGACGCTGCGCGAAACGTCTGAAATGCGGGAAACCGGCCCAGAAACCTGATGTCGATCCGATCTGGCGGATGCCGCAACACAGCCCGGCCCGCGTCCGTGATCTTGAAATGGGCGCGCCGCGTCAGCTCGACCAGTCCCGCCTTGGCCAGATATGCCTTCGCCCAATGCACCCGGTTGGCGAACGTCGCCTGACGTCCCGAGGGCAGCAATTGTGCGCGTTCTGCATCCGTCAGCGAAAATGCGGTGGCCAGATGATCGACCACGTCGCCGATCCGCCGTTCGCCGGTCGAGGCAAGCTGCAAAACGGGCAACATCAACGTCTGGAAGTCGGGTATCGCCATCAAATCACCACCCGGATAAAAGTTTTTTGGTTCTTTTTTTCAAAAAAGAACGTCTTCCTACCCCACCGCCTCCAGCGCCGCCTCAACCTCCAGCCACACCGCCTCCGCCGCCTCGATCTCGCCGGCGATCACGCCCAGCCGCTGCTGGACCGCGGTAATCTCGTCGGATTTCGCCCGCGCGTAGAAATCGGCATCCGCGAGTTTCGCCTCCAGCTTGCGCTTCTCCGCCTCCAGCGTGCGGATCGTCTTCTCCGCATCGCGGCCCCGCTTGCGCAGCGGTGCCGTGGCTTCGCGCGCTTCGGCGCGGGCCTTGCGGTCTTCCTTGGTCTGAGGAGCGGGTTTCCGATCCTGTGCGGCCCCCGCCGATTTCTGCGTGATCAGGCGCCGGTACGCCTCAAGATCATCGTCATATGCCTCGACCTTGCCGCCCGAAACCAGCATCAGCCGGTCCGCCACCAGATCGATCAGATGCGTGTCATGCGTCACCAGAATCACCGCGCCGGGAAAATCGGTCAGCGCGCGCACCAGCGCCTCGCGCGCGTCGATGTCGAGGTGGTTGGTCGGTTCATCGAGAATGAGCACCTGCGGTGCATCGCGCGTCGCCAGCGCCAGCAGCAGCCGGGCCTTCTCACCGCCCGAAAGCTGACCCACCCTGGTCTCCACCCGCGCCGCATCCAGCCCGAACCGCGCCGCCTGCGCGCGCAACTGGGTGGGGGTCGCGTTCGGCAGCGCGCGCGACAGATGCAGCAGCGGCGTGTCTTCCAGGTGCAGATCATCCTCCTGATGCTGCGCGAAATACCCCACCGTGATGCCACGGGTGCGAAAACTGCTGCCGCTCATCGGCTCGAGCCGTCCGGCCAGCGCCTTGGCCAGGGTGGACTTGCCGTTGCCATTCGCCCCCAGCAGCGCGATGCGGTCCTCCATATCGATCCGCAGCGACACCCCCGAGAGCACGGTCCGCGCACCATACCCGAGCGAAACCCGGTCGAGCGAGAGCAGCGGCGGGGCCAGTTCGCGCGGCGCGGGAAAACTGAACCGCGTCGGGCTGTCTTCCACGATGGTATCGATCATCGGCATTTTCTGCAGCGCCTTCAGGCGCGACTGCGCCTGCCGCGCCTTGCTCGCCTTGGCGCGGAACCGGTCGACATAGCTCTGCATATGCGCCCGCTGCTCCGCAATCTTGGCGGCCGCCCGGTTCTGCTGCTCGGCCCGCTCGGTGCGAATGCGCACGAACTCCGCAAACCCGCCGGGCGTGAGCGTGATCTTGCCGCGATCGAGATGGGCGATGCTGTCAACCGCGCGATCGAGCAGGTCACGGTCATGCGACACCATCAACACGGCACCGGTAAACCGGGCGAGCCAGTTTTCCAGCCACAGCGTCGCTTCGAGGTCGAGATGATTGGTCGGCTCGTCGAGCAGCAACAGGTCGGGGGCCGCAAACAGCGCGGCCGCAAGGGCCACACGCATGCGCCAGCCGCCGGAAAAACTCGACATCGCACGATTCTGCGCGGCATCGTCGAACCCGAGACCCGCCAGGATCGCCCCCGCCCGCGCGCCGGCGCTGTCGGCATCGATGGTGATCAACCGGTCATGGATTTCGCCCAGCCGCTCCGGGGCCGCGTGTTCGGCCTCGCCGAGCAGCGCCGCCCGCTCGACATCCGCGGCCAGCACCACCTCGATCGGCGTGACCGGCCCGGCCGGCGCTTCCTGCGCGACCGCGCCCAGTCTGGCGCGGTTGGCCAGGCGGATGGTGCCGCCATCGGGCGCATGAATGCCCTGGATCAGCTTGAGCAGGG
This sequence comes from Acidiphilium sp. PA, assembly GCF_026191915.1. Taxonomy (GTDB): domain Bacteria; phylum Pseudomonadota; class Alphaproteobacteria; order Acetobacterales; family Acetobacteraceae; genus Acidiphilium. The sequence continues at coordinate 95,688 of NZ_JAIMBY010000005.1, forward strand.
TCGATTTGCCCGCCCCGTTCCGCCCGATCAGCCCGATCTTGCGGCCAGGATCGACCGTGAGTGCCGCAGTTTCGAGCAACGCGCGCCCGGCGATGCTGAAGGAGAGGTTTTCGATGCGAAGAAGGCTCATGCCCGCTAGCTAACCCAGCGCGCGGGGCTTGCCCATACCGGACAGGGCGGCTATGGCCGCCCCGACTCTCGAAGCTTCCGACCAAAACCCTGAAAAGAGACCCCAATGGCCCTCGAACACACGCTCTCGATCATCAAACCCGACGCGACCCGCCGCAACCTCACCGGCGCCATCAACGCCAAATTCGAGGCCGCCGGCCTGCGCATCGTCGCCCAGAAGCGCATCCACCTCACCAAAGCACAGGCCGAGGCGTTCTACGGTGTCCACAAGGAACGCCCGTTCTTCGCCGGCCTGGTCACATTCATGACCTCCGGCCCGGTCGTCGCACAGGTGCTCGAAGGTGAAGGCGCGGTCGCCAAAAACCGCGAGATCATGGGCGCAACCGACCCGAAGAAGGCCGCCGCCGGCACCATCCGCGCCGAATTCGCCGAAGACATCGAAGCCAATTCCGTGCATGGCTCCGATGCGGCGGACACCGCGGCGCAGGAGATCGCCTTCTTCTTCGCCGGCATCGAAATCGTCGGCTGACCGCATCGAAAAGGGGGCGCCCGCCCCCTTTGCTCGCATCGCCCCCTCGCTCGCATCGCTCTCTTGCTCGCCCCGGTTCAGCCCGGATGCAGCGGCCAGACCAGCATGATCAGCGGCACCGCGACCACCAGACAGACCACGCTCAGCGGCAGGCCCAGCCGCCAATAGTCGCCGGCCCGGTAACCGCCCGGCCCCATCACCAATATGTTGCATTGATGTCCGGTCGGCACCACCATCGGCAGCGCCGCCCCGACCGCGACGGCCATCAGCAGCGGGTCGATCCCGACATGCAGCCCATGCGCCACACCCACCGCGACCGGCGCCATCAGCACCGCCGTCGCGGCATGATTGATGACGTTCGATAAAATCATCGTCACCAGCAGCATCAACGCGACCACGCCGAAGCTCGGCAGATGATGCGCCAGATCAATGAACAGCGCCGCGATGGTCTTCGCCCCGCCGGTCTGCTGCAACGCCTGCCCCACCGGAATGATCGCGCCGAGCAGCACGATGACCGGCCACTCCACCGCATCATACAGCGCGCGCGTCGGGATCAGGCGCGCCAGCACCATCGCCAGCGCCCCGCTCGCGAACGCCACGTCCGAGGGCAGCGCCCGCGTCGCGGCCAGCGTGATCGCGACGGCGAAAATCCCCAGCGCGGTGGCAATCCGCGCCGGCTTGCCCACGCGGATCGCCCGCTCTGCCAGCGGCAGGCACCCCAGCTGGGTCATCACCTCGTCCAGGGTTTCGGCATCGCCCTGCAGCAACAGAATATCGCTCGCCTGCAGCGGAATCGCCGAGTGCCGCCCCTTGATCCGCTCGCCCTGCCGCGCCACCGCGAGCAGGTTGACCCCATACCATTTGCGCAGACCGAGCGACGCCGCCGATTTGCCGATCAACCGCGATTCCGGCTGAATGACGCATTCGATGATGTCGATGTCGTTCGATTTCAGAAAATCGTCCCCGATATCCTTGTCCGACGCCAGGGTGAGCTTCGCGGTGTCGAGCACGATCGTCAGATTATCGGCATCCGCCTCGATCACCAGATGATCGCCCCCCTGCATCCGATGATACCGGCGCGGCGCCACCCGCCGGTCCGCGCCATGCACCAGCCCGATGATCGCGAAACTCGCATCGATGCCTTCCTCCAGTTCACCGATCGTCCGGCCGTCGAACGGACTGCCCTGTGGAATTTCCGCCTCGGTCAGATATTTCGCCATGCCGTAATGCTCGTCCTGACCCTTCGCACTCTGGCGCTCCGGCACCAGGAACCGGCTGAAGGCGGCCATGAACACCAGCCCCGCGACCGCGACCCCGGCGCCCACCGGCGTGAACGAGAACATGGTGAAGCCGCCATGCCCCAGCTGACCCCGATACGCCGCGATGATGATGTTCGGCGACGTGCCGATCAACGTGGTCATGCCCCCCAGAAACGCGCTGAACCCGAGCGGCATCAGAAACCGCGACACGCTGGTGCCGCTGCGCCGGGCGAGCTGGATCGCCACCGGCATGAACACGCCGATCGATCCGGTGTCGTTGATCAGTGCGGAGCTGACCGCCTCCGAGCCGGTCAGCGCCACCAGCTGGCCGGACGGTGTCTTCGCCGCGCGCCCCAGCCATTTGGCCAGCAGATCGACCACACCGGACTGCCACATCGCATGTCCCATGATCAGCACTGAGGCGACCGTGATCACCGCCGGGTTGGCAAACCCCGCGAACACCGCATCGGGCTTGAGCACATGCGTGATCGCCAGAACCATCAGCGCCGCCACGGCGACCAGATCGTAACGGATGATATTGGTCAGGAACAGCACCAGCGTGGCACCGATCACCGCGAAGACGATCATCTGGGCAGGCGGCATCAAATCTCCAATTCCTGGCGCCATCGCGCCTGTGCGGCTCACCCGGGCTGGGTCGGGGGATCAAGAAAAAGGGGAGCCGAAGCTCCCCTTTCAAGCGAGAGTGATGCGCCGCAGCTTACGGTGCATGACCCAGGTTGACGGTGTTCGGGTTGGTGACCGCACCGCCGATCGCCCCGATCCCGCCGCCGATCAAGGCGCCGGTCGCGGCCGAACCGCCGGTGGCCGCACCGATGATCGCACCGGTGCCGGCGCCGATGGCACCGCCCGAGAGTGCGCGCGAGCCGGGCGTATAGCCGCAGGCGGCCAGGCTGAGCGCCAACGCCGCAAGCAGCGCCGGCGTCGCAAAATGCCGGACCGTGAGGCGCCGGGTGGTTGACTGGGTCATGGTTGGTCTCCTTGTTTATCGATCGGAATGAGTTGAGCAGATAACGTCTCATTCTTTGCAACGCCGTTACCGGCTGATGTCGGCAATGTAACGGCGCTGCTGTGGCAGCATCGTGGCATTGCCCCGGCCTTGTTATGCGCCACCGCAGAGGGTAATCGGTCGGCGTTCTGGATTATTGGTTCGCATCCTCGCCAGACAACACCTCTGGCTGACGCTCCGCGGAAAGGATTCCATGTTTTCTCGGCTTCTCGGGCTCATGTCTGCCGACATGGCCATCGATCTCGGCACCGCCAACACCCTTGTCTATGTAAAGGGGCGCGGCATCGTGCTCGATGAACCCTCGGTCGTGGCAATCGCCGAGGTCAAGGGACGCAAGCAGGTTCTCGCGGTCGGCGAGGAAGCCAAGCACATGCTCGGCCGCACCCCCGGCAACATCCAGGCGATCCGCCCCCTGCGCGACGGCGTCATCGCCGATTTCGAGGTGGCGGAGGAAATGATCAAGCATTTCATCCGCAAGGTGCACAACCGCAAATGGGGCGCCTCGCCGCTCATCATCGTGTGCGTCCCCTCCGGCTCCACCGCCGTCGAACGCCGCGCCATCCAGGAGTCCGCCGAAAGCGCCGGCGCGCGCAAGGTCCTGCTGATCGAGGAACCGATGGCCGCGGCAATCGGCGCCGGCCTGCCGGTCACCGAACCCTCCGGCTCGATGGTGGTCGACATCGGCGGCGGCACCACCGAGGTCGCGGTGATCTCGCTGGGCGGCATCGTCTACGCCCGCTCGGTCCGCGTCGGCGGCGACAAGATGGACGAAGCCATCATCTCCTACATCCGCCGCAACCATAACCTGCTGATCGGCGAATCCTCGGCCGAAAAGATCAAACTCGAAATCGGCGCCGCCTGGTCCGACCCCTCCGCCCCCGGCGTCTGGCGCGAGGTCAAGGGGCGCGACCTGATCAACGGCGTGCCGCGCGAAGTGCGGGTCAGCCAGGCCCAGATCGCCGAAAGCCTGGCCGAGCCGGTCAGCCAGATCGTCGAGACCGTCAAAGTCGCCCTCGAAAACACGCCGCCCGAACTCGCGGGCGACATCGTCGACAAAGGCATCGTGCTCACCGGCGGCGGCGCGCTGCTCCACCGGCTGGACGATGTCCTGCGCGAGGCGACCGGCCTGCCCGTGGTGGTGGCCGAGGAACCGCTGCAATGCGTCGCACTCGGCACCGGCCGCGCGCTGGAGGAGTTGAAACGCCTGCGCACCGTGCTTTCATCCATGTATTGATACGCCACCCATCCCGCTCGGAGGACTGACGCATGGCGATCCGTAAAATTCTGCTCCCGCTGGCCGGTATCGCCTCCGCCCGGGGCGCGCTGTCCACCGCCCTGATGCTGTCGCAACGCTGGCGCGCCCATCTGCACGCGCTGCACGTCCGCACCGACACCCGCGACGTCGCACCCTTGGCCGGCGAAGGCCTGTCCGGCGCGATGATCGAGGAAATGATGGCGAGCACCGAAAAGGAGGGCAACACCGAAGCCACCGCCCTCGCCGCCCTGTTCACCCAGGAAACCACCGCGCGCGGCATCACCGTCGGCGCGCCGGTCCGCGCGACCGATGGCGCGGTCCGCGCCGCCTCCGCCCGGTTCTCCTCGGTGGTCGGGCGCGAGGAGGAACTGGTCGCCGGCGAAGCAAGGCTGTCGGACCTGATCGTGGTGCCGCACCCGAAATCGGCCGAGGAAGTCGCCTCCGCCGATGCGCTGCACGCCGTCCTGTTCGATTCCGGCCGCCCCGCGCTGATCGCCCCGGTGGGCGTCCCCACCACCATCGGCACCCGCATCGCAATCGCCTGGAACGGCACCGCCGAAAGCGCCTCCGCCGTCGCCTCCGTGCTGCCCTGGCTGGCCGATGCCACGGCGGTGCGCATCTTCCACTCGCCCGACTATCAGCGCCAGGGCCCCGGCGCCGACAAACTCGCGTCCTTCCTCGAACTGCACGGCATCACCGCCGATGCCACCGAATTCCGCGCGATCGACCGCAACGCCGGCACCGGCCTGCTCGCCGCGGTCGAGGCCTATGGCGCGGATCTCCTGGCGATGGGTGCCTATTCCCACTCGCGCCTGCGCCAGCTCATCCTCGGCGGCGTCACCCGCCACGTGCTGGAGCACGCCAAACTCGCCGTGCTGATGAACCGGTGACCATGTTCGGCGTCGAGGACGCGGAAACCGAAGCCGCGATCCGCGCCTACGTGAAACTGATGCGGGCGAGCCATGCGGTCAGCGCCCGCACCGCCCCGCGCCTGATCGCCGCCGGCCTCACCCACACCCAGCTCGGCGTGCTCGAAGCCCTCCTGCATCTCGGCCCCCTCACCCAGCGCGACCTGTCGCGCAAAATCCTGACCAGCCCCGGCAACCTCACCGATGTGATCGACAAACTCGCCAAACGCGATCTGGTCGCCCGCCTCGCCTGCAAGGAAGACCGCCGCAGCGTCCGCGTCGTCCTGACCGAGCCCGGCCGCGCCTTCATCGAATCCCTGTTCCCCGGCCACGCCGCCGATATCGGCGCCGCCATGGCCGGCGTGACGGGCGAAGATCTCGCCACGCTCGACCGTCTGCTGCGCCGCCTCGGCACCGCGGTCAGCGATGATTGACCTTCGCCGCCGCCCGCCTATATCATTCGATATCGAACTATAACATGCGCCCCGCCGCATCAGGAGATCATCGATGATCGAGCTACGCCCCTTCGACAGCATCGGCCGCTTCCGCAACGAGTGGCTCAACGCCCACCATCATTTCAGCTTCGGCGGCTATCACGACCGCGCGCGCATGGGCTGGGGTGCCCTGCGCGTCTGGAACGATGACGAGGTCGCCCCCCGTTCCGGCTTCGATCCGCACCCGCACCGCGACATGGAAATCATCACCTTCATCCGCCAGGGCGCCATCACCCACAAGGACAATCTCGGCAACGAAGGCGTCACCCGCGCGGGCGATGTCCAGGTGATGCACGCCGGCACCGGCATCACCCATGCCGAATACAACCAGGAAGACGAGCCCACCCGCCTGTTTCAAATCTGGGTGATGCCGGACCGCACCGGCGTCGCCCCCGGCTGGGCGACGCGCGAATTCCCCCGCGCCACCGGCACCGGCCTTCACGTCCTGGCCGGCGGCCGCCCCGGCGATGCCGCAAGCGGCGCCCTGCCCCTCTACGCCGATGCCGCGGTCCTCGCCGGCCGGCTCGCCCCCGGCGAGCGCACCACCTACACCATCGCACCCGGCCGGGCGGCCTATCTCGTCGCCCCGCAGGGTCACTTCACCGTCAACGGCGTCGCCGCATCGGCACGCGACGGTGTCGCCATCAGCGATGAGCGCGCGATCGTGATCGAAGCGGGCGCTACGGAAACCGAACTGGTCCTTGTCGATGTACGCTCATGAAACGAGTTTCATCTGAACAACCTGCCCACGTTTAGAATCGTGCCTATATCGCAGCGCAGGGTCATCGATCCGTTACGCGAATAGTGTAGGACCACGAAACGAATGACGCGACCGATCGCCCGCCGCATTGTTTCGCTTCGTTCTTTCGTACCGCATTTTCGTCTCGTCCTCCTGCGGCCAATCAACGGCCGGCCAACCATAAGGATAGCTTGCATGACATCGTTCCTCGCACGACGCCGGCCGTACCGGATTGCGGCACTCTCGGCCGTGCTGCTCGCCGGAACCTCCCTCGCCGTCGTGACACTCCGCCCCGCGATCGCAGGCGACCAGTCCCTCAACGCCACCGCCAAGGTCCAGCAGGACTACAAGCCGCTGCCGAGCTTCGCGCCGCTGGTAAAGGACGTCAGCCCCGCCGTCGTCTCGGTGACGGTTCACCTGAAAGTGCAGAACGCGGACTCGATGGGCGGCGGCGCGCCGCACGGCATGCCCATGCCGTTTCCCTTCCCGTTCCCGCAGCCCCAGCAGCCCCAGGCGGTCGAAGCCAAGGGCTCGGGCTTCTTCATCAGCTCCTCGGGCTACCTGATCACCAACAACCACGTGGTGAAAAACGCCAAATCGGTCTTCGTCACCCTGCTCGACGGGCAGCGCCTGGTCGCCCACATCGTCGGCACCGACCCCGGCACCGATCTCGCCGTGCTGAAAGTGTCGCGCTCCAAGCCGTTCCCCTATCTCGAACTCGGTGATTCCGCGAAGGTCACCCCCGGCCAGTGGGTCATCGCGATCGGCAATCCCTTCGGCCTCGCCGAAACCGTCACCACCGGCGTGGTCTCCGCCCTCGGCCGCGACATCGGCGATGGCGAGTACGACAGTTTCATCCAGGTCGACGCCCCGATCAACGAAGGCAATTCCGGCGGCCCGCTGCTCAACCAGAAAGGCGAGGTGATCGGCGTCAACACCGCCATCCTCACCCCCACCGGCGGCTCGGTCGGCATCGGCTTCTCGATCCCCTCCGACATGGTCAAGCGCATCAGCACCGAGCTGATCAAGCAGGGCCACATCACCCGCGGCTTCATCGGCGTGCAGGTCCAGCTGATCAGCCCTGAAATGGCCACCGCCATGGGTCTGAAGAGCGAAGACGGCAAATCCGCCGGCGCGCTCGTCGCCGAAACCGTGCCGAACGGCCCCGCCGCCAAAGCCGGTCTCAAGCCGGGCGACGTGATCACGCAGGTCGATGGCAAACCCGTCACCAACCCGCGCGATCTTGCGGTCGCCATCTCCGAGATCAAACCCGGCGATGACGCGCACGTGACCTACATCCGCGACGGCAAAGACCAAACCGCCTCCATCACCGTCGAAAAAATGCCCGCCAACGCCCAGGCCGCCTTCAACGGCGGCCCCACCAGCAACGGCCATCCCGCCGCCAACAAGCCCGAACTCGGGCTGACCCTGGCACCCCTGACCGAATCCGACCGCCAGCAGCTCGACCTGCCGATGTCGAGCAAGGGCGCCGTGGTCGCGGGCGTCATGCCGAACTCGCCCGCCGATGAGGCCGGGCTGCGTTCGGGCGATGTCGTGGTCGGCGTCGGCAGCACGCCGGTCGAAAATCCGGCCGATGCCGTCCGCGCCATCCACAAGGCCGAGGCTCAGAAGGCCAAGGCGATCGCGCTGCGCGTCATGCGCGGCAATCAGGCGATTTTCGTCGCCGTGCCGCTGCCGAAGGCGGGTGCCAAAAAATAACGGGGCGCACCGTTCTCCCACCGCCGGGCGGGATGGAATATCCGACTACCGGACGCCGCCCGCTCAACCGGATCATAGCAAACACGCCTCCGGCCCTTGCAGGCCGGAGGCGTTTCTGATCTGACCATCCGGCAACCGCCCGTTTCCTTGAGGTCCGCCGCATGCGCATCACGCCGTCCGCCCCATCGTCCACCGCCGCATCCTCCGCCGCCCCCGGCCCGAACGCCACCGATCTCGCCGCCCTCGAGGCCGAAAGCATCGAGATCATCCGCGAAGCCGCGGCCGGCTTTCGCAACCCGGTGATGCTCTATTCGATCGGCAAGGACAGCTCGGTGATGCTGCACCTCGCCATGAAGGCGTTCTTCCCCGGCAAGCCGCCGTTCCCGCTGCTGCATGTCGATACCGGCTGGAAATTCCGCGAAATGATCAGCTTTCGCGACGAGACCGCCCGCCGCCTCGGGCTCGAGCTGATCGTGCGCACCAATGCCGAGGCTGCCGCCCGCGGCATCAACCCGTTCGACCAGACCGCCTCGACCTATACCACCATCATGAAGACCGAAACGCTCAAGGCCGCGCTCGATGAATTCGGCTTCGATGCCGCCTTCGGCGGCGCGCGGCGCGATGAGGAAAAATCCCGCGCCAAGGAGCGCATCTTCTCGGTCCGCACCGCCGCCCATGGCTGGGACCCCAAAGCCCAGCGGCCCGAATTATGGACCCTGTTCAACACCCGCCTCGCCCCCGGCCAGTCGATGCGGGTGTTCCCCCTGTCGAACTGGACCGAGGCCGATATCTGGAACTACATCGCCGCCGAGGCGATCCCGGTGGTGCCGCTCTATTTCGCCAAACCCCGCCCGGTGGTGCAGCGCGGCACCCAGTGGATCATGGTCGATGACGACCGCCTGCCGCTCCGCCCCGGCGAGGTGCCCGAACTGCGCAGCGTGCGCTTTCGCACCCTCGGCTGCTACCCGCTCACCGCCGCGGTCGAATCCACCGCGGCCACGCTCGATGCGGTCATCGCCGAAATGGGCGCATCGCGCCTCTCCGAGCGGCAGGGCCGCCTGATCGATCACGACGATTCCGCCGCCATGGAAAAAAAGAAGCGGGAGGGATATTTCTGATGCACGACATGACCGCGCTCGAACCCCGCACCCTGCTGCGCCTGCTCACCTGCGGCTCGGTCGATGACGGCAAATCCACCCTGATCGGCCGCCTGCTGTTCGATACCGACAACATCCCCGACGATCAGCGCGCCAGCCTCGAACGCGACTCCCGCAAATTCGGCACCGATGGCGCGAATATCGACTACGCCCTGCTGGTCGATGGGCTGGAGGCCGAGCGCGAACAGGGCATCACCATCGATGTCGCCTACCGCTTCATGGCAACCCCCCGCCGCAAATTCATCATCGCCGACACACCCGGCCACGAGCAATACACCCGCAACATGGCCACCGGCGCCTCGACCGCGCAGCTCGCCATCCTGCTGGTCGATGCCAGCCAGGGCCTGCTGACCCAAACCCGCCGCCACGCCTTCATCGCCGATCTGCTGGGCATCCGCCACGTGGTGCTCGCGGTCAACAAGATCGACCTGATCGGCCACGACCAGGCCCGGTTCGAGGCGATCGCGCGTGATTTCGCAACCCTCGCGACCCGTTTCCACTTCCAGACCATCACCGCGATTCCCCTCTCGGCCCGCCATGGCGACAATGTGGTCCACCGCAGCGAAGCGATGCCCTGGTACCAGGGCCCGACCCTGCTCGACCATCTCGAGGCGATCGAACCCGCCACCGCGCAGACCGGCCCGTTCCGCTTTCCGGTGCAATGGGTCAGCCGGCCGGATGCCGATTTCCGCGGCTATGCCGGCACCGTCGCCGGCGGCGTCATCCGCCCCGGCGATGCCGTCGTCGTCGCGGCATCGGGCCGCACCAGCACCATCGCCCGCATCGTGACCGCCGATGGCGACCGCGAAGTCGCCAATGCCGGCGACGCCATCACGCTCACCCTCGCCGATGAGCTCGACATCTCGCGCGGCGACGTGCTCGCCACCCCCGATACCCGGCCGGACGTCGCGGCCCAGTTCGCCGCCGATCTGGTCTGGATGAGCGCGGCCCCGTTGCTGCCCGGCCGGCCCTATGTCGTGCGGATCGGCACGGCCAGCGTCTCCGGCGTGGTCTCGAAAATCCGCCATAAGGTGAATGTCAATAATTTCGACGAGCTGGCAGCCGACCAGCTCACCCTGAACGAGGTCGCCCTGGTCAACCTCGCCCTCGCCGCCCCGGTCGCCTTCGATGCCTATCAGGACAACCGCCGCACCGGTGCCTTCATCCTGATCGACCGCGTCACCAACGAAACCGTCGCCGCCGGCATGATCCGCCACGCACTGCGCCGCGCCAGCAACATCCACACCCAGGCCCTGACGATCGACCGCGCCGCCCGCGAGGCGCGCAACGGCCACCGCCCGGCCATCCTGTGGTTCACCGGCCTGTCCGGCTCGGGCAAATCGACCATCGCCAATCTGCTGGAAACCAGGCTGCACCTGCTCGGCGCGCACACCTACCTGCTCGATGGCGACAACATCCGCCACGGCCTGAACCGCGATCTCGGCTTCACCGATGCGGACCGGGTGGAAAACATCCGCCGGGTGGGCGAGGTCGCCAAATTATTCGCCGATGCCGGCACGATCGTGCTGGTCAGCTTCATCTCGCCGTTCCGCGCCGAACGGCAGATGGCGCGCGAACTGGTCGAACCCGGCCTGTTCCACGAAGTCTTCGTCGACACCCCGATCGAGATCTGCCGCCAGCGCGACCCGAAAGGCCTGTACCGCAAGGCGGACGCCGGCCAGATCCGCAATTTCACCGGCATCGACAGCCCCTACGAACCTCCCGAAGCACCGGAGTTCCACCTGAAAACCGACACGACGGACGCCGAAACCCTGGCGGACCACCTCCTCGCCTCGCTCCGCCCGGCCCTCGGCCTGCAAACCTGATCCACGCCCCGATCGCGGTGACGCGGCAGCGGCACCATGATCGCATCCGGCCGGTCGATGAAATCGCGCGCGCGTGCCGGGCCGAAACCCCGGCACGCGCGTCACGCGATCCCGCCCGCCCGACCATGGCGCCCCGCACCGGTCAAAAATCGCCCTTCATCATGCGGCGCGTGGACGAAATCCGTTCACTGATTTTTCATCAAAATCGGGTACGAGCAATACTCACTACAGTGAAAAACGCGCCCAAAACCGGTGTGGCCGCCTTTATTTCAGATCAATCGCATAATTGACAGATCGCAACGATATTTCAGTTGACGACACGTTATCATAGATCGACATGGTCCGGCGCCCGCGCGCCGGGCAGCGACGTGGTTGACAGCCGCGCTGACGCGCTGTGCAGCCGGGATTTGTCAGAAAATTTTACACATTGATCGCGCTCTTGACGTACACGCCGCCTAACCATCTGAAATATATAGGTTTCAAAATTTGGCATGACAATTGCTTAAATGTTGTCGAGACCCGTCTCGAACCGTGACTTGTTCCAAATATGGAACGCCCTTCATTTTCGGATTTTGTGGAGTTACCTATGCTGAATAAAACAACCCTGCTCGCCGGCGCCGCAATTCTGGCGTCCTTCTTTGGTGCCGTCACCGCCCACGCCGACCCGTCGCTGACGTTCGGCGTCACGGTCTGGACCGCCGCAACACCCGGCGCCCAAATCGGCGACGCCAACCAGCAGGCCCTGCCGAACAACCCGATCATCATGACATCAAATCTGATGGCGACCGCGACCTACACCGGTATTCCGAACTGGTCCGACGGCACGCAGTCCAGCAATACCTTCGCCGGCTTTACCAACAACGGCGCCGGATTTTCCAACATCAAATATTTCAACAATGGTTCGGCAAACACGGTTCTCAGCACATCGAATTTCGGCAGCGTCGCGCTGTTCGAGCTGAGCTTCACGACCAACCACACGTTCTCCGGCACCGTCACCCATGACGACGGGTTCAGCCTCTACAACGCCGCCACCAACACCCAGCTGGTGAACAGCGCCTACCCGACCAACGCAACCCCGACCAATTTCAATGTCGGTCCGGGCACCTATGACATCTGGTACCTCGAGGCGAACGGTGCGCCGGCAGACTTTCAATTCAGCAACGTGAACGTGCCGGAACCCGGTTCGCTCGCCGTCCTCGGCACCGCCCTGGTCGGTCTCGGCCTGGTTCTGCGCCGCCGCAAGCGCGCCTGACACCGAGACGCCAAACGTCGATCCGAACCCGCCCCGTCACAGGGGCGCGTTTTTTGTTAAACCCGAAGCGATCGCCCGGCGCCATCCGCCCGTCAGCACCAATCGAGCACCCATCCCCCAAATCCCGTCCTCCCAAATCCCCAAACCAAAAAACTAACAAAACCCCCTAACATTTCCCTTTCTCACCCCCCACCGATCATGGTCTAACCCTACCCATGATTGCGAACGCGCCGTTCATGCCTGCCGACCCGACCGAGCGCTTCACGGTGATCTTCCGTGCCCTGCAGCGCGCGGTCGCCGACAACGGCTACCGCCTCAAAATCCACGGCCCGCTCATCGTCCTGATCTGGAACTACCTCGCCCGCCAGATCGCTCGCTTCGCCAAAATCGCATCCCGCCCACCCCAATCCCCGCGCACCCGTACCCGCGCTCCCAAACCGGTCGAGCGCGAACCCGCCACCCCCAATCCCAAACCACCCCTAACCCTGCCCCGCGGCTTCGCCTGGCTCATCCGCCTGCTCCCCAACGGCCCCGCCACCGTCGTCGCCGGTGCCGCCGCCCGCGCCGATCTCCAGCTTTTCATGGAAGACCCCATCGTGCTGGACCTGCTCGCCACCCACCCCAGCCTCGGCCGCATCCTCCGCCCCCTCCACACCATGCTCGGCCTGCGTCCACCCCAAATCATCAAACGCCCGAGAAAACCCCGGAGCGAACCCACCAACCCCGCCAACCCCCGCCCCAAACGCCCCCGCCCCAAGCGCCAGCCCGACTTCATGGCCCAATACAAAGTCAACCCCGACGGCAGCATCGACTTCACCCCCGAACAACTCCGCGACATCCTCGGCCCACCCCCACCACCCGTCCCGCCCTGGCACCACCCCTTCGTGCCCTCGTTCGATGCCAAAAAAATGTGGCGCAAAGGCCCGCGAGGCTGATGCACGCCTAATTCGTTACGATATCGTAACCAAACAGGCAAAGAAGCAAGGGAAGTTCTTCTTTTTTGTGAACAAAAAAGAAGCAAAAAAAACTTTGTTGATTTGGGTCCGTGCCGGCTGAAACGCCCGTGCCCCAGATTAAAAAACTTTGTTAATCTGGGTCCGTGCCGGTGAAAACGCCCGTGACCCAGATTAAAGAAAGTTTTTTGCTTCTTTTTTTCAAAAAAGAAGCCTTCCCCTTCCTTCCATACCGCACCGCAGCAACCCGGTTTAAGACCCGCTCAAAATGCATTATATCCGTGCTCTGCTCGATGAGGGACCACAGCAATGCCCGACCAACCGCCGATCGTACCCGACCATCCCACCCGTTCCTGGCTTGACCGCCTCTGGTCCTCGATCGCCGATCATGGCCGCAAATTCGTCACCCTGCCCAATGACAATCTCCCCTCGCGCCAGCGTGCCGAGCTTCTGGCCGATGCCCTGCTGAGCGGCCGTGGCGAGGCCTCAGGCGCCGCCCTCGCCGCCGCCTTGCTCGGCGCGTTGCGTGGCCTCACCCCGGCCGACCGCACAGGGTTCCTCGAGTTCCTCGCCAACAGCTTCGAACCGGACCCCGCCAGACTTGCCGAAGCCGCGCGCGCCTATCTCGCCGACCCCGGCGCCGCCACCGCGACCGCCCTGGCCGATGCGGCGGAACCGCCGCGTCAGGAATTGCTCCGCCGCATGAACATGGCCCCCGGTGGCACCGCCGCTTTGATCGAACTGCGCATGGCCGTGCTCGCCGAACTGCGCAACGCGCCTCACCTCGCCCCGCTCGATTCCGACCTGCGCCACCTGTTCGCCTCCTGGTTCAACCGAGGCTTCCTCGAACTCCGGCGGATCGACTGGCGCACCCCCGCCTTCGTGCTCGAAAAATTGATCGCCTACGAAGCGGTCCACGAAATCGCCGGCTGGGACGATCTGCGCCGCCGCCTCGCCCCGGACCGCCGCTGCTTCGCCTTCTTCCATCCCGCGTTGCCCGATGAACCGCTCATCTTCGTCGAAGTCGCCCTGGTCCGCGGCCTCGCCGAAGCGATCGGCCCGCTCCTCGCCCCCTCGCCCGATGAATTATCCGGCGATGGCACCCTGCACGATGCCGCCGCCGGCGCCGATACCGCGATTTTTTACTCAATCAGCAACTGCCAGGAAGGTCTGCGCGGCATCTCCTTCGGCAATTTCCTGATCAAGCAGGTGGTCGCCGAACTCCAGGCCGAACTGCCGCGCCTGAAACGCTTCTCCACCCTCTCGCCCGTCCCCGGCCTGCGCCGCGCCATCCTCACCTGGCTCGACCTGCCCCAGACCACACCCCTGCTCACCGCCGAAGAACGCGAAACCCTCCACCGCGCCACCGCAACCACCCCGCCCGACGATGCCACGCTGCTCAAAACCGCCCTCGAATCCGCCCCCTGGTGGACCGAACCCGCCCTCGCCACCGCACTCCGCCCGCCACTCCTCCGCCTCGCCGCGCAATACCTCACCGGTGCCTTCCGCGCCGCGCCCGGCACCGCATCGATCCGCCAGGACCCGGTCGCGCGCTTCCACCTCGGCAACGGCGCCCGTCTTGAACGCATCAACTGGCTCGGCAACACCGCCAAACGCGGCATGACGGAATCCTTCGGCATCATGGTCAACTACCTCTACGATCCCGAAGCGATCGAAGCCCGCCACGAGGCCTTCCTGCGCGATGGCACCGTTGCCCGCTCCGCCGCGGTCGATCAACTGATGGCCATGCCCAGCCAGGGCTGGCTGACCCGGCGCAAAAAAGCACCGATTGCCGCCGATAGCTGATTGCCCCATATCAACGGCAGCAATCCAGACCAATCGAGCGGGGGGAAAGACACATGAACGATTTCGGTATCGCCGGCCGCGGCGCATCCGGCGCGCGCACGCGGTTGAACGGTCAGCAGATCGCAGGCTTCTGGGGTGCCTGGTTCGGCTGGATGCTCGATGGCATGGACAGCGTGATCTACGCCCTCGTGCTCGCCCCCGCCCTGACGCAGTTGCTGCCCCGCTCCGGCATCAAACCCACCCCCGCCAACATCGGCGAAATCGGCTCGATCCTGTTCGCCGTCTTCCTGATCGGCTGGGGGTTCTCGTTCATCTGGGGTCCGATCGCCGACCGCTTCGGCCGCAAGAAATCCCTCGCCGCCACCATCCTGCTCTATGCGGTCTTCACCGGTGCCGCCGCCCTGTCGCAGAATATCTATGAACTCGGCATCTTCCGCCTGATCGCCGGCATCGGCATCGGCGGAGAATGGGCCATGGCCGGTACCTACGTCGCCGAAGCCTGGCCGGAAGACCGCCGCAAGATGGGCGCCGGCCTGCTTCAGACCGGCTATTATTTCGGCTTCTTCGTCGCAGCGGCTCTGAACTTCACCGTCGGCGCCGATTTCGGCTGGCGCGCCATGTTCCTGTGCGGCCTCGCCCCCGTCGTCATCTCGGTGCTGATCATGCTCGGTGTCAAGGAAACCGGCAAATGGCAGCGTCACCGGGCGACCGGCACCACCCATCCGCTTGCCGCCATCTTCGCCCCCGCCCACCGCCGCCAGACCATCCTGATGTCGGTCCTGCTCACGGTCGCGATCATCGGCCTCTGGGCGGGCGCCGTCTACGAACCCAGCGCCATCATCATCCTTGCGAAAAAATCCGGCATGGCCCTGCCGGCGGCGATCCACATGGTCTCGTTCGGCACCGCCATCCTTTCGCTCGGCACCATCCTCGGGTGCATCGCCCTGCCCGTTCTCGCCGAACGGTTCGGCCGGCGCAGCACGCTGGCATTTTATTTCGTGATCATGTTCATCACCATCATCGCCGCATTCGGCTGGGCGTTCTACCTGCCGCCCGCCCATGCGCTCACCACGTTCCTGATCATCCTTTTCTTCCTCGGTTTCGGCGGCGGCAATTTCGCGATGTTCAGCCTCTGGCTGCCCGAACTCTACCCCACGGAAATCCGGGCGACCGCCTTCGCCTTCTGCACATCCATCGGTCGCTTCGCCGGGGCTGCGGTCAATTTCGTCCTGGCCGCCGCGGTGAAAGGCATGGGCACGCTCGGCACACCGGTCGCCATCACCGCCGTCGCCTTCGCCATCGGCCTGCTGATCATCCCGTTCGGCCGCGATACCACCGGCCAGACGCTCCCCGAGTAGCTGCGTCAACCACGGCGCTATAGGCGAAACGTAACAAAACCGACTATATGGGTCATATGCTAAACAGCTTATCAACCGATCTTCATGAACTCGACGAGGCAATTGCCCGCGCGCACGCGAGCCTTGCCGCAGAGCAGCGTGACGATGGTCATTATGTCTATGAGCTCGAGGCCGATGCCACCATCCCGGCCGAATACGTCCTGCTCGAACATTTCCTCGACCGGATCGACCCTGCCCTGCAGGCCCGGATCGGCATCTTCCTCCGCGCCATCCAGGGCGATTCCCCGCACAACCCCGGCGGCTGGCCGCTGTTCCATGATGGCGCGATGGATCTTTCGGCCAGCGTCAAAGCCTATTTCGCCCTGAAAGCGATCGGCGACGACCCGGACGCCCCGCACATGCGCCGCGCCCGCGAAGCCATCCTCGCGCGCGGGGGCGCCGCCCGCACCAACGTGTTCACCCGCATCCAGCTCGCCCTGTTCGGCGCCCTGCCCTGGCGCGCCTGCCCGGTCATGCCGGTCGAGATCATGCTCCTGCCGGACTGGTTCCCGATCACGCTCTGGAAAATCAGCTACTGGTCGCGCACCGTCATCGCACCGCTGCTGGTCCTGATGACCGAGCGCCCGTTGGCGCGAAACCCGCACAACATCCGCATCGACGAATTATTCGTCACCCCGCCCGCTCAGGTGCGCGACTATATCCGCGGCCCGTATCGCTCGGCCTGGGGTCACGCCTTCAAGGCGCTCGACTCCGCGCTCCGCCCGCTTGAACGGCATTTTCCCAGCCGCTCGCGCCGCCGTGCGATCCAGGCGGCGATCGACTTCATCACCCCTCGCCTCAACGGCGAAGACGGGCTCGGCGCCATTTATCCCGCCATGGCCAACACCGTGATGATGTACCACACCCTCGGCTACGCCCCCGACCACCCGGACTACGCGACCGCCTGGGCCGCGGTGCGCAAGCTGATCACCGACGCATCCGATCGGTTCGCCGGCGCCGCCTATGTCCAACCCTGTCTGTCGCCGATCTGGGATACCTCGCTCGCCGCCCACGCCCTCGCCGAAGCCGCCGGTGCCGGCGATGCCCGCGTCGCCGCCGCGTGCGACTGGCTGATCCCGCGCCAGATCCTCGATGTCAAAGGTGACTGGGCCCACCGCAAACCCGATGCGCCGCCGGGCGGCTGGGCTTTCCAGTACAACAACGCCCATTACCCCGATGTCGATGATACCGCCGTGGTCGGCATGATCCTCGACCGCAACGGCGACCCGGCGCATCACGAAGCGGTCGAACGCGCCCGCCTCTGGGTGCTCGGCATGCAGAGCCAGTCCGGCGGATGGGGCGCTTTCGATTCCGACAACGAATTCACCTATCTCAACCACATCCCCTTCGCCGATCATGGCGCCCTGCTCGACCCGCCGACCGCCGATGTCACCGCGCGTTGCGTCTCCTTCCTCGGCCAGTTGAACCACCCAGAGGATCGCATCGCGATCGATCGCGGCGTCGCCTATCTGCGGCGCGATCAGGAAGCCGATGGCTCATGGTTCGGCCGCTGGGGCACCAACTACATCTACGGCACCTGGTCGGTGCTCTGCGCGCTGAACGCCGCCGGCCTAGATCACGACGATCCCACCATCACCCGCGCCGCCAACTGGCTGATCAGCAAGCAGCGCGCCGATGGCGGCTGGGGTGAGGATTGCGAAAGCTACGCGGACGCGCCGCACGGCGAATACCACCAAAGCCTGCCCTCCCAGACCGCCTGGGCCCTGCTCGGTCTGATGGCCGCCGGCCGCCACGATCATCCTGCCGTCGCGCGCGGTATCGCCTGGCTGCAATCGGTGCAGGAGGCTGACGGGTCCTGGACCGAGCAGCCCTATAACGCGGTGGGCTTTCCCCGCGTGTTCTATCTGCGCTATCACGGCTACCCGCGGTTCTTTCCGTTAATGGCAATGGCGCGGTATCGGAATCTGTCGTTGGGGAATAGCGGGCGGGTGAGTTACGGGTTTTAGGTGAGAAGAAGCAGTTCTTTTTTGTAAAAAAGAAGCCTTACCCTTACCCTATGTGGATGTGGCGGAATGGTAGACGCTGCAGACTTAAAATCTGTTGCCCGTCAGGGCGTGCGGGTTCGAGTCCCGCCATCCGCACCATCACGCCGTCAGCCGCAGATAAATCAGCGGCAGCAGCTCCGGCAGTCGTTCGATCCGGTCGATCAGCGCAATCCGGTGCCGCCCGAAAATCCGCCCGAAATATCGATCGCCCCCGGCATCCAGCCCGACGCAGAACACATCGATCCCGCCCAGTGATAATTCCTGCACCGCGTGCCGCGCATCCTCGACCAGATAGCGCCGATCTCCCACATCGATGTCCGAAGGCTCGCCATCCGAGATCACCAGCAGCAACCGCCGATACGCCGCCTGCTGCCCAAGCGCGCGGCTGGCGTGGCGCAGGGCCGCCCCCAGCCTGGTCGAAAGGCTGCCGGTCAACCCGGCGAGACGCCGCTTCGCCGCGCCATCGAACGACCCGTCGAACGCCTTGATCACGCTGTAGCGCACATCATGCCGCCCGTTCGAACAGAACGCGCCCATCGCAAACCGATCCCCCAGCCCCGCCATCGCATCGCCGAGCAGGGCCGCCGCCGCGCGCTCCAGCGCGAGCACGCTGGTGGCTGATCCCGGCAGGCGGTCATTGGTCGAATGCGACACATCGAGCAGCACCAGCGTCGCCAGATCGCGATGCCGCCGCTCCATCCGGCTATAAATCCGCGGATCGGGCAGTAATCCGGCCCGCAGGTCGATCGCGGCTTCAATGCTGGCATCGAGATCGAGCGTGTCCCCCTCCGCCTGACGGCGCAGCCGGCGTGGCCGGCTGACCCGCGCGTGTTCGATCAGCGCGGCCAGCCGATGCGCCAGCGGTGCATGTGAAGCGATGATCTCATCGATCACCTCCTGCCGCCCGGCGCGCGCCGGATAGGCCCGGATCGTCGCCCAATGCGGCCGTGCCTGACGGATCAGATGATCCCATTCGGGATAGGACGCGAGCGGCGGTGAACCATCTTCGGTCGCGGCGGCGGGTCGGGCTGCATTGGCCGGCTGATTGTCCGCCTCATCGGGCGGGCCGCGCGGCGGTTCGGTCTCGGCCGGGGTGATTGTCGCGGCTTGCAGCCAGGTCTCGGACGCCGCGTCCGGCGGCGGCGGCTCGGTCGCGATCCAGATCCCGGCATTGTCATCGCGATAGGCCGGTTCGACCACATAGGTCCTGGCGTTGAACGACACCCGCATCTGGCCGAGATCATTGCCGAGCAACCCGCCGATGCTGCGCGAAACCGCGGGACTGCACCAATCATCGGCGGCGGCGAGAAACATCGCGCGGCCCTTTTCGACCCATGCGTCGCCATCGACATAATCGGGGTCGATCAGCGCCCGCGCCAGCCGCGCGAATAGCGCCGGCGCCATGCCGCCGCTGCCCGGCGAGGCGACGTGAAACGGCAGAAACAACCGCCGCAGTCCCGGATACCGTCGCATCGCCAGATGCTCGACCCGGGCATCCTCGATCAGCGAGATCAGCGCCACCTGCACGGGCTTCAGACTGCCCTGGGTAAAGCGCGTCTCCGTGAAGCGAATATGCGACCCGGCATGCGCGATCGCGGCGTGATACAGCCGCGTCGCCTGCGCCGGCGTAAAGCCGCGAAACCGCTCGGGCAGCCGCACCACGCCATGGCCGAAACTCGCCCGACCCGGCGGCGCCAGCGGCTCCACCGGCATTGATTGCAGCCTCGGATTGGTATCCCACAGCGCGGTGACGAAGCCGCCGAGCCGCCGCTCCAGGCTTGCGAACTGCCCGGTCTGTTCCGCGCTCACCGCAGACAGGCATCCACCGTCGCGGTCAGCGCGTCGCGCAGATCCGGATCGTCGGTAAGCGGCAGGATCAGCGCCACCTGGCAGGCTGCAGCCGGTGCGACGCCGCGCGCGATCAACTGCCCGGCGTGGATCAACATCCGCGTCGATGCGCCCTCATCGAGCCCGTGACCTTTCAGGTGCCGCGCCGCCTCGCCGACCAGCACCAGCCGCATCGCATCGTCTTCACTGAGTCCTGCCTCATGCGCGACGATTGCGGTTTCCAGCGCCCGATCGGGGTAGAGAAACTGAATCGCGGCAAATCGCTGCTTGGTCGATTCCTTCAGATCCTTCAAGACGCTCTGATAACCGGGGTTATAGGAAATCACGAGATGGAAATCGGGATGCGCCGTGATCAGCTCACCGGTTTTCTCGAGCGGCAGTACCCGCCGGTCGTCCGCCAGCGGATGGATGACCACCGTGGTATCCTGCCGTGCCTCGACGATTTCATCGAGATAACAGATGGCGCCGTGCCGGACCGCCCGGGTCAGCGGCCCATCGTGCCAGACGGTGCCGTTCGCATCGAGCAGAAACCGCCCGACCAGATCCGATGCCGTCATGTCCTCATGGCAGGCGACCGTGATCAGCGGTTTGCCCAGACGCCAGGCCATGTATTCGATGAACCGCGTCTTGCCGCAGCCCGTCGGGCCCTTCAGCATCATCGGCATCCGCGCCGCATAGGCCGCGGCGAAGAGCGCGATCTCGTCGCCCGCGGCACAGTAATAGGGCTCGGTGGTGATGCGGTGGGAGTCCAGGATCATAGAGCTAGCCAATCAACGGAAGGTAAGACTTCTTTTTTGTAAAAAAGAAGCAAAAAACTTTTGTTAATCTGGGCTACGCGCGGTTTCAGCGGCACCGGCACAGATGAATGAAGTTTTTTTGCTTCTTTTTTCTCAAAAAAGGAAGTGTTCCTGCCTGCCTTCACTTCACCGATGTCCAGCGTTCCCCTCGTTCGGCAGCCCATCGATCGGGCATTCCTCGACGCCGACCGTCGTGCGGGTCATTGCTTCGACCATTTCGCGCGTGCCTTCCGGATCGCTGATCCATTTCTGATAGAAATCGTAAGGGCATTCCGCAACACCGGTGACACCCTCGCGCGAGTTGATCTTGCCGGTATATCCACGATGCAGCAGCTTGAAGAGATGGTTCTCGCTCTGCATGGTCCGCCGCGCATCGCGGATCAGCGAAATCGATAACTGGGCGTAATTGATCCCATATTCCTCGGTGCCGCATTCGCCCAGCGTCCGCCCGTCGAACCCGACGATCGAGGAATGGCCGAAATACGAATAGACGCCGTCGAAGCCGGTTGCATTGGCCACTGCGACATAGACGTTGTTGGCCCAGGCCATCGCCTTGGCCATGATGATCTGCTGTTCCTTGGCCGGATACATGTAGCCCTGGCAACGCACGATCAGCTCCGCTCCCTTCATTGCGCAGTCGCGCCAGATTTCCGGGTAGTTGCCATCGTCGCAGATGATCAGGCTGATCTTCAGGCCTTTCGGACCGGTCGACACATAGGTGCAATTGCCCGGATACCAGCCTTCGATTGGCACCCACGGCATGATCTTGCGGTATTTCTGCACGATCTCGCCCTGGTCGTTCATCAGGATCAGCGTGTTGTAAGGCGCCTTGTGCGGATGTTCCTCGTGGCGCTCGCCGGTCAGTGAAAAGACGCCCCACACCTTGGCTTTTTTGCAGGCGGCGGCGAATATGTCGGTCTCCTCGCCGGGACAGGACGATGCGGTTTCGTACATTTCGGCGCTGTCGTACATGATGCCGTGCGTCGAATATTCTGGAAATATAACGAGATCCATGCCGGGCAATCCTGTCTTCATGCCCACCACCATGTCCGCGATTTTCCGCGCGTTTTCCAACACCTCGGCCCGGGTGTGCAGGCGGGGCATTTTGTAGTTGACCACGGCGACGCCCACCGTGTCCTTGCTGCTCGAAATGTCACCGTGAAGCATGGGTCCGTTCTCCAGAAATGATGGCCGGTTCACAAAAAACGCTGGCGAACGCCGAACAACAAAAACCCTCGTGTCGTCCACCTGGGGTGGCCGCTACGAGGGCGATGTCGCCGTTCAATTTTCCACGGCGCTGTTGCCGTTCGTCTGTCGTAACGCTTAGGCCGACCTTGCAATCGACCCGCGTTGCTTCGACAAATCTATCCGAGCAGCTCGTGCGAGTCAATAATTGCCGCAGCGACCGCGTTGATTGTCACGCGGCGGTCCATCGCCTGGCGGCGGATGAAATGATACGCATCATCCGCGCCGATGCCGCGCGTCTCCACCAGGATCGCCTTGGCGCGCTCGATCGTGCGCATGCCCCGCAATGTTTCATCGAGCTTGTCGATCCGCGCGCGCAGGCGCTGTTCATAGGCGAATCTGACATGGGCATGCAGCACAATGGCGGCCACCACGCCTTGCGTGAACGGGCGTGGCAGCAGCGCATCCGCCGCGACATCGTGCAATTGATCGAGCGCGAGCGGGCCGGCGGGGAGCACCACCACCAGCGCTGCCTTCGCCTGGCCCGGCACCCAGGGCAGCCGATGGGCGAGGCGCGGCACCCATTCGCTCACGATCACATCCGCCTCGACCGGATAGGTTTCGGGCGCCGGCCAGCAATGGCGCACACTGGCGCGGGTGCGCTGCAATTCGCGGATCAGCAGTTCGCCGTCCGCGCTGCGGGGCGTCATCACCACGATATCGAGCGCCGCCAACGCCGCTTCCTGCCGTGCGCGCGCTGCTGGTTCGCGCCCGGTTTGTTCACGGATCATGCGACGTGCGCTCCATAGCCGACCAGATACGGATCCGCGTCGACCGGCATGCGGGACTGCCAGAAGATGTCGAATTTGCCATCCCCGTTGGCCCGGCCCAGGCGCGTCCATAAATCCGTGTGGCCGCAGAGCGGGTTGATCGTGATCTGGCCTTGCGGTGCATCGAATGCGGCACCCAGCACCATCGGGCGCAGGCAATCGGTCTCGATCGAATTGGTCATCGCCAGCGCGCGGGCGAAGATGTGGATCTGAAAATACGCGGCCTCGACGCACATGTTCGTCGTCTGATCGGACCCGAAGCGTTTTTTGTAACGCCGGACGAACGCGCGGTTCACATCGGAATCGATCGCCTCGAAATAGGGTGCGGCGGTGATGTGACCGCAGCCGACATCCGGCCCCATCGCGCCGATTTCCGCCTCAGTCGTGGTCAGGCTCGCGATCGGCATGATGCGCGGATCGAACCCGGCATCGGCATAGGCCTGATACAGATGCGTCGTCGCTTCGCCGACCACGGTGGAGAAAATCACGCTCGGTTGCACCTGCCGGCATTCACGCATCAGCGGCAGAAAATCGCGCCGCTGCGCCCGCAGGCCGACATAACGCTCACCCACCACGGCACCACCCGCCATGCGCACCAGCTCGCCCACCACCCGGTTCGACTCGCGCGGATAGATGTAATCAGACCCGATGAGAAAGAAACGGGTACCGTAGGTCTTCAGCAGATACTGTGACAAGACCACGCTGTTCTGATTGGGTGCGGCACCGGTATAGATGATGTTGGGCGAATACTCGAACCCTTCGTACAATGTCGGGTACCAGAGCAGCCCGTTCAGCCGTTCCACCACCGGCAGCACCGCCTTGCGGCTGCTCGAGGTATAGCACCCGAAAATCGTGGTCACCCCGTCATCGATCATCAGGCGCTTGGCGTGCTGGGCAAACGCCGTCGTGCTCGAACCCGGATCGTAGTGGATCGCCTGCAATTCGCGCCCATTGATGCCGCCGGCCGCGTTGATCTCCTCGATCGCCAGGATCGATGCCTGCAACTGGGTCTGCTCGATGACCGAGGTGATGCCGGTTTTCGAGAACAATAAACCAACCCGCCATGGCGCGCCGGTTTCTGCCGTGGGATTACCCATGCCTGCAACCTTCCGATGCCAAGAAAATTAAATTTTTATTTTGCCGCAGACCCCCAGAACATTGCATGAAAGCGCAAACGCCCGCAAGGATTTTTCGCTATGCGCGGACCGGACAAGGAAGCGCTTCTTTTTTGAAAAAAGCAGCAAAAAACTTTGTGGGTTTGGGGTACGGGCATTTGGGGCGGTACGGGCATAATATCGAGATTTTTGTACTGCATAGTTGTTTGCAAACCACGACACCTTGCCTCCAAACCTGTGCGCCGTCTACCGTGATCCCGCGATGGCAATCACCCCACCACAGGAGCGATCCGATGCTGCGTGCCTTGAAGGCGGTGTTCGATGATCGGAGCGACAACATCCGCGGCAAGATCATCGCGAGCTACGCGTTCCTGATCGCGCTGAACATCTGCGCCTGGGCCGGCGCGCTGCTCGCGTTCCGCCACAACATCGTCCTGCTCGGTTTTTCCGCCCTCGCCTACGCTTTCGGGCTGCGCCATGCCGTCGATGCCGATCATATCGCGGCGATCGATTCCGTCACCCGCAAGCTGATGCAGGATAAACAACGGCCCGCCATGGTCGGCTTTTTTTTCTCGATGGGCCATTCGATGGTTCTCGTGATTGCCACCGCCGCCATCGCGCTCACCGCCATGACCGTCGACCATCGCTTCACCATGCTCAACAGCGCCGCCGGCATCGTCGGCACGCTGATCTCGGCGGTCTTTCTGTTCTCGATGGCCGCAATGAATCTGGTGATCGCGCGCTCGGTCTACGCAACATACCGCGCCGCGCGCCGCACCGGGCGGTACGCCGATGATGATTTCGATATCCTGTTGAACAAGCGGGGCTTCATGTCGCGCCTGCTGCGGCCGCTGTTCCGCCTGGTGACGCGTAGTTGGCAGATGCTGCTGGTCGGTCTGCTGTTCGGCCTTGGGTTCGACACGGCGACCGAGGTCAGCCTGCTCGGGATGGGCGGTGCGGAGGCGGTCAAGGGCGTGTCGGTCTGGGCGATCATGATGCTGCCGATGCTGTTCGCCGCCGGCATGTCGCTGGTCGACACGACCGATGGTATTCTGATGCTCGGCGCCTATGGCTGGGCCTTCGTCAAACCGATCCGCAAGCTTTACTACAACCTGACCATCACGATCGTTTCGGTCATTGTCGCCGTCATTGTCGGGAGCGTCGAAACGCTCGGCCTGATCGCCAACGAATTCAGCCTGCATGGCCTGTTCTGGCGCACCATCGGTGCCGCGAACGACCGGTATTTCGGCATGATCGGCTTTCTGATCATCGGAATTTTTGTCGCGAGCTGGCTCGTCTCCACCCTGGTGTATCGACTTAAGCGGCTCGATGAGGTCGAAATCGCGCCGGTCGAATGATCCTGAGAACGGCCCAACGTTCTGGCTTGACAATCAGCAATGCGCGGCGACGACCGCGCGGTCGCGCACATTGTCATTTAATCATCACGCGCGGGCTAACGGTTGCGTGCTTTAATCTCGTGACGCAATTCGCATGCGATTGTCTGTTCAAAGCCAGCCGGGTGATGCCATCGACATGACTGAACTGACGATACCGGTCGATCGGCGCGCACCGCCGATCGCTCCGTCGGCGTGCTGTCCGTCCGTCCAGTTCATCTATTTCGATGCCGGCGGCGGCCACCGGAGTGCGGCGGTTGCGCTGCATCAGATCATCGGGCAGCGCTACCCTGGCTGGCGGGTGGAGTTGGTCAATCTGCAGGAATTGCTGCGCCCGGTCGACCCCGTGGTGCGCCTGACGCGCCGGCGCGCCTCGTCCGAGGCGGTCTATAATGGCATGCTCAAACGCGGCTGGACCTATGGCTCGCTGCCGCTGCTGCGGGGGCTGCAGGCGGGCATCCGCCTGCGCGCCGCACCGATCGAGGCGGTGCTCGAAGCCCATTGGCGGCGGCGGCCGGCCGACCTCGTGGTTTCGCTGATTCCGAACTTCAACGGTGTGCTGTTCCGTTCACTCCGCCGCGTGCACGCCGAGGTGCCCTACGTCACGATCATGACCGATATTGCGGATCAGCCGCCGCGGTTCTGGCAAGAGGATCAGGATCAATTCATCATCTGCGGCAGCGACAAGGCGGCCGCACAGGCGCGCGCGCGGCATTACCGGCCCGAACGTATCATGCAGGTTTCGGGCATGGTGCTCAGCCCGCGCTTCTATCAGACCGCCCCGATCGATCGAAGCGCGGCGCGGCGCGAACTCAGCCTCGATCCGGATCGGCCGACCGCGTTGATCATGTTCGGCGGCAATGGGTCGAAACGCGCCCTCACCATCGTGGAACGCCTCGCGCGCCTGCCTTTCGCGGTGCAATCGATCGTGATGTGCGGCCATAACCGCGTGCTCGCCGCGCAACTTGCGGCGACCGACCGGTGCCGGGCGATCGGCTTCACCGACCAGGTGCCGCATTACATGCGTCTCGCTGATTTTTTCATCGGCAAACCCGGGCCGGGCAGCATCAGCGAGGCGCTGCATCTTGGTCTGCCGGTGATCATCGAGCGCAACCGGCGCACCATGCCGCAGGAACGCTATAACGCTGAATGGGTTGCCCAGCACGACGTTGGCCTGGTGATCCGCGATCTGCGCCATGTCGGCGAGGCCGTTACGTCGCTCTATCGCGATGACCGGCTGCAACGGTTCCGGCGGAACGCGCTTGGGCTGCGCAATCAGGCACTGTTCGAAATTCCGGACCGGTTGGCCGCGATCATGGATCGGTCGTTGAGGCCGTTGCAGGGGTAGGGTCTGATCGGAGCTTTTTTTGTGAAAAAGAAGCAAAGAGCTTTCCGACATCGGGATACCGAAAGTTTCAAACGGCACGGACCCAAATTAACAAAGTTTTTTTTGCTTCTTTTTTGTTCACAAAAAAAAAGATCTTCCTCTGCCTTACCATTATGGCTACTGCGAACGCCAGCTTGCATCGAAAACCGCGGTAGCGCATCCTCGTCCGAGCCGTTCATGCCTGCCACGATCAGGAAACGCCAAGGAAGCGAGGAAACATGGACTCCATGGGTCAGCCTATCCCCACCGGGCCGAAACGGCGCGATGTTTTGCGCGCCGTCGCTGCCGGCGCCGCGGCCGGCATTGCTCTGCCGTCTTTGGCATCGGCCGAAATCGCGCCACCGGCGGTTTCGAGCTACCCTGCCAAGGCGTTCCGCCAGACCGAGAAAGATCCGGCCTTGCAGGCCATGTTCGGCACCGCGACGCTGACCGACACCGCCGATGTCAGGATGGAAGCACCTGATATCGCGGAGAATGGCGCGGTCGTGCCCGTCACCTTCGATGCCAATTTGCCCGGGATCACGGCGGCCGGCGTACTCGCGCTCGATAATCC
Organism: Acidiphilium sp. PA; assembly: GCF_026191915.1. Lineage (GTDB taxonomy): Bacteria > Pseudomonadota > Alphaproteobacteria > Acetobacterales > Acetobacteraceae > Acidiphilium. The sequence continues at coordinate 123,253 of NZ_JAIMBY010000005.1, forward strand.
GTTCATTCTGGCCTGTGCTTATAAAATCCCGCCCGGCACCAGCCCTGCAATCTCGAGCCGGATCAAACTGGCGAAGACGACGCAGGTTATCAGCGTCATCCAGTCCAACGGCAAACTGATGAGCACCGCCAAACAGGTCAAAGTCACCCTCGGCGGCTGCGGCTGAAGGAGATTGGAGATGGTTCATCAAATTCTGGTCCATGCCACGACGACGGGCGATACCACCACGGTCGAAGCTTTGATCAAGCACCCGATGGACAGCGGCTTCGTGCGGGACAAGAGCGGCAGGATCATCCCGCCCCACTACATCGAGGTGATTGAATTCACCTGCCAGGGCAAGACGGTGCTCACGGGCTATTGGGGGCCGGCGGTGTCGAAAAATCCGTTCATCAAATTCTCTTTCAAGGGCGGCAAACCTGGCCAGCCGATCGGGATCGCCTGGGTCGACAATAAAGGCGAATCCGCCGTCAGCACCGCCAAGATCGTCTGACGCCGGGCCGCATGGACCGCCGCACCGCGCTGATCGCCGCCGCCGCGATCACGACAGGATGGGCAACGCGCAGCCGCGCCGCCACGCCGCCGGACAATGCTAATCCATTCGCCACGCATAAGCTCGTGCTGCAGTTGTCCGATGGTTCGATGGCCAAACAGAACACCATCATCAGCGCCGCCAACTCGGTGCTGAAAGATTATCCCGACACCGTTTCGATCGTGGTTGTCGCGTTCGGACCCGGCGTGCGGATCCTTTATGCCAATGCTGTGCTGCGCGAGGCGGTGGACAGTCTGGTGGCGCAAGGGGTCGAATTCGACGTGTGCATGAATACGATCGACACCATCGCGCGTAAAACCGGCCACGCGCCGAAACTCAACCCGCACGCCGTTCCGGTGCCGTACGGCATTCCGCGCATCATGGCGCTGGTGGCCAAGGGCTATATCCTGGTGCGCCCGTAAGAATGGCGGGCATGGAGGGGATGGGTGGTCGGGATCGCGCGGAGCGATGTGATCCATCCCGATACGGACCGCCGCGGGGTGCGGCGGTCCCGGGTCGGATCAGAAGATTTTTGCAACCTGGGCGAGGAAGATCACGTTGTTTCTGACGCCGCCGCGTACGCGGACATCGGTGGTGAGCGAGACCTGCGCGGCGATGGTGGGAGCGAGGAAGGTACCCGCGTTGACGCCGATGGTGGTGACGTCGTTACGATTGCCGGTATCGAAATTGCCGATCGGCGAGGAGAGATAGGCCTTGCCGCCGATGGTCTGCTCGAAGCTCAGACCGACGTAGCCGGCGGTCTGCGGGTGGAAATAATACGGCAGATAGACGATGACCTGACCGGCCGCTTCGGTGTGGACGGTGGATTTGAAGGGGCCGATCGGCGGACCATCGCTGTTGTTGCCGTACAGATACCCATCGAGCCAGACTTCGAAGTCGAGGCGTTTGCCCTTCGGCTGGCCGAACAGACGATGGCCAAAGCCGATTTCGAAATTATTGACGACCGAATTGCTGCTGGCGTTCAGGGAAACGTTGCGGTTGTACGCACCGATGGCGGGGCTGAAGAAATAGGTGAAGTTCAGATAGGCGTCCTGCGTCGGGTTGCTGTAGGGGTAGATGAAGGCCGATAGCTGCGGCTCGGCAAAGCCGCCGTTATTGGACAGGCTTTGGCCGCCGACCTTGGTGTTGCCGATGAAATTGACATCCGGCGCGATGATCTGCACGCCCCATTGCGCACCGAATACCTGGCCGAACGTGTGGACGAAGCGCAGGATCGGCACATCGGTGACGACACTGGTGTTTCCCACCTTGGTGCCGCCGGCGGTGTAGAAACTGTCGCCGGAGGTGATTTCGTTATACATGATCGCGATATTGACGTTCGGCGGCGGCGTGATCAGGTCGTAGGGCAATGGGCCACCGGCCTGCGCGGGCATGACAGCAGCACTCAGCGCGAGCAGCGCGCCAGCGGCACCGACGGTGCAGATCGCACGGCTCGCCAGGTTTTTGCGGGTTGGTGTCATTGGACGAAGTCTCCCTTGAACTGGAAATTGTTGCAGCTTTATTTAACGGGATTGTGCGGCCATAAACCCCATCAGATCAACACGCTGCATCGTTGAACTGTAATTCGGCGCCTGTTTTGTGTCGCGAAGTGTCGTTTCTGCCACATGCAGTTTTTGCTTTGGGTTCATCATAAATAACCGGCACCGGCTTCTTCGGCGAAGCGGGCGGGACTGCCCTGCCAGACCATGCGGGCGTGTTCGAGGACATACACACGATCGGCGTGGGGCAGCGCGAAGGTGACGTTTTGTTCGCCGAGCAGCACGGTGATATCGGTGGTTTCGCGCAAGCGTGTGAGTGCCTCGGATAACTGGCCGAGGATGACCGGCGCCAGACCTAGCGTCGGCTCGTCAAGGATCAGTAAACGCGGCTTGAGCATCAGCGAACGGGCGATCGCCAGCATTTGTTGTTCGCCGCCCGACAGGGTGCGCGCGTGCTGTTCGCCGCGCGCCTTGAGGATGGGGAACAGGCCGAACAACCAGGCGAGGCGTTCGGCCCGCTCCTGGTCGGGCAGGCGCTGGCCGGCAAGGGCGAGGTTGTCGGCGACGCTCATGGCGCCGAACAATTCGCGGGTCTCCGGGCATTGGACGATGCCGGCGCGCGCAATGGCGGCAGCGCTCTCGCGGCCGCGCACGGCACCGTTCCAGGCGATCGCGCCACGAAACGGCACCAGGCCGGAAATGGCGTTGAACAGCGAGGTCTTGCCGGCCCCGTTGAGCCCGACGACCGAGACGAATTCACCTTCGTGGATCGTGAGCGAAACATCGTCGAGCGCCTGGGCCTTGCCGTAGAACAGGCTGATGCCGCGCACATCGAGCAGCACCTTGCGCGCCGCGATATCGGCTTCGGGACGTTCATGGGTTTCGATGCCGCCACCGAGATAGACGCGGCGGACGGTTTCGTCGCGCATGACCGCGCCGGGGGCACCTTCGGCGATTTTTTCGCCGAGATAGAGTGCGAGCACCCGATCGGCGAGGGAGGCGATGCTTTTGACATTGTGGTCGACCAGCATGACCGCCCTGCCCTGGTCGCGGAACCGTGTGATCAGGGCCGCGAAATCATCGACCTCGCCGCGGGTGAGGCCGGCGAAAGGTTCATCGATCAGCACCACCTGCGGGTCGCGCGCGATGGCTTTGGCGAGTTCCATCCGCCGCAGGTCGGCGAATGGCAGGGTGGCGGGCATGCGGTCGAGCACGGCCGCGAGCCCGCATTCGGCGGCGATGGCGCGGGCGCGGTCGATTGCGCCGGGTGGCGGACGGAGCCGGTCGATCCGGTCCGGCAGCAGGCCGAGCAGGATGTTTTCGAGCACGGTTTGCAGACGCAGCGGGCGGGAGTGCTGGAACACGATGCCGATGCCGGCGCGGGCGATCTCGAAGATGGGTTTGCCGGCGATATCGCTGCCGTTGAGCAGGATCGCGCCGCTGGTGGGTTTCACCACACCCATTATCATCTGCATGACGGTGGATTTGCCCGAGCCGTTCGGGCCGATCAGGCCGAGGATTTCGCCGGAATGAAGGGCGAAATCGAGCGATTTGACCGCGATCAGGCCGCCGAATCGCTTGTGCAGGCGATCAACGACAAGAATGGGCTGCGGCATGCTCAGGCCCCCCTGCGCGAGGGCAGGAGGCCGAGGAGCCCGTCCGGCAGGATCACGATGACGATCAGGGCGATCAGGGCGACGACGAACGTGGAGAGCTGGCCGATCGGGCGCAGCAATTCGCCGGCGACGATCAGGAAGATGGCGCCGATCGCGCCGCCGATGATCGTGCGCCGGCCGCCGAGCACGGCGGCGATGATCACGCGCACGCCGATCGAGACATCGACCACGGCACTGACCGAGGCAGTGCCGAGGTAGAACACCAGCAGGGCACCGGCGAGGCCGGAGAACAGGGCGGAGATTGCGAAGGCCATGATTTTATGTCGTGTCGCGTTGAAACCGAGCGCGGCGGCGGCGATTTTGTCCTGGCCGGCGGCTTGCAGGATCATGCCCAGCGAGGACCGGGCGATGATGCTGAGCACCAGCCCGCTGATGATCATGAAGGCGAGCGCATATTCATAGTTGGGGCCGCTGTCGATCGAAAGGACGTCGGGCACCGAGAGGCCGATTTCACCGCCGGTGACGCCGGCGAAGATGACGATGGCCTGTTGCAGCAGCAGCACCGCGACCAGGGTGATCAGGCCGAGATAGGGGCCGCTGAGGCGGAGTGCCGGAATGGCGAGCGCGACGCCGCCTGCGACCGCGACGATCGCGCCGATGAGAATGGCGAGCGGCACCGGCGCGTGCAGCAGGGCGTTGGCCATGCCGGCCCCGTAGGCGCCGAGGCCGATCAGGAAGGTCGGTCCGAAATTGACCTCACCGGCATAGCCGAACAGCAGATCCCACGACATCGCGAACACCGCGAAGTAAAAAGCCGTGGTCAGCACGCCGAGAATATAGCCATTGGCACCCAGCGGCAGGACCGCGAGGAACACGAGCACGATGATGAGCGGCAGGGCACGCCGCAGCGAGATTGTTCGCATCTAGCGCCGTCCCAGCAGCCCTTGCGGCCGCACGTAGAGAACGATGATCAGCAGAAACAGCGCCGGCACATCGCGCAGCGACGGCGAGATGAGGTAGGCGGTAAGGGTTTCGATGTAGCCGACCACATAAGCCGCCATCAACGTGCCCGAGACCGAACCGAGGCCGCCGAGCACGACGATGGTGAAGGCGCTGCCCGTCAGGTCGGGGATGTAATCCGAGCCGGTGCCGAGGAAACTGCCGAGCAGCACGCCGGCAATGCCCGCGAGCACGCCGTAGATCAGCCAGACGGTGAGGTAGATGGTGCCGAGTTCGAAACCAAGCAGGGTGAGCGCGCGCGGATTGATGGAGGCCGCGAGCAGGCGCTTACCGATTTTGGTGCGGTTGACCAGCAGCCAAAGGCATCCCATGACCGCCCAGGCGATGATGGCGATCAGCAGTTCATTGATCGGTGTGCGAACCCCGAGGATGCCGATGGTGCCGCCGATCAGCGGTTGGACGGTGACGGGGCTGTCGGTGAAGGCATAGGCCAGGGCTTCCTGGATCATGACGCCCCAGAGCAGCGTTGCGGTGAGGACGAACAATTCACGCTCGCGCGGCGGGATGGCGCGGGATCGCTCGATCGGGCGAACGACACCGCCATAAGTGAGGAGGGCCGCGCCGATGGCGGCGCCGAGCCCGGCGAGTGCCCCCCAATCCGCACCATAGCCGAGCGACGTCCCGACGTACCAGGCGATCATCGCGGCAACCACCAGCAGGCCGCCATGCGCGAGGTTGAGCACGCCGGAGACGCCGAAAATCAGCGTGAAGCCCAGCGCGCCCAGAGCATAGAGCGTGCTGATCGCGAAGCCATCGATCAGGATTTGCAGTGCAAGCAAGGATTCCGCCCCCGGTCAGACATCATGCCGATCATACAGCGCCGCCGGCCCCGCAGGGCCGGCGGGTTGCGGCACGATCAGGATTTCGCGGGCAGCTTCACGAACGAAGGGAACGCGGGCTTGGCATTAGCGAGGTTCAACGGCCAGATGCATTTCTGCTCACCCTTCTGCCACTGAACCGCGACGCCGGTGACGTATTTCGGGCCATATTTCAGCGCATGGGTGAATTTGTCGGACGGGCCTTCGAACGCGATCTGGCCCTGGGTGCCGACCATGTCGGTCTTGGCAAGCTGGTCCACGACAGGGAGCGGCTTGGTCGATTTTGCCCGCTCGATCGCGTCCTTCAGGGCGTAGATCGCATCGTAGGTGGAATAGGCGGAATAGGCGGGCGAGATGCCGAATTTTTTCTGATAGGCGTCGGTGAACGGCAGGGTCTTGGGCGTGATGGCCACGCCGGGCGCCGAGGTGTTGCCGGTGATGACGCCTTCGGTGGCGCCATTGGTGGCTTTCCAGAACACCGATGAACCCGCTTGCGCGTTGATACCGGCCATCGCGATCGGCACTTTCTGCTCGGCCCATTGCACGGTGGGCTGCACACCGACATGCGCCCAGCCATCGATGATGACGTTGGGGTGCAGGGCCTCGATTTTTTGATAGATCGGCGTGAAATCGGTCGTGTTCGGGGCGAAACGGATATTGTCGAGCACTTTCAGCCCGGCGGTTGGCAGGCATTTGTCGTAGCCGGCGTCGAGCGGCTTGGTCCAGGCGGCATCCTCGCTCATGACGACCGCGGTCGTCATGTGGAACTGGTCGACCAGGGTCTGCTTCGAGGCATCGCAGACGGCACGGGCGAGATCGGCGGCGGGAAGGTAGGCGTGGAAAATGTATTGCCGCGCCTTGTAGTCCGCGTGGACGTATTCGGACAATTCGTTGGCGGCGGCGCCGGTGATCATGTAGGGCTCGTGCAGGCGGGCGGCCCAGGGTTCGAGCGCGAGCGCCACTTCGCTCACGAACGTGCCGACGACGGCGACGGCGTGGTCCTGCTTGACCATGCGCTGAAACGAGCGAATGGCATCGGTGGTGGACAGGTGATCGTCTTCGATGATCAGCTTGATCTGCCGACCGTCAACACCGCCGCTGGCGTTGATCTGGTCGGCCGCGAGGGTAGCACCATTCGCAATGGCCTTGCCCGGAATGGTGCCGAGTTCGGTGGTGATGCCGATGACGAGCGGTTTGGCGGCCTGCGCGACGGCGGTGGCGACGACCAACGACGCGGCGCCTGCCAGCAGGACTGTGCATAGTTTTCTGGACATATCATGTCTCCCGTTTTCTTTTGGCGAGGATGGACGAAGCCCTCGCGACCATTCATGCCATAGGTGGCGCAAACGGCAAGGGGGTATCGCACGCTGTAACCCCGATCGCCTTCACGATGCTGCGGAATTCATCGGCAATCTCAATCAAATATTAAGAACTCTCGGTTAGGGATGGCGATGCGATGGCGTGAGCAGGGTCATTCCACGCCGGGTTTGAGGGCAAAATGCTGTGGCAGTGATCGGGCAAAATTGGTCGGCGTCGCGCACACGTGGCGGGATGATTTCAGCAATGGCAGCCGTGCGATGCTGAGGCGCTGGGTACTGGCATCGGGCGCGGTTGTCGCGATGTTGGGCGGGGCGGCCCATGCCGAGCCGCAGCATCAGGTCCCTGTTGTTGCGAAGCCACGAACGGCAGCGGGTGGTCGGCTGGTGGTAACGCAGGGCAGCGGCCGCCTCGTTGATTTGACCGGGGCGGCGAGCAATGTGTTCGTCGCGGACCCCAATGTGATCGCGGTTCGGCCAGCCAGTGCGCGCAAGCTGTTCGTGTTCGGCAAGGCGCCGGGTTTCACCACGCTGACCGCGACCGACAGTAACGGCAAGGCAATCGCACTCTATCACGTGGTCGTGACACCCGATCGCTATCCGGCGGTGCGGGTGCGGGCGGAGGCGGCGCAGGTCGCGCCGGGTGCTGCCGTGCGCGTGACCAGCGAGGCGAACGGGCTGGTGGTGCGGGGGCGTGTACCGACACCGGCACAGGACTGGATGCTGATGAATCGGGCCCAACTCGCCGCCGGCCCGGGCCAGACCGTGATCAACGAAACCGAGGTGCAGCAACCGCAACAGGTCGCCCTGAAAGTGCGAATCGCACAAATGTCGCGTACCGTTACCCAACAACTCGGCATCAACTGGCAAAGTGCCGCGGGTGGTGTCGCGATCGGCAAGTTCCTGTTCGGATTTTCGACTCTTGGCAGTCTGCTCGGACCATCGAGCGCCGCCGCACCGGTCGGGGGTTCGTTCAATCTGCAATTTCCGCAGAACACCGTTCCGATCGATGGCGTACTCGATGCGCTGAACACGGACAATCTGGCGCATATCCTGGCTGAGCCGACACTTACGGCGTTGTCCGGGCAGACTGCGAGCTTTCTCGACGGCGGGTCGTTCCCTGTGCCGGTGCCCGGGCAGAACGGTACCGTCACCGTCGCGTATCAGAATTACGGCGTGCAGTTGAAATTCAAACCGGTCGTGCTGAATAACGGCAGTATCATTCTGCATGTCGAGCCGACAGTCAGTTCGCCGACCACGCAGAGCTCGTTTCAAATTTCGGTCGCCGGCGAAGCGATTGTCGTGCCGTCGCTTTCCACCCAATCGGCATCGACCACCGTGGTGATCGGCAGCGGTCAGACGCTGGCGATCGCCGGTTTGCTTGATAACAGCAGCAACCAAACCGACAGCAGCGTGCCGGGCCTGGGGCAGGTTCCCGTGCTGGGAGCGGCATTCCGCAACGATAACTTCAACAAGCAGGAAGAAGAATTGGTCATTCTGGTCACACCCTACCTGGTCAAGCCAGTCGATGATGCGGCGAAATTCGAAACGCCGGACAGCGGGTGGACCACCCCCGATCAGGTTCAGCGTATCTTCCTGTTTCGCGAAAACGGCACCGTCGCGCAGGAAACCACCCTGCCGGGTGCTGCCGGCTTCGTGCTCCGGTGAGGCGCATGAACCCGGTTTCCGCCGCTACCGCTCTGGTCGTCGCCGCGCTTGGCATGGGGCTGAGCGGCTGTAGCCAGTTCGAGCCGTTTCAACGCCAGGGCACCTGGCACGCCAATCGGGCGCCGATGCAGAACATCGAGATCGAACTGGCGAACCCGCGGGATTTTTATCGCGGCAGCAGCCATCCGGTGTTGACGGGCAACATGGCGACCACCGCCATCGATTCCGCCACCAGCGCACTATCGAGCGGGTCATCGGGCAGCAGCACGGGGTCCGCGCAGTCTGGCAGTGGCGGCAGTGCAGGTGCATCGAGCAGTGCCGCGGGCGGTTCGAGCGGTTCGGCTGGCATGGGTTCGGGCAGTATGGGGTCCGGCGGTATGGGCGGGGGTAGCTCGGGCGGCGGCAGCATGGGCGGCATGTCGGGGGGCGCAACGCAATGATCTCGTCGATTATCGATTCTCAACGTAACGTCACGATCGGGCTTGGACGTCGCATCGCGGCGGTTCTTCTGATCCTGGGTCCACTGGCAGCCTGTTCGAACGGCACGCCGCTGAGCGCGGCGCTGACCGGCAACCGGACACTCAATATCGCCCGGACGGCACTCGCCGGTGGCAATCCGCAGATGGCGCTGACCGTGACCAATGCTGTCCTGAAATCCAACCCTGATGACAGTGAAGCCCTGATCGATCGGGGTGACGCCTATTACCTGCTGAGCGACTGCGTCAGCGCCACGGCGGATTTTCGCCACGCCCTGCGCGTTTCGCCGCGGACCGCGACAGCCGAGCTTGGACTTGGCCGTTGCGCGCTGCCAACCGATCCGCGCACCGCCGCCGACGATTTCAACGACGCCACGCGGGATGCGCCGGGCAATGCGGTCGCGTTCAACGATCTGGGCATCGCTCGGGCCGACCAGAGTGAGTTCAGTGCGGCACAGGCGGCCTTTCGATCAGCGCTGGCGATCGACCCTTCGATGCAGGCGGCGTCGGTCAATCTTGGCATGAGCCTGGCCCTTGGCGGCAATCCCGCGCAGGCCGAGATCGTGCTGGGTCCGCTCGCGCGCGACCCCGGTGCGACGCCGCTGATCCGCGCGGACTACGCGACGGCACTCGCCCTCGCCGGCCATCCGAAGGCGGCGAACCGCATTCTGATCGCTGACATGCCGGCGGCCGAGGCCGATGCGATGATCGCGCAGATCCTCAGGCTCCGCGCGCTGCCTGCTGTGAAAGAGGCTGCGGGCTGAGGGGGTTGATGGGCTCGGTACGGGTTCGTTCGCACGAACTGCGCGATCGACACGCCGGATCAAACGACGCGATTCGCGGGCTCGTCACCTGCCAGCACGGCCGCGATACCATCGAGCGCCAGCATACCCATAGCCGTCCTCGTTTCATGTGTGGCGCTGCCGAGGTGGGGCAGCAGAACCGCGTTTTCGAGGGCGAGATAGCCGGCGGGAACGGCGGGTTCGGCGGCGAAGACGTCAAGCCCGGCGGCTGCGACGTGCCGGGAGGTCAGAGCGGCGATCAAGGCGTCATCGTCAATCGTCGAGCCGCGGCCGGTGTTGACCACGATCGCGCCGCGCCTGAGTTGGGCGATGCGGGCAGCGTTCAGCCAATGCAGGGTTGCGGAACCGCCGGGCAGGTGGATCGACAGAACATCGCATGCGCCCAGGAAATCGGCTTCGTCCGGCTCGTAGGTGGCGCCCTGTTCCTGCGCGGCGGGGAGGTTGCGCCGGTTGTGGTAGATCACCCGCATCGACAGGCCCTGCGCCATGCGGGCGAGGGCCTGACCGATACGCCCCATGCCGAGAATGCCGAGCGTGCGGCCTTCCATGCTGGAGCCGAGCATGAAATCGGGCGTCCAGCCGCCCCAGGCGCGGGCGCGGATCAGGCGTTCCCCTTCGCCGGCGCGGCGCGCAGCCATCAGCATCAGGGTCAGCGCGATCTCGGCGGTGGCGAAGGACAGTACGTCCGGCGTGTTCACAACGGCGAGGCCGCTGGCACGTGCGGCTTGCAGGTCGATATGATCGGTGCCGACCGAGAAGGTGCCGATCACTTTCACGCCGACCGGAAGCTGCGCGATCACGCCGGCGTCGATCCGGTCCGCCGGGGTGACCAGAACAGCGTCGGCATCGGGGAGTGCTGCCAGGAACGCCTCGGCATCGAACGGGCCCACCATGTCGAGGTACTGGGCGTCGTATTCGGCGGTTGCCCGGCCGGCGACGGCCGGCGGCATTGTGCGGGTGATCACCAACCGTCGTTTCATGAGTCATCCTTCAGCGCTGCCAGCGCATCCTTGGTGTCGAAATCGCGCAATACCGCATCGTCGTCCATCGCCACTTCGGCGACCAGCTCGAGATTGTGGGCCAGGATCTGGCGGGCGCCGGCATCACCGTCGAGGGTGGCGATCGCTGCAAAGAAGCGCCGGTCCCAGAGGACCGGGTTGCCACGCCGGCCGCGATGGGTGGGTACCACGATCGCGCGGCCTTCATCCGGGTCGTATGCTGCGATCAGACGGTCGAGCGCCGCGGCATCGACCAGCGGCATGTCGCCGAGGCAGATCAGCGCCGCCGATATATCTTCGGTGAGGGCGGTGACGCCGGCTTTGAGGCTTTCGGCCATGCCCGCGCCGAAGCGCGCGGCGTGGACGAATCGCAGAGTGCGTCCCGCGAGGGCCGCCTGCACGAGATCGGCCTGGTGGCCGGTGACGACGATCACCTCGTCGGCGCGCGAGGCCAGGGCGTGGTCGACCGTCATGGCGATCAGCGCGCGTCCATCCGGCAGGGGGGCGAGCAATTTGTTGGCGGGCGCGGCGCGCGAGGAACGGCCGGCGGCAAGCACAACGGCGGCGATGCGCGGCGCGGCACTCGGCGCGGGACGGGCGGTGCGCGGCACCGGGCGTGGGGCGAAATCCTTCAGCAAGCCGCCGATGCCCATGCCGGAAATCGCCGTATGATCGATCGGGGCGCCGGCGAACACGCGATCGAGGACGAAATCGATACCGTTCAGTTTCTGGCTGCGGGCGCAGCCGGGCAGCACGACGGTTGGCATGGCGCCGATGCGCCCGAAACAGAGCAGATTGCCCGGATCGACCGGCATGCCGAACCGCTCGATTACGCCGCCCGCGGCGACGATCGCGGCCGGGGCGACATCGGCGCGGTCGGTCACCGCAGAGGCGCCGGCGATCAGGATCAGATCGGCGCCGGCGGCGCGCAACGCGGTGATGGCTTCGGTGATCGGGGCGGCTTCATGTGGCGTTTCGATCGGTTCGAGCAGGCGGCCGCCGCGGGCGAGCACGCGGCGGCGGGTCGCATCGATCGTATTGCGGATGGCGGCATCCTTGAGTTGCGGCAGGCGGGACAGGATCAGGCCTGCGATCAGCGGCCGGAACGGCAGGATCGTGATGGCGGGCGCCTGTTCGAGGAGCGCGGTGGCACGGGCGAGCGTGGCGGCGGCGACGGCGAACGGGATGATCTTGAGGGTTGCCAGCATGTCGCCGGCGGCAACCGGCACGGCATCGGCCAGCGTGCCGAGGGTGATCGCTTCGTCGATTCCGTTCAACGCATCGATCGTCGCGCGGTCGAGGCGCAGCAGCCCGGCGATCGTGGCAAACGCGTTCACCCGCCCGTGCACCGGCCCTGCGATCCGCAGTCCCGGGCCTGTGAGGCAGGCGCCGAGCCGGGCGGCGGCGGCGGCTTCCGGCACATCGCCCGGATCAAGGCGTGCGACGATGACCTCATCATGTCCGGCCGCACGCAGGGCAGCGATCATGGCGACATCGAGCGTGGCGCCTTTGGCGATCACGCGGTCGCCGGTTTTGAGACTATGCGCGAGAATGGCGCCGGTCAGCGCCTCGCTCAGCGGTGCCGGTCCGAAAATCACGCTCTGGTCGGCTTGCCACGCCGCGCTGCGACCATCTGGGCAATGATCGAGAGCGCGATTTCGGGGGCGGTCACCGCTCCGATGTCGAGCCCGACCGGGGCGCAGATGCGCGCGAGGGTCGCGTCGGTGAGGCCGGCCGCGCGCAGCCGGTCGAGCCGTGCGGCATGGGTTTTCCGCGAGCCCAGCGAGCCGATGTAGAACGCCTCGGTCGCGAGCGCGGCGATCAGGGCGGGGTCGTCGAGTTTGGGGTCGTGCGTCAGGGTGATGATGGCGGTGCGCGCGTCCGGGCGCAGGTCCTGCAGGGCTTCGTCCGGCCAGTCCGTCCGAATGACGACGCCGGGGAAACGGTCGGCCGAGGCGAAGGCGCGGCGCGGATCGACCACCGCGACGTCGAACCCCATGGTGGCCGCGAGCGGTGCGAGGCTTTGGGCGATATGCACGGCGCCGACGATGATGGCGCGCGGCGCAGGGTTGCGGGCTTCGATGAACCAGGTCTCCGCGCCGATCGTGACCATACCGGTCCGGTCGGCGGCGAGCATGGCGGCGGCTTCGAGTGCCAGGGCCTGCGGCGCGGCGGGGTCCGGCAGGATGAAGGCGGCGCCATCTGGCAGGCGGGTTGCGAAGGCGACCGGGATGCGCTGCGCGGCGGCGACCTGCAGGGCGTGGAGGTGTTCGGCTTTCACGCCAGTTTTTCCACGAACACCGAGACCTTGCCACCGCAGGCGAGGCCAACCTCCCACGCACGTTCGTCGGTGACGCCGAAATCGAGCACCTGGGGCGTGCCGGTCTCGATGCTGCGCAGCGCGGCCTCGGCCACCGCACCCTCGATGCAGCCGCCGGAGACCGAACCCGCGATCCGGCCGGATTGGGTGATTGCCATGCGGCTGCCGGCGCGGCGCGGCGAACTGCCCCAGGTGCTGGTGACGGTGGCGACTGCCACAGCCTCGCCCGCCGCCAGCCAGTCGGCGGCGATCGTCAGAATATCCTCGGAATCCATGGTCATGTCCGTCCTTCCCATAAAGCAGCCGCTTGCAGCCGGGGCGGTGCGGCGCTCGACAGCGCCGTGACCAGACCCCGCAGGCTCGCGAGATTATGCACCGGCCGAAACTCGTCGACATAGGGTAGCATCGCGCGTGCGCCCTGCGATTTTGGTGCAAATCCATCGTAGCGCAACAGCGGGTTGAGCCAGATGACACGGCGGGCCGAGCGATGCAGGCGCGCCATGTTCTCGGCAAGGCCCACCGCACCGTCGCGGTCCAGCCCATCGGTGACCAGCAGGACGACGGCGCCTTGCGCCAGCACGCGGCGAGACCACAGGCGGTTGAATTCGCCCAGCGCCTCGCCGATCCGCGTGCCGCCGGACCAGTCCGGCACCAGGCTCGCGACGTGGGCGAAGGCGATTTCAGGGTCGCGGCGCGCGAGCTGGCGGGTGATGTTGGTCAGGCGGGTGCCGAACAGGAATACCGTGACGCGGTCGCGGTCGTTGGCGACGGCGTGCAGGAAGTGCAACAGGATCTGGGCGTAGCGCGCCATCGAGCCGGAAATGTCGCACAGCACGACCAGCGGCGGCGGTTTGGTGACCGGCACACGGCGCGTGATGTCGAAAATCTCACCGGAGTGGCGCAGGGCCTCGCGCATCGTGCGCTTCAGATCGACGCGGCTGCCGCGCGCGGCGACGCGGAAGCGGCGGGTGCGCCGCTCATCGAGGGGCAGGCTGAGCCGGCCGATCTCGGCCTTGGTTTCCGCGATTTCAGCCGCGCTCATCGCCTCGAAATCCAGGGTTTCCAACCGTTCCTGGCCGGAGGCGGTGAGGATCGCGTCGATCTGCTGGGGCTGGTCGGGCGTGGGCGGGCGGTCGCGCGGCTTGGCGGTAGCCATGGCTTCGGCGAGGCGGCGGGCGCCGGGGGGTGCGCGTTCCTGAGAAGGGGCGCGACCGTCCATCTGCGCAAGTAGCGCCTCGAACGTGGCGGCTTCGGGGTTGCGCCAGAACACCGAGAAGGCCTGGTCGAACAGAGCGGCGTGCTCGTGGCGGCGCAGCATGACAGCGCGAAGGGCGGCGTGCATCACGCGGCGATCGGTGATGTCGACATGGGCGAGTGCCGTGGCCGCGGCAACCACTTCGCCGGGGCCGACCGGCAGGCCGGCGCGGCGCAGCAGGCGGGCGAAATGCATCACGTTCGACGCCAGCACGCCGTGGGCGGCGGGGGCGTTCATGCGGCGCGGACTGCCTCCCCGGTCAGCCGGGTCGCGAGTTCGCCGCGCACCTTGGCGATGTCATCCTGATATTTCAGCAGGGCACCGAGCGTATCGTCCACCGCGCCTGGGGCGAGTTCGGTTTCATCGAGGGCGGCGAGCGCCGAGGCCCAATCGATCGTTTCGGCCACACCGGGCAGTTTGAAGATGTCTGTGGTCCGAATACTTTGCACGAAGGCGACCACCTGGGCCGAAAGCAGGGCGGGGACGCCGGGCGCGCGGGCAGCGAGGATGGCGCGTTCGCGCGCGGCATCGGGATAGTCGACCCATTGGTAGAGGCAGCGGCGGCGGATCGCGTCGTGGACTTCGCGGGTGCGGTTGGAGGTGATGATCACGATGGGTTTGGTGCTCGCCGCGATTGTGCCGAATTCGGGGATGGTGATCTGGAAATCGCCCAGGATTTCGAGCAGGAACGCCTCGAACGGTTCATCGGCGCGGTCGAGTTCGTCGATCAGCAGGACCGCCGGCGGCAAAGTGGGGTCGATCGCCGAGAGCAGCGGGCGACGAAGCAGGAATTCCGGCGCGTAAAGGTTCTGGCGCAATGCCGCGCGGGACTCGCCCGCCGTTTCGGCGAGGCGGATTTCCATCAGCTGGCGCGCGTGGTCCCATTCGTAGGCGGCGGCGGCGAGATCGAGCCCCTCGTAGCACTGCAGGCGGACCAGGCGGCGGCCGAGCTGGCTGGCGAGCACCTTGGCGATCTCGGTCTTGCCGGTACCCGGTTCGCCTTCGAGAAACAGCGGCCGTTGCATCGCCAGCGCGAGATGCACACTGGTCGCCAGCGCCCGGTCGGCGATGTAGTCGCCACGGGCGAGGAGAGCTGCGGTTTCGGCAACCGAGGTCGGCAAGGGGATTGCGGTCATCCGATGAATTTGGCGATGACGATCGCAACCACAACGATCGAAATGATCAGCGGAATCCAGATTCCGATCGGCAGGCCGGCGATGACCGGGTTGCTGCGGTCGTAGCCATCGGCGGCGGGCGCGTGGGCGTGGGTGTGATCGGCCATGGTGTCCTCATGCGGAGCGTGGTGGGGCGCAGCCGCCGGCAGCGGTGCGGCGACGGCGGGGGCGACGAGTTCGGAGAACCGGGTGAAGAAGGTCTCGGCGTAGGATTTCGCGACCGAATCGATCAGGCGCGCGCCGAGTTGCGCCATCTTGCCGCCGATCTGGGCGTTGACCTCGTAATGCAGCGCGGTGCCGCCGGGGGCATCGGAAAGTTGTACCTTCGCGCCGCCCTTGGCGAATCCGGCCACGCCACCCTGCCCTTCACCGGAAATCGTGTATGAGTTCGGCGGATCGAGGTCGGCCAGCGTGACCTTGCCGTTGAACCGCGACGAGATCGGGCCGATCTTGGCGCTGACCGTGGCCGTCATTTCAGTGTCGGAGAGCTTATCGATGGTTTCGCAGCCCGGGATGCAGGCTTTCAGCACTGCCGGATCGTTCAAGGCCTGCCACACCGTCTCGCGCGGTGCCGCGATCAGCCGTTCACCAGACATATCCATCAGAGGGACGCTCCTTCATCGAATTCAACCATGCCGGCCGTGTTTAGTTTGACCGTCGCGGCGGCGCAAATCAGCCGGGGTGTGAGACGACATCGCGCGGGCAGGACGCGATGACAAGCCTGGCTGGTGCGATACCATCCATGCTGCCGTTCATCGGCACACTGCTCAGCTTTGCGCTGCTGCCGGGGCTGGCACCGCACCTGTGGCACCGGCGGATGGTGCCCATTACCTTGCTTTGGGTGGCGCTCGGCCTTGCGCTGACATCAGTACGCGCGGGGCCGGTGGCGGCATTGGACGGGTTGTGGGTTGCAACAGCGGGTGATTTCCTGCCGTTCATTGCGATCCTGATGGCGCTGTACACACTCGGCGGCGGCGTGCTGATCGCGGGCGGGCCATGGGGGCGGCCGGGCGGCAACGTGCTGCTCCTGGCGATTGGCACCGTGCTGGCCGGGGTGATGGGGACGATCGGCGCGGCGCTGCTGCTGATCCACCCGCTCCTGGCCGCAAATGGCGCGCGACGCGAGCGGCGGCATCTGGTGCTTGCCTTCATTATTCTGGTGGCGAATGCGGGCGGTGCGCTCAGCCCGCTGGGCGACCCGCCGCTGTTGATCGGGTTTCTGCGCGGCGTGCCGTTTTTCTGGCCGACGCTGCACCTGGCATGGCCGGTGGTGGTGATCGCGGCACCGGTGCTGGCGCTGACCTATGGCATCGACCGAAGGTTGGCGGTGCGCGAACCGGTGGCCCCATCGACGCGATTGCGCCTGCGCGGCGGGTTGAACATTGTCCTGCTGATCCTGTTCGTTGGCGCGATTACGCTATCGGGGCTGGTGCCGGGGCCGATGCTGGCAGTCGGGCCGGCGCGGTTGCCGGCGGCGCAGGTGGCGCTGACGCTGCTCGCCGCGATCGTGACGCTGATTTCCGAACGCGGCACGGCGGCGGGCATTCGCGCCCGCAATCGCTTCGCCTGGGGGCCGATGGGGGAAATCGCGGTTCTGTTCTTTGCGATTTTCGCGACGATCCCGCCGGTGCTGCATCTGCTGCAGACGGCACCACTCGGGCGAAATCCGGCGCTGTGGTTCTGGCTGGCGGGGCTGTGCTCGGCGTTGCTCGATAGCGCGCCGACGTATCTGATGTTTTTCCAGGCGGCGGGGGGTGATGCGGCGCATTTGATCGTCCCCCCTGCCCGGCTGCTGGCCGCGATTTCGGCGGGATCGGTGTTTTTCGGTGCGGTGACCTATCTGGGCAATGCGCCGAATTTGATGATCCGGGCAGTCGCGGCGCGGCGTGGGGTGCCGATGCCGGGTTTTTTCGGCTATTGCGCGGCCGCGGGGTTGGTGCTGGGACCGCTGCTGATCGTGCAGACCATTCTGTTCTTCATCTGACCGCGGGGTTCGGGTCGTCAGGGCCGATGCCCGAGCGAATCAGGTCAAGTTTCATCATCATGGCGAGTACGATGCCCTTGATCGGGCGTTGCAGGGTCAGTTGCAGCACGATTGCCAGTGGGATGAACACAAGCAGCGAGGTGGTGTAGCGCAGGCCGCCGTCGCGGTCCGCGATCAGCAGGCCGGCGCCGATGATCGCAAGGCCGATCACGATGGTAAGGTAAGGTGGCAGCGTATCGCATGGCACCAGACCGAGCGGGGCGTCACAACGCGGGCAGCGGGCACGGATGACGAACCAGTTGGCGAAGGCCGAGGCCCGACCGCAGGCGGGGCAGCGCATGGCGGCGCCGCGCGCGAGCGCCCTGCCCCATCCGGGCATGGTGAAGGTCGTGACGCGGGACGGCGGCCGGCGTGACCAGCGTTGCACCGGCAGGGGGAGTTTCGGCGGCAGGGTCATCGGTCTCTCCGATCGGGGTCAGGCCGTCAGGGCGGCTTCGCCTTCCAGTGCCGCCTCGATATCCTCGAGGCTGCGGCCCTTGGTTTCGGGCACCAGGAACCAAGTGAAGATCAGGGTCGCCAGCGTCATGGCCGCGTAGATCAGGAAGGTCGGACCACGGCCGAAACCGTGCACCAGGTCAAGAAAGGTGATCGAGACCAGCATGTTGAAGCTCCAGTTGGCGATCGTCGCGAGCGACATGCCGCGGCCGCGCACCGCCAATGGGAAAATTTCGGCGATCAGCAGCCAGAATACCGGACCGAGGCCGATCGCGAAAAAGGCGACATAGGCGGCGACCGAGGCGACCGTGACCCAGGCGAGGCCGCCGTGCAGCCCGGCCATGAAGCCGCCCGCGAGCATGATCAGCGTGACCAGCATGCCGACCAGCCCGGTGAGCAGGAGGCGGCGGCGGCCCACCACGTCGAGCAGGCGCATGGCCACCAGCGTCATGATCACATTGACCAGGCCAACGCCCGCGGTGGCCAGGATGGCGGCGGAGGCGGAAGGCAGCCCTGCCTTCTGGAAGATGGTGGGGGCGAAATAGATGACTGTGTTGATGCCGGTCACCTGCTGGAAAATGGCGAGGCCGACGCCGATGATCAGCGGGCGGCGGGCTTTGCTGGCGAACAGCTCGGACCAGGGGGCCGCGCGTTCGGACCGGGCCATGACATCGCGCTTGAGATCGGCCACGGCACCTGTGACATCGCTGCCGGCGCGGAGGTAGCGCAGCGCCTTGCGCGCGTCGTCGTCGCGCCCCTTGCCGGCGAGCCATGGCGGGCTTTCGGGCAGGGTCAGCATGCCGATGAACAGCACGATGCCAGGCAGCGCGCCGAGACCGAGCATCCAGCGCCAGCCATTGCCGCCGTGCGACAGCAGATAACCGACGCCATAGGACAGGACGATGCCGAAGGTGATGTAGAACTGGTTGATGGTGACGACCGCGCCGCGCTTATCGGGCGGGGCGATTTCGGAGAGATAGAGCGGCGTCACCATCGAGGCGACGCCGATGGCACCACCGACCAGGACGCGGCCGGTCAACAGGATTGGCACACTCCAGGCGACTGCCGAGACCAGCGCGCCGGTGACGAAGATGACGGCGGTGATCAGCAGCACGATGCGGCGGCCGAACCGGTCGGACAGCACACCGGCAAAGGCAGCACCGACCGCGGCGGCCGCAAGAGCGATGGCGACGACGACGCCCTGCATGGTCGCATCGAGATGAAAAACGTGGCGGATGAACAGCAGGGCACCGGAAATCACGCCCGTATCGTAGCCGAACAACAAGCCGCCGAGGCCGGCCACGACGGCAATCAGGGTAAACCGCATCGCTTCTCTCCCTTTGACCGTCTTTGCGCGACGATCACGGGGAAATGGCCAGTAGCACTTACCGTTTCAATGCCGCCGCTTCGGCCGCGAGCGTGGTGATGCGCCGCCAGTCGCCATCGCGCATCGCATCCGCCGGGGTGAGCCACGACCCGCCAACGCAGACGACGTTGGCAAGGGCCAGGTAATCATGCGCATTGCCGCGGGTGATGCCACCGGTCGGGCAGAAGCGGACGTCGGCGATCGGCGCGCCGATGGCTTTGAGCATGGGAATGCCACCGGCCGGTTCGGCGGGGAAGAATTTTTGCCATTGATAGCCGTCTTCGAGCAGATGCAGAACCTCGGTCGGGGTGGCGGCGCCGGGCAGGAATGGCACTTTGCTGCGCGCGGCGGCTTCGCGCACCAGCGGGCTGGACCCGGGCGAGACCACGAATTGGGCCCCGACCTCATCGACCGCGCGGTATTGCGCGGCGGTGAGCACTGTGCCCGCACCGACCACCATGCCCGGCACTTCGGCCACCATCGCCGCCATGGCGGGCAGGCCCGCGCGGGTGCGCAGGGTGACTTCGACCACGCCGATGCCGCCTTCGAGCAGCGCGCGGGCGAGCGGGACCGCGTGGGCGACATCCTCGATGGTGAGGACCGGGATGACCGGCGAGATGGCAAGCAGTTCGGCGAGGCGCCCCTGATCGATCATGCGAAGACACTCGCGCCGACATCGGCACCGCCCACGGCGGCACGGAAGGCGCCGAACAATTCACGGCCGATGCCGTGATGGTTGGCCGCCAGATCGACCTCCGGCAGGGGGCGCGCTGCGAATTCCGCCTCATCGACCAGCACGCGCAGGACACCGGCGGTGCAGTCGAGCCGGATCATGTCGCCGTCGCGGAGTTTGGCGAGCGGGCCGCCGCGCGCGCATTCCGGCGTGACGTGGATGGCGGCGGGGATCTTGCCGGAGGCGCCGGACATCCGGCCATCGGTGACCAGCCCGACCCTGAAGCCGAGATCCTGCAAGACGCCGAGCGGCGGGGTGAGTTTGTGCAGCTCCGGCATGCCGTTGGCCATCGGGCCCTGGTGGGTGACGACGGCGATGAAGTCGCGGTGCAGTTCGCCGGCCTTGAATGCCGCTTGCAACGCTTCCTGGCTGCGAAACACCAGGGCTGGCGCCTCGACGATGCGGTGCTCGGGCTTGACCGCCGAGATTTTAGCGACCGCCTCACCAAGATTGCCGTGCATGATCTTCAACCCGCCATCCGCGCTGAACGGTGCTGTGGCATCCCGCAGGATGGCGGTGTCGGTGCTTGCGGCGGGGGCGGGTTTCCAGCGCAGAACACCGTCTTCGAGGCCGGGCTGGTCGCGGTAGGCCGCCATGCCGTCTCGGCTCCAGACCGTGGCGGCATCGCCGTGCAGCAGGCCGTGGTCGAGCAGCGAGCCGATCAGGACCGGCATGCCGCCGGCAGCCTGGAACTGGTTCACATCGGCCGGGCCGTTCGGGTAGATGCGCGCGAGCGAGGGCACCACGTCCGACAGATCCGAGAAATCGCGCCAGTTGATGTGGATGCCCGCGGCGCGCGCCATGGCGACCAGATGGATGGTGTGATTGGTGGAACCGCCGGTCGCGAGCAGACCGACCATGCCGTTGACCACGGCGCGTTCATCGATCATTTCGCCGGCCGGGGTGAATTCGTTGCCGCGTGCGGTGATTTCCAGAATGCGCCGGGATGCCGCTTCGGTCAGTGCGTCGCGCAACGGAGTGTTAGGGTTGACGAAAGAGGCGCCGGGCAGATGCAGGCCCATGATTTCCATCAGCATCTGATTGGAATTGGCAGTGCCGTAGAAGGTGCAGGTCCCGGGACTGTGGTAGGAGGCGGCTTCGGCTTCGAGCAGTTCGGCGCGGCCGATTTTGCCTTCGGCGGCCAACTGGCGGATGCGCGATTTTTCGGTGTTTGAAATGCCCGAGGGCATCGGGCCGGCGGGGACGAAAATCGACGGCAGATGGCCGAAAGTGAGCGCTGCGATGACGAGGCCCGGGACGATTTTGTCGCACACGCCGAGCAGCAGGGCGCCGTCGAACACATCGTGCGAGAGGGCGATGGCGGTGGCCATGGCAATGACATCGCGCGAGAACAGCGAGAGTTCCATCCCCTCGCGGCCCTGGGTGACGCCGTCGCACATCGCGGGCACGCCGCCGGCGACCTGAGCGATGCCGCCCGCCGCGCGCACGGCGGTTTTGATGATGTCGGGGAAACGCTCGAACGGTTGATGCGCCGAGAGCATGTCGTTGAAGGAGGTGACGATGCCGATATTGGGTTTGTCGTCGCGCTTCAGATCGGCCTGATCGGCCGGCGAGCAGCCGGCGACGGCATGGGCAAGGTTGGCACAGCCTACGGCGCTGCGGTGGACGCCGCGTTTGGCCGTGGCCTCGATGCGCGCGAGATAGGCGGATCGGCCGGTGAGGCTGCGCTCGCGGATGCGATCGGTCACGCGGGCAATTCTATCGTTCAGCATGGCTGAGGCTCGCTTTCTAACGTCATGTCAGTCGCCGGGATAATCGCCGGCCTGTTCGTCGAACCATGTGCGATTGTCGCGCACGATCATGGCGATCGCCTCGGAGGGACCCCAGGTGCCCGCGGTATAGAGTTTCGGACGCTCGCCCGAGTTTTTCCAGCCATCGAGAATGCTCTCGGTCCATTCCCAGGCGGCTTCGACCTCATCACGGCGCATGAACAGGGTGGCGTTGCCGCGCACCACATCCATCAGCAGACGCTCATAGGCATCGGGCAGATGGCCTTTGAAGGTTTCGGCGAAGCTGAGGTTGAGCGGGGCGTTGCGCAGGCGCAGGCCGCCGGGTCCGGGCTCCTTGGTCCAGAGATGCAGCCGGATATGTTCGTTCGGCTGCACGCGGATGACCAGGCGGTTGGGTTGGGCGTGATCGGAGCCGGTCGGGAAAATCCAGTACGGCACCGGTTTGAACTGGATGACGATTTCGGAGACTTTTTCGGGCAGGCGCTTGCCGCTGCGCAGGTAGAACGGCACGCCGGCCCAGCGCCAGTTTTTCACCTCGACCTTGAGAGCGGCGAAGGTCTCGGTGGTCGAGCCGGGCACGATGTCCTTTTCATCGGCATAGGCCTTGACGGGGCCACCGTTGATGGCACCGGCGCGGTACTGACCACGTACGGTTTTGGTCGAGATTTCATTTTGCGTGATGGGGGCGAGTGATTTCAGGACCTTGATTTTTTCGTCACGCACCGCCTCGCGGTCGAGCGTGGAAGGCGGCTCGATGGCGACGAGGCAGAGCAACTGCATCAGGTGGTTCTGGATCATGTCGCGCATGGCGCCGGTGTGGTCGTAATAGCCGCCGCGTTCTTCGACACCGACGGTTTCGGAGACGGTGATCTGGACGTGGTCGATACCGTTATGGTTCCAGACCGGTTCGAACAGCGAATTGGCGAAGCGCAGGACCAGCAGGTTCTGCACGGTTTCCTTGCCGAGATAATGGTCGATACGGAAAATGTTACGCTCTTCGAACACGGCGCCGACCCGGTCGTTGATTTCGCGCGCGGAGGCGAGATCGTGGCCGATCGGCTTTTCGAGCACGATGCGGGTTTCCGGTGTTTGCAGCTTGTGGGCGTGGATGTTGTCGGCGATGGTGCCGTAGAGTTCCGGTGATGTCGCGAGGTAGAATACCCGGATGGCGCGCGGTTCGTGGTTGAGCAATTTGGCGAGGTCGGGCCAGCCGCGGGCGGCCGTGGCATCGCAGGAGATGAAATAGAGCCGTTCGAGAAAGCGCTTCAGAACGGTCTTGTCGAGCGGATCCGGCCCGACGAATTCCTCGAGGCTTTTTTGGACCAATGTCTGGAACGATTTGCGCGTCATCTCCGCGCGGGCCGAGCCGATGATGCGAGAGGTTTCCGGCAGTTGGCCGTCGAGATCGCGGTGGTAGAGGGCGGGGAGCAATTTCCGTTTTGCGAGATCGCCGGTGCCGCCGAAGACGATGTAATCGAACGGCTCGATGATCGGCTGGGAGAAATTCATGGATCAGACCTATTCGCAACTGCGACCATGATTATAGGGCGGCGGAAGGGGTAACTCAACTCGGGCGGGTAAACGCAGCAGGAAGGTATTCTTTTTTGTGAACAAAAAAGAACCAAAAAAAACTTTGCTAATCTGGGCCGTGCCCGTGAAACCGCCGGTGCCCCAGGGTTGGAAAGTTTTTTGCTTCTTTTTTTCCAAAAAAGAAGTCCTTCCTCGCTACCCTTTACCAGACGCAATAACCGCCATCAGCCAGCACGATCGACCCCGTCATCAGGCTCGACGCCTCCGAGGCGAGGAACAACACGACGGAGGCGATTTCATGGGGCTGACCGACGCGGTGCATCGGCGTCATGTCGAGCCAGATGCGGTTGAGGTCTTCGTCTTCCATGCCGAATCGGGTCAGCGGTGTGTCGATATAGGTGGGGGCGACCGCGTTGACGCGCACACCGCGATCGGCCCATTCGCCGGCCAGGGAACGGGTGAGGTGATGTACCGCGGCTTTCGAGGCGTTGTAGAAGCTCTGCTTCTGCGGCTTGTTGGAAATGAAGCCCGACATCGAGCCGATGTTGACGACGACACCGCTTTTCCGCGCGAGCATGGCTTTGCCGAATGCACGTGCGCAGTAGAACGTGCCGTTCAGATTGACGTTGATGACATCGAGCCAATGTTCGTCAGTGGTGTCTTCGGCGGCGGTGCCGGAGCGGGCGATGCCGGCGTTATTGACCAGGATATCAATCGATCCAAGCTTTTCGTTGAGCGATGCCGCAGCCTCGTTCACGGCGGTGCTGTCGGTGACATCGAGCACGATGCTTTCGGCGGAATAACCGAGTTTTGCGAGCGAGGCCTTGCCTTCCTCGCACACCATCGCATCCCGATCCGCGATCACGACGTGGGCTCCAGCCTCGGCAAGAGCGGTGGAGCACGCGAGACCGATGGCACGACCGCCGCCGGTGACGAACGCATTACGACCTTTGAGATTGAATTTTTCGAGATACATCGTCGCTCCTCTGGTTATCAAACTTGACTGCGCTCAGTGCAGATGAAACTCGCGCCGCAGCAACGCCTTGCCGTCCGGCCCGAACAGTACGGAGCGATCGCCCTTCGGCGCCATGGTCACCGCATCGCCCATGCGGACGCCTGCCAGATCATCGGCCTTCACGATCATCTGCCGCCCATCCGGCCGCTTGACGTAGACCAGCGTCTCGTTGCCGAGATGCTCGACAAAATCGGCAACACCACCGATCGGGCCGTCGGATACCAGCGCCGTATGTTCAGGGCGCATGCCGACGGTGACGCGCGTGCCGGGGGCAACGGCGATGCGCGCGGCCATGACGGCAACGGTCCCTGCATCGTCGAGTTTGACCTCGACATGCTGGTCGTCGCGGGCGGTCACAACGCCTTCGAGCAGGTTCATCTTGGGCGAGCCGATAAAGCCGGCGACGAACAAATTCGCCGGGTTATTATAAAGCTCAAGCGGGCTGCCGACCTGTTCGACGATACCGGCGTGGAGCACAACGATGCGATCGGCCATGGTCATCGCCTCGATCTGATCGTGCGTGACGTAGATCATGGTGGTCTGGAGCTGCTTGTTCAGCTTGACCAGCTCGGTACGCATCTGCACGCGCAGAGCGGCGTCAAGATTCGAGAGCGGCTCGTCGAACAGAAATCCTTTCGGGTTACGAACGATAGCGCGGCCGATCGCAACGCGCTGGCGCTGGCCGCCGGACAGCGCCTTCGGGCGGCGATCGAGCACCTTGTCGAGTTGCAGCATCGCGGCGGCATGGGCGACCTTGGCCTTGATTTCATCACGCGGCACTTTCGCCATTTTCAGGGCAAAGCCCATGTTTTCGGCGACCGTCATGTGCGGATAAAGGGCATAGGTCTGAAACACCATCGCGAGGCCGCGTTTGTCGGGCGGGATGTCGTTCGCGCGGACACCATCGATACTGAAGTCGCCGCCGGTGATGTCTTCAAGGCCGGCGATCATGCGCAGCAACGTTGTCTTGCCACAGCCCGAGGGGCCGACGAAGACGACAAATTCACGGTCGTCGATCGACAGGTCGATACCTTTGATCGCGTGGAAGGTTTCGTAGCGTTTTTCGACGTTCTGCAGGATGAGTTTTGCCATGACTGCCTCTATTTCACGGCGCCGAACGTCAGGCCGCGCACCAGGCGCCGCTGCGTCAGACTGCCAAATACAAGAATGGGGGCAACCGCCAGAACCGACGCCGCCGATAATTTTGCCCAGAACAAGCCTTCCGGTGCGGAAAATCGCGCGATGTAGGCGGCGAGCGTGCCGGCGTGGGAGGCGGTGACGTTGATGCTCCAGAACGCCTCGTTCCAGGACAGGATCACTGAGAGCAGGGCGGTGGAAGCAATGCCGGGACCCGAGAGGGGCAGCAGCAGATGCCACATCTGCTGGCGCGGCCCAATACCGTCGACGCGGGCAGCTTCGAGAATTTCACCTGGAATTTCCTTGAAGAACGAGTAGAGCATCCAGACGACGATCGGCAGGTTCATCAACGTGTCGAGCCCGACCAGACCGATCCTGGTATCCTGCAACCCGATCGCTTTCATCCCGAGGTAGATGGGCATCAGCACACCGACGGCGGGGAGCATTTTGGTTGAAAGCATCCACATCAGGGTGAATTCGGTGCGCTTGGTTGGAAAGAATGCGAGCGCGTAGGCTGCCGGAAAAGCAATCGCGATGGCGAGCACCGTCGAGCCGACGCTGACGATCACGCTGTTCATGGCGAACAGCAGGTAGCCCGCATTGGCCGTGGCATCGACAAAGCTTCGGATGGTCGGGGCAAACAGGATCAGCGGCGGAATGGCGATGGCCTGGCCTTCGGTTTTAAAGGCGGTCACGATCATCCACAGGATCGGGAAGAACATGACCAGCGCCGCGATCCAGGCGAGAACGCCGAAGACGATCTGGCTTGAAGCCGTTGGTTTCATGATGGCGCCCTCATGCCTGCAAGTTGCGCGAGACGGCGCGGATGAGGAACATTGCCAGCACATTGGCCAGCACGATAGCGAACACGCCGGCAGCGGAGGCGCTGCCAATCGAGAAATCGTTCAGAGCCTTGATGAAGATCAGATAGGTCAAAGTGGTTGTCGCATCACCGGGGCCGCCGTTTGTGGTCGTGTAGATCACCGCGAACGCGGAAAGCAGGAAGATCGATTCCAGCATGATGACGATCGAGATCGGTCGCAGCAAATGGGGCAGGACGATGTAGCGCAGCCGCGCGAAACCTTTGGCTCCATCCATCCGCGCGGCTTCGAGCTGGTCGGTGTCGAGAGATTGTAGCGCGGTGAGCAGAATGAGCGTTGCGAACGGAATCCAGCGCCAGGAATAGATCATCACGACCGACAGCATCGGCGCCGTGCTGAACCACGCGATCGGGTGCAGGCCCAGCAGCGTCATGAACCAGCCGAACAGACCGCTGACCGGATCGAGCAACAGATTTTTCCAGATCAGCGCTGCAACCGGCGACATCACGAAAAACGGCGCGATGGCAAGTAATCGTGCGATATTGCGGCCGGGGAAATCGTTATTCAGGAGCAACGCTATCAGCGTGCCGAATATGACCGACGCGGCCAGGACGCCCAGCACCAGAACGACGCTGTTTTTGATGGCAATCCAGGTCGAGATATCGGTGAAGAGGTAGCGATAATTCAGGCCGCCGTTAAAGACGGCAGGCGGGGTCATCAGGTTGTAGTTTTCGAATGAATAGAAAATCGTGCGCAGCAGAGGCAGGATGGACCACAGGAGCAACAGGATGACCGCCGGCAGCAGGAGCGGTAGCGTGTTGACCTGTCGCGCGCTGCGGCCGGACCGCACTTCAGTGCTGGTGTTGGTAACCGCAACGCCCTGGTCCATCGTCCCACCCTTTTCAAAGTATTGGCAGCGCCGCCTCGGGGCAGCGCTGCCGCGATTTCCTGATTATTTGTACCCGGCTTCCTTCATGGTCCTGCTGGTCGCGGCCTGGGCCTGAGAAAGGGCGGCATCGACCGTTTTCTGACCTGACAGGGCCGCTGCAATCTGCTGCCCCACTTCGGTACCAATGCCCTCGAACTGCGGGATCGCGACGAATTGAACGCCGGTGTAGGGCACCTTCTTGAGGGTCGGATCGGTTGGATCGGCGCTCAGGATCGCCTTTTTGACCATGGCTGCGAACGGTGCGGCCTTGATATAGTTAGGATTCGCGTAGGTCGAGATGCGCGTTCCCGGCGGGGTCTGCACCCAGCCGAAGGTCTTGCCGGCAAGCGCGATATAGCTCTTTGACGTTGCCCATTCCAGGAACTTCATCGCATCGGCTTTGTGGCGTGTCGTCTTGGGGATGGCGAGCGACCAGGCCCAGAGCCAGTGGGCACCCTTGGGGGTGACCGCCACCGGGGCATCGACCATGCCGACATCCGCGGCCACTTTCGACGTTTTCGGGTCCCACAGCGAGCCGGCCGCAACGGTGCTGTCGATCCACATACCGCATTTGCCCTGGCTGAACAGGGCGAGGTTCTCGGTAAAGCCGTTCGACGTCACGTTCGGGGGGCCGTATTTCTTTTCGATGTTCACATAATAATCGGCGGCCTTTTTCCAGGCCGCGCTATCCAACCGCGGCTGCCATTTCATGTTGAACCAGCGACCGCCGAAGGTGTTCACCAGCGTATCGAAATACGCCATGTTCTCGCCCCAGCCCGGTAGTCCCCGGAGACACATGCCATAAATACCCTTGGCGGGGTCGTTCACTTTCGCGGCGTACTGCTCGATTTCCTTATACGTCGGGTGGGCTGGCATGGTGATACCAGCCGCCTTGAACAGATCCTTACGGTAGTATGTGACCGAACTTTCGGCATAGAACGGCAACGCGTAGAGCGAGCCCTGGTAAGACAGGCCCTTGCGAACCGAGGGAAAGATATCGGCGACATCGTAGCTGGCGGGGAGGCCCTTGATCGGCGTCAGCCAGCCGCTTTTACCCCAGATGGGGACCTCATACGAACCCACCGTGACGATATCGAAATTGCCGGAATTCGTTGCGATATCGGTGGTGACACGCTGGCGCAACGTGTTTTCCGGCAGGACGACGAAATTGAGCTTGATGCCGGTTTCCTTGGTGAACTGGGGCGATAATTTCTGCATCTGCAGCATATCGGGATTGTTCACGGTCGCGATCGTCAGCGTCTCGGCGGCGGCACTGGACATCAGACCCAATAAGCCCATCGCGATGCCGCCAAACGTGTAGGCGATATGTCTTTTCATCAAGCGTATCTCCCTCATTGAACGAACCTGGTTCATTTCATTTGTCTCGACTTCAGGCCGATGCGAATCACGCGCGCCGGCGGCGCAGATCGACCTGCGCAAGGCGGACCCAGGGGGCCAGTTCGAACGGAAATGAAAGCAAACGGGCAGCGCCCTCATCGGGTCGGTGCGGTTTGGTCGTTTCCTCATGTTCGTCATGCGCAGCTGGGCCACGTCTTCTGAAACGCAGGTAGCGGACTTTCGTTTGGAAAGTCAATGGAATTTTTACATGCGATTTTGACGATAAATCGCCTGTTATTCAGGCAACCCGCAGCGATCGGAGGCGCGCCAGCAACCATGCCCCACCCGGCGAACTTTCATTTCGAAACCTATAGACCTGATGCTAAATCGATGGCATCGATACGCCATGGTTCGTCCGGAACGACAACGATGACGGTCGGTGCAAAGAGCGCCGTGCTGCAGCGCCGGCTACAGATTGCCGACTGGATCCGTCAGCACGGCCAGATGCGGGTTGATGAGCTTAGTACGGCCCTGATGGTGTCCGAGGTCACTATCAGGAGCGATCTGACGTATCTCGAAGAACAAGGATTGATCGTCCGGAGTTTCGGTAAGGCGATTGCCGCGAAATCGAATGCGCCGCGTGACCGGCCGGCCGGTATGACGCTGACGAAATCGCTGATCGTCCCGATGCTGCGACGCGCGCAGGGACTGATCGGCGCGGACCAGACCGTGATGATCGGCCCTGGTCCCCTGGCCACGCAGATCATCCCGTGGCTTGCCGATATTCCGGGCATTGCCGTGTTGCTGACGAATGTCGAAGCAATTGCGCTGGCGCGTACCTGCCTCGATGCGCGGATCTACTGTCTTGGCGGGGAGATTGGTGCGGAGAGTGGTAGTTTCGAAGGTGGTAACGCTGTGCGCAGCCTCGATCATTACCCGCTCGGCTGGGCGGTACTCGACGCCGACGCGTTATCCGCCGACTCGGCCCTTCTATTGACCTCGAAGGCGGCCGAGCGGCTGAGCGAGGCGGCCGCCCGACGCGCCGAACGCAGTATCGTTTTAGTCAGCAGTCCCGCGCTCTCGCTGGAGCGGCGGGCCGCCCAGCTGCCGTTGGGCGTCGCGACCGACATCATTCTACCCGGCCCACCCAGCAACCGCGCGCGCGACATTCTGCTGGATGCCGGGTTTCGCCCGGTAGAGTCCGACACCGGCGGCGAGGCGCATTTTTCCAATTTCGTCCGCACAGCAGCCCGGCGGGCGCACAGTACCGGAGCCATGCCATGATTGCGTTGCCATGGCCGGGATGATCGTGACGATGGGCGAGATCCTGGTCGACATTCTGGCCGAAGATCGAGGTCAGGGATTTCGCGAACCAGGGCGGCTGCTGGGACCGTTTCCGGGCGGCGCGCCGGCAACCTTCACCGCCCAGGCTGCCCGGCTCGGCGCTGATGCGGGGATCATTTCCTGCGTCGGGGATGATGATTTTGGCTGGTTGTGCGTCGACCGGCTCAAGCTTGATGGCGTCGATGTCAGCGCGGTTCGCGTCGATCCCGATCAGGTGACTGCGAGCGCCTTCGTGCGCTATCGCGACGATGGTGATCGAGATTTTCTGTTCAACCTCAAGCGCAGTGCCGCCGGACGGATCAGTATCGATGCAGCCGCGCGGGGGATGCTGGCGCAGTGCGCGCATTTTCATATCATGGGTACGTCCCTGTTTTCATTTCATATCATAGATGAAATGAAAAAGGCGATCGAACTGGCCAAGGCAAACGGCGCCGTCATTTCGTTCGATCCGAATATCCGCAAGGAGATGCTGACGATACCGGAAATGCGCGCGGGGCTGGAATTCATGCTCGGCTACACCGACATCTTCATGCCATCCGGCCCTGAAATTCTGCTGCCGACCGAGGCACGCTCGGAACGTGCGGCAATCGAGGAACTGCTCGGGATGGGCATCCGTATGGTCGTGCACAAACGCAACCGCAAGGGTGTGAGTTTCCGCAGCCGAACGGAAAGTTTCGATCTGCCGGCTTTCGCGATCGAAGAGGCCGACCCGACCGGTGCGGGCGATTGTTTTGATGCCGCATTCGTCACCTGCCTGTTGAACGGCATGAACACCGAGCGGTCACTGACCTATGCCAATGCTGCCGGCGCGCTGGCGGCCTCGAAAAAAGGCGGCATGGAAGGGATCGAAGATTTCGTGACGCTCGATCGGTTCATCGCGACTGCGGCAACCATTTGATCACGGCTGGAGACAGGCAGCGATGAATTCCTCTGACAAGGACTGCGTCATCGGCATCGATGTCGGGACAGGCAGTGCGCGCGCGGGTGTGTTCAGCCTGAGCGGGGCGATGCGCGGCAGTGCGGTTCGCCCGATCCGCGCGTGGCGGCCGCGCGACGACTTCATCCAGCAGTCGAGCGCCGATATCTGGGCAGCGGTGAGCGATGCGGTGCGTGCCGCGGTGGCCACGGCGGGGCTTGATGTCACGGTGCGGGGCATCGGCTTCGATGCAACCTGTTCGCTGGTGGTGCTGGACGCGCATGCAGCACCGCTCAGCGTCGATCCCGATGGTGAGCCGGAGCAGAATATCATTTTATGGGCGGATCATCGGGCCCTGGCGCAAGCCGACGCAATCAATGCTGCCGATCACGACGTGCTGCGCTACGTCGGGGGGCGCATCTCCCTCGAAATGCAGATGCCGAAACTGCTCTGGCTGCGCGAGCACGCGCCGGAGACCTGGCGGCGGGCCGCGTATTTTTTCGACCTGCCGGATTATCTGACGTTTCGTGCCACCGGCGATGCATCCCGCTCCCTGTGCTCGACCGTCTGCAAATGGACCTATAGCGGCCACGAGAACCGGTGGGACGAAGCGTTCATCCGCGCGATCGGGCTCGGCGACCTCGCCGAAGAAGGGTTTGCGCGGATCGGCACCACGATTCTGCCGATCGGTACGCCACTGGGGCGCGGGTTGAGCCGCGATGCTGCGGCGGCGTTCGGGCTGGAAGCGGGGATCCCGGTTGGAACGTCAGCGATCGATGCCCATGCCGGCGGAATCGGGGTGATCGGCGCGACGTTTGACGGTGCCTTGCCTGACGATGCGGCGCTGCGCACACGTCTTGCGCTGATCGGCGGCACGTCGTCCTGTCATATGGCGGTGACACGCGATCCCACCTTCGTGCCGGGTGTGTGGGGACCATATTTCTCGGCGATGGTACCCGGGTTCTGGCTGAACGAGGGTGGCCAATCGGCGACCGGCGCGTTGATAGACCATATCATTGGCACGCATGCTGCGTATCCGGCGCTCGCCGAACAGGCACGCGAGCGAGGGCAAACGGTGTACCAGGTGTTGAACAACATCCTGGACGGTCTGGCCAGCGGAGCGGCGTTGGCACCGCTCACGGCGAACCTGCACGTGTTAGCCGATTTCAACGGTAATCGCTCGCCGCGCGCCGATGCAACGTTGCGCGGCATGATCAGCGGTCTGGCGCTATCCGCCACGCCAGAGGATTGCGCGCGGCTCTATCTCGCGACGATCCAGGCGGTTGCCTACGGCACCCGCCATATCATCGAGACCATGAATGAGAGCGGATATCTGATCGATACGATTTTCGCGACCGGGGGCGGCACCAAAAATCCGGTGTTTCTGCGCGAGCATGCCGATGCCACCGGCTGCAAAATCGTACTTCCGGCGGAGCCAGAGGCGGTTCTCCTGGGATCTGCGATTCTCGGTGCGGTTGCCGGCGGCGTGTATCCTGATGTGCGGCGCGCGATGGGTGCGATGAGCCGCAGCGGCGACGTGATCGAGCCGGATGCGGCATTGCGGTCGTATCACGATCGTAAATATCGGGTATTTCGGAAACTTCATGACGATCAGATGTCGTATCGTGTGTTGATGAACGCTTAGTGCGCTCGTCAACTTCGTCCTTGCCTCCAACACATTTCGCTGATATTGCTGAGTACAAAGTATTGGTTCAATCAAAGACAAGTAATACGATATTGAGATCGAGATAAAAAAATTGGACGAAAGTATTGTAGAAGAGATTGGTGCTCCTTCCGGCATTTTGCACGGGGCGAGCATATGTGCGAATTTGCCGAAGGAGCCGTATGACGAGGATTACTATCTCGCGGTCAATCCCGATGTCGTCGACGGCATCGCTGCTGGATATTTCGTCAACGGCTATCACCACTACCGGCTGCACGGCCGCGAAGAGGGGCGCATCTGCGCGCCGGTGTTCGACGCTGCGTGGTATGGCCGAATTTATCCGATGGCGACGATCGACATCGAGAACGGCCGCGCGCGGGGTGCCTGGGATCATTGGCAGCGGATTGGCCGTTATCGCGGGTATCTGCCGAACCCCGGTGCACCGCGGCCGGAAAACCCGTCACGCATGACGGCCCGGTTTGGTGGGCTGTGGACCGACGCGCCGGACGCGGACGATACCATCGCCGGCCGACATGCAATCGGCGCGCTGAGTGATGGCGATGCCGCTTTGCTGCGCGACTGGATTGCCAATGGCTACGTAATTTTGCCCTGCGCGATACCGTCCCACCTGCTCGATGTCGCCTGCACCGATCTCGATCGCGCCTATCAGGGCGGGATGCCTTCCCTGTTGTTCCAATGCCTGAGTCTAAGCCCGAACGACATGCCATGGCGGCCCGAAATCAATTCGCGGCCAGCCAAGGCGCTCGATCTGCACTGGCATTCCCAAGCGACGCGCGATCTGATCTTTGCCCCTGCCATCATACATTTCCTGCATCTGATCTTCGAGCGGCCGCCACTCGCTTCGCAAAGTCTCGGGTTTCTGCGCGGTTCCGGTCAGCCGGCGCATCAGGACACCGCTTATGTGGTCTACTCGCAGGCCCGCCGGTTCGCTGCATCGTGGATCGCACTCGAAGACGTGACGGAAGGTGCGGGCGAACTCGTCTATTTCCCGGGCAGCCAGCGGGCGCCGGATTTCATCTATGCCGATCGCTACAAGAGCCTGCACGAGGCGATGCGAATGAACATTGCGGGTGGCAATTCGCTGCGCGAGGCGGAAGAACAGCACGGCCGTGCCATCATCCGCCACGCCGAGGGCCAGGGCCTGCGCGAGGAAAGCCTGCTCGCCAAAGCCGGTGACGTCTTGATCTGGCACGCCGACCTCGCGCATGGGGGCAAACCGATTTCAAACAATGCGACGCGGCGCAGTGTCGTCACGCATTATTGCCCCGCCGATATCGCGCCGCTCTCCTTCGAGGCCGGCCGCTGCGATCTGCGGCAGCATGAGACCTCTGGCTATTACAGCACGGTCGTCTATTAACGGAGGCATGCCTCAGCCGATTCTGCCGCTACGAATCATCCTTGGTCGTCCGCGTTTGTTTTCCGGTCTCGTGTGCGGGCTGATCGCGTTCCCGTTTCTGCCGCATGCTTTGCCCCTGACCACGCGCGGCGTCCTGGCCTGGGATATTTTCGTCACTGTCTTCCTGATTCTGGCGGCCACTCATTTTATCAGCGCCGATCATACCCGGATCGCAGCCGACGCGGCCCGGCAGGAGGAGGGTGAATGGACCCTATTTGCCCTGACGTTGATCGGCACGATCATGAGCTTCACCGCGATCGTGATTTTTTCGGGCCTTGCCAAGCTTAAGGGCCATCACGGCGAGTATGTTGCGCTGGTCGGCCTGACGTTGGTTGCGTCCTGGCTGATGACCCAGGTGACGTTCGCCTACCGCTACGCGCATGAATATTACGCCGATACCGATGCCGGGCCTGAAGGCGGGCTGAACTTTCCCGGCGAGGATGCGCCGGATTATCTGGATTTCATTTATTTTTCCTTCGTTCTCGGCATGACCTTCCAGGTGTCGGATGTGAACATAACCGGGCGTAAGATGCGCCGGCTGGCGACATTGCAGGGCCTGATCGGGTATATGTTCAACACAGTGGTATTGGCCCTCACCATCAATATCGCGGCCGGTATTTTCTGACGGCAATGGACGCGGCGGTGTTTGGCGACATCATCCGTCGGAATACTGTCAATCGCGCATTGCTGGAGCGGCTGCCTGATATTAGCCTGGCTGATGCCTGGCTCACGGCGGGCTGCCTGTTCCAGACCGTCTGGAATCTTCAGACGGGTCGGCCGCCGGATGAACAGATCGTTGACCACGATGTGTTTTATTATGATCCGGCCGACCTTTCATGGGAGGCGGAA
The DNA here is from genome assembly GCF_026191915.1 of Acidiphilium sp. PA. Taxonomy (GTDB): domain Bacteria; phylum Pseudomonadota; class Alphaproteobacteria; order Acetobacterales; family Acetobacteraceae; genus Acidiphilium. Next base: position 158,033 of record NZ_JAIMBY010000005.1, read on the forward strand.
GACCGCGTGATTCGCCGTGTGGCCGGCGCCTGTGCCGACCTTGGCGTGACCATCGACGTAAAAAATCAAGCGCGGGTCCATTTATGGTACCGCGACCGATTTGGCACGGATTACCCGGTGCTCCGGTCGAGCGAGGATGGCATGGCGCGGTTTCCGGTGCGCGGCACCTGCGTCGGGATCAGGGCGAAATGCGGGCAGGTGTTCGCGCCGTTTGGACTTGTTGATATCGCTGAAGGCATCTTGCGACCGAACCCGGATGTTGCGCTGACGGCGCGACTTGCCGAAAAATGCCTGAGTTATCAGCGCCGATGGCCGCACCTGCGGATCGAGCCGGGCTGAGCGGTGCGGACCCGCGAGCGGTAACGATTGGTTAAGCATTTTTTGATAACGGTGCGACCATGGGTGAACGCCGCTCGAACGATCGCGTCCGTTTATGGGCCTGTCATGCGCCGCTGAGCGCGGACCGGCGTGGCGCCTTTGCGCTGGAATTTGCGATGGTGGGGCCGATCTTTCTGCTCGCACTGCTGTTTGTCTTCAATGTGGCCTACGATCTGTTCACCAATGAAGTGCTGAATAACGCGGTGCAGGCCACCGCGCGGCAGATGCAGACCGGCACCGCACCGGCGGCGACGAGCCAGGCCCAGTTCATCAGCAACGTGGTCTGCCCCAACACCTATGGGTTAATCGACTGCAACAATATTTATGTCCGCGTCGAACAGATCGATACCAATACATGCAGCGATTTCTACGATGCCACGACCGGCACCCTGCCGATTGCGGGCGGTACTCTGCAACTCGGCGATTACGGCGGGGCCGGGTCGGACATCGGGCCGAGCCAATGTGCGACGAGCAGCGGGGCAACCGGGTTTTGCAACGCCGGCCCGAACGAGGCGATTATGATCAGTGTGATCTATACCGCGCCTAGCTTTATGGGGCAGTTACTGGGCACTGTGGTGACCTATAACGGCACATCGGTAACACCGCTACTGGCCACCGCCGGATTTGAGACCGAGGGATTTGCGCCGCTTGAAGCTTCGAACCCATGCTGAGGCCGTCGATGATCCTGCACGACCGGCGGGCCGTCGCGGCGCTCGAGTTCGCTCTGGTCTTACCGCTGATGCTCGCCCTGCTGTTCGGTGTATACGAACTCTCTGAACCGATGATGATCAATCAGCAAGTGTATGCCGCCGCGCATAGTATTGCAGCTTCGGCAAGCAGCCTCGCGGTACAGGCGGATGGATCGACATCGCTCACCTACGCACAGGTGCAGTTCGAAGCCTCGACCATTTTCGCTGAAATTCCGGCGCTGCGCGCGCATCAGCAGGGCTATGGTGCCGGCGATACCGGTGTGACGATTTCCGCCGTAGTGTTTGAGCCGACCACTGCGGGATGCGTTCCAAGCCCCGGAATAACCTGTAATTACACCGCAAATGTCGCCTGGAGCGTAGCCTATACCGGCGGCGACAGCGGGCTGGTTCCGTATGAAGCGCTTCTGGGTCAGAGCGATTGTCAGCAACTCGTACAGACGCCTCCAGGCGGCGGCCCGCTGGGCACGGTGCCGACCCTGGACGTCACGACCAATGCGACGTCGTGGCCGGACCCGATCCTCGTGGTTAATGTATTCATCAAATATCGGCCCCTTCTGCTGACCTATACGAAGACACCGTTCGACCTTACGGCGATCGGTTTCTGGCCAGTACGCAGCGTAAAAGCCGCATCTGTCGATGCCAGCGGCAACGCGACACCACTATCGCCGGATCAGCAATACACGACGCTTACGGGTCTTCAGAACGCCCCGGGTGGATCGTACTGCGTCAATCCTAATTATGCGGAGCCAGGGACATGATCGCGCATATCCGTCAGCTTGTGCGAGATAGGCGCGGTGCGATCGCGATTATTTTCGGCGTCTCGCTTGTGCCGATGGCGATGCTGGTCGCGTTGTCGATCGATTTTTCTTTCTATGTCCAGGCACGCGCACAGATCAGCCTCGCGGCTGACGCCGCTGCCACCCATGCGATCCGGGCCGCCACCGAAACCTATACCGCCGAAATCAACCAGAACCCACCGCTCTCGGCCGCCACCGCCATTGCTGATGCCGATGCCGCCGGCGCAACCGCTGGCACCGCCTGGTTCTGGGCCCAGCTCGGCAAGCTGCCGACCGCCAGCGTTACCGGATCGAACAATCCGGACGTCACGGTGCAATCCAACACCAATCTATCGCCGACCAATCCCGCCGGTTTTACCGCAACAGTCGCCTACACCGGCACCTACCCGCCGTTTTTCGACCCACTTTTCTCTAGCACTACCAACTGGACGATTACCGGTACCGCGGGTGCGCTATCGACCTATTCCTACGTGGAAATTCTGATGCTGTTGGATAACTCAGGGTCCATGGATATCGGTGCCACGCCGAATGATATCTTGAAGCTCGAAGACCACTCGGTCTGCCTACCAAATTCGCTGAACTGGACAGCGATCAACGGGATGGGTGCATACGACCAGAGCGATCCGGCACTGGATATCGATATGACGCAAGTCGCTCATTATCAGGCTGACGGATCAACCTCCAACATCTCAGGTACCTGTGATCCAGGATACACGGGGCCGGAATCACCCTGCGGGTTTGCCTGCCATACAGATGCCAATAACAACGATTTGTATGGGATCGCCCGTGAGTACGGTGTTCGGTTGCGGAGCGATGTCGTAACCAGCGCGGCGGAGAATGTCATTTCGTCTATGGAAGCTAATGAACAAGCTCCGGACCAATTTTCGGTTGGTGTTTATCAATTCAACAGTGATATTGCTCCCCTGTTCCCAAACCAGCCGCAGACTGGAACGACTAATCAGGAAGCATCGACCAACCTTCCCGGTGCACTGTCAGCAGTCGATGCGATCGATTATTATAAAAACCCAACGGCGCCTGTTCCAACATTACCAAATGTTGGTTATGCGTGTTGCGAGACCGATTTTCCTGTCGCTGTTCATGATCTTTTGACCGGAACCTACAGCAACGGGGTTCGTTTCGGTAGCGCGATCACCGCGGCCGGTTCAGGTAATACACCCGCAACGCCGCAGAAGGATGTTTTTATCGTTACTGATGGAATGCAGGATTCGGCCTCGACGGGCACTCGTGAAAATGGCGAAATGACGTCCGCTATTGCTGAGAACGCATCCTATCCGTCAAACCTTGCTGTTTGCAAGAATTTTAAATCTCTTGGATTTACAGTATATGTCTTATATGTTGATTATAATCCATTACCAAATCAGTATTACATGACTTGGTCAGTCACGCAGACTCCCTATTTCACGGAAGACTTTCCAAACGTTAACGCCAGTCAAGTCACGACGCAGGAAGATGCAGAACCCAGCAGCACGACAGATGGGGGCTATGTCCCTGGACCTAACGCAGTCTCGCCTGACGAAGCTGCGCTTCAAGCCTGTGCATCATCCCCAAGCGATTTTTTCGTGGCCAACAATGCCGCGGATATCAGTACGGCGATGAACGCCATGCTGAAATCCGCCCTGAGCAGCACCATCCGCCTGACGCAATAATCACTTCGCCGCCTTATGAGCGGCTGCCTCTTCGGCACTGGTGACGCCGCCATGCGCGGCCGACCAGGCGACCGGGTTTTCCAGAAATTTACGCACACCGGTCAACGTCGCCTCGGGGAAGTAATCGCCGCCGCGGCAGGCCTCCAGCACATCCCACCACGTGCAAAGATGATGCAGTGATATGCCCATATCCGCCAGCTTGTTCAGACTACCGGGGAACACACCGTAGAAAAACACCACGAACACGTGATCGCAGATTGCCCCGGCGTCGCGCAGCGCGTTGGCGAACTGGATTTTCGAACCGCCATCCGTGGTCAGGTCTTCGACGAGCAACGTATTCTTGCCTTCCGGCACATCACCCTCGATCAGCGCATTCCGGCCGAACCCCTTCGGTTTCTTGCGGACATAGGCCATCGGCAACGCCATCCGGTCGGCAATCCAGGCCGCGTAGGGAATCCCCGCCGTCTCACCGCCGGCCACCGCCTCGATCGTTTCGAACCCGATCTGCCGTGTCAGTTTTTCAACCGCCAGCTCGCAGATTTTCGCGCGCGCGCGCGGAAAATAGATGATCTTGCGGCAATCGATATACACCGGCGCCTTCCAGCCAGAGGTGAAGGTATAAGCCTCCTCCGGGCGGAAATTCACCGCCTTGATCTCCAGCAAGATCCGTGCGGCGGTCAATGCCGCATCCCGATCCCAGTCGCTCGCGTGACCCATGCTCGCAGCCATATCCAACCCTCCAAATCTGCGCCTGTGGTAAAACACCCCTGATCTGCCGTCCACTGGCTTGCCCGCCACTCAATCGGTGATAGAGAACCACAATCGAATGATCCCATCGGTGGCCCAGGGCCGGGCAAGGAGCGAGACATGGCAAAGATCAAGGTAAAGAACCCAATCGTCGAGATGGACGGTGATGAAATGACCCGGATCATCTGGGGGTTCATCAAGGAAAAGCTGATCCTTCCCTATCTCGACATCGATCTGAAATATTACGATCTTGGGATCGAGCATCGCGACGCGACCGACGATAAGGTGACGGTCGAATCCGCCCACGCGACCAAGGAATTCGGCGTCGCGGTGAAATGCGCCACCATCACCCCCGATGAGGCGCGCGTGGCGGAATTCGGCCTGAAACAGATGTGGCGCAGCCCGAACGGCACGATCCGCAACATTCTGGACGGCACGATTTTCCGTGAGCCGATCATCTGCCGCAATGTCCCGCGTCTGGTGCCGCATTGGTCCGAGCCGATCGTGATCGGCCGCCACGCTTACGGCGACATATACCGCGCGGTGGAAACCAAAATTCCCGGCGCAGGCAAGGTGCAGTTGTCGTACATCCCTGCCGACGGCGGCAAACCGATGATCCTCGACGTGCATGATTTCAAAGGTCCCGGCGTCGCCATGGGCATGCACAACACCAAGGCCTCGATCGAAGGTTTCGCCCGCGCCAGCTTCAACTACGGCCTGCTGCGGAACTATCCGGTCTACCTCTCGACCAAGAACACGATTCTGAAAGCCTATGACGGCATGTTCAAGGACGTGTTCCAGGAGATCTTCGATGCCGAATTCAAGGCCGAGTTCGACAAGCATGGCCTGACCTATGAACACCGCCTGATCGATGACATGGTCGCTTCCGCACTGAAATGGAACGGAGGCTATCTCTGGGCCTGCAAGAACTATGATGGCGACGTGCAGAGCGATATCGTCGCGCAGGGGTTCGGCAGCCTCGGCCTGATGACCTCGGTGCTGATGAGCCCGGACGGCAAGACGGTCGAAAGCGAGGCCGCGCATGGCACCGTGACGCGGCATTATCGCGAGCACCAGAAAGGTCGGCCGACCAGCACCAACCCGATCGCCAGTATTTTCGCATGGACACGCGGCCTCGCCTATCGGGGCAAGTTCGACGAAACACCGGACGTAACGGAGTTCGCCGAAACGCTCGAGCGGGTCTGCGTCGAAACCGTCGAAGCCGGTTTCATGACGAAGGATCTGGCGAGCTTGATCAGCAAGGATCAACCGTGGATGACCACGCAGGATTTCCTTGCGAAACTCGATGAAAACCTACAAGCGGCCATGGTTCATCGCAAAGCGGCATGAGGCTTATACATTTTTATGCCTGACGGCGGGGCGGATTCTGGCCTATGTAGCACCCATGAGTCCGATCCCATTTTCCGTTCTCGACCTGGCGCCTATTCCTGAAAACTCCACCGCGGGCGATGCACTGCGCAACAGCGCCGACCTCGCCCGCCACGCCGAGCGGCTTGGCTACAAGCGGTATTGGCTTGCCGAACATCATAACATGCCAGGCATTGCCAGCGCGGCCACTGCGGTGGTCATCGCTCATGTGGCGGCGGCGACCAGCACCATCCGCGTTGGCTCGGGCGGCGTCATGGTGCCGAACCATGCGCCCCTGGTGATTGCCGAGCAGTTCGGCACTTTGGCCGCACTCCATCCAGGTCGGATCGATCTCGGCCTCGGCCGGGCGCCGGGCACCGACCAGCGCACCGCGCGCGCCCTGCGGCGCGACATGGCGGGCAGCGAAGCAAAGTTTGCCGATGATGTGATCGAATTGCAGAGCTACTTCCGCCCTGCCCCGCCCGATCAGGCCGTGCGTGCGGTGCCGGGTGCCGGGCTCGATGTGCCAATCTGGCTCCTCGGCTCATCGACCTACAGTGCCGAACTGGCAGCCGCCCTCGGCCTGCCGTTCGCGTTCGCGTCGCATTTCGCGCCCGACCTGCTTCTGCCTGCCCTGCAGATCTATCGCACGCGGTTTCAACCCTCGGCGCAGCTGGCACGGCCCTACGCAATGCTGGGGCTGAATGTGATCGCCGCCGAGACCGATGCGCGGGCGGCCCACCTGTTCACATCGCTGCAACAGGCGTTCATCAACCTCCGCCGCGGTCGCCCCGGCAAGCTGCCGGCTCCGGCTGCGATGCAGAACAATTGGTCGCCGATGGAGAAAGCCCAGCTCGATCACGCGCTCGTCCACTCCATCGTTGGCGCGCCGGCGACGATCAGTGCCGGCCTCGACCGTTTCATTACCGAGTTCGGGCCGGACGAGCTATTGATTACCGCACAAATTCACGATCACGGCGCGCGGCGTCGTAGTTATGAAATTGTCAGCGAAATCGCTATCACACGCAAACGGTGCGTTGCCGCTTGATCTCTACAATTATAAATTGAAGCATTAGAATTGCTTGTCGGAATCTTTTACATCTCGCTTTTTGAGATGCATTAAGTACCTGAAATTGCTGGACGGCAAATTTGGCACGCTTTGTGCAAGGTCTATGACGCGCACCGAGACGGATGCGTGATGGCTCCGTGGGGGGATCATCTTTCTCAGTTTTTGGGAGAGTAAAATGACGAAATTTCGAACATTATTGTTAGCTGGTGCCGTGGCTGCACTTGGCTGTATGGGGACCGCGAACGCCGGGATCCTGGACGGGTCATTTCAGGTAACGATCTATCATGGGACCGGTCCTGGCAGTGAAACGGACCCGAGCCAGCAGGCTTTGCCGAATAATCCGCTGGGTACTACGACACCGCTCGCCGTCTTCACGTACACCGGCGCTCTGAACTTTAACGCCACTTCCAACACCATTGACAATTTCTTTAAATCGGGTGGCGGCACGCTGACGAACTTCACAATCGGGAGCGAAACGACGCTCAGCACCACAGACCTGAGCACCGGCGGATTTATCGATACGACCTTCATGAAGATATCCTTCAACAGTCCCAACACGGTGACCGGCATCACTCATGACGACGGCGTCAGCCTGTATGCGGCCGGCAACACGTCGAACGACCTGTTGCCGAATAGCGCCTCCGCGCCGACATCGCAGACGCTTAGCACCCTGGCGCCGCCGGCGTCCGCCGGTGCTTATGACCTTTACTACGTGGAGGCGAACGGTCTGCCTGCCGTTCTGAGCGTCAACGTACCCGAACCTGGCAGCCTCATGTTGCTGGGAACCGGACTGCTCGGTCTCGGACTGGTGGTGCGCCGCCGCCGGAAGTCGGTCTGACCTGGACCAAACGGTTTATCGTGCGTCGACGGCTCCGGTATGTTCCGGAGCCGTTTTCGATTCACCGGCTTTGAGACTTCGGAGCCGCCGGGTAGGTTTGCTCCCACCCGCCGCCCAACGCCTGATAGAGCTTGACCAGATCGGTCGAAATCTGGGCCAGGCTCTCCGCCTCGGCCTGGCTCGCCGCCAGCTCGTTTTGCTGCGCCGTCAACACCTGTAGGTAATCGGCGAGACCCTCGCGGTAGCGCTCCTGCGCAAGACCCAGGGCGCGATGGCTCTGCGCCACATCGGTCCGCAGCGCCGCCAAGGTATTTTGCTCCTGATCATACGCGGTCAGGGCATTATCCACCTGATGGAACGCCGTGAGCACGGTTTTCGCGTAATCGATTGCTGCGGCCTTCTGTTCGGCGGTGCGCAGATGCAACTGGCCGTTCAGTTTGCCTCCCTCGAACAGCGGCAGCGTAATCTGCGGTCCGATCGCATAGGTCACCGCCGCCAATTGATTGAGGTTCGAGAATTGCAGTGCCTGCAGCGAGACCGAGCCGGACAGCGAGATATCCGGAAAGAAATCTGCCTTGGCGACGCCGATTTCGGCGGTCGCTTCATGCAACTTGGCTGAAGCCTCACGCACGTCCGGCCGGCGCTGCAACAATGCGGCGGGCAGGCCGATCGGCACCACCGGCGGCACCGCGGGCACCGGTGCGGCGGTGATCAATTCGGCGCGCAACGCCTCGGGGCCGCGTCCCAGGAGCAGGCTCAACTGATTGATATCCGCATCGATCGCGGTTTCGAGCGCAGGCAGTTTCGACCGGATCGAGGCCGCCTGCGCCCGCGCATCTGCCACATCGAGCGCATTGGCAAGGCCGGCCTGCGCGCGCTGACCGGTCAAGCCCGCGATATTATCGGCGCTCTTCAGATTTTCGTTGGTGATCCGCAGCACGGTCTGCTCGGCACGCAGATTGATGTATGTCTGCGCGACCTCGGCCTCGGTATTGAGCAACACCGCACGCCGCGCATCGCGCGAGGCCTGCACGGCAGCGAGCGAGGCTTCGACCGCCCTGCGGTTCTTGCCCCAAAGGTCGAAGTCGAACACCGAGGAGAACCCGTACTGGAACAGGTTGAACGGCTGGATTGCCGACCCGGGAATGCCGCCGCCGCCGATGGAACTCGCCGAGCCACCTGCGGTCGAGCCGGCATTGGTGCTCGTGCTGGTGTTGGACCCCGAACCGCTGAGGGCGGTGAACACGCCCTTTTTACTCGGCCCTTCGCGCGTGAACGAGCCGGCGAAATTAAGGTTTGGATAAAGCGTCGCCCCTTCGATCTGCGCCTGCGCCTGGGCCTCGGCCAGTCGCTGGGTTGCGATCCGCACGTCCAGATTCTGCCGGATCGCCTCGGTCTCCAGGCTGGTCAGCGCGGGATCGTCGAAGCTCCGCCACCACGTGAGGTCGACCTTGCCCTGGCTGACGCCGTTGGGCGCGGTGATCGCCGGCCGGTCATCGAGGAATGATGCGGCAGTATGGGGATGAGGATTATGGAAATTCGGCCCCAACTCGCAGCCGCCGAGCGCCGATGCGGCGAACAGCCCCGCCGCTAGGGCAGTTCCCCATCGCAACCGGTGACGCACAGAATCAAACCTCATAAGATACTCCTTTCGCAGGCCCCTTGCCACGGGCCGCCTTGGGGGGCGCGCCGAGCAACAGAATAATCGGCCAGATCAGCAACGCGACCAGACCGAGGATGTGGAACAAATCGAGATAGCTCATAAATGCTGCCTCATGTTGCACGGCAGCAGCGATCTGGGGAAGTGTCTGGCCGTGCAGGCTGACATACGGTGTGATCGCATCGGCGAGCCTGGCATGATGAAACTGCGTACGGATCGCGAGCGTCGTCGTGACGTAGGAAATGCCGATACTGCCGCCGATATTGCGCACCTGATTGATGATGGCCGAGGCATCGCCGTTGCGTGCCGGCGGCACACCGACATAGGATAGCGCCGAGATCGGAATGAACAGGAACGGCAGCGCGATCACCTGCAGCACGCGGTCTAGCGAAATAGTGTAGAACGATACATCAGGCGCCAGATGCGATTGCAGCATCAGCGCGATGCCGGTTTCCACCAGCCCGCCGATCAGCAGCACCTTGGCCGAAATGAACCGCCCCGTCACAATGCCGGCCACCGGCATCAGCCCGATGGTCGCCAACCCGCCGAGCGCCAGGGCGAAACCCGACGTCTGTGATGAATAGCCCAGCAGCGTCTGCGTCAGTTGCGGCAACAATTGCGTGGTGCTGAGCAAAATGAAACCGATGACGAACATGATGATGCAGGAGATCGAGAAATTGCGGTATTTGAACATCCGCACATTCACAACGGGCTCGGGGTGCCCCCATTCCCACACTCCGAGCGTGACCAGCGAGACAGTCCAGACCACGAACAACTCACAGATGAAGGTCGAACCAAACCCGTCATCGAGCGAGAATTTATCGAGAAACACCTGCAACGCGCCGAACCCGGTGGCAACCAGAACAAGCCCGAACCAGTCGAACCGCAGCTTGGCCGCCAGCCGCGCCGCGCGCTCGCGCACCAGCAAGGCGGGTTCGTTGACGAAAATCGCAATCAGCGTGAACGCGATCAGTCCAACCGGCAGGTTGATCAGGAACACCCAGTGCCAAGACAGATGATCGGTCAGCCAACCACCGAGAATCGGACCCGTGGCGGGCGCAACGATGATCACCACGCCATAGACCGCAAATACCTGCGCGCGTCTTTCGATCGGGAACGTATCGGCAAACATCGACTGCGTGATCGGTTGCAAGCCGCCACCGCCCAGCCCCTGTAACACCCGCGCGACAATCAACATGGTCAGCGAGGTCGAAAACGCGCAGAACACAGAGCTCGCCGTGAACAACGCAATACACATCAGAAACAGGCGCTTGCGACCCAGCACCGCCGCGAGCCAGCCGGTGATTGGCAGGATCATGCTGTTCGACACCAGATAGGACGTCAGCACCCAGGTGCTCTCCTCCGGACTAACGGCAAGGGAGCCGGCGATATGGGTCAGGGCGACATTGGCTATGGTGGTATCCAGCACTTCCATGAAGGGTGCCAGCGCGATCATCGCAACGATCAGCCACGGGTTGTAAACGCCGGCCGCCGAGCGCGGCAAAGCCGGCCCGCTCGCGTAGAGAAAACTCATTTGGCACGCACACGGATATACGGTTCGGCAGACATGCCGGGCGCAATCGCGTAGTGCGCCAACCGCCTGTCATCGAACCTGATGCGGACGGGTACGCGCTGGACGATCTTGACGTAATTGCCCGTCGCGTTCTCCGCCGGCAGCAGCGAGAACACGCTGCCTGTGCCGCGCTGGATGCTGGTGACCACAGCATGAAACCCGATGCCCGGCACTGCGTCGAGATAGACCCGGACATGCTGGCCCGGCCTGATCCGGCCCAGTTCGGTCTCCTTGTAGTTCGCGGTCACCCAGTAGCGATCACCCACCAGCGCCATCAGACCGTTGCCGGGCGAAACCACATTACCGGTCCGCACCGTGCGTTCGGCAATGAACCCGGCAGCGGGCGCGCGAATAATGGTGTAGCCCATCTGCAATCTGGCGTTCTCGACCCCGACGTCCGCCGCCCGCAGCGCGGCCTGGGCGGCGACCAGCCCCGCCTTGGCGCCGGTGACCTGTTGTTGCGCGGCGTCGACCTTGGCTTGCGCGGCCTGGAGTGCGGCATTGGCGGCATCCAGATTGGTTCTGGTGATCGCCTGCGGGTCCACCCGGCGGTAGCGCGCGGCATCCTGGCGCGCCTTGAGCAGATTGGCCTGAGCGACCTCGACATTCGCGGCCGCCTGCGCGACATCCGCCCGCCTGATGCCGACATCGGCTTCAGCCTGAGCGCGCGTGGCTAGCGCGCGGTCGACCGCGACGCGTTCGGTCCCGGAATCGAGCACGACCAGGACCTGCCCCTTTTCGACATGCTCGTTCTGATGGACCGGCACGGCCTCGACTTGCCCTGCAATACGCGCGGCGATGCGATGGATCGGCCCATCGACCTGGGCATCGTTGGTCGTCGCGAAATTGCGCGCGTGCAACCAATAGATCCCCCCCGCGCCAACCAACACGAGCAGCACCAGCACCAGGATCAGGAATGGGCGGCGGCTGCGCCCGCGTTGTGGCGCATCGGCCGGCGTTACGGTCTCTCGCGCAGCCGCCGCTTGCTCACTGACGCCATCCATTGGGTTCGACCTCATTTCTGTCTGCTGCGCGGCAATACGTCATGATGCGGCGCGATAACACAAGAGCGATACATTTCCGCGACTCATCAACGTTATCTGAACGATTGTTCATAAAGTTCCGCGCACCATGCGGATTCGCCTTGCCAAGCGGAACCGTTTACAGAATACTACCTAAGGTAGCACAACCACCTTGGCTCGATTAGAAATGGATCAAAATGATGGGTTTTCAGACACTCGACGGCTTCGTACGCGAACGCATCCGGGCCTGGCCGCAAACCCCACCCGGCCTCGAGGCCGCCGACGCACGGGGTCATGGCGTCTGGCTGAAAGCGCGGCCGGGACCGGCTTCGGAAAATGATGCACCTTCCCTGAAAATCCCCGGTGCCGCACGCATGCGCACCTTTCCCGACGGGCTGTGGCTCTGGTTCGGCGGCACGGCGGCGGACCCGTTCGTTGATATTTTCGCCATCGAAGTCTGCGGCAGTCTGCAGAATCTGCTCGATAAACGGTCCCGCTACACGCCAAGCCTGCATTCGCTGCTGATTTCCTGTCCGGCTGTGTGGCTCAAACGCCCGGTCGCCGAACAGGACGATGTACCGCGCTGGCGCACCATCGGCCTGTTCGATTGCGAACCGGACGTCACTGTAGCCCTGCCGGTACGCGACATGCGGGTGCTTTATGCGCTGAAACCGCGCCAGTTCGACGAGTTCGCCGCGCATAACATTGCCCATGCGCATGAATTATTCGCACCGATCGATATTCTGATCGATGAGGCCGGCTGGCAAGCGCCCGCACTACGGCAATTTCTGTTCCACGCCGCCCGGCGCGCCAACTTCTGGGACAAGGCGGCCTACACCTGCAATGAACCCTGGCGCGGCAATCTGGCAGCCAGCGTGCTCGACGGCAAGCCGGGCGCGGTCCGGCCAATCGGAGATTATCCCATCAACACCAAACCCGATCATTCGATCAAGCGCCTCGGGCGCATTGACCGTCCACGGCAGAACAAGGAGGCCGAGCGACTGAGCCTCACGGACATCGGCCTCCTCGAGGCTCGCATGAAACGGCGCCCAGCACGCAGCCCCCGTCGCGGCGACGGCCTGGACTATCTTGCCGTCGAATGTGCTTAGTTCCACCCCATCGAGCCATAATCCGCCCTGAGCGACGGTATCGGGTTCGGTGAGGCAGCAGCGCCGGAGCGTCGGCTCGATCACCGACGCTTCGCGCAGCACCCGCCAGTCGAACGCGAACAGCACCGCCCGTTCAATCGCATCCGCCGCGCGGAGGGCCTCGATCACCGCATTCGCCATGGCGGCAGGTGTTGCGGTATCAGCCGGCCGATCCGGCGCGGTCTTGACCTCGATCAACAAATCGAGCCCCCGCAGCGCGGCGAGCCCTGCGGTGAGGCTTGGAATTACCGCGCCATCGCAAGGGACCTGATCGGGATAACGCGCAGCATAATCCGATCCGGCGCGCAAACGGCCAACGTCATAGGCTGCGAGTTCCGCGAGACTGAGGTCGCGCAACAACGGCGCATCCGCCCCGACGTAATGCCCCGCCGCATCCCGCGCGATTGCGGCGTTCAGTCTGGAATCGTGATGCACCACGGCGACATTATCGGCGGTCAGGCCGACATCGAACTCAACCCCCGTCACGCCGCAGGCGCGCGCGACGGCAAACCCGCCAATCGTGTTTTCCGGTGCCAGGCCGCGCGCACCGCGATGGCCGAAAACCGCAATCCGTTTCATTCGCCCGCAATCCTTTCGGCGTCGGTGATCAACTCCATGGCACCGTCGGCGCCCCGGGTCAGCCGGGCACGCCGCGCGTGCAGACTGATCACACTGTCTTGATGCGCGATCGAGATAATCTGCGTGGCCGGCAACCGGGCACGCAAGACCGCGAACAGACCCCCGATCGCCGCCTCGTCGATCGCGGATAGCGCCTCATCCATGAACAACCAATCGGGTTTCACAATCAAGGCGCGGGCCAGCGCGAGGCGCTGCTGTTCACCGCCCGACAGGCGCAGCGTCCAGTTATCGACCTGCTCCAACCGTGCCGCGAGCGATCCCAGCCCGACATCGTCCAACGCCGCCCGCACATCCTGATCCGCCACGTCATATTCCTGGCATGGGTAGGCAACCGCACGCTTGAGCGAGCCGAGCGGAAAATACGGGCGTTGCGGTAGAAACATCGAACGGCCGACCGGCCGCGAAACACGACCCTTGCCGAACGGCCAGATGCCCGCAAACATGCGAAACAGCGTCGATTTGCCCGACCCCGATGGGCCGGTAATGGCCAGCGGCTCACCGGGCGCGATCGCGAGATGCGACTGGGCAAACAATTTGCGCCCATCCGGCAGATCAATCGCCAGATCATCGGCGCGCAGCATGGTGCCCGGTTCACCGCCGGGGCTGGCATTCTGTTGAACATGCGCCGCAACCACCGCCCGCTCGAACCCGTCGAGTCGCTGTACCGTGGCGCGCCATCCCACAATCTGCGGGTAGGCCCCGACGAACCATGAGAACGAACCCTGGACGTTGCCGAAAATGTTATTGATCTGAAGCAACAAACCCAGCGTGAAAATACCCGCGAAATAACCCGGTGCAGCAATCAGGAGGGGAAAGATGATCGCGACCTGGCCGAAACCGATGGTGAAGAAATTCAGCGCCTTGGTGCGCTTCATGATCATCCACCAGTTCAGATAGATTGCATGGAACCGCTGCTTTAATCCGATGGTTTCCTCAGCCTCGCCGCCGTATAGCGCAATCTGTTCGGTATTTTCGCGCACGCGGATCAGATTGAAGCGGAAGTCGGCGTCGACCTGCTGCTGCTGAAAACTCAGCGGGATCAGTTTCCAGCCGATCACATGCGTCAGATAGGTGCCGATCAGCGAATACACGATCGCTGTCCATACCAGGTAGCCGGGGATCACCGTGCCAAAAATATGCAGCGGCGGCACCAGGTACCACAGCACGAAGATGAAACTGAACAGATTGACGATATTGGCGATGAAACTGATGCCGAGCGACAGGTTGTTCGACACGAAACTGCGCAGATCATCCGCAATACGCTGGTCGGGGTTGTCAAGCGGGCTGCCCGCTTCGGCCATCAGGCTGATCTGGTAATGCGCGCGCCCCGTCAACCAGTCCTTTACGAAATTGTCGGTGATCCAGCGCCGCCAGCGGATCTCGAGCATCTGCTGCAAATAAAATGCATAGACCCCCACCAGGATGTTGAACACCGCGATCTCGGCAAACCCCGGCACGAACCAGGGATAGCCCTTGATAAACCGATAGGTGAAGATCGAGCCCCAGAAAGCGGGTTCGTCCTTTGCCTGTAGCGCGTTGTAGAATATCTTATACCAGTAGGAATAAACGACGTTCAGATAGACCGATCCCAGATTGAGCGCGACAATGGCTATCAGGAGACCCCACGCGACAAATTTCTCTTCGGATTTGAAATAAGGCTTGGCGAGACGCCAGGCGTCCGCCATCGCACGGCCGATATTGCGGAGAAATGTCATTGTTGCGCGCCGGCCACCTTCGCCGCAATGGCGCCGAGCCAGGATTTCAACCGTGCTTTATTCACGCCGAAATCGGACTGGCCATAAATCGAGTGGGAATACAGGATCAGTTCACTTCCACCCCCGCTACCAGGTTGCACCGCGGCCTCGATCACATCCGGAAAGTTCGCCCGTGCCGAACGGGCGACCCAGGCCGCCTGCAGATGCCCGGGATGGGTGTCGAGCACGAACACCCGCGGCTCTGCAGCGGCAATCTGCTCGACCACCGTGAACAAAGCGGCGGGCGAGACTTTGTAATGCGGTGTAACGATATCCGGACTCGGGGTGAACCCGGCCGGCGCCGCCAACGATTTATTCGGCGTCTTCGGCAGGATCAGCTGGCTGAAATCGACCACGCCGGGCGGTGCGACGCCCTGCGCCCCCACCTTGCCGCAGGCGGGAAACACCAGGCTCAACAGCAGCGGCAACAGCCCAACACCCATCGTCATTCCTCCTGATTCGTCGCAAGCCGGAACCGCACGACGCCATGCATCGCGTCCGGCGCGATTTTCTTGCCCTTGCGCAAAATGTCGATCTGACCGGTTTGCGCAAGATGCACCGCAGCCGCGCGCACCTGCGGCAGAAACCGTCGCCATGCCTCGGGGTCGGTCGATCGATCATGGGCCGAGCCGGCCAAAGCACGGGCAGCCTCGGTCGGGCAGATCGATTTCAAGGGACCACGGGCCGTCACGAGGTCAAGGATCGCGGCGATCGCTGCAGCATCGGGTGGGATCATCATCGATGGTCGTCTGGCGCGGATCGGCTGGTCGGGCAAGGAAGGGGAGCACTTCTTTTTTGAAAAAAGAGGCAAAAACCTTCCTGACGTCAGGGCTCGGGCATTTGATCGGGTGTAGGCCCAAATTATTGCAGTGTTTGTCGCTTCTTTTTGTTCACAAAAACAGAGGGCTCACCCTGTCATACCGACTCGCCGTCATGCTCACAAACCCGAAACGCGCGCCCGTGCCCGAATGGCTTCCGCCGGCATCGCGGGACCAATCCACGGTCCCTGTACAAGATCGACTCCAAGCCCACGGATGCGCTCGGTTTCCGCCGCGGTCTCAACGCCGTCGATTGTGACGAGCACGCCCTGACGATGCGCGATTTCCACCGCAGCCCGGATCAGGATGGTTTCATCGGCGGCATCGCCCGGCATGGTCGCATGGGCCAATCGCCGATCGAGCTTGAGCCCAGTCAGCGGCAGGCGCGGCAACAAAGCGAGGCTGCCGAAAATCGCGCCGAAACCTTCGAGGCTGACGCCGATCCCCTGTTCGCGCAACGCGCCGATGGCATGATGCAGCGCCATACCCCCCTCAACCAGTTCCGATTCATCGATTTGCAAATCGATCCGCTCGGCACCGACCCCGGCCTGCACAAGCGCCCCCAGCACGATGTCGCACACCCCGCCATCCACGAGAATCCGGCTGGGTACCGGCACCGCGATGCGCCAATGCGCCGGCCAGATCGCGACCTCGGCCGCAGCAGCATCCAGCGTGAAACGCAGCATGTCTTCGCGCAACACCGGCCGATCCAAATCGCGCAGCAGCGGCGTGACCGAGACCAGTCCACGCCGGCGGTTGGGCAGCCCCAGCCATAATTCGGCCCCCTCGATCCGATCCGACTCGGCGACGCCGATGCCGACCGCTGCGGGGCCCGCTGCTGCCAGGCGTTGACGGGGCAGGAACCGCAAGCAAAACGCATCGTCGCGCAGTGCTTCCGTCAGCCGCATCGCCCGTTTGCGTTGTTCCCCCGCGACCAGGCGCCGCAACGAGGCGCGGGTTCGCCGATCCGTCGTCGTACTGGACGTCTCCGCCACAATTGCGTCGGACTCCTGATAACCGCCTGAATCGATTACGCTCACGCACTTTGCTCCATCTTGGTCGGGCCTAACCTGGACCATCGTGAGCATGATGATGCCGCAAGGAAGTAAAAATCACGTTAGCGACGCCTCAAAAATCTCAACAAAATCACGACTGCCGCGACAGGCGCCGATTTTCAGACCGCGATATTGTCGAGCAATCGAGTTGTCCCCAACCGCGCCGCAGCAATCAGCCGTGCCGCACCCACGCGATCGCTCAGTGGTTCCAGTGTCTGCGCATCGACCAGGGCAAGATAATCCACGGTGAAACCAGCGGCCACCAGCGCCGCCTCGCCTGCCGCGACACACTGCCGGACCGGCGCCCCGGCGCATATGGCATCCCGCGTGCCGGTCAGGGCCGCAAACAAAGCCGGCGCCGCCGCGCGTTCGGCCGCCGCCAGATAGCGGTTGCGCGACGACATCGCGAGGCCGTTCGCCTCCCGCCAGGTTGGTGCCGCAACGACAGCGACCGGTAGCCCCAGATCATCGACCATGCGGCGGATCACCTGCACCTGCTGCCAGTCCTTTTCGCCAAAACATGCGGCATCCGGCCTTACCTGGCCGAACAATTTCGCCACCACGGTCGCCACCCCCCGAAAATGCCCGGGTCGTGCCACACCCTCCCACAGCAGCGCCGGCCCGGCGACATCGATGATCGTGGCATCGCCTGGCGGATACATTGTGGTGACATCCGGCAGCCAGACCAGATCGCACCCTGCCGCGGCCAACATCGCACAGTCCGCGGCCTCATCACGCGGATAGCGGGCAAAATCCTCACCGGGGGCGAATTGAGTTGGATTGACGAAAATCGAGGCGGCCACCACGTCTCCATGCGCCCGTGCGACGCGGATCAGCGACAAATGGCCTTCATGCAGCGCCCCCATGGTTGGCACCAGCGCAAGGCGCGGCCGGCCGGCAGCGGCAAAGGCTGCGCGTGCGGCGCGCAGCTGCGCCGGAGTGCGGGCGATCTCCATGGGTCCTCCGTTGAGGCTGTGTGACGGGTCGGTGGCGTTCGATCGAGCGGTTTCTGGGCCAATCCGCCGCCGCCGTCCATCACGCCCAAAGTTTTTCTTGATTTGTTCTCTGCTTATATGAATGGTTCTGCTATATTCTTGTAATGTTTTCGTTAGATTCGTGACCTGATCACAGATTATTGGCCAGCCATCACAATGTTCGGCGTCGCTGGACGCCCCTGTTGGAGTTTTCGGATATTCTTTATATGTCTGGTCCATGGCAGGCAGCGCTTCACCCGCGAAACTCTGGATTCAAAACGAAATCAGAGACGGCCGACGACGAGCCATGCCGACTATCGCCCTCGCGGTGCTGGGCGTTCTGCTCGCCATTCTGCAAACCCTGTGTGCCGCCAGCCTGCTCGACGCCGCCATCACCCACGCCGCGACCGGCGCGCTAATCCTGCCGGCGATCGGCTTCGCGCTTGCCGCGCTCATCCGAACCCTGCTGATCGTGGTGCAGGAACATCAGGCCAGTCGCCTCGGCATAGCGGCACGCCGCCGCCTGCGCAGCGCCACACTCGACACGCTCATGACACTCGGCCCCGCCGCGCTGCGCAACCGCCATTCGGGCGAGCTTGCCGGCATCGTGATCGACCGGATCGAAGCGCTCGACGGGCTTTACAGCCGCTGGATTCCCGCAACCAGCCTCGCTACCCTCGGCCCAGGCCTGATCATCCTCGCTGCCCTCATCGCCGACTGGCCCAGCGGTTTGATCCTGCTGGTCATCGCGCTGCTCGTGCCGGTCGCCATGGCGATTACGGGTCGCAGCACCGGCATTGCAGCGCGCAAACAGTTCAGCGCGATGACGCGGCTGCAGACCCGCTTTCTCGACCGTATTCGCGGCATCGCCACCATCGTCCTCGCCGGCCGCGCCGATGCCGAGGCCGAGGCCCTCGGTGTCGCCGCCGATGAACTGCGCCAGCGCACCATGCGTATCCTGCGCGTCGCTTTTCTCAACTCCACCATGATCGACCTGCTGGCCGCCGCAGCACTGGTGCTGATCGCGGTCCGGTTCGCAGGACCGCTGCTCACCGGCGATATCGCTCTGGCCCCTACGGCGCTGTTTTGCATCCTGCTGGTGCCCGAGTTCTTCGCGCCGATCCGCGCGTTTTCGGCGGTCTATCAGGACCGGATGACCGCCCAGAGCGCCGCGGAAGACATCGTCGCGCTGCCGCGGGCTCAACCCAGCCTGCCGGCACCTGCCGCGATCCGCACGGTGCCGGCCACCGGCGTCAGCATCGCGTTCGAGGACGTATCGTTCACGTGGGATGAAGCGCGCGGCCCCGTGCTGCACGGGCTGAGCTTCCGCCTGCCGGCCAATGAAACCATGATGCTGGTCGGTCCCTCCGGCTCGGGCAAATCCACCATCCTGGAATTACTCCTCGGCTTCGCGCGCCCGCAAACCGGTCGCATCACCATCAACGGTGCACCGATCGAGAGCCTGGTGCCTGCCGCCCTCGCGCGGATGACCGCGATCATCGGCCAGAAACCCTTCCTGTTCGCCGGATCGATCGAGGACAACATCAGGCTCGGTCGTCCCGAAGCGAGCGATGCCGACCTGCGAGAGGCCGTCCGCCTCGCCCGCGTTGCCGATTTTTCAGACATGCTACCCCTCGGCCTCGCCACCCGCATCGGAGATGGCGGCTACGGTCTTTCCGGCGGTCAGGCCCAGCGCATCGCCATCGCCCGGGCATTTCTGAAAGACGCCAAACTCCTGCTGCTGGATGAGCCGACCGCGCAGCTCGACCCGGCAACCGAACGCGACGTGCTTGATAGTCTGAAACGCCTTGCGATCGGCCGCACCGTCATCCTTGCGAGCCACGCCGCCTTCGCCCACGAATTCGCAGGCCGCAAGCTCGACCTCGGCGCCATGCGCGGCAGCCGGCTCGAAGGCGTCGCCTGATGCCGAACATCGCGCCGATCCTGCGGATCATCGGCCTCTGGCGCGCCCAGCGGCCGATGCTGATCCTGGGCACGATCACCGCACTCGCCTCGCTCGCCGCGGGTATCGCGCTGATGGCTGGTGCCGGCGAGCTGATCGGGGCGGACGCCATCGGACTTGCGCTGGCGGTCCCAGTCTCCCTCGCGATTATCGGCATCCTACGCGTCGTACTGCGCTATCTGGAACGGTTGATCACGCATGACGGCACATTCCGTGCGCTCGCTGCGCTCCGCATCTGGTTCTTCCGCAACCTCGCCCGCAGCGGCGGCGGCGGGCTCGGCTTTCGCAACGCCGGCGATGTCCTGGCGCGGCTGGTCAACGACGTCGAAGCGCTCGATGGCATTTTTCTGCGCATCCTGATCCCCGCCTTGAGCGCCGCAGTGATCGTACCGATCCTGCTGGTCGCGATCGGCCGGGAAGACATCGCGGCCGCCATCATCGTGCTGGCCCTGTTCCTGACAGCCGCCGTCGTGCTGCCGATCCGCGCGATGCGACAGGCCAGCGCATCCGCCGCCGCGGAAGCAGAAGCCGGTGGTGCCCTGCGCACCGCAACGCTCGATACGCTGGCGGGCCTGCGCGAAATCAGGGTATTCGGTGCTGAAGGGCGGATGCTGGCGCATGTCCAGTCGCAGGAATCACGCCTGTTTGCCGCCGAACGCAGCCTCGCCGCGCAGTCCGGTGCGATGCAGGCCGCAGCGTTTTTCGCCACCCAGACCGCGCTGCTGATCGTGTTGCTGATCCATGGCAGCCAGCCGGTCGCCATCGTGATCGCCGCCTTCGTTCTGATCGCGGCATTCGAAACCGTTGGCGGCATGCCGCGCGCCGGCGTGATCGCCGGCCGTGCCGCCGCGGCCGCGATGCGCGTCATCGCCGCCGCCGAAACCCCGCCGCGCGTCGCCGACCCCACGACCGTGGCTGTGCTGCCGAACGCCACCAGCCTCACCTTCGATCATATCCGTTTTCGTTGGACCGCCGATGGAAATGCGGTATTCAACGACCTCTCGCTGCAAATCCCGGCCGGCGCGCGCATCGCGGTGCTCGGCCCGTCAGGCGCCGGCAAGTCGACCCTCGCCGCACTGGCGCTGAAACTCGCCGCGCCCGAAGCCGGTGAAATCCGGCTCGGTGGCACCGATATCGCGCGCCTGCGCGCGCAGGATGTCCACGCCCGGATCACCTGGCTGTCGCAGGCGACCCATCTGTTCGCCGATACCATCCGCAACAATCTGCTGCTGGCCCGCCCCGACGCCGACGAGCCGATGCTCTGGGCGGCCCTCGATGCCGCGCGGATCGGCGATACGGTCCGCGCCCAACCCGACCAGCTCGACGCCTGGGTCGGCGAGGCCGGTGGTCAGTTCTCCGGCGGCCAGGGCAGACGGCTCGCGCTGGCCCGCGCCATCCTCAGCCCCGCTCCGATCCTGATCCTCGACGAACCTTGCGCCGGCCTCGACCTCGAGACCGAACAGGCGTTCATGAGCACGATCAACGAAACCCTCGCCGGTCGCAGCCTGCTGCTCATCACCCACCGCCTGACCGGCGTGGAGAAACTCGACCGGGTGTTTCGCCTGCAGAATGGCAGACTGACCGCGGCGACGCGTTGAGGCAAACCCGGCGCAGGGGTAGCGCACGCACGGCGCGCCACCCCGCCGGTGTCAGACGACGGGCGACGTTGCGGCGGCTTTGAGCGCCGCAAACAAGCCGGCACCGCGCATCACGCCGAGGCCGGTGCAGGCGTTCCAGCCAGGACCGGCGTCATATCCCAGCGACGTGCCGCTGGGGATGTTGTTGCCGCTGGTAATTTCGCGGAAATCCGCCGCATGGGCGTAGAGCGCCGGATTGACGAAGCCCAGGCGGCTGCCACGGGCCTGGTTGATCAGCGCGAAATAGCCGGCCCAGAGCGGTGCCACGGCGCTGGTGCCGCCCACCGCGAAGGTCTGACCGTCGACCGTCACCTGATAGCCGGTGGCGGGATCGGCGTCACCCGCGACGTCCGGCACACCGCGCCCGGTGCCGCCGGTGCTCACATTGGCCGGCAGAACCACATTTGATTGGAAGGATGGGACCGGAAACACGGTCGAAATACCGCCGCCTCCGCCGCTGGTGCCGCTGTTCCAGACCGATTCGGCGACGATCGCGCCCCCCGACACGGTAATACTGGTACCGCCGCAGCCGACGACATAGGGGCTCGATGCCGGAAAATCTACATGCACGGCACCGTCGGTCTGGCCATCGGTCGCAAGATTGTCACCCGAGGCGACGGTGACAGTGACACCCGCGCTCGCGGCGTCGCGCAGCGCCGAATTCAGCGTGTTCAAGCCCTGGGTCGAGTAGCCCGATTCCGGCCCGCCCCAGCTGATCGACATGACCGAGGGGGCGTTGGTGGTATCGGTGGCGGCCGCGGTCACCGCATCGGTAAACCCGGCATCGGTGTTCGGCGTGAAATACACTGCGAGTTTCGCACCCGGCGCGATGGCACCGGCAACCTGGATATCGAGCCCGACCTCGCCATCCGCCGAGTTGGCGGTGGTGGGTGCGTTGCTCGCGCCATCGACACTTACGGCCACCACGGTCGGCGGGGTCAGCCCCATGGCACTGAACGAGGCGGTAATGTCGCTCTCCTGGTAGCCGCCGCCGAGCTCGATGATGGCGATGCACTGCCCCGCACCGGTTTCATTGGTGGGAATGCCGTAGAACGCGCCGATCTGGTTGGGCAGATAGGCGGTTGCGGCCGCCTGCGCGGGTTTGATCAGACGCGGCTGTGCCACCGGCCTGGTGTCGAGCCCGAGCACGGATTCAACGATGCCGGCGATATCCGAGCGCAACTGCAGGGCGCCGGTGTAGCCGCGAAACCGCGCACCCTCCCCGCTGTACCAGTTCAGTTCGACCTTGAAGGCATCACCCATCGCTTTCGCGGTGCCGGCCAGCCGCACCAGGCGGCGCCGGGCATCGGCCTCGATCACGGTAAGCCCGTGATCGGCGGCGAATTGCCGGATGATGGCGATGTCCGGATCGTGGCGTTTCGCCCGATCGGCCAGGACGGCTGCATGCGAGGTAAACACGGTCGCGACCGGATGCGGCTTGACGTAGATGCTCGCCTCCACCCGCTCGTCTTCGGCCAGTTTCTCATGGCGTTCGGCATGTTTCGGCGCGCTGTGGTGGCTTTCGGGGAAGGCGTGATAGTGCAGGTCGGCCATGGATCACTCCTGATTGATGCCCCGACCATGCCGCAGACCATGGTGGGTGGGCAAGCGCAAAACGTTAGTAAAATCAGAGTTAATGTTTTTAAAGGTAACGACGCATGAGCCGCCGTTCCGTGTCAACGAACCCCACGCTGGCGTACAGTTGATAGGCCCGGTCATTATGTTTCTCGACTTCCAGCATCATCACCCGCACGCCACGTGCCCGTGCTGCGGCCAGCGCGCATACTACCGCCTCGCGGCCGAGGCCTTGGCCGCGCACCGCGGGACGCAGATAAATATCGTCGATGAACGCATCCATCCCGCCGTGTTCCGGGCTATAGCCGAGCGAGAGCACGAAAAACCCCACGGTGGCGCCGTTCAGCCGGAGCACATAGGTCGGTGCCAGGGCGGCATCGGTATGACCATGGATGCTCGCCAGCATCGCGGCCTCAGCCGCCGCATCCATTGGATGGCCATCCTCGGTGTGAAATGTCCGCGCCATGTCAATCACCGTGGCATGCTCGCCGGGTACCGCCAGCGCCGCCTGCAATCTGGAGGCAGTCTCACTCATCGGCCGCGCCGGTTATTGCAGGCGGGCACGCATGGTCTCCGCCTCGATCGCGTTAAGCAACGCGGTACCGGCGTCGCGCCCGAGCAGGCGCATCAGACTGAATTTCTTTTTCGGGCCGATGAACTCCGGCTTCGCGGCCTCGCCGGCGCGCTCGTTGATCACACTGCGCACATCGCCAAACCCATCGATCAGCCCGCGGGATCGGGCAACCTCGCCAAGCATGTAGGAACCATCGAAAATATCCGCCTCATGCCCCTCGATCGCGCTGCCGCGCCGGCTGCGGACCCAGGATTTGAAAGCATTGTGAATGTCATCGACCAGACCGCGATTGAACAGCGCGTCTTCCTCGCGTTCCGGCGAAAACGGATCGTTGCGAAGCTTGTTCTCGCCGGCGGTCACCACCCGGCGCTCGATCCCGTAGCGCCGGATCAACTGATGAACGCCGAACCCTCCGCCGATCACGCCGATCGAGCCGACAATACTCATTTTATTCGCAAGAATCTCATCCGCCGCGCAAGCGATCCAATAGCCGCCGGAAGCGCCGACATCGCCGATGATCGCCACCACCCGTACACCGGTTTCAGCGGCCTTGCGGCGGATGAACTGACCGATCAGGTCCGATTGCACCGGCGAGCCACCGGGGCTTTCGATCGCCAGGATCAGCAGCTTCTCGCCCGCTTTCGCCCGGTCGAACCCGCGTGTCAGCGGTGCGGCAAACCGGTCGAGATTGATCGCCCCTTCACGCGCGGCGATGATGCCGGACATGCCGACGACGGGCACAACGCGTGGCGACCACGGCAGTCGCGCGGGCAGTTTTTTGCGCAGATCGGCCAGCGCCATCATACGAGGTCCATCATGGCAGCAACGCCAGGGCGCGCAGGCTGCGCTGCAATTCCGGCGGCAGATCGTCGCTGACCCGGGCCTGATCGTCTGAAATATCCATCGGTGCATCCTCCGGGGTCAGATACCGCCACCCCTGAAACGGCCGCATCGGTCTCGCCGCGACCCGTACCAGAGATGGGTCGAGCACCAGACCGGCGCAACGCAATCCGTCGTCCCACACATCCTCGATCACGTCGAGCACGCGCTGGCGCACCAGGATGGCACCGGTGATCACCCAGTAGATCGAACCGCCTTCGCGCAGTTCATCGGCGCGCTTGGGAAAACTGCGGGTCTGGTGGCGCAGCGGCGGATCGGCCAGCGCGCGGCGGCGCTGGATCTCGGCCAGATGGCCGATATCCTTCACGCCGACCGCGAGCTTGAGCAGATGGATCACGCGGCGCGGCGGGCCTGCGCCATCGCTTCCCACACGCGCTCCGGGGTCGCCGGCATGTCGATGCTGCGGACACCATCATCGGCCAGGGCGTCGAGCACCGCGTTGATCAGCGCCGGCGGCGAACCGACCGCGCCGGCCTCACCCGCGCCTTTCACGCCCAGCGGATTCGAAGCGCACGGAATTTCGACGAATTCGACCTCGATATCCGGCAGATCATCCGCACGCGGCAGTGCATAATCCATCATGCTGCCGGAAATCAGCTGGCCGGTCTCGTCATCGTAGGCGGTGTTTTCGAGCAGCGCCTGGCCCATGCCCTGCGCCACGCCGCCATGCACCTGACCGCGCACGATCATCGGGTTCACGATCGTGCCGACGTCGTCGCACACCAGATAGCGCACCACCGAAACAACGCCGGTCTCCGGATCGATCTCGACTTCGGCAATATGGCAGCCGTTCGGGAAGGTGTGCTTGTCGATCTTGGCGATCTCGGCGGTATCAAGCGGGTTACCGCCCTCGGCATGCAGCGTTTCGGCGAGGGAGACGATATCGATCGACCGATCCGTGCCGACGATGGTGAACTTACCCTCCTCGAACACGATATCGGCCGTGGCGGCCTCCAGATGATCGGCGGCGGCCTTGCGGCCCTTTTCGATGATGCTGGTGGTCGTCAGCGCGATCGCCTGACCCTCCGAATACAGGCTGCGCGCACCGCCGGTACCGCCGCCTTGCGGGATCGTGTCGGTGTCGCCCTGGCGGACGCGGATGCGGTCCGGGTCGATGCCGAGCCGGTCGCCGACCAGTTGCACATAGGCCGTCTCATGCCCCTGCCCGGTCGACTGGGTGCCGACGAACACATCCACAAAACCATCGCGGGTGAAGCGAATTTCCGCCCGCTCCTCCGGCGCGCCACCGGTCGCCTCGAGGTAATACGCCATGCCGATGCCACGCCGCTTGCCGGCTGCGAGCGACTTCGCCCGCCGTGACGCAAACCCTTCCCAATCCATGATGTCCAGCGCGCGCTCCAGCACCTGATGGAAATCGCCCGAATCATAGGGCTGATTCATCGCCGAACGGTAAGGCATCGCACTCGCCGGCACGAAATTCAGCCGGCGCAGCTGGACACGATCCACGCCGAGGTCACGCGCGGCCGCATCAATCAGCCGCTCGACCAGATAATTGCTCTCCGGCCGCCCGGCGCCGCGATAGGCATCGACCGGCACGGTGTTGGTGAACACGCCCAGCACCTGCGCATGAATGGCCTGGAACCCATAAACCCCCGCCAGCACCTTCGTGCCCGCCATGGTTGGAATGAACGGGCCGAAATTCGACAGATACGCGCCCATATTGGCGATATTGCGCACCCTCATCGCAAGGAAGCGGTGCTCGGCATCGAGCGCCAGCTCGGCTTCCGCCACGTTGTCGCGGCCATGCGTGTCCGACAGGAACGCCTCGCCGCGCTCAGAATTCCATTTCACAGCGCGCCCAAGCTTACGCGCAGCGTAACAGACCATGACATGCTCGGGGTAGACGAACAGTTTCATCCCGAAACCGCCGCCGACATCCGGCGTGATCACGCGGAACCGGTCCGGTTCGACCTTGAACACCGCCTGCGCGAGGCAGCCCTTCACCATCCAGCCGCCCTGGGTGTTGGTGGTCAGTGTCCAGCGGCCGTCCTCGAAGCTCGCCCGCGCAGCGCGCGGCTCCATCGAATTGACCACGATGCGGTTGTTCACCACCCGCAGCTTCGTAACATGCGCGGCCTTGGCGAACAGCGCATCAACCGCCGCGGCATCGCCAACCGCCCAGTCGAATACCCGGTTATGCGGTGCATCGTCCCACACCTGTGCGACACCAGGATCCATCGCGGTCGCCAGATTGGTGACCGACGGCTTCATATCATAGGTGATATCGACCGCTTCGGCCGCATCGCGCGCCGCCTGCGCGGTTTCCGCGACCACGAAGGCCACCGCCTCACCCACATGGCGCACCGCACCAGTGGCAAGCACCGGCCGGTCGGCCTGGGCGCGCGGCGAGCCATCCTGATTCTTGATCGGCACCATGCACGGAATCGCACCAATGCCGTCGGCCGCCAGATCGGCTCCGGTGAACACCCCCACCACGCCGGGCATCGCGCGTGCCGCCGCGACGTCGATCGCCTTGATCGTCGCCGCCGCATGGGGCGAGCGGACCACCTGCACGATCAAGGCGCCATCGGCCGGCACATCGTCGGTGTACTGGCCTGCACCGCGCAGCAGCCGTGAATCCTCGACCCGCTTGACCGGTTGCGCCACGCCAAATTTTACCATGATCAGGACCCCGTTTCTTGTTGATGCTCGAATCGCTGCCGCGCGGTATGGCGCAGCACTGCTCCTTGCAGGATATGACGCGGTCGCAAAAATACAATAGACCGACGCGGTCGTAACTCAGCCAGTTGCTGACGATTACGACCGAAGCGGTAAGGAATTTCCGCGCAGATCGAAATCCCGCGCGATCGGCGCGCAGGCGTCCGACGGAACGTCTGCGAAGACGATCAAGCCCGGCCGCTGCGCATCCGCTTCAACCGCAACACCGTGTCGATCGTGATCGCCGCGAGCAGAATACCGCCCTCGACGATGAACCGTACCGATGACGCCGCACCCAGCAGGTTCATGCCGTTGCTCACGCTCTCGATCACCAGAGCGCCGAACAGCGCGCCGTACACGCTGCCACGCCCCCCGAACAGCGACGTCCCGCCGATCACCGCCGCCGCCACCGCGTTCAGCATGATGTCGCCATTACCGACCGAGGCCGAAGCGACGCCGAGACGCGCCGCGTCCAGATATCCCGCCAGACCGACCAGGAATCCCGCGATCACGAACACCGCGAGCTGGATACCCTTGACCGAAATACCCGCCCGGCGCGCCGCCTCGGCATTGCCGCCGACCGCGTAAAGATGCCGGCCGAACTGGGTCGATTTGGTCACGAAAGCCGAGGCGAACAGCGCGATCAGAAAAATCATCAGCAGGAACGGCACGCCGCGGTAGGCGTTCAGCATGAATACCGCCCCGAACAGCATCACGCCGACGCCGACCAGCCGCATCACGGCGGCATAGCCACCCTCGCTGCCGCCGGCCGCCCGCTTGCGGATGCTGTTGAGCGTCAGGGCCGCGTAGGTGCCGAACAGCACGATGCTGGCGGCCCAGCTCCATACCGGATCGAGGTTGAGCGTGCCGATCGCCGTCGTCAGATCATCCGCCAGCGGCACCGAACCACCATGCGGCGTCAGAATACCGAGCGTGATACCTTCGGCGACCATCGCGCCACCCAGCGTGACCACAAAACTCGGCACACCGACGCGCGAGACCAGCATGCCCTGCAGAAACCCGATGCCGGTGGCACACGCCACGCCCAGTACCAGCCCGACCACAACCGGCAGGTGGAAAAACACCGTGCTGAGTGAAAAGATCGACGCCGCAAGCACCGAGTTCCAGCCGATCGACAGATCGATCATGCCGAGCAGGATGATATAGATTTCCGCGAGCGCCAGCGTGCCGGTCACCACGATCTGCGCCGCGAGGTTCGACAAATTACGCGGCGTCAGGAAATTCGCGTTCAGGACCTCGAACACGATCCAGATCAGGATCAGCGCCGCGATGACCGGCAACATGCCAAGGTCGGACGCATTGGTAACGCCGGACAACCAACGTTTGAAGGGCGATTGCGGGGCAGTTTGCGTCGTCGTGCTCATGCCACGGCTCCAGCGGCGGTGGTTCCGGGAATCGCGAGCGTGCCGGTGATCGCGCCGACCACCTGTTCCGGCGTCAGATCGGCGCGGCGCCGTTCCATCACGGTCGCGCCCAGGCGCAGCACCGCGATATTGTCGGCAACCTGGAACACGTTCTGCATGTTATGTGTGATCAAAATGACGCCATAGCCCTGCCCGGCCAGATCGCGCACCAGCCTCAACACTTCGGCGGTCTGCGCGACTCCGAGTGCCGCCGTCGGCTCATCCATGATCACCAGCTTGGAATCCCACAGCACGGCGCGCGCGATCGCGACCGCCTGGCGCTGCCCGCCGGACAGCGAAGCGACCGGCGTATCGAGCGCTGGCAGGTTGATCCGCAGGGTCTTCAGCACCTTGCGTGCCTCGGCCTCCATATCGACATCGCGCAGCACATGCGGGCCGAACGGGGTGGGCTTGGAAACCAGTTCCCGGCCGAGATACAGATTGGCGCAGATACCGAGGTTATCGCACAGCGCCAGATCCTGATAGACGGTCTGAATCCCCAGCGCGTTCGCCTCGGACGGGTGGCGGATCGACACCGGCTTGCCTTCGAGCAAAATCTCGCCCTCATCGATCGGGGCAACCCCGGCGATCGCCTTGATCGTGGTCGATTTGCCGGCCCCGTTGTCGCCAAGCAGTGCCGTCACCTCGCCACGCGAGACCGAAAAGCTAACGTCACGCAATGCAACCACGGCGCCATAACGTTTCTGCAAGCCCCGCACCGTCAACAAAGGCATGCCGGTTGCAACTGGGTTGATAACCGCGCTCATACTCGATCCCTCCCGAGGGCATGCGGCGGGCGCGTCAGGCGCCCGCCGTCGCTGACCCGGCCGATTACTGGCCGTTTGCCTTGCAGATCTTGCCATCGGCCGCGGGGCCGACGCAGATCGCCTTCCAGGTGGTATAGCCCGATTTGATCACCGTGTCGGCAACATTCGCCTTGGTCACCACCACCGGCGTGAGCAGGACCGAAGGCACGTTGATCATCTTGTTGTTGGTCTTGCCGTTCAGCAGGCCGGCGGGCGGCTTGGCGTCGGTTGCCACCGCCACCGCAAGCTCGGCCGCCGCAGCCGCTTCGGCCGGCACGTATTTGAACACGGTCATCGACTGCAGACCTTCCAGAATGAAGGTCAGGCCACCATT
The DNA here is from genome assembly GCF_026191915.1 of Acidiphilium sp. PA. GTDB lineage: Bacteria > Pseudomonadota > Alphaproteobacteria > Acetobacterales > Acetobacteraceae > Acidiphilium. The sequence continues at coordinate 188,142 of NZ_JAIMBY010000005.1, forward strand.
GGTCGCATCCTGCCCGGTCACCGGCACCTTGCCGGCGAGCCCGACCGCCTGCAACGCGCGAATCGCGCCGGAAGCCGTGCCGTCATTGGCGGCAAGGACGGCGTTGACCTTGTTGTGCAGCCGGGTCAGCGCCTGCTGGCTTTCCTCGAACGCGTTCTGCGGGCTCCAATCCGGCGTCATCACCGAATAGGCCAGATGCAGTTTGCCCGACTTGAACAGCGGGCCAAGCACCTTCATCGCACCGTTACGAAAATCGAACGCGTTGGGATCGGTCGGCGCGCCGTTGATCATCATCACCTGGCCGCCGGCCTTGGTGTGCGCGGCAATGTACTTGCCCTGCAGCTCACCGACCTTCACATTGTCGAACGAGACATAGTAATCCGGCTTGGAATCCTGGATCAGCCGGTCATAGGAAATCACCTTGACGTGGTTGCGCGCAGCATAGTTCACGATTGCCGCACCCGCCTTGCCATCCACCGGATCGACCACGAGCACGTTGGCACCGTTCGAAATCGCCGACTGGGCCTGGTTGAGCTGGGTATCCGGGCTCGAATTGGCGTTGCTGACGATCAGCTTGGCGTTGGGATCGGCCGCTTTCGCCATCTTGATGAACCACGGCCGATCGACCTGCTCATACCGCGGCGACGAATTTTCCGGCAGCAGAAACGCGATCGTCGTTTTCTTGCTGCTGATTTTTACCGCCTTGGGTTTGCTGATGGCATCCGCATGGGCCGCCTGGATGCCGAACGCCGCGACGGCGAGCGCACTGCCTGCGATAAACGTCCTGAAGCTGATTTTCATGGTGTTTCCTCTGGTTTGACACGAATGGCCGTGCGCCGGTTTCGCAGCGCACCAAATTAATTTGACCCTTGTAGTAAATCGGTGGTTATCGTTAATCCGGGGTTATTGTCAAGTAATAAGCAACGACGAAGGGCATCGGCCCGGCACAGGATGCGGCCTGACGCACCGGCCATGAGGTTCTGCGTCGCTTATCGGAAAGGCGGTGCGGCCGCCCTGCCACCCACGCGCCTCATTGCCGGGTTTCATCGATGTCGCGCAACTCGCCGGACTCCACGCTTTCCACCGCGTTGTGCAAGATCCGCAGGATCGCTTCATCCGGCAGGGACGCACTCAACACATTGAGCGCCCCTCCCAACAAGGCCGATGCGACCGCGATCGGCGGCAGCTTCTGGTCGATCATGTGTTTCACCAGCCGGTCGATCATCGATCCGGCCTGCATGATCTGTTCCTCGGTCGCAAAATCGTCCATGTCCGTCACGTCGGGCGCTCCAGATGTAAAAGTCTCGACAGATGACCTAATGGTCGGCAGCGTTGAAATAAAGCGCTTGACGCGGTTTATTCGGCGGAATTCGCCGCCAGCTCCCGAATGCTCGGACCGGTGGCAAGCGCGGCCTCCGTGTCCAGCGCCTCAGCCAGTTCCGACTGCGCCACCCACATCGTGGCATAAACGCCATCCATGGCCAGCAGCGCTGCATGCGTGCCGCGCTCCGCGATCTCACCGTCGCGCAATACCAGGATCTCATCCGCATCGATCACCGTGGACAGGCGATGGGCGATCACCAGCGTCGTCCGGTCACGCGCCACCTGGCGCAGCGAGGCGCCGATTTCCTGTTCGGTCGCGGTATCGAGCGCGCTGGTCGCTTCGTCGAGCACCAGAATCCGCGGGTTCTTCAACATGGTGCGCGCAATCGCGACCCGCTGCTTCTCCCCACCCGACAATTTCAGGCCCCGCTCACCCACCCGCGTGTCGTAGCCCTGCGGCAGCGACATCACGAACTCATGGATCTGGGCGAATTTTGCCGCCTGCTCCACCTCCGCCTGGGTCGCTCCCGGCCTGCCGTAGGCAATGTTGTAGCGGATCGAATCGTTGAACAGCACGGTATCCTGCGGCACCACCCCGATGGCCGCGCGCAACGACTGCTGCGCCAGATCACGCACATCGATCCCGTCGACCAGAACGGCCCCTTCGGTCACGTCATAGAAGCGGAACAACAACCGCGAGGTGGTCGATTTGCCCGATCCGGTCGGCCCGACCAGGGCAATCTTCTGCCCCGGTGCGGCGTGGAACGACACGCCATGCAAAATCTCGCGGTCCGGACTATAGCCGAACCGGACATCACGGAATTCGACCGATACGGCGGCCCCCTGCGGCGCGATGGTTTTTGCATCGGCCCGATCGGTGATCTCCTGGGGCGTGCGCAGCAACGCGAACATCTGCTCCATGTCGATCAGCCCCTGCTTGACCTCGCGATACACCACGCCCAGAAAATTCAGCGGCTGATACAACTGGATCAGATAGGTGTTGACCAGCACGAACTGCCCGATGTTGAGCTTGCCGGCCACGATGCCCTGCGCCGCCATCAGCATCATCACCGCCAACCCGGCCGCGATGATGATCGCCTGGCCCAGGTTCAACGCATTGAGCGAAACCTGCGATTTGACCGCCGCCGTTTCATACGCCGCCAGGCTCTCGTCGAACCGTTTCGCCTCGTGCTGCTCGTTGCCGAAATATTTCACCGTCTCGAAATTCAGCAGGCTGTCGATCGCCTTGGTCTGCGCCGCATTGTCGGTCTCGTTCATCTGGCGGCGAAACTTGATCCGCCACGCCGTGAACGAAAACGTAAACGCCATATAGCCACCCACCGCCACCAGCGTCACCGCGGCGTAGCGCCAGTCGAACAGCGTCCATAAAATCCCCATCGTCAGAAACAGTTCGAACAGCGTCGGGATCACATTGAACGTCGTCAGCCGCAGCACGTTCTGTATGCCCGTCGTTCCACGCAGAATCACCCGCGACAGGCCGCCCGTCTGCCGATCCAGGTGATACCGCATCGACAGCGCGTGCAGATGCTCGAACGTCTCCCGCCCGACCGAGCGCGCCGCGCGCTGCTGCACGGCGGCAAACAAGGCATCGCGCAATTCGTTGAATCCGGCGGATGCCATGCGCACCAACCCATAGGCCACGATCAGCGCGGCCGGCACCATCAGCGGCCCAGCCTTGGGCGACAGGGCGTTGACCGCATGGGAATAAATGATCGGCACGATCACCGTCGCGATTTTCGCGAGAATCAGTGCCGTCGCCGCCAGCACCACCCGCACCCGCAGGCCGGGCTCGCCCTTCGGCCACAGATACGGCAACAGGGATTTCACGGTCGTCCAGGAACTGTCGCTCTTGGCAATATCAACGGTATGGGCCATCTGCACGACATGGCATGCAGGCACCAGATTGCAAATGGGTAACGGCGGGGATCAGCATCCCCCTGCCCGGTTTGCATCGGTGCCGGACGCCGCCCTGCTCGCCCTGATCACCCGATGCCGCACCGCCATCCTGCCCGGCGAGCGCCTCGCGCTCATGATCGGCGCCGATCAGGTCGGCTACATCGCACCCGCGCTCGCGACCGCCTTGGGCGATCTTGTGACGATCGATGGCACCACCGCGACGATCGATCCCGCCGCAGCCCATCGCCTCAACCCGATCGCCGCCGCGCTTGCCACCCAGTTCGGCTATCGCACCCGCGGCGAGGATTTCGATGTGCGCCACGCGCCGGACAGCCCGGTGCTCACCCGGCTTGATCGCGGCGCCCTGCCAGCCTTCGGCATCATCGGCCAGGGCGTGCACCTCAACGGCTATGTCCGCCGCGCCGATGGTCTCCATCTCTGGATCGCGCGGCGCAGTGCGACCAAAAAACTGGACCCCGGCAAACTCGACAACATCGTGGGCGGTGGCGTCTCCGCCGGCATGACGCCGTTTGAAACCCTGCTCAAGGAAGCCGCCGAAGAAGCCGCGATGCCAGCCACCCTCACCGCCCGCGCGACCGAAACCGCGCGCATCGCCTACGACATGGAACGCCCCGAGGGTCTGCGGCGCGACATACTCTATTGCTACGATCTCGAACTGCCCGACGATTTCACGCCCCACGCCGCCGACGGTGAGGTCGAGGCGTTCCTATTGATGCCGGCCACCGCCTTGCCGGCAATCATGACTACCGGCGATGCCGTGAAGTTCAACGTCAATCTGGTATTGATCGATTTTCTGCTGCGCCACGGGGTGATCGGCGATGCTACCGGCGCGCTGCGCCGGGCGCTGGCGGCGAATTGAAGGGGCCAAGACCCCGCCCGCTTGGCAACCTCACGCCCAGGACGGACGCAGATAGAGCGAAAGCGCCGCACATGTGGCGGCAAGCGGTACCAGATCGGCGGCGAACCAGTGGTTCATCAACGTCCCCGCCACCACCAGCGCGCCCGTGGCATAACCCATGATCGCCAGGAGTTTCAGGCCGAAATGGGCCGAAAGCGGCTGGGTTCGCCGACCCGAACAGCGTTCGGTCAATGCGACCACGATGCCGGTCATCGTGGTGTTGAGCACTACGGTGGTAATTCCCCGTTCATGGGTCTGGCGCGCGGCGACCGACTGGATTCCCATGGTCATCGCCGACAGAACGATCAGGACATCGCGCAGACCGCCCATCGCCCCCTGCGGGGCGTTCGCCGCGATGAGACAATACGTTGCAAGCAATACCGCCTCGACACTCAGCAGGCGGCGCACGCTGCGCCGCGCGCTGTCGGGCGCATGTTTCGGGGGCCGCACCAGCGCCGCCAGCGCGCCACCCGCCAGATAACTCGCGATCGAGATGCCCGCGCGCACCGCGGTCGGACGTTTCGCCTCCGCCAGGGCGATGATCAAAAGGGCCGTAACACCGGTCATCGACGAGGTAAAAACATGTCCCAGGGTCAGATACGAGAGCACGTCCGTTGCCCCTGACGTCAGACACATAAGCGTAACCGCCGCGCCGGCTCGAACATCAGGTCGACCGGCGCTCATTGTCGCCAACCGTCAGACCGGAGCGAAGGGCGCGGCGTCAAAGCGGTGGCCGCCCGTCATTCGTCTGCCAGCACGGCGGCTGCTGCAAACCCTGTCGAACCGGCAGGCGGAACCAGGCGCCCGTTGGCTAGTGTTTCATCCACGCCTGACACCATCCGCCCGCGCTGATCGGGCCGGCAACCAGATGACAGTGGCTGACCGTGCTCCCGGCATCAGGCGGTTTGAACCAGACGCATGCGCCACAAACCTCGCCGTGCCACGGAATATCGCGATAACCGACCGCAGCCTTCGAGACACTCGGCACCATCGTCTGCAATTGCGCCGCACTCGGCCGGGCCGCCGCCCGCGCGGTCGCAACACCGCCGCAAACCGCTGCCATGCTGCCAAGGCTGATGATGGTGCGCCGCTTGATCGGATTGGTCATCATCATCTCCCTCAGTAATTCGTCGTCTTGAGCGCGATACGTTCATCGAGCATCCGCCCACCGCCGAGATCCCCGCTCAGATCGAGCCCGACCACATGGCCATTCTCGATCACCTGACGAACCCCCAGCAGGACCGGCGTCACCTTGCCGTCGATCGTCGCGCGCCCGATGAACTCGTTGCCCTGCGAGGCGCAGGCCCCGCCCAGCAACACCGGATTCTTGCCGTACTGGTTCGAAAAATCCGCCTTCATCCGGCAATCGGTGCGGTTGCCATTCACCCAAACTCGCCCCGAAATATCGTCGAACGTACGGGTCTTGCCCCCCTTGCTCAGGCTCGCACGGGTGCTGCCGGTATTCAGATCAACCTCGATCGTCGCCTGCGGGCGCAGGGACGCAACGGTATTCGCCGTCGCATCCGGCTTGCCGCGATTGCCCCAGGCGGTGCGAACGTAATCGGCGATATCGGCGATCTGCCCATCGCTCAGCGTGGCGCCGAACATCGGCATTGCGGTCTGGTTTTTGTGCCAAGGCTCGAACCCGCCCAGCATCATGCCGATCAGGTCGATCGGCTTGCCGTTCCACACCGCCTGATTATGCGCAAGGTTCGGGATATTGTCGCTGGCACCCTCGCCGTTCTTCATGTGGCAACGCGCGCACTCATCGTCATACAACGTCTTGCCCGCCGCCACGGAAACCGACGTCTCGGCCACGGACGGGAAATGACTCTTCAACGGCTTCACCGTCCGCAGATAGGCCACGATATCCTGTACGTCCGCCTTCGGCAGCCGGCTCAGACTGTCATCGACCACCGATTTCATCTTGCCGAACGGCGCGCCCTGCTTCATGTCGCCATCATCGTACAGATAGGTGAAAACCGCATTGTCGCTCCAAGACCCTAGCCCATCGCGCTTGGAGTTGGTGATGTTGGGCGCATACCAGGCCTGATCAATGATATGCCCGCCCGCGAGATACCGCGCATGGATCGATGCCATCGCGATATTCCGCGGCGTGTGGCACGCATTACAATGTGCCAGCGCCTGCACGAGATAAGCCCCATGCCGCACACTTTGGCTCCATCCCGCCTGATAGCGAACCGGATGCGGATGAAAGAACAGCAAGCGCCACGCCAGCATGCCCGCGCGTAGATCGGTCGGGAAAAACATCGTGTCCGGCCGGTTCTTGATCCGCACCGGCGCGAGGCTGTCCAGATACGCCTTGATCGCCATCACGTCGGAGTAGGTCAGCTTCGAATAGGCGGTGTAGGGCATCACCGGGTATTCGTATTTCGGAAAGATCACCAACGAACTGCCCGGCTCTATCCCGTCGTGCACCGCTGCGTAAAACTGCTTGTCAGTCATGCCGCCGATGCCGTAGCGCTTGCTCGACGTCAGATTGGTCGAAAATACCGTGCCGAACGGCGTACCGACCGCGCGCCCACCCGCCAACGCAGGTTCGCCGGCCACGCTGTGACAGGGCAGGCAATCCCCCGCGACGGTGAGGAACATACCTTTCTTGACCAACGCCGCCTGTTTCGGGTCGCTCGGCATCGTGACCGGCTGGGGAATGTCCCATCCCTCATTGCCGGCCTTTGGCTTGGCGGCAACCGTCGTATCGGCGTCAGGCCAGGTGGTTACGCCCTTGGACGCGGCTACCTTCGCATCGGCATGCGCATCGTGCACCAGGCCCGCGACCGCAAAGCCCCCAAGCACGAGCGCGACCGACGCGACGCCCGCCAGCAGAATTCCATGCAAAGATCTGAACGTTTTGTTACGCTTTACCGACATTGGCCACCTCTCCAGACCTATTAAAAAGGAGGGGCAGGTCACAGATTTCAACCGTCATCCCCAACGATACTTTCCCGGGCGTATGCTCATGCCGATAACGTGATGACGCGCACCGCCAATTTTCTTCCACAATACAGAACCCGCTCCCAGATCCACCAAATACCGATTGACTTACGGATGTCTTCACTCGATAAAAAACAAAAATTCGCGACATCGAACGTCGACACAGTGCATTCCGGGGGAAACAATGGCGGAAACCACGTCAAGCCGCGCCTATGAGCATATCGTCCGTGCCGATAAACTCTCGGTCGCATTCGGCAAGGTACGTGCCCTGTCCGACATCGATCTGGCGATCGGGCGCAACGAAATCGTCGGCCTGATCGGCGACAACGGGGCCGGCAAATCCACGCTGATCAAAACCCTCACCGGCGTCATCCCGCCGACGTCGGGCCGTCTGTTCATCCGCGATCAACCGGTGGACTGGGCCAATTTCTCCGTCCGGCGCGCGCACGATCTGCGGTTCGAAACCGTCTATCAGGAAAAATCGCTCGGCGAGAAACAGCCGCTCTGGCGCAATTTCTTCGTGGGCCGTCAGATCACCAACCGGTTCGGCTTCATCAAGGTGCGCGAACAGCGCCGCATCGCCAATGAAATCCTGCAACGCCAACTCGGCTTTCGCGGCGTCGGGATCGATGCCGATTCCACCGTGGCCAAGCTCTCCGGCGGCGAGCGCCAGGGCATCGCGATCGGCCGGGCCATGCATTTCGACGCCGACCTGATCATCCTCGACGAACCCACCACCGCGCTTGCGATCAAGGAAGTGCAGAAAGTGCTCGATTTCGTGCGCCGGATCAAAGCCTCCGGCCGTGCCGCGATCTATATCGAGCATAATCTCGCCCATGTGCACGCGCTGGCCGACCGGCTGGTGGTGCTCGATCGCGGCCGGATCGTCGCAAATATCCGGCCGGCCGACATGAGCCTCGCCGACCTCACCCTGTTCCTGATCGACCTGCAAAAAACCAAGATCGGCGCCGCCGCATGAGCGACACACCCCTGAAACATCCCGCCCCCGCCCTCAACCCGCGCACGGCCGTCAAGCTCGAAGGCCTGCCGATCATCATCGTGTTCTTTGTGCTGATCGGCCTGTTCGTCGGTTTCGCGCCGACCGTGTTCCTCCACTGGCCCATCTACAATTCCTTCCTGGTCACCATCCCGCCGATGATGATCCTCTCGCTCGGCCTCACGCTGGTGATCGCCGCCGGCGAGATCGACCTGTCGTTTCCCGCGGTCATCGCGCTTTCGGGATTTTTGTTCGCCTATGTCACCCGCACCTATGACGCACCGTGGCTCGGCCTGCTCGCCGCAATCGCCGGCGGCGCGTTGATCGGTGTGGTGAACGGGTTCCTGATCGCGGTGATCGGGATTCCCTCGATCATCATTACCATCGGCACCTCGTTCTTCTGGTCCGGCATCGCAACCGTCCTGTCCGGCGGCATGTCCTACACATTGGAGCGCCTGGCCGGCACCGCGATCAACGGCATATTGTCCGGCACCGTGCTCGGCATTCCGAGCGAGGCCTTCTGGGCGCTCGGCGTCGCCGTGGTGGTGTGGTTCATCCTCAACCGCCATCGCTTCGGCGAACACCTCCTGTTCATCGGCGATAGCCGTGAGGTCGCCCGCGTCGTCGGCATCAACACGCTACGCGAGCGGATCAAGCTGTTCACGCTGATGGGCGCGCTCGGCGGCTTCGCGGCCGTGCTGCTGACGTTGGAAAACCTCAGCTATTTTCCAACCCAGGGTCAGGGCATGCTGCTCTCGGCCCTCGCCGCCGTGTTCATCGGCGGCACGTCGGTGTTCGGCGGCACCGCAACCGTGGTCGGCAGTTTTTTCGGCGCCCTGATCATCGGCATGCTCGATGCCGGCATCGTCGCAACCGGCGTTGCCGGCTTCTGGGTCGAGGTCATCGTCGGCCTCGTCTTCGTCTCGGCGGTGGTGCTGCATATCGGCATCGACGATCCGGCCCGGATCCGCCAGTTGCAGCGCCGCCTGTTTTCCAAAACCTGACAAATCAACACGATAGGGAGAAATCATCCATGAAACGACTGAAATCTGGCCTCACCGGCGGCATTGCCGTCTCCGCCCTGCTGGCCTTGGCGACCACCGCCGCGATCGCGGCCCCGAGCAGCGACAAGCTCGGCGCCGGCCTGACCATGTATTTCCAGATGGGCGGCAGCCCGGGCGATGGGTCCACCCTGCCGCGCGAAATCGGCGCCAAGGATGCCGCCAAGGCACTCGGCATCAAGCTGATCGAGCAATATTCCAACTGGCAACCCGAAACCATGATCACCCAGTTCCGCCAGGCGCTCGCCGCCAAGCCGGACTGCATCGAAATCATGGGCCATCCCGGCAACAAGCCGTTCATGCCGCTGGTCGCCCAGGCCGAGAAGCAAGGCATCGTGGTCACCGCCGGTAACGTGCCGCTGCCCAAACTCGAAGACCTCTATCGCGCCAATGGCTTCGGCTATGCCGGCACCTATCTGTTCAAGGGCGGCGAGACCACCGCCGCGGCCATGATCAAGGCGGGCAATCTGAAAAAGGGCGATGTTGCGCTCGAATACGGCGTATTCGCCGAAGGCATTCGCGGATTGTCCGACAAAGGCCTCGCGCATGGGCTCAAAAAGGCGGGACTGAAAGTATATGAGCTGAATATCTCCGATAAGGTCAACGCCGATCCCGCCCTCGCGGTGCCGATCATGGTCGCCTTCATCGAGCGCCATCCCAACATCAAGGCAATCGGCACGCAACAAGGCCTGGTGACCTCGTTCATCCCGCAGGCGCTGAAGGAAGCCGGCAAGAAACCCGGCCAGATCACGGTCGGCGGCATCGACCTTGCCCCCGCGACCATCGCAGGGCTCAAGAGCAACTACATCACCGTCACCCTCAACCAGCAACTATACCTGCAGGGTTTCCTACCCGTCATGCAGTGCGTGCTGACCAAGAAATTCGGCCTCGAAGGCATGAATACCAATACCGCAGCCGGGACCGACAACGGCGCGATGGTCGAGAAGATGCTGCCGTTGATCAAGAAGGGGATTTACTGAGCATAGACAAGGAAAGAGAAAGGTCTTCTTTTTTGTGAACAAAAAAGAAGCAAAAAAAACTTTATTGATCTGGGCCTGTGCCGATGAAGCCGCCCTTGCCCCAGAGTCAAAAAGTTTTTTGCTTCTTTTTTACAAAAAAGAAGCCTTCTTCACGTCCCCCTCAGAAATCCAGATCGGCATAATGCGGCGGCGGGTTGAACCCCGACACCCGATCAGCCAGCAGCGCGCGAAACGAGGGGCGGGATTTGATCCGCGCGTACCATTCCTTCGCCGCCGGCGCCCCCGCCCAATCGACATCGCCGATGAAATCGAGCGCGGACAGATGCGCGGCGGCGGCAAAATCGGCCAGCGACAGATTGGCCCCGGCCAGGTATTTCCGCGTCTCCGCCAGATGGCCGATATAGCTGAGATGCCCGCGCAGTGCCGCATATCCCTCGCGCAGGCGCGCGGCATCAGGGGCACCCCGCTTCGCCACTGGTTTCATCGTCTTTTCGTACAACAGATTGCGTGACACCTCGGCGGCAAACCGCTCATCGAACCAGGCGGTCACCGCGCGGATTTCGACCCGCTCACCCAGCGTCCGCCCGACCAGCGAGATATCGGGATACGCCTCGTCAAGATATTCGCAGATCGTGTTGGAATGCGGGATCACCAGCCCGTTGTCTTCGGTCAGCGTCGGCACCGTGCCGGCCGGGTTGAGCGCCAGATATTCAGGCCGCCGCTCCCAGGTCTTTTCGACCCGCAATTCGAACGGCAGACGTTTTTCGGCAAGCACCAGCCTGACCTTGCGGGCATAGGGCGACAGCGGCAAATGATATAAAATACGCATGACCCGCCATACCGCACCGCAAAACCCGGACGCAAGCGACCACCGTCGCCCCGGCCCACTGCAGGTACGTGAAATAAATTATATTTTGCTTGGTATATGGTACCGCTCATTACGGCGCGCGGCGCCGCGCGCAGCAGCAGGTGGGCAGCCGAAGCCTGATCACGTCAGGCTGGAAGCATAATGCTCCGGAACCGAGCCCAAGCGTTACCAGATCGCCATCTTGATGCGCTCTACGGCCTGCCGGAGCCTGCGTTCGAACTCGGCGAAGAGTGGCTCGATGAGTTTGAGGCTATAGCTGTAGGGCGGCAGCCACGACAGGTTTGGTATCCACCCGCCGCCGGTCCGGCGCCCCTCCGTGCGATGGCGCCACGCCGCTCCGTTTTGACACAAATGGCAGTGATTTTTCACCCTCAGAACTTTCCGGCAAGCGACTCCAACACGCTGGCGTCTTCGATCGTCGGTGGCACCACCGGCGTCTGCCCATTCGCCATCTGCCGCATCGTCGCCCGCAAAATTTTGCCCGATCGCGTCTTGGGCAACCTTTGCACCACCACCGCGTGCCGAAACGCCGCCACCGGTCCAATCCGCTCGCGCACCAGCGCCACCAGCTCCGCCGCAATCACCGCCTCGTCCCGTGTCACGCCGGCCTTCAGCACCACCAGACCGAATGGAATTTCGCCCTTCACGGCGTCGTGCCGCCCGATCACCGCGCATTCCGCGACATCGGGGTGCGCCGCCAACACTTCCTCCATCGCCCCGGTCGACAAACGGTGCCCCGCGACATTGATGATGTCATCGGTCCGCCCCATCACCCAGATATCACCATCCGCGTCCACCGCCCCGGCATCCCCGGTCCGATACCAGCCCGGATAGGCCTCGAGATACGCGCGCCGGTATCCGTCATCGTCGTTCCATAGCGTCGGCGCGCAGCCGGGCGGCAACGGCAGCCGGATCGCCAGCGCCCCCACCTCGCCCGCCGGCATCAATGCGCCGTCCGGGTCCAGCGCCTGCACCTCATACCCCGGGCACGCCCGCCCGCCCGACCCCGCCTTGAACGGGGTCAACCCGGTCTGGCGGAACCGCGCCGAGATCGGCCAGCCGGTCTCGGTCTGCCACCAATTATCGATCACCGGCCTGTCAAGCAGCGCCGCGATCCAATGCGCCGTCGGCGGATCGCAGCGCTCGCCGGCCAGAAACAACGCCTCGAGCGCCGAAAGATCATAAGCCGCGATCAATGCACCATCCGGGTCCTGCTGCTTGATCGCCCGCAGCGCGGTCGGCGCGGTGAACAGGGTCTTGACCCGATGCTGCGCGCAAACCCGCCAGAATGCCCCGGCATCCGGCGTGCCGACCGGTTTGCCCTCATACATGACCGACGTGACCCCCGCGAGCAGCGGCGCATAGACGATATACGTATGCCCCACCACCCATCCCACATCCGAGGCCGTCCACATGACCTCGCCAGGCCGGACATCAAAAATCAACGGGACCGAGTTGACCAGCGCGACCGCATGCCCGCCGTTATCCCGCACGATCCCCTTGGGCTTGCCCGTCGTGCCCGATGTATAAAGCACATACAGCGGATCGGTCGCCGCCACCGGCACCGGCTCGTGCGGCATCCCCGCCGCCTCCGCCGCGCTGAAATCCTCGTCCCGCCCCGCCACCATCATGGCGGGCGCGGCATCCCGCTGAAAAATCAGGCAGGTGTCCGGCCGGTGCGTGGCGATATCCAAAGCCGCATCCAGAATCGGCTTGTAGGCAACCACCCGCCCCGGTTCCAACCCGCAAGAAGCGGCAATCACCAGCTTCGGTGTCGCCGCATCGATCCGTGCGGCCAGTTCCGGTGCGGCAAACCCGCCGAACACGACCGAATGCACCGCCCCCAGCCGCGCGCAGGCGAGCATCGCGATCGCCGCTTCCGGCACCATCGGCATATAGATCACCACGCGATCGCCTTTGACGACACCGCGTGCCGCCATCGCCCCCGCCAGCTTTGCCACCCGGTCGCGCAGCACCCGATAGGTGTAATGCACAACCTTTCCTTCCATCGCGCTGTCCCAGATCAGCGCGACCCGCTCACCCGCCCCGGCCTCGACATGCCGATCCAGGCAATTCGCCGCCGTATTCAGCACCCCGCCGACAAACCAGCGCCCGAACGGACCCTGCGCGGCGTCGAACACCTGCTCATACGGCTCGATCCAGTCGATCGCCTTGGCGGCTTCGGCCCAATACAACTCGCTCATTGATTTTGCTCTCGGACGGTTAAGGAAGGCCTACTTTTTGAAAAAAAGTAGCAAAAAACTTTCAGCCGATTCTCGACAATGCCGCGTCCAACCTCGCCAACTCCGCATGCGCCGCGTCCAGACGGTCGCGGTTTTCCACGATGATATCCTCCGGCGCCTTGCTCACGAACTCCTGATTCTCCAGCTTACGCGCGATCTTCTCGGCATCGCTCGCCGTCTTCGCCCGCGTCGCCGCCAGGCGTTTCCGCTCAGCCGCCAGATCGATGATGTCCGCCAGCGGCAAAATCAGCGTCGCCTCGGCCAGGATCGCCTGCGCCGCCCCCTGCGGCATCTCGCCCTCTAACGCCTCCAGGCTGGAAATCCTGGCCAGCCGCGCGATCTCCTCACGCCACCGCCCGGCCCGCGCCAAGGTCTCCGCCGACGCATCCCGGATCAGGATCGGAATCCGCGTCGCCGCCGGCACGTTCATCTCGCTGCGCACCGCCCGGATTTCCGAAATCGCGGCGATCACCCATGAAACCTCGTCCCGCGCCGCTGGCGCTTCGCTCACCAGCTCACGCTCGGGCCACGGCGCGCGGATCAACGACCCCGCCGCGCCATAGCCCAACTCATCCCACAACGCTTCGGTCACGAACGGGATCATCGGATGCAGCAACCGCAGCAGCACCCCCAGCACATGTGCCGCCACCGCGCGGCGCTCCACCGCATCCGCATCATCACCGGCGAGGCCCGGCTTGGCGAGCTCCAGAAACCAGTCGCAGAAATCGCCCCAGGTGAACCGGTAACAAATCAGCGCGTAATCCGCGACCCGATACGCCTGCAGCGCCGCCGTCGCCTCGCTCACCGCCCGGTTCGCCGCATCCAGAATCCAGCGCGACAGCGCAAGCCGCGCCGACGCCGGCTGAAACGCGGCATCGGGCCGGCACGCGTTCATTTCGCAGAACCGCGCCGCATTCCAGATCTTGGTAATGAAACTCCGGTTCGCCGCCACCATGGTCGGCCCCAGCTTGATCGAGCGCCCCGCCCCGCTCTGCGCACTCACGGTATAGCGCAGCGCATCCGCCCCGAAATCCTCGATCAACGTAAGCGGGTCGACCACATTGCCCTTGGTCTTGCTCATCTTCTGGCCGCGCTCGTCGCGTACCAGCCCGTTCATCATCACGGTGCGGAACGGCACGTCGCCCATCACGTACAGCCCCATCATCACCATCCGGGCCACCCAGAAGAAAATGATGTCGAACCCCGTGACCAGCACGTCCCCGGGATAGTATTTCGCGAGCTCAGCCGTATTCTCCGGCCAGCCCAGGGTCGAAAACGGCCATAGCGCCGAGCTGAACCAGGTATCCAGCACATCCTCGTCCTGGCGCAGATCGACCGGATGGCCGAAATGCTCCTCGGCATCCCGTCGGGCCTCCGCCTCGGATTCGGCCACGAAAATCATCCCCTCCGGCCCATACCACGCCGGAATCCGGTGCCCCCACCACAATTGCCGCGAAATGCACCAGGGCTGGATATTCCGCATCCAGGCGAAATACGTGTTCTCCCACTGCTTGGGCACGAACGCGATGCGCCCGTCCTCCACCGCGGCAATCGCCGGCTTCGCCAATACCTCGGCGTTGCAGAACCATTGCTCGGTCAGCAACGGCTCGATGATGGTATCGCCCCGCTCCGCCTGCGGCACGGTATGGGTATGCGGCTCGGTCTTTTCCAAAGCGCCGATCGCATCGAGATGTGCTACGATCTCGAGCCGCGCCGCGAACCGATCGAGCCCCTCCAGGCTCTCGAAAAACTCCCGGTCCTGCGGTGCGGCATCGCCGCGCACCTCCGCCAGCGTCACCCGCGCCGCCTGATCGAAGATCGAGGGCGTCGCCAACCCATGCCGCTGCCCCACCGCGAAATCGTTGAAATCATGCGCCGGCGTGATCTTCACCGCCCCGGTGCCTTTTTCCGGGTCGGAATATTCATCGGCGATGATCGGAATCCGCCGCCCGGTGATCGGCTGGATCACCGTCCGCCCCACCAGCGCCGCGTAGCGCTCATCGCCCGGATGCACCGCCACCGCCGTATCGCCCAGCATCGTCTCCGGCCGGGTCGTCGCGACGATGATCACGTCGTCGCTCCCCTCGATCGGATAGCGCAGATGCCACAAATACCCCTTCACCTCACGCATCTCGACTTCGAGGTCGGATATCGCCGAACCGAACGCCGGGTCCCAGTTCACCAGCCGTTTCGCCCGGTAGATCAGCCCGTCGTTGAACAGGCGGACGAAAATCGTCCGTACCGCGCGTGACAGCCCCTCATCCATCGTGAAGCGCTCGCGCGACCAGTCGGGCGAGGCACCCAGCCGGCGCAACTGTCTCGTGATCGCGCCACCCTGCTCCTCTTTCCACCGCCAGACCCGCTCGAGAAACGCCTCACGCCCGATCTCCTTGCGGGTCGTGCCCTCACCCTGCAAGTCGCGCTCGACCATCAACTGGGTCGCGATCCCGGCATGGTCGGTGCCGGGCTGCCACAGCGCATCGCGCCCGTTCATCCGCTGAAACCGGATCAACACGTCCTGCAGCGTCATGGTCAGCGCATGACCCACGTGCAACCGCCCGGTCACGTTGGGCGGCGGGATCATGATGGTGAAGGGTCTGGCATTGCGCGCCGGGTCGGCCGCAAACGCGCCCGCGCGTTCCCAGGTCTCGTAAAGCCGCGTCTCGAACGCGGCGGCGTCGAAGTTCTTGTCCAGCATCGCCCGATTATGCGCGAAACGCTCGCGCCCGCAAAGGTGAGCGCCTAAAAACCGTCAGGCCGCCCGACCAGCCGCTCGATCTCGGCGCGCACCACCCGCTCGACCAGATTGGGCAGATGCGCATCGAGCCAGGATTTCAGCATCGGCCGCATCTCCTCGCGCACGATATCCTCGATGCTGATGCCGCCCCGGCTCACCGCCAGGCCCCGATCAGCCGCAACACTCCGCATCAGCGCGCCGATATGGCTTGCCGCCGCCTCGGCCGCCTGTGCTCCCAAAATTGGCTGCGGCCCTTCGACCGAACCCGCCGCGGTGGCCTCCGCCGCCCGCGCGCGGTTCGGCTCGAACGGAACATCGGTCGCCGCCGTGCCGGCCGGCGTCGCGCTCGACAGCGTGGGCGACAGGGCGATCGCCTCATGCACCGGTGTGTCACTCCGCGCCGCCCGTGCGGCGCCGTTCGAAGGCTCGCTCACCATCATCGAGGAATCGAGCACCATCACCGAGTCGGCATCGGGCGGCGCCGCGTCGCCCTGATGCTCCGGCGGCACCGTCACCGTCTCGGCATCCTTCAACACCCGCCGGATCGAGGACAGGATTTCATCCATCGAAGGTTCCCCGCCGATCGGCTCGTTCGAGATGCTCATGACCTTATCCCCCTGACTGGTTTTGCCTATTTCGGTGACATGATCAGCTTCGGCGCCACCGGCGCCGGCGTGCGCAGCAGCGTGCCGTCGGGGCTGATGCCCGCCTGTTCATAAGCCTCATTGCCATTGCCGAACAAGGCATTCTTGACCTGGTCATAATATTTCAGATCATCGTAATGCTGCACCGGCAATGCCAGATCGGTCGCGGTCAGGCGCCCGATCGCCGCGGCAATCGCATAGGATTCGTTGACGACGTTGGCGATGTTCTGGATCTGCGTGGTCTGCGCATTGAACAGTAATTGTTGCGCATTCAACACATCGAGCGTATCCCGCGTGCCCACGATTTCCTGCCGCTCGGTGCCGTCGAGCGCGATGGCGTCGGATTTGATCTGTTCCTGCGTGCTGCGCACCGCGGCCTTCGAGGCGATCAACCCCTCCCAGGCCTGCGTCGCCGATTGCACCGCCGTCCGCCGCGCATCCACAACGCCGGCGATGCCGTACTGCACCTTGTCCCGCGCCTGCCGGATCGCGGCATATTCCGATCCGCCCTGATACAGCGGCACCGTCAGGTTCGCGAGCACCTGCCCGCCGCGCGAGGAACTGTTCGGCCCCAGCGGGTTATGCTCGCTGAACGCCGAAGCGGACACCGAAAGCTGCGGCGCGAGCGCCGCGATCGCAACATCCACCGCATCGACATCGGCACTCTGCGTGAACAGCGCCGCCACCACATCCGGATTATTGATCATCGCCTGGCGTACCAGATCGGCCTTACCTTTTACCGGCAGAGCCAACGGCTGCGGCGGCACCAGTTCGGCGGCCGGATACGCCCCAACCAACTGGCGGAACGTCTCATTGGCAATATTCAGATTGCCGCGTGCCACCTCGACCTGCTCCTGCGCGCCGGCCAACGAGGCCTTCGCCTGCGCCACGGAGGTCTCGGTGATCTCGCCAACGCTGAACTGGTCGTTGACCGCCTTCAATTGCTGCGCCAGCACGCTGCGGTTATTGATATCGAGCGCGAGCAGCTGACGGTCCGTGATCACCGTGACATAGGCGTTCACCACTTTGGTGAACACGCTCTGCTCGGTCGACAGCAGTTGGGCCCGCGCGGCATACACGTTGTTCTTCGCCTCATGGGTCTTCGCAACCGTCGCACCGCCGCTGAACAATTGCTCGGTCACGGTCAGCTGGCCGATTTCCTCGTTGCGTGACTGCGGCAGACGCAAATGGCTGAGAGTCGGCGCACCGGTCAGCGGATTGGTGCCCGGCAACTGCTCGGTCTCGACCCCGGTGATCCGCCCCGCGGTACCTTGCAATTCAACGGTCGGGCGCCAGCCCGCCAGCGCCGCCGGCACCGTCTCGTCCGTCGCACGCAGATTCGCCCGCTGCTCCTGCAAGGTTGGATTATCAGCATAGGCTTCCGACAGCGCCTGCGTCAGCGTCGCCGGCCGCCCGTCCGGCGCCGCCCGCGCCACCGGCTGCAAAGCCAGAACGCTCATGGGTACAATCGCGCAAAGGGTCGTAATTCGACGGCGCATGGTCATCCTTATGCAAGTCTCGGAAAACGCCGGCCACGAGGGCCGCATCTGGTCGGTCGTTCCATCAAAACGCAAATGCCGGTTCGGGGCTGAACCCCGGCAGCGCACCAGCCTGGCAATCCGCCAGCACGATCTGCACAAAATCCCGGCCGCTGACCTCCGCCCGCACGATCCGGCCAACGCCGCGCTGGCGCACGATGGCGATCACCCGGCCCTTGGGGGTCAACTGACTGGCGAGCCCGACCGGCAGCGCATCGATTGCCCCCTCGATCACGATCACATCGAACGCGGCGTGCTGCGGCGCCCCGTCGCTCAACCGCCCCGCCACTACGCGTACCTCGGGCGCCTCGGTCGCGAGTGCCGCCGTCGCGATCGCGCGCAGATCCGCGCGCGATTCCAGCGCCACCACCGCCCCGCCGCAGGCCGCCAGCACCGCCGCGCCGTAGCCCGTGTTCGCGCCGATCACCAGAACCCGCTCACCCGGCCGCACCGCCGCAAAGCTCGCAAGCCGGCCGATGGTCAACGGCGACGGCATGGTCCGCCCCTCGCCCAGCGGCAATTCCGCGTCGCTATACGCGCGTCCCACCAGGGCGGGCGGCACAAACCGTTCGCGGCGTAGCGTGCGCATCGCGGTCACGATCCGATCGTCGACGATGTTGTTCGGCCGGACCTGACAATCCACCATCAAGGCACGAGCGGTGCGGAAATCGCGGTCTTTTTCCTTCATCGGGGTCCTTCAGCCGGAAGCCTCTACGCGGGAGCGTCTCTATCTATAAAGCGAGTCCGCGTTCTCGCAAAACATTCCTGCCCCGCGCGACCCGCCTTCCGCGCGACCGGTCTTGACCGCTGGCCGCCGATGGCCCGATAAGCCAGCTCAGATCGTGCCCGGTCCGGTGGCAGAGTGGTGATGTAGCGGACTGCAAATCCGCGTATGCCGGTTCGATTCCGGCCCGGACCTCCAACGCACGATGCCATTGACGAAAAATTTCTTAAGAATAATTCATCAAGGCCGTGCCGCCCGCACCCCGGGCCGCCAATCACCGACAGGCGCATGCAATGAACCGATCCGCCGCCGTCATCGCCATCATTCTCATCGTCATCGGCGCCCTCGCCGCGGGCGTGCTGCGCCTGTTCGTCCCCGGCGTCGTCCTTGTCCTGATCGGCGCCGGCGTCGCCCTGTCACTGCGCATGGCAAATGAATGGGAACGCGCCGTCGTCCTGCGCCTCGGCCGTTTCGCCGGCATCCGCGGCCCCGGCGCCTTCTTCATCATTCCGGTGATCGAGACCATCTACGTCGCCGTCGATACCCGCAAACAAAGCACCGTCATCAGCGCGGAAAACACGCTAACACTCGATGGCGTCTCCGTCGCGGTCGACTCCATCCTGTTCTGGAAGGTCGAGGACGTGAAACGCGTCGCGACCGAACTGCTCGACTACCGCGCCATGATCAGCCAGGTCGCGCAAACCTCGCTGCGCGAGACCATCAGCGGCATGTCGCTCGCCGAAATCCTCGGCAACCGCGAACAGATGGACCAGCGCATCCGCACCGTCATCGCCGATAAATCGCAGGACTGGGGCATCGGCGGCATCGGCGTGCAGATCCGCGACGTCCGCATCCCCGCCGAGCTGAACGACGCGATGAGCCGCAACGCCCAGGCCGAAAAGGAAAAACAGGCCCGCGTCACCCTGGCCAGCTCCGAAGTCGCCATCGCCGAACAAATCGTCCGCGCCGGCGACATCTACGCCGCCAACCCTGCCGCGCTGAAAATCCGGCAGATGAACCTGATCTACGAGATGAATAAAAATAAGGGCACCACGATCCTGATCCCGACCGACCTGGCCAATGCGATGAGCGGCGTGATCAAGACGACAGAAAGTTGAATTCAAGCCGTAGTTTTTTGTAAAAAACAACCAAAGACCATTTTTTGAACTGGCAGTCGACTTGGAACCGATCGGGATCAAGTCATCGCGACTACGTCGCTGGGGCACGAAAACCGCCGACGCCGCGCTCGATCTCCGTCACATGCCGCGGCGCGAAACAGGCCGCATCGGTCAGACCACAGGAATGCGCGATCATCTCGACCTCTTCGATGATCTGGCGCGCATAATTCGCCACCCGCACCGCCTTGTCCGCCGGATCGAGCCCTGCGATCAGCTTCGGGTCCACCGCCGTCACCCCGGTCGGGCATCGCCCCGAGCCACATTTCATCGCCTGAATACACCCAAGACTGAACATGAACCCGCGCGCCGAACTCACGAAATCGGCGCCCATGCACAAAGCCCAGGCCACCTTGTCCGGCGTGACCAACTTCCCCGATGCAACAATCCGCACCCGCTCGCTTAACCCGTGCCGCGCCCGCACCGCCGCCACCAGCGGCAGCGCCTGGGTGATCGGCAGACCCACATAATCGGCCAGCGGCGCCGGCGCCGCCCCGGTACCACCCTCCCCGCCATCGACCTGCACGAAATCCGGGCAGTGCTCCGGATGCGCCACGCAGTCGGCAAACCACTCGTCGACGAACGCGCCATCGCCCACCACGAATTTCACCCCGACCGGCTTGCCCGTCACCGCGCGCACCCGCGCAACGAACGCACCGAGCTCGGCAATATTGCCGATGTCACGATGCCGGTTCGGGCTGATGCTCGCCTCACCCTCCGGAATGCCCCTGATCGCCGCAATCTCCGCCGTCACCTTGCCCGCCGGCAAAATCCCGCCCTTGCCCGGCTTGGCCCCCTGCGCCAGCTTGACCTCGAACATCCGCACCTGCTCATGCGCAGCGATCGCCCGCAGCCGCTCATCGGACAGTTCCCCCGCACCATCACGCACCCCATACTTCGCCGTGCCGATCTGCATGATCAGATCACCCCCGCCGGCGAGATGATAATCCGACAGCCCGCCCTCACCCGTACTCATCCAGATACCGCCCAACCGCGCGCCTTTCGACAGCGCCAGCACCGCCGCATGGCTCAGTGCGCCGTAACTCATGCCGCTGATGTTGAAAAAATGCCGCGCCAGAAACGGCGTCCGGCACGCGCCCGGACCCGCCGTAACCCCGATCAGCTTGCCGCCATAGTGCCGCTTTTCCTCATCGAGCACGGGAAACGGCGCGTTGCGGAAAATAAAGCTCGGCACCGTCTCGCTGCCGAAATTCACCAGGTTCGAAACGCCCTTGGCCGAGCGGTACACCCAGGACCGCTCGAGCCGGTTGAACGGCCGCTCCGCCCAGTCCGGCAGATATTGATACTGGCGCATATACTCGCCCCAGGTTTCGGCAAAATACCGGAAATGGCCGATCACCGGAAAATTTCGCAAAATCGTATGCGTCGTCTGCCGCCGGTCATGAATATAAATCGCCGCAACGGCAGCCAGACCCGCAAAACCGACCAGCAAAACAAGCATCATTGAAATCAGTGAACTTTCAGGACAACCGGCTTGAACGCGATACAACGCACCGATACGCCGAAAGTCTTAACATTCTCTGAAGTTTACCGCTTAACCAAGCGAATACTCGACCTCCGCGGTATATTCAGGATGCACATCGCCCAGATGCGAACTGAACAGCGTGATATGCTCCACCGCGATCGGTGGCGAGCGATACAAATTCCGGCTTTGCACGAATTCGGCAAATCGCGGCCCGATCGGCATGTCCATCCGGGCCAGCGTCACATGCGGCGTATACCGGCGCCGTTCCGCCACCAGCCCGATGCGCCGCAGCGCGGTCTCGATCTTCGCCTGCAGATGCAGCAGCGCCTCGTTGCGCTCGACCCCCACCCACAACGCTGAAACCCGTCCTGCCTTCTCGAACCAGCCTGCCCCGGTCAGCACCAGCGAAAATCCCCGCCCGCGGATCGCCGCCAGCGCATGATCGATCTCCTCGGCCTCCAGCCGCCTGGCCTCGCCGATGAACCGCAGCGTCAGATGCATGTTCTGCGCCGGCACCCAGCGCGCCCCCGGCAGGTTGAACGCAAACCCCGCCAGGGTCTGCTTGACCTCCCACGGCAGATCAAGGGCGACGAACAAACGCATGATTTGCCCTCCAGTCGCCCCGAATGTTGCCGAGGCAACCGCGCCGGTCAAGCTCAGGCCGGCACGCGCTCCGCCACACGGCCCGACACCCCAAGCCCCAACATCAGCCCGATATTCTGTACCGCCGCCCCCGCCGCGCCCTTGCCCAGATTATCCAGCCGCGCCACCAGCACCGCCTGGCTCGCGGCCTCGTTCTCGAACACGAACAACTCCATCAGGTCCGATCCCGCCACACATGCGGCATCCAGCCGCTGCTCGGCCGGCGTCATCCGCACCCGCACCTGCCCTTCCCCCTCATAATGCGCCACCAGCGCACACCCGATCTCGCGCGCGGTCGGGCGGCCCGGCAGCGCATCCAGATGCAGCGGCACCGAAACCAGCATCCCCTGGCGAAAATGCCCGACCGAGGGCACAAAAATCGGCCGCCGCGTCAGACCGCCATGGCGCTCGATTTCCGGGATATGCTTGTGATTCAACGACAAACCATAAAGCCCGAACGCCGGCCCGCCATCGCGCTCATGGTCCGCAATCAGCGCCTTGCCGCCACCCGAATACCCCGACACCGCATTGATCGTCAGCGGATAATCCGCCGGCACCAGCCCCGCATCGACCAGCGGACGCAACAACGCCACCGCCCCGGTCGCATAACACCCCGGATTCGAAACCCGCGCCGCCTGCGCAATCGCGGCCGCCTGCCCCGGCACCAGCTCGGCAAACCCGTATACCCACCCATGGGCAACCCGATGCGCCGAACTCGCATCCAGCAACCGCGGCGCCGCGCTGCCCAGCCCCTCGAACATGTCCGCCGCCTCGCGCGCCGCCTCATCGGGCAGGCACAACACCACCAGATCGACCGATGCCATCATCGCCCGGCGCGCCGCATTGTCCTTGCGCGCGCGCAAATCCAGACTCTGCACCACCACGCCATCAAGGCGCCGCAGCCGCTCGACAATCTGCAACCCCGTGGTCCCGGCCTCGCCGTCGATGAAAACACGCTTGCTCATGGCTTTTCTCCACCCCCATGCTGGCACCAAAATCAACACCGTGCTAGGCGGGCGCCCAACCGAATCGCATATGTCCAGATGGAGCCGATCGCAATGTCCGAAACGCAGACCCCGCCGCTCACCCTCAATATCCAGTACACCAAGGACCTCAGCTTCGAAGTCCCCAACGCACCGGCGATCTATACCATCCTGCGCCAACCCCCTTCGGTGAACATCAACCTCGATGTCCAGGTCCGCCGCATCCAGGATGACCAGAACGTCTACGAAGTCACCCTCGCCACCCGCGCGGAAGCCACCATCCCCGCCCCCGCCGAATCCGCCAACGGCGCCGAACCCGGCAAGGACATGACAGTCTTCATCGCCGAGCTGTCCTACTCCGGCATCTTCACCCTTACCGGCATCCCCGATAACCAGGTCGAACCTGTCCTCCTGGTCGAATGCCCGCGCCTGCTGTTCCCCTTCGCCCGCAACATCCTCGCCGATGTCACGCGCGACGGCGGCTTCCCCCCCGTCATGCTCGGCCCGGTCGATTTCGTCGGCCTCTGGCAATCCCGCCGCGAACAGATGGACGCTGCACCCGTTGCGAATGCCTGAGCGGTTAAGAAGGCCAGGGGGCTCTGCCCCCTGGACCCCCGCTAAGGGCTTAGCCCTTAGAACCCGCTAGTTTTAGGCAAGGGGAGGGCGCTGCCTCGGTGGTTCAGTCGATCTGGCCTGGGTCGCCCTCCCCTTGCCTAAAACTAATGGATTTTAAAGGCTCCGCCTTTAACGGGGTCCAGGGGCAGAGCCCCTGGCCTTGCTAACCGACCATGCATTAAGGACCGAGTGATGCGTTACATTTCGACGCGTGGGGTGGCCCCGGCCCGGACGTTCGACGGGGTGTTACTCGCAGGCCTGGCCGAGGATGGCGGGTTGTTCGTGCCCGATGAATGGCCGGTCTTTTCGCCTGCCGAGCTGCGCGCGATGCGCGGCCTGCCGTATGCGGAGCTCGCGGCACGCGTCATGGCGCCGTTCGTGTGTGGCGGCGCGGTTTCGGTCGATGATCTGCAGGGCATGTGCCGGGCGGCCTATCGCGGGTTCGACCGTGCAGCGGTAGTTCCGCTGGTGCAGTTGGAGCCCGGCCTGTTCGCCCTCGAACTGTTCCACGGCCCGACGCTCGCGTTCAAGGATCTGGCCTTGCAGGTGGCCGGCCGCCTGTTCGATCATGTGCTGGAAGCGCGCGACGAGCGGGTGATGATCGTGGGCGCGACATCGGGGGACACCGGCTCCGCCGCGATCGAGGCGTGCCGCGACCGCTCGCGGGTCGACATCGCCATTTTGCACCCCGAGGGCCGCACGTCCGAGGTGCAGCGCCGCCAGATGACGACGGTGCGCGCACCCAACGTGCTGAACATCGCGGTCGGCGGCAATTTCGACGATTGCCAGGATCTCGTGAAGGCGATGTTCGCCGATGCGCCGTTCCGCACCGACATGCGGCTGTCCGCGGTGAACTCGATCAACTGGGCGCGCATCGCCGGGCAGATCCCCTATTTCGTCGCCGCCGCCCTCGCCCTCGGCGCGCCGGACCGCGCGGTCGCGGTTTCGGTGCCGACCGGCAATTTCGGCAATGTCCTGGCCGCCTGGGCCGCGCAGCGGATGGGCGTGCCGATCGCGCGCTTCATCGTCGGCAGCAACGCGAACGACATTCTGGCCCGTTTCCTGTCCGGCAACGACATGAGCACGGCCGGCGTGGTCGAAACCCTCTCGCCCTCGATGGATATCCAGGTCAGCTCCAATTTCGAGCGTCTATTGTTCGAATTCCTGCACCGCGACGCCGGCGCAACCGCACACACCATGGCCGATTTCCGCACCACCGGCCGCATGACCGTGCCCGAGCCTGTGTGGCGCGCGGTCCGCCGCGAATTCACCGGCTTTTCGCTCGACGATGCGGCAACATTGGCGGAAATCCGCCGGATCAAGCGCGATTACGGCTATATCGCCGAACCGCACACCGCCATCGGCATCGCCGCCGCCCGCGCCTGCGGCCCGATCGGCATCCCGGTCATCGCCGCCGCCACCGCCCATCCCGCCAAATTCCCCGATGCGATGGAACGCGCAATCGGCATCCGCCCCTCTCTCCCCGAACCCCTGAAAGACCTATATCATCGTCATGAAGTCTTTCAGCGCTCCAGCAAGCGCCTCGCCGAGGTGCAAGCGCTGGTTCGCAATTTCGCGCACAGGAACAATGCATGACCGACGGTGTTCAGATCACCCATCTCGATTCCGGCCTCACCATCATCACCGAACGGATGGAGCGGGTGGAAACGGTCTCGTTCGGCGCCTATGCCGCCGTCGGCACGCGTCACGAAACCGCGCCTGAAAACGGTGTCTCGCATTTTCTCGAGCACATGGCCTTCAAGGGCACCGAAAAGCGGAACGCGGTGGAAATCGCCGAAGCGGTCGAGGATGTCGGCGGCCACATCAACGCCTACACCTCGCGCGAGCAGACCGCCTATTACGTCAAGATGCTGAAGGACGACCTGCCGCTCGGCATCGACATCATCGGCGACATCCTCTGCCATTCCACCTTCGATGCCGGCGAATTCGAGCGCGAGCGCGGCGTCATCCTGCAGGAAATCGGCCAGGCGAACGACACGCCGGACGACATCGTGTTCGACCATTTCCAACAGGCCGCCTACCCCGGTCAGCCGATGGGCTGGCCCACGCTGGGCACCGAGAGCATCATCAAATCCCTCTCGCCAGATGTGCTCCAGCGCTACATGCGCGCCCACTACACGCCCAAAAACATCGTTGTCTCGGCCTCCGGCAAGCTCGATCACCAGCGCGTGGTCGATCTGGTCAGCGAGCATTTCGCCGACCTGCCGAACGCGACCCAGACCCCGCCGATCCCCGGCATCTATGGCGGCGGCGAGTACCGCGAAGTCCGCGATCTCGATCAGGCGCATATCGTGCTCGGCTTTCCCGCGGTCGGCTACAGCGACCCCGATTTCCACGCCGCCATGCTGCTCTCCACCCTGCTCGGCGGCGGGATGTCCTCGCGCCTGTTCCAGGAAATCCGTGAAAAGCGCGGCCTCGTGTATTCGATCTACTCCTTCGCCCTGCCCAACAACGATGCCGGGCTGTTCGGCATCTACGCCGGCACCGGCGAGGCCGAAGCGGCCGAGCTCGTGCCGGTCACGCTCGGCGAACTCGCCAAGGTGCAGGACAACATCACCGAAGCCGAGCTTCGCCGCGCCCGCGCGCAGGTCAAGGCCGGCATGCTGATGTCGCTCGAATCCACCGGCAGCCGCTGCGAACAACTCGCCCGGCAGTGGCAGGTGTTCGGCCGCGTCGTGCCGATCGCCGAAACCATCGCCAGGATCGACGGCGTCACCGCGGCCGACATCACCCGCGTCGCCACACGAATCTTCCGCGCCAAACCCACCCTCGCCGCCATCGGCCCGATCGGCCGCGTGCCGCAGATGCCGAAAATCCTGGAAAGGCTGGCAGCATGAACGCGCTCGATCATCTGAGCGCCCTGCTCGCCGCCGCCAGGCGCGCCGGCGCTGATCAGGCCGATGCCCTGCTCGCCTCCGGCACCTCGGTCTCGGTCGGCCGCCGCATGGGCAAGATCGAGGAGATCGAGCGCGCCGAGACCAACAACATCGGACTGCGCGTGTTCGTTGGCAAGCGCAGCGCGATCGTCTCATCCGGCGCGGTCGATCCCGCCGGTTTCGACCGCCTGGCCGAACAGGCCGTGGCCATGGCCAAGGTCGTCCCCGAAGACCAGTTCGCCGACATCCCCGACGCCCCACCCCCCGAAGACGCCGCGGCGCTCGACATGGACGACGCCGTGGAACCCACGGTCGACACGCTGATGGCCCGCGCCGCCGCCGCCGAGGAAGCCGCCCTCGCCTTCCCCGGCATCACCAATTCCGAAGGCGCCGGCGCCTCCTGGTCACGCAGCCACATCGCCCTCGCCACCTCGCGCGGCTTTGCCGGCGCCTACAGCCGCTCCGGCCACGGCGTCTCGGTCTCGCCGATCGCGGGTGAAGGCATCGGCATGCAGCGCGATTACGAATCCTCGTCCGCGGTCCACGGCTCTGACCTGTCGGACCCCGCGGCGCTGGGGCGCGCCGCCGCCGAACGCGCCGTCAGCCGCCTCAACCCCGGCCGGCCGGTCACCGCAAAGCTGCCGGTGGTCTATCATCCCCGCGTCGCCGGCAGCCTGCTCGGCCATTTCACCGGCGCCATCAACGGCTCCGGCATCGCGCGCGGCACCAGTTTCCTCAAGGATGCGATGGGCAAGCCGGTCTTCGCACCCGGCATTTCAATCATCGACGATCCCAAACGCGTCCGCGGTATGCGCTCGCGCGCGTTCGACGGTGAAGGCCAGCGCGTCGAGCGCCGCGCCCTGATCGAGGACGGCATCCTCACCACCTGGCTGCTCGATTCCCGCAGCGCCGCTCAGCTTGGCCTGAAAACCACCGGCCACGCCGCGCGCGGCACCTCCGGCCCGCCCAGCCCGGCCGCCAGCAACCTCTACATCGAGCCCGGCACGCTGTCCGCCGAGGCCCTGATATCCGACATCAAGCTCGGCCTTTATGTCATCGAACTCATCGGCATGGGCGTGAACGGCATCACCGGCGATTATTCGCGCGGCGCTGCCGGCTTCATGATCCGCGACGGAAAGATCGCCGAACCGGTCGCCGAGATCACCATCGCCGGCAATCTGCGGGAGATGTTCATGCACCTCACCCCCGCCAACGACCTCGAATTCAAGCGCGGCACCGATGCGCCGACCCTGCGCGTCGAAGGCATGACCATGGCGGGCGGCTGACCGGGCGCCCATGTCCCTCGTCCTGACCGGCGCCGGCGGCCAGCTCGGCCTCGTCCTCCGCCCCCGGCTGCTGGCACGCGGCATCCCGCTCCGCGCGGTGGATATCGCGCCGATCACGCCGCTCGATCCGCGCGAAACCACCGTGATCGGCGACCTGCGCGACCCCGCCGTCGTCGATCGGGCCCTGCATGGGGCTACCGCGGTCCTGCATCTCGCCGGCACCAGCGTCGAACGGCCGCTGCCCGAGATCATCGAGAACAATCTGGTCGCCCTGCATGCGCTGTATGACGGCGCGCGCCGGCACGCCCTGCAGCGCATCGTGTTCGCCAGTTCCAACCACACCATCGGCATGTACAAGGTCGGCCACCGGCTCGGCCTGTCCGACCCTTACCGGCCGGATGGGTTGTACGGCCTGTCGAAACTCTGGGGTGAGGGTATGGGCCGGCTCTATTGGGACAAATACGGCATCGAAGGCGTTGCATTGCGCATCGGCAGCGCCCTGCCCCGGCCGACCGAAACGCGCCACCTGTCCACCTGGCTCGGCCACGAAGACCTCGAACATCTGGTGATGCAGAGCCTCACCGCGCCGATCAGCGATTACCGCCCGGTGTGGGGCGTCTCGGCCAACACCCGCAGCTGGTGGGACAACGCCGAAGCCGCCGAACTCGGCTACCGCCCGATCCAGAACGCCGAAGATTTCGCGGCCGAAATCGCCGCTGCGCCGGACGCAGGCTGGGACCACCAGGGCGGTGCCTTCGCCGCCGCCCGATGAAACGAAGCCCCGATTCATCTTGCCCAATGCGCATTAAAGACGCATATATGACGCATCATCCCCAAGGAGCCCACCATGTCCGCACGTTTCAATCTCGTCTTATCGGATGAACTGAACCGCCGGGTCGATGCCGTGGCGACCGACCCCGAAACCAAATCCTCACTGATCCGCAAGGCACTGGCGATGTACATCGCCGCGGTCGAAGCGCAGCGCGATCGCGGTCTGCATGTCGGCCTGTTCGATCCGGCAACCCGGGAGATCAAGACCGAAATCATCGGCCTTTGAGCCTGATCGATCTCAACAATCTACCACCCGATGTTCAGGCAACGATCGGGCGCAAGGAAACCGATGGCGAACGCCGGGTCCGTCTCGTCAAGGATCTGATCGTCTTCACCCTGGCGATCATCCTCCTGGTCATCGTGGTCGCCTATTCGCTGGATGTCCTGCTCGCCGCAACCACCACAGCGTCCGACAAGCGTTGGGCGCAATCGATCATCAGCGCCATCGCCGGCGGCGTCATCGGCTATCTGCTCCGCCGCTGAACCGGCCAGGCGTCAGTAAATCGCCTCGTACAACCCGATGATCGCCGCGGCATCCGGCACCGCGGGATTATTCGCCGGGCTGCCCGACGCCAACGCCTGATCCGCCATCACCGCGCGCCGGCCATACCAATCGTCCCGCCTGATCCCGAAGGCTTCCGGCGTCGGCACGCCAAGGTCGAAATTGATCGTATCCAGTTCATCGACCAGCTTGGCGCCCGCCAGCTGGTCCGCATCCTCGGGCTCCGCAAACCCCGCGATCCGCGCCGCCTCGGCATAGCGCGGCAGCGCCGCATGCAGCGAATACCGCGTCACCGCCGGCAGCAGCATCGCGTTGGACAGCCCGTGCGGTACATGAAAATGCGCGCCGATCGGCCGCGACATGCCATGCACGAGCGCCACCGAGGCATTGGAGAACGCCAACCCCGCCAGCGTCGCCCCCAGCATCATCGCCTCGCGCGCGGCAACGTTGTCCGGCTCATGATACACCGCACGTAGATTCGCCCCGATCAATCCCAGGGCAGCCCGCGCATAACTATCCGAAACCGGATTGGCCCGGCGCGACACGAATGCCTCCAGCGCATGGGTGAACGCATCGATGCCGGTATCCGCCGTAGTCCGCGCCGGCACGCTCATCGACAATTCGAAATCGACAATGGCCGCGAGCGGCAGCGCCCCCAACCCGCCGATCAGCATTTTCTCATCCGTTTCGGTATCGGTGATCACGGTGAACCGCGTCGCCTCCGAACCCGTTCCCGCCGTGGTCGGCACCGCGATCAGGGGCAACGCCGCCGTATCGGCCACCACCGGCACCTTGAACGTCCGCATCCTTGTGCCCTCGGGTGCGGCGAGCAGAATATTGATCGCCTTGGCGGTATCGATCGGCGATCCGCCACCGAAGGCCACGATGCAGTCGATATCCAGGTCCGCCGCAAACCGCACGCCCGCCTCGATCACCCGGTCCACCGGCTCCGGCACGGTCTCGCTGAACACGGTATAAACCATCCCCGCCCGATCGAGCGGTTCGGTCACCCGGGCGATCAGCCCAAGCTTCACCATCATCGGATCGGTCACGATCAACGGCCGGTTCAACCCCAGCCGGCCCAGCATCACCGCAATCCGCGACGCAGCACCCGCACCGATATCCATATAGCGCGGCGCAAAAAAACTCATGTCCATCATCGGCCGTCCTGGTTTCCTGCCAAGCATAATGACGCGAAAGGGTTAATAATCAATGAACAGCGCGCATTCCATACACAATTCACCGGTTTCTCACCCCCAGCAGCGCCCTCACGCCAGCGCCGTCGCCCGCCAGCCCTGCCCCACCGGCTCGCACAAAATCGGCGTCGCATTCGTGGTCGGCACGTCCAACGCCAGCCCCATCAACCCCCGCACGGCCCGGAAAAACGCGCCATGCGATACGATCAGCAACGGCCCCGGTGTAGCGCTCAGCACACGCCCCAGCACCAGCCCCGCCCGCACCGTGATATCGGCAAAACTTTCCGCCCCCGCGGGAGTCGCCGTGCCATCCAGCCAGTGCGCGAACCACGGATGCAACGGCTGGCCTTCCATCCCGCCGAACACCACCTCGCGCAAATCCGCCTCCAGGCTGAGCGGCAGCTTCAACGTTTCGTTGACAATTTCGGCCGTCACCCGCGCGCGCTGCATAGGCGATGCCACGATCGCGGTGATGCCGCGCCCGGCCAGCAGCGGCGCCGCGCGATGCGCCTGCGCAAGGCCGGTCTCGTTCAACGGAATATCGACCGCCCCCTGCGAGACCCCGCGCGCATTGTAATCGGTCTGCCCATGGCGCAGAAACCAGAACGCCACGCGCGGCAGCGCCATCAGATCAGGCCTTCCTGCGTCATCGCCCGCACCACCGCCGGCCGCGCCTTCATCCGCGCGTAATGCGCCGCAATCCCCGGCGGCAGCGGCACCGTGTTACGCCCTTCCGCCCAGAACGACACATAGAACAGCGCCGCATCGGCAATCGAATACGAGCCCAGCAGCCATTCCCGCTCACCGAGCGCCTGCTCCATCAGATCGAACCCCTCGCTGAAAATCCGCCTTCCCTCGGCCCGTACCGCCTCTTTCTCCTCGGGGTTCGGGCTGAATCGCTCGGGGCGGAAGATCCGCGTAAACCCCTGCGTATGCATGGTCCCGTTGATATAGCTGATATAGGACATCGCCCGCGCCCGCTCGAGCCGATCCGCCGGCTCCAGCCCCGCTTCGGGAAACATCGCCGCCAGATACCCGGCAATCGCGATCCACTCGGTCAGGGCGGTGCCATCATCCAGCTCCAGCACCGGCACTTTCGACTTCGGATTGACCGCCTTGAACGCCGGCTGATACTGCATCCCCTCGCGCAGATTGACCAGCTGCCCGGTATGCGGCACGCCGATCTCCTCGAGAATGACATGAATGCCCAGCGAACACGCGCCCGGCGCGTAATAAAGCTTCATCACGATCTCCCTCCCGCACTTTCAGTCGAACAGTGAACTGACCGAGGTCTCCTCGGAAATATTCCGCATCGCGGTCGCCAGCAGCGGCGCGATGCTCAACACCCGCAAATTCGCCGGGCAGGCGCGCGATGTGTCAAGCCGGATACTGTCGGTAATCGTCAGCGTCTCGATCGGACTCGCCTCGATCCGATCGAGCGCCCGCCCCGAAAGCACCCCATGCGTCACATAGGCCGAGGCCGAGGTCGCGCCATGCAACAGCAACGCTTCGGCCGCATTACAGAACGTGCCGCCGGAATCGACGATATCATCGATCAGGATGCAGTTGCGCCCCTCGACATCGCCGATCACGTTCATAACCTCGGAAACACCCGCCCGCTCGCGGCGCTTGTCGATAATCGCAAGGTCGCAGTTCAACCGGCTCGCAATCGCCCGCGCGCGCGCCACACCGCCCACATCCGGCGAGACCATCATGATGTCGCGCCCGGCGAACCGCTCCTTGATGTCCCGCGCGAACAGCGGCGCGCCATACAGATTATCCACCGGAATATCGAAAAACCCCTGAATCTGCCCCGCATGCAGATCGATCGTGAGCACCCGGTTCGCCCCCGCCTCGGTAATCAGGTTCGCCACCAGCTTCGCCGAAATCGGCGTGCGCGGGCTGGTCCGCCGGTCCTGCCGCGCATAGCCGAAGTACGGAATGACCGCGGTGATCCGCCGCGCCGAGCTGCGCCGCAGCGCATCGAGCGTGATCAGCAATTCCATCAGATTGTCATTGGCCGGAAACGCGG
Organism: Acidiphilium sp. PA; assembly: GCF_026191915.1. Lineage (GTDB taxonomy): Bacteria > Pseudomonadota > Alphaproteobacteria > Acetobacterales > Acetobacteraceae > Acidiphilium. The sequence continues at coordinate 220,693 of NZ_JAIMBY010000005.1, forward strand.
TCGACTGGATCACGAACACATCCTCACCGCGGACGTTCTCGAGAATCTCGACATGGATCTCCATATCGGCAAACCGGCGGATCAGCGCCTTCGCCAGCGGCAGATCGAGCGCGGCGGCCACCGCCTCGGCGAGCGGCGGATTCGAATTGCAGGCGACAATCTTCATCAAGGAGGTTCCAGGGGCTGCTGCGCGCGCTCGCGCTCGATACGGGGCGAGACCGGGCGTTTAGCAATCGCTTGGCGGGCTGTCCATTGCGCGGCCGCCGCGCCGGTCGAGACCCAAAAAAGCGAATTGTCTCTTTCCTGCACAAAACTCTGCCCGGAGCACCCCAATCCCCGGCGCCGTGCCGGCACAACCATCGCCCGAGCCCTGTAATTCGCCATTGCGTTCTCCCGGACCGGACCATACTCTCTCCGCCATGAGTCAAAGCCTGTCGCTCCGCCCGGACCTCATGCTCGATGCATGGCTCACCCGCGATGTCTGGCCACGCCGGATCATCGCCTTCGTCATCGACCTCATCCTGATCGCCATCTTTGGCGCCATGCTCGTCTGGGTGATCACCGTGCTCGGCATCCTCACCCTCGACCTGGGTTTCCTGCTGTTTCACCTGATGCCGCTGATGCCCGCCCTCTATTACGTCGCCTGGCTGCGCACCCGCACCGCCGCCACCCCCGGCCAGCGCCTGCTCGGCCTCACCCTGCGCCAGGACGACACACTGGGTCTGCCCATGCCTGCACGGCCCAGCCTTGCGCAGGCCATCACCTGGACCGTCCTGCTCTACCTGTGCTTCGCCCTCAGCATGATCCCGTTTCTCCTGGTGCTGATCACCCGCCGCCACCGCGCCCTGCACGATCTGCTGTCCGGCCTCACCCTGGTCCACGCCGCCGCCCTCAACCGGGCCCCCGCCGCGTGAGTCAACCCCGCACCGCATGAAACCAGGCCCGCCCATGTCCCGCTCGCCGCAATTCTTCTACGCCACGGCACCGCTGCCCTGCCCCTATCTGCCCGGCCGCACCGAACGCAAGGTCGTCACCGAGCTGGGCGGCACCGGCGCGGAAGCGTTGCATGACCGCCTCTCGCGCGGCGGCTTTCGCCGCAGCCACAACATCGCCTACGCCCCGGTCTGCCACGGCTGCCGCTCGTGCATCCCCATCCGCATCGTCGTCGCCGAATTCACCCCCAGCCGCACCCAGCGCCGCATCGCCGCCCTCAACACCGGGATTCGCGCCTACGAAATGCCCCCGCGCGCCACCTCCGAGCAATTCCTGCTGTTCCAGCGCTACCAGCATGCCCGCCACGGCGAGGGCGACATGGCCTCGATGAGCTTCTACGACTACCGCGCCATGGTCGAAGACACGCCGATCGAAACCTGGCTGGTCGAATACCGCGACGCGTCAGACCGGCTGATCGGCGCCTGCCTGACCGACCGCCTGGGCGATGGTCTCTCCGCGGTCTACTCTTTCTTCGCGCCCGACCTCGCCCGCCGCTCGCTCGGCACCCAGTCCATCCTCTGGCTGGTCGAGCGCGCCCGCGAGCTCGGCCTGCCCTATGTCTATCTCGGCTATTGGGTCCCCGAAAGCCCGAAAATGGCTTATAAGGCCAGGTTCCGCCGCACCCAGGTGCTCGCCGGCGGCGCCTGGGTCGACCGTGAAACCATGTTCGACCCGCAGCACACCGCCATCGAACGCACCCCGATCACGTCGGCTTGATCGTCACGCCGCCGGTTCCACCGCGCCGATCTCCGCCGGCCGCGCGATAAGCCTTGCATCCGCGCCGCCGGGTTCTAACTGGCAACCAGCAACCGAATGTGCTGCACCGCACCATGATCGATGCGGCCCACGCCAGAGGAGGCTTCATGGCCCAGACCGCGACAACCGCCGCCCCACCCCAGACCCACGCCCCGTCCAACCCGATCTCGCACGCCGCGATCAACGCGACCAGCGCCATGCACGGCCTGCCGCATGCGCTGATCACGCTCATCCTGATCGCCGCCGCCCTGCTGCTGGCCGGCGTCATCCACTTCATCCTGGTCCACGCCGTGCCCGAACGGCTGCTCAAGCGGCGGCCGGTCCTCGCCATTCTGGTCAAACGCACCAGACGCATCCTGTTCCTGGTGCTCGCGGTCGTGCTGCTCGGCACCGTCCTGCCCGAAGCGCCGATGGCGGCGTCCACCCTGTCGCGGGTGCTGCACGTCCTCAGCGCCGCCTTCATCGTCCTGCTCGGCTGGAGCCTGATGATCGCGGTCGATACCTTCACCGTTCATAAACTGTCGCTCCGCCCGGACAACATCCAGGCGGATGTCATGGCGCGCAAGCACGTCACCCAATGGCAGGTGCTGCGCCGCGCCAGCCACGTCCTCATCCTCATGATCACCATCGCCACCGCCCTGATGGTGTTTCCCGCCGTCCGCCAATACGGCGTGTCGCTGCTCGCCTCGGCCGGCGCCGCCGGCCTCGTCGTCGGCCTCGCCGCACGGCCGGTGCTCTCCAACCTGATCGCCGGCATCCAGATCGCCATCACCCAGCCGCTCCGCGTCGAAGACGCCGTCGTCATCAACGGCCAATGGGGCTGGATCGAGGAAATCACCAGCACCTACGTCGTCGTCCGCATCTGGAACTGGCAACGCATGATCGTGCCGCTCGCCTGGCTGCTCGAACAGCCCTTCCAGAACTGGACGCGCGATTCCTCCGAACTGATCGGCACCGTTCACTGGAATGTCGACTACACCGTCCCGGTCGATGCGCTGCGCAAGAAACTCGACGAAATCGTCCACTCCACGCCGCTCTGGAGCGGCAAGGTCGTCGTCCTGCAGGTTACCCACGCCCTCGCCACCACCATCGAACTGCGCGCCCTGGTCTCGGCCCGCAACTCCGGCGAAGCCTGGGACCTGCGCTGCTACGTCCGCGAAAAAATGATCGACTACCTGCAAGCCACCTACCCCGGCGCCCTGCCGAAACAACGCCTCGAACTCGAAGGCCAGCCGATGCCCGATGCGATCCACGATCCGGTTACCGAACGGGCGCATCAGGATGCGTGAAAGACAAGGAGGGGCTTCTTTTTTGAAAAAAAGAAGCAAAAAACTTTTATTTATTTGCGTCTTTACGGATGAATACAGGGGAGGACCGCTGACCTGTATATATCGTTCTGATATCAGAAAGGGCGTGCAACGTCCGGGCGGGGACATTTGAACAGGCGCCGCGCGGTCGGACAGGTGCGGCCGACGCTGGCCGCACCGGAGCCGATCAGGCCGCGTCGAACGCCCGATCGGCCTTCTTGCGCGAATGCGGGTCCAGATGCCGCTTGCGCAGCCGGATCGCGCTCGGCGTCACCTCGACCAGCTCGTCGTCCTCGATATACGCGATCGCCTGTTCGAGATTGAGGCGGCGCGGCGGGATCAGCAGCAGCGCCTCGTCCTTGCCGGCGGCGCGGATGTTGGTCAGCTTCTTCTCACGGATCGGGTTGATATCAAGGTCGTTCTCGCGCGAATGCTCGCCCAGGATCATCCCCAGATACACCTTCTCGCCGGCGCCGATGAACAAGGTCCCGCGATCCTGGAGCGCGAACAACGAATATTGCACGCTCTCGCCATCGGAATTGGAAATCAGCGCACCGTTGCGCCGTCCTTCCAGCGTGCCCTTCCACGGACCATAGCCGACGAAATGGCGGTTCATCACGCCCGAGCCGCGCGTATCGGTCAGGAACTCGCCATGATACCCGATCAAACCCCGGCTCGGAATCCGAAACGTCAGCCGCTGCTTGCCACCGCCGGAGGGGCGGATGTCCTGCAACTCGCCCTTGCGGCGCGACATCTTCTCGACCACGACGCCCGCATAGGGCTCATCGACATCGATCAGCACTTCCTCCATCGGCTCCTCGCGCTCGCCCGCCTCATTCTCGCGCGTCAGCACGCGGGGACGACCGATGGTGAGTTCGAACCCTTCGCGGCGCATCTGCTCGATCAGCACGCCCAACTGCAATTCGCCGCGCCCGGCAACCTCGAACGCCTCGGTCTCGTTGGAATCCGTCACCTTGATCGCGACATTGCCTTCCGCCTCGCGAAACAGCCGCTCGCGAATCTGGCGCGATGTCACTTTCTTGCCTTCGCGCCCGGCCAGCGGACCATCGTTGATGCGGAACGTCATCGACAGCGTCGGCGGATCGATCGGCGTCGCCGGCAGCGCCGCGGTGATTTCCATCCCCCCGATCGTATCCGGCACGGTCGCTTCCTTGAGCCCGGCCACCGCGATGATGTCGCCGGCCGAAACCTCATCCACCGGCACCCGCTCGAGCCCGCGGAACGCCAGCAGCTTGGTCAGCCGCCCGGTTTCCACGCTGCGGCCATCGAAACTGATCACCCGCACCGGCATATTGACGGTCGCGCGCCCTTGCTCGACGCGCCCGGTCAGCACGCGACCCAGGAAATTATCGCTCTCCAGAATCGTCACGACCATCGCGAACGGCGCATCCTCCGGCAGGTTCGGCGCCGGCACATGGCTCACGATCAGATCAAACAGCGGCTTGAGCGACTCGCGCGGCCCATCCAGATCCACCGTCGCCCAACCCTGCCGCCCCGAGGCGTACAGCATCGGAAAATCCAGCTGCTCGTCATTCGCGCCGAGTGCGGCGAACAGGTCGAACACCTCGTTATGAACCTCATCGGCACGCGCATCCGGCCGGTCGATCTTGTTGACCACCACGATCGGCTTCAACCCGCGCGCCAGCGCCTTGCCGACCACGAATTTGGTCTGCGGCAGCACGCCCTCGGCGGCATCGACCAGCACGACCACGCCATCGACCATGTTCAGAATCCGCTCGACCTCACCACCGAAATCCGCGTGACCCGGCGTGTCGACGATGTTCAACCGCACATCACCCCACTGCACGGCGGTGCATTTCGCCAAAATGGTGATGCCGCGCTCCCGCTCGAGATCGTTCCGGTCGAGCGCGCGCTCGGCGACATGCTGATGCGCGCCGAACGAGCCGGACTGCTTCAACAACTGGTCCACCAGCGTGGTTTTGCCATGGTCGACGTGCGCGATGATGGCGACATTGCGCAGCATATTCTGGGTCATATTATCGTCTTTCGGGGTTCAACGGGCTCCTCCTACACGTTTTGCACCGCAAAAGCGAGCATATCGGACGAGCGATCTTCGCATATGCAAAAAAGGGACGGCTCATCGCCGCCCCTTTCCGCCGGTTTTCAGCCGCAGGTGTCGTTACATCGATGAATTGGTCGAATGGGTCATCTGATTGTGCATGGTGCTGTCCTTCTTGCCCTGCACGCTGCCGGGGCCTGTCTGCGCATTGCTGCCCATCGCCCCATTGCCCATTGCGCCATGGCTCATGGCACCATTGTTCATCGACCCGTCATTCATCGAACCGTTGCTCATGCCGGTGTTCGACATCGAACCCGCCGCACCCATCGTCGAGCCCATGTCGCCCTTGTTCGTCATGCCACCGTGCATGTCCATCATCGCCTTGTGGATCATCATCGATGCGCCATGGTAATCACCATCGCGCACGTCCTTGCGCGCGTCGCGGATCGCCGAGATCGCCGGCGTGCTGATCGGGCCATTGACCGAACCCTGCACATAGGAATTGGTCAGCAGGTCGGTCTCGGCGCGACCCAACGCATCGTTCGCGCGCATCTTGTTGTGCGACATCACCGCCTGCTGGGCCATATGCATATACTGCCCGGCCGAGCCGTTCTCCGGCATCATGCCGCCGCCCGCCATGCCGTGATCCATCATCGCGCTGTGATGCATCATGCCGGTCGAATGGCCCATCGTGTTATGGCCCATCGCTTTGGACATCGTGCTGCGGCGCTGCTTCGGCATCGTCTGCATGCCGGTGGTCGATTTCGCGGTCCCGGCCGCATCCGGCGCCGCCATGCCACCCGAGGTCGCGGCCATGTTACCCGACGACGTACCGGATTCCTTGCCGGTCACCCCGGTCGAGTTCATCCCTGCGGAGGCCGGCTGCCCGCCGGTCGTGCTGGCCGGAGCGTTCTGCGCGAGCGCAATGCCACTCATAAGCATCAGTGCGGAACCTGCCATAAGAATTGTACGCATCGTAACATCCTTCCTGCGATCACGTCGGCGTGCGTGACGGCTGTTTTATGTCGAGATCAGACCCCGACGGTTAAGTGTGCCGTAACGATGTGGGGATAATGTCGCCGCTGAACAACCGCGCAGAATTGACCGCGCGATTAAACCGGAGTCAGAAATGACCACGGCCCTCCGCCGCGCCGTTGCGATCCTGGGTCTGATCCTCCTCGCCGGCGGCACCGCCCACGCCGGTGGCGGATGCCGCGTCGCCGCGGCCATCGCCTCCAGCCGGTACAACCTGCCGCCCGGCCTGCTCGCCGCGATCGGCGTGGTCGAATCCGGCCGCCGCACCGGGCCGGGCGGCGCCAAAGCCGCCTGGCCCGACACGGTCGATGCCGATGGCCAGGGTCATTGGTTCGCCACCGCCGCCGATGCCGCTGACTTCGTCCGCATCGCTGAGGCCGGCGGCGCGAAATCGATCGACGTCGGTTGTTTCCAGATCGACCTCGAAGACCACCCCGATGCCTTCCCCAACCTCGCGACGGCCTTCACACCCGCCGCCAACGCCGCCTACGCCGCCGCATTCCTCGCCCGCCTGCACGCCAACCTCGGCTCATGGCGCGCCGCGACCGCCGCCTATCACTCGGCCACCCCGGCCCGCGGCCTGCCCTACGCGGCCCTGGTCAGCGCCGCCTGGCACGGCATCGCCGCGACAGCCGCCGCACCGCGCGCACCACACCCCGGCGGCCACGTCATCCACCTCGCGCCACCCCACGGCCACCTGCCGCTCATCATCACGCCATAACCCCCTGCGGCCATCGCGTGCTTGACGCGGCAACGGCCCACCCTGGCAAATGGCGGCATGAAGCGCATCCTGCCCATCGCCCTGATCACCGCCCTCGGCTTCTCCTCCGGCCTGCCTCTGGCGCTGTCCGGCTTCACGCTGCGGCTCTGGCTCGCGCGCGCGCATCTGCCGCTCGCGGCGATCGGCTTCACCACCAATCTCGGCATCGCCTATTCATTGAAATTCCTCTGGGCCCCCGCGCTCGACCAGATCCGCCCGCCGCCGCCGTTCCGCACGCTGGGCCGCCGGCGCGGCTGGCTCCTGCCGATCCAGCTCTGCCTCGCCGCCACCATTGGCGGCCTCGCGCTCACCCATCCGGCGCACCACCTCGCCCTCACCCTGATCCTCGGCGGCCTCGTCGCCTTCCTCTCGGCCAGCCAGGACATCATGATCGATGCCTGGCGGATCGAGTTCTTCCCGCTCACCCTGCAGGGGGCCGCCACCGCCGGCTATGTCTGGGGCTATCGCGGCGCGATGCTGATCTCAGGCTCCGGCGTCATCGCCCTGTCGGTCACGCTCGGCTGGCACGCCGCCATCCTGCTGCTGGTCCCCCTGCAACTGATCGGCGCCGCCACCACCCTGCTCTGCCCCGAACCACCCCCCCCCGAAACCGTCGATACCGGGTCGATCGCGGCGCGCTTCCGCGATGCCGTCATCGCCCCGCTCGCCGAATTCTGGTCGCGCCGCGGCGCCGCCGTCATCCTCGCCTTCGTCGTGCTGTTCTACCTCGGCGAAGCCCTCGCCGGCGTGATGCTCGCCCCCTATTACACCCATCTCGGCTTCAACCGCGCGATCATCGCCCTCGCCACCGGCCCGGCCGCCCTGGTCGCGGTGCTCGCCGGCACCGCCCTCGGCGGCGTGCTGGTCGCCCGCGCCGGCGTCGGCACCGCGCTGATGGCCGCCCTGCTGTTCCAGACCCTCGCCCTCGGCCTGTACCCCGTCCTCGGCCTCTACCCGCACCTGCCGCACATCCTGCTGGCGGTCAGCGTGGTGGAATCCTTCGCCCAAGGCATCTCGGACGCCGCGTTCATCACCTATCTCTCCGGCCTGTGCGACAAGCACTACACCGCAACCCAATACGCTCTGCTGTCCTCGGTCGCCGCCGTCGCCCTGCGCACGGTCGGCGGCCTGTCCGGCGTGCTCGCCCAGGCGCTCGGCTGGATCAGATTCTACGAATTCACCATCGTCTCAGCCCTGCCCGCGATCCTGGCGCTGCTGGTGATTCTGCGCCACTATCCGCCCGGCCACACCATGAGCCGCAAGCCTGCGCCGATCGCCCGGCGCAGCGGATCACAACCACCCTGAATTCCTCAAACCGCCCCCATGCCGCATCCGCCGTCAGCGCCGGCTCACCCCGGACCCGGTCAGCCACATAAGCAACACAAGCGCCGCACAGCAGGAAGGGTCTTCTTTTTTGTGAACAAAAAAGAAGCAAAAAAAACTTCATTCATCCGGGCCCGTGCTCGTGAAGCCGCCCATGCCCCAGCGGATGGAAGTTTTTTGGTTCTTTTTTACAAAAAAGAACCGCTTCCTACTCCTCGCTCACCGCAAACTCGACATCCCGATGCACATGAATCGACATCAACACCCCAAACCCCAGCATCACAGCGGTCAGCGCCGACCCGCCGTAGGACACCAGCGGCAACGGCACCCCGCCCACCGGAATCAACCCCATCACCATCGCCAGATTGACGAAACAGTACAAGAACAAATTGGTCGCAATCCCCAGCGCCGCGAGCCGCCCGAACTGGTGGCGGCAGCGCAGCGCGGTGTAAATCGCCATCATCACCATCGAGAACAGCACGCCCAGCAGCACGATCGAGCCGGCAAAGCCGAATTCCTCGGCAATGATGGTGAATACGAAATCGGTCTGCTTCTCCGGCAGAAAGTTCAACTGATTCTGCGTCCCGTGCAGAAACCCCTGCCCCCACATCCCGCCCGAACCCAGCGCGATCTTCGACTGGATGATATTATACCCCGCCCCCAGCGGATCGCGCCCGGGGTGCAGAAACGTCAGGATGCGCTCCTTCTGATACCCGTGCAGATGGCTATAGGCATAGGGTGCAATGATCGCGACCAGCCCGATCACGATGGCGAATTTCCACCACCGCACCCCCGCCCCCAGCAGCACTGAACCGCCGATCGCCATGGTGATCACCGCGGTGCCCAGGTTCGGCTCCTTCAGGATCAGCGCCGCCGGCACCAGAATCGCAAGCACCGGCGGAATCAGGAACAGCGGATTGCCCACCCGCTCATGCGTCGCCCGCTGAAACCACGAGGCCAGCGCAAGCGCCAGAAACAGCTTCATCAACTCCGAGGGCTGCACATGCACACCCCCCACATCGAGCCAGCGCTTCGCCCCGAGCCCGACATGGCCGAATTTCCACACCGCGATCAGCAGCACGATCCCCAGCCCGTACAGCAGCCAGGCGCATTTCGCGATGATGCGGATATCGATCATCGCAATCGCGATCATCAGCAGCAGCGAGGCGAAAAACCGCTCGATCTGCGGCGTCGCATAAGGCTGGCCATGCCCGCCCGCCGCCGAATACAGCGCCGCATAGCCAATGCCCGCCAGCGCGCAGCACGCCAGCACGAACAGCCAGTTCACCCGCAGCAGCTTGCTTGCGAAGCTGAACGAGCGATCATACTGCGGCCGATAGAATTTGGTGGCGAGCGGGGTGTTCATGCCGGTCCGGCCTCGCTGATCACAGCCTGCGGCGCGCTCTGAATGGTGCCGGGCGCCGCCGGCGTCAGGGTGCGGGTCAACGCCGCCGTCATCAACGCCTGCGCGATCGGCGCGGACACCGAAGCCCCCTCATTGCCATGCTCCACCGCAACCGCCACGGCAAACCGCGGCACATCGGTCGGCGCGAACGCAATGAAAAACGCATTGGGCCGGAATTTCCACGGCAGGTTGGCATCGTCGTAATTCGCCTTCTCCTGCGCCTGCGACAGATCATGCACCTGCGCGGTCCCGGTCTTGCCGGCCATGAACACGCCGGGAAGGGTCAGGCGCGAGGCATAACCGGTGCCGAGCTGCGTATTCACCACATCGAACATCCCCTGCCGCACCGCGGCCAGATTGCGCATATCGAACCCGAGCGAGGGCCAGTCGTCCGGCCCGTTGCCCGGCTGCACGACATCGCCGATCGCCCCGGCGATATGCGGCCCGACCGCCCGCCCCGTCGCGATGCGCGCGGTCATCGTCGCCAGCCCGAGCGGCGTGACCTGGGTATATCCCTGCCCGATCCCCTGGATCACGGTATTGCCCTTGGTCCACACCAGCCGCCGGTCGCGCGCCCATTGCCGGGTCGGCAGAAACCCCTGCGAAACCCCCGGCAGATCAAGCGGCAACGGCCCGATCAGCCCGAGCTTGCGCCCCATCGCGGCAATCCGGTCGATGCCGGTGACCAGGGCGGTGTGATAGAAAAACACGTCGCAACTCTGCTGCAACGCGCCCACCACGTCGATCGAACCATGGCCCTGATGCCGCCAGCAGTAAAAAGTATGGTTGCCCAGCTTCAGATACCCCGGGCAGAAAAACCGCGTGCTCGGCGTAATCGCGCCGCACTCGAGGGCCGCCATCGCGACATTCGGCTTGAACGTCGATCCCGGCGCATACAACCCGCCGGTCGCCCGGTCGTTCAACGGCCGGCGCGGATCGGCCATCCAGCGCCGCCACACCGCCTCCGGCACACCGGCATCGAACAAGGTCGGATCGAACCCCGGCTGGCTCGACATCGCCAGGATCGCGCCATTGGTCGCATCGAGCATCACCGCCGCCCCGGCCTGTCCGGCCAGTTTCTGCGCGGCCAGGCTCTGCAACCCGGCATCGATGGTCAATTGCACCGTCGCGCCCTGGGTGCCGTTGTCCCGATCGAGCACGCGCACCACCGTGCCATGCGCGTTCACCTCGGTCTGCACGATGCCCGGCTCACCCCGCAGCGCATCATCGCGCGCCCGCTCCACCCCGGCACGCCCCACCCGCATGCCGGGCAGGGCGAACACCGGATTCTGCACCGCCTGCGCCGGTGTCGGCCGGGCGACATACCCGATCGTATGCGACATGGCATCCCCCATCGGATACACCCGCGATGCCCCGACATCGACGAACACGCCCGGCAGATCCGTCGCATTGACCTCGATCCTGGCCATGTCCGACCAGTCCAGATAATCCTTCAGCAGCACCGGCACATAGCGCGGCTTGCCCGCGATATCGCGGGCGATGCGCTGGCGCTCGCTGTCCGAAAGACTGACCAGCGCGGCAAACCGCTCGATCACCGCGGCCGGATCATGCGCCTGCACCATCATGAACAGGGCGCGCCAATGCTGCTTGTTGCCGGCCAGGATCACCCCATGCCGATCCGTGATCAAGCCGCGCAGCGGTGCGAGCAGGCGCTCGTTCACCGAGTTCTGCTTGGCGAGCGTCGCGTATTTCCCGTGCTGGAGCACCTGCATCCGATACAGCCGCACGCCCAGCGCACCGAAGGCGGCAAGCTGCGCGCCGCCCAGCAGCAAAGCCCGGCGGCTGAAAATCGGCCGCAATTCCCTCTCGCGCTTCATGCCGTCATCGACCCATCCATCCTCACGCCTGCTCGGGCGCCGCCGCTCCCCGATGCGCCCGGATCAGCGCGACCGCAAGCAACGGATAGATCAAAACCGCGATAACGCCCTGCGCCAGAATCGGCGCGGCCGGCAGCATCGCAAGGTCGAGCACCGCGCGCGCCGCATACTCCGCCGCCGTCAACACCGCGACGAACCCGGCGAACACCAGCCAGACCATCAGAAATCCGCGCCGCACCAGCGCGCGCCGGATCGCCGCCATCGCCGCCTGTTCCAGCAGCAGCAACACCGCCCACAGCCCGAGCGGCGAGGCGCCCAGCAGATCGAGCAGCACACCGAGCAGCGCGACCAGCGGCGCCGGCAGCGCGGCCGGCCGGTACAGGCTCCAGAAATAGACCGAAGCCATCACGAACCCGACCCGCACCCCCGCCTGCAGCGGCAACAACCCGGGAATCGCCAGCACGATCATCACGACCGCGATGCTGACCGCCGGCAGCGCGTGCCGCCCCACCCGATCAAGGCTGCGCCAGAATTCCACGCCCTCCATTTTCAACCGCCAGCCATCATGCGCATCCGCTCATCGCCACGGCGGCGCGCTGCCCGCCCCGCCATTCAGGGGGTGGTCGCGGCGCCATCGGCACCAGGCTGGCGGTCGTATTCAAACAGGCGCAGCACGCGCAGCCGGGTCATGCCGGCAAACGGCCGCACCACCGGATCGTTCTTGCCGTCGTAATGCACGGTGCCCACCGGCAATCCATAGGGAAACACCCCGCCGACCGCGCTGGTCAGCACGATCTGCCCCTCGCGCGGCGGGTTGCCCGGCGCCCAGTAGATCAGCCGGGGCGTCGCGCTGTTCTGACCCTCCATGATGGCGCGCCCGCCATGCCGCCCGATCGCCACCGGCACCCGGCTGTTCAGATCGGTAATCAGCAGCACCCGCGCGCTGCGCGACCCCGCCTGCACCACGCGCCCGACCACGCCGCTGCCATCCATCGCAATCGCGTTGACAATGCCATGCGCATCGCGCGGAATCGTCACCAGCACCGACCGCGCATACAGCCCGCCCAGATCCGCGATCACCCGGGCCGCGAAAAAACTCGGCGTCGGGGTGGGCACGAAATGCAGTTGCGATTTCAGCGCATCGTTCTGCGCCGCCAGCGCCAGCGCCACGGCGCGCCAGCGTTTGAGCCGGTCGTTCTCGGCGACCAGCCGGGCATTGTCGGCATGCAGCCGGAACCAGTCGCCGATCGCCCCGCGCCCCTGCTCGATATCGGTCACCGGCGCCGCCGCCGCGCGATACACCGGCGCCAGCGCGTCATCGAGCCCGGTGCGCAGCGTATCACCAAGATGCCGATCCGCCCGGCCGGCCAGCACCAACCCGAGCGAGACGATCAGCATCACCGGCAGGGTCAGGCGTGACAGGGCTTGTCGGACCGGAATTGAAAGCCGCAGCATGCGGCACGCTCCGTTAAAAATTGAGACGATGAACGAGATTTTACACGCAGTCTACGCGACTGCGTCAATCCCGGTCTTACGCCACCTGAGCGCCGCCGCCAATGCCGATGATGCGATGAAGGCAGGAATAAGGCATATTTCCGCCCAGCCGGTCGCGCGGGTCAGTCCCGCGCGTCGGATTGCCGTTTCGTGGTATATTCCGTGATCGCACCAAGGATCAGCGCCGCCAGTACCGCCTTGCCCGGGTCCTTGCGGATCATCGTCTGTGCCAGCCGCAGCACCTCCGCCGCCACGCCGTAGCGCGCCCGCGCAAGCATCGGCCGCGGCCGGCGGTTCCACACCATGCTCGCCGCGCCGAACAACCCTAGCGCGATCACAATGAACCCGGCCCCGAAGATCAACGCGGCGTCGATCACGTTCAGCGCATCCGCGACCACCCGGAAGGCCGCGGCAAGCAGAAACCCAGCCCCGAGCAGCAGGGCCAGCAGACCGGCCAGGCTGAGCACGATCCGCTGCGTCAGATAGCGAAACGAAAACCCGTCGATCAGATTGAAAAACACCCTCAGCACGTCACGATCTCCCCACCCCGACGTGCCCGATGCCGATCACGATCTACGGCGACGGCGCAGCAGATGAGCCGCCACGAACCCGACACCCGCCGCGATCGCCAGCGCCGCGAGCGGCTGCTCATGCACCTTGGATTCCACCTGGTTCACGGCGCGACCGCCCTTGATGCGCAGCTGCTTGGCAAGGTCGGACATGTCATCCTCGATGGTCGAGAGCCGCAGGTCGATCGCATGCTTGAGTTCCGCGAGTTTTTCCGGGCTGTCGTTGAATTCCTTCATCGTATCCCCGGCCAGCCGGACCAGCTTGGTCCGCAGCGCCTCGAAATCGCCCTGGAACCGGTCAAACTCATCGGTCAATGTGCCCATCGCGTCTTTTCGCTTGCCGCCCCAACTCGCCATGCCCGGATCCTTTCGATGATGGTCGCGGCCACACGGCCGCTCGATACCGATCAGGAGTGGGGTTTCGCGCCAGCGGCTTCAAGTTACGAAATCCGTAATGAACGGCACGCGGCACCCGGCCCGGCCGCCCCATCGCGCCGCGGCCTGATAGGGCCAATCGATGCCCGCCATTCCCCCGATCGGCCAAATCGATTAAGACGAGCCGCATGGACCCCCATCCCACCCGCACCCTCGCCGGATTGTCGCTGCGCGATCTCGAATATGCCCAGGCCGTGTCGGAACTGCGCCATTTCGGCCAGGCGGCCGCGCGCTGCGGCGTGTCGCAACCCGCCCTGTCCGAACAGATCCGCAAGCTCGAAGCCCTGCTCGGCGTCGCCTTGTTCGAACGCACCAAGCGCCGCGTCGCGCCCACCGCCGCCGGCGCCACCCTGCTCGCCCAGATCGAGCGCGTCACCGCCGAAGCCCGCCATCTCCTCGCCTTGTCCCACGGCCAGCCACACGTCATGGCCGGCACGGTCGCCCTGGGGGCGATCGAGACGCTCGGCCCCTACTACCTGCCCGGCATCCTGCGCCTGCTGCGTGCCGAACGCCCCGCCCTGTCGCTCCGCCTCACCGAAGCGCGCACCGCCCCGTTGATCGAGCGCCTGGTCAGCGGCGCGCTCGACCTCGCCCTGCTCGCCATGCCGGTGCCGCGCGCCGGGCTGGTCGCCGTGCCGCTGTTCTTCGAGCCTTTCCTGCTCGCCACGCCGCCCGGCCACATGCTCGCCTCCCTGCCGCGCCTGACCCTCGATGATCTCCCCGCCGAAGACCTGCTCCTGCTCGAGGACGGGCATTGCCTGCGCGACCAGGCGCTCGCCCTCTGCAACGCCAAGCCGGTCACCCGCCACGCCACCAGCCTCGAAACCCTCTGGCAGATGATCGCAGCCGGCGAGGGCTATTCCCTGCTGCCCGCCCTCGCGGTTGCCGCCCGCCCCGACCTGCACGACCTCGTCCTGTGCCAGACCCTTGCCGACGAGGATGCCGGGCGCACCATCGCCCTGGTCTGGCGCGCCTCGGACCCGCGCGACCCGGCGTTCCGCGCGCTCGCCGCCCTGTTCGCCGCGCTTCGGCCGGCGGTCACGCTGCCAGCGCCCGGCACATGACCCGCGCAGCCCCAAACGCCCATGCCCCCGAGTCAAAAAGTTTTTTGTTTCTTTTTTCCAAAAAAGAAGCCCTTCCTTAACCTCCCAGTCCTTTACTCATCTCCCCCTTGATGACGCCCCGCACCGCAGATGCTACCGCCGCCCCAATGGCCACCCAGCGCGCCCCGATCTTCCAATCCCCGCTGAAATCACCGCTCGTGCGCGGCTGGCTCGGCGATGCCGCCGGGCGCTATCTCGCCGCCACCATGCGCACCACGCGCTGGACCATCGAGGCCGATGCCCTGCTCGCCGCGCTGCGCGCCGGCACACCCTGCATCATCGCCTTCTGGCATGAATGCCTGCCCGCCATGCCCATCCTCTGGCAGACCGCCGGGCGCATCGCATCCGGCCCGACCGGCTACGTCCTCGCCAGCCGCCATCGCGATGGCCAGTTGATCGCCCGCACCATGGCCCGCTTCGGCGTCCGCGCCATCGCCGGCTCGACCTCACGCGGCGGTGCCGCCGGCCTGCGCGAACTCACCCGTCTGATCGCCGCCGGCAATCCGGTCGGCCTCACGCCGGATGGCCCGCGCGGCCCGCGCCGCCGCGCCGCCGCCGGCGTCGCCCAACTCGCCGCCCTCACCGGGGCGCCGGTGTTCTGCGCCGCCGCCGCCACCGCCCGCGCCATCACGCTCGCCAGCTGGGATGAAATGCGCATCCCCCTGCCGTTCGGCCGCGGCGCGCTGATCGCAAGCGGCCCGGTCGAGGTCACGCGCGCCAACCGCGCCGCCGCGCTGACCGATATCGAAGCCCAGCTCACCGCCAACCTCGCCCGCGCGCTCATCTCATGTCGCTGAGCCTGAAACTCTACCGCCTCGCCACAAGCCTCGCCGCCCCGGCGCTGCCCTGGTGGCTGAACCGGCGCGCGGCCATCGGCAAGGAAATCCCGGCCCGCCTGCCCGAACGCCACGGCATCGCGAGCCTCCCCCGTCCGCCTGGCCAGCTCATCTGGGTCCACGCCGCCAGCCTCGGCGAAACCATGTCCGCCCTGCCGCTGGTCGCCGCCCTCGCCCGCCATGCCGGCGTCCTGCTCACCACCGGCACCGTCACCTCCGCCCAGCTCGCCGCCGAGCGCGCCGCCGCGATCCACCAATTCGTCCCGCTCGACGTCCCCCGCGCCGTCGACCGGTTTCTCGACCATTGGCGCCCGGATGCCGCCATCTTCCTCGAATCCGAACTCTGGCCCAACATGCTCGCCGGCCTCGATGCGCGCGCCACCCCGCGCTTCCTGTTCAACGCCCGCCTCTCCCCGCGCAGCGCCGCGCGCTGGCGCCGTTTCCCGCGCGCGATCCGCCAGGTCTTCGGCGGCTTCGCCCTGATCGCCGCGCAATCCCCGCGCGATGCCACCCGCCTGCGCGGCCTCGGTCTGCGCGACATCGAAAGCTGGGGCAATCTGAAATTCGCGACACCCGACCTGCCGGACGACGAAGCCGCCCGCGCCGCCCTCGCCAAAGCCTGCCCCGGCCCCTGGCTGCTCGCCGCCAGCACCCATCCCGGCGAGGACATCCCGGTGATCGAGGCCCACCGCGCGCTCCGTGTCCTGCACCCCAGCCTCACCACCATCATCGTGCCGCGCCACCCCCACCGGGCGGATGCGATCGCAAGCCTCGCCGGCGGCGTCCCGCTCGCCCGCCGCTCGCGCGGCGAACTGCCGGTCCCCGGCGGCCTCTACCTCGCGGATACGATCGGCGAACTCGGCATCTTCTATCGCCTCTGCCCGCTCGCCTTCATCGGCGGCACCCTGGTGCCGATCGGCGGCCACAACATGATCGAGGCCGCCCAACTCGGCTGCGCCACCGTGGTCGGCCCGCATTACGAAAACCAGTTCGAAGCCATGACCACGCTGCACAGCGTCGGCGCCCTGGTCGATGTCGCCGATTTCATGGACCTCGAAGCGACGCTGATCCGCCTGATGTCCAACACCGCCCACCTCAAAGCCATGGGCAGCGCCGGCCGGCGCATCTGCGAAGGCTTCGCCGACCTGCCGGACCGCCTGGCCCGCCGCGTGCTGGAAGCCATTCCCTGATGCGCGCCCCCGCCTTCTGGCAACACAACGGCATCCTCGCCACCGCCCTCGCACCGCTCTCGCGCATCACCACGCGCCTCACCGCCCGGCGCGTCGCGCAGCCCGGGTTCGATTGCGGCCTGCCCGTGCTCTGCATCGGCAACGCCAGCGTCGGCGGATCGGGCAAGACCATCCTGGTCCGCCACGTCCTCACCCGCTACCGCGCCCGCCGCGCCCGCCCCTTCGCCCTCACCCGCGGCCACGGCGGCACAATGCCCGGCCCGGTCGAGGTTGATCCCGCCGAGCACGGCGCGCGCGACATCGGCGACGAAGCCCTCCTGCTCGCCACCACCGCCCCCACCATCGTCGCGCGCGACCGCGCCGCCGGCGCCCGCCTCGCCCTCGCATCCGGCGCCACCGTCATCGTCATGGATGACGGTCTGCAAAACCCCACCCTGCGCAAAACCGCCGCCCTGCTGGTGATCGATGGCGGCGCCGGCTTCGGCAACGGCCGCACCCTGCCCGCCGGCCCGTTGCGCGAACCCGCCGCCGCCGCCGCCGCCCGCTGCGCCGCCGCCGTGCTGATCGGCAGCGACGCGCACGGCGCAACCCGCCTCCTGCCGCCATCCCTCCCCATCCTGCACGCGCGATTGATCGCCACCAGCCCGGTCGCCCTGCAAGGCAGGCGCGTCGTCGGCTTCGCCGGCATCGGCCGCCCCGAAAAATTCTTCACCACCCTGCGCGAACTCGGCGCCGATCTCGTCACCACCATCGCCTTCCCCGATCACCATGCCTACCGCCCGATCGACCTCGCCCGCCTGCAAATGACCGCGGCGCAATCCGGCGCCATGCTCGCCACCACCGAAAAGGACGCGGTCAAACTCCCCCCCGTCCTGCGCGCCCGCTGCGCCATCATCACCGTCGATCTTGCCTTCGACGATCCCGCCGCGCTCGACCGGTTTCTGCCATGACCCGCCTGCAACAACTCGAATACGCCGTCGCGCGCCTCTTCCTCGCACTCTTTCGCACCCTCAGCCCGGCCCGCGCCAGCACCCTCGCCGGCGCCCTCGGCCGCACCATCGGCCCGCTGATCCCCACCTCGCGCATCGCCGATGCCAATCTCACCGCCGCCCTGCCCGCGCTCGATGCCCAGGCCCGCCGCGCCATCATCGCCCAGGTCTGGGACAATCTGGCCCGCAACGCCGGCGAATTCCCCCATCTCGCCGCTCTGCGCGCCACCGCAACCGGCCCCGGCTTCACCATCACCGGCGCCGAACACGCAATCGAACTCGCAAAGCTCGGCGGCCCCGCCATCATCCTCACCGCCCATTGCGGCAATTGGGAAATCCTGCCCGCAGCCCTCCGCACCCTCGGCCTGCGCTTCGCCTTCTTCTACCGCGCCGCCGCCAACCCGGCGGTCGATCAACTCATCATCGACCTGCGCGCCGCCGCCATGGGCGAGCCCGTCACCATGTTCGCCAAGGGCGCCAAAGGCGCGCGCGGCGCCTACGCCCATCTCGCCCGCGGCGGCATGCTCTGCATGCTGGTCGACCAGAAACTGAACGACGGCATCCCCGTCCCCCTGTTCGGCATCGAGGCCATGACCACCCCCGCCCTCGCCGTCTTCGCCCGCAAATTCCGCTGCCCCATCCTGCCCGTCCGCGTCGAACGCCTCGGCCCCGCCCGCCTGCACCTGATCATCGAACCCATCGCCCACGCCGCCATCACCGGCGACAAACCGGCCGACATCGCCGCCACCACCCTCTGGATGAACCAGACCATCGAACGCTGGGTCCGCGCCCGCCCCGGCCAATGGCTCTGGCTGCACCGCCGATGGCCAAAAAACCCGCCCGCGCGAGTGGCGAAATCGACCAGCCCGGATTAAGCTTCCGCCACAATAACAAAACGGGGGCTATCATGAGCATCATCGGATCGCGTGAACGTCTGAAAAAGGACGCGCTCGGACTACCGCAGATCGTCGCCTCGACCCTCGCCAACATCGCGCCCGCGATGAGCTTCTTCTTCGGCTTCGGCCTGATCGTCAGCGGCGCCGGCGTCGCCGCCCCCATCACCATCCTCGTCGCCATGGTGGTCATCCTGTTCCTGACCAACACCCTGTCCGAATTCTCGAAATACCGCCCCTCCACCGGCAGCTTCGTCACCTTCATCGGCATGGCCTTCGGCCCGGCCGCCGGCGCCGCCGCCTCGGTGTTCGTCGTCTTCGGCTATCTCGTCGCCGCCTCCTCGGTCGTGGTCATCGCCGGCGGCTGGGCGCACGACACGCTCAAACTCTTCCTCGGCATCGACATCCCCTGGCAACTCCTCAGCCTGATCGCGACCGGCATCGTCGGCCTGCTGGTCTCGCGCGGCGTCGCCCTCTCCACCACCTGGGCCGCGATCTTCTTCTACTTCGAACTCGCCCTCCTGCTGGTCGGCGCCGTCGTCATGCTCATCGTCAACCGCGCCAGCCTCTCGCTCGCCCCCTTCGAATGGAGCCACCTCACCGGCGGCCTCAAAGGCATCGGCCTCGGCTTCCCCATCGCGATCTACCTGTTCATCGGCTGGGAAAACTCGGCAACCCTCGCCGAGGAAACCCGCGATCCGCGCCGCAACATTCCCCGCGCGCTGATCATCGGCACAATCTCGATCGGCCTGCTCTACATCTTCCTCGCCTACGCAACCGAAATCGCCTTCCACAACAACGCCACCGCCATCGGCAAATCAGACATCCCCTTCATCGACGCCTTCAAAGCCTCCGCCGCCGCCCTGCTGATCATCGCCTACCTCGCCGGCATGACCAGCATCTTCTCCTCCCTGCTCGGCCTCACCAACAGCCAGGCCCGCATCCTGTTCAGCTCCGGCCGCGAAGGCCTCCTGCCGCGCGTCTTTGGCAAAATCCACCCGCAGCACCGCACCCCCTTCGTCGCGATGTGGAGCTTCGTGCTCATCGCCCTCGCCATCGTCGTCCTGTTCGGCTGGAACGCCAAACCGGTCGATCTCTACGGCGAAACCGGCTCGTTCGGCACCATCCCGATCATCATCACCTACCTCATCACCAACCTCGCCCTGCCGGTCTACATGCTGCGCCACCACCGCGCCGAATTCCGCCCGCTCCGCCACGCGATCATCCCCGTGCTCGGCACCCTCCTCACCCTGTTTCCGCTCTGGGGCCTCGTCCAACCCGGCCAGCCCGCGCCCTACAACATCTTCCCCTACGCCGCCCTCGGCGTCCTGATCCTCTCGATCATCTACGGCGTCCTCCTCGAACGCCGCGACCCCGCCCTCGTCCAGAAAATCGGCTCCTACGTCGCCGATGAGGAATACTGATGTCGCGCACCCATAAAATCGCAATCATCCCCGGCGACGGCATCGGCCGCGAGGTCATTCCCGCCGCCCAGGCGGTGCTCGACCGCGCCGCCGCCCTCTGCGGCTTCACCCTCGCCTACCACCCGTTCGACTGGAGCTGCGAAACCTACCACGCCACCGGCCGCATGATGCCCGACGACGGCATCACCCAACTCGCCGACCACGATGCCATCTTCCTCGGCGCCGTCGGCTACCCCGGCGTGCCCGACCACATCTCCCTCTGGGGCCTGCTCATCCCGATCCGCCGCGAGTTCGACCAATACGTAAACCTCCGCCCCGTCCGCCTGCTCCCCGGCGTCCCCTGCCCGCTGGCCCATAAAAAACCCGGCGACATCGACTTCTGGGTGGTCCGCGAAAACGTCGAAGGCGAATACTCTCAAATCGGCGGCCGCATGTTCCCCGGCACCGACCGCGAATTCGTCGAACAGACCGCCATCTTCACCCGCTTCGGCACCGACCGCATCCTCCGCTTCGCCTTCGATCTCGCAACCAGGCTCGGCCGCAACCACGTCACCTCCGCCACCAAATCCAACGGCATCTTCCACGCGATGCCCTTCTGGGACGAACGCTTCGCCGCCATCGCCGCCACCTACCCCGAAACCCGCATCGACCAATACCATATCGACATCCTCGCCGCCCGCTTCGTCATGTCCCCCGAACGGTTCGACGTCGTGGTCGGCTCCAACCTGTTCGGCGACATCCTCTCCGACCTCGGCCCCGGCGTCACCGGCACCATCGCCGTCGCCCCCTCGGCCAATCTCAACCCGGAACGAAAATTCCCCTCGATGTTCGAACCCGTCCACGGCTCCGCCCCCGATATCGCAGGCAAAGGCATCGCCAACCCCGTCGGCGCCATCTGGGCCGGTGCGATGATGCTCGAACACCTCGGCGAAACCGAAGCCGCCGCCCTCGTCATGCACGCCATCGAATCCGCCCTGGCCGATCCCGCGACACCCCGCACGCCCGATCTGGGGGGCGTGGGCACCATGTCCGCGTTGAACGCCGCTATTGTCGAGCGATGCGGGAAAGGGAAGTAAAAGCAAGCAGTTCTTTTTTATAAAAAAGAACCAAAAAATTTTTTATTGTTGGCGCGCTACCCGGTTAGTGCCTTTACAAAGCTGAACGCCTCGATCGTCATGCCTTCGCGAAAATAAAACCGGTGCGCCGCACCCCGCTGCACGCCCGACTCCAACGTGAACGCCGTACACCCCCACGCTTGCGCCAACGCCTCACACCACCGCAACAACGCCCCGCCATACCCCGCACTGCGCCGCGTCTCATCCGTCACCAGATCATCGACATAAAACCGGTACCCGTTCCACGTATTCCGATACGCCCGAAACACCGCCAACGCCCGCACCACCCCCGCCTCATGCAGCAACGCCATCTGCGCCCCGTCCGCCAGAACCCGCCGCATCGCCGCCTCATACCCCGCCCCCAACTGCGGCCGCAGCACCCGATGCACCCCCTCCGCCCGACCAAGCCACACCGCCAGCTCAGCCGAATCCGCGGTCAAATGAACAATCTCAAATGCCATCCCACCCCCACTACCGCAGTCCCCTGTCGGAATTCTTTACACACACAAAACCGTGATCTAATCAAATCATTGATAAACAACCAGAATGGTTTCTGGCACAAAAATTGCTGGCAATTCTATTGCTACCTCGAAATACACTGGGAACTTCAACATGAAACGAATGGTACTGACCTCTGTCCTCACCGCGGCTCTTGTCGCCGTAACCGCCGGCATCGCCATGGCGGTACCAACCAACGAACCGCCGCCCCCCGGTGCGATCCTCGATCTCAACGGCCAAGTCATTCCTACGAGCACGCCACAACTCTATACCACATCTTTCATCGCAACACTCACCGATACAGCAATCACCTTCGCATTCCGCGATGATCCGGCTTACATCTACTTTTCCGATCCGTCATTGATTGACACGACAACCCCGACCAGCAATCTCTTTGCGAACCCAACCTTCACGGCGGGGACGTATACGAGTAACGGAAACTCCAAAACACCAATTGATTGGGTTTTCCAAAATCCGTATGGTAGCCTGCTTGTTGGACTCAATGCTGGAGGCTGTGGACAAAGTGGCGGCAGTTGCTGGACGGACGGGTCATTCCAGGCCTATGACGAGCTAAGCCAGACGGTCGCGACAACGATCGGACACAGCTACAATCTCAGCTTTTATGTACAAGGTAACTCGGGTAACCCGCTAAATTTTTCACAATTGAGCACAAATGGTCTGCCTGGCAGCGTTGGAAACGCAGTCGACGTCCTGGCCTATGCACAAGGAGGGGTTCAGCCGACAAACGTGCCCGAACCCAGCTCCCTCGCCGTGCTTGGCGCCGGCCTCATCCTGCTCGGCGCCGCCGCGCGCAAGCGCCGCGAACGCGCCTGACACCTGAATAAAACCATCGGCGTGGCACGGATCGATCAAACCTCGTGCCACGCCGGACAGACCAGCCCGCAGGGTCCGTACCCTTGAGACCCATCATCCTGACCGCACCGCAGCAAGCTATAGGATGGGCGAAGCCCGCCTGGCGGTATTATCCAGCATCCATCTGGCGGAAATCGAGCGGATCGGTCCCGAATTGAAAAACCTTCTGTCGATGATGGAAGCCGCCAGGGCGAAACAGGTCGATCTCCCGTAACACCAACCAATCCCGCCCAACGACCCCGCACGCCCCCAAAAACCAACAAAAGTTTTTTGTTTCTTTTTTACAAAAAAGAAGCGCTTCCTTTCTTCCTTCCTTCCCTGACTTTTTCCTTTCTCACCCCCCACCGACCATGGTTTACGTACGGTCATGATCGCGAACGCGCCGTTCATGCCTGCCGACCCGACCGAGCGCTTCACGGTGATCTTCCGTGCCCTGCAGCGCTCGGTTGCCGACAACGGCTACCGCCTCAAAATCCACGGCCCGCTCATCGTCCTGATCTGGAACTACCTCGCCCGCCAGATCGCCCGCTTCGCCCGCATCGCATCCCCCCCC
>NZ_JAIMBY010000050.1 GCF_026191915.1 Acidiphilium sp. PA
GACAATGCCTCGACCGCCGGATCGATAACCGCGAACTGCTCGAAACCGAAGTCCGGGCCTGGGAGCGCCGCCGCACCAAAAGCGGTGCCAAAATCCGCTGGATGTTCTCCACAGATCAGGCAAGAGTGAAGATGGCCCAATCCTACCCCACGCCAACAATCAAGGAGTCGTAATCACTGCGACGGGACACTAGGAATCGTTTTCATAGAGAGAGAGAGTGGGAAACTATCCTCTGTCAATCACCACGCTTTCAGGTCATATTTGAAACAGACACGTCACGAGAATAAAGAGGAACGAAAATGCTCGAAACCTTGGACGGCCGCATATCGATCTATCAGCCGGAGCAGCAGGGTCTGATCTTCCCGGAAATCCCACAGTATTCCTCGTTCGAGGCGGAGAGGACCTATCGCAAGCAGCATTTGGTCGCGGCAGTACGAGCCTTCGCGATGCATGGTTTCGATTACGGTTTCGCCGGGCACCTCACAATCCGCGACCCCGAACAGCCCGAGCTATACTGGACCAACCCGATGTGCGTCCATTTCTCACAGGTCAGGATGTCTAACCTGATCCTCGCGGATCATGCCGGCAACGTCGTTCAGGGATCCCACGCGATCAATCGAGCCGGTTTCGTCCTTCACGCCGCTGTGCACGAGGCGCATCCGGACATCATCGCGATGTGCCATGCTCACACCACCTACGGCACCGCCTGGTGTGCGATGGGGCGGCCACTCGACATGATCAGCCAGGATGCCGCCTGTTTCTACAATGATCACGTCGTGATCGGGGCGTCGGCTGGTGCGGTCGCGGTCGAGCGCGAGTCGGGCTATTCGGTCGCCAGTGCTTTCGCCAATGCGCGCGCTGCACTGCACCAGAATCACGGGCTGCTCACCGCCAGCCGCCACAGCATCGACGACGCCGCGTTCTGGTTCATCGCCCTCGAGCGTTGCTGCCAAGTGCAACTGTTGATCGAGGCCTCCGGTGTCAAACCCCAAGAACTCTCCCAGAAGAACGCGGAATATAGCCACCAGCATGTCGGCAACGATTTCATCGGCTGGCTGCATTTCCAGACCCTTTACGCGCAGATCGCAGCACAACAGCCCGATATGTTTGACTGACCAGAACTCGCGATAATGAAATTCTTCAGTTGCTAGATTGACGTGCGCCTATTCGATTAACCCCCATACCCGCAACATGTAGGATGCTGCCAATCCCCTGAGTATAGCTTTACGGAAAACTCACACCTGTCGCTACCTATCAGCCCCCCGCCCACCCGTCACGTCCGGATTCCCCCGGGCTCCGGAGCCGGCCCATCCGCCTCGGCCGCGAGCCGCGCCAGTGCCGCGACCGACGCAGCACCGGTCTTGCGCATGATCGCCGCCCGATGCACCTCGACCGTGCGCGGGCTGATCCCGAGCATCCCGGCAATCACCTTGCTCGGCTGCCCGGCCAATATCAAGTCCAGAATCTCCCGCTGCCGCGCCGTCAACCCCGCCAGATGCCGCACCGCCTCCTCATGCAGCGCCCGCCGCGCGGTCAGATCCTGCCCCAGCCCGATCGCGCGGTCGATCCGGCTGAGCAAATCAGCCGGGTTGACCGGCTTTTCCACAAAATCCGCCGCCCCCGCCCGCAGCGCCTCGACCGCCAGCGTCGCATCACTCACACCCGACAACATCACCACCGGCGTCTCATCCCCGCCGTCCCGCACCGTTCGCAGCAGATCGATGCCGCTGCGCCCCGGCAGATTGATATCGATCACCAAGCAAGCCGCCGCCCCGCCCGGATCGCGCGCCAAAAACGCCTCCGCCGACGCAAAATCCACCACCACCCGACCCGCCGCCTCCAGCATCGCGTGCAACGCCGCACAGATTGCCGGATCATCATCGATCACCACGATCGGCGCGGTCATCGCCGGTGCCACCGCCGGGCGCAGCGGCATCAGCTTGCGAATCGCAGCCGCCAACGCGACCAGCGACATCGGCTTGTTGAACTGCGCGCAATCCTGTGCCGCAATCTCACGCAGCGCATCGGTCGAAATATCACCGGTCAAAATGATCACCGGCACCGCATGACCGATCGCCGCGCGCACCCGGCCCACCACCGCAATCCCGTTCATCGCCCCGGGCAGATTGTAATCGGCAATCAACAAATCCGGCCACGCGCCCCCCGCCACCAGCGCCAGCGCCTCGGCGCCATCCGCGGCGGCGACCACCCGATACCCTTCCTCCTGCAGAAACATCACCAGCAGCGAGCGAATATCCGGATCATCCTCGACCACCATGATCATCCCCGATGGCCGCACCTCATCAGGCCCATCCACCACCGCCTCCGCCGCCGGCGCCGCCTCCATCACCGGCGCGGCAACCGTCGCGATCGTGACCGAAAACACCGACCCGCTGCCCGGCTCCGATCGCACCGCAATCGGCAGACCCAGCAGATCCGTCAACCGCCGCACGATCGCGAGCCCCAGGCCCAGCCCGCGCGTCCGATTGCGCGAAGGATTATCGATCTGGTGATATTCCTCGAAAATCGCCTGCAATTCCTCCTGCGGAATCCCGATGCCGGTATCCCACACCTCCAGCCGCGCCTGCCCGCCAACCCGCCGGCAGCCCACCAGAATCCGCCCCCTCCTGGTATATTTCAGCGCGTTCGATACCAGGTTGCGCAAAATCTGCGTCAGCAACCCCCGATCCGTCTCGATCGTCAGCGTGCACGGCATCACATGAAAATCGAGCCCAAGCGCCACGGCATCGTCGGTGAATTCCTGGCGCAACCGGTCGAACACCGCATTGACCGCAAACCGGCTCGCCGCGACCTTGACCACCCCCGCCTCGATTTCATTGATATCGAGCAGCGTATCCAGCATCGTCGTCATCACGCCCAAAGTCTGCGCCATCCGCTCGACCAGCGGCTCGGTCGGCGTGCCCGCCACCGCGCGCGCCAGCAGCCCGTGCAGCAACGACAGCGAGGTGAGCGGCTGGCGCAGATCATGGCTGGCCGCCGCCAGAAACCGCGACTTCGCACGGTTGGTCTGCTCGGCAACGGTCGTCGCCTTCTGCAAGGCAAGCGCGGTCCGTTTGCGCTCGGTGATGTCGGTAAACGTGATCACCACGCCTTCGACGCCATGCTGCTGGGTGCGATACGGCAGCACCCGCCGGGTGAACCAGGCGCCGTTGCGCCCCTGCACCTCGCGCTCGATCGGTTGCAGCGTCTCGAGCACCGCCCGCGCATCGAGCGTCAGCATCCCATCATTGGTCAGCGCGGTCAGGTCGGCGAGCGGCCGGCCCAGATCGCTCTGGATCACCGTGAACAGCGCCCGCGTCGCCGGCGTAAAGAAGCGGATGTGCAGATCGGTATCGAGAAACAACGTCGCGACATCGGTGCTGTACAGCACGTTCTGCAAATCGTTCGCCGTGGTGCGCTGGCGCTCGAGGGTTTCCTGCAACTGGCTGTTCAGCGCGGTCAGCTCCTCGTTCAGCGATTGCAATTCCTCCTTCGAGGTCAGCAATTCCTCGTTGGTCGACTGGAACTCCTCATTGACCGAAAGCGCCTCCTCGTTGATCGCCTTCTGATCCTCGCTCGACAATTCCAGATCATGAATCGCGCCGAGCAATTCGGTCCGCGTCGCCGCCAGCTCGCGCTCCAGCTGCGCCACGCGCGGGGTGTCCTTGCGGTTGACCGGCGATGCCTGCACCGTGACGCCGGTCTGCCCGGTCACGAAACAGATCAGCAGCAACCGCTCGCCGTCGCTCGTTACCGGTTGCACATCGATCGTGAACGCCTGCTCGACGCCCTCATGCGTCATCGTCCCGCCCGGCACCACCACCCGACCCGCCGAGTCGATCGCCCGACGGATCGCGGCGCGCAGCTTGGTGCGCAGCCCCTGCCGGCACATCGCCAGCACATCATGCGAGGGCAGACCGGGCGCGATCTGCAAAAACCGGTCGACCGGGCCGAGCGTGAACAGGCAATCGTTCTGCCCATTGATCAGCACCGCCGCCGGCGCATAGGCTTCGATCACCATCCGCCGGCACAATTCGGCCAGGCTGACCTGTGGTGCGCCGCCTGACCCCATCGTCACGACCAGACTGGTCCCGGGCAGCGTCGCGGGTACCTGGCGTGCCATGAGGCGCGATTTGTCGCTCGGCAACACCGGAAAGCCGAACACGCCGGGCCGGTTGCGCCCGGTGCGGCGATAGATCCGTTCGGCCTTGGCCACCACGCTGAAACCCTGATCGCCCGACCCGATGGTCTCGGCACTGCCGAGCAGCAAAATCCCGCCATCGCGCAACGCAAAATGAAACAGCGTCAGGATTTTCGACTGCGCCTCCGCCCGCAGATAAATCAGCAGGTTCCGGCACGATACCAGATCGAGCCGCGAAAACGGCGGATCGGCCAGCACGTCCTGCACCGTGAACACCACCAGCGCCCGCAGCTCGGTGCCGATCCGGTATTTTTGTTCCTCGCGGATGAAAAACCGCGCGAGCCGCGCCGGCGACACATCCGCCTCGATCGATTGGTCATACAGCCCGGCCCGCGCCCGCCCGACCGCATCAGGATCGACATCGGAAGCAAAGATCTGCAATCTCGCGGGCGAGCCGACCGCGCTGATATGCTCCATGAACAGCATCGCGAGCGAATAGGTCTCCTCGCCCGAACTGCACCCCGCCACCCACAGCCGCAACGGCTGATCGGCGGTGCGCCCCGCCACCAGCTCCGGCACGATCTGCTGCTCCAGCACATCGAACACCGCGCGATCGCGAAAAAAACTGGTGACGTTGATCAGCAGATCCTGCGCCAGCAGATCGACCTCGGCGGCGTTGCTGGTCAGCAGCGCCAGATACGCATCGAGGCTCGCCGGCACCAGCCCGGCAAGCCCGATCCGCCGATCGATCCGCCGCCGCAGTGTGCCCGATTTATACAAAGTGAAATTATGCGCCGTCGCATCGCGCAGCAGGGCGATGATCGCATTGAAACTATCCGGTGCATCGACCGGCACATCGCGTGCCACCGCATCGCGCGGCCGCGCCGCCAGGGCCGCCGGAATCTCGGCGAGCGGCAGCACCAGATCGACCAGACCGGTCGCAACCGCGCTGCGCGGCATGCCATCGAACGCCGCCTCGTCCGGCGCCTGCGCGATCACGAAACCGCCCTTGTCGCGGATCGCCCGCAACCCCGCGCTGCCGCCGCTGCCGGTGCAGCTCAAGACCACCACAATGGCGCGGGCGCCGCACGATTCCGCCATCGAGTGCAGCAGAAAATCGAACGGCAGCCGCATGCCGTGCCGCTCGATCGGTTGCGTGACCCGCAGCATATCGTGGTCGACCGCGAGGTAGCGCCCCGGCGGAATGACATAGACATGATCGGGTTCGAGCATCATGCCATCGGAAGCCTCGATCACCGGTATCGCGGTATGACGGGCCAGCAGTTCGACCATCAGGCTTTGATGCGTCGGGTCCAGATGCTGCACCAGAATAAACGCCATGCCGGTTTCGCTCGCCAGATGGTCGAGGATGCGGCCGAACGCTTCGAGCCCGCCCGCAGACGCGCCTAACGCAACAACCGCGAAATGACTGCCGGTTGCGGCCTGCTGTGGCGCGGCGCTCGACTTGCCGGCTTGCGAGGGTCCGATTTCCGCCATTCTAAAACATCTCTCATTATTAAAATTATGATGGTGCTGGCCCATTAATTATGACCGTAAATGTAAGATTTTGTCCATCTTTTCTGGGAGCGAAGATTTTGACATCCAACACGTTATGCACACCCTCATCTCGAATCCGAAGCTATCCATTGCAGAGAATCGGTCCGGTAGGGTTGGATTACCGGAAGGAATCGGGAGCGGTTGATCCAGATTCTTTTCGTTCAAGTTTTCCTGCTGCACTAATTCTTGAATGCACGATTTCCAGTTCAACCCGCCATGTCGCACCGATCTCGAGCCCGCTTACCGGTTATTCACCACTGCCAGATAGACTTCTGGTGCCCATGGCACGTCGATAAGGCATGCGGAAAAAGTCGTGCTGTGCCGCTCCTTGGCGAGGGGAGAACAATATTGCGGCCATGGGTGTTTCGCTCAATGCGTCGAGTACGATGGGAGTGCTTTCACTGCTCGAAGGGTCATCATCACCTGTGGCCCCCCCATTGGCTGCTCGCGGAAAGATCGCGGTAGGGGCTACCATTACTGGGCACCCTCCGCACAGATCCGTGCAGGCGCGATTCACGCATACGGCTCCCACTGTGGGTGTTTGAGGGCGAAACGATCGCGTCGCCATGGATGAAGGGCACGCGGGTACGGGAGCCAGTCGTTGACCAGTTTCTTCATCCGTTCGTATGTCGAGTTGTCCCTCCGGCTCCGTCGCTTGAGGGAACGCCGCATGAGGGACGCTAGCGCAGGCAGAAAAAGCCGTGTTATCAGCCGTGATCTTTTTGCAACAATCTGGCAGCGAATTGCGAAGTCTGATATTTATAATATGGAGATGCTTGGCTGCCTGACTCGAATAACGTCGTAACCAATTGTCACTTTTATATGTGAAAACAGGGACTTATTTTTCAACTCGTGGATTAATCCCGGCCACATTGGGAAAAGATGGGGGGAAACCAAAGCTTGAGACTTTGGTAATATATTGCGAATATGATATGGGACTTATCGAATAGTATGGTCACCATAGGGCGGCGGCCATGTCAGGAATTGCTCGACCATGGCCAAGTTTCGTGATGCAATCGATTTCTCGGATGTCTGGCTCTCGGCTCTCGACGGAAGTTCGGTTGGACTGTGGGATCGTGATGTGGCAGCTGACGAAATCCGTTATTCTCGTAGCTGGGATATGATTGTCGGAATTGACAGCCAAGGGTCCGTTTGCCGAATCCAAGATAGCTATGACCGCGTTCATCCCGATGACCTCGGGCGAGTGAAAGCGGCCATCCAAGACCATTTTGATCAGAAAATGACGTTTTACGAAGCCGAGCATCGGCTGCGTTGTCAGAATGGGTCTTACAAATGGGTCCTTAGCCGCGGGAAAGTGATCAAGCGTGACTCTGCGGGAAATCCATTACGTATGGTTGGGACAACCATTGATGTCACCGCGAGTCACGAACTCAATGAACAGCTGAAAGCCCAGGAAAGAATAGCCCAAAATGATGCTGAGCGCTTGGCCGCTCTCGCCAGGGATTTGGCTGAGCGCAGCGACGAGTTGGCGGTCGCCCATCGGATAGCACGCGTCGGTAGCTGGCGCTGGGACCTCAAGGGACGGTGTTTATGGTTCTCACCAGAGGTCTGGAAACTCATGGGACGCGAACCGGCAGATCGTTTGGTGAGTTACCCGGAGATGAGGTCAATTATCCATCCGGACGACTATGAAAGGGCGATGGGCGGGTTTTATCTCGCGGTGCGAGAACGACAGCAAATATCTCAAGAATACCGGATCATTTATCCTGATGGTTCTATCCACAGCATGCTGACGTACGCCGAGGCCGTAGTGGCTTCCGATGGCAGCGTCATCCGTTTACATGGGACTACACAGGATATCTCCTCGTATCGCATGATCGAGGCTGCATTAGCGGAAAGCGAAGATCATTATAGGCACATGGTCAACTTGCATCCGCAGATTCCATGGCTCGCGGACCCATTGGGGAATATCACGGAAGTTGGACCATTATGGTTTAAGTTGACCGGGATGACACCCGATGAAACCTTTCCGCAAGGTTGGGTTAGTGCTGTTCATGAAGCAGATCGCCCTCGTGTTCTTGAGACTTGGCTTCGGAGTATCTCAACCGGAGAGGCGGTGGATATCGAATACCGGGTTAGGCTCCATGATGGGCGTTATGGGTGGTTCCGCGCCCGCGCTGCAGCACGGCTGGACAGCCAAGCCCAGATAGTTCGTTGGTATGGTACGCTCGAGGATGTAACCGATCGACGCGCCGCGGAGGAAAGTCGGCGAGCATCTGAGATGCTTGCGCTAAGGGTGCTCAGAACAACAGGCGACGGCGTGATCGTCTGTGACAAAAGCGGGACAATAAAGTTCACCAATAATATCGCAGAAAAACTAGTTGGCGCATCCGTAAATTTCATAGGTTCCAGCGCCATCAGTTTTTTCAAAGACGGGCACACTTATCGCATTAGACAAGCAATTGAAGCTGTTTCAAAAGGTGCATCGAGTGAACAGTTTGAAATATTCTGGCCACCATTTGATGCTTGGTACGAGATCAATGTCTACGCTGGCGACGACGACGTTGCAATATTTATTAGAGATATTTCTGAAAAAATCATAAATAGAAGGAAGATATCCTATGCTGCGAGCCATGATCTATTAACAGGCACCCTTAATCGAAGTTCGTTTCGTGCCTATCCGGTTGACTCAGACACCCACTAGGGCTAGTGGCCCCCGCCATGGCGGCCATTGACATTCACCAGCGTGACGAACTGGCTTTTCCCCAATCGCTCCCCGAATTTCAGAAGCTATTTCCTGACGAC
>NZ_JAIMBY010000051.1 GCF_026191915.1 Acidiphilium sp. PA
GGTCGCGCCGAACTCGATGCGCAATATGGCGTGCAGAAGGGGGACATATCGGCCTATTTCGCCGCCTCGGAACGCCATGAAGGCGGCTGGCGGCAGGACCAGTCGAGCAATATCCAGAATTTCTACGGCAATCTCGGTTGGCGCGGCGCCCATGCGCAACTGAATATGAGCCTCACCCTGGCACGCTCGGCGCTGAACGGCCCCGGCACCACCCCGGTGCAACTGCTCGCGGTGGGACCCAACGCGCAATACACCTCACCCAACTTTCTGGGCAATCACTACGCCAAGTTCGCCACCGATTTCAGCGACCGGATCAACCGGACCAACGCCATCCAGGCGGTGATCTACTACGATTATTTTCTCCAGAAAGTCTCCAATGGGAACGGCCCTAACGACTTGCCGTGCTTTTCCGGCTCGCCCTATCTGTGCACCAGCCCCGGCGTGCTCAGCACCACGCGCGGCCTGGTGCCGATTCCCAACTTCCTGAACAGCAATTTCTATTCCGAGCTCGACCAGGAGAGCACCAACACCAACGGCTATGGCGGCTCGCTGCAATGGACCAACACCACGCCGATCGCCGGTCATCACAACCACTTGGTCGCCGGCGTCAGTTTCGACGGCTCACAGACCGAATTCGACGCCAACGGGCTGATTGGCGGCATAACCCCCCTCACCCGCGCCTATTACGGGCCCGGCATCGTGATCGACGAACCGGGCATCAACATCCCGGTGCGCGCCGCGTTCCAGAGTGCCTATGAGGGAGTCTATGCCTCCGACACGTTCGATGCCACCAAAAAACTCTCGATCACCGCCTCGGCACGCATGAACATCGCCAACCTCAATGCGTTCGACCAGGGCGGCAACGCCGGCCTCACCGGCCAGCATTTCTACACCCACCTGAACCCGGCGGTTGGCGCCGCATACCGCCTGACGCCGCTGCTGACCCTGTACGGCGGTTACTCCGAAGCCAACCGCAATCCCACACCCGCCGAACTCTCCTGCGCAGGACCACAGAATGCCTGCAGCCTCGCCAATTTTTTCGTCAACGACCCCAACCTCAAAGGCGTCACTGCCCACACCTGGGAAGCCGGAGTGCGCGGTGCCGCACTGACCGGTGCAAACGGCACACTCAGCTACCAAGCCGATTATTACCACACCGTACTGAACGACGATATCGGCTTCGTCAACGCCCCCACCTTCGGCCGCGCCTTCTTCAGCAATATCGGCAACGTGCTGCGCACCGGCGTCGATCTCGGTCTGCACTATACATCCGGCCCCTGGCGCGGATATTTCGATTACTCCTTCACCCGCGCAATCTACCAGACCGGCTTCGTCGAATCCGCCGGCGGCAATCCGGCCGCCGACGCCAACGGCAACCTCGCCATCGTCGCCGGCGATCATTTCCCCGGCCTCCCCGCGAGCCAGATAAAGTTCGGCACCACCTACCGGATCACTCCGCAATTGAGCGTCGGTGCCTCCGCCGTCGCGGTCACCTCGAGCTACCTGTTCGGCGATGCCGCCAACCTGAACAAACCGCTGCCCGGCTACGTCGTGACCGACCTCACCATGAAATACCGCCTGACCCCAAAGCTCGAACTGTTCGGCGCACTGGAGAATGCGATCAATGCCACCGCCTACAGCTACGGCGGCTTCTCCTCGCTCGGCAACGTCTACGTGGCGCAGGTCCCCAACCTTACCAATCCGCGCGCCTACAACCCGATCGCCCCGATCGGCGGCTACGTGGGGGTCAAGGTGAAGTTCTGATCCTCCGCGTGGTTGCCGCGTCCGGGTGTCCGGCGACCGATGGTGCCCCCGTTTTAGGCACCGGCATCGGCCAACCCCAAAGAGCGTCGGTTCGCTTCACATCGCTTCCTTGATACCGGCCTTGACCAGCCACCAGTTCACCGGAAAGGTGGTGGCGAAGCCGACGATCATGCCGATCTGCATCATGAACCAGAACACCGGGCTGTTCGGGTATAGGGCGGGATGGAAGAAAACGAAGCGCATCAACGCCATCCAACCGAACAGTCCGATCTCGAAGCTGGTGAGCGAAAGGGCATCGGCCTTGAGGGCTGCGATGATGCCCTGTCCCGGGCTGAGATTGCGCATCGGGACGATCGCGAAATACTGGAACGCGATGCCGAGGGAAAAGGCAAGGATGTAGTCGCCCACCAGTTCGGCGCCGAAGCTCGATCCGGCGATGGCGAGGCCGGTGAAGAAAACCATGAACTCGGCGATGATGTCGCCCAGGGTGCAGCCGGCGCCGCAATGGGTGGCACCGACGAACGTGGTCATCCAGAACGGTTTGTCCTTATGGTTGGTGCCGGCCTGGCGTCCCATCGTCCAATAGGCCCAGATTGCGAACGGGCCGAAATACAGCGCCGTCACCGGCCAGACCGCGTTCATGACGCCCATTTTCTGCCGGTGGCGGCGCAGGTCGAGAGCGATCACCACCGCGCTCGCGAAGGCAGCGATCAGGGCGATGATGGATAATAGATAGAGCCAATGCGGGGGCATACGGTCTCCTTTCGTTGATGGGGCCGATTTGCACGGTCATTCGACGCTCATGCCGCGCAGCGTGTTGTGGATGGCAGTCGCGGCGATCGCGGCTTCGCCCATGGCGACGCTGATCTGGTTGAGACCGCGGACGACGTCGCCGGCCGCGAACAGGCCCTTGACCGAGGTCTGCTGGTGCGCCGAGGTGACTATGGCGCCTTCATCGGTCAGGGTCGCACCGATCATCCGGGCGAGCGACGATCGCTTGCGGGTCCCCAGCGCGGAATAGACCGTATCGAACCGATGCAGCTGGCCGTCCTGGGTCGTCACCGCGCAGGTCTGTTCCGCTTCGGCAGCGATCGCCACGATCGGTGCTTCGATCAGGCCAATCCCCGCCTCGGCGGCGCGGCGACGCGTCTCATCGGTCGGGGTCAGCGACGCATCGACCGACAGCAAGGTGACGTCGTCGCTGTAGGTGCGCACGAAAATCGCCTCGGCGAGACCGCTCGTGCCGTGCCCGATCACGCCGACCTTTCGGCCGATCACCTCATAGCCGTCGCATACCGGGCAGTACCGGATCAGACCCCGGGCCACCGCGTTCCGCAGGTCGGGCAGGTCCGGTTCGTTATCGACCACGCCGGTCGCGAGCAGGGACGTCCGCGTCGTTCGGGTCACGCCGCCGATGGTGACCGTGAAGCCGCCATCGGGGGCGGCGGCGATCGCGTCGACCTGTCCGCGCCGGATCGCGGCACCATAGCGCAGCGCCTGGGCGGCCATCCGCTCCAGCAACACATTGCCGTTGATGCCGTCGGGGAAGCCCGCGTGATTATGCGAGACCGGCACCCAGGATGCCCGGCTGGCGCCGCCGTCGATCAGCTCGAAGCGCCGGCGGAACCTTGCCAGATAGATCGCGGCGGTCATGCCTGCCGGTCCGCCGCCGACGATCAGACTGTCGAGCACATCCGCCACCACGCCAGCCTCGGGCTGCACCTACGCGGCCGCCCGAACCTCGTAGCCCTCGTCGACGATCGCGGTGCGCACCGCAGCCGCATCGGGATGACCGTCGACCATGACCTCGCCGCGCTCGAGATCGACCTTCACGCCTTCCACCATGGGCACGGTGTTCACCGCTCTGGTGACCGCCGCAACGCAATGGCCGCAGGTCATTCCGGAAACTTTCAACGTCGGCATCGTGATCTCCACTGTCTCTGTGATGCCGCCTTACGTGGGGTTTCCAGTATGGGAAGGTCAATGCCGATCGGAATGTCAGGCGGGCAAGCACTTGCCACCGATCTGCCATTCGACGGGCGCTTGACCTTCCTATCGTGGTAATCCCCATATGCCGGGCAGTTGAGGAGTCATGATGATGGATATCGACGTCGCACCTGAGACTGACATCCGCCCGGCCGGAACATTGTCGGAAATCGATATCGGCATCGACGGCATGACCTGTGCCTCCTGTGTGCGCCGGGTCGAGAAAGCGCTCGCCCAGGTTCCCTCGGTTGCCGATGTCGCGGTCAATCTCGCGACCGAACGCGCGCGCGTGGGGTTTGCGCAGGCGCCCGATACGGCTGCGCTGGTGCAAGGCGTCGAGGCCGCCGGCTATGCGGTGCGCCGGTCCGAACTGTCGATGCGGATCGAGGGGATGACCTGCGCCAGTTGCGTCAGCCGGGTCGAACGGGCCTTGCGGCGGACACCGGGCGTGGTGTCGGTCGCGGTCAATCTGGCGAACGAGCAGGCGCGTGTCGTGGTTCTGGAGGGCGTATCGTTCGACCGGCTCGCGGGTGCGGTGCGTGATGCCGGCTACCAGGCGCAACCGATCGGCGAGCGGGACGATGCCGCCGAAACCGATCGGGTGCAGAGCCGCGACCGGCGGGAACTGCAGCGGGTCGGTCTCGCCGCGGCGCTGTCCGCGCCGCTGGTCGCGGGGATGGTGATGCATCTCGCTGGATCAAGCTGGATGGTTCCCGGCTGGGGACAGTTTGTGTTGGCCAGCATCGTGCAGTTCTGGCTCGGCTGGCGGTTCTATGTTGCCGGCTGGAAGGCCGTGCGGGTGCTAACGGGCAATATGGATCTGCTGGTGGCGCTGGGAACTTCGGCGGCCTGGGGCCTCAGTGTCTATGAACTGCTCGCCACCCCGGCCGGCCAGCCGCCACAATTATATTTCGAGAGCTCGGCGCTGCTGATCACTTTCATCCTGTTCGGCAAATGGCTCGAAGCCCGGGCGAAGCGGCAGACCGCCTCGGCGTTGCGGGCGCTGATGGGGCTTCGGCCGGATACTGCGCGGGTACGCCGTGATGGTGCGGAGATCGAACTGCCGCTCGCGCAGATCGTCGTCGGCGATATCGTGGTGGTGCGCTCCGGCGAGCGCATCCCGGTCGATGGACGGATCATCGAGGGCAGCGGCAGCGTCGATGAGCAAATGCTCACCGGCGAAAGCCTGCCGGTGGACAAAATGCCTGGCGCGCCGGTGACCGGGGGCACCATCAATCTCGATGGTCTGCTGACCATCGAGACCACCGCGATCGGCGCCGAGACGGCGCTTGCGAAAATCGTGCGTCTGGTCGAAGGGGCGCAGGCCTCGAAGGCGCCGATCCAGCGTCTGATGGATCGGGTCAGCGCGGTGTTCGTGCCGGTGGTTCTGGTGATCGCCGCCGCGACTTTCATCGTCTGGTACGCGGTGACCGGCGATGCGGTCCAGGCGGTGCTGAGCGCTGTCGCGGTGCTGGTGATTGCGTGTCCCTGTTCGCTCGGCCTCGCCACGCCGACCGCGATCATGGCGGGTACCGGCGTCGCGGCGCGCTATGGGATTTTGATCAAGGACGCCGAAGCGCTCGAAGCCGCCCATGCGATCACCGTGGTCGCGTTCGACAAGACCGGGACGCTGACCGAGGGTCGGCCGCGCGTGACCGATATCATCCAGGCCGCCGGCTGGCATGAGGACGACCTCGTTCGAACCGCCGCGTCGCTGCAAGCGGGGAGCGATCACCCGCTGGCTGTCGCTGTCCGCAGCCATGCCGCCGCGAACGGGCTGGTGTTGCAGCCGACCACGGGGTTCCGCGCGCTCGCCGGGCGCGGCGTTGCCGCAAGGCTGGACGATCGCGATCTTGTCCTCGGCAATCGTCGCCTGATCGATGAGCATCATCTCGATACCGGCGATCTCGCAGCGCGCGCGGGCGAATTGGAGGCGGCCGGGCGGACGGTCTCCTGGCTGGCGGAAACGGCGCCACATGCTCGGACGCTCGGCCTTCTGGCGTTCGGCGACACCGTGAAGGAGAGCGCGCGGCGCGCGGTCGAGCGTCTGCATCGCCTGTCGGTCCGCTCCGTGATGATCACCGGCGACAGCGCCGGCGCGGCGGGGCAGGTCGCGGCCACCCTCGGCATCGATGACGTGATCGCCGGGGTTCTGCCTGGCGGCAAGGCCGAGGCGGTGGTTCGCCTGCGTGCCGGCGTGCAGATCGTGGCGATGGTGGGCGATGGCATCAACGATGCACCGGCACTGGCCGCGGCCGATATCGGCATCGCGATGGGAACCGGCACCGATGTCGCGATGGGTGCGGCCGGAATCACCCTGATGCGCGGCGACCCTGCGCTGGTGGCCGACGCGATCGACATCTCGCGACAGACCTATCGCAAGATCCGCCAAGGGTTGTTCTGGGCGTTCTTCTACAATGCGGTCGGTATTCCGCTTGCGGCGCTCGGCTATCTGAATCCGGTGGTTGCCGGCGCCGCGATGGCGATGTCCAGCGTCAGCGTCGTCTCGAACGCGCTGTTGCTGCGCCGCTGGCATCCCAAAGGCGGCGCCGTTCCGCGGACCGCCGATGCCGCGGCCTTGAAG
This sequence comes from Acidiphilium sp. PA, assembly GCF_026191915.1. GTDB lineage: Bacteria > Pseudomonadota > Alphaproteobacteria > Acetobacterales > Acetobacteraceae > Acidiphilium. The sequence continues at coordinate 6,335 of NZ_JAIMBY010000051.1, forward strand.
AGCGGCCGCTTGATCGAGAGGCAAGCCGGATGAATGCGATGACGATTGGTGAGGCCTCAAAAGCCTCCGGCGTACCCGCCAAGATGATCCGATACTACGAGAGCATCGGCCTCATTCCGAAAGCCGTTCGAAGCGACAGCGGGTATCGCCACTTTGCGATCAACGATATCCATACGCTCCGCTTCATTCGCCGCGGCCGCGATTTCGGGTTTTCGATCGACGCGATCATGCGGCTGCTGGCTCTCTGGCGGGACCAGAACCGGGCGAGCGCCGATGTCAAGCGTATCGCCCTCGAGCACGCGACGGCGTTGCGAACCAAGATCGCCGATCTGCAGGCCATGCTTGGTCCGATCGAACACCTCGCCAATCATTGCCAGGGTGATCATCGGCCGGATTGTCCGATCATGGATGATTTCGGGGACCACGCCGGGCGCTTGGGCGTGATGGACGACATCCGCGTCCAGCCGCCAGAAAACCCAGTGGGGAGGACGTGATGAGCTGTTCCAAACGTGACACCGATTTCGGGCGGGATATTTTCCGGAGCTATCGATGAACCATGTATATGTTTGGCCGCGTTTAGACCCAATCCTGGTGAGATTCGGCCCGTTCGCCATTCATTACTATGCGCTCGCTTATATCACGGCGCTGGTCGTCGGCTGGCGGTTGATGCGCCGCTTGGTGCGGGAAAGGCCAGCGGTCGCGACCCATGAGCAGGTTGACGATTTTCTTTCGTGGGCAACCCTGGGCGTCGTTCTTGGTGGGCGGATCGGCTACATTTTGTTCTATCAGCCCGTCTATTTCCTAAACCACCTCGACCGCACCTATGCTGTTTGGGACGGCGGGATGAGCTTTCACGGCGGGCTGATCGGCGTTGCGGTCGCGATCCTGATCTATTGCCACCGGCGCGGTCTTGATCCGTGGCAGTTCGCTGATCGAGTTGCCGTGCCCGTGCCGATCGGACTGTTTCTCGGTCGGATTGCAAATTTCATCAATGGCGAGTTGTGGGGACGGCCGGCACCTGCGTGGTTTCCGTTTCGTATGATCTATCCGCAATCGGGATCCGAAGTGCCACGTTATCCATCGGAATTGATCGAGGCAACGCTTGAAGGCCTGGTCTTGTTTGTCGTGCTTTATGCAGTGTCGCGCAACGAGCGGATACGCAGCCAGCCTGGGTATCTCGCCGGGTTATTTGTGCTTGGCTACGGAGTTGCGCGGACGACGGCCGAATTTTTCCGCCAGCCGGATTGGTTTCTTGGTTATCTGATGTTCGGCTTGACCATGGGCCAATTGCTGTCGATCCCGATGATCGCGATCGGTGCGATTATGATCTGGCGCGCCCGGCGGGCAGCCCGAACTCAGACAGCATTTGCCGCGTAATTGGGTCTCACAATTGCCATCTGTTCAGATACAACATGAACATTGGCTCAGTGCCGGCCATGTCCTTGCGAGCCAAGGGCCGCAGTATGCTGGATCGGCCATTATTTTGGTGCTCCGTGCGTAAACCGTACAACCAGCGGATAGCGCATCAAAGCCAGATTGGAACGGGCAGATTCTTGCCGCGCAAGAACTCGGGGTTGAATAATTTGGTCTGATAGCGAGCGCCGCCATCGCAAAGGACCGTCACGACGGTATGCCCGGGGCCGAGATCGAGAGCGATGCGGATCGCTGCGGCGACGTTGATCCCCGCCGAGCCGCCGACGGAAATTCCCTCGTGGATCATGAGGTCGAACACCTGTTGGATGCTGTTTCATAATGCCCTCAGGGTTTTTAAATAGCTCGGCACGGGTTGAGTAAGCTATTTATCTCATTGTTTATTATGGTGAATATGAGGTGGCGGATGTTAAATCCGTCGAGGCTCGTATTTCGCGTTAC
>NZ_JAIMBY010000052.1 GCF_026191915.1 Acidiphilium sp. PA
TCAGGATCGCCGTCAGCGGATCCTCAACGTCTCCGGGCTTGCGGAAGGGAAGAATAGTGCTATCGCTCGTCATAGGCGTATCGCTCCTTCAAGAGGTTCAGGCAGGCTTCCACCCGCCTCGATACGCCACCTTTCTCGCCAAGCCATCACCCAATTTCGGCCATAGCTCGCTGCGAGATTCGGTGAACCGCTTTAAGGTGGCGGTGCTATTCATACCGCAGCGGTATCAGTATTAGAGAAAGTTACCAGCTTAATACATTTCATGGTTGGACTTATCTGTCGTCGCAGAGCAGGGGACCCCCTGCATCATTTGATCGAGGAGAGACTCCCATGCGTAAGTTCACCCTTCTGGCGTCAGTTCTGACCATCGCCGGTGCATTCGCACCTATGGCGGCGAACGCTTCGGTCGGCACGTCGATCTACCAGCCCGGCCCGATCATCGTTCACGCGCCCTCGAACGCCTCGACCGTCAAACACGCCAAACTGGCCGAAGGCACGCCTCTCCACCCGAATTAAGGATTTGTGCCATGACCAAAATGACCGCTATCGCTGTTTTCGCTGCCACTTTCGGCCTCGCCATGCCGCTGATCGCGCAAGCCGCGCCGTCACCGACCCAGCATGAGCAACTGGTCCAGAAGATCAACAACGCGTACGGCACGCAATTTCGCACGATTGCTCCCTCCGTTACCGCACCTAGCCCCAGCCGCTAAGTGTAGGCGCTCGCAATCATCCGGGCTCTTGGTCGCAAACAGAGGCGATTCCTGCTTGGATCATCTGACCAGAATCGACTGTTCTCCGTTGCCCGGCGCGCGGCCGCCGCTCCCCGCGCGGTTCAGTCGCTCAGCCTACAGAGTTTCGCGGCTCACTCCCCAAGCAAGTGCAACACGATCTCGCGCCGGTGGGGTCGGCGCCGATGCTCGAACAGATAGAGCCCCTGCCATGTCCCGAACACCGGCCGTCCGGCCGCCACGGGAATGCTGATCTGGGTTTCGGTCAGCATGGTGCGCAGATGGGCCGGCATATCGTCCGCTCCCTCGTTCTCATGCGCATACCGGCCGGTATCCTCGGGCACGAGCGCCTCGAAAAACCGCAGGATATCCGCTCGCGCGGTCGGATCGGCGTTCTCCTGCACCGTGAGGGATGCCGAGGTATGTCGGCACCATACCGTCAGCAACCCGGTCTCGATCCCCTGCGTCGCTGTCCAGTCCACCACGGGCCGGGTGATGTCGGTCAACCCTTTGCCCCGTGTCTCGATGGCCAGCCGGTGCAGCGCCTGTCTCATCCCCACATCCGCCGTGCGATATCCTGCTCTTCGGCACCGATCGCATCGGCGTAGATCGCGGTGGTCGAGAGTTGCGCATGGCCAAGCCATTTTTGGACCAGATTGAGCGGGATACCGGCGGAGACCGCGGCCACGCCCAATCCATGGCGCAGGCCTTTGGGGGAAGCGTGCGGACCGGTCAGTTCGGCCGCCACCATCACCGCATGGATCGCACGCCAGCCGGTCATGCGGGACCAGGGCCAGAGCCGGATGTCACGCCCCTTGTCGCGGCGCGATTGGCATTCACGGATGCCGTGCACTAGATCGAGGGCTTCGAGCAGGGCAGGGGGCACCGGGACCGGTCGGTAGACCCCGCTGCGACGCTTCTTGAGCGTTTCGAATACCAATGCGCCGGATGACAGATCGACCCGATCGGCGGTGAGGGCGAGAGCCTCGGATAATCGACAGCCGGCATAGGCCAGCGTCATACAAAGGGTCCGAATCTGGCGATCCTCCCGTTCTGCCGCGCGGAGGAAGATCGATCGCTCTGCAGCGGTAAGATACTTCCGGGCACCCGTGACATCGAACAGGCTCATGCCATGCGGCGCAGCATGACCGGAGCGACCGCTCGGTCGTACTGCGGGTGATGATTCGATGACTGGAGGCTTCGTTAGTACAGCTTTTGCATCCGCCAACACATTATCCCCAGGCTTATCCCGTTTGCTGTGGATAACAACCGGGCGACGTTTGGGCCGAGGTTGTGGATCAGACGGCATGCTGATCCTGATAGCCGCGTCGACGCTTGCGGCGGGCGAGGGATGCCAGCGCATCGAGCGCGCTGCCGAAATCCGGATACGGTTCGAGCCGCATCCGGCAACTGTAGCCGATCCGTCCCCAGCGCCGCGCCAACACGACGGCGCCGAACAGGTCCGCCTGGATCTCGATCTCGTAGTAACGCCGCTCGTTCAATGCCGGCTGGATGCGGGTCAGGGTGACCCGATCGGGAAACAGCGGCAACTGCACCGGGGCGGGGCGCTGGGTCTGCAGTGGACGCACGCGTGCACGGCGCCGGTATTTGGGTCCGCCGGGTTCGATCGGGGTGGGATCTGGCAAATCGGGAGGCATTACGCGAAAAGTGTATCATACACGCCCGATCGACGGAACGGACACTATGATCCTGATCGATAAAATTATGGGCCACGACCGGGACGCGGGAAGGGCAGGGGATGCCATCGCCCGAGACGGGTTCAACAGGTTTGCAAACGGCAATCGTCGCTGGCGGGACAACCAGCCGAGCGATCGCGCGATTATCGCGCCTCGATCCCTCCGCTCGCCGACGCGCTCAGTGGCACCGATCTGTTACACTATTGATTTTAGTGTATCAGGACGACAAGCATAGCCGGCTATTTCACCCTGACTCAACCAAAATCATCACCGGTAAATCCGGTGCAGTTCACCATTGTCATCGAAGCCTACCGACTTCGATGACCTGAACAATGGTGATACTGACAACTCTGGAAACGGGTTTTAAATCAACGCACCGTGCCTGCGGGTCCCGAACAATCCCAGTAGGACCAGCCCCGTACCAAATATGACGAGCGAGGCCGGTTCAGGAACAGCCACTGCACCCACAACATTTCCGGTAACCGCGCCCGGTCCAAAATTCTCGCCTTGAGTAGGGTCGGTACCGTAATTGAAGTTACCGTCGAAGTTGAATGAGGTCATTGGGCTAGGAAGATAAATACCGCCAGATAGACCAGCACTGTTCGCTCGTGCCGTGGATATTGCGACGAAGTTGGCAAGATTGGTCAGCGAACCGCCTGAAGCAAAAGTTGCAACGGGGATCAAACCGAACACGCCCTCGGATTGCGTCACGGTTGTGCCCAATATGTCAGCGTTGGTAATGTTTCCGTCGTGACAGAGTTATGTGCGACATGGGCAGCGACAATTTGGGCTGTCAGCTGCAGAAGAAGTTGGTTGTCTTTCATATTGGCCATCAGTGTTCTTTCAACAGTTAGACGTAAAAACTTTTATTGATTAAATATATTAAAAGAATATTTCAAGGGTTCGATTGCCGCTGTTCGCCTTGGGCCGGGATATCAATTACATGTTGCTGACCCAAAGGCGATGTTTTTCCACGAGGCCAGTTTATCCGCGGCAAGACGGACACATTTTTCGAACACGTTGAGCGCGTCAAAGGGTTCATCCTGATCTGAGTCAGGGAGAATAATCATCCCTCCGCCACCTTGGAGCACGGCGCCTGGGATCATCAAATTATCCGGCAGCCCAAACCCTTCGACAGCGATGCCACGCATAGGATCGGGTACGGCGTTGGCTTGGTCCTTGCTGCGTTGATCGAACAAGCGCGCGGAATTCGAGTAACCGAAGATCGGTTTGCCCCGGCCGAGGAACCAGCCGATTTCGACGAGCGTGCCGGCATCGGCCGATGCCCCCCGAAACGGTGTGAGGTTGGCGATGATGATATCGCTCGCCTCCATCATCTCAATGTCTTTGTGGAAAATATCGGACCACGCGACGGCTGTGACCGAGTTGTCGGCAGGCCCGGCATCTTCGTTGAGAGGCGCGAGGCCGACAATCCCGTGCCGTGCGCAGATCTCGATCTTGCGACGGGCATGCTCAAGGGCGTTGGGCAGGAACACGTCGGGTCCCGCCAGATATGCTTTGATCATTTGGTTGGACCTCATTCGTTATGGGGTGTGGGCGGCAATCGCCGAGCGTGGATATCGCGCGTCATCACGAGTTTAACCCCGCTGTCGGTAACCGAGCCGACATGGTTGGCCGTGCGGCTTGAGTGCCGGGGGTGTTCAGATGAACGGTTCATCCAGCCCCCGGCGGAACCATACGGCCGGATGATCGAAGCGGGCCATGATCAGAAACCGGTGCTGGCTGATCCGATATTCAAGGACGGTCATGCCGCGCGCCACGATCATCGCGACCAGGCCGACACCGAACATGAGCAGGTTTTGCCCTTCCGTGCCGGGCACCTGATATTGCAAGAGAGCGGCCGAGAGGATGCAGGCCCACGCCGCGAATTTGACCGCCCATCGGAACCATAGGGCGACCATCAGGAACTGCATGGCGATCTCGCCGATGATCGCCCGGGCGAGCCGGCCAAGGCCGAGCACCAGACCGATCGCCGTGCCACCAATCCAGGCGAAGATGCGGCCGAGCACGGCACTAGCCGCGCGCATAGACCCGGCGATGGAGGACTGGACGACCAACGCGTTCGGCATGGTCATTGGCTCCCGTGAGCAGTGGGCGGAACGTAGGGCGTGGTCCAGAGCCACATATGGCAGGCGGTTCGACCGTCCTGCCTGGCGAGATTGTGACCGTGGCACTTGTCCATCACCGCGACGATCGGATTATCGCGCATGAGATTGTTCCAATCGTGCAGCGCTGCAGTCCCACCTTGCGCTAGGACAGCGTTGGCGATCGGGGTGGCGGAGCGGATGGTGGTTGCGGCGGCATAATGCCCGACCTGGTAGCCACGCCAGTATCCGGCACCGGCGCCGAGCAGGAGGATGCCGATCATTGCCGTTGCGGCGAGGACGATGGTGCGCCACCAGATGAGTTTCGAGATCGCGGCGAGTTTGTATTCGGCAGAGCGCGCGATCGAGCCGACGATTTGCCGGGCGGTCTCGGCATGGGCGGCCTCGACTTCCGCTTTGGCGGATCTCACGACGGCATCGGCCATCCGGGTCAAATCGTTGCGCGATTGTCGGATGGCGTTGAAGTCGCGATCGATGTTCAGGCGATGGTTGGAGAGCGCTTCCGCGTCTGCGGCGTAGATCTCCAGATGGGATTTCAGGGTGGCCTGGATCGCCCGGACGACATGCACCAGCGGATCGTTTTGCAGACGTGAGAGCTGGATTGCGTTTTCCAGCTCATCGATCGCCTTGTTGACCGCAGCGAGGCCCGGTTGCGGTTCGTGCGGGATATCGTTCATGGCAGCCAGGTGGCGACCGTCGCGAACTCATAATCCATCCGATCGAGCCACTGCCGGATGCGGGCGCGATCGAAGGGGCCGAGGGCGGGCTGCACCAGGGCATCGCGGGCTTCGATGAAGGAGATCCGCCGTTTCTCGATTTCAGCGGCGGGGATCAGCCGGGGAAACCGCACCACGATCGCGCCGGCATCGACCGCCGCGCGGAACACGCTATGCCCCTGAACGCTGGCGAAGCCGGTTTCGGGATCGACGCCGGCCCCGAGCAGGCCCTCGTTCAGAATGAGCACGGTTGCCGCGGGTGAAAAACCCCGGTTGCGCAGGGTCGCGAGCGGGGAGAGATCATCGGGTTGGGGGCCGAGGAGATAGGCCACCACCAGTTCGGCACCGGTCTCATGCACCATGGCCGGCATATCGGGCACTTCGCCGGCGAGCTGGATGAGAGCGGTATCGCCCCCGCCGAGATCGATCAGGGTCGAGACCTGGTTTGTCATCGTATTGCCGATGATTTTCTGGAGCCATTGGACGGTGCCGGCATCATCGAGCGTGGGCGCCCGGACGACGCCGCTCATGTAGCTGGTCAGGGTGGCATTGGTCCGATCGAGATCGGCGAGAACGACGGCATTGTCCGAGGAGGCGGCCCGTTCACCGATCCAACGGATCAGGGTGGTCTTACCGGTGCGGCCGCGACCGACCACAAGCCAGCATTTTGGTCGTCCGGAGAGATCGAGGCGGGCGACGGGGCGAGGTCTGGTCTTATCGAGAGGGGCGGGACCCTGAATGCCGACGCTGATTTCCGGGATGGTCGGCTCAGTGGGCAGTGCTGCGGCTTTTTTCATGTCTCATTCCTTTGCAGGCGTCGGTTTGGCACGGACAGAAGCGAGAGCGGCATTGGCATCATTGGCGCTGCGCTCGGCGGTCGCGACGATACCGGACTTGGATTGCTGATGGCGGAGCCGGATGGTCGGCAACGGTTTATCGAACAGATCGCCGGCGACGATTTCCGGTTCGATGGGATCGAAGCCGGACCGGGATGGTGCCGGCGCCGATGCGGGCGGGGGTGCCGGAGAGGGAGAGGAAGCCGGAGAGGAAGAGGGTGATGGCGTCGGTATGACCGGATCTGGAGGATTGTTCGCGACATATTTGCGGGCGCGTTCCCAGTAGGAGCGAACGGTGCGTGGTTTCAGGGGATTATCAGCCGCATCCCTGAATCCGGCTTCGGTGAGTCGTTCGGTGACGTAGGTCCAGTTGATCCGGTGCCGGCGGATCAGTGCGAGCAATTCGTCATGATGATCGATCATCCACAGCAGGGCGGGTGCCCGTGTTCCGGTGCCCTTACCCAGCGCGTCGACGGAGAGTTCAGGTCCATTCATCCGCCGATTTCATTCCAATCGTTTGCCACTGTCAATATACGCCAATGATCTGCCATAGAACTGACATCGAGTTTTCGGGCCATTGGCCACAGAATTGCCAATGATACGCCATAAGTACGGCAGCTAAATGCCAATGTATCCGCCATGGGTATGACAATGAAATGCTCGTAGTTTGCCAGAGGTGTGGGAAGAGAGAAGTCTACAGACCATTACACCTATGGAGCTTGCGCACGTCTGTGGGTTTGACGTAGCGTTCCGGCAGAAGAAACCCAGCATGAGTTCCGACCCGACTGCCATGACTTCGAGTGTCGAAACAGCCATCGATCGGCTGACTGCGGCGATGCGTCTGATGATCGAGACGCAGAACACGCAGGGGAAAATCCTGATGGAGATCCTGCGGCTGGCGCAGCCGAGCGCGGAGGAATCACCGCTCGAGGCGGCGATGGCGGAGATTGTGAGCGCGCTCCGCGATCAGACGGCGGTGCTGGAGCGGATCGATGAGACGATGGCGAGCATCGCACCGGATGTCGAAGCCGGGGTGTTGCGCGGGCTAGCCGGCGCTCTAGGGGTCGACGAGGCCCCCGATCATCCGCCAAGTGAGGCGGACGCAGCAGCCGAACCGCCCCCGCCCCCGCCGGCGGGCGCGGCCGGCTGATGCTATCGTTCCGGGCAGGATCGGCCGCCTCGGGCTCGAAGATGGCCGATCACGTCCATAAGGACACGATTGATGAGTTCCGCCAGCAGCTCGCCGGCTATTATCAGAGCGTTCTGGGTGCCGACGCCGAAAGCGAGGCGATGGTTGCTCTGGGTGCGGGCGGGCAGTCGTTTATCGAGCCGCGCCGGGACATGGATTCGACGGTATCGGCAGCGCTGGGGATCGATTTAAGCCGACCGATCACCAGGGACGAGGTTGCCAATCTGCTATCGGGCAACCGGGCAGACGGGGCGCCGATCGCGGGCAAGCAGTATCAGCGGGCAGTCTCGCCGCTCAGCGAGATTTTCGGGCTGGACCCTGACCGGCCGGCGACGCGCGCCGAGCTGGAAAACGTGCTGGACGGCAAGCGGGCCGATGGCTCGGCGTTGCCGGTGCCCGAGGGCATGGCGCAGCCGGCGAAGCCCGATGCCGTGCCGAATGAGGATTACGACGCCGGCATGGCGGCCGAGATGGCGGCCATGGCGGAGATGGGCGGCGAGCCGGCGGGGCCGCCGGATGGCGCCTGGATCGACCAGGAGCTATGGCCGAAATTGGGTGATGGCTTGGTGAGAAAGGTGGCGTATCGAGGCGGGTGGAAGCCTGCCTGAACCTCTTGAAGGAGCGATACGCCTATGACGAGCGATAGCACTATTCTTCCCTTCCGCAAGCCCGGAGACGTTGAGGATCCGCTGACGGCGATC
>NZ_JAIMBY010000053.1 GCF_026191915.1 Acidiphilium sp. PA
CAGGGAGAATTGGAGTATTTGCAACCGAGGCGAGCATGGTGTTCCGTCGTGGTGAAGTTTTGTCTCAACAACAAATACTTACAACGAATCAACGGTTTACGCTATGCTCGCCGACCTTCATGCATAATGCGGGCTAGGCGTCGGATAACAGTCGGCCTGCCTCCCAACGAAAATCAACAGCATTTCTACAGAGTCATTAGGGAGTTAAAGTCTGATGCATGAGGTAGATGGATGAAACTAAAAAATCAAGTCGTACAGGAAGTATCTGGACAGGATCAAGTAATTCTAGAAACTACATCACGGCGTGCGATACATAACTCTGGATATAATCGTAAAGACCGGGATTTTTATGCAACACCGACATGGGTCACTGAGGCATTACTGCGTCACATTAAGTTTCGGGGTCCGATTTGGGAACCCTGCTGTGGTACGGGGGCAATGTCGACCGTTTTGACAAAGCATGGCCACGAAGTAGTCTCTACAGATATCGTGGATCGTGGCTTTGGGACAGCAGGCATTGATTTTATGAACTGCAAGGCCGTACCAAGCGGTTGTCGGACCATTATCACCAATCCCCCTTACGGCGATACCGGTTCACACACCGGCCAAGAAAAATCATCTCTCGCAATGTTAGATTTTGTCCGCCACGCTCTCGCTCTTTCGGAAACCACCGATGGTCAGCTTGCTCTTTTGGTGCGGCTACAATGGATTGCCGGAAAGCGGGCTGCTGATCTGATGTCCACCGCGCGGTTTTGCGCGGTTGTAGCGTTAACAAAAAGAATTCAATGGTTTGATAATGGTGATAAAACAAACGCCGCTCAACACCATCACGCTTGGGTCGTGTTCGATCAAAGTTACCCCAAAGGGAAACCTCCGTCACTTTTGTTTGCTGGGGTTGACGACGAAAATGTGCTCAAAACCGATGGCCAATATTTATTGCCGCTCAAAACTCTACATGGCTAATTATTGGGCATCTATTTTCCGGGTGCCCGAAAACGATCGATTTTGCGCATGCCGATTCGGCAGACGCTTGTTATCTTAATCACTAAGATTGAATATTATTCAAGCGGGAGGGGCAGATGGAGACCAGAGTTCTCACCGCGCACGTGCCACTGCCACTTGCCGTGAAGGTGGATGAATTGGCGAGCCGGATGGAGCGGTCGCGCGGCTGGATCTTCAAGCAGGCTCTGGCCGCTTGGATCGACGCCGATGAGATGAAGAGTACACTTACCCTCGAAGCCATGGCCGATGTCGCTGCCGGTAGGGTCGTGACTGGTGACGCGGTGCAAGCATGGGTGGACACCTTGGGGGGACCGGCCGTCTCCATTGCCGCGTTCGAAATCTGCGCGCACCGCTGCTCTCAGGATAAGGCGTTGATCGCGGTCTGACCCCGACGAAGCTGCACCAGAATGACGCGACTAACCGCGCTACCCGCGAGGGTGGACAGGGCAACACTACCCATCTGCCAGACCAGCAGGGTCGCGAAACTGGCCGCGCCGTGAAATAGCCGGAGTGAAAACTCGGCCGCCGCGGCAGCGGCCATGGCGCCGCATAGGGAGGCAGCGGTGGTACGGAACAGGGGCGTGCGGCGGAGGAGAAGAACCATGCCGATCGCCGGCACGATTCCGGCCATCGCAATCGCAGGAATACACATGACATCTGCGTGGAGACGCAGTGCATCCCCCTGCGTGGCTGCTGTCAGCAGAAGGCATTGCCGGCCGAGCGCACCTAGCCAAATCAGCATCATTCCAACCGGGAATACAAGTTTCCACCCCGGCTGATCAGGCCGGCCCGCGCAGAACGCGGCATAGGCCGAGGCGATGGCCGTCAGCGCCGCCAGAGCTTCGTCCAACGCGAAACCCGACCGAAGCAGCAGCGATCCCAGCGCCGGGCGTGGTCCCATCACCAGCGTGACCAGTGCAAGTGCCGGCAGCGTGATCGCGAGCCAGAGGGCGGTGGTTCGTCCTGGCGAACGCGCGCGGCGAACCGGGGCCAGATCGTTGGTTAACGCATCGATCAGGCTTTCATTCCGCATCGCCCACTCCCATGACGCGGCGAAGTCGGTGGATGGCCCGAAACGTTCTGACTTTCAGGGCTGTGACGCTCAAACCCGACGCTGCCGACGCTTGATGCAAACTCATTTCCTGCAATTTCAGCATATCGAGAACCTCTCTGTCGCGGGGCGACAAACGCCTGACCGCAGCGCGCATCGTCGCACGGTCAATAGTTGCCTCCAGCTGTGGATACGCAGTCAGGGCTGAAGAGGTTACAGGAAGATCATCTAAAACTGTTTCGTGCGCCGCGTGCCGGTGGCGCTGGCGGCGAACATCGGCCCCGCGCAGTTTCATGATGCCAAACAAAAATGGGGCTACCGGGCGGGGCGGTTCATAGAGATGCAGACTGCGGTGCAGGGCCAGCAGGGTCTCCTGCACGATATCCTCGATATCCGCGGCATTCGATTGCGGCCATCGTGCCCGCGCGCGACGGCGCAGCCACGGTAGAGCGGCGGACAACAACGCGGCATAAGCTCGGCGATCACCTTGCTGCGCCGCCGCCAGCCACAAACGCCAATGGGCGTCTTCCTCCGCCATTGTCCCCCCCTGAACCGGTGGCTCGATAATCCATTATAGTCAAGGTGGTGTCGATGGTCTCCCGTCCGTATTGACCCAAAAAAACGCGGCGCCGCGCGGGTAACCAAACCGCCGGCCGATGCGTATAATCCGGTGACGGGATCGTTGATCGGCCGGGTCTTGGCCGCACGCGATCACGTCGATCGCTCAGGGCTTAATTCAGAAAGGATACGCCATGACCAATCCCACGTCGCCGAACCGCATCACCAAGATATCGCTCACGCTGGGCTCCGCCGTTGCCGTTGCCGGGCTGGTCACCGCCTTACCGGCCCAGGCAGCCACCAGCGGCAGTCGCTGCAACGGCAAGACCATGAGCTCGAAATCTAGCAGCAAGACAGGCGGTGCTCAAACGAATCACGCTGCGATGTCGGGAAAGAGGACAACATCATCCAACTCCGCCACCTGCTCCGGAAAATAGTAGTGCAATGCAGATCGACCTGGACCAGAGACGTCTTGCGGCCGGCGTTTCACTGGTCGCGGCTATGCGCTCGATCGAGGACCGCGGTTCCAACCTGGTCGGAGAGTTGCTGAGTAGCGCGCCTTTCGTCGCGTTCGAACATTACCCGTCGGAAGATGTCTTCGATCCGGCGACGGGTGCGCAGTACTATTTCCATGCGCATGCACCAGAGGAGCACCGCCAGGGCGGCGCCGACTGGGCGGAGATCGGGCATATCCACACCTTCGTGCGGCCGGAAGGGCGCCGTGACGACGCTCCGATCCATCATCTCATAGCCATCGCACTCGATCGGTTCGGTCGCCCAACCCACCTGTTCACGACCAATCGCTGGGTCACCGGCGATGATTTCATAGCAGCGCGACAGGCCATGGGGTTCGCAAAAACCTACCACTTGACCGATCAGGCGCCGGCCAGCCGATGCATCAGCGCCTTGTTCACGTTGTTCGCGGACGATATCGCCAGCCTGCTGATCGAGCGGGATGCGGCGATCCACGCCTGGCAACGGGCGCATCCGGATGGCGAGGCGCTCGAGGATCGGGCGCTCGAGATCACGTCGTCCCGCACAATCGATCTCGTCGCTGTGTTATCCGAGCTTCAGAGCATGATCGATTGACGCGGTTATCGGCCGGGCGCCCATAGGAAAGCGAGTTCGGACAGGGTCCTGACCACGATGGCCGGCTGCCCCGGCAGCCGCTCCACCGGTTGATCGGCGCGATTGCACCAGGCGACCTGAAAGCCGAACACCGCGGCGCCATAGGCGTCCCAGCCGTTCGATGACACAAAACAGATCGCCTCACGCGCCACTCAAAAAGAGGTTTGTCTACCATTTTTATCACTATCACGATGTGTTGAAAACTGTTTCATTTCAGCGTGTTACGACAAATAGATTTTTTGAGGTAGGTTCTCGACTTTCGGGCTAGGTGCAGTATAGGTGCAGAGCGAGAAGCGCGGTATCGGCGGCCACCTGCGGGCGTGGTGGAATTGGTAGACGCGCCGGATTCAAAATCCGGTTCTGGCAACAGAGTGTCGGTTCGACCCCGACCGCCCGCACCAGCCCTAGCGGTTTAGTCCCGCCATCATTTCAGCATCGGTCGTGTCGCGAGATGTGTTGCAATTGCCTGAATGGCATCCCCGGCTTGGTGAGGATGGCTGTGTCAGGCGGCGATATCAAGTAGCATTGAGGAAGAAGGCTCCCCGAGGCTCTGCCAGCCGTCGACTTTGCGCATGGTGATCTGGCCAGAAGCCAGCAAGGACCCGAACAGCATTGCCGCGGTCTCGGCTGATGGCTGCACGGTCTGGGTTTTGATCCGCCGCTTGAATTCCTCGTGCAGCCGTTCGATCGCATTCGTCGTCCGCGCGGATTTCCATTGGCTGACCGGCAGGCTGGTGAAGGTGAACAGGCGATCACCGGCTTCTTCCAGGCTGGACGCCACGGCTGGGCATTTCAGCCGCCATTTCGCCAGGAACAGACGCCGGCGCCGCGCCACCTCCACGGCGGTCTCGGCGTAGATCATATCGTGATAATCGGCGGTGACCTCCTCATGCAGGGCATCCGGCGCATGCGCCAGTAGATTCCGATGCTTGTGAACTGTACAGCGCTGCGCCGGCACTTCCGGCCTCCGCAGCTTTCCATGTGCTTTGCACATGGAACCTTTGCTGCTCCCCTAAAGTGCTGCGAGCGCGCGTTCGAGACCAGCGCCGCCATCGATGAGCAGGAAGTCAGGGGTCTGCAGGCCGCGCGCGATCAGGTCGTCGAGCACAACCCGCCAGGCCGCTTCGCTCTCGCCTCCCATGTTCTTCACGGCAAGCAGAACCTTCTGGCCGTCGCGGCGGATGCCGAGCACGACCAGCAGCGAGATGCTGGTTGCCTTGCGGTCGATCCGAACCTTCACCACGGTTCCGTCCAGGATCAGCCGGACGATATCCTCCTCGGCCAGACTGCGCCGGTTCCAGGCTTCCCAATCCACCTTCACCTTCCGCCAAGTTCGGCTGACCACGTCCTTGCCTACCGCCCCTTTGAACAAGGCGCCGAGCGCGCGCTTGACCCGCCGCGTGTTGGTGCCGGAGAGGTAGGTCGCCGCAATCAGCGCCTCCGCCCTGCCGGGTCATCCGGGCGTAGCGCGGCAGAACAGCGCTGCGCCATTCCTCGGTCTTCCCGTCATCCGCCGCAGTTGGTATCCGCCCCCGTGGCACCGTGAGATCAACCGGGCCAAACGATCCTATCAACGTCCTCTTCCTGCTGCCCTGCCGGTAGCCGGCTGAGCCCGTCTCCTCGCGCCGGTATCGGCCTCGGCCAAGAGCCGCGGTCAGCTCTTCCTCAAGCAATTCTTCAATGAACCCGCGCACCCGGTCCCGAATGCCGGTCTCGATCGGATCGAACCAGTCAGCCCCGTCAAACAGGCTGGCTTCCGGCCTCGCTGTGCTATGCTTGTCCATGGCGGAGGCAGCAAAGGTTTCATCGGCGCAGCCGATGGAAAGCTGCCGGAGGTGTGATCTCCATCGGCGCTCGAACGCCGAGTCTGGTGGTTGAACTCACCCGGAGATTACGCCACCCCGAATCTCCACACACCTCGCGACGGGACCTCAGCATCTGAAGCGCGACACATCATAATTGTATCCACGAGGTGCCGGCGCGGAACGCTCCAACAAGGTTTTTCTATTGTCGTTCCGTGTTTCGGCGGTGCCGGGCCAGACGGCGGCAGCGATTTGCATAAAGTTGCGGGTCCTGTCTCGGCTCACGGCTCCAACGGTAGCAGTGTCTATGGCACCATCATCAATCAGAACGCCTCGGTGCAGGCATTGGATGAGGCGGCTGATGGATCTTCAACTGCATAACAGTGCCGGAGGTCCTACGGTGTTGGCGGTCAAAGGAGCAGATTAAGATCGTCTTGCTGGATGGTGCCGTGCAGCGCGCGGAGATGCCAAATATTCTTTGCTGGCGATGGACGGCCATCCATCACCAGGTGCGCTACCGGGGCGGGTTGGCCGGGCTAAATAGCCAACAAGAAACGGGCCATGCGGAAGTCGAAATGCCTCCGCATTTGATGCAAAGCAGAATTTAAATAAAAATAAAGAATAACTCATCCGGCTTGAACGACAGCGGTATCAGCCAATCTTTTGACCACTACAGATGCTGGAACAGCCAAAGTTTTGCTCCAGAGATTATTCCATCGAAAAGGAGTCCGAATGTTCTTCCATCGTAAAGAGCTTATTCGCGAAGTCAAGGTAGGGACGCCCAACCCGAAATTCGGCCAGTTTCTTCTGGAACAATTTGGCGGTGCCACTGGCGAGCTGACCGCCGCTCTGCAGTACTGGGTGCAGTCTTTTCATGTTGAGGATGCGGGCATCCGAGACATGCTGCAAGATATCGCCATGGAGGAGTTCAGCCATCTTGAGATGGTCGGAAAGCTGATTGTGCAGCATACCAGCCAGAAGGAGCATCACAAGTTTCACGATGTTCCACTTTTTGCCATCAAGGGAATGGGTCCGCATTTTGTCGATAGCCAGGGCTCCGCGTGGACAGCCTCATATATCAACGAAGGCGGCAACGTCGTCCGCGACCTGCGCGCGGATATCGCCGCGGAGGCCGGCGCCCGGCAGACCTATGAGGCCCTGATCCATCAATGCGATGACCAGGGTACGCGCGATGCGCTGGTGCATCTGCTGACCAGGGAGATCACTCATGCGCAGATGTTCATGAAGGCACTGGATTCCATGGGTAAGCTGACCGATCCGTTCTTCGGCACGATCCCCCCTGATGATACCGTGAACGTCGTCTTCAACCTCTCGCAGGGCGAGGACAAGCGCGGGCCATGGAATACTGAGCCGTTCCAATATGTCGAGGATCCCAAGCCGAAGGGCGGCCTGCCACCGGCATTCGATAATCCCGATGATGAGAAAGCCAGACCGAGGCAGATGGCTACGGCGTCGATATAGCGGTAAGCATGGATTCTTGCGTGCCTATCCGGTTGACTCAGACACCCACTAGGGCTAGTGGCCCCCGCCATGGCGGCCATTGACATTCACCAGCGTGACGAACTGGCTTTCCCCCGATCGCTCCCCGAATTTCAGAAGCTATTTCCTGACGACGCC
>NZ_JAIMBY010000054.1 GCF_026191915.1 Acidiphilium sp. PA
CGAGCGCCCGCACCTGATGCCTGATTGCCGAGGGGGCAGGTTGACTCCCTGACCGGCATCCGTAAAGCCACCTGACCAAGCGGCGGCCTCGAATGCGCGCAGAGCGAGAAAACTGGGAAATACACGATCAGCCCTAGGAATCGTTTTCATAGAGAGAGAGAGTGGGAAACTATCCTCTGTCAATCACCACGCTTTCAGGTCATATTTGAAACAGACACGTCACGAGAATAAAGAGGAACGAAAATGCTCGAAACCTTGGACGGCCGCATATCGATCTATCAGCCGGAGCAGCAGGGTCTGATCTTCCCGGAAATCCCACAGTATTCCTCGTTTGAGGCGGAGAGGACCTATCGCAAGCAGCATTTGGTCGCGGCAGTACGAGCCTTCGCGATGCATGGTTTCGATTACGGTTTCGCCGGGCACCTCACAATCCGCGACCCCGAACAGCCCGAGCTATACTGGACCAACCCGATGTGCGTCCATTTCTCACAGGTCAGGATGTCCAACCTGATTCTCGCGGATCATGCCGGCAACGTCGTCCAGGGATCCCATGCGATCAATCGAGCCGGCTTCGTCCTTCACGCCGCGGTGCACGAGGCGCATCCGGACATCATCGCTATGTGCCATGCTCACACCATCTACGGCACCGCCTGGTGTGCGACGGGGCGGCCACTCGACATGATCAGCCAGGATGCCGCCTGTTTCTACAATGATCACGTCGTGATCGGGGCGTCGGCTGGTGCGGTCGCGGTCGAGCGCGAGTCGGGCTATTCGGTCGCCAGCGCTTTCGCCAACGCACGGGCTGCACTGCACCAGAATCACGGGCTGCTCACCGCCAGCCGCCACAGCATCGACGACGCCGCGTTCTGGTTCATCGCCCTCGAGCGTTGCTGCCAAGTGCAACTGTTAATCGAGGCCTCCGGTGTCAAACCCCAAGAACTCTCCCAGAAGAACGCGGAATATAGCCGCCAGCATGTCGGCAACGATTTCATCGGCTGGCTGCATTTCCAGACCCTTTACGCGCAGATCGCAGCACAACAGCCCGATATATTTGACTGACCAGACCTCGCGATAATGAAATTCTTCAGCTGCTAGATTGACGTGCGCCTATTCGCTTAACCCCCATACCCGCTACATGTAGGATGCTGCCAATCTCCTGAGTATAGCTTTACGGAAAACTCACACCTGTTGCTACCTGTCAGCCCCCCGCCCACCCGTCACGGCCGGATCGCAACCGAGTCCGTTACCTGCCCCTCCGCCTCGGCCGCGAGCCGCGCCAGTGCCGCGACCGACGCAGCACCGGTCTTGCGCATGATCGCCGCCCGATGCACCTCGACCGTGCGCGGGCTGATCCTGAGCATCCCGGCAATCACCTTGCTCGGCTGCCCGGCCAATACCAAGTCTAGAACTTCCCGCTGCCGCGCCGTCAACCCCGCCAGATGCCGCGCGGCTTCCTCGTGAATCGCCCGTCGCGCGGTCTGATCCTGCCCCAGCCCGATCGCGCGGTCGATCCGGCTGAGCAGCTCCGCCGGGTTGATCGGCTTTTCCACAAAATCCGCCGCCCCCGCCCGCAGCGCCTCAACCGCCAGCGTCGCATCACTCACACCCGACAACATCACCACCGGCGTCTCATCCCCGCCGTCCCGCACCGTCCGCAGCAGGTCGATGCCGCTGCGCCCCGGCAGATTGACATCGATCACCAAGCAAGCCGCCGCCCCGCCCGGATCGCGCGCCAGAAACGCCTCCGCCGACGCAAAATCCACCACCACCCGACCCGCGGCCTCCAGCACCGCGTGCAACGCCGCACAGATCGCCGGATCGTCATCGATCACCACGATCGGCGCGCTCATCGCCGGCACCACCGCCGGGCGCCCCGGCATCAGCTTCCGAATCGCAGCCGCCAACGCGGCCAGCGACATCGGCTTGTTGAACTGCGCGCAATCCTGCGCCGCAATCTCGCGCAACGCCTCAGTCGAAATATCACCGGTCAGAATGATCACCGGCACCGCATGACCGATCGCCGCGCGCACCCGACCCACCACCGCAATCCCGTTCATCGCCCCGGGCAGATTGTAATCGGAGATCAACAAATCCGGCCACGCCCCCCCCGCCACCAGCGCCAGCGCCTCGCCACCATCCGCGGCGGCGACCACCCGATACCCTTCCTCCTGCAGAAACATCACGAGCAGCGAGCGAATATCCGGATCATCCTCGACCACCATGATCATCCCCGATGGCCGCACCTCATCAGGCCCGTCCACCACCGCCTCGGCCGACGGCACTGGCTCCATCACCGGCGCGGCAACCGTTGCGATCGTGACCGAAAACACCGACCCGCTGCCCGGCTCCGATTGCACCGCAATCGGCAGACCGAGCAGATCGGTCAACCGCCGCACGATCGCGAGCCCCAGGCCCAGCCCGCGCGTCCGATTGCGCGAAGGATTATCGATCTGGTGATATTCCTCGAAAATCGCCTGCAATTCCTCCTGCGGAATCCCGATGCCGGTATCCCACACCTCCAGCCGCGCCTGCCCGCCAACCCGCCGGCAGCCCACCAGAATCCGCCCCCGCCTGGTATATTTCAGCGCGTTCGATACCAGGTTGCGCAAAATCTGCGTCAGCAACCCCCGATCCGTCTCGATCGTCAGCGTGCACGGCATCACATGAAAATCGAGCCCAAGCGCCACGGCATCGTCGGTGAATTCCTGGCGCAACCGGTCGAACACCGCATTGACCGCAAACCGGCTCGCCGCGACCTTGACCACGCCCGCTTCGATTTCATTGATATCGAGCAGCGTATCCAGCATCGTCGTCATCACGCCCAAAGTCTGCGCCATCCGCTCGACCAGTGGCTCGGTCGGCGTGCCCGCCACCGCGCGCGCCAGCAGCCCGTGCAGCAACGACAGCGAGGTGAGCGGCTGGCGCAGATCATGGCTGGCCGCCGCCAGAAACCGCGACTTCGCACGGTTGGTCTGCTCGGCAATGGTCGTCGCTTTCTGCAAGGCAAGCGCGGTCCGCTTGCGCTCGGTGATATCGGCATACGTGATCACCACGCCTTCGACGCCATGCTGCTGGGTCCGATACGGCAGCACCCGCCGGGTGAACCAGGCGCCGTTGCGCCCCTGCACCTCGCGCTCGATCGGTTGCAGCGTCTCGAGCACCGCCCGCGCATCGAGCGTCAGCATCCCATCATTGGTCAGCGCGGTCAGGTCGGCGAGCGGCCGGCCCAGATCGCTCTGGATCACCGTGAACAGCGCCCGCGTCGCCGGCGTAAAGAAGCGGATGTGCAGATCGGTATCGAGAAACAACGTCGCGACATCGGTGCTGTACAGCACGTTCTGCAAATCGTTCGCGGTGGTGCGCTGGCGCTCGAGGGTTTCCTGCAACTGGCTGTTCAGCGCGGTCAATTCCTCGTTCAGCGATTGCAATTCCTCCTTCGAGGTCAGCAATTCCTCGTTGGTCGACTGAAACTCCTCATTGACCGAAAGCGCCTCCTCGTTGATCGCCTTCTGATCCTCGCTCGACAATTCCAGATCATGAATGGCGCCGAGCAATTCCGTCCGCGTCGCCGCCAGCTCGCGCTCCAGCTGCGCCACGCGCGAGCTGTCCTTGCGGTTGACCGGCGATGCCTGCACCGCGACGCCGGTCTGCCCGGTCACGAAACAGATCAGCAGCAACCGCTCGCCGTCGCTCGTCACCGGTTGCACATCGATCGTGAACGCCTGCTCGACGCCCTCATGCGTCATCGTCCCGCCCGGCACCACCACCCGACCCGCCGAGTCGATGGCCCGGCGGATCGCGGCGCGCAGCTTGGTGCGCAGCCCCTGCCGGCACATCGCCAGCACATCATGCGAGGGCAGACCGGGCGCGATCTGCAAAAACCGGTCGACCGGGCCGAGCGTGAACAGGCAATCGTTCTGCCCATTGATCAGCACCGCCGCCGGCGCATAGGCTTCGATCACCATCCGCCTGCACAATTCGGCCAGGCTGACCTGTGGTGCGCCACCTGGCCCCATCGTCACGACCAGACTGGTCCCGGGCAGCGTCGCGGGCACCTGGCGTGCCATGAGGCGCGATTTGTCGCTCGGCAACACCGGAAAGCCGAACACGCCCGGCCGGTTGCGCCCGGTGCGGCGATAGATCCGTTCGGCCTTGGCCACCACGCTGAAACCCTGATCGCCCGACCCGATGGTCTCGGCACTGCCGAGCAGCAAAATCCCGCCATCGCGCAACGCAAAATGAAACAGCGTCAGGATTTTCGACTGCGCCTCCGCCCGCAGATAAATCAGCAGGTTCCGGCACGACACCAGATCGAGCCGCGAAAACGGCGGATCGGCCAGCACATCCTGCACCGTGAACACCACCAGCGCCCGCAGCTCCGTGCCGATCCGGTATTTCTGTTCCTCGCGGATGAAAAACCGCGCGAGCCGCGCCGGCGACACATCCGCCTCGATCGATTGGTCATACAGCCCGGCCCGCGCCCGCCCGACCGCATCAGGATCGACATCGGAAGCAAAGATCTGCAATTTCGCGGGCGAGCCGACCGCGCTGATATGCTCCATGAACAGCATCGCGAGGGAATAGGTCTCCTCGCCCGAACTGCACCCCGCCACCCACAGCCGCAACGGCTGATCGGCGGTGCGCCACGCCACCAGCTCCGGCACGATCTGCTGCTCCAGCACATCGAACACCGCGCGATCGCGAAAAAAACTGGTGACGTTGATCAGCAGATCCTGCGCCAGCAGATCGACCTCGGCGGGGTTGCTGGTCAGCAGCGCCAGATACGCATCGAGGCTCGGCGGCACCAGCCCGGCAAGCCCGATCCGCCGATCGATCCGCCGCCGCAGCGTGCCCGATTTATACAAAGTGAAATTATGCGCCGTCGCATCGCGCAGCAGGGCGATGATCGCATTGAAACTATCCGGTGCATCGACCGGCACATCGCGTGCCACCGCATCGCGCGGCCGCGCCGCCAGGGCCGTCGGAATCTCCGCGAGCGGCAGCACCAGATCGACCAGACCGGTCGCAACCGCGCTGCGCGGCATGCCATCGAACGCCGCCTCGTCCGGCGCCTGCGCGATCACGAAACCGCCCTTGTCGCGGATCGCCCGCAACCCCGCGCTGCCGTCGCTGCCGGTGCCGCTCAAGACCACCACAATGGCGCGGGCGCCGCACGATTCCGCGATCGAGTGCAGCAGAAAATCGAACGGCAGCCGCATGCCGTGCCGCTCGATCGGTTGCGTGACCCGCAGCATATCGTGGTCGACCGCGAGGTAGCGCCCCGGCGGAATGACATAGACATGATCGGGTTCGAGCATCATGCCATCGGAAGCCTCGATGACCGGTAGCGCGGTATGGCGGGCCAGCAGTTCGACCATCAGGCTTTGATGCGTTGGGTCCAGATGCTGCACCAGAATAAACGCCATGCCGGTTTCGCTCGCCAGATGGTCGAGGATGCGGCCGAACGCTTCGAGCCCGCCCGCAGACGCGCCTAACGCAACAACCGCGAAATGACTGCCGGCTGCGGCCTGCTGTGGCGCGGCGCTCGACTTGCCCGCTTGCGAGGGTCCGATTTCCGCCATTCTAAAACATCTCTCATTATTAAAATTATGATGGTGCTGGCCCATTAGTTATGACCGTAAATGTAAGATTTTGTCCATCTTTTCTGGGAGCGAAGATTTTGACATCCAACACCTTATGCACACCCTCATCTCGAATCCCAAGCTATCCATTGCAGAGAATCGGTCCGGTAGGGTTGGATTACCGGAAGGAATCGGGTGCGGTTGATCCAGATTCTTTTCGTTCAAGTTTTCCTGCCGCACTAATTCTTGGATGCACGATTTCCAGTTCATCCCGCCATGTCGCACCGATCTCGAGCCCGCTTACCGGTTATTCACCACTGCCAGATAGACTTCTGGTGCCCATGGCACGTCGATAAGGCATGCGGAAAAAGTCGTGCTGTGCCGCTCCCTGGCGAGGGGAGAACAATATTGCGGCCATGGGTGTTTCGCTCAATGCGTCGAGTACGATGGGAGTGCTTTCACTGCTCGAAGGGTCATCATCACCTGTGGCCCCCCATTGGCTGCTCGCGGCAAGATCGCGGTAGGGGCTACCATTACTGGGCACCCTCCGCACAGATCCGTACGGGCGCGATTCGCGCATACGGCTCCCACTGTGGGTGTTTGAGGGCGAAACGATCGCGTCGCCATGGATGAAGGGCACGCGGGTACGGGAGCCAGTCGTTGACCAGTTTCTTCATCCGTTCGTATGTCGAGTTGTCCCTCCGGCTCCGTCCCTTGAGGGAGCGCCGCACGAAGGACGCTAGCGCAGGCAGAAAAAGCCGTGTTATCAGCCGTGATCTTTTTGCAACAATCTGGCAGCGAATTGCGAAGTCTGATATTTATAATATGGAGATGCTTGGCTGCCTGATTCGAATAACGTCGTAACCAATTGTCACTTTTATATGTGAAAACAGTGACTTATTTTTCAAATCGTGGATTAATCCCGGCCACATTGGGAAAAGATCGGTGAAAACCAAAGCTTGAGACTTTGGTAATATATTGCGAATATGATATGGGACCTATCGAATAGTATGGTCACCATAGGGCGGCGGCCTTGTCAGGAATTGCTCGACCATGGCCAAGTTTCGTGATGCAATCGATTTCTCGGATATCTGGCTCTCAGCTCTCGACGGCAGTTCGGTTGGACTATGGGATCGTGATGTGGCAGCTGACGAAATCCGTTATTCTCGTAGCTGGGATATGATTGTCGGAATTGACAGCCAAGGGTCCGTTTGCCGAATCCAAGATAGCTATGACCGCGTTCATCCCGATGACCTCGGGCGAGT
>NZ_JAIMBY010000055.1 GCF_026191915.1 Acidiphilium sp. PA
GGCGGATCTGCTGACCTATATCGAGCAGATCGGTGAGGATATCGTGCGGTTCAAAACGAGGCTGGAGCAGACGCGCGATGAGCGGGTGCGTAAGCTTGTTCAAGACCAGATCAGGGCGTTTCAGAAGCAGAAGATCGCCGAGTTGAAGCGTCTGCGCGATCAGGTGCGGGCGCATGACGACCTGGCTGAGCGCTATCGGCTGGTGATGAGCATCCCTGCGATCGGGATCGTTGCGGCGTTGAGCCTGGTGGTGCGGCTGCCGGAGCTGGGGCAGGTCAGCCGCGAGGAGGCCGCTTCACTCGCGGGTGTGGCCCCTTTCGTGCACCAGAGCGGGACGCACAAGGGGGAGACGCATATCGGCGGTGGGCGGGCACGGCTCAGGCGCGCGCTGTATATGCCGGCGTTTGTCGGAGCACTCCATTGGAACCCTGCGTTGATGGCGCTGTACCGAAGGCTGATCGCGCGCGGCAAGAGCCACAAATGTGCAATCGTCGCGTGTATGCGCAAGCTGCTGATCTTCGCCAACACAGTCGTGGCGCGCGGCACGCCGTGGGAGACTAACGGACCGATCACGATTGCCTAACGCAGACTGTTCCTTGGTTCGACCGAGGACGGCCTGTTCCTTCGTCCCGACCTGCCCCGCTCTCGCCGTCGCGCGCAGGGCTTCTCAAGCATGGGCGCAGCCCACCGCGTAGCGGCGCGAAGCGTGCTTGACGAGACCGAGCACGGCGGCAGACTTGGGGGAGGAGAGGACAAATCAAAGGCGGGGGCAGGCGATGAATTAATGGTTGCTACGCGGCTGCACTGTGGTGTTACCATCGGTGGCGGCGCCGTCGGCGCCGAGGTCGAGCAAGTCCGGGTTGTGGCCGTAGACAAGACGGATTTTGCCGCTGTCGTGCTGCTCGATTCGGGCAGCGAGGCCGGTTTCGGGCACGAAGTAGCGGCTGGTCCATGCGGGGTCGCCGACGCCGCCCTGGGGTGCGGGCACCACTTGGTCGAGCACCGCCGCCAGCAGCGCCTTGGCCGCGGCATGCGCATCGGACAGGTGGTTGAACATGACGACGACCGAAATCCGCTCGCCCGGTAGGTTGAGCCGATGGCTGCGCCAGCCGCGCAGCGCGCCGCCGTGGCCGGTTGCGGCGCGGCCGAAATAGGTCGCCCGTCCCAGGCCGTAACCGTAAGTCGCGGCGGCACCATCGGCGAAGGTTACCGGTGCGCTGAGACGCGCGTAGACCGATTCGTCGTCATCGCGAGTGCGGTCGATTTGACGTTCCTAGGCGATCATGTCGTCGAGACTTGCGACGAGCCCGGCGTCACCGGTCCAGAAGATGCGGTTTTCCGCGGCGCGGAAGCCGGTAACGCGATTACCCTCGTAGCCGTCAGTGCCGTCCGGCATCGCGCGCGTATCGGCGGCGAGCAGTGCCGTGGCCATGCCGGCGGGGTTGAACAGATGGGTGCGCAGTAACTCGGCGAAGCTGCGGCCGCTGCGTGCCTGCGCGATATCGGACAGGATGCGAAAATTCTGATTGGCGTAGGAATAATGCCGGCCCGGAGCGAACTGCAGCGTCTTTGTGCTGGCGATCATCCGGCTGGCCTCGGCATTGCCGAACGGCGCTTCCGCCGGCGCGCCGTGCAGCATTGCCACCGCCCAGTAATCGCGTAGGCCGGATTGATTGTGGCCGAGGTGGCGCGCGCTCGGCACCGGCCCTTCCAGATGGGGGATCAGGTGCCGGATGTCTGGATCCAACGCCGAAAGATCCGGGAAGAGGCTTAACAGCGTGGCGCAGGTGAATTGCTTGGTGATCGAGCACATGCGAAACAGTGTTTGCTGCGTGAAGCCGATCCGCCGCTCGGCATTGGCGAAGCCCCAGGCGTGGCGGATGAGCACCTCACCCGCGCGCAAGATGGCGACGGCGCCACCAGGGCCGGGAAAGGCGATGGGCAGGGATTTCACGCAGGCGTCGAGCCGGGCGGCGATTGTGTTGGGCATGGTCCGAGTGTTGCGCACGCTGGCCAGCCACGCAATTCCCGTTAGGATCGCACGGAACTAGCAGCCAGAGGGAGAGCGCGCATGACCGAAACACCACCAGGCATCATCAAGGCGGATGAAGGGCTGGATGGCGTGGTCTGGAACATTCTAGGCCAGACCTACACCCTCAAGCAGGACAGCGCGCAGTCCATGGCCTGGCACGCGGTCTTTCCGCCCGGCACGTTCGTGCCGCCGCATATCCACCCGACGCAGGATGAGTTCATCTACATGCTCGATGGACGGTTCGATCTTTGGCTCGACGGTCAGGACAAGGTGGCGGCGGCGGGTGATCTGGTCCGCCTGCCGATGAACCGACCGCATGGCATTTTCAACCGCTCGGATGGCGTCGTGCGCTGCCTGTTCTGGGTCACGCCACGGCAATCGCTGCGCACCCTGTTTGAGCAGATCCACAATCTGACCGACCCGGCGGCGGTGGTGCGGATCGCCGCGGCGCACGAGGTGCAGTTTCTGCCGCCGCCGGCGTGATGGCACCGGTCATCATCGCCGGCGGCGGCATCGGCGGCCTGGTGCTGGCGCTCATGCTGCACCGGCGCGGCATTGCGTGCCAGGTGTTGGAGGCGGCGCCCTCGGTGCGGCCGCTAGGGGTCGGCATAAACATCCTGCCCCATGCGGTCCGCGAGCTTGCGGACCTGGACCTGCTGGATGCGCTCGACACCATTTCCATCCGTACCCGCACGCTCACCTACATGACCCAGCGCGGCCAGACGATCTGGCAGGAACCCCGCGGCTGCTACGCGGGCCATGCGGTGCCGCAGATCTCGGCACATCGCGGCCGGTTGCAGTCCCTGCTCTGGCAGACCGCGCAGGCGCGCCTGGGCGCCGGAGCGGTGCGCGCGGATGCCAGGGTGATCGGTGCGGCGCAGGACGCTGCCAGTGTCACCGTCGCGGTGCGGACGGCAGGCGGCGAAACCGGCGCTGTGACCGGCGATACGCTGATCGGTGCCGATGGCATCCATTCGACGCTGCGCGCCGCCCTGTTGGGTGATGATCGGCTAGTACGCTGGAACGGCATTCAGATGTGGCGCGGTGCGGTGGACTGGCCGGCCTTTGGCAGTGGCGATGAAATGATCATTGCGGGCGACGCCACCGCCAAGCTGGTGTTCTACCCGATCGCGCCGGGCAGCGAGCCGGATCGGCGGCTGACCAACTGGGTGGTGTATGCGCGGATCGCCGATGCCGGCACGCCGCCGCCCGGCCGCGAAAGCTGGTCGGCGCGCGGGGCCTTCGCGGAGTTCGCGCCGTTGATCGAGGGGTTTGCCCTGCCGATGGTCGACATTCCGGCCCTGGCCGGGGTGACGGCGGATATTTTCCGCTACCCGATGTGCGATCGCGACCCGCTGCCGGTCTGGACACAGGGGCGCATCACCCTGCTCGGCGATGCCGCCCATTCGATGTACCCGGTCGGCTCGAACGGGGCCTCGCAGGCGATCCTCGATGCGCGATGCCTCGCCGATTGCCTGGCCGCGCAGGATGGTCCGACCGCGCTCGCACAATACGAAGCCGAGCGCCGGCCGGCGACCACCGCGATCGTGCACTCGAACCGCATCGGCGGCCCGGAGCGGGTGATCGACCTGATCGCCGCCCGCGCCCCCGCCGGGTTCGGCCGGCTGGACACCATCGCCACCCAGGAGGAGCTCGCGGCCATCGTGCGCGGCTATGCGAACCTTGCGGGGTTTGCGGCACCGCCGGCTGCGATCACCATTGATGCACCGCGATGACCACCGAGAACGATCCGGTGTTCCAGTACCTGACCGGCCAGCTGCACGAGACCCACGCCGAGCTGCTCGCAGGCTTCGAGCGGGAGAGCGCGGCAGCGGTGCGCACCGGGCAGCCGACGCTCGACATCCCGTATGGCCCGCACCCGCGCGCACGGTTCGACCATTTCGCTGCTGAGGCCAGCGGTGCCACCCTCGTCTATCTGCACGCCGGCTACTGGCAGGCCCGCGACAAGGCGCAATTCCGGTTTCTGGCACCCGCCTGGGTCGCGGCGGGGGTCAGCGTGGTGCTAGCGAATTATCCGCTCTGCCCGGATGCGACCCTGGCCGCCCTGACCGAAGCGGTGCGCGGCCTGATCCCCGCGCTCGGCAACACCGCCGGCCGCATCGTCGTGATGGGCCATTCAGCCGGCGCGCATCTGGCGGTTGAACTCGCGCTCACCGACTGGCCCACCCGCGGCATCGCCCGCCCGCCGATCGCCGGCATCGTCGGGCTCAGCGGTATCTACGATCTGGCGCCGCTGCGCGCGACGCCGCTGAACGACAAGCTGCGGCTCGATGCTGCCGAGGCTCACGCGGCTTCACCGCTGTATCGGCTGCGACCCGGTCTGCCGCAGGCGCTGTTCGCGACCGGCGCACGCGAAACCGCGGCGTTTCACGATCAGACCGCGGCGTTGGTACGCGCGTGGACCGGCGCGGGCAATCACGCCACGGTCATGACCGTTCCGGACGCCGACCATTTCAGCTTGCTGTGCCAAGTCTGCGACCCCACCGCCGCCTTGTTCGATGAAATCCGGGCTCTGATCGATGCTCACGCGTGAAATCCTGTTGGCCGGCCGCATAGTCAGCCCAGATAGCCGCACGGTGGGGAAGACGCGCCGGGCGATGTCGATCAGGTGCCGATGATGGGTATCGGAATCCTTTAACCTTAACGATTGATCAATCTTGTCCCTGGCGACTATGTTCATGGAAATGATTATGGGTAAGCACGCCGATGGACATCCAGTATATCGATCACTTCACGATCCGAAGTCGACCGCAAGACGTTGACACGCTGAGGGATTTTTATGGCGATGTGTTGGGTCTGCGTGCCGGACCTCGACCTGATTTCAGGTTTCCTGGCTACTGGATGTATCTCGGTGACCGGCCGGTGGTCCATATAGCTGGTTCGCTCCCAGTCGACGGACCTATGGCACCGAAAGGGCGCCCAGGATCGACCGGTCAATTCGATCACGTTTCATTCCGTACCAGTGACCTCGATGCGGTACGAACGAAACTCGATTCACTTGGGATTTCGTATGAGGGTATCCCGGTTCCCGGGTTCGACCTGTATCAGTTATTTTTCTACGACCCAGTTGGCCTGAAGGTCGAGCTTACTTTCGATGTTCAAAGGGACGGCGATCTGCAAAAAAGTGACTGAGTCGAGATAACGGATATTATCGCGCGTAGTGGAATTATTCGGGGGGCTATCGGGGAGGGGAGGGAAAGCGCCTCGATCACGGCTTTGCATAGATGATTCCGTCGAGGCAGTTGTCCGACAGGCTTCCGGTTCGAAGAGCTGCAGCTCCAGCTAGCCGGCATAGTGCTGCCAGATTCAGTTAACCGCTTTAAGGTGGCGGTGCTATTCATGCCGCAGCGGTATTAGTATTAGAGAAAACTACCAGCTTAATACATTTCATGGTTGGACTTATCTCTCCTCACAGAGCAGGGGTCCCCCTGCATCATTTGATCGAGGAGAGACTCCCATGCGTAAGTTCACCGTTCTGGCGTCAGTTCTGACCATCGCCGGTGCATTCGCACCTATGGCGGCGAACGCTTCGGTCGGCACGTCGATCTACCAGCCCGGCCCGATCATCGTTCACGCGCCCTCGAACGCCGCGACCGTCAAACACGCCAAACTGGCCGATGGCCGTACAGTTCACACCAACCAACTGAACGCGATCCAGCGCAACCGCGCAACCGCCTGATCAACCACTGCCTTCGGCCGGCGCAAGCCGGCCGAAGGCACGCCTCTCCACCCGAATTAAGGATTTGTGCCATGACCAAAATGACCGCTATCGCTGTTTTCGCTGCTACTTTCGGCCTCGCCATGCCGCTGATCGCGCAAGCCGCGCCGTCACCGACCCAGCATGAGCAACTGGTTCAGAAGATCAACAACGCGTACGGCACGCAATTTCGCACGAGTGCTCCCTCCGTTACCGCACCTAGCCCCAGCCGCTAAGTGTAGGCGCTCGCAATCATCCAGGCTCTTGGTCGCAAACAGAGGCGAGTCCCGCTTGGATCATCTGACCGGAATCGACCGTATTCGGGCATCAGGCTTTGGCCTGCTCAAAAACTAGGGTTTGAGCCTTAAAAATCAGCGATTTTATTGAGCATGATTTTTGGGTAGGCCGGGACTATGATTCTAGACAATAATTGCTATTTTATAGAAATTACAGTATGTTTTGGAAGTACTTCAGTAAGTAGACCAGTGATTTTAAAGACTGCATTTTGTGTGCCGGCGGCCGCCCAGGTTTCATGAAATGCTAATAGGTCTTCATCGACAAAAATTCTCATTGGTGTCTTGTGGCCTAGTGGTGGAACACCACCAATAGAAAAACCAGTCGTGTCCTTGACAAAATCAGCGTCAGCTTTTGCTATTTTATGACCTAGTAAGTGGGAGATTACTTTCTCATTCACCCGATTTGGGCCGCTAGCTAAGACCAGCACAGGCTCTGATGTTGGCACGGCTCTAAATACGAGCGACTTTATAATCTGAGATTTTTCACAGCCCAGAGCCTGAGCCGCATCATCAGCCGTCCGTGTTGAATCAGGCAACTCAACCACCTTCAGAGTCCATCCGGGATCATTTTGTTTCCTTACAGAGTTTTCGTACCATCAGCCGGATGGATGCCCAGCGTAGAAATGCAAGTCCGTTTCGGTTGAGGCATTCCCAATCCTTGGCCAACCGGCGACAACGGTTGAGCC
>NZ_JAIMBY010000056.1 GCF_026191915.1 Acidiphilium sp. PA
TTTGAATGATGCGGGTGGGGTTGGGCCTGGAGGTCGGCGTAGCCGGCCGGAAGGGCCAACCCCACCCGCAGACCGGGTTGAGGTGGCCATCGGATCGTTCGGCTAAGGTGGAGTTGCGAAGCTTCAACCCGAACCGAGTGAGGACCCGATGACCGACGACAGATTACCCCTGGCCGAGCTTCTTTCCAAAGCCGGCGATGGCGATTTCCTGCGCAGTGTGGCGGAGGCGGTGGTGCAACTATTGATGGAGACCGATGTGGAAGGTGTGATCGGCGCCGGGCGGCACGAACGCTCCGGCGAGCGCACCACCTATCGCAACGGCTATCGCGACCGCACCCTCGATACCCGCCTCGGCAGCCTGCAGCTCCGCATCCCAAAGCTTCGGCAAGGCAGCTACTTCCCGCCGTTCCTCGAACCCCGCAAAACTTCCGAGAAAGCGCTCGTCGCGGTGATCCAGGAAGCCTGGGTGAGCGGCGTGTCCACCCGGCGCGTCGATGATCTGGTGCAAGCCATGGGGCTCACTGGGATCAGCAAGAGCACCGTCAGCAAGCTCTGCAAAGATATCGACGACCGCGTCAACGCCTTCCTCGACCGCCCCCTTATCGGCGACTGGCCCTATCTCTGGCTCGACGCCACCTATCTCAAGCAACGCGAAGGGGGTCGCATCGTCTCAGTCGCGGCAATAATCGCTGTGGCAGCCAACACCGAGGGCAAGCGCGAGATCGTCGGCCTGCATATCGGGCCGTCCGAAGCCGAAACCTTCTGGGCAACCTTCCTCAAGAGCCTGGTGCGCCGCGGCCTGCACGGCACCAAGCTCGTCATCTCCGATGCGCATGAAGGCCTCAAAGCCGCGATCCGCCGCGTCATGGGAGCATCCTGGCAGCGTTGCCGCGTCCACTGGATGCGCAACGCCCAATCCTATGTCGGCAAGGGCCAGCAGAGCATGGTCTGCGCCGCCCTGCGCCAGGCGTTCATCCAGCCGGACCGCGCCAGCGCCAGCCAGACGCTTCGCCACACCGCTGACCAGCTCCGCGCCAAATGGCCAAAACTCGCCGCCTTCATTGACGACAGCGAAACCGACGTCCTCGCGCACATGGACTTCCCCGCACAACACAGGGTCAAGATCCACAGCACCAACCCGATCGAACGGCTGAACAAGGAGGTAAAGCGACGCGCCGACGTCGTTGGCATCTTCCCCAACGAGGCGTCGATCATCCGCCTCGTCGGCGCCGTTCTGCTCGAACAAAACGACGAGTGGCAAACCCAACACCGCTACATGCAGACCGAAGCAATGGCAGAGCTCGCGCCGCCAACCGTCGAAATAATGCCACCCCAGATCGCCACCGCAGCAGAATGATCCAAGGCCACCTTATCCCACAACCAAATTACACCACGTTGACGGACGTGATCGGTGATGGCCTGAACGGTCAGCGCGACGACGACGAGCGAGAGGTAGCCACAGGTTACGCTCTCCATCGCGTCGGCACGCATGGCGCGGCTGCCCAGAGCCTCGTCAGTCATATTCGCCTTTGACTCCTTTTCCGTGCAGCAATCCCAGCACCGCCCCGGCGGTTTTGTGCACCATGCCGAGATCGCTGGCAGACAGTCCGACCTCGACGATTTGCGCAGCTTTTTGCGCCTCAATATGAGTTTTCGTCGATCGCGGAAATTCGGCGAGAATGCCGTCGGTCGAGCAACGATCGTGCACTGTCTTGTCATAACCGTTGCCAGACGTGCCGACCAGGCAGTTGAGCGTCCGTTGAAGATCGGCATGAGCCTTGGTGACGGTGCCGGCGTGGACCGCCGCTTGGGCATAGCCTTGCGCTGTCCACAGATCGCTCGATTTCTGGCGAGATTGGCTTCCATAGGCCACGCCGAAACCCGCGTTTAGGGCGAACGCGCTGATTGCGATTACCATATACAATTGTCGTGGACCGGTGCGCTTTGTCATACTCATGAAACACCTCCTTCTTCCAGATTGTTGAGCCTTATCCGCCGAGGATGGCGCGATAGACCCAGGCGCCGACATAAGCGAGAATAAACCCCGCACCCGGCCCAATGATCCAGCCGCGACCGATGCCGAACATCACCTTGCGATCGATGGTCTGGCGGCCGCGCGCCAGGCCGGTGCCTGCCATTGCCCCGATCAGCGCTTGATTCATCGAGGTGAAATACCCGAAGGCCACGGCGGTCAGCACCACAAGCGCTTGCACCAGTTGCGCGGCGGTCGCCATTTTCATGTCCATTTTTACCACGTCGAAGGCGACCCGTTCCAGAATCGGTCGCCCCCACGTTAATACCCCCACCGCGAGACCGAGGCCGCCGATCAGCCCGGCGAGTAGCGGGCCGGAGAAATGCACGGTCAGGAACACGGCCGTTGCGTTCGACACATCGTTGGCCCCCATGGTCAGCGAAGCGACCCCACCTACCAGGACCAGCGCCTGACCGATCAGCCGAGCCGACTCGCTGGCATTGAACCAGGGTACGTGGTCGAACAGTTTGGTGAACAAAAACCCCAAGCCGCACGCGATGAACGGCGCCAGCACCCAGAGCACGACGAGATGCAGGATCGCAAGCCAGTTGATCCCGAGGCCCAGAGCCAGGCCGGCACCGCCCAGTGCAAATATCAGGATCTGAATGGTCGAAGTCGGGATGCGAAGCTGGGTGAACGCCGTTGTCAGCAGGAAGGCGACGCCGATGACGATGATTGCCGGAATTACCAGCAACTGGCCGGTGAGAATACCGTGACCGACATGCACCAACACCTTGTGGCTCAGGAACGCGGCACCGATCAGCGTCATCGCCGCCATCAGGCCGAGCGCGGGACGCAGCGCGATCGATTTTGTTGCATAGGGCATGCCCATGCACGCACCGGTATAATGCGCGCCCATGCTCCAGGCGAAAGCCAGCGCGGTCAGCACCAGAACGATGATCGCTAGCATCGATCGGTCCTTTGCGTCTGCCGATCACCCTTCATGATTCGCGCTGTTTTTCAAGGCAAGAGCGATCCATAGGCCGGAGCCGGCCACCAGTGCCGCCGTAATCCAGAGTGCCGGCAGCGGCGCACGTGCGAGCTGCGCCACTGCCCCCAGCAGCAGAGCGCCGATCGCATAACCGGTGTCGCGCCAGTAGCGATACGTGCCGAGTGCCTTGCCGCGGATCAACGGGGCTGCCTGGTCCGACATCGCGGCGATCAGGTTGGGATAGAGCAGCGCCATCCCGACGCCCATGATCGCGGCAGCCGGCAGCCAGAGCATCGGGCCGCGCCCGATCGCGGTGAGCGCTATGCCGACCGCCAGCAGGAAGAACCCGGCCACGACTGGCCTGCGCCGCCCGATCCGGTCGCCGAGATGCCCCGTCCAGAGCTGCGAGAGGCCCCAGACCATCGCATAAATGCCGGTCAGCCAGCCGATCTCCACCAGACCCGCGCCATGGCGCCTGAAGAATACCGGGAACATCACCCAGACCAGGGTATCGGCGATCTTGTTAACGATGCCGCCCTGGCAGATCGCGCGCCCCGCCCGATCGCGGAACGAGATGCGCAGGAAAATCGAGCCGAAACCCTCTATTTGGTCCGGCGGTGCATGGCCCTGGGCCTCGGCATGCTCGGCCTTCACCCAGGCAAGCGTGTCGCGCACGCGGGCGAGCGTCGCCAGTGCCGCGACGATGGTCGCGAGGCCGAAAACCAGCAGCGCCGGCCGCACCCCAATGCCGTGCGCCAGCACCGCAGCGCCGAACCCGGCGAGGCCGACGGCGACATAGCCGGTCGCCTCGTTGATCCCAACCGCAAGGCCGCGCTGATGGCTGCCAGCGAGGTCGATCTGGCTGGTCACCGTCATCGTCCAGGTGAAGCCCTGGCTGATGCCGAGGAACACGTTGGCCACGACGATCCACCACCAGTTCGGCGCGACATAGATCAGCAATGGGACCGGGATCGCCGCGATCCAGCCGGCGACCAGCACCGGCTTGCGGCCGAACCGGTCGGCAAGCCCGCCGGCGACAAGATTGAGCGCACCCTTCACCAGCCCGAATGACAGAACGAAACTCGCGAGGAATAGGAACGCCCCCGGCGCCACCCCGAAATCCCGCGCCACGTCCGGCAGCGCGGCGCGCTCCATGCCGATCACCAGGCCGACGAAAAAAACCTGCAACGCCTGCAGCGCGAACTGGCCGCGATTGGCGGCGATGCCGCGTTCCAACCGCGAGGCGACAGGCACGACCACGGGGGTCAGGCCGCGCGCTGCGGCGGTGTCCCGGCATTCCAGGCGCGCAACTCGACCGCCTGCAGCGGCGCGGGCGGGATGTTCTGGAGCATGAAGGTGACGAACGTGTCCGGATTGTCG
Source organism: Acidiphilium sp. PA (assembly GCF_026191915.1). Lineage (GTDB taxonomy): Bacteria > Pseudomonadota > Alphaproteobacteria > Acetobacterales > Acetobacteraceae > Acidiphilium. Next base: position 4,344 of record NZ_JAIMBY010000056.1, read on the forward strand.
ATCTGCAGCGCGGCATTGTGCCGCCGCTCGAACCCGATGGTCGAGCCGGGTTTGCCGGACAGACCCCGGCCGCAAACCGAGCCGGCCAGGGCGCCGGGCAGGACTTCGACATGGTCGGGCAGCGCCTTCAGCAGGACCAGGCTGGCGAACAGGTCGTGCGCGCCGGTCTCGGCATCAGCCGCGAGCTCGGTGCGACCGACATCGCCGACCATGAGCGTATGGCCGCCAAGGAGACACCACGGCTCATCCGCGCGCGTCCGGTCGGTGACCAGAAGACACAGGTGCTCCGGCGTGTGCCCCGGCGTATGTAAAACATCGAGCACCACGTTGCCGAGTTCGATTCTTTCGCCATCGGCAAGGCGTCTGCAGACGTAGCCGACATTGGCTGATGCATGCAGCGCGTATTCTGCACCGGCCGCTTCGGCCAGCGCGCGACCGGCTGAGCGATGATCGGCGTGGAGATGCGTATCGATCACGACGCGTATTGGGGTGCCGGCGGCTGCAGCGGTATCAAGATAGGGTTCGATCGGAAATAAAGGGTCGACGACTACGCCGGCACCCTTGCCGACGCACCCGAGCAGATAGGATGCAGCGGTCGGATCGGCGTGCAGGAACTGGCGCAGAATCATTGTGATTTCCTCCATTGCGGCAGCGCATTTTGTTGACTCGGGCGCGCGCCTTGTTCGATGCCTACCAATAACCTATTATTATCGATATTAATTGAATATATGGTTCTTAATGTCAAGCAATGGACCGAAGCAGCGGGTTTTCTCTCATCTGGCTGAGATCGCGGCGGCACTTGGGCATCCGCATCGTCTCGAAATTCTTGAACTGATCGCCCAGGGCGAACGCGGCGTGGAAGACCTTGCCGGCCGCATCGGTCTCTCCGTTGCAAATACGTCGCGACATCTACAGGTATTGCGCCGCGCCCGTCTCGCCGAACCGCGGCGTGCGGGCAAGCGGATGTTCTACAGCCTGATTTCCGAAACCGACGTGATCGCCCTGCTCGCGGCGTTGGGCCGGGTGGGCGAGCGGAATGTCGCCGAGATCGAGCGGATCATGACGACGTATTTCCACTCCAAGGATGGGCTCGAAGCGGTGTCGCGGGAGGTGCTTCTCGAGCGGCTGCATGGCGGCACCGTGACCCTGCTCGATGTGCGCCCGGCGGATGAGTTCGCGCTCGGTCGCCTGCCAGGTGCGATCAACGTCCAGCTCGATCGCCTCGATGCCGCGCTTGCGGGGCTCACGACGGATCACGCGGTGGTCGCATATTGCCGAGGGCCATATTGTCTTCTTTCATTCGAGGCGGTCGCCAAGCTTCGCTTGCACGGCATCGAAGCATACCGGCTGGAAGACGGATATCCTGAGTGGAAGGCCGCAGGATTACCTGTCGAGGGATAAGTCGGTTATGTGCCCAATCATTGCGTCGCTGCTACCCTGGATTGGCCTGTGCGGATGAGCGGAACAGCAGCATAGCGAATTGTCGCCGCAAAAGCCGGTACCCATGAATGGGCTGTTTGGGGCGTCTCCCCTCCCCTACCCCGATAGCCCCCCGAATAATTCCACTACGCGGGATAATATGTGTTATCGCGGCATAGAAACACCGGAAGAATGCCCGCCTGTGGACCTCAAACTAGACGGCGATCACACTCATGGTTGAGTCTCATGGGCATGGAGCGCAATGTATTCGCGCAGGGCATTGTTGATACTGGTTTGATAGCCGTCGCCGATTCGCGTCTTAAACCAAAAAATCAAATCGGCATCGAGCCGCAATGTAATTTGCTGTTTCACCGGCCGAAAAAACACTCCGCGTTGGGCATCACTCCAATCCCTTTGCTCAGGGATCGCCTGCGTATTGATCTGATC
>NZ_JAIMBY010000057.1 GCF_026191915.1 Acidiphilium sp. PA
GTCGCCTGTTCGATTCCCGCCCACGTCTTGATGAAGGCAGCGGAATTTGCAGGTCCCTGACCGGAAGCATCGTTAGGATTGAAGTAGTTCAAATTGTAGGTGATACCGTCGACTGGACTGAAGCCTTGAGTATCCGCAAAGAACCTTCCGACTAAAAAATTTGACTCCCATTTCAAGAATGTGACGGCGTTTTGATTGCCAAGTTCGGCTCCTTGAACAATTGTGCTCGCCAAATAATCTTGTTGCCATGGGGCCATTTGCCCAATATTGCCATATGATCCAATAAGGTAGCCATATGCCTGTCCCTCGTCCTGAGTCCAAGTCGGAATCATGGAAACGAGGTAGGCATAGTTATCGTTCACAACTTGAGTAAAATATGTTTTTGCCTGCGAACCGGCTGGGTTTGCTGCCGCAGCCTCCTGTATTGAGCGTAAACTCCACGCCGAACCGCGGACCTGTTCGCCGCCATTCACGATAATATCGGTATAGGAAATCCCGTTTGCGCCGGTGACTTGGCGTGTGGGATTCCATTGGTTATCGAGCGAAAACGCGGCTTGTGCGTTCAATTGCTCAAGATATTGGACGTTACCGGTTTGGAGATAAGCGACATAAGATAAATCTGGCTGATGCGCCTGATCGGTCGCCCAGCCGGTTGCATTGCTGACTGCCTGCGTTAGACCGGGATTGCCGCGCGGATCAGTCCAGATATTCACTTCGCCTGGGGTGCCGGGTGTCAAGAACTGTCCCGTGCTGTTCGGATCGAAAAAGTGCCATGGGATGGAGCCGGCTTCCTTTGCCTGACCGAGCGCGTATGTCGCCGCAGTGGCATTCTGGCTAATCAACCAGGTTGCGTTGTAGGATGTCGTCGGTCCGATATCACCACGCCCGCCGACGCCTGGCATATATTGCGTAATTCCATCGACGCCGAGTGGCGCGTTCCACCCTGGTGCCGAGATCTGGGAAGCCTCGTTGTTGTTGCCGCCGGCGATGAGGCTACTGGAAACGCCATATTGCGTATCATAATTCTGAACCGCGCCGGTCGCCTCGAGATACCCGACATCGTGTTGAATATTCAGCGCACCCGCCGCCGGCGCGGTGCCGACCGTGGTGCTCCAATCCTGATATTGGTATTGCGTCAGGCTGGGTTGGGTGGCGATCGTCGCACCGTTCTGCACGATGCTGGTGGAATAGGTAATGGTGCCGCCCGCGGCTTGCATCGCGGCGTCGTTGTTGAACTGGAGGTTGGCCGCGATCGTGCCGTTGGCATAGGCGGTGACATCCGCCTCGATCCGCAGCGAGCCTGAGACCGGAATGCTGACGATGGCTTCCTGCGCGAGGGGGCCGTTGAGCCACATTGTCGCGGACCCGGCTTTCAGCGCCGCTGCGACGTCCTGCGCCACGTTGATCGTCTGCGTGCCGGTGGCACCGCCATCATTGGCGGTGATGTCGAGCGTCGCCGTGAGGGAATAGTGCTGCAACGCGCTCACCAGATTCGCGGCGAGGGCAGACAGGCCCGCATTCGGCGTGCCGCCGACCGAGAGCATGACGCCGGTGGTGGAGTTGGCGGGCAATTCCGGAGCATCGACCGTCAGCACCGCCATGGCGACCGAGCCGTCGGGGTTGAAGGTTTTGGCGTCCATCTGCACGGCATACACCTGGCCGTTGATGGTGGCCGTGAGGTGATCGGTGCTTTTGACGGCGCCGGCTTTGAAGGTCTCGCCGAACGTGGTCGGTTGGGCAGCCAGTGCCGTGTTCGAGGTGTTCTGCAGGTTGAGCCCGACGATCTGATCCGCGCTGTCCGCCTGGGGCACAACGGGGGCGGCCGTGAAACCGGTTGGTGTAAGCGTTGTTGACATGAAGGCTCCCAAAACTGAAAGACACAAAAATCAGGTCGACAGGAGAAGCACAGCTCCTGGCTTTAAATCGTCGCCTAACGTTGTGACGAAAGCCACCTTACAGACCATTGCCCATAGATTGCCGAGGCATTCGCTTGTCATTGGACAATGGAAAGAAAGGCACAAAGACCGTTAGAACAAATAGACATTTTTGTCTTGTTAAGATCATAGCGGTAGATTATTAAAAAATAGTTTCCAGATTCACGATTATTTTCATTGAACCTACGGGGCCGGAACTTGGTTCACTGTTGGAGGTGTGCTCCGTAAACTCGACAGGTCGTTAAGTGCATGGTTTGAACCTGAACGAACTATTCTACGTAAAAGAACCAAAATGATTGTAACAATGGATTTGGGCTCGACTATTCTGACGAATTTTGACTCTGCGTGGGATTGCAGAACTCTGTGGTAAACTGCCATTGTGAACGGAACGCCACGAAGCGCATCGTCTCCTCGCGCTAATGACCGCGACAGATCCCCGGGATCGTCGATATGTGGGGCGACATATAACGACCGGCGAAAAAGTCGGCAGAGTTCTGAGGCCGTTCCTTGGTGGATTTGCGTGCTATCCCGAGTGATGCGAGTCGCGAGCAACTGAACCGCACCGGGAATCCCGGGGGCAATTTGGCTTGAGTCAGGCCACCATAGCCAGCTCGTTCAGTTGTTCATAGTAGCGCGCTTCGGCTTCGGCGGGCGGGATATTTCCGATCGGCTCGAGGAGGCGTCGGTTGCTGACCGTCGTCTTCACCGGCTTGCCGCGGATCACGCCCGCGAGCGCCATCTCCGACATCAGCCGCGCCGTCGTACAGCGCGCGATCTCGATTCCCTCGCGCCGCAACTGCCGCCAGACCTTGCGCACGCCATAGACCCGGAAATTCTCATCCCATACCCGGCGGATCTCCGTTCGCAGTCGGATGTCCCGCCTGGCGCGCGGCGGCAGGTGCTCCGGATCGGAACGGCGGCCGGCATGCTGATGGTAGGTTGACGGCGCGATCGGCAGGACCTTGCAGATCGGCTCGACGCCGCGAACCTCGCGATGCGCGTCGATGAACGCGATCATGGCCTGTACCGGCCGCCCTGCTCCGCCTGTGCAAAATATGCCGATGCCTTGCGCAGAATCTCGTTCGCCTGGTGCAGTTCGCGGTTCTCCCGCTCCAGAGCCTTCATCCGATCGCGCTCATCGCTGGTCAGACCAGGCCGTTCACCACGGTCCCGCTCCGCCTGGCGGACCCAACCCCGAAGGGTCTCACCCGTGCAACCAATCTTCGCCGCGATCGAACCAATCGCCTCCCATTCGGAGGCGTAATCTTTCGCGTGCTCCAACACCATCCGGACCGCACGCTCGCGGACCTCAGGCGAATATTTCTTCGATGTCTTTCGCTTCCCCATAGCCCCATCCTCTCAAGAGTTGGAGCCTCCGGCAAACCCGGCGCAGTTCATGGCGCGGCGAAAATCGGGCTTGTGAGTGCGGTTCAATCCCCGGCCCCCTCTCTGAAGTCACCGAAAGCATCGATCGCGTTCAAGACTCCGCGCAACGCTACCGGCAGGCCGCGGCCGTCTCGGGGCGTCAGCATCGCCGTCAGAGATCGGGCCACCCAGCAAGAGACTGGACGTCCCGCGGGCAAGCTGGCGGGCAGGAAGCTCAAACCGCCATCGCGCGTCAAGTTTGATTTAGGAAAACAGGCGCGCATGAAACTTCCACTCAAACCAAGCCGGGAATCTCTGGATACGATGAACCTTTTGCTGGGCGGTTCACGTATCGGCGCCTATCGATAAAAAATTGTCTTTATTCCAGAACAAGGGAGTTCGTTTAACTTTTGCGCCGACACTAACGGAGCCTTTACTTTCTGCCGCTACGATCACGCAGACGATCAAGCAATTTTGGCCAGAGAGGTGGGTGTGAGTAAGGTGGCATTATCCGATTATCGAGGGTCAAATCTGGGCATGCCGGATCGGCACGCCGGGGCCATCGATCAGCGGACCCGGGCGTCATTACGACGACAGGCGGCACTCGAACAAAAGCATCTAGCGGTTTGCCTGACCAAAGCGTTACGGGAGAACCTGTTTTGTGTGCGTTATCTACCGCGGATGCGGCTGGATCGTTCGGGCGCCGAGGAATTTGACCGGATCGAGGGAGCCGAGTTATGGCTGGGGTTGCCAAACAAGCGACAGAGAATGATCTCGGTGGGACCGCTGCTACGGATCCTCGAAAGGTCCACATTGTCGGCAGAGGTGTTACGCTACGCGCTGGATGCGGCAGCGGCGGACGTCAGATTGTGGCCGGCGGATTGGAGGGTTGCGGTGCCGTTGCCAAGCCGGACATTAGCGGACGCTGCGACGTTGGATTGGCTTCTGAAGGCGTTCGGTCGCGAGGGGTTGGGTGATGGACGACTCGATCTACAAATCGACGAAGCCGAGCTGGTTGAGGGTGGAATGACACGTCACCACGCGGTTGCCTCATTGCGCGAGTGCGGAGTTGGGGTGACCCTCGATCGATTTGGCGCCAAATTTGGCGCCTTGGCTTTGCTGTCGCGACTGCCGTTCGCGGGGTTAAAGCTCGACCGGCGACTAGCTCGCCCGATGAGGCCGGATGGTGATCCGGATGATACGGCTCTGATTAGCGCTTCTATGGACATTGGCCGTCACCTCGGAATTTCCGTCACGATCGACGGAGCCGAGAGCGATGCGGAGGTGCGCCAGATACGAGCTCTGGGGTGCGATCTGGTGCAGGGGCCGTGGGTAGGACGCGCGATGCCAGCCGCTGCGATCAGGGTTCGTGCAGGAAACTCAACAACCCCACAGTTCCACGAACGAACTTCGAAGATGCAATTTCGGCAGAAGGGTCATATTCCGGCTAACCGGGATAATTCAGTGCGCCCCGACGGCGCGTAACACCAGTGGAGGAAGGTTCCACCCAGATAGTTGTCGATAGGTCTGGTAGCTGACGAGCGGCTTTGCCGGGTAACCGGTCGGGCCGAAGCCTCGTGACAAAGGCCGCCTTGGGCGGTTGAGCGATCCAGCGGGCCGTAACGAGTGTGAAGCCTGAGCAGGCCTCGAAAGTGAAGGAGCGGATGCCGACCCGCCTGAATTACGGGGAAGGCAGCACGGGCGGGGAAGCAATCGACACGCGCACCTGCTCGATCCGCCGGGGTAGTGGGCACGGCACGTTGGGAGGGTGATGCGGGTAATCGGGGGAGATTCGTTCCGGGTGAGGGTAGCGGCCTCAACGCCGTACTTGGTGCGGCGGTTCGGAGCGGGAGTCGGACAGGGTCATAGTACTGCTGAGGCCGGGTAATGCCGGTGGAGGGAAGGACCCTGACTTCTGGTGTGTTTTTGACGATGACGAGGTGGAGGTGATTGGCGATGAGCCTGCAAACGCCTGATAAGATCGGGACTCTTCAGAGGAAACTGTATCGTAAAGCGAGGGAGGAACCTGCCTTCCGCTTCTACGTGCTCTACGACAAGATCTGCCGCGACGACATTCTGCACCATGCCTATCGGCTAGCCCGCACCAATGCGGGTTCACCGGGCGTGGACGGCGTTACGTTCGCAATGATTGAGGCGGCGGGCGCGCAGGAATGGCTGGCAGAACTGCGTGAGGAACTTGTCTCGAAAGCATATCGACCTCAGCCCGTGCGACGGGTCATGATCCCGAAGCCTGGGGGCGGCGAACGACCGCTAGGTATCGCGACTATTCGGGACCGGGTGGTGCAGACCGCTGCCAAGCTCGTACTGGAGCCGATTTTTGAGGCGGAGTTCGAGGACAGCGCCTATGGATACCGACCTAATAGGGGCGGGGGTCAGGCGGTCAAGGAAGTGCACCGTCAGATATGTCGGGGCTACACCGATGTGGTCGATGCCGATCTGTCAGGCTATTTGGATGCTGTTTCATAATGCCCTCAGGGTTTTTAAATAGCTCGGCACGGGTTGAGTAAGCTATTTATCTCATTGTTTATTATGGTGAATATGAGGTGGCGGATGTTAAATCCGTCGAGGCTCGTATTTCGCGT
>NZ_JAIMBY010000058.1 GCF_026191915.1 Acidiphilium sp. PA
GCTCGGATAGCGCAGCTTGCTGCGATCATACCGGGCGCGGTTCTCGTTCGTCCACATCAGGCCGCTCCTGCGAATCGGGCCGCCGCTATGGAATCACAAGTGACTCCAAAGATTCAAGATGTTCCCGGATGGACTCTCAGATCGAGACCTTTTTCATCGAGAATATCCTGAAATTGTTGAGCGCGCCTACTGATGCTCAAGTGAATCTCCTATTTTTGCGATTTAGAGTTTTGAGTTAGAATCATTTATTATGGAAAGTGGTAGGAAGTCGCACTGGTCGAGAGGGCCGGCCCGGCACGCAACAAGCGCTGGCGAGTACTTTGCCGAGGAACAGACGCTGATCATGCGATCAGGCCTGTCCATGGGTGCCGAGGTCCTGCAACGTTCTGACCGGAGGTTGGACGTGTTCCATGGCTCGCGCAAGGTCGTAATTCGCCTGCAACGCTACCCAGAACCGGGCCGTGCTGACCCCGGCCTGCTCCAGCCTGATCGCCAGATCAGGGCTGATCCCTGCCCGACCGTTCAGTACGCGAGAGAACGCAACCCGCGACATGCCCAATCGTTCCGCAGCCTCCTTCACAGGCAAGCCAAGCGGCACGAGCACGTCCTCTTTCAACATTTCGCCAGGATGCGGCGGATTCTTCATCATGAGTCGCCTCCTCTAATGGTAGTCCAGATAGTCGACCAGCTCGACATCGGGTCCGGTGAAACGAAAGGTCACGCGCCAGTTGCCGTTGACACAGATCGACCAGTAGCCACGCAACTGCCCCTTGAGGGGGTGAAGCCGAAACGCCGGCAGATTGAGTTCTTCGGCCGTTGCGGCGGCATCGAGGGCAGCCAGAATTCGCGCCAATTTCGGTGCGTGGGTTGGCTGGATCCCACGAAGCGACTCAGTGCGGTAGAATTCTTCGAGCCCCTTATGTCGAAACCCGACGATCATAAATCATAGTATCGTGTATCGTTGCGCGTTTCAATAGTGCAAATTACGTGGTGGACCTACGGGTGTCAGAAGTGGTCACTGAGCGATCCGAGCCCGATTGATCGTCTGTCGGCTCGTACCAAACTCACGGGCAACAGCCGAGATCGAGGCTCCGGCCTCCAGGCAGGCGATGACTTGCTGCTTCTCGGCATCAGATAGGGCCGCTGGACGTCCGAGCGCTTTGCCTTCGGCGCGTGCCCGGCTTAATCCGGCCTGTGTGCGCTCGACCAGCAGATCGCGTTCGAATTCGGCGACGGCCGCGATCACCTGCATCGTCATCCGACCGGCCGAGCTGGTCAGATCGACTCCACCCAAGGCGAGGCAGTGAACCCGGACGCCGATCGCCGCCAGCGCATCGACGGTGCTCCGAACATCCATGGCATTGCGGCCGAGGCGATCGAGCTTGGTGACGACCAGAACATCATCGGCTTCCAATCGATCGACCAGGCGCCGGAACGCCGGTCGCTGCATCGCCGGTGCGCTGCCGGAGATGGTTTCGGTAATAATCCGGCTCGACTGGACGGCGAAGCCGGCGGCTTTCACCTCGCCAACTTGGTTCTCGGTGGTTTGACCGATGGTGGAGACACGGGTGTAGAGGAAAGTGCGGGCCATGGGGTCGTCAGATCGTCCGAAATGGGTGCTCAATAGTTACCTATGCGCTAAACCACGTCAACCCTATATTCTGAGCAGGTAATTTCTGGGTGTCCGAATACGATCGATTCTGCGCAGGTCGCGCCACGCAGTTGGTTATGATTTGCAGGGTGGCGGCGGGGATCGCCCGTGTCGCAGCTTATGTTGCGAGTGGTTTCCCACGTGCGACAAATATGTGCGACGGCAAAAAGCCTTGTGGTCCCTCGATTGACGTCATGGCGCGTGATCTACAAATCACGCGACAGTCAGGACCGCATGGTGAAAAGCGGGCTGACCCTTCTGAAGAAAGATTCGACGAAGACGACGCTGGTCCAACATTTCCAACCCTCGCGACATATCGAGGATTCCGTATTCAGCGCTCGTTCCGCCGAAGATCGGAGGTTCAGTTCACCGCTGCGACCCTATGATTTGTGAACCTCAATGGTCAGATGCGACAGGGCTTTGAATTTGCCAAGGCGCTCGCGGTAGTGGGGGGCAGTGCGGCCGCTTGAGGTCGTTACAGAGAGAATAGCTCCCAGATGGCCGGGACCGAGCCGCCAGAGATGCAGATCGGCCAGTTCGTCGCCGTCGCGCTCGATCGCGTCGCGCAGTTTCCTTTCCATGTCCTTGTCCGGTGTCATATCCAGCAAGATGCCGCCCGTGTCGCGGATCAGTCCCAAGGCCCAACTCGCGATGACAACCGCGCCAACAATGCCGACCATTGGGTCCATCCATAGCCAGCCGAAGGCGCGGGCCAGTACCAGCCCAACGATCACCAGCGCGGAAACCGCCGCGTCCGCCGCGACGTGCACCACGGCCGCCCGCATATTGTTGTCACGCCCGGCGGCACCGCTGGCGTGCTCATGCTCCTCGAACGCGACTTGGTAGGATTGACCGGAGAGTTTGACGTCGGCCGTGAATTCGTGTGGTTCTGGAATCTCATCAATAGACTCCAGATAGCCATCGCACGCCACAAAGGCGAAGCGTTGGCGGGTGCCATCGGGCCGGGCGGTCTCGATCATGGCGGCGTCGGCAGGAATATTGAGCCCTTGTGGGGCATGCAGGCGGAAACGCGGTGGCACGCCATCCTCGAAAACCTCCAGACGAACCTCGCCGGACTTTGTCTGGATAATGCGCTCATCATCATGGTCATGATGCGCATGGGCGTGATCATGTCCATGGCCGTGGCTGTGCCCATGGTCATGGCCACCGGACAGCAGAAAGGCGCTGACGATGTTCACGACAAGCCCGAGGCAGGCAATGGGAATTGCCTCTGCAAAATGGATCGGCACCGGCGAGAGGAAGCGGCTAACCGCCTCGAAGCCGATCAGCAGCGCGATCATCGCTAGGATAATGGCGCTGGTAAAACCCGCGAGATCGCCCAGCTTGCCGGTCCCGAAGGAGAAGCGCGGATCGTTCGCGTGCCGGCGTGCGTACCGGTACGCAAGAGCGGCCAGTAGCATCGCACCGGCATGGGTGCTCATGTGCAATCCATCGGCCACAAGGGCGATGGAGCCATACAGCCAACCGCCGACAATCTCGGTCACCATCATCGCGCCGCAGATCCAGATCACCCACCAGGTGCGCCGTTCGCTGCGTTCGTGGTCTGCGCCGAGAAAGACGTGGCTATGACCGCGGACCTGTGACTGGGTATAATTCTCCATCATGGCCTCATTTCAGATAAGTACGGACGACTTCGAGCAGTTGCTCAACCGCATCCTCGTTCAGGGCGCCCGGGTGTTTTTCAACATCAACGAGATGGGTGAGGACGTGATCCTCGACGATCTGCGCCATGAGGCCGGCCGTGGCACCGCGCATCCCCGCCAGCAGATGCATCACCTTTTCGCAACTAGCCTCGGTTTCGAGGGCACGCTCGATGGCTTCGACCTGGCCGCGTATGCGGCGCACGCGCGCTAGGAGATGCTTCTTGTCACGGATAGTGTGGGTCATACAGTTTGTATAGCCTACCCCCCTATGCTATGAAAGAGGCACAATTAAGCTCTGTCTGGTACCATACTGATGATCGGATGGAGAACGCATTTGGAAGGCCGTTGGCCTCACTTGGGCATAAGGCTTTAATGCTGGCCGGATTGGCCTTCAGGCGCACATCGCGACGAGGTGTGCGCCTTAACCAGCAGGAGTGTCATACTTGAGCGAGACCATCAAAAACCCCAGCTTCCGCAGAGCCGCATCATGGGCCGGTGCGCTTAACTTGGCCTATTTTGGCATCGAGTTTGTCGTGGCGCTGACAATCGGCTCGGTCTCACTCTTTGCGGACAGTGTCGACTTCCTGGAAGACGCGTCGGTCAACCTGCTGATCGTGCTAGCCCTCGGCTGGAGCCTGCGCCAACGAGCGCGTTTGGGGATGGCGCTCGCTGGCATCCTGCTTCTGCCCGGCTTAGCCACGGTCTGGATGGCGTGGCACAAATTCCTTCACCCTTTGCCGCCCGCCCCCGCGCTGCTTTCCCTCACGGCGGCCGGAGCAATGTTGGTCAACACCGGATGCGCGATCATGTTGGCGCGCCATCGGGCTCACGGCGGCAGCCTGGCCAAGGCCGCCTATCTCTCGGCGCGCAATGACGTACTGGCCAATGTCGCGATCATTCTCGCTGGGCTGGTGATCGCCTATCTCTGGAGGTCAGCATGGCCGGATATTCTCGTCGGCCTTGGTATCGCCGCGATGAACGCCGACGCAGCCCGCGAGGTCTGGACAGCAGCCCGCGATGAGCACCGCGCCGTGGCATAGACCCGTTGCAAGAGGATGGCTCGTAGTTGTCGCGTATCTTAGGATTTACGCGACAATTCGGGGAGGGTAAACGGGGATATGCCTAAAGCCTCCTATCCCGGCCCCCTGATCGGCTATGCGCGCGTATCCACCCAGGGGCAGGACTTGGCGCAACAGCGCGCCCTGCTACGGGAGGCGGGCTGCGCCCGCATCTTCGAGAAAAAAGATCAGTGGAGCGAAACGCAACCGGCCGGAGCTGGAGAGGCTGCTCGATCATCTGCGGGCGGGCGACGTGGTGACGGTAACACGCCTCGATCGCCTCGCCCGGTCCACTCGCGACCTGCTGGAATCGCCGAGCGCATCAAGGAGGCCGGGGCCGGCCTGCGCTCGCTTGCCGAACCTTGGGCCGACACCACCACCCCGGCCGGGCGCATGGTGCTGACCGTGTTCGCCGGCATAGTCGATTTTGAGCGCTCCCTGATTGTGGAACGCACGAACACCGGCAGGATCGCCGCCAAGGCGCGCGGGGTGCGGTTCGGACCTCGCCCCTCCCTCTCGGCCGAGCAGATCGCACATGCCCGGCAGCTCACTGTGCAGGAAGGCAAACCCGTCGTCGAGGTCGCCCGCCTATTCCGGGTGCATCGGGCTACCCTCTATCGGGCGTTGGCGGCCGAAGATGTTTGATCGGGATGATTTTCCGAAAATCCTGAATTCTGCTGAAATTTCTCTGACAGGTACACGTCGATTCGCAACTGGTACCTAATCGCGCTCCGTGAATTCAACCACCCCATCGAGGATAGAGCCTTCAAGCCCTCCCATTTGTTAGCGCCCAATGACTGCTTGCCGGAAATGTTATCAACCCGTTGGCGTGGGATATTCCGCCCCCAGCAATCATGGATAACATGCTCCGAGATTAATTTGAGGTGGATCAGTTGGACACCAATTCGTGGAGTTGTATTGGCCGATGCAATATAACACCCCGTGGGGGAAAACCGGCGATGAGAAAAGCCACCATTTAGCGCATCATTGCGCGGATGTGGCCGCGTGTTTCGAAGCTATGATGAATTTGCCGGTTGTGCGTGCCCGAATGGAACGCGCGGCTGGCGGGTCGTTGTCGCCCATCCAGTTCGCACGCCTGGCCGTTCTGGTTTTTCTACACGACATCGGCAAACTGCATCCTGGTTTTCAGGCTAAGAGTCCATCCGGGAACATCTTGAATCTTTGGAGTCACTTGTGATTCCATAGCGGCGGCCCGATTCGCAGGAGCGGCCTGATGTGGACGAACGAGAACCGCGCCCGGTATGATCGCAGCAAGCTGCGCTATCCGAGC
>NZ_JAIMBY010000059.1 GCF_026191915.1 Acidiphilium sp. PA
GACGCTCTGCGTAATAAATATCCTTCAGTGTATGAAGGAAAAGATCATCAATTGTTCTGATTCTTGTAGCAAAAAGACCCATTCTGCACTCCCGTTTGGAATATCATTTATAATATTTTTAAATATTTTATCCATATTAATGAAGGAAATTACAGTGTGGGTTATAGTGTAATTTATATATTCCTAGGTCTATACTCCCGTGGATCTTCAAAATTTTTCCGAAAATTAAAAATAGGAGAGTTGATTACACTCTGCGAATCGTGAACCTTTGTTGCCTCAGGAAGCAACGTCTTCATCCTCGTAGACTTCGACTTTGGGCAGGTTTCCGTCCAGTTCCGATAGGTCACCGGACCGACCGGCCTTGAGTATGTGCGTTGCTACTTTCATTCGAAATGCGGGATCTGCCGCTTCACGAAATCGAGGTGCTAACCCCGTCGCCCATCGGCTTGCAAGCAAATCCAACTCTTCCAACAGTGTACGTGAATTAGATGATCGCTTGAACTCCCGTTCGATGAGCCAACGCACCAGCGCCATTGCAGCTACACCTTCGGCTAAAGCAGCCTCGGGATCGTCAACATAATTCAAATCGCTCATAATCATTCACTACAGAGGTTCATACCGCGTCGGATAAAGGGAATGGTCCGCACCGTTGCAATAGGTAAGAACAAAAAACTGTGAAAATCAAGCGCGACGACTACTTACTAGGCGTAGTTAATATGTTTTTTTTCCGCAATATCTATAAAGTAGATCAATGATTCTAATTACTTTTTTGTGGAAGCAAATTATTCTTATGCGTTATTTGCAACGGAATTGCGGGCATCCATGAGGTTTTGTGTTGATTACCGCGCCGCTGACATATGAATCCCGCTCCAATCCAGATCGCTGCTATAGGTCGAACAACACGTCGGTACGCTGTTCTCCCGGTTCTCGTGTTACATCCCCATTCCACTGCCAAGGCTCTGCTCGCCTGCTGTGCGTGCAATTGCTGCCCCCACCTCGGCCTACCGGCGTTCCTCGGCTCTCCGCTGATCCTCGCGCTGGCGATAGTCTCCCAGCACGCGATGCAGCCGCTCGCGCATGGCCGCCGTTGCGTGCTCGATCACCGGCCGGGTTTTCCCCCATGTCCCTGCCACGGCCGCCCTGACCGCCGGCGCGGTGCGGTCCAAGCGCTCGATCGCCGCCTGGCGGAACCGGCTCACATTCGCCATGCCTTCGCTGATCCGGCCGTTCTCCGTAACCCGGATGCGCGCCTGCTGGAACTGCGGTTGCAGATCGTCGGCCCGCTCCGCCTTCGCCGCCTGCGCCTCGCGCCGTGTCACCCCGTCCAGGAAACTCCGCGCCATCGTGCGGCGGGTCTGATCCGCCGTCGCGATGATGTCAGTCGCGTTGGTCTTCTCCGGCCGCTTGCTGATGTTCCGCGTCCAGTTCTCCCACAGGTCATGCACCGTGATCGGTCGCGGGTCGCCCAGCGGTCGGCGCGCGCTGATCTCCTGTTTCTCCGCGCCTTCCGATGTCAGCCAGTAATCGCGCTCGCGATGACGCGAACCGGAGACATAGGTTTTGAACCCGTCCGTGGTTTTCGACCCGCCAGCCGTCACAAAGATATGTTCGGTCGTGGTGTCACCCTGGGCGGTGTTGGTGGTCATGGCGTAGCCATAGGTCAGCCGCATCCGCCCGGTTTTCTTGTCGGCGAGCGTGTCCCATTTCACGACACCCTCGGTCCCTTTTTCGTTGCGCAGGACCACCCCGTCGCGCTTGAACCCGGTGATCGTCAGGATCGAGCCATTATCGCCGATCGCACCCTTGCTGCCATCGGCCATCGCCGCGTTCGTCCGGGCGAACAACCGTACCCGGTCGCCGATCGCCACCGGCATCGCATAGCTGGTGGCGGTATTCGGATCGATCCCGGCGAGTGTCTTGCGGTTGGCGCCCAACTCGCCTGTCGCCTGCAATTGTGCCCGAATCGCCTGCCCGATTGCCCGCGCGTCCTCGTTGTTCGGCGTGCTGATCGTGATCGTGTAGCGCGACCGATCGGCGTTGGCGGCTTTGCGCTCCCGCCAGAGGGCGGCAGCCCGCGCGATGACGTCGGCATAACCACCCGGCACGATCTCGGCCGTCTTGTCCTCGCGCTTCATCGCAAGAGCCTTCCCGACATTCTCGACCCCACCCTTGCGCAACAGCGCCGCAATGTCGCGCGCACGATCATCGGTCTGCCGCACGCTGGTCTCGATCCCTGGCACGGCGATCGATTTTTCCAGGAGGCTGATTACCTGGCCGGCCTCGATCGACTGGCACTGTTTCGGATCGCCGATCGCCACCATCCGAAACCCGTACTGATCCTGCAGCCGGAGCAATTCGAGCAACTGCCGCGTCCCGATCGTGCCGAGTTCGTCCACCACCACCACACTCTGATGTGTCAGCACGAGTGCACCCGATTGCACGCGATTGATGAACACGCTCGTCGCTGCGATCGTGTCCCGTTCCCCGGCACCGACATTGGCCTTCAGGCCGGCCTCGCGCAGCTCGCGCGCCTGCCGCCATCCCAGACTGATCCCGTGCACGTCGTGCCCGCGCTCATGCCACGCCGCGACCAGCGGTTTGAGCAAGGTCGTTTTGCCCGCACCGGCCGCGCCGATGCCGGCGGCAAACCGCCCGGCCATCCCCAGATGCTTCATCAACCGGTATTGCGCCGCCCCGTGCTCGCCTTCGAAGCGCAACCCGCTCGCCTCAACCCCTTTGGCGATCTGATCGGGCGTAAAGCCACCGCGCTTGTCGCGCGCGTGCTTGCCAGCCAGATCGATCAACGCGGCTTCCTGGCTGACATGCGCCCGCGTGGTCAGCCGCTCCTCGCCGGGGACCGTGATCTCGTTGCCCTGCGCGTCCACTATCTGGCGCATCAGGTTCCCGACCAGGATCGGGGTTTTGATCCGCGCCCGGCCGGCAATCTTCGCACCGGCGACGCCGGTCTCGTCAACGCCGCGCTCCCTGATCCGGGCGATTACCCGGTCGACATCAGCACCACTCTCGATCCCCGATGCGATCAACCCGCGCGCGGCAGCAACCCGCTCGTCCTCGGGTTTCAGGACGGCGCGGCGCTCGAATTGATCCCCCAGCAATGAGGCCGCCGCGTCATAGGCATGATCCAACCGTTCGGCTTCGCTGATCGGTCTTGCCTTTCGTTCCAGATCGATCACCGATTGATGCTGGTAGCCGATCCGCGCGGCCTGGCGCGTCCAGCTCTCGAAGTCACTCATGTCATCGGTCTTGCCGAGCCTTGTCGCGTGCGCGCCGGATTTCAGCAGTTTGATCCGCTCGTCCGGTGAGAGCTTGTCCCAATCCGCGCCATTGGCCTGGACATAGTCTTTCGCATCGGCGAGCGCATCGCGCGTCCGCTTGCTGAATGCGGCTCTGACGGCCTCCGGCACAGCGCTGAGCCGTGCCGCGCCATTGGTTCGGTCCAGCTCGACATCGGCGCCAAGCCGGCGAAGATTCTGGGCGAGATGCGCCTGGTAGATCGCACCCCATTCATGAATGCGGCCGTGCATCTCCATCGTGTTCAATGACACCACCCGCCCGCTCTCGGTGACGATGGTATTCGGGACCGTGACATGGGTGTGCAACTGCATGTCGCCGGCAACCCGCATCTTCACCAGCTCGGTCTCCATCACCCCCGCCTTGGTCTGCCGGGCGATCTCGACGGTCGGGCGCGCCGTATAATGGTCGAACGCCACGCAGCCGATCTTGCCGGCCTCGACCCCCTCCATGCCGCCCTTCCCCTTGCGGGCCTGGCCGATCACCTGCTCGATCTCCAGCATGGCGGAATGCACCGCTTCGCGGTGCGCCTGGCAGATCGCGGATCGCTCCGCCTCGGTCGGCGCGAACGCCCACGCGATCGACACCGTCTTGTCGGCGCTGAAGGTAAAATCGACATAGCCGATCGGGGTTTTCGAGCGGGTGAGCGCTCTGCGCCAATCCGCCGGGTCCAGCTCCGCGCCGTCCGCGCGGTTGCCGTCCAGAATGTTCGCCCGTTCCTCAGCGGTCAGTTTGCGACCATCCGCTGCACCCAGCGCCTTGCGCAGCCGTACCAGCTCGGGATGCTCAGGTGCGGTCGGCGCAATCGCCTCGATCGTCTGGACGGCCTCGGCCGCGGCCTCAGTCGCGCCGATCGGCGTCTCGGCCGCTGGCAGCTTTGGCGCCATCACCGCTTCGATCCGCGCGCGATCGGCGGCACTGCTGCTGGTCGCGGCATCCAGCGCGGCGCGTAACCCGGCCTCGCCGCCCTGCTGGAGCGCGTCAGCCCAATCCGCGCCTTTCGGCCCCGGCGTCACACTGGCCGGCGGTTCCAGATAGACCGTCTCACCCCCGTTCGCCTCGATGATCCCGGCAGATTTCGCGGCGGCTTTCTGGCCCGCCTCTCCGACATTCCGCCCGTTGTGGATCTTCGGCTGGTCGCGATCGGCCAGCAAGCCGATCGGTGTCGAGCCATGATACTGCTCTGCCCATGCCACCACGCCCCCCGCGTTGTAACCGATCACCCCCTCCTGGCGCGTGGCCTGCACCACACTCGCAACGGTCTCGAACCCCTCGCCGGCAAGCCTGATCCTGTCATACCCGGCAATCGGCATCGCCTCGCCCGGCGGAGGGGCAAGCAACCAGGCCCCGGCCGCCCCCAGCATCCGCCGGCCGATCTTCTCGCCATCCTCGGTCAGATAGGTCCGCTGCACGCCGGTCAGCCTGATCTGTCCCGCCTCGTCCTGCCCGTACATCGGCGTCAGCATCGCAACCGTCGCCCCGGCCTCGATCTCCTTGGCATCATAGTTCGGATGCAGCCGGGTCAGGCGAACCTGACGTAACAGCCAATCAGCATCGAGGCCGCGCTTTTCCAGATACGCGCGGGCAGGGGCAGCCATCGCCGCGGCCGCCGCAATCCTCTCCGCATGCTCATGGCGCTGGCGCATCTTCTGCCCGGCCGATCCCCGATACAGCGGCTCGGGTCGATCCTCCTGGCCCGGCATCGCCTCGGCCCAGAGCCTCCCCGCGATGCTCCGGCGCGCCTGGTCGAATTTCCGGGCCTCCGCCCGCGCCGCTGCCGCCGCGTCACCGTCCAGCCCGCGCGCCGCGGCGGAAACCCCGAGACGTCGCGCCAGGCTCTCAAACCTGCCGCCCTCATCAGCGGCAAAATCCTTCCATTGCCCGGTGGTGGCATTCACCGAAACCGATAAGCCATCCCCACCGCGCCAGGTCGCCTGGAGCCGGAGATTACCGCCGCTCTTCTGATATCGGATCCCCGCCGCATCGAGCGCCGCGGCAACATCGATCACCCGCGGCTCGTCCTCACGCTGCTCGATCGGCCCGCGTGGCGCAATGGCCGGCTCGCCACCCCGCTCGGCCATGGCCGCCATCTCGGCCGCCATGGCGGCGTCGTAGTCTTCGTCCTCGCCCCCGGCATCCAGAGGCAACCCAGCCGGCCCCTGGTCGATGAGCTATGATGGATTTTGGGTGATGGCGGTGATCAGGCGGCGTTCTGTGCTGGCGTCTCGATCACCTCGACGCCGTCCCGGAAAGTAATGCCCTGGATGACCTTGGGCAACTGGTTTTCTCCGTTGAGTTTGCGCCA
>NZ_JAIMBY010000006.1:0-675 GCF_026191915.1 Acidiphilium sp. PA
CACAAGCTTCACAGCGCCACAGCAACCGAAGGATTGATTCTGAATTTGTTTCCGGGGATCATGTTCACCACAAACCGGGAAACCAGCTTTAGCTTATTCTCCACAGGAACCTGTCCAACCTACCGGCACCACCGCAGCCTTCATTTTCATCGACGTGGTTCCGAATGGCAGATCGGCGCCGGCACTGCTGTTGCGGGAGAGTTTCCGCGAGGGACGCAAGGTCCATAAACGCATCATCGCCAATCTGAGTCAGATGCCGCCGGAGCTGATCGATGGGTTGCGTGCGCTTCTCCCGGGTGGCGCGGTGGTCAAGGTAGATGACTGGGCTTGGCAGAAGGGGGTCAGCTAAGAGCCTGACCGCAAAAGATAGTTGAGCGATTTCAGTAGGTTGTGATTCTGTCGGTTTGCAACAACAGACGGATTCGCAATGGCTTGGACTGAAATCGCCCGGCAACGATATTGCCGGGCCGGATTGCGCTACGCAAGCGACCTCACCGACGCCGAATGGGCCTTGATCGAACCATTCATGCCCTTGCCGCCGCATCGAGGCCGGCCCCGGACGGTGGTGCTGCGAAGGATTGTGGAGGCCATCTTCTACATGCTTTCGACCGGTTGCCAGTGGCGGCAGATCCCGAAGGAATTCGCGCCGTTCACCACTGTGCAGGGGTATTTTTA
>NZ_JAIMBY010000006.1:685-183920 GCF_026191915.1 Acidiphilium sp. PA
GGCGTGCCGGGCGGCCGAAGCCACCAGAACTGGCTGACCGACAGCTAGTGCGGCCGACACCCGCTGCGGAGGGCAGGCCGATAGAGGGCGCGGACGTACTGGTCCTGCACTAACTACGAGGCGTCGCCCACAGCCGGCGTGATCGACAGCCAGTCGGTCAAGACCACCGAAGCCGGCGGGCCGTGCGGGTTCGATGCCGGAAAGAAGATCAAGGGCCGCAAGCGCCACATCATCACCGATACAATCGGCCACCTCGTCGGTGCGATCGTTCATCATGCCGGCATTCAGGATCGGGATGGGGCGCCCGACGTGCTCAAATCGGTCAAATCCCTGTATCCCTGGTTGCGGCACGTGTTCGCCGACGGCGGCTATGCCGGTCCCAAACTCAATGGACGCCTCGCCAAAATCGGCAAATGGACCATACAGATCGTCAAGCGCTCCGACACCGCCAGCGGGTTCGAACTCCTGCCGCGACGCTGGGTCGTGGAAAGAACCTTCGCCTGGTTCGGCAGATGCCGACGTCTTGCAAAGGATTTCGAGGCCACCGTTACCAGCGCCACCGCATGGCTCTTCCTTGCCCATATCCGCCTGCTCACACGGAAAATCACACGCAACCGATAGCCGCACTGCCATTCAGATTCGGGCTCTGAGAGCAAGTAAGGGCAGGGGCTCTCCCTCCGGAGCCATTCCAGCGATGAAGAGCATCGCTGGAACCTTCGGCTCCTCCGCCCCTGGACCCCGTTAAAGGCGGAGCCTTTAAAATCCATTAGTTTTAGGCAAGGGGAGGGCGACCCAGGCCAGATCGACGGAAAGTCCCAGGCAGCGCCCTCCCCTTGCCTAAAACTAGCGGGTTCTAAGGGATCGAGGCGACCGTGGCCGAAGGCCGCGTAAGCGCCGAGATGCCCTTAGTGGGGGTCGAGGGAGCAAAGCTCCACGCCTTGCTTACTCTCAGGCACCACCCCACAAGCGTCCGGTATCAGGCTGGGGTGAAATTCATGGCGATGCCGTTGATGCAGTAGCGGTGGTGGGTGGGGGCGGGGCCGTCGTTGAAGACGTGGCCGAGGTGGCTGCCGCAGGTGGCGCAGTGGACTTCGGTGCGGACCATGCCGTGGCTGCGATCGGTCGTGGTGGCGACGGCGTGGGGGAGCGGGGCGTCGAAGCTGGGCCAGCCGGTGCCGCTTTCGAATTTGCCTTCGGTGTCGAACAGCGGGGCATCGCATCCGGCACAGGTGAAGCGGCCCGGGCGTTTTTCGTGCAGGAGGGCGCAGGTGCCGGGGCGTTCGGTGCCGTGGGCGCGCATGACGGCGTATTGTTCGGGGGTGAGTTTCTGACGCCATTCGGCGTCGGACAGGACGAAGCGGTAGGTGGATTGTTCCATTGGTGTGGCTCCTTGGGTCCGGTGCGCGGCGTTGCAGACAGTGTGGGGATGGTCAGCGCGCGATCAAGGCGCCGGCGGCGGGCTCAGGCGCCGGATTTGGCCTTGTTGCGCCGGCGGCGGGCTTGTTCGTTGGGTTTGACGGGATCGGTGCCGGTGGTTTTGAAATGGGGTGGAGTGGCGGCTTTTTTGCGCCAGGGCGGGGGTGCGCCCGGCTTGCGGGTGCCTGGGCGGGTGGCGCCGATCGCATCCGGCGTGGGGCCGGTGGTGGTTTCGATGTGGATTTCGGGGTTGTTGACCGCGATGACGGATTTCATGAAGTCATCGGCGACGGATTGGTGGATTTCGAATTTGGTTTCACGGTCGAAGATGCGGATGGCGCCGATATCGCGTTTGGTGACGCCGCCGACCCGGCAGATCAGGGGGAGCAGCCATTTCGGATCGGCGTTCTTGCGGCGGCCGACGTCGGCGCGGAACCAGACCATGGGGGCGCCGCCCGGGGTGGCGGTGTGGTGGCGGGGTTCGCGGGTATTTTCGAAGCGGGGGCGGTCCGGCGGGAGGGGCGAGATATCTTCGGGTGAGGGCAGGCGGCCGCGGTAGAGGCGGATGAGGGCGGTGGCGATGGTTTCGGGCGTGTAGGTGCCAAGCAGCTCGCGGCCGGCAGTGAGATCGTCATCGAGCGGCGGTTCGGTCAGCAGCGGGTCGGTGAGCAGGCGGGCCTGATCGCGGGCGCGGATGGAGTCGGCCGAGGGTGGTTCGTCCCAGCTGGCCTTGATGTTGGCCGAGGCGAGCAGGGCTTCGGCCTGGCGGCGGCGGCTGTTGGGCACGAGCAGGACGCAGAGGCCTTTGCGTCCGGCGCGGCCGGTGCGCCCGGAGCGGTGGGTGAGGATGGCCTTGTTGTTGGGCAGGTCGGCGTGGATGACCAGATCGAGGTTGGGCAGATCGAGGCCGCGGGCGGCGACGTCGGTTGCGATGCAGACGCGGGCGCGGCCGTCGCGCAGGGATTGCAGGGCGGTGTTGCGTTCGGTCTGACTGAGTTCGCCGGAGAGGGCGACGACGGCGAAGCCGCGTTCCTGCAGGCGACCGTGCAGCTGGCGGACGGCTTCGCGCGTCGAGCAGAACACGAGGCAGCCGCCGCGTTCGTGAAAGCGCAGCAGATTGACCAGGCCGTGTTCGATTTCATGGGCCGCGACGCGGATGGCGCGGTATTCGATATCGGCGTGGGGCTGGTTGCGGGCGACGGTATCGATCCGGAAGGCGTCGCGCTGGTACTGGCGGGCGAGGGCGGCGATTTCGCGGGCGATGGTGGCGGAAAACAGCAGGGTGCGCCGCTCGGCGGGGGTGGTGCCGAGGATGAATTCAAGCTCGTCGCGAAAGCCGAGATCGAGCATTTCGTCGGCTTCGTCGAGCACGACGACTTTCAGGGCGCTGACATCGAGGTGGCGGCGTTCGAGGTGATCCTGCAGGCGGCCGGGGGTGCCGACGACGATGTGGCAGCCGGCGGCGAGGGCGCGTTGTTCGCGCCGGGGGTCCATGCCGCCGACGCAGGAGACGACGCGGGCACCGGTGAATTCGTAGAGCCAGGCGAGTTCGGCGTGGACCTGGATTGCGAGTTCGCGGGTTGGCGCGATGATCAGGGCGAGCGGGGCGGTGGGCGGCGGGAGGGCGCCGTCGTTCATGATGGTGCTGGCGAAGGCGAGGCCGTAGGCGATGGTTTTGCCCGAGCCGGTCTGGGCGGAGACCAGCAGGTCGCGCCCGGTGGCGTCGTCGGCGAGGACGGCGCTTTGGACGCTGGTGGGTTCGATGTAGCCGCGCGCGGTCAGCGCGCGTTGCAGCGCGGGGATTTCGATCGGGAAATTCATGACGGGATCGGTTTCGGCGGGGGAGTTCATGGGGGCTGATAGCGCGCGGGCGATCGTGCGGCAACCGGTGCGATCGGCTGGCTGCCGCCCGTTATCGGAGGCGTTTTACCATCTCATCATGCCGGAGGCGCGTCTTCACCACCCCATCGTGCCCGGACTGCCTTTGAAGGGGCCGATCAGATTGGCGGTGACCCAGCCGCCGTAGAAGCCGCCGGGCTGCGGGGTGACCTGTTCATCGCCGACGAAACAGGCGTCGACCTTGCCGGCGTAGACCGCGAGGTAGTCGCGGATCGGCATGAAAGCTTGTGTGGGGGTTGGGTAGCTCCAGGCGGCGTCGACCGCGATCCGGTCGCCCTGGCGCAAGGACCAGTAGGAGGCGCGGCCTTTCCATTCGCAGAAACTGCCGCCGCTGCGGGGTTCGATGCCGCAGGAGAAGGCGGCGCGCGGGAAGTAATAGACCGGCGGGTGGCTGGTTTCGAGCACGCGAAAGCCTTCGGTCGTTGCGGCGATGGTGGTGCCGTTGAAGTCGATGTGGAGCGGCAGCGGGACGGGTTCGAGCCGGGGCGGGCGCGGATAGTCCCAGACGTTTTCGATCGCTGGCATGTCAGGCCGGCTCGGCCCAGGGGTCGTAGGAGCCGAAGCTCCAGATGTTGCCTTCGCTGTCGTGTGTTTCGTAGCCGCGGCCGCCGTAGTCGTTGTCGTGCGGTGGGGCGATGATGGAGGCGCCGGCGGCGCGGGATGCTGCGTAATGTGCATCGGGGTCGGCGATGACGACGTAGATCCAGAATTTGGCGCGTCCGCTGGGGGGTGAAGCGGTTTCGTGCGCATGGGGTGAGCTGACCATGACCATGCAGCCATTCAGGACCAGTTGGGCGTGCGCGATTTCGTGCGGTTGTTCGCCGGGTACGACGATGTGGCGCTGAAAGCCGAAGGCGTCGCAGAGGAATGCGATACCGGCGGGGGCATTTTCATAGACGAGGCCGGGGATGATGGCGGGGCGGAGGGCCATGCTGAAACTCCATTCCTGCAATGCGGTGATGGTTCAAATCACATGGGGCGGCAACGGGCAAACGGAATGTGGTCCGGGTATAAAAAAACCCCGGGGACTGGCCCCGGGGTTCGTGGTTCGATCGCGTGATCGGTACCGGTTACGACTTGGTCGGGATACCGAACAGGGTCGGCAGATCGACGTAGAGCTGGATGCCGAACACGGCAGAGTTCGGCAGGTTGTGGGTCGCGTAGGTCGAGAAGCCCTGGCCGTCGGGATTGATGACGTACTGGAAGTTCGGCATCACGTTCAGCCATTTGTTGACCTGAATGGCGTAGTGGATTTCGGTCATGATCAGATTGTGATCCGGCCGGTCCACGCCGCCTTCGGCGAGGCGGGTCTGGTACAGCGAGTTCAGGTAGCGGTTGTTGTAGTGGAGACCGCTGACCGCGAGGCCGATGTTGTCGTTGGGGCGGCTGGCGAGCGGGCCTTCCCAGATCATGCCGGCTTCGGCCTGCAGGTTCGAGACCTGTTTGCCGCCGGCGGTGCCGACCATGGCTTCGCCGAACAGATAGACACCGCGCGGCGAGTTCGGTGCGGTCTGATAGACCATTTGCTGCGCCTGGGCGTAGATCGCGGCCCGGCCGAACTGGGTGTTCGGGCTGTAGAAGGCGGCATTGTAGTGGGTGCGATCGATCAGGGCGCCGACATCGTAACGGTTATTGGCGATGGCACCGGGGGTTTTAAACTTGTAGCCCAGTTCGATTGGCAGCATGTAGCCGCTCGATCCCGCCGTGCCGAAGTAGAAACCGTGATGGGCATCGGGGTTCTGGTTGTTGGTGGCCTGATAGGCCCCGACCTTGAAGTAGACGTTCGGGGTCGGCGTGATCAAAAGGCGACCGCCCCAAACCGAAATGGGGTAGAACGAGGTCGAGACAATCTTGCCCATGTCCGGCGGATTGCCGCACAGCGCGTTCGACTGGAAGTCGCAATAGAACGAGGAGACGTCAAAGCTGTCGCCCACATCGGTGCGGCCGAACTCGATATCGGCCATGTTGTTGAAGAACTTCTGTTCATAGGTCAGAATCGTCAACTGCGCGGTTTGTCCGCCGCCGTAGATCTGCTGGACCGAGACGCTGTTGTTGATCGCATCGAACGCGAGCGCGCGGCCATGGCGCTGGGTGAACAGCACATGGAACGAACCGCCCTGGATGCCGGCGAGTTTTTCCATGTCGAACGTCGCGCCGAAGTTGAGTTCGCCGGCGTAATCGGTCCCCTGGCGCTGACCGCCGCTGACCGAACCCGCGAATTCACCGAGGTAGCGCGAATTCAGATAGATGCCGTCGTTGTAGAGCGACTGGCCGAGGCTTTGGATCGGCGAGGGTGCCAGATTGACCTCGGGCGCGGCCTGCTGGGCCTGGGCGGGGCTGCTGACGCCAAGAACCGTTGCGAACAGGGCTGCTGCGGCGAATGTGCCTGCGAGCCGGTTCCGGAGCTTGGCTGGTGGGTTATGGTTCAAAACGGACCTCCATGTTGCGTGACTTTAGTTTGCGGCGAAACCTGTTTTGGTGGCGCAAAGACACCCCGGTACCGCGCCATCGGCGCCGGGCAGGACCTGGTGATGGCGGCTGCAAGGCAGCCGCCGAGTGGGCGCGGGCGATGGGAGCGCCGCGCGGGAAACATGCGCGGCGTGTGACAGAGCAGTGGTGATTGCGTGTGTCATCGTTTCGTCCCCGCTTCGATCCACGCAATTTAAAACATCATGTAGCTTGCGTGAATTATTTTTACTCTTTAAAAAACCCTTAATGAGGAGCGTCTGCGGTGTCAATGCGAAATTCAACCGGCCGGCGAAACGCCGTGCCGAAGCCATGAAACCGGCTGGAATCGCACTCGGTTTCGCGCCCGCCACATGAGTCGCACGCGTGTCAATTCGGCGCTGATCCGGCGCATCAACACGGGCCGGCTGTTTCACATCATTCGCCAGAATCCCGGGATTTCGCAGCAGAAACTCTCGCAGCAATCCGGCATCGATCCGGCGACGATTTCGATTATCATTACCAATCTGGAAGCAACCGGCATTGTGCGCCGTACCACCGATGCGCCGACCGGGCGCGCCGGACGGCCGACGGTTGCCTTGAACATCGATGCGCGCGCGGGATTTCTGGCCGGGATCGGGATCGAGCCGGATGCGATCCGTATTACGCTCGCAACGATCGACGGGACGGCGTGCGCCGATGTTACCGTTTCCGGCAGCACCGAGCCAGAA
The DNA here is from genome assembly GCF_026191915.1 of Acidiphilium sp. PA. Lineage (GTDB taxonomy): Bacteria > Pseudomonadota > Alphaproteobacteria > Acetobacterales > Acetobacteraceae > Acidiphilium. Next base: position 7,177 of record NZ_JAIMBY010000006.1, read on the forward strand.
CGGGCGGCGCTGGCGGCGCACGAGGGGGTGCTGGCGGCGCTGCGCAGCGTGAAGGCCAGGCGCGATGCGTTGCTGGGCGTTGGCATCGCGCTGCCGGGGCTGGTCTCGCTCGACGGCAGGGTGGTGTTCGCGCCCAACCTCGGGTGGCGCGATCTCGATATCGCGGCGATGTTGGCGCGGCATCTGAAATGCCCGATCCGGCTGGAAAACGACGTGAAGGCGGCATCGATCGCCGAGCATCTGTTCGGGGCGAGCCGCGACATCACCGATTTCGTCTATATCATGGGGCGGTCGGGCATCGGCGGCGGTTTGTACATGATGGGCGAGGTGTATCGCGGGCCGCATGGTCTGGCCGGCGAGATCGGCCATATGAAGATCGTGCCGGGTGGGCGGGCGTGTGGTTGCGGCGCGCGCGGCTGCCTCGAGGCTTATGTGTCCGAGCGCGCAATTCTGGCCGAACTGGCGGCGAAGGCGCATCCGGCGCGGGATGTTGCGGGGATTTTGCGCGGCTTTGAGCAGGACGATGCGATCATGCATGCGGTGCTGGGCGAGGCCGGCTATTACCTGGGGCTGGGGCTGGCCAATCTGATCAATATCGTGAGTCCACGCCGTATCGTGCTGGGCGGCAGCCTGGGGCGGCTGGCACCCTGCCTGCTGCCGGCCGCAATGGACTCGCTGCAAGCCAATGCGCTGGCCGCGATCATGCGCGATGTCGAACTCGTGGTGTCCGTGCTCGGCGACGATGCCGCGCCGATGGGCGGTGTCGCGCTCGCGCTGCATCAGTTTCTCGATGATCCGCCGATCAGACTGGGGCGCGGCCGCGACAGCGGGGCTGCGCTGCCCGCGTGATACCTTCGCGCGTGCCTCCGATATCGTGCATTGATGATCCAGCCGACCGGCCAAATTCCATTTCCCCCTGGGTTTGCTGTTCTTTGTAGTTTTGTGACAAATCTACCCGGGTGCTGGTCGGGTCAAGCCAATTTTGTGGAACTTGGCCCGAACGGCTGCAAATACTTGCAGGTGTTGCAAAATTACCGGTGTTTTCAACAACGACAGCGCGGCTGACTTGGTTTCGGTCCTGTCACGACGATGCCGTGTGGTGCGGCGCAGTTCGGGACGGACCGGCGGTCGGGCGCTGGCGCAGGGCGCGGTTCGACCGGTTGGTTTTCGGGTTGGCGGAACACCGTAACCGGCGTGCTACGTCATGGACGCGGCGGTTTCGCCTGAGCGGATCGCGCCTTCGATGGTCGAGGGCAGGCCGGTTGCGGTGTAGTCGCCGGCGAGTTTCAGGTTGAGCAGGCGGGTGGCAGGACCCGGGCGGCGGGCGAGTTGGGCGGGCGTGGCGGCGAAGGTTGCGCGTTTTTCGCGCACCACCCGGTAGGGCGGCATGGTGCGCGGCAGGCCGAAGCCGCGCCGGAGATCCGACCATACCTCGGCCGCGAGGGCTTCGGAATCGGTATCGAGCCGGTCGTTGGCGGCGCTGATCGTGACGGAGACGACCTCGGTCTTTTCGAATACCCACTCGGCGACGCCACCGAGCAGGCCGTAGAACCCGGCCTTGCCGGGATCGATGCCCGCGCGGAAATGCAGGTTGAGGATGGCTTCGAACGCGGTGGGCACGATCAGGCCGGGCACCAGCTCGGCCGCGACCCAGGGTGGGGTGGCGAGGATGACGCGGTCATCGGGGTCGATGATTTCATCGACGTTCGGGCCGACCAGACCGGTGACGCGATCGGCCGAGACAGTGAGCCCGGCGACGCGCGCGCCAAAACGGAACGCGGCGCCGTGCGCACGCAGGAAGGCGAGGGCGGGATCGACGAAGCTTTCCGACAGCCCGATCGCCGGGTAGCGCGGCATCGAGGCGGCGCCGCCGCGCGCGATGCTTTCAGCGACCACGGTGGCGAGCGGGGCGGCGGCGGCGATGTCGGGCTTGGTGTTGAGGGCTGCGATCGACAGCGGTTCGAGCAAGCGATCGTACAGCGGGCCGAGCGTGCCGAGCAGGGGTTCCACCAGATCATCGGGTTTGGCGCGTTGCAGGCGGCGCAGCGCCCAGTAGTCGCGCGGGCTGGTGCCGGGGACGCGCCAGGTTTTGCGCAGCACCCACCACGGTGTGGCGCCGCGGTTGAGGCGCAGGGTCCAGGCCGTACCCGACACCAGGTCGATGAAGGGGAACAGCGGTTTGTCCGGGCCGACCAGCGTATCGGCCGCGCCGATGCGGTCGAGATAGGTCATGGTGGAGCGATTACCCGACAGCAGCAGGTGGTTGCCGTTGTCGAGCCGGCAGCCGAGCGTGGCATCGTCGTACGAGCGGCAGCGGCCGCCGCCCCATTTCGCCGCCTCGTACAGGACGACGCTGACCCCGCGCGCGGCCAGCGATGTGGCGGCAGACAGGCCGGCCATGCCAGCGCCGATGACATGCACCCGGCTCATCGGCGGCGATCGGTGAGGAGGAACAATTGCGCGGCGAGCAGGAGTTTGCGCGCGGTGGACAGGCGGGGCCGGCGCTCGGGGTGGGCGAAGCCTTCGCGCCGCATCCGGCTGAGCAGGGGGCGGTAGGCGCCAGCCATCATGCGGGCGGGGCGCACCGCGCGCGGGTTGCACAGGCGCATCGCCTGCGCGGCGGCGGCGAAATGGGCTTCGGCCTGGGTGCCGATGGCAGCCATCGCGCGGGGCAGGCCGGGGTTGGTGAGGATGCGTGACGCATCGAGCGGTACATCGGCTGCGAGCAGGGCTTCGCGCGGCAGGTAGATGCGGCCCCGCGCGGCATCCTCCGCGACGTCGCGCAGGATGTTGGTGAGTTGCAGGGCGCGGCCGAGATGATGCGCGACATCGTCGCCGGCCAGGGAAACCTCGCCGAACACGCGGATGGCGAGGCGGCCGACCGCCGAGGCGACGCGGTCGCAATAGAGATCGAGAAATGCGGCATCGGGGGCGATGATCGGCGCGCCGGCGTCCATCGCCATGCCATCGATGATCGCGTGGAAATCCTCGCGGCGGAGGGCGTAGCGCAGCGAGGCGTCGCGCAGAACGCGGGTGACCGCATCCTCGCCGCCCGCGGCGAGGCGGTCGATGCGGCCACGCCAGGCGTCCAAGCCCGCCTGTTTGGCGGCGAGCGGGGCGTCTTCATCGGCGATGTCATCGACCGCGCGGCAGAACGCGTAGATGCCGTACATGGCGACGCGGCGGCGCGGTGAGAGCACGGCCATGCCACGGTAGAACGAGGTGCCGGCGGCGCGGGTCGCCGCGGTGACGGCGGCGGCATCCTCTGCGGCGCGTTCGTTCATCCGAGCGTCCGGGTCAGGCCGGCGAGCAGGGCGGCGGCGGCATCGGCCGGACGCAGTTTCACCCGCATCGCCAACGGGTCCTGCCGGCACAGGCGGGCGTGCAGGCGGCGGGCGAGGGTGAGGATGACGGCGGTTTCCACCCGCAGGCCGGGCGCGCGGACCTGGCCGGGCAGGGGGGTTGCGGCGCGATTGAGGTCGGCGGTTGCCGCCAGCATCGCATCGAGCACGCGGCGCAGGGCGGGGGATGTCGCGGGATCGGTCACGGCGGCGGCGGTCAGGCCCTCGTGGGTCAGCCAGTCGTCCGGCAGGTAGGAGCGGTCGAGTGCTGCGAAATCCTTGGCGCAATCCTGGATGTGGTTGAGCACCTGCAGGCTGGCGCACAGCGCATCGGAGGCGGGCCAGCTTGCCGCGCTCTCGCCGTGCAGCGCGAGCACGTAGCGCCCGACCGGGGCGGCGGAGTAGCGGCAGTAGTGCATCAGCTCGGCCCAGGAGGCGTAGCGGTGCTTGGTCGCGTCCTGGCGGAAGGCGATCAGCAATTCGGTGGCGTGGACCGGATCGACCCCGGTTTCGGCGAGGCTGGCGCGCAGGCGGAGTGCCGAGGTCGAGCCGCGATCGGTCGCACCGGTCAGGACCGCTTCCATCACATCGAGCCGGGCGATCTTGTCGTCGGGTTGCAGCGTCGGGTGGTCGGCGATGTCATCGGCGTTGCGGGCGAAGGCGTAATAGGCGTGGACGTGGCGGCGCAGATCGCGCCGGATCAGCCAGGAGCCGACCGGGAAATTCTCGTCGCCCTTGCCCTTGCCGGAGGCCAACTCGACATCGCCGCCGGCCGCCTGGTTCGGGTTGGTTGCTGTCACGCTCATGTCTGCGCCCCGTAATCGCGGTTTTTCCACGCCGCCCCGGCACCGCGCGCGTAGCGCCAGGCCGAGGCGATGGTGGCTTCGATATAAATGAGCGCGATCAGCGGCAATGCCAGCGCCCAGACCGCGGGCAGATGGTAGCGGCGCAAGGTGGGTTGATAGCTCAGCACGGCGAGCCCGCAGGCGAGCAGGCCGCACAGCCGCACCGCACCGGCACCGAACAGCAGCGCCAGGGGTGGTGCGAGCCAGACCAGGGCCATGCCGAGGATGGTCAACGCGAGGAGTGTATAGGAATAGCGCAGCTGGGTGAAGGCGGTGCGCGCGATCATCGCGCGGATGTCGCGATAGTGCGGATAGGGGCGGATCGAGCGGGCTAGATTGCTGTGACCGAGATAGATCGCACCCGCCTGTTTGACCCGCTGCGCCAGGGTGACATCGTCGATCAGGGCGCGTCGGATGCTCGCGATGCCGCCGATGCGCGCCAACGCCGTGCGCCGGATCAGAACGACGCCGCCAGCCGCCGCCGCCGTGCTTGCCAGCGGGTCGTTCACCCGCGCGAACGGATAAAGCATCTGAAAGAAATAGACGAAGGCGGGGATCAGCGCGCGTTCCGCCGTGCTGGTGCAGTTCAGCCGGACCATTTCGGAGACCATGTCCAGCCGCGTGCCGCGCTGGGGCGTGCTGATCCGTGCCATCAATGTGGCGAGATGGCGGGGATCATGCGTGATGTCGGCATCCGTCAGCAGCAGGAACCCGGCGTCGCTGTGGCCGACGCCCTGGTCCAGCGCCCATAATTTGCCCGACCAGCCGGGCGGTTTCGGCGCAGCGGTGATCAGGTGAAAGCGCGGATCATCGCCGGCCGCCGCAAGGGCCGCGGCGGCGGTGCCATCCGTGCTGCCATCATCGACCAGAAACAGCCGGAGCGGGCCGGCGTAATCCTGCGCCAGCAGCGAGGCGACCACCGCGGCGATGCTGCCCGCCTCGTCGCGCGCGGGCACGATGATGTCGACCGGCGGGGCTTCGGGGGGGCGTTCGGGCGCCAGCTCGGGCGTGCTGCGCCAGAAGTTGCCGTGCAGCGCATAAAGATAGAGCCAGATCAGCGCGGCCAGACCGGCGATGATCATGAAACCGCCAGCACATCGGGGTGGAACCGCGCGCGGTCGAGCAGGCCGCGCCGGCTGAAATCGGCCAGCGCATCACGCACCGCGATCGCGGCCGGGCGGGGTGCATAACCGAGCGCGCCGATCGCCTTGGCCGAGGAAAAGAACATCCGCTTGCGCGCCATGGTCAGCGTATCGCGCGTCATCAACGGTTCGGTGCCGGAAAGGCGCGCCCATGCCTCCATGGCCGCCGCCAGCGGCATCAACGGGCCGATCGGCAGCTTCACACGCGGCGGCTTGCGGCCGGCCAGGCGGGTGATCAGGCCGATGATGTCCGATAGCATCAGATCCTCGCCGCCGAGAATATAGCTCTCGCCCGATCGCCCGCGCTGCAATGCCAAAAGATGCCCCGCTGCGACATCGTCGACATGCACGATGTTCATGCCGGTTTCGACATAGGCGGGCATTTTGCCGCGCGCGGCATCGAGCACCATGCGCCCGGTCGGCGTCGGTTTGATGTCGCCCGGCCCGACCGGCGCCGTGGGGTTGACGATCACCACATCCAAACCCTGTGCGGCGAGCGATCGCACCGCCACCTCCGCCTCGTATTTCGAGCGCTTGTATGGGCCGACGTGATCGGCCGCCTCGTTCGGCGTCGCCTCGTCCGCCGGCGTCCCATCGCCGATCAGGCCAAGGGCGGCCACGCTGCTGGTATAGACCACACGCTCGACACCCGCCGCCTGCGCCGCACGCAACAACGCAACCGTGCCGTCGATGTTGATCCGCCGCATCGCCGCCGGGTCCGGCACGAACAAGCGATAATCGGCGGCAACATGAAACACATACCGACACCCCGCCACCGCGCGACCCAACGACGCCGGATCGGTCAAATCGCCCACCACACGCTCGCCCGCAAGCCCGGCCAGATTGGTCAGATCACTGCCCGCCCGATGCATCAGCCGCAGCGAAATCCCCCGCTCCGCCAAGGCACGCGCTACCGCCGCCCCGACAAACCCCGTCGCCCCCGTCACCAACACCAGCCCCGCCGCCGCAATACCGCTCACACCCGCACCCACCACTCCAAAACCCAATCCACACCCGCGCCGCATACCGGCAAAACCCCCGCCCTGCAAAAAATACCGGCGCGTGGGGCCGGGTGGCGGGGGCGTTGCCTGGAGGAAGTAAGGCCAGGGGCTCTCCCTCCGGAGCCATTCCAGCGATGAAGAGCATCGCTGGAACCTTCGGCTCCTCCGCCCCTGGATCCCGTTAAAGGCCCCGCGGGCAAGATGCCCGCTATCATACGATGAGGCGCGCGACGCGCGCCGGGCTTTAAAATCCATTCGTTTTAGGCAAGGGGAGGGCTGTCCAGGCCAGACACGCGATAAGTGCGAGGTAGCGCCCTCCCCTTGCCTAAAACTAGCGGGTTCTAAGGGATCGAGGCGACCGTGGCCGAAGGCCGCGTAAGCGCCGAGATGCCCTTAGTGGGGGTCGAGGGGGCAAAGCCCCCCGCCTTGCTTTCTCCCGGCGGCACCCCGGCCACCCGGCCCCACGCGTCGGTATATTTTGCAGGGTGCGGTGGGGTTTGGTAGGGGGTGGGGATGCGGGATGGGGGTTTTTGGTGAGTGGGTTCAGGGGGTGGCCGGCGGCGTTTGCTTTGCTTGGGCTGGTTTTGTTTACGGCGACGATTGCCTGGCTGGGGTGGGGCGGGGTTGTGCGGGCGATCGACCGGGTGAGTCTGGTTGGGTTTGCGGTGTATTTTGGTGTGCAGCTGGTGGTGATTGCGGGTTTGGCGGGGGCGTGGCGGCTGTTGCTGGATCGGGCGCAGGGCGGGCGGTATTGGCTGTTGTATTATGGGCGAATGGTGCGGGATTCGGCGGGTGAGTTTCTGCCGTTTTCGCATGTTGGCGGGTTCGTGTTGGGCGGCCGGGCGATTGCGTTGGGCGGGGTGAATGTGGCCGCAGCGACGGCTTCGACGCTGGCGGACATCACGGTGGAGTTTCTGGCCGAGCTGGTTTTTATCGCGACGGGTGTTGTGTTGCTGGCGCGGCTGGCGCCGGGCAGTGATTTGCTGGTGCCGGTTGCGGGCGGGCTTGGGGTTGCGGTGTTGGGGGCGGCGGGGTTTTTGCTGGTGCAGCGCGGCGGCGGGTGGGTGTTCCGCGGCCTTGCGATGCGGATTGCCGGGCGTTCGGCGGACGGCGTGACGGTGCGGCTGGAGCGGTTGCAGGCGGCGATCGATGCGATTTATGCCCGGCCGGGGCGGATTTTTGCGGCGGGGTTGTTGCATCTGCTGTGCTGGTTTGCAGCGGGCGTGACCTCCTACGTAGCGTTTCATGCGCTGGGGACCGCGATCAGTCTGGTTGATGCGTTGACGATCGAGGCATTGCTGCATGCGATTCTGGCGGCGGGTTTTTTCATTCCCGGGCGGATCGGGGTGCAGGAGGCGGCGTACACCCTGCTGGGGACGATTTTCGGGATTCCGCCGGATATTGCGTTGTCTGTGTCGTTGTTGCGACGGGCGCGGGATCTGATCATTGCGGTGCCGGTGTTGCTGGTATGGCAGGGGATCGAGGCGCGGCGGCTGCATCTGGCAGGCACCGACATTCGTTGAGCGTGGCGCACGGGTATGCCATAAACCGGGGTACGTGATGACATCGAGACTGCCATAAGGAGCGTGCCCCATGGGATTGCTGGCTATTATCGTTCTGGGTCTGATCGCCGGCTGGATCGCGAGCCTGATTGTGGATAACGCGGGCAAGGGGCCGCTGGTGGACATGGTGCTCGGCATTATCGGCGCGCTGGTCGGCGGCTCGATCTTTTCGGCGCTGGGCGCGGCACCGATCACCGGGTTCAATTTATATAGCCTGTTCGTCGCGGTGATCGGGTCGGTGGTGGTGCTGGTGGTGTATCACGCGATTTCGGGGCGGCGTCGCCTCTGATTTTGGTTTAGTTCGACTTAAGGTTGTGCTACTACCGCGTCATCATGGCGCGGTTTCATTTTGATTCGCCCAGGCAGACGATCGGCCGGTTGACCCGGCTGGATGGCCTGCGCGGTGTGCTCGCCGTTTATGTAATGCTGGGGCATACGGCGCCGTTCATTCCATGGCCGCCGACGGTCGGGCGCGTGATCGAAGCCTTGGTCAGTCACGGACTCGCGGCGGTAAATCTGTTTTTCGCGTTGTCGGGATTGGTGATCGTGCAGTCGATGGCGCGGTTTGGCGGGCGGGCGCGCGCGTTTCTGATGGCGCGGGGATGGCGGTTGCTGCCGGTGTATTTCGTGGTGCTGGTGCTGGCGACGGTTGGGCTGGCGTGGCGGTCGCCGTTCGATGTCATGCCCTGGGTTCATGCGGGCAACGTGGAGTATCAGTTTTGGGAGGGCGCGCTGCCGCACCCCGTGTTTGCGCATATCGTGCTTCATCTGGCGTTGCTGCAGGGATTGATGCCGCATGGTGTGCTGCAAGGTCTGGAGTTTTCGTTGCTCGGGCCGGCCTGGAGTTTGTCGACCGAGTGGCAGTTCTATGTGGTGATCGCCCTGGTGATGCCGCTGGTCGGCAGTGACGATCGGGGGTTGCGGCGGCTGGTATGGCTCTGTTTGGCGATGGCGGTGGCGGGGCGGGGTTATGCGGCGATGATGCCGTTGGATTGGCGGTTCCATCGGGCGTTTCTGCCGAACGAGGCGGCCTATTTCGCAATCGGGATTGCCGCGGCGCGGTTGTGGCGCGGGGGGGCGGGGCTGCTCGGGTTCGGGGCCGCGCTGGTGGTGGCATCAGGGATCGGTGCCAGCCATGGCAGCGGGTTTTCAATGATCGCCAAGGCGTTGCCGCCGCTGGTCTGGGCGGTTGCGGTCGCGGCTCAACGCAGGCCGGATCATTGGCTGGTCCGCCCGATCGCCCGCGCGCTGGATCATCCGGCCGTGTTGTGGCTGGGGGCGATTTCCTATCCGTTGTATCTGGTCAACGAGCCGGTCGGCCGGGCCTTGGCGGTCGTGGTGGGCGGGGCGGCCGGGGGTAATCCGGTATGGTTTTCACTCATGTGGGGCCCGCTGACGCTCGCGGGATCGATCGGGGTGGCCGCGGCGCTGCACTACACCATCGAACGGTGGTGTCTTGATTGGGCGAAAGCGCGGATCACGCCGCCGGCTGCGGTGACGCCAGCAGTACAGTCGCCGGGTCCGGCGGCGGTTTGACCCAGCCGAGGCTGCCGATCGTGCCGCATTTGCGGCAATTGGCCTGCCATTCGGCGTGTCTGGTGTCGCAGGCCGCACAGACCCAGGCGCTGCCGGCGGCGGCCATCGCGCGGGCTTCGTGGCGCTGGGCCTCGCCGGCCAGGTCGGCCGCTCTGGCGGTGCGGGCGAGCAATGCCTCGCTTTCCGGATGACCAGGATTGGCGCTGGCGAGTTTCTGCGCGGCGCGGGCGCGATCGAGCGGCAGGTTGATCGCGGTCAGGTAGGCAGCGGCGAGATCCGGGTGTGGGGCGGCTTTCCAGCCGGCGACCAGGGCGCGTTTGGCGCGCCACAGATGACCCGCGCGCTCGTGCGCGGCGTAGAGCGCGAGATAGGCGGGGGCGAGTGCCGGAGCGGCGCGGACGGCTTCGCGCGCCCAGTCGATTGCCAGCCGTTCGCCCTCGGCGGTGCGGGATGCCATGATCGCGAGGGCCGCGCGGGCCGCGGGGTCGGTCGCGAGGCGTGCGGCGTCGGCGTAGAGACCCTGGTTGAAGGCGAGTTGCACGCGCTGGTCGCGCAGCCAGGCCGAATTGGGATAGGCGACGGCGGCCTGGCGGGTCTGCGCCTCGGCTTCGGCCAGGGCGGCGGCATCGCCACCGCCCTGCGTGCGGTGTGTGACCAGACCGCGCCAGCCGAGAAACCCGGCGTCCTTATGGCGGGCCAGGGCGGCGAAATGCCGGTCGGCGGTGGCGTGATCGCCGGCACGACGCGCGGTTTCACCCGAGACGTAGAGGGTGAGTGGGGCGTCGGGCGCCTGGCGCTGGGCGATGCGGGCGTGGTTGACGGCGGTGCGGTCATCGCCGGCGGCCATGGCGGACAGGGCGCGGAGGGAGGCGGCATCGGCGTTGTTGCGGCGCGCGAGGCTGCGGCGCGCGGCGACCCGTGCGGGCGTGCGCAGCAGGGCGCGGATGATGCCGACGAACAGGATGAGGATGACGACCAGGATGGCGAGCAGCAGGATGGCGATCGGTGTCGAGGCGGTGGCGGCGTAGCTGCCGAAATCGACCGTGATGTGCCCGGGCAGCATCGCGACATACCAGACCACGCCGAGCACGATCAGGGCGACGATGGCGAAGCCGAATGCGCGCAACATCAGTGCGACCCCGCCGCGCCGGCGGCGGGCGACGCCGCCATGGTGGCCAGGGCGGTCCGCGCCGCGACGAGGTGGTTTGCCCTGGTGATCCAGGGCGCCATCACCGCTGCGGCGCCTTGGGGCAGTGGTTTCAGAGCGGTCAGTGCAGCGGTGAGATTGTTGTGATCGAGGTCGGTCTGCGCGGCGCCGAGGATGCCGGCGGCGCGGCTGCCGACCAGCACGCGCGCGTTGTGGCGGATGGTGACCATGCTTTCCACCCGGCCCTTGACCCGCTGCCAGAAGCCGCCGGATGCCGCGACATCGCCGCCTGCGACGGCAGCTTTCTGCGCGTAGCCGGGGAAACTGGCCTTGAGGCCGGCGAGGGTGGGCGGAGCGGTGGTCGCGTAGCGGACCAGGGCTTCCGGCGCGTTGGGAATGGTGCCGAGCGGCATGCCGTTTTCCAGCGCGAGGCTGGCCTGGGCGAGTTGCGCCAGCATCTGCGCCTTGGCGACCTGCTTGGGCAGGTCGGCGGCATTGGTCTGCAGCGTGGCAAGGGCGGCGTGATCGGCGAGGGCGGTGGTCGAGAGCGAGGCGATGCCGGCCTGCATGGTCTTGATCTGATCGGCCAGGGCGCTCGGGATTTTGGTCTCGACCTTGACCTGGGGTGCCGGTGGCGCCGGTGCGGGGCGGTTCGCGAGGCCCGCGACCTTGGTATTGATCGTTTCCAGCCGGGATTGCAGGGTCGCGACCTCGGATTTCAGGCTGTCGACCTGCTGATTGAGGGCCGCGATCGTGCCGGTCTGGTCGGATGCGGTGCCCTGGGCGTGAAACAGCCAAGCCTCGCCGGCCGCGAGCAGCAGGAACAGGACGATTCCGGCCACGATCGGGCCGCGATTGTCGGTGCGTTCGGGGGTCGCGGCGGGCGTTGCGGCCGGGTCCCCGATCGGGGCGGTGATCGGATGTTCGACAATCGGGTCGCCTTGCGGCGGTATCGGCTGGGTCTCGGGTTCGCTCATGGCAGTATCGCTAGCATGTGATCCTGATCCGGTGAAATCGCCGCGCGGATGGCGTGGAACGGCAGGCGGGTGAGGGGGGCGGCGGCGGCGGGGCTGATCGCGATGGCGATGGCGCGGCGGAGGGTGCCGGCGAGCGATTCGTGATCGATCAGGCTGACGAAGCGGCGGGCCGTGGCGGGGGAAAAGATCATGACGCGATCGACCGCCTCGGCGGCGAGGGCGGCGATCGCGGCGGCGGCGAGACGTTCGGCGGGGCGCGAGCGGTAGACGACGCGGCGGGTGACGCGAAACCCTGCCGTGCGCAAGGCGGCGGTGAGTTCAAGACTGTGACCGGCGCCGCAGGGCAGCACGATGGCGGCGCGCGGCGGGAGTTTCCGTGCGACCAGCTTGGCCAGGTCCCGCGCCGTGCCCGAGGCGCTTTCGACCGTGATGAAACCCATGTCGCGCGCACGGGCAGCGGTGGCATCGCCGACCGCGAACAGCGGGATGGCGCGCCATGCGGCGGGCAGGCCGGGCAGTGCCTGGGCGCTGGCGATCACGATGGCATCGCATGTGTAGGGCAGGCTGGCGGGCAGGGCTTCGATGTCGAGGCAGGGTGAGAGCACCGGCACGTGGCCGCGGGCGCGCAGCAGATCGGCCGTGGCGGAGCCGCCGGGCTCGGGCCGCGTGACCAGGATCGTCAGCGGCTCAGTCAAGAAAGATATCGGCCGGGCTGTCGCGCCGCAGGGAGGCGCCGAGTTCCCGTCCCAGGCGTTCGGCATCGGCGGCATCGGCGGTTTCGCTGCGTTTGAGCAGGAAGCTGCCGTCGGCACGGGCGGTCAGCCCCGTGAGATGCAGCGTGCCATCCGGCAGCAGACGGGCATAGCCGCCGATCGGCGTGCGGCAGGAGCCATCGAGGGCGGCGAGCAGGGCGCGCTCGGCGGTGGCGACGGCCTTGGCTTCCTTGTCCTCGATCATGGCGAGCAGGTGGCCCAGGGCGGCGTCTTCCGCGCGCACGGTGATGCCAACGATGCCCTGGCAGGCGGAGGGGACCATCGCTTCCGGGTCGATCGCGGCGGAGACCTCCGACTCGAAGCCGAGGCGGCGCAGCCCGGCGAGGGCGAGCAGCGTGGCGTCGAACTTGCCGGTGCGCGCGGCATCGAGCCGGGTGCGGACGTTGCCGCGCAGCAATTCCATTTTCAGATCGGGCCGGGCGTGCAGCAGCTGCGCCTGGCGGCGGACCGAGGAGGTGCCGATGCGGGCGTTGGCGGGCAGGGCCGACCAGATTTCGGCACCGTCCTCGATTTTGTATTCATCGGACAGGATCAGCGCGTCGCGGGCATCTTCGCGCTTCATGGTGCAGGCGAGGATGATGCCTTCGGGCAGCGTGGTTTCCAGATCTTTCAGCGAGTGGACGGCGAAATCGATTCGCTTGTCGAGCAGCGCCTCGTGGATTTCCTTGGCGAACAGGCCCTTGCCGCCAAGATCGGCCAGCGGGCGGTCGAGCACCTGATCGCCCGTGGTGCTGATGATCTCGGCGGCAAAGGCATCCGGCGCGTAGCCGAGTGCGGGACAGATCTCGCGCAGGGCGGCCAGGAACATCTCGGTCTGTTTTCGCGCGAGCGGCGAGCCGCGGGTGCCGACCCGCAGGGGCAGGCGGCCGGTATGGGGGGCGACTTTCGGTGTAGCCGTGGTTTCCTGGTCCATGCCCCTTGCTTTAAAGGATCGGCATGGAAAGAAAAGCCGCAAAGATCGGGCATGATGCCGCAGCACTGGTGCTGGGGATCGAGACCTCGTGCGATGAGACTGCCTGCGCCGTGCTGGACGGCGCCGGGGTGGTGCGGGCCGAGCTGGTGGCGAGCCAGATCGCGGATCATGCGCCGTTCGGCGGCGTGGTGCCGGAGATTGCGGCGCGCGCGCATCTGGCGGCGCTGGGACCGATGGTCGCATCCGTGCTGCGCACCGCCGGGGTGTGCGCCACCGATCTGAGCGCCGTGGCCGCGACGACCGGGCCTGGCCTGATCGGCGGGCTGATCATCGGCAGCGGTTTTGCCAGGGGCATGGCGCTCGCGACCGGGGCGGATTTTTATGCGATCAATCACCTCGAGGCGCATGCGCTGACCGCGCGCCTGCCAGGGCTTTCGGCGGTGCCGCCGGCGTTTCCTTATGTGTTGTTGCTGGTTTCGGGTGGGCATACCGCGCTGATCGCGGTTGAGGGGGTCGGGCGGTATCGCCAGCTCGGCACCACGCTCGATGACGCGGCGGGCGAGGCGTTCGACAAGGTGGCGAAGCTGCTGGGGCTCGCCTATCCGGGCGGACCGGCGCTGGAGTTGCTGGCGGCGGAAGGCGATGCGGCGCGGTTTGCCCTGCCGCGCCCGATGCTGGGGCGGCCCGGGTGCGATTTCTCGTTTTCTGGACTGAAGACGGCGGTGGCGCAGCAGGTCGCTTCCCGGCCGGCCGGCGCGCTCGACCGTGATGATGCCGCGGCGATCGCCGCTTCGTTTCAGGCCGCGGTGGTGGCGACCATGGCGGATCGGCTCGCGCATGCGCTGGCGATGATGCCATCGGCCAGCGGCGTGGTGGTGGCGGGCGGGGTTGCGGCCAACCAGGCGATCCGCGCTTCATTGCAGGCGGTTGCCGCGCGCACCGGCCATGCGCTGTTCGCACCCCCCCTGCGCCTGTGCACCGACAATGCGACGATGGTGGCGTGGGCGGCGATCGAGCGGGCGCGGGCCGGGCTCGGACCCGATGCGCTCGCGACGCCATGCCGGCCGCGCTGGCCGCTCGATATGACAGCGCAAAGTTTCATTGCAGGGAGGCGCGCTTCCGTGTCAGTCTGATCGGCAGGACAACGAGAGGTAGGCCCCTGATGAATAACACGCCTGTGCAGGATCGACCCGATCAGACCCAGCGCGCGAAGAAAATGCTCTCCAACGATCCGCCGCCTCTCGCCCCGATCCGCACCGGCCAGGACTGGCGTGAGGCGATCGTTGCCAAGCTGATCTATGGTGTCGGCAAGAACGTGGTCACGGCGAATGACCGTGACTGGTTCGTGGCACTCGCGCTTGCGCTGCGCGACCGTGTGGTGGAGCGCTGGATTGCCAGCACTAACAAAATCTACGAGCGTGGCCACAAGCGCGTGTATTACCTGTCGCTCGAGTTTCTGATCGGCCGGCTGATGTTCGACACGTTGACCAATCTCGGCATGGTCGATGTGACGCGCGCGGCACTCGCGGAACTCGGGGTTGATCTCGACCGGGTGCGCGACGCCGAGCCCGACGCCGCACTTGGCAACGGCGGGTTGGGACGCCTCGCCGCGTGTTTCATGGAGAGCATGGCGACGCTTGCGATCCCCGGCTATGGTTACGGTATTCGTTACAACAACGGATTGTTCAAGCAAGCTATCGACGATGGCCGCCAGCTCGAATTTCCCGAAGACTGGCTCGCGGTCGGCAATCCCTGGGAGTTCGAGCGACCGGAGGTTGCCTATGACATCGGCTTCGGCGGGCATGTCGAAGCGGTGCGCGACGACGAGGGCGAGGTTCGGCACGTCTGGCATCCGGGCGAGGTGGTGCGTGCGGTGGCGTACGATACGCCCGTGGTCGGCTGGCGCGGCCGGCATGTGAATTCGTTGCGCCTGTGGTCGGCCCGCGCGGTCGATCCGCTGCAACTCGAAACGTTCAACGCGGGCGATTATGTCGGCGCGCTGGCGCAGGACGTGCGCGCGCAATCGATCTCGCGGGTGCTCTACCCGTCGGATGCGACGGCGGCGGGACAGGAATTGCGGCTGCGCCAGGAGTATTTTTTCGCGGCCGCCTCGCTGCAGGACATGCTGCGCCGGCATATCACGCAGTTCAAGGATCTGCGGCTGCTGCCTGAGAAGGTTGCGATTCAGCTGAACGACACGCACCCCTCGATCGCGGTGGCCGAGTTGATGCGTCTGCTGGTCGATGTGCACGGGCTTGAATGGTCCGAGGCGTGGGAGATCACGAAAGGGACGTTCTCGTACACCAACCACACGCTGCTGCCCGAGGCGCTGGAGACCTGGCCGGTGCCGCTGATGGAGCGGATGCTGCCGCGCCAGATGCAGATTATCTATCTGATCAACGCCGATCATCTGGACCAGGTCCGCGTGCTGGGTATGGGCAGCGATGAAAAACTCGCGGGCCTGTCGCTGATCGATGAGACCCATGGCCGGCGGGTGCGCATGGGCAACCTCGCTTTCATCGGTTCGCACCGGATCAACGGTGTCTCGGCGCTGCATACGGATTTGATGCGCGAGACGGTATTTGCCGATCTGCACAAGATGTTTCCCGAGCGGATCACCAATGTCACCAACGGCATCACGTTCCGCCGCTGGCTGTATGAAGCCAACCCCGGCCTGACGCGATTGCTGGTCGAGGCGCTCGGCGAGCATGTATGCGACGACCCCGCTGAGCTTGCGGCACTGCGCGACCTTGCTTTGGACGCGGGGTTTCGCAATCGTTTGACCGCATGCCGGCGCAGCCATAAAATTATACTTTCGAAATGGGTGCGCGACCGGATGCGGATCAAGCTCGATCCGGATGCGATGTTCGATATCCATGTCAAGCGCATTCACGAATACAAGCGGCAATTGCTCAATATTCTGGAAACCATCGCGCTGTATGATGCGATCCGTGCGCGGCCTTCGGCCGGGTGGGTGCCGCGCGTCAAGATTTTCGCGGGTAAGGCGGCGGCGAGCTATCACCAGGCGAAGCTGATCATCAAACTGATCAACGATGTCGCCAAGGTGATCAACAGCGACCCGACGGTGCGGGGACTGCTGAAGGTCGTGTTCATGCCGAATTTCAACGTCAGCCTGGCCGAGATGATCATTCCGGCCGCCGATCTTTCCGAGCAGATCTCGACCGCCGGCATGGAGGCATCAGGCACCGGCAATATGAAATTTGCCCTGAACGGCGCCTTGACGATCGGCACGCTCGACGGTGCCAATGTGGAAATCCGCGACCATGTCGGCGATGAGAACATTTTCATCTTCGGCCTCACCGCCGCCGAAGTGGCCGATCGCAAGCGTGATGGCTGGCGGCCGCATCATTCGATTTCGGCCTCGCCCGCGTTGGCCGAGGTCATCGACGCCGTGTGGTCGGGCGTGTTCTCACCTGACGATACCAGCCGGTTTCACCCGCTGGTGCATGAACTGCGTGGCGATGACCGGTTTCTGGTGACTGCCGATTTCGACTCCTACGCGCAGGCGCAGCGCCGGGTCGATCGGCTGTGGGGCGACCAGGAGGCGTGGTGGCGCGCATCGATCATGAACACTGCCGGCATGGCGTATTTTTCGTCCGACCGCGCGATCAATGATTACGCCCGCACCATCTGGCGCACGACGGGTCTGGAGACCACATGAGCAAGACATAATCACAAGCCCGACCGGGAAACCCGGCGGGTGGCACGGGAAGGAACACCGCCATGAACAATCGAGACAGCCTCAACACACCGCTATCGCGCAATGCGATGGCATATGTTCTGGCCGGGGGGCGGGGATCGCGCCTCTACGATCTGACCGACAAACGAGCGAAGCCGGCCGTGCATTTCGGGGGTAAATGGCGGATCATCGATTTCGCGCTGTCGAATGCGCTGAATTCGGGTATCCGCCACATCGGTGTTGCGACACAGTATAAGGCGCATAGCCTGATCCGCCATTTACAGTTGGGCTGGACCTTCTTTCGGCGCGAACGCAATGAAAGCTTCGACATATTGCCTGCAAGCCAGCGGGTTTCGGAGAACAGCTGGTATCTGGGTACGGCCGATGCCGTGTATCAGAACATCGAGATCATCGAGAGCATCGCACCCGCGCATATCATCATTCTTGCGGGCGATCATATATATAAAATGGACTACGAGGTTCTTCTGCAGCAGCACGTCGCCCAGCAGGCGGATGTGACGGTTGCCTGCGTCGAAGTGCCTCTGGCCGAGGCGACCGGCTTTGGCGTGATGCACACCGATGCGAGCGACCGGATCATCGAATTCCTCGAAAAACCGGCCAACCCGCCGCCTATGCCGGGGCGCAGCGATGTCGCGCTCGCGAGCATGGGCATTTACGTGTTCGACACCAAATTCCTGTTCGACGCGTTACGGCGCGATGCCGCCAACCCCGATTCCGAACATGATTTCGGCAAGGATATCATCCCCGACCTGGTGCGCAACGGGCGGGCCATGGCGCATCATTTCTCGCGCTCCTGCGTGCGGTCCAGCAAGGAGGCGGAGCCGTATTGGCGCGATGTCGGCACGGTCGATGCGTATTGGGAGGCGAATATCGATCTTACCGACTTCGTGCCCTCGCTCGATATCTATGACCGCAGTTGGCCGATCTGGACCTATACCGAAGGCACGCCGCCCGCCAAATTCATTCATGACGAAGATGGCAGGCGCGGGCTTGCGGTTTCATCGCTGGTGTGCGGCGGCTGCGTGGTCTCGGGAGCGGCGCTGCGGCGCAGCCTGTTGTTCACAGGCGTGCGGGTCAATTCGTTCGCGCAGGTCACCGCCGCGGTGCTGCTGCCGGATGTCGATGTCGGGCGGTACGCGCGCCTGACCAATGTGGTGATCGACCGCGGTGTGCGTATCCCCGAAGGCCTGGTGGTCGGCGAGAACGCGGCCGAGGACGCGCTGCGGTTTCGAAGGACCGACAAAGGCGTCTGCCTGATCACCCAGGCGATGATCGACCGGCTGGATAGCCATTAGTGCTCAAGGTCCTGTCGGTCGGTTCGGAGGTCTATCCGCTGGTGAAAACCGGCGGGCTCGCCGATGTGATGGGCGCGTTGCCGGGCGCATTGGCGCCCGAGGGCGTCGCCATGCGGGTCCTGGTGCCAGGCTATCCCGCCGTGATGGCGGCGCTCGCGGGGGCGGAGACGGTGCTGCCGATCGCGGATTTATTCGGCGGGCCAGCACGGGTCGTGGCGGGCGCGCCGGATGGATTGCCGATGTTCGCGCTCGATGCGCCGCATCTGTTCGCCCGGCCCGGCAACCCGTATCTCGCCTCGAACGGTGCCGACTGGCCGGATAACGCACAACGCTTTGCCGCCCTCTGCCGCGCCGGTGCGCTGATCGCGCAGGGTGCGATCGCCGGCTTCGTGCCGGATGTGGTGCACGCGCACGATTGGCAGGCCGGGCTGCTGCCCACCTATCTGCACTATGCGCCTGGCGGCGGCCCGCCCTGTGTGATGACGGTGCATAACCTGGCCTATCAAGGCCAGTTTCCCGCCGCTCTGCTCGGCGCGCTCGGGCTGCCGGCGTCGGCCTACACGATCGATGGTGTGGAATACTACGGCAGTATCGGGTTTCTGAAGGCGGGCCTGCAGTTTGCCGATGCGATCACCACCGTCTCGCCGCGCTACGCGGTCGAGATTGCCACACCCGAAGGCGGCATGGGTCTCGATGGGTTGATCCGCGCCCGGGCCGGGGTGATGCACGGCATTCTGAACGGGCTCGATACCATCGCCTGGAACCCGGCGCGCGATCCCCTGCTGGTCGCACCCTTCGGACCCGGCGATCTGTCACCGCGCGCCACGAACAAAGCCGCGCTGCAGGCGCGCATGGGGCTGGATGTGCGGCCGGATGCGCTGCTGTTTGGCGTGATCAGCCGGCTGGCCGGGCAGAAGGGGATCGACCTGATCATCGAGGCCTTGCCGCTGCTTACCGCACTCGGCGCGCAACTGGCGGTACTGGGCAGCGGTGAGCCCGCGCTCGAGGCCGGGTTGCGCGCGGCCATGGCACGCTGGCCG
The DNA here is from genome assembly GCF_026191915.1 of Acidiphilium sp. PA. Lineage (GTDB taxonomy): Bacteria > Pseudomonadota > Alphaproteobacteria > Acetobacterales > Acetobacteraceae > Acidiphilium. The sequence continues at coordinate 26,470 of NZ_JAIMBY010000006.1, forward strand.
GGATCGGTCGCCGCGGTCATCGGTTTCGAGGAACGATTGTCGCACCTCATCCAGGGCGGCGCCGACGCCATCCTCGTGCCGTCACGCTTCGAGCCATGCGGCCTGACCCAGCTCGCCGCACAACATTACGGTGCCATCCCCGTCGTCTCGCTGGTCGGCGGCCTGGTCGATACCGTGATCGACGCCAATCCCGCAGCACTCAGCGCCGGCGTCGCAACCGGCATCCAGTTCGGCCCCGTCACCACCAACGGCCTCGCCGACGGACTGCGGCGCACCGCAGCCCTGTTCGCCGATCAGCCCCGCTGGCAACAAATACAAACCAACGCCATGACACTCGACGTCTCCTGGACCCAACCCGCCAAACACTACGCCACCCTGTACCACGCCCTGGTGCTCGAATAACGCCCGGCTTGGGTGGGTGGGTGCCGGTGAGGAAGCAAGGCCAGGGGCTCTGCCCCTGGACCCCGTTAAAGGCGGAGCCTTTAAAATCCATTAGTTTTAGGCAAGGGGAGGGCTGTCGAGGCCAGATCGACGGAAAATCCGAGGCAGCGCCCTCCCCTTGCCTAAAACTAGCGGGTTCTAAGGGCTCCGCCCTTAGTGGGGGTCGAGGGGGCAAAGCCCCCCGCCTTACTTCCTCACCGGCGCCACCACTCAAGCTGGGCGTTATTCGGCAGGCATGGTGGTGATGCGGCGGGCGCGGCGTTTGCCGAAGCCGCCGAGGGCCAGGTAGATGACCGGCGTGGTGTAGAGGGTCAGGGCCTGGCAGACGATCAGGCCGCCGATGACGGCGATGCCGAGGGGGCGGCGGAGTTGTTCGCCGGTGCCGACGGCGAAGGCGAGGGGCAGGGCGCCGAGCATGGCGGCGATAGTGGTCATCATGATCGGGCGGAAGCGTTCGATGCAGGCGGCGCGGATGGCTTGTTGGGGTGTCATGCCGCCGATACGTTCCGCGTTGAGGGCGAAATCGACCAGCATGATGCCATTTTTTTTCACAATGCCCATCAGCAGGAACACGCCGATCACGCCGATGACCGACAGGGGTGTGCCGGTGATCAGCAAAGCGAGCAGGGCACCGACGCCGGCGGAGGGCAGGGTGGAGAGGATGGTGAGCGGCTGGGTCAGGCTTTCGTAGAGCACGCCGAGCACGATGTAGATGGCGACGAGGGCTGCGGCGATCAGCAGGGGTTCTTTTTCGATCGACGCGAGGAAGTATTTCGCGTTGCCGCCGAACTGGATTTTGACAGTATCGGGCAGCGGCATCGAGGCGATGGCGGCTTTGACCTGCGCGATCGCGGGGCCGAGTGAGGTACCTTTGCCGACGTTGAAGCTGATGGTGCCGGCGGGTTCGCCATCGAGATGGGTGACGGAGAGTGGCGCGGTGGTGCGGCTGTAGGTTGCGACCTGATCGAGCGGGACCGGGCCCTTCGAGCCGTTGACGAAAAGGTGGCTGAGGTCGCTCGGTGCACGGTCGAGCCTGGCGGGGACTTTCATAACGACTTCGTACTGATTTTGCGCCTGATAGATGCGCGAGATCTGCTGTTGGGCGTAGGCGTTCTGCAAGACACCGTCGATCGCGGCGATCGAGACGCCGAGGCGAGCGGCGGCGTTGCGGTTGATCTCGATCATGATTTCGGTCTGGGCCTTGTCCTGGTCGGTGCCGATATTGTTGATCGATTTGAGCGTGCGGAGTTTGGCTTCGATCTGGCGGGTCACGGTGTCGAGCCCATCGAGCGAGGGATCGACCACGGAGAAACTGTATTCGCCGCCGTTCGACTGGCCGCCGAAAAATATGTCCTGGGCGACCTGCATGTTGGTGGTTATGCCGGGAATCCGTTCGAGTTTTTTCTGCAGGCGCAGGATGACGTTCTGCGCCGAGATCGAGCGGTCCGACAGCGGTTTCAGGCCGATGAACATGGTGCCGCGGTTTGCGGTGGAGAAGCCGTTGGCAACGCCGATGCGTGAACTGACGGTAGCGACCGCATTGTCGTGCAGCACGATTTTGACAACGCGCGCCTCAAGCCGCTGCATGCGGTTGAACGAGACATCGGTGGGTGCGAGGGTTTGCGCAATGATCAGGCCGCTGTCTTCCTCGGGGATGAAGGATTTCGGCACCTTGATGTAGAGGAAAATGGTGAGGACCAGGGTGAGCGCGAAGCTGATCAGCATCAGCCAGCGGTGGCGGAGCGCCCAGTCGAGGCTGCGGGCGTAGGCTTCCAGCGTGTTGCGGTACAGGCGGTCGATGCCGCGGGCGAGGCGGGAATCGCGGCCGATGGTCGGGGTGCGGCCCATGAAATGCGCGCAGATCATGGGCGTGACGGTGAGCGATATGATCCCGGAAATCACGATCGCGACCGAGAGTGTCATTGCGAATTCGTAGAACAGGCTGCCGATGATGCCGCCCATCAGGGTAAGCGGCAGGAACACGACGACGAGCGATACGGTGATCGAGAACACGGTGAAGCCGATCTGCCGCGCGCCGATCAGCGCGGCTTGTACGCCGGACAACCCGCGTTCGTGTTGGGCGACGATGTTTTCGATCATGACGATCGCATCGTCGACCACGAAGCCGACGCAGATGGTCAGGGCGAGCAGCGAGAAATTATCGAGCGAGAAGCCCATCGCCCACATGACGGCAACGGTCCCGGCGAGGGAGAGCGGCACGGTGATGCCGGCGGCGATGGTGGGTGTGAGGCGGCGCATGAACAGCGTGACGACGGCGAGCACCAGCAAAATGGTGATCAGCAGGGTCAACTGGATATCGGCGACGCTGGCGCGGATGGTGGTGGTGCGGTCAGTCAGGACTGTTAGTTTGACCGAAGGCGGCAGAAATTTGCGAACTTCCGGCAGCAGCGCCTTGATGCCTTCGACGGTCTTGATCACGTTGGCCTGGGCGGTCTTGGTGATTTCGATGGTGATGGCGGGGTGGCCATCGGCCGAGGCGGCGAGCTGGGTGTTGGCGACGCTGTCAACCACCGAGGCGACATCCGACAGGCGCAGCATGGCGCCGGATTTCGATTTCAGGACGATGCGGCCATATTCGGCCGCGGTGTGCAACTGACCGTTGGTTGCGATGATCGAGGCGGTGCGCCTGCCTTGCAGCACGCCGATCGGCTCGATTTCATTGGCGGATCGGACCGAATTATAGACATCCGTGCTGGTCAGCCCGGCCGCGGCGAGAGCCTGGGTGTTGAGGCGGATGCGCACGGCCGGCGAGCCGCCGCCATAAAGGTTCACCTGGGCGACGCCGGGGATTTGCGCAAGGCGCTGATCGAGCGTGGTGTCGGCAACGTTGTAGATATTGCCGAGGCTCATGGTTTTCGATGACAGCGCGATGGTCATCACCGGGCGGGATGCCGGGTTGAACTCCTTGTAGAACGGCCGGCTGGGCATGGATGAGGGCAGGTTGGGCAGGGCCGCGTTGATGGCGGCCTGCACGGCGTGGGCATCGGCAGTGATGCTGGTGCCGGTATCGAACAACAGGATGACCGAGGCTGAGCCTGTGGAATTGATCGAGCGGACATCATCGATGCCGGGAATGGTTCCGAGCGTGTGTTCGAGCGGCGAGGCGATGGTGCTCGCCATGATGCTGGGCGATGCGCCGGGTTCGGAGGCGAACACCACGATCGCGGGGATCGGGATGCTGGGTACGGCGGCGACCGGTAACTGGAAGTAGGCGAGGGTGCCCGCGATCAGAATGCCCAAAGCGAGCAGGGCGGTGCCGATCGGCCGGCGGATGAAGGGGTCGGAAAACCCCATCGCTATTCGGCCGGAACGGGCGTTGCGCCGAGGCTGCGGCGGGCGGAGGGGCGCAGCCGCTCCATTGCGAGGTAGACGACGGGCGTGGTGAACAGCGTGAGCAGCTGGCTGACCAGCAGACCGCCGATGATGGCGATGCCGAGCGGTGCGCGCAGCTCCGAGCCGGCGCCGCCTTCGAGCACCAGCGGCACCGCGCCGAACAGGGCGGCCATGGTCGTCATCATGATCGGGCGAAAGCGCAGGATGGCGGCTTCCATGATCGCGGCCTCGGGGGTAAGGCCGCGGTCGCGTTCCGCCTCGATCGCGAAATCGACCATGATGATGCCGTTCTTTTTCACGATGCCCATCAGCAGCACGATGCCGACCAGCGCCACCAGGGTGAATTCGGTGCCGGTCAGCATGAGCGCGAGCAACGCGCCGATGCCGGCGGAGGGCAGGGTGGAGAGAATCGTGATCGGGTGGATCACGGATTCATAGAGCACGCCAAGCACGATATAGATAACGACAAGGGCGGCGGCGATCAGCCACGGTTCCTCGGAGAGGGCGGTCTGGAATTCGGCGGCAGCGCCGGAGAACGTGCCGCTGATGGTCTGCGGCACGCCGAGCGCCTGCTGGGCCTTGGCAATCGCCGTCTCGGCGCTGCCCAGCGAGGCGCCGTTGGCCAGGTTGAAACTCAGCGTCACCGAGGGGAACTGGTCTTCGCGGGTGATCGCGAGGGGGCCGAATTTGCGCTGGATCGTGGCGATCTGGAGCAGCGGCACTTGCGATGCGACGGCGCTGGCGCTCGCCGTGCTGGTGCCGGCGTTGTTCGAACCGCTGGTGGTGGTGCCGCTGGTCGCGCCGAGCGTGGTGGTGCTGTTGCCGCTGACCGACCCGCCCGGGCCGAGCGCCGCGGTGCTGGTGCTGGTGGTCAGGTTGCCGGTCGGCACGAACAGATTGGCGAGCGCCTGTGGCGATGCGGCGTAGCCGGGATCGACGCCGAGGATGACGCGGTATTGCGCGTTCTGGGTATAGATGGTCGAGATCTGGCGCTGGCCGAATGCGTCGTACAGCACGGCCTCGATCGTCGCCATGCTGATCCCGAGCCGCGATGCGGCGGCGCGATTGACATCGACATAGGTCTCAAGCCCCTGATTCTGCTGGTCGCTCGCGAGATCGGCGATCTGCGGCAGTTTTTTCAGCGCGGCCTCGATTTTGGTGGTCCAGCGATCGAGCTCGGTCTGGTTGGTATCGGTCAGGGTGTATTGGTACTGGGTCGGTGAAATGCGGGACGACAGCGTGATATCCTGCACCGGCTGCATGTAGATGCTGAACCCCGGAATGCCGCTGAGCGCGGCTTGCAACTGGCGCATCACGGTGCCGATGGCCGGCCGCGTGCCGAACGGTTTGAGGGTGATGTTCAGCCGCCCGGTGTTCGGCGTCGGGTTGGTCAGGCCCGAGCCGAGCAGCGAGGTGACGCCGGCCACCGCCTTGTTGTGCAGGATGATGCCGACCGCCTGGGTCTGGAGCGTGTTCATCGCATCGAGCGAGACGCTCTGCCCGGCCTCGGTCACCGCGACGATCGCGCCGGTGTCTTCCTGCGGCAGCAGCGCCTTGGGGATCACCACGAACAGCAAGCCGGTAATCACCACGGTTGCGGCGAACACCAGCATCATGAAACGCTGATGCGCGAGGCTCCAGTTCAGGCCGCGCTGATATGAATTGCGCACGCGCAGCAGCACCGCCTCGGCGCCACGGGCAATCCGGCCCGGCCGGGCATCGTTCGCGGGGCGCAGCAGGCGCGCGCTCATCATCGGTGTCAGGGTGAGTGAGATCACCGCCGAAATCACCACGGCGACCGCGAGTGTCACCGCGAATTCCGAGAACAGCCGGCCGATCACGCCGGGCATGAACAGCAGCGGGATGAACACCGCGACCAGCGAGATGGTGAGCGAGACGATGGTAAAACCGATCTGGCGCGACCCGAGATAGGCCGCGCGCATCGGTGTCTCGCCGGCTTCGATGAAGCGGACGATGTTCTCGATCATGACGATCGCATCATCGACCACGAATCCCGATGCGACGGTGAGTGCCATCAGCGACAGATTGTCGAGCTGATAGCCAAGCTCGCTCATCACCGCGAAGGTCGCAACGATCGAGAGCGGCAGCGCGACCGCGGGGATCAGCACCGCGCGCGGGTTGGGCAGGAACAGAAAGATCACCAGCACCACCAGCAGGGCCGAGGTGAGCAGGGTGATCTGCACGTCGTTGACCGAGGCCTTGATGGTGCCGGTGCGGTTCGCGACGATTTGCAGCTTGATGCCGGGCGGCAGATCCTTGCCCAGATCGCTGAGCGCGGATTGCACGTTCTGCACCGTGCTCACGATATTGGCGCCGGGTTGGCGCTCGATATCGATCACCACCGCCGGCGTGTTGTTATAGCTTGCGATCTGCTGGTTGTTTTCCAGCCCGTCGGTCACCGAACCGACCGCTGAAAGCCGCACCGGTGCCTTGTTCTGGTAGGCGATGATCACGTTGCGATATTGCGCGGGATCGGTGATCTGGTCGTTGGCACCGAGCGTGTAGGCCTGGTTGGTGCCGTTGAACGCGCCCTTGGCCCCGCTCTGGTTCGCATTGGCGATCGCGTTGCGGACGTCTTCAAGCGAAATGCCATAGGCCGCGAGGCGCGCGGGATTGACGTTGATGCGGATCGCCTTGGTCATGCCGCCTTCGACCGAAACATTGCCGACGCCGCTGATCTCGGACAGTTTCGGCACAATCTGCGTCTGGGCGGCGTTGGCGATTGTGTAGATCGGCACGGTTTTCGACGTCAGCGCCAGGGTGATGATCGGCGCATCGGCCGGGTTCACCTCGGTGTAGGTCGGCGGATACTGCAGATTGGGCGGCAGTGTGCCGGAGGCGGCGTTGATCGCGGCCTGCACGTTCTGCGCGGCGGTGTCGAGCGAAACCGACAAATCGAACCGCAGGGTGATCGCGCTGGTGCCCTGGCTCGAGATCGAACTCATCGAGGCGAGGCCGGCGATTTCGCCGAACTGGCGCTCGAGCGGAGCGGTCAGCAGTTTCGATGCGGTATCGGGCGAGGCGCCGGGCAGTTTGGTGACCACCTGGATGGTCGGGAAATCGACCTGCGGCAGGGATGAGACCGGCAGCGCCTGATAGCCGAGGACGCCGAGCAGAAAGATCGCAATGGCCAGCAGCGTGGTGGCAACGGGGCGGCCGATGAAAGGGCCCGAAATGTTCACGCCGCGTCGGCTTTCGGGGCGGTGACGATCTTGATCTTGGCCCCATCCTTCAGGCGCGAATTGCCTTCGGTGACGACCTGATCGCCGGCGGCGAGCCCCTTGGCGACCACGACCAATTGTTCGGTTTCGTAGCCGATCGTGATCGGCTGATCGACCACGGTGGCGTCTTTATGTCCCGCCGCGGCAGGCTTGACCAGAAACACGAAACTGCCGCCCGGCCCCTGCTGCACCGCGACCGGCGGCACCGTGACGGCGTTTGGAATGCTGCGCACCAATGTGCGCACATTCACATAGGCGCCGGGCCAGAGTTCGAGCTTCGGATTGGGGAATTTGCCTTTCAGCGTCAATGTGCCGGTGTTGGCGTTCACCGTGTTGTCGAGCACCGACAATGTGCCGTGATCGAGTACGGTCGCGGTTTGCGGATCGCCTTCGGCCGTCGCCACCAGTCTCACCGGCGCGCCACCCTGCATCGCTGCCGTGATCTGCGACAGATCCTGCTGCGGCAGGCTGAACTGTACCGAGATCGGCTGCAGCGTGTTGATCACGACGATACCGTTGGCGAGGTTGGGATTGACGATATTGCCGGCGTTGACCTGCAGAATGCCGGTCAGGCCCGAAATCGGCGCCCTGATTTTCGTATAACCCAGGTTGATCAGGTCGGTCTCGATCGCGGCCTGATCCTGCTTGACCAGCGCGCGATCTTCGGCGGCCGTGGCGTTGGCGGTCGCGGCCTGTTGTTTCGAGGTATAGTTCTGCGCCACCAGCGAGGCATATTGCCGCGCCTGCAATGCCGCGTTGAGCAGGCTTGCCTTGTCCTGCGCCAGTTTCGCTTTGGCCTGATCGAGCGTCGCCTGATACGGTGCGGGGTCGATCTCGGCGATCTCCTGGCCCCGCTTGACGAACTGGCCCTCGTGGAACAGCACTTTTTTCAGCGGCCCGGTGATCATCGGCTGCACCGTCACGGTGCGGTAGGGCACGACGGTGCCGAGCGCATCCAGATAGACCGGCACGGTCTGCACGACCGATTGCGCGATTTTGACGGGGATTGCGGTGGAGGCGACATGCTTTTTCTTGGCGCCGCCATGGTGCAGCCGGATCACCACGATGGCGACCAGCACCAGCACCACCACGACGGCAATTATCGTTCCGCGTCGCTTCGCCATGATCATCGAACCTCGTTTGTCGGAATAGCCCAGCCGCCGCCCATCGCCTTGTATAAATTCACCGCCGCATCGAGCCGCGTCAGCCGCGCCTGTTCCAGCGTGTTTTCATCCGACAGCAGGGTTTCCTCGGCGTTCAGCACGGTGCTGACATCGACCACGCCGGCCCGCAACTGCGCCCGCGCGCCGGCGAGTGCTGCCTGCGCGCGCTGCACCGCAATGCGCTGCAGATGTTCCTGATCGGTCGCGTAATGCAGCGCGGTCATCGCGGTCTCGACATCGGTGAACGCCTGCACCACCGCCTGCTCGTATTTCGCGACATCCTCACGATACGTCGCGCGATCGACACCAAGCGTACCCGTGAGCGCACCGCCCTCAAAGATCGGTTGGCTGAGCGATGCCGCGGCCGAGAGCAGCAGCGAGCCCGGGTTGATCAGCGTGTTCAGCGCCGTGCTCTGCCACCCCGCAGACCCGGTCAGGCTGATCGCGGGAAAGAACGCGGCAATCGCGCCGCGCACCGTGGCATTGGCGCCGATCAGCGTCGCCTCCGCCTCCGCGACATCCGGCCGGCGGGTCAGCAATGCCGAGGGCACACCGGGGCGGAGCGGCGGGACGGTAATGTCGTTCAGCGAACCGCCCTGAACGCGCAGAAACTCCGGCGCCTCGCCGGTCAGAATCCCCAGCCCCAGAGCCTGCTGGCGCAGTTCCGAGACCAGGTTGGGGATCGTCGCGCGCTCCGAGGCCACCAGCGCGGCCTGCTGTGCGACGGTCGGTTGATCAACCACGCCGGCATGGAACTCGGCGTTCAGCTGATCGAGCAGACCTTGCGCGGCACTCAGATTCCGGCGCGCGATCGCCAGCTCGTCCTGATAGGCGAGCACCTGGAAATAGGTGGTCGCGACCGCGGCTTCCTCGGTCAGCGCCACCGTGGCGGCGTTGAACTGCGCGGCGGCGGCGTTCGCCTGGGCGGCGCGCAGCGCATCATAATTCTTGCCCCAGAAATCGAGCTGATAGGACGCCTGGAAATTCGCCGAATAATTATGGGTGGTGGAATTCTTGTTCGAACCCAGGCCGCCGAATTGCGAGAACGACGAGCGTGACGACGCCCCGGCCGCACCGGAACCGGCCTGCTGGAAATTACCGCTGCCGGCGCCGGTGATGGTCGGCAGCAACGATGATCCTGATACCTCGATCTGGGCGTTGGCGGCTTCGAGCTGATCGATCGCCTCGACCACCGAGAAATTGTGCTGTTTCGCGGCGGCCACCAGCGTATCGAGTTCAGCCGAGCCGAAAGTCCGCCACCAGCCGGGCTTCGGCCAGGCGGGTTGTGCCGAAGCCGGCGCGACGAACGCGGTCGGCACCGCGGTTTTCGGCGCGTGAAACGCGGGGCCGACGACGCACCCCGCCAGGAGCAGCGGCATCAGGACCGGGCCCAGGCGACGGAACCGCCGGTTTTGCAGGATCATCGGCGGCGGTATCCGTCGGATAAAAAAGCGGGTCGGTAAATCACCATGGCCGACGGGTCATATCGATCAATTGTAACAGCCGCATTGCGCCGGGTCGGCTCAAGGATGCCATACCAGATCGGTCGGTGCCGGGGTGTTCGGGTCATACACCATCCAGGTGCCGTTCATCAGCGAGCGCCCGGTCAGGGCCAGAATGAATGCCCAATGGCTGACCACGATGGTCTCCCGCCAGTCGGGCCGCGTGGCCATTCGTGCGCGGAACTGCGCCGCCCGTTCGATCACCGCGGCCTCGGGTTCGAACCCGGCGGGCCACCACGGGTCAGGCAGATGCGCGAAATCGTGATCCGGAAACCGCGCCCCCAGGGTGCGCGGGCTGGTGCCGATGTCGCAGCTGAACGCGTAGCGCTCGCGGATCAGCGGATCGATCTCGATCGTCAGGGCCCGACTCGCAATGATCGGCGCGGCCGTCTGCAACGTCCTCGTATAGGGCGAGATGATCATGCGGGTCAGGTTCATGTCGCGGAGCGCGGCGGCCGCCGCCTGCGCCTGGGCATGACCCTCCGGGGTGAGCTGCGGGTCCTCGATTCCGGGATCGCGCCGGGTCGCGCTGAAATGCAGGTTGAATTCGCTTTGGCCGTGGCGGAGCAGGATCATCCGGGATCGATACATGGCTGCGCGAGCCTCGGCAAACAGCCCGAAGGTTGCGGCATCGCGCCGCACGGCCTATCACCTCCACCCGGGTTGCATCCCGAACAAGGTGCTTGTCAGCCATGTATAACGGATTTCCGATCGACCTCATTCTGCTCGCCCTGGTGGCGGGCTTCCTGGTGCTGCGCCTGCGCAGCGTGCTGGGCAAACGGACCGGCTATGAACGCCCGCCGCTGCCCGACCAGCAGGCTGTCGGCCTGCGTGGTCCCGCCGCACCGGTGATCGATGGTTTCGCCGAGGCGCCGCGCGCACGGCCGGGCCGGCCGATCCCCTCGCCGCACACCGCCGTCGGTCAGGTGCTCGGCCGCATCGCGCAATCGGATCTCGGGTTCGACCCCGTCAAATTCATCGACTCGGCCGAAGCGTCGTTCCGCCGGATCGTCACCGCCTTCGCCGCCGGCGATCTGACCACGCTGCGCAGCCTGTTGACGCCGACGGTGTATGCCACTTTCGAACACGCGATCACCCAGCGCGCCGAGGCGGGCGAAACCCAGCAGACCGAAATCAAACAGATCGTCGAGGCGAGCATCGACGAGGCCGAGATGCTCGGCGATCACGCCGTCATCGTCGTGCGTTTCGTCTCCGATCAGGAAAACTTCACGCGCGACCGCACAGGGCAGGTGGTCGCCGGGACCGAGGCCGTGACCGAGATCGTCGATCTGTGGAGTTTCGAGCGGAGCGTGAACGGCTCGGACCCGGTCTGGCGCCTCGCCGCGGCGCGCAGCGGCTGAACCATGCCGAGACCAGCGATCGGCTTGACGGCCCGCCTCTTTATCGTGCCCGCAATTCTGTCACTCGGCCTCGCCGGTTGTGCGATCAAGCCGGCCGCGACCACAGGGGGGCCGGGCACCGCATCGCTCAGGCCGGTGGCGTTCAGCGCCCTGCCGGGCTGGGGGCCTGCAACGGCAGCGGCTGGCCTGCCCGCTTTCGTCCGGTCGTGCCGCGCCATCGCGGTGATGCCGGAGGACCAGAGCCTGGGTGGCGATGGCGTGGCTGGATCGCTCGGCGGCAAGGCAGGGTTGTGGCGCGGTGTCTGCGCAGCCGCACGCGCCGTGCCGCCCGATGATGCCGCGGCGGCGCAGAATTTTTTCCAGACCTATTTCGTGCCGTACCAGGTCGCCCACCCCACCCGCATCAGCGGCTATTACGAGCCCGTCTATGCCGGGTCGGAAGTAAAACTGCCCGGCTACGATGTGCCGCTCTATGCCAAGCCGCGCGATCTGGTCGCGGCCAACCTCGCCGGATTTCACGACAGCACCGGCAAGCAGCGCATCGTCGGCCGGCTGCGCTACGGCAAGCTGGTGCCCTATTACAGCCGTGCGCGGATCGAGGCGGGCGCCATCCGCCATCAGGCGCATGTCGTGGCCTGGCTGCGCGACCCGGTGGATGCCTACATGGCAGAGGTGCAGGGCGCGGCACGGCTGCGCCTGCCGGACGGCACGTTGATCGACCTCGGCTTCGACGGCACCAACGGGCGCGCCTACACGCCGATCGGCAAGCTTATGGTCAAACAGGGCGATCTCGCAGCGAACGATGTGTCGATCCAGTCGATCAGCGCCTGGCTGCGCGCGCATCCGGCCCAGGCGCAGGGCGTGATGAACGCAAACCGCAATTATGTATTTTTCAAACGCCTCCATGATGTGCCGGATGGTCTGGGTGCCCCCGGCGCGCTCGGCGTACCGCTGACGCCGGAAGGCTCGATCGCGGTCGATCAGAAAGCGATCCCCCTCGGTGCGCCGGTGTTCGTTGCCACCACGACGCTCGACCGGCTGACCACGGCGCAGGATATCGACGTCGGCGCCAAAGGTGCCACCGCGGCCCAGATATTCTTCGGCATCGGCCGCAACGCTGCCCAAATGGCCGGCAGCACGGATGCGGCGGGCACATTGTTCGTGTTGCTGCCGCGCCCGATTCAGCAATCCAGTCCCACCACCGCGCCCGCGACAGGAGCAACCTCGTGACCCAACCCTCTTCGGCCCGCCCGCGCGTGGCGCTTTTCGTGACCTGCCTTGCCGATCTCTATCGGCCCAGCGTCGGGTTTGCCGCGATCAAGCTGCTCGAAGCCGCCGGCTGCACGGTGGAAGTACCGCGCGCGCAGACCTGCTGCGGCCAGCCCGCCTATAATTCGGGCGATCGTGCGACCGCGCGTGCCCTGGCGGAAGGGCTGCTCACCGCCTTCGCCGGGTATGATTATGTCGTGGCGCCCTCTGGCTCATGCGCAGGCATGCTGCGCAAACACATGCCCGAATTGTTCGATCAGGACCCCGATCTGCGCAGCCGCGCCGAGGCGCTCGCCGCGAAAACCTGGGAACTCACCGGGTTTCTGGTCGATGTCATGGGGTTCGCCGGGCTCGAATCCAGCCTGAATATCCGCGCGACTTACCACGACAGTTGCGCCGGCCTGCGGGAACTCGGCGTCAAGACCCAGCCGCGCGCCCTGCTCGGCAAGATTGCCGGACTCGAGCTGGTCGAAATGAGCGAGCCCGAAATCTGCTGCGGCTTCGGCGGCACGTTCTGCGTCAAATATCCCGACATCTCCGCGCGCATGACCGCCGATAAAACCAACGACATCGCCGCGACCGGGGCCGATCTGCTGCTCGCGGGCGACCTCGGCTGCCTGCTCAACATGGCCGGCAAGCTCTCGCGCGAAGGCAAGCCGATCGCGGTGCGCCATGTCGCCGAGGTGCTGGCCGGCATGACAGGCGATGTCGCACCGATCGGCGCCGCGGCACCCGGCGGGGGGCGCGGTTGAGCGACGTCGCGATCGAACCGTCCACCCCGGCCGAACAGCTCAAATTCGCCGCGGTGATCGGCGCGCTCGGCATCGTGTACGGCGATATCGGAACCTCGCCGCTGTACGCACTGCAGGCCTGCCTCGGTTATGTCACCAAGGGCGGCTTGAAACCCGAGGACGTGCTCGGTTTGCTCAGCCTGATCTTCTGGGCGTTGATCATTACCGTGACGCTCAAATACGTCACCTTCGTGATGCGCGCCGATAACAACGGCGAGGGCGGGATTCTCGCACTGATGGCCCTGGCCCAGCGCGTCGCCCGGACCGATCGGGTCCGTTACGGGCTGATGGTGGTCGGCATCGTCGGTGCTGGGCTGTTTCTCGGCGATGGCGTGATCACGCCGGCGATTTCGGTGCTTTCGGCGGTCGAGGGGCTGAGCGTCGCCTCGCCCGATTTCAGCCGGTTCGTGCTGCCGATCTCGGTTGCCATCATCATCGGCCTGTTCCTGGTGCAGCGCCGGGGCACCGGCGCGGTGGGCAAGCTATTCGGCCCGATCATGGTGATCTGGTTCGTCACGATCGCCGGGTGCGGTCTGTATCGCATCATTCTCAACCCGCATGTCCTGGCAGCGATGATCCCGTTTCAGGGCATCAGGTTCATCGTCCGGCACGATGTGCTGGCGTTCGTGGCGCTTGGCGCGGTCGTTCTCGCGGTCACGGGTGCCGAAGCGCTATATGCGGACATGAGCCATTTCGGCCGCCGGCCAATCCGGGCGACGTGGCGCTTCTTTGTTCTACCCGCGCTGGTGCTGAACTATTTCGGTCAGGGCGCCCTGGTGATCGCGAACCCGCAAGCCGCCGACAACCCGTTCTATCTGCTCGTGCCGCACGCTGTCTTGATCCCGATGGTCATTCTCGCGACCATCGCCACGATCATCGCGAGCCAGGCGGTGATTTCGGGCGCATTCACCCTGGGCAGCCAGTGCGTGCAGCTCGGCCTGCTGCCGCGCATGGAAATCCGCCATACCTCGGTCACCACCGAGGGGCAGGTCTATGTGCCGCAGATGAACGCGGCCCTTGCGGTCGGCGTGCTGATCCTGGTGCTCGGGTTTCGCTCCTCCAACGCGCTCGCCTCGGCCTACGGTATCGCGGTGACCGGCACGTTCCTCTGCACCAATGTCCTGTCCGCTCTCGTGTTTCACCGGCATTTCAACTGGCCGCGGTGGAAGACCGGCCTGGTCTGGGGGTCGTTCTTTGCGGTCGATGCCGCGTTCTTCGGCGCGAATATCCTCAAGATTTTCGAGGGCGGCTGGGTGCCGCTGGTAATCGGGCTGAGCATCGTCACGCTGATGACCACGTGGCGGCGTGGCCGCAGCCTGCTGTTCGCCCGCTGGCAGCAGGACAGCCTGCCGCTCGCCTCGTTCCTGGGGCGGCTGCCGCAATCGCGCATCGTCCGCGTGCCGGGTATCGCGGTATTCCTCACGGGCAGTCCGGAATACACGCCCGCCTCGCTGCTGCATAACCTCAAGCACAACAAAGTGCTGCATGAGACGGTGTTTTTCGTCACCGTCCGCAATCTCGATGTTCCGACCGCGAGCGGCGCGGACCGGGTGCATTGCGAGGAGCTGGCGACCGGCATCTATCGGGTCGGCATCGGCTACGGTTTCATGGATGTGCCGAACCTGCCGGGCTCGCTCGATCTGCTGCGCGAGCAGGGTCTGCCGTTCAACCCCATGCAGACCAGCTATTTCCTCGGCCGTGAAACCGTGGTGCCGGCAACCGTGCCGAAACTGGGCTTCGTACGCCGCGCCCTGTTCCTGTTCATGCTGCGCAACGCGATCTCGGCCACCGAATTTTTCCAGATCCCGTCCGACCGGGTCGTGGAACTCGGCGTGCGCGTCGCCATTTGATAATCATGTCAGGGCCGATCCAGCGTGAAATCGCCGCCGACGGCACGGAGTTGCATCTGGTGCCGATTGCGCCCGCCCGTCTGCCGCGCGTCGCCAAGCGCGACCTCGAGCAGGCATGGGATGCCGCACACGATGCCGCCCGCGCCGGCTACGACGGCCCGACCCGCGGCTTTCGCTTCGCCGGCGGCCCGGATGTCGTGCTGCGCGACCGCGATGCCCGGGCCTGGGCGTCATCGGTCGATCGCATCGCCGATCTGTCGACGCCGCATGGTGTTTCGGTCTGCCTGCGCCTGCTCGGTCTGGTCGCGCTGATCGGCGATGCCGCCTGGCTGGCCCCGTTCATCCAGATCAGGCGCGGCGCCGCCGCGATCGACGGCGCGCTGCTCCAGGCCGCCGCGCTCACCCGCTTGACCGACACCGGCGGTCTCGATGAAACTGAACTCCGCGCCATGCTGATCACGCGCCCTGCCGAGGACAATGCCCCATGCTCCGCCTGACCCTGATGCTCACGGCGATCGCGCTGCCGCTCGCTTCATGCAGCTTCGGCGCGCCGCCGCCGCAATCCGCCGCCGACAAGGCCGATCTGGCAGCATGCACGCAGCAGGCGAGGCAGATCGATACCGCGCGTCACTACGCCTATCTCTCGCGCACCGACCAGTTCGCGACCCCCTTCATCGGCTCGCCCAACCCCGCCTACATCACCAACAAGCTTGCCGAACAGCACGATCAGATCGACCGGATCAACAATTGCGTCAGCAATGCCAACCAGGCCTACGCCGGCACCGGCGGCGCTTTGCCGGCGCCGGTCATCGTCGGGCCCGCCCAGTAGGGCGCAGGGCCGCGGGCGATGAGCCTCGTCGGCTATAAGCGCGTCAATAAATTCAACCCCGACGTTCTGTTCCACCCTGCGACCATTCTGGTCTCCGGCGCCGCACATCCGCTGGGAGCCCGCCTGCTGGCCGAGCTGGCACCCGCCTACACCGGCCGCATCGTCACCTCGCTCGACGATGCCGCCATGATCGATCTCGCGCTGATCGCCGACCCGGCGGATAAGGTGCCCGCGGTCATCGCCAGCCTGTCGGGGCGCCTTGCCGGTGCCGCCATCGTCTACGCCGAGGTCGAGGGGCTGCGCGCCATGGCGCTCGCCGCCAAAATCCGTGTGATCGGGCCGCGCTCCTTCGGCCTCGCGGTTCCCGGCGCCGGGTTGAACGCGCTGCTCACGCATCTGCCGGTGCCGCCCGGCCGGGTCGCCCTGCTCGGCCAATCCCCCGCCCTGGCGCGCGCCGTGATCGACTGGGCGGAACCCAACGGCATCGGCTTCTCGCATATCGTGGGCATCGGCGGCAACGCCGATATCGGCTTCGGCCGCGTGCTCGATCATCTGGCCCGCGACCCCGGTACCGGCCCGATCCTGCTGGAAATCGCCGGCCTGCGCGATCCACGGCTGTTCCTCTCGGCCGCCCGCGCCGCATCCCGCCTGCGCCCGATCGTCGCCCTCGCGCCGGGCGCGCGCCTCGCGGACCCGAGCTTCACCGCCTTCGCCGGGTTCGAGGCCGCGCTGGCCCGCGCCGGTGTGCTGCTGACCACCACGCTCGGCGCCTTCCTCGCCGCCGCCGAAACCCTCACCCGCGCCCGGCCCGCCCGCACCGACCGGCTCGCAATCCTCGGCAACAGCCGCGGCGCCTGCCGCCTTGCCGCCGATGCCGCGCTGGCCTCCGGCATCGGGCTTGCCGCATTATCGCCGGAAACCCGTCGCGTGCTCGGCCTGATGCTGGGCGCCGAACCGCCCGCCGATGCCCCGATCGCGCTGCCTGATACGCCGGGGACCAGGCTCGCCGATCTCGCCGCCATGCTCGCCGCCGCGCCCGAGGTCGGCGGCGTCCTGGTCATCCACGCCCCCGCCGGAGCGGACGACGATGCCGCCATCGCCGGGCTGATCGCCTGCGCCGCCAGCATCAAGGCGCCGCTGCTCGTCACCGTGCTCGGTCAGACCACCGGTGGTGCGCGCCGCCGCCGCCTCGCCGGCCACGGCGTCGCGGTATTCGCGACCCCCGAAGAAGCGGTCGGCGGCTTCCGCGACCTGCTGCGCCATCGCGACATCCGCGCCGCCGCCCGCGAATTGCCGCCCTCCGCCGTGCTCGATGTCGCGCCGGACCGCGCGACCGTGCAAGCCGCCATCGCCCAGGCCCGCGCCACAGGCCGCGCGATGTTGACCCAGGAGGAAGCCTTCGGCGTACTGCGCGCCTACGGCATCGACATCGTAGCCTCCCACCTTGCCGCCACGCCGGACGATGTCGCCCAGGCCGCCACCGACATCGGCTTTCCGGTTGTCGTCAAACTGTCCCATCCCGGTCTCGCCCGGCAACGCCCGCTCGGCAGCGTCGCACTCGACCTGCCGGACGCGCCATCCGCCGCCGCCGCCGCCCGGGTGATCGCCGCACGCCTGCGCCAGCGCGGCGCATTCCCACCCGATGCCCGCTTCATGGTGCAACACCAGATCGACCGCGCCCGCCCCCTGCGGATCTTGGTCGGCGAACATCTGTTCGTCGGCCCGACCATCAGCTTTGGTGTCGGCGGCGGCGAAGGCACGGCAGCGCCCGCGGTCGATCTGCCGCCGCTCAACCTCGCGCTGGCACAGGCCCTGATCGAACGCGCCGGCGGGACCGATCTGCTCCGCCTCGCGCGCGGGCTCGATGAGGCCGATCGCGCCGCCGTCGCCGGCACGCTGGTGCGGGTCAGCCAGTTGATCATCGATTGGCCGGAATTCAGCGCGATCGAGATCGATCCGCTGTTTGCGAGCGAACACGGCATCGCAGTGGCCAACGCGCGCCTGACCCTGCGCGCACCGGGCGAACGCCGCCCGCACCTCGCCATTGCCCCCTATCCCGCCGAACTCGCGCAAACGGTCGACCTCCGCGGCCAGCACTTCACCATCCGCCCGATCCGCCCGGAAGATGCCGCCGCCCACCAGCGCCTGTTCAGCCGGCTGAACCCGGAAGACGTGCGCTTTCGCTTCTTCTCGGCGGTCCGTGCGCTGACCGCCGAACAGATCGTGCGGATGACCGAAGTCGACTACGGCCGCGAAATGGCGCTCATCGCGGTCGATCAGGCGAGCGGCGAAACCCGCGGCGTCGCCCGCCTGGTGCGCTCGGATACCGATGGCAACGAAGGCGAATTCGCCGTACTGGTCGAAACCGCCGCCAAAGGCCTCGGCCTCGGCTCGGCCCTGATGCGCCACCTCATCGCCTGGGCCCGCGCCGAAGGCATGCAAACGATCGTAGGCCAAATCCTCGCGGATAATCATCCGATGCTCGCCTTCATCCGCCACCTCGGCTTCACCCTGCACCACACAAAAGGCGAAGACGACGTCGTCGAAGCACGTCTGACGCTGGGGTGCGTGCCTGGAGAAAGTAAGGCCAGGGGCTCTGCCCCTGGACCCCGTTAAAGGCGGAGCCTTTAAAATCCATTAGTTTTAGGCAAGGGGAGGGCGACCCAGGCCAGATCGACTGAACCACCGAGGCAGCGCCCTCCCCTTGCCTAAAACTAGCGGGTTCTAAGGGCTAAGCCCTTAGTGGGGGTCGAGGGGGCAAAGCCCCCCGCCTTGCTTCCTCCAGCCACCTACCCCAGCGTCAGACGTGATCAGGGTTGCGTTCGGTTGGGCTTGCTCTGTTTGCGGGGGTCGCGTTGATGGGCTGCCATGAGTGAGGTCAGTGAGAGCGGGGTGAAGCCCTTGCGTTTGCCGTCGCCGGTTCTGGTGCTGGTGTTCATGACGATGTTGTGGGGTGGCACGTTTCTGGTCACGCGCACGTCGCTGCATTTCATTGGTCCGTTTGCGTTTGTCGGCTGGCGGTTTGGTGTGGCGGCGGTGGTGGTTGCGTTGGTGGTTCGGCCGCATCCGGCCAGTTTCCAGCGGCGTGAGCTGGTGGGCGGCATTGCGGTCGGGGTCGTGTTGTATTTCGGCTACGGGTTGCAGGCGGTCGGGCTGAAGACGGTGGCGAGCGGCGAGTCGGCGTTTCTGACCGCGCTGTATGTGCCGATGGTGCCGGTGCTCGAGTTTGTGTTGTTCCGCCGCCGGCCATCGGGGGTGGCGCTGGTTGGTGTGATCATGGCGTTCATCGGGCTGGTGCTGGTCTCGGGCATTACGCCTGGCCGGCTCGATCTGGGCACCGGCCAGTGGCTGACGGTGATTGCGGCGTTATCGGCGGCGCTCGAGATCGTGCTGATCAGCCGCAGTTCGAAGCGAACCGATCCGCGGCGCCTGGCGCTGGTGCAGTTGATGACGGTGAGCGTGCTCGCGCTGGGAACGGCGGGGGTCCGTGGCGGACCGATGATCAGCCTGCGCTGGTTTCCGGTTCTGGCGGTGCTGGGCATGGGGCTGATCACCGCGTTCATCATGGTGGCGCAGAACTGGGCGCAGCGCAGCGTGCCGGCGAATCGGGCGACGTTGATCTACGCGCTGGAGCCGGTCTGGGCCGGGTTGATCGGGGCGGCGTTCGGCGAGATGTTCAGTGTGGGGCAGGTGCTTGGCGGTGCCATGATCATCGGCAGCGTTGTGTTGAGCCAGTGGCGCGCCGGATGATGCGGTGTGCGCTTATCGCGCTTCCATCCGTCGATAGATCGCAAGGCGAAACCAGCCGAATATGATCAACAGGATGCCGGGGCTGATCGTGTTGAGAATGAACAATTGATGCAGCGCGGCCGGACCGTAGCGATGCAGCGGCGCCGGCGCGTGGCCGAGCATGACATACCATACCACGAGGGGCAGGGCGGTCAGCCCGGTCATCAGCCAGCGTTCGTTGTGGCGAAACGTCATGGATGACAGCGCCGCGCAGGGAACCAGGAACAGCTCCGAACCGGACGCGACGCCGAGGATCCAGGTGGTGAAGATTGCATTGGCGATGCCGAACAGCGGCATTGCGATGCGGGCCGCGCGCGCATTGCGGCGCGACAAGGCCGGGATCAGCAGGAACACCGGCGTGAAGGTGATCGTCAGCAGGCTGGTCGGCAGGCTCTGCCATCCCGCGCACCACAGAACATAGAGCGGCCAGAACGGCAGGTGGGTGCCGACAATCATGGCGACCCAGTTGTTGACCTCGACGAGCGGATCGGCATGCTGGGTATAGGCATGAAACGCCGCGGAAAGTCGGCGGTACCAGGACGCGATGCTGATGATGCGAAGGGGTTCCCTATCGCGTCGGCACGGGCGGGTTGGTCGCGTAATCGTAAAATCCCCGCCCGGTTTTCCGGCCCAGCCAGCCGGCGGCGACGTAGTTCACCAGCAGCGGGCAGGGGCGATATTTGTCTTCGCCAAGGCCTTCGTGCAGCACGCGCATCACGTCGAGCACGATGTCGAGCCCGACGAAATCGGCGAGCGTGAGCGGGCCCATCGGGTGTGCCGCGCCGAGTTTCATGCCGTTGTCGATCGAGGTGATCGTGCCGATGCCTTCATGCAGCGCGAAGATCGCTTCGTTGATCATCGGCACCAGGATGCGGTTGACGATGAAGCCGGAGAAATCGGCGGCGACGATGGTGGTCTTGCCCATCCGTTTCGCCAGGTCTTCGACGGCGGCGAGGGTTGCGGGCGCGGTCGCGATGCCGCTGATGATCTCGACGAGTTTCATCATCGGCACCGGGTTGAAGAAATGCATGCCCACGAACCGCTCGGCGATGCCGCTCGCCGTGCCCAACCGCGTGATCGAGATCGACGAGGTGTTGGACGCGAGAATGGCGTGGGGCGCCAGATGCGGAATGATCTGTGCATAGACCGCGCGCTTGATATCCTCGCGTTCCGGCACCGCCTCGATCACGATGTCGCAGGCAGCGAAGGCATCATGCGTGGTCGAGCGGGCGACGCGCGCTAACGCGGCATCGCGCGCGGCGGCATCGATCGTATTTTTCTCAACCTGCCGTGCCATGTTTTTCTCCATGGTGGCAAGGCTTTTATCGAGCACGCCCTGGGCTGTATCCACTAACACGATCTCGAAACCGGACAGGGCCGCGACATGCGCGATGCCGTTGCCCATGGCCCCGGCGCCGAGCACGCCGACCCGCTGTATCGCGCCGGGCGCGGTCATGTCAGCCGAGTTCCTTTTCAAGCTCGGGCAATATGGCGAACAGATCGCCCACCAGGCCGTAATCGGCCACCTGGAAAATCGGCGCGTCCTCATCCTTGTTGATCGCGACGATCACCTTCGAATCCTTCATGCCCGCCAGATGCTGGATGGCACCCGAAATACCGACCGCCATATAGAGATCCGGTGCGACGATCTTGCCGGTCTGGCCGACCTGATAATCGTTCGGCACGAACCCGGCATCGACCGCCGCGCGCGATGCGCCGACGGCGGCGTGCAATTTATCCGCGACGGGGTCGAGCAGCTTGGTGAAATTATCGCCGTTCTGCATGCCACGCCCGCCCGAGATCACGATTTTCGCCGCCGTCAGTTCGGGGCGTTCGCTTTTCGAGAGTTCGGCGCTGATGAATTTCGAGATCGTGTTGGTCACGGCCGCGTCGATCGGCTCGATCGCGCCGGTGCCGCCGGTTGCGGCCACCGGGTCGAAACTCGCGGCGCGCACGGTGATCAGTTTTTTCGCATCCGACGATTTCACCGTCGCCATCGCATTGCCGGCATAGATCGGGCGAACGAAGGTATCGGCATCGATCACTTCGGCGATGTCGCTGATCGGCTGCACATCGAGCAGCGCGGCCGCGCGCGGCATCACGTTCTTGCCGATCGCGGTGGAGGCCGCGAGAACATGGCTGTAATCGCCGGCGAGCTTGACGATCAGATCGGCCAGTGGTTCGGCCAGCGCATGGGCAAAGGCCGGCCCATCGGCGACCAGCACCTTCGCAACCCCGGCGATCGCGGCGGCGGCCTTGGCCGCGTCGCCAACGCCTTCGCCGGCGATCAAGGCATGCACCGTGCCGAGCTTCAGCGCCGCCGCCACCGCGCTGCGCGCCGGCTGCTTGATGCCGTGCTCGTCATGATCGAGCAGAACCAGAACATTTGCCATGGTCAGATCACCTTCGCTTCGTTGCGGAGTTTTTCGACGAGTTCATGCACCGAGCCCACCTTGATGCCGGCCTGGCGCTTGGGCGGGTCCATCACCGTCACAGTGGTCAGGCGCGGCGCGGGATCGACGCCGAGGTCATCCGGCTTGATCGTCTCGATCGGTTTCTTGCGCGCCTTCATGATGTTCGGCAGCGAGGCATAGCGCGGTTCGTTGAGCCGCAGATCGCTGGTGACGACCGCGGGCAGGGTGAGTGAAATCGTCTCGAGCCCGCCGTCGATCTCGCGGATCACGGTGGCATGATCACCATCGATCGTCAGCTTGCTGGCGAACGTGCCCTGCGGCCAGCCGAGCAGCGCCGCCAGCATCTGCCCGGTCGCGTTCATGTCGTCATCGATCGCCTGCTTGCCCATGATGACCATGCGCGGCTGCTCGCGCTCGACCAGCGCCTTTAACAGCTTGGCGACCGCCAGCGGTTGCAGCTCCACATCGGTCTCGACCAGAATGCCGCGATCGGCTCCCATGGCGAGTGCGGTGCGCAGCGTTTCCTGGCAGGCGGCAACCCCCATCGACACCGCGATGATTTCGGTGGCGATGCCTTTTTCACGCAGCCGCACCGCTTCCTCGACCGCGATTTCATCGAACGGGTTCATCGACATCTTCACCCCGGCCAGCTCGACGCCGGAATGGTCGGATTTGACCCGGACCTTGACGTTGTAATCGACGACGCGCTTGACCGGAACAAGGAGCTTCATGGTTTCACCATTCAAAGCGGTTGCAGTGAGTGTAGGGCGGACTGACGAAACGACGGGGGATGGATGATCTATTGATGATCGCCCCGCAAGTCAATGTATAGGGATGTTTCCTGCCGCATACGTTATGGCTTGGTGGCCGCCGGCGCGTTGAACATGCCGAAAATCTCGCGCAGAAACCCAGGTGTCAGCGCCGAGAGCGGATTGACCGCGATATGCGGGTCGGCAAACGGCCCAACCACGCTGTAGCGCGCCGCGAACAGCCCGCTGCCCTTTTCCGGGCTGAACAGTTTGCCGATCAGCGGAATCCGCCCCGGCAGCGCATTCAGCGCATAGGCGGGTACGATGGTGCCGGACAGATCATAACGTTTCCGCCGCACATCGATCGTGCCGGTCGCGGTAAAGCCGAGCGAGGCGGAATAGGCGCGCCCGCTGCCCAGCCGCACGAGCGGGCCGGTGATACTGAACGGCGCTGTCAAACGCGTGATCGCAAGACCGGGGCCGGAGGTCGCGGCCGGCACGCCATAGAGCGACATTCCCTGCAAGACTTTCGCGATCACCGGCGCATGGCGCAGCCGGAAATCCGTCATCACCGCCTCGCCCGTGGTCGTGGCGCCGCGCGTCACGGCGTTCAGCACCAACCGGCCCCGCGCAATGTCCCCGGTGGTGCCGATTGCCGCGAACAGCGCCCCCGCATCGCCCGCGGTGAGCCTGACCGTATCGGTGCCCGCCTGCCGGCCGAATTCCAGCCGCGCGTCGTGGTTGGGGTCGGTCCGTACCACGGCGGTCATCCTCGTCAGCGTGCCGGCGTTGCCGGTCGCATCGACATGCACGCCGCCCAGCGCCGGCGCCGGCGCCTTGTCCAGGCGGATGCGATCGAACGCGGCGCGCAACCGCCAGGGCAGGGCAGGGGGCGCGGGCGGCTTCGATGCCGGTGCGCCGGTAGCGGCCGGATGCGACGGATTCGCCGCGTTCAGCGCGGCGGACAAATCAAGCGTCGGACCGGCCAGCGCCAGCACCCAGGGCGCACCCGCGCGGTCGGGCGGGGTCAGCTTGCCGGTCGCACGGGTGCCGCCCAGCCGCGCCGCGCTGATCACCAGGGCGCCGCCCGTGGTCTCGCCGCGCAACGCCAGCCCTGGCGCGCCGATATCGACAGTTCGTACCGCGCGCGGCCGGCCATGGCGCAGTACCAGCCCCAGCATCGCGTGGCCCGCCGCCCCGGCTGGCTTGCGCCAACCCGCCACCGGCAGCGCCAGCGCGACCGGCGTGAGATCGGCGGCCAGGTCGAGCATGCCGCGCCCCCGTGCATCCCGATACACGATCGCGAGCGGCGCCGCCCCGCTGCGCCACAGCGCGGTCTCAACGCCGAGTTTCGCGAGCAGCGCGTGTCCGGCGGTGGTATCGGCCTTCAGGGTGAAATCGCCGTCCGGCAGCGCCATCGCCGCATGAAACCGCGCCCGCTCGCCGGCCAGCATCCCCTCGCCCTGCATTGAAATACGATCGAGCGCGGCGTTCAGCACCATCTGCCCCCGATCGAGCGCAAGCCCGGCCACCGGCAGGGGCAAATGCAGGTGCCCGAGCCGGACGCGGGCGGCGAGCTTCACATCCGCCAGCGTCACGTGTTTGGTCAGCCGGATGCCTACATCGATCCCCGCGTTCAGCGTGCCGGCAACCCCCGCCAGGGCGATGCCGCGCGCCGCCAGTTTCAGCGGCGGCGCATCGAGCAGCGGCACCGCCGCGGCGGCATTGCCGGTCAGTTGCGCCAGCACCAGCGACGTCTGATCATGATGCCCGAGCGATGAAATGATCATCCGGCCGATCAGATCGAGCCCGCCCAGCCGCCCGGATGTCGCGCGGATCATCAGGATATCCTGATCGATGAACCGCAGCGTGCCGGCGAGCCCGGTCATCGGCACGGCGTGCTTGAACCATTTCAGCGTCACGCCGCTGGCGGCAAACCCGCCGCTGAACCGATCGAGCCGCACCATCCGGCCAGGGGGCGCGAGCGTGAACCGCGCATCGAACACCCCATCGCGCGCGGTGCCGGCGATGACGTGATTGACCACATATTTCCGTGGCCCCCGCGCCAGCGCCAGCGGCCAGTCGCCCGCCAGTTCCGCTGCCGTGACATGATCGACCCGTGCTGCGATCCGCCCGGTCATGGCCCCGGTCAGCCCCAGCGTGCCACTCAACCGCGCGGTCGGCCCCGGCGCGTCACCCAGGCCCGCCAGCGTGAGACGCGCGTGCGCCAGCGTCGCGGTCCGCGGCGTCGCGGTCAGCGCCGCCGTGATGGCCGATACCGCGATCACACTACCCCCCGCGCGCACATGGCCGGGCCCTGCCCGCAGCGTCACATCGAGCCGCGCCGGCGCGCGCGGGCCGATCGGCCAGCGCACGGTCAGCGTGACCGGCAGATCCGCCCGCGCGCAGTCAGCCTGCCGCGGCGCGATCATCGCCGGATCGACCGGCCCCAACACCGCCTTCACCCTGCCCAGCCCCGCCGCGCCGGTAATGTCGATCACGAGCGGCGCCGTGCTGGCGCCGTGCCGCAACACCGCCCGGGCGGTGCCATGCAGCGTGCCGGCCGCGCTGCGCGTCAGGGCAAGCCGCGCATCGTCCGTGCTCAGCTCCAGCCCGCGCGCCGGGTCATCGAGTGCGAGATGCGCGCGCGCGATGCTGATCCGCCGCAGCGCCGCCAGGTCGAGCCCGCCGGCCCGCGGCATCTGCGCGAAGGTCCCGATCAGCCGCCCCAGCGCCGCCGCCGCATCGGCAATCCCCGCCGTCCCCGCCGGCACGGCCGGCGCCGCAACCGCCGGGCTCGCCGCCGGCCGCACCACCACGGCGGTTTGGCGCGCGATGATCTCGATCGGCGCAATCCGCCCGCGCAGCAGCAAAACCGGCGACAGCGTGATCCGCAAACGCGACAGCCGCGCCGCGACCGCGCCATGCCGCCCGAAAATCGCAATGTCGGACAGGCGCAGATCGATCGGCGCGCCGCCCCGGTTGAACCCCTCCCACGCCAGCCCGGCCTGCCCGATCGTGACGATGCTGCCCGGCATCGCCGCCGTCGCCGCCGCGGCGATCCGGCTCGCCAGCGCCGGCAGTTCGACCGGCCCGCGTCCCAGCCGCCACGCCGCCGCGCCGATCAGCAGCATCCCCACCAGCGCCAGCGTGCCGATCAGCCGCAGCGCATGATGGCTGACCTGCCCCGCGACCGCGCCGCCTTGACGAAACCATCGCCTCATCGAACACTGGACCGGGCATGCAACGACCCCGCGCCTCCTTGACCGGCCTGCCACCGCCAGCCGATGCCGCCGCGGCGGCACGGTTGATCGAGGATTTCACCGCGCTCGGCCGCACCGAGGCGCGATTCGCCGCCTCCCGCGCGGGGCTCGCGGCCCTGCAGGCGCTCGGCGGCAACGCGCCCTATCTCGCGGGTCTCGCGCTGCGCGAGCCAGATATCCTGATCGGCGCGACCCGGCAATCCGCCGCCGCGATGCTCGCGGCCGTCATGGCCACGCTGCGCGCGACGCCGCCCACCGCGCCCCGGCCGCACATCGCGCGCGCCCTGCGGGCCGCGAAACGCCGCGCCGCCCTCGCCATCGCCCTGGCCGATCTCGCCGGGCAATGGCGCGTCGAAGCCGTGACCCTCGCCTTGTCCGATCTGGCCGATCAGAGCATCGCCGTCGCCCTGCGCCATCTGCTGCGCGGCCTGCACGAGCGCGGCACGATCATCCTGCCCGATCCGGCCCAGCCCGAAGCCGGCAGCCATTTCGCCGTCCTCGGCATGGGCAAGCTCGGCGCGCGTGAGTTGAATTATTCCAGCGATATCGACCTCGTGCTCCTGTTCGACCCGTCATGTCGGGTTTACCGGGATGACGCGCAATCCGCCATGGCGCGGCTCGCGCGCGATTTCGTGCCGCTGCTCGCCGAGCGCGATGCCGATGGCATGGTCTTCCGGGTCGATCTGCGCCTCCGCCCCGACCCCGCCGCCACGCCCCCGGTCATCAGCCTCGCCGCCGCGCTCGCCTATTACGAAAGCCACGGCCGCACCTGGGAACGCGCGGCCTTTTCCAAGGCCCGCCCGGTCGCCGGCGACATCGGCTTCGGCGCCGCCTTCCTCGAACAGATCCGCCCCTTCATCTGGCGCCGCAATCTCGATTTCGCCGCGATCAGCGAAATCCACGACATGAAGCGCCGGATCGACCAGCGCTATCACGACACGCCGGGCCACCTGCTCGGCCGCGACGTCAAACTCGGGCGCGGCGGCATTCGTGAGATCGAATTCATCGTCCAGACGCTCGAACTCGTCTGGGGCGGCCACGAACCCGCCCTGCGCATTCCGGCAACCCTGCCCGGACTGCGCGCGCTCGCCGCCGCGCAACACCTGCCGCGCCCCGTGGTCCGCCAGCTCGGCGCCGCCTACCGCCGGCTGCGCAGCATCGAGCATCGCCTGCAGATGATCGACGATCGCCAGACCCACCGCCTGCCCGAAACCGATGCCGGCTTCGCGGCCTTCGCAATCTTCATGGGCGAGCCGGACGCCGCCCGCTTCGCCGCCCGGCTCGATGCGCTGTTCGAGCAGGTCCACGGCCATTTCGCCGCGTTCTTCGATACCGATGCCGGTGCCGGTGCCGGCCTCGACCCCGGTGAAACCGGCGCCGCACCCGCTGCCTTTCGCGATCACGCCGCCGCGCTCGGCTTCAGGAACACGGCGCATCTGGTCGAGCGCCTGCGCGCCTGGCGCGGC
The DNA here is from genome assembly GCF_026191915.1 of Acidiphilium sp. PA. GTDB lineage: Bacteria > Pseudomonadota > Alphaproteobacteria > Acetobacterales > Acetobacteraceae > Acidiphilium. The sequence continues at coordinate 53,953 of NZ_JAIMBY010000006.1, forward strand.
GGCACGCTGCCCGCCCTGCGCGCCGCCCGCGCCCGCGCGCTGCTCGATGCCCTGCTGCCCGCGCTGCTTGCCGCGCTGGCCCGCCAGCCCGACCCCGATCTCGCATTCCGCCGGTTCGATCAGATGCTGGAACGCCAGCGCGCGGGCATCGCCCTGCTCTCGCTGTTCCAGCACAATCCGGCCCTGCTCGGCCGTCTCGCCACCGTGCTCGGCGCCGCTGCCCCGCTGGCCGATCACCTCGCCGCGCATCCCGGCGCGCTCGATGCGCTGCTCGCCCCGGTTGCCCGCTTCACCAAACCCGCCCCGGTCCTGCGCCGCCTGCTGCGCGAGGCCGACGATCTCGAACTCACGGTCAACGCGCTGCGCCGCTTCGTCCGGCGCGAGGAGTTCCACCTGGCCGTCGCCACCCTCGAACGCCGGATCGATGTCGATCAGGCCGGCGCCTGGCGGTCCGATCTCGCGCGCGCCGCCATGGTCGCACTGCTGCCGCGCGTGATGGCCGATTTCGCCCGGCGCTACGGCGCGCTGCGCGGCGGCCGCTTCGCCATCGTCGCCCTCGGCCGCGCCGGTGCCGGCGAGATGCAGCCGGGCTCGGACCTCGACCTGATGCTGATCTACGATCATCCGCCCGCCGTGTCGCAGACCACCCGTCTGCCGGCCAGCCAGTATTTCAGCCGTCTCGCCCAGGCGCTGGTCGGCGCGATCACCGCACCCGGCGCCGAGGGGCCGATCTACCCGGTTGACATGCGGCTGCGCCCCTCGGGCAACAAGGGCCCGGTCGCCGTCTCGCTCGCCGCCTTCCGCCACTACCATCGGGAAACCGCCTGGACCTGGGAGCGTCTGGCGCTGACCCGCGCCCGCGTGATCGCCGCAACCCGCGGCTTCGCACCCGTGGTCGAAGCCGCGATCCGCACATCCCTCTGCCGCGCGGTCGATCCCGCCACCATCCGCGCCGACACGGTGGCGATGCGTGCCCGCCTCACCGCCGATGCGCCCCCCTCCGGCCCGTTCGACCTGAAACACCGCCCGGGCGGCATGATGGAGCTCGGCTTCATCGTTGAGGCACTCCAACTCATCCATGGCCGAACCATCCCCGCCCTGTTCCAGCCCCGCACCGCCGCGGCGCTGGCCGCCCTCGCCGATGCCCGCATCATGGAGGCGGACGAGGCCGCCGCCCTGACGGAAGCCGATCACTGGTTCCGCGCCGTGCAGGCCATGCGCCGCATCACCGGTCTGGCCGCCCCGACAGAAGATGCCGCCCCCGCATCCCTGGCCCCCATCCTCGCCGCCGCCGGCGCGCTTGATTTTACCGCGCTGATCGCCAGGATGGAGGCACACGCCGCGGTGGTGCGGCGCGCCTTCATCCGCCACCTCGGCGACCCCGACCACGTCACACCCGATCCCGTCACGATCGACAGCAGCGAACCCGCAGGAGATACGACCCGATGGAACTGACCGCAGGCAGCCACGCCCCCGCGTTCTCGATGCCGGCCACCGCCGGCCGCACCGTCTCGCTCGAAGGTTTCAAGGGCAAACCCTTCGTGCTCTATTTCTACCCCAAGGCCGATACGCCAGGTTGCACCAAGGAAGCCTGCGCCTTTCAGGAGGCACTGCCCCAGCTCGGCCACATCGGCATCGAAGTCGTCGGCGTCTCGAAGGATAAATTGCCCGCGCTCGAAAAATTCGCCGCCAAATACAACCTCACCTTCCCGCTCGCCTCCGACGAGGCCGGCACGGTGGTCGAGGCATTCGGCGCCTGGGTCGAAAAATCGATGTACGGCAAAAAATACATGGGCATCGACCGCTCGACCTTCCTGATCGACAAAACCGGCACCATCGCCCAGGTCTGGCGCAACGTGAAAGTCCCCGGCCACGCCAAGGCCGTGATGGACGCCGTCGCAGCCCTGGCATGAGCGCGACCAGCCTGCCCGGCGCGCCCCGCGCCACCACCCGCCAGGCCGGCATCGCGCTCGCCGCCGCCGGGCTGTTCGCGCTCGGCATGGCCTATTTCGCCGAATTCGTCCTGCACATGATCCCGTGCCCGCTCTGCTACATCGAGCGCTGGCCCTACCGCATCATCGTCGGTCTCGGCCTGATCGCCGCCTTCGCGCCGCCCAAATTCGCCCGCGTCCTGCTCGGCCTCGCGGTCCTGACCATGCTGGGCGATGTCGCCATCGCCTTCGTGCATGTCGGTGCCGAGCAGCATTGGTGGAACAGCCCGCTGCCGGAATGCAACATCGCCCCGCCCGGCTTCGGTGCCATGCCGCTGCGCCCCTCGGCCTCGTGCGACGATCCGGTCTACCTGATCCCCGGCCTGCCGATCAGCTTCGCGACGATGGATTTGATCTACGCCCTGGCTGTTGCTTTCGCCACCGCTGCCTATCTGAGAGCCAGACCCTGGAGCGCACGATGACCCAATCAGCCGAAACCACCCGCCTGCCGGGCGATCCAACCGAGCGCGCCGCGCTCGCACGGATGATCCGCGTCGATCACGCCGGCGAATATGGCGCCAAACAAATCTACGCCGGCCAGCTCGCCGTGCTCGGCCGCTCGCGTCACGGCGACACGCTGCGCCACATGCAGCAGCAGGAACAGCACCATCTCGACACGTTTTCGCGATTGATCATCGAACGCCGGGTCCGCCCCACCGCGCTGCTGCCGTTCTGGCGCGTGGCCGGCTTCGCGCTCGGCGCCGTCACCGCCGCCATGGGGTCGCGCGCGGCCATGGCCTGCACCGTCGCGGTCGAGGAGACCATCGACGCCCATTACGCCGCCCAGAGCGCCGAACTCGGCGAGGATGAAACCGTCCTGCGCGCCCTGATCGAGGAGTTCCGCGCCGAAGAGCTCGAACACCGCGACATCGGCCTCGCGAACGAGGCGGAGCAGGCGCCGTTCTACAAGTTATTGTCTGCCGTAATCCGGACCGGGTGCAAGGTGGCGATTGCGGCAAGTGAGCGCGTTTGAAGGACAGGAGAGTCTTCTTTTTTGTGAACAAAAAAGAAGCAAAAAAAACTTTGTTAATCTGGGCCCGTGCCGTTTCAAACGCCCGTGCCCCAGCGTCAGAAAGTTTTTTGCTTCTTTTTTCCAAAAAAGAAGCGCTTGCTTTCTGATGTCCACCTTCGACCCCACAACCGGTTTTGATTGGCAGAACCAAGCTTTAACCCTACATACCGAGCCATGAGCAAAGACAGTTTCGAGCGTGATCTCATCAAGGCCGCTTTCGATCTCGCGGCCCAGCAAGGCTGGCGTCGCGTCTCCGTCGCCGCCGCGGCCAGGCACGGCGGACTCGAACTCGCCAAGGCGCGCCGCCATTTTTCCTGCACCGGCATGATCCTCGCGAAATTCGGCCGCGCGGCCGATGTTCACGCCCTGCACGGTGCGATGACCGATGGCCTGGTGCGCGACCGCCTGTTCGACATCATCATGCGCAGGTTCGACTATCTGCAGCAGCATCGCGAGGGCGTGATCGCGCTGATCCGCTTCGCACCCACGGACCCGCTGCTCGCCCTCTGGCTGCAACGCACCAACCTCGCCTCGATGGGCTGGATTCTCGAAGGGGCCGGGGTCTCATCGCGCGGCCTGCGCGGCGCCCTGCGCAAGCGCGGCCTGCTCGCGGTCTGCGCCTGGGCGCTGCGCGCCTGGATGCGCGATGACAGCGAAGACCTCTCAGCCACGATGGCCGCCCTCGACGTCGCGCTGATGCGCGCCGATCAGGCCGCCAACCAGTTCTCCCCCGGTGCCGCCAGCACGCCGGACCCGACGGTGGAGCCTGATGCGCCGTTTGCGCTCGATGATCCGGCCCGGCCCAATTGAGGCCGGAGGATCTCGTTCCAAGGGAAGGACGTCTTCTTTTGAAAAAAAAGAAGCGAAAAAACTTTTATTCGCTGGGTATGCGTTCGTGACAGCGGTCTCGTATCGCCGGTTCCCTGGCGTTCGAATTGGCCTCGCGCTTTCCGACGCGCGGGTCTAATCTGATCCACAAGGTGCCAAATCCAGGCCCGACCCAACAACAAACGAGAGGATGCTGTCCATGGCCGAACAACCAAAATCCAAATCGAAGGCAACCGGAGCCGAAGCCAACCCGATGGCGATGTTCATGCCCGATTTCGATTTCACCAAGGCCTTCGCCGCGTTGAAATCACCCGCCATGCCCGGCATGGAGGTGGTGCTGAGCGCCTATCGCCGCAATCTCGAAGCCCTGTCGGAAGCCAATCGCGTCGCCCTCGAAGGCGCACAGGCGGTGGCCCGGCGCCACATGGAAATCATGCAGCGCACGATGACCGACCTCACCGAGCAGATGCGCGACCTCAACATGCATGACACGCCACAGGCCCGCGCCACCAAACAGGCCGAATTGCTCAAACACGCCTATGAAACCGCCGTCGCCAACATGCGCGACCTCGGCGATCTGATCCAGCGCTCGAACCACGATGCGGTGGAAAAACTCAACCGCCGCTTCTCCGAGGCGATGGACGAAATGAAGACCCTGATTGATAAAAAATCTTGACCCTGCCACAATCTTGCAGAAACGGCCGGGCGTGGTGATATAATTCCCATGTCGCAAGCGATCATCACCCCGCCGCGTCCGCAATTCATCCCGGCCCGCCAGAGCGCCCGACCGATGCACAAGCCGCTGCGCATCGCCTCGGATTACCAACCGGCGGGCGATCAACCCACCGCCATCGCGGAACTGGTCCGCGGCATCGAAGCCGACGAGCGCGACCAGGTGCTGCTCGGCGTCACCGGTTCAGGCAAGACCTTCACCATGGCCAAGGTGATCGAGGCGGTACAACGCCCCGCCCTGGTGCTCGCCCCGAACAAGACGCTGGCCGCCCAGCTCTACGCCGAAATGAAGTCGTTCTTTCCGGATAACGCGGTCGAATACTTCGTATCCTACTACGATTACTACCAGCCCGAAGCCTATGTGCCGCGCACCGACACCTACATCGAAAAAGACGCCCAGATCAACGAGGCGATCGACCGCATGCGCCACGCCGCCACCCAGGCATTGCTCGAGCGCGGCGATGTCATCATCGTCGCCTCGGTCTCCTGCATCTACGGCATCGGCTCGGTCGAAACCTACAGCCAGATGGTCGTGCGCCTCGAAGTCGGCGGCCGGATCGACCGCGATCGTCTGGCCAAGGCGCTGGTCGAACTGCAATACCGCCGCAACGACGCGGCCTTTCAGCGCGGCACGTTCCGCCTGCGCGGCGAAACCGTCGATATCTTTCCCAGCCAGTACGAAGACCGCGCCTGGCGGGTCAGCCTGTTCGGCGACGAGATCGAAAGCATTGCCGAATTCGACCCGCTCACCGGCGAGCGCATGGCCGACCTCACCGCGATCGCCGTCTATGCCAACAGCCATTACGTCACGCCCCGCCCCACGCTCGGTCAGGCGATCGGCAAGATCAAGGCCGAGCTGAAAACCCGCCTCGCCGAACTCGCCGAACAGGGCAAGCTGCTCGAGGTCGAGCGGCTGCAGCAGCGCACCACCTTCGACATCGAAATGATGGAAACCACCGGCGCCTGCAAGGGGATCGAGAATTACTCCCGCTACCTGTCCGGCCGCGAACCCGGCGATCCGCCGCCCACCTTGTTCGAATACCTGCCGGAAAACGCCCTGCTGATCGTCGATGAAAGCCACGTCACGGTGCCGCAGATCGGCGGCATGTACAAAGGCGATTTCGCGCGCAAATCGGTGCTGTCGGATTTCGGCTTCCGCCTGCCCTCCTGCATCGACAACCGCCCCCTCAAATTCGAGGAATGGGACCGCTTCCGCCCGCAGACCACCTTCGTCTCCGCCACCCCCGGCCCGTGGGAAATGGAGCGCACCGGCGGCGTGTTCGCCGAACAGGTGATCCGCCCGACCGGTCTGGTCGACCCGATGGTCGAGGTCCGCCCGGTCGAGCATCAGGTCGATGACCTGCTGGCCGAATGTCGCGCAACCGCCAAGGCCGGCGGCCGCGTGCTGGTCACCACCCTGACCAAGCGCATGTCCGAAGAGCTGACCGAGTACCTCACCGAGCAGGGCATCAAGGTCCGCTATCTCCATTCCGATATCGATACGCTGGAACGCATCGAGATCATCCGCGATCTTCGCCTCGGCGTGTACGACGTGCTGGTCGGCATCAACCTGCTGCGCGAAGGGCTCGACATTCCCGAATGCATGTTAGTCGCAATCCTCGATGCCGATAAGGAAGGCTTCCTGCGCTCCGCGACATCCCTGGTGCAGACCATCGGCCGCGCCGCGCGCAATGTCGATGGCCGTGTTATTCTCTACGCCGACACCATGACCCGCAGCCTCACCTACGCGATCGGCGAAACCGAGCGCCGCCGCATCAAACAGACCGCCTGGAACGAGGCGCACGGCATCACGCCGCAGAGCGTTAAAAAACAGATCGGCGAAATCCTGCATTCGGTCTATGAACAGGATTACGTCACCGTCGCCCCGATCAAGGACAGTCTCACCACCGAGTTCGTCGGCAAGGATCTGAAATCGACCATGGCTGAACTGGAGAAACGCATGCGCAACGCAGCGGCCGATCTGGAATTCGAAGAGGCAGCCCGCCTGCGCGACGAAATCAAGCGCATCGAGGCGCTGGAACTCGGCCTCGCCCCGCCGCCGGTGCCAAGCGCGCGCCGCCCGCGCGACCGCACACCCGAACCGCTCGGCCCCGGCGGCGGCGGCTACGACCCGGAGAAACGGCGTGGCGGCAGGCGGGGGCGCGGCCGATGAAAACCATCCTGCTCGCAGGCTGCGCCTGCTGCCTCGCCACCACCGCGCTCGCCGCCGCACCGGTCAAACTCACCGGCCAGACCGCGACCTACACGCTCGCGCTCTCGAAAGTCCGTGGCCACGCGGTCACCGGTGCCACCGGCCGGCTGCAGTTCAACGTGCTCGAAACCTGCAACGCCTACACCGTCAGCCAGCGCATGACGCTGCTGATCCGCAACCAGGACGGCAGCCTGAGCCGCACGGTCAGCAATTACGATACCTGGGAAAGCAAGGGCGGCCATCGGCTCACCTTCGTGCTGCGCCAGACCGAAGGCGGCAAGACCAAGGTCGAGGATCAGGGCAGCGCCACCACCGGCCCCGCCGGCGGTGAGGTGCATTACCTCGTACCCAAGGGCAAAGTGGTGAAACTGCCGCCAGGCACCCTGTTTCCCATGGCGCACACCCGCCAGATCCTGCTCGCCGCCGAAGCCGGCAAACCCTATATCGATCCGCCCTTGTTCGATGGCACCTCGACCCACGGCGCCGAACATACATTCGTTGCGATCCTCGGCGAGCGCAAACCCGCGCACAGCAAATTCCCCTCGCTCGCGGTCCTGCCATCCACCCTGGTCGACATCGGATTTTTCCGCCGCACGAACAACGACACCGAACCCGATTTCCGCACCCAGATGCGCTACTACACCAATGGCGTCTCGCGTGACGTCAGGCTCGACTTCGGCAGTTTCGTCCTGCACGGCGATCTGACGGCGCTGACCGTACCACCCGAGGCCTGCCCCGATAAAACGGCGCCGCACCGCCCGTAGGCAAGACCCGCTCCCCATCCATCAAGGCCAGCAGAAAGGGCGATGATCGTGCGATCATCGCCCTTCCTCGTCGCTCATCCCAATCGCTGGGCCTTGCGCTCAGCTCGATGTATCGGGCGTACTCTCCGGCGACGTCGTGGTGTCAGCCGGCTTGCGGGTCGTCTTTTTGGCTGGCTTCGCCGGCGCCGCCGCCTTGCTCGCAACGGGTTTCGCCGCCATCGACTTGGGTGCCGCGGCGCGCGGCGCGGGCGTCTTGCGCGCGGTGCTGGTCGCCTTGCCGTTCACGGTCTTGCGGGTCGTCGCCGCGGTCCGCTTGGCGGCCGGTTTCGCCACGGCGGCTTTCGTGGCCGGCTTGGCCGCCGCCTTGGCAACGGTCTTCTTGGCGGCAGCAGGTTTGCCAGCCGCCGCCTTGGTCGCCGCCTTCGCCTTCGGCGCAGCGGCGGCCTTCGCGGTGGATGGCTTGCTCGCCGCCGCGGCCGGTTTCGCAGCCGCGGTCTTGCCGGCCGGTTTCGCGGCCGGCTTGGCTGCAGCTTTCGCAGCCGTGGTCTTGGCGGCGGGCTTGGCTGCGGCCTTCGCGGCGGGCTTCGCCGCCGGCTTGGCGGCGGGTTTCTTCGCAACCGCTTTCGGCGTCGCGATCTTGGCAGCGACGACCTTGGTCTTTGCCTTGGCGGCCGATTTCGCCGGCGCTGCTTTCGCAGCCGGTTTGGCGGTCTTGGTCGCGGCACGTATCGCCATCGGCTGTGCGCGGTATTCGGTTTCAGTGGTCACGAGACTGCTCCTTCGGTCGAGGTTGTAGGTAACGCGGGCAACACGCCCCCATGGACGACGGTCGGCACGTCGATAACAATCATGCACAACCGCACAACAACGGATTTCATCACACGAATGATCATCAGGATCACCGCCGGATCGATCGCTTGACAGTCATCATCCGGCATTACGTCATCCGCGGTCATCGACCGTCCTTCCTTTCCGCGTGCGATACTCGATCAGACCAATCTGTGCTCGACCAGGTTGCGACGCGAATCGCGCGACGCACGCTAAGAATCGCTATTCACTGTCTGCAGAGACGATGTCAACAAAAAGCGGCAGATTTACAGATCATTCGCATGATTTTTTTGTAAGCGTTGCGTAAACGACAATCGAGACCCGATGCGAAGCGCGCGACACACCAGCAAACGGACGTATGACCGATTTAGAAGTCGCACGGCCAACCCTGCGCTTTTTGAAATCTTAACAATTTCGGCGCATATTGTTGCCTCGCGTTTCAGACATGCGCCGCACGCCGTCACCTTCGCACTTGCAACGCAACCCGAACGGGCGGAACATGGCGCACGCGTTCATCATTTTTCGTGAAAGAATCCAGCAAGTGTCCGACCCGATGCCCCATGAATGGCGGCCCCAACGCGCAGCGACGACACCGCTCGTCGCCATGCCAGGCTGGGGCACCGCACTCCGGCGCGGCCTCGCCATGCGGTGCCCGGCCTGCGGCGAAGCCCCCGCCTTCGCCGGCTACCTCACCGTGCAACCCGTCTGCCCGCGGTGCGACGCGCCGCTGGGCCGCGTGCCGTGCGATGATGCGCCGCCCTACATCACTTTGCTGATCGCGCTGCATTTCATCGTCATCGTCATGGTCCTTGCCGATTACGATGGCGGCATGAACTGGATCACCTCGATGCTGATCTTCGTCCCGCTCACCATCGTGCTGCTGCTCGCCATGCTGCGCCCGATCAAAGGTGCGACGCTTGCCATCATGCTGAAGATCAACATGCTCCGCCCGCTGCCGCCGTCCGCAAAACCGGTCGCGATTGTCCATGGCTGAACCCGCCACCAAAACCGCTGGCCGCCTCATCCGCGTCGTCCTCGCTGACGATCCGTCAGGCAGCCTCACCCCGATGCAGGAGGCCGATCGCAACCAGGCCATCGCCGATCTCGCCGCCGATAACAATTTCGCCCTCACCACCCACCCCGACCGCCAGACCATCCTGCATCTCTCGGTGCAGGACGGCCGCCTCGTGTTCGACATCCGCACCGAAACCGACGAGACATTGCAAACCCTCGTGCTTGCGCCTGGCCCGTTCCGCTCCATGATCCGCGACTACCAGATGCTGCTCGACAGCTACGCCGCCGCCGTCGCCGAAGGCCGCGAAGCCCGCATCCAGGCGATCGACATGGGCCGCCGCGGCCTGCACAACGAAGGGGCCGAACTCGTCATGGCCCGGCTCGACGGCAAAGTCCTGCTCGATTTCGACACCGCCCGCCGCATCTTCACCCTGATCTGCGCGCTCCACCGGCGGGTGTAGAAAATCCCCATTCGTGGTATGCAGGCGCGCAACCTCCAGCGCGGATCTTCAACATGAAAATCGACGGCACCGCCTTTCGCTCCCTCTGGCTCGACGAAACCGACCATTGGTCGCTCCGCATCATCGACCAGACCAAACTGCCCTGGGCGCTCGAAATGCCGCGCCTTGCGACCCTCGATGAAGTCGCCCACGCCATCAGCGCCATGCTCGTGCGCGGCGCCCCGCTGATCGGCGCCACCGCCGCCTACGGCGTCGCCATCGCAATGCGCGCCGATCCCTCGGACCACGCCCTGCAACACGCCGTCACCACCCTCGCCGCAACCCGCCCCACCGCGATCAACCTGCGCTGGGCGCTCCAGCGCATGCAGGGCGTGCTGCAGGATCACCCGAAGTCCGAACGCGCCGAAATCGCCTACGCCGAAGCCGCCGCCATCTGCGATGAAGACGTCGCCACCAACCGCGCCATCGGCAAACATGGCCTCGCACTGATCAAATCCCGCGCCACCGCCGGCAGGCGCGTCAACATCCTCACCCATTGCAACGCCGGCTGGATCGCCACGGTCGATTGGGGCACCGCACTCGCGCCGATCTACATGGCGCACGACGCCGGCATCGACGTTCACGTCTATGTCGATGAAACCCGCCCCCGCAACCAGGGCGCCTCGCTCACCGCCTGGGAACTCGGCAAGCACGGCGTCAAACACACCGTCATCGTCGATAACGCCGGCGGTCACCTGATGCAGCGCGGCGCGATCGACATGGTCATCGTCGGCACCGATCGCGTCACCAACGCCGGCGACGTCTGCAACAAGATCGGCACCTACCTCAAAGCCCTCGCCGCGCGCGACAACGGCATCCCCTTCTACGTCGCCCTGCCGTCCTCCACGATCGACTGGACCCTCGCCGACGGGCTGACCGATATCCCGATCGAGGAACGCGCCGCCACCGAGGTTACCACCATGACCGGCCGCGCCCTCGATGGTTCGATCACCACCATCCGCATCGTCCCGAAAGACAGCCCCGCCGCCAACCCCGCGTTCGACGTCACACCCGCCCGCCTGGTCTCCGGCCTGATCACCGAACGCGGCATCTGCTCCGCCGATGCGGCTTCGCTGGCGGCGATGTTTCCGGAGTATCGGACGCAGGAGGCAGCGTAAGCGGTTCTTTTTTGAAAAAAAGAACCAAAAAACTTTTGTTGGCTGGCGCCGTGCTGTTGGCGCTGTCCGGCTGCGCGGTTCAGCCGGATGCGCATGCGCCGCCGTTTGCCGACAAACCCTACGAGGCGTTTTCGCGCACATCCGCCATCGCCATCGCGCTTGGCCAGTGGCGCTATTGGGGCAGCCGGATCGTCGACACCCCGCCCGCCGCCTATCACCCGGCCGATGCCCAGGTGATGCAGGAACGCGACCCCGGCGACTGGCAACAGGTCGGCCTCTACTGGTGGCTCGGCATGAACGCGGGTCATTTCTACGACCGCTGGACCGGCAAGCACGATGCCACCGGCAGAAAATTCCCCCCCGCCATCAACGGCCGTTTCGCCTGGTCGGCCGCCTTCATCTCCTATGTCATGCGCATCGCCGGCGCCGGTCCCGATTTCCCCTACTCCCCCAACCACGCCAAATACATCGACTACGCCTGGCACGCTGCCCACGGCACCATCCCCAACCCGCTCCTGCTGGCCGAAAACCCCACCACCTACGCCCCGGTCCCCGGCGACCTGATCTGCGCCGGTCGCGACCGCGCCAGCACCATCACTTACGCGGCCTTGCCCAGCCACGGCTTCTTCCCCGCCCACTGCGCCATCGTCGTCAACCAGACCCCGGGCATGCTCTCGGTGATCGGCGGCAACGTGGACGATACGGTCGCCCTGACCCACGTCCCCACCACCACCCGCAACACCCTGCAACACCGCAACGGCGCCATCGTTGACCCGCGCTACGACTGGTTTGTGGCGCTGAAGGTGCTTTACCAACGTCAGTAACGAGGCGCCGACAGCAAAACCACACAGGCGCAAACAAGTGACACACCATCGCGCAACAGCCACTCATCCAGACATCCAAAAGTTTTTTGCTTCTTTTTTACAAAAAAGAAGTCTTCCTCACTGACCTTCCTCTCCCGGCGCGCGGGAAGTGCCATCCCCCCGCATTTCGCCTATAACCACCCGATGCCCCGTCATCCCCAACCCACCGACGATCTGTTCGGCGCAGCCCCGCCCCAACCCGGCCGCGGCGGTCCCGCACCGATGGCCGAATCCCTCCGCCCGCACGATCTCTCGGCGGTGGTCGGGCAGGATCATCTGGTCGGCCCGCAGGGCAGCCTGACGCGTATGCTCGAACGCGGCTCGCTCGCCTCGCTCATCCTGTGGGGGCCGCCCGGCGTCGGCAAAACCACCATCGCGCGTCTGCTGGCCGACCGGGCCGGGCTGATCTTCGTGCAGATCTCGGCGGTGTTTTCCGGCGTGGCCGACCTCAAACGCGTGTTCGAGGATGCCACCCGCCGCCGTCGCACCGGCGACCGGACGTTGCTGTTCGTCGATGAAATCCACCGGTTCAACCGTGCGCAGCAGGACGGGTTTCTGCCCGTGGTCGAAGACGGCACCATCACCCTGATCGGTGCGACCACCGAAAACCCCTCGTTCGAGCTCAACGGCGCGCTGCTTTCGCGCTGCCAGGTACTGGTGCTCAAGCGCCTCGATGACGATGCGCTCGAACTGTTGCTCGCCCGCGCCGAGGCCGCCGCCGGCACGGCGTTGCCCCTCACGCCAGCCGCTCGATCCAGCCTGCGCGCGATGGCCGATGGCGATGGCCGCGCCGTCCTCAACATGGCCGAACAGGTGTTCGCCGCGCGCGCCACCATCCCGCTCGACGAGGCCGAGCTCACCAACCTCGTCGCCCGCCGTGCCGCCTTGTACGACCGCGACCGCGAAGAGCATTACAACCTGATCTCCGCCCTGCATAAATCGATGCGCGGTTCCGACCCGGATGCCGCCCTCTACTGGCTCGCCCGCATGCTGGCGGGTGGGGAGGATGCGCGCTACATCGCCCGCCGGCTGACCCGTTTCGCGGTGGAGGACATCGGCCTTGCCGATCCCGCGGCCCTGACCCAATCGATCGCGGCGTGGGAAGCCTACGAGCGGCTGGGCAGCCCGGAGGGCGATCTCGCGATCGCCCAACTCGTGCTCTATCTTGCCACCGCGCCGAAATCCAACGCCGGCTACCGCGCCTTCGGCGCGGCAAAGCGCGCGGCGCAGGCGACAGGCAGCCTCCCACCGCCCGCGCATATCCTGAACGCGCCGACCAAACTGATGAAAACCCTCGGCTACGGCGCCGGCTACGCCTACGACCACGATACGCAGGATGCGTTTTCCGGCCAGAACTACTTCCCCGATGGCATACCGCGCGAGCAGTTCTACCGCCCCGAGGGTCGCGGCCACGAGCACGAAATCAAGCGCCGGCTGGACCATTGGGCAAAATTACGGGATGAGCGCGCATGAGCGTTCAAACCATCACCGTCGAACCCGATCAGGCCGATATGCGGCTCGACCGGTTTCTCCGCCGCCATCACCCGCATCTCACCCAGGGTGCCATCCAGAAACTGTGCCGCACCGGCCAGATCAGGGTCGATGGCAAGCGGGTCGAAGCCTCGGTCCACGTCGCCGAAGGCCAGTCCGTCCGCATCCCGCCGCTGCCCGACCCCGCGGCCGCGCCCAGGCCGCGCCAGATCGTCGCGATGGACCAGTACGACACCAAGGAACTCCTCGCCCGCGTGCTCTACCGCGATGAAGACGTGCTGGTGATCGACAAGCCCGCCGGTCTCGCGACGCAGGGCGGCAAGGGCATCGCGCGCCATCTCGATGGCATGCTCGATGCGCTGCGCTTCGGCGCGGAAGACCGCCCGCGCCTGGTCCACCGGCTCGACCGCGATACGTCCGGCGTGCTCATCCTCGCCCGCAACGCCTTCGCCGCCGGCAAGCTCGCCGCCGCCTTTCGCGGACGCGACATGGACAAAACCTACTGGGCCATCGTCGTCGGCCTGCCGGTGCCGCTGGAAGGCCAGATCGATCTGCCGCTCGCCCGCATCGGCGGCTCGCAGGGCGCGCGCACCAAGCCGGTCGGCCGCGATGCCGAAGGGGCTGCCAAAGCCGTCACCGAATACCGCACGATCGACCATGCCGGCCGCAAATTCTCCTGGCTCGAGCTCCAGCCGCTCACCGGGCGCACCCACCAGCTGCGCGCCCATTGCGCCGCGATCAAAACACCGATCCTCGGTGACGCCCCCTACGGCGAAGACCGCGCCTTTGCCGAAGGCTTCGCCCGCCAGCTGCACCTGCACGCCCGCCGCCTCGTGCTGCCGCACCCGCGCGGCGGCACCCTCAGCGTCGAGGCCGAATTGCCACCGCACATGAAGGCCGCCTTCGCCACGCTCGGCTTCACCGCCGAGCCCGCGAAAGGGGCCAACAAGCACGGAAAATCCTGATTATCACGACATCGTGAGCACGTCGTTCCGGTTTCGGCGTGTTCCGCCCGGCGATTTTACCCCATCTGACAGCGGATGAATTGTGGAGCGTCGCGCAAGCGGCCCCTGCGGGGGACGCATATCGGATCAGGTCTGATCGGTCCCAGTCTCGGTGCGGCGCTCCTTTCCGCCTGCATCCCGCCCCTGGCCCGCGCGGCCGACCCGCAACCCTACAAGGTCACCTTCAAACCCAGTGGCGACAAGGCGCTGGACCATCTGATCAAAGCGACCTCCAGCCTCGAAACCCTGCGCAAAAAACTGAAAATCGGCCCCTTCGCCCTGATCGGCCGGGCGAAATCCGATCAGGCGAAATTCATCACCGTGATGGAAAGTCAGGGCTATGATTCCGGCGCCGCGCATCTCACCATCGATGGCCACAGCCTGTCCGACCCCGCGCTGCCCCGCCTGCTGCGCCGCGCCCCGGCGACACCGCCCGCCGCCATCGTCGTCACCATCGACAAAGGCCCGCTCTATCACATCAGCAGCATCGCCACCCCCGGCCTGACCGACCCCGCCGCGACCGCCGCACTCGCTATCAAACCGGGGGATGCCGCCAAGGCCGCCCCGGTGATCGGTGCCGCCGCCAAGCTCGAAACCAAACTCCGCAACAGCGGCTACGCCTTCGCCAAGGTCGCCGAACCCATCGCCATCGCCGACACCAGGCGCCACACGCTGGCGATCAAATACCCCGTCACCATGGGCGAGCGCGTCGCGATCGGCCAGATCACCTACACCGGCATGCAGCACATGAGCGGCCGTTTCATCGCCCGCCACGTCAAGCTGCGCCCTGGCCAGCCCTACAGCGAAACCATCCTCAACCAGGCGCGCGACAGCCTGCTCGGCCTCGGCGTGTTCTCCTCGGTCTCCACCCACACCGCAACGGCGCCGAACCCGCCCGGTGAAGTCCCCGTCACCATTCTGGTCCACGAACAGAAGCTCCACGCCGTCTCGATCGGCGCGTCCTACTCCACCGACCTCGGCATCGATGCCGATCTGTCCTGGATGGACCGCGACCTGTTCGGCGAGGCGCAGAACCTCACCATCTCGCTCGGCGCCACCGGCCTCGGCGGCACCGGCTCGACCCGCAACGCCACCTACGGCAAGCATAATTACGTCATCAAACCCGGCTACGACGCCAAGGCAGTCTACCGCGTCCCCGATTTCATCAACCGCAGCCAGTCGATCGCCGCGACCATCGAGGCCCTGAAGGAATATCTCCCCGCCTACAGCCGCACCGCCGCGCTTGGCAGCGCCGAAGTCACCTGGAATTTCGCGAAAAACTGGTCGTTCGACTACGGCGCCGGGTTCATCTTCGAAAAGGTCGATCAGGAAAACATCAGCCGCAGCTATCGCCTTGGCCAGATCCCCCTGACACTGCGCTACGACACCGCCAATTCGCTGCTCAACCCGACCAGGGGCGTGAAAATCGCGCTGCACGTCACGCCCACCGTGGCGCTCGGCGCCGGCTCATCCGCCTTCACCATCGCCGAACTCACCGGCAATACCTACATCAATCTCGAAGCCCCCGGCCGCGGCGTGCTTGCGGTGCGCGGCCTGCTCGGGCGCATCTTCGGTGCCAGCCAGTTCCAGATCCCGCCCGACCAGCGCTTCTACGCCGGCGGCACCGGCACCGTGCGCGGCTTCACCTACCAGACCGTCGGGCCGCTGTTCTTCGATGGCATTCCCCAGGGCGGCACCGCGATCGATGCGGTGGAAACCGAATTCCGCCAGCGCATCGGCGCGCATTTCGGCATCGCCCCCTTCGTCGATGCCGGGCAGGTCTCGGCCAACGGCACGCCCTTCACCGGCACGCTACGCGTCGGCGTCGGGCTCGGCGCGCTCTATTACACCGGCATCGGCCCGATCCGCGTCGATGTCGGCGTGCCGGTCAACCGCCCGCCCGGCGGCGCCTCGGTTGCGGTCTATATCGGCCTCGGACAGGCCTTCTGATGCGCCGCGCCCTCAAGATCATCGGCATCATCATCGCCATCCTGATCGCCCTGCCGATCGTCGCGGTCATCGCGCTCGACATCACGCTGAACACCGGGGCAGGGCGCTCTTTCGCCGCGAGCAAAATCGATCGCCTGACCGGCGGTGAGGTCAAAATAACAGGCCTGTCCGGCCATTTTCCGAAATACATCGCCGCCCGCCGCATCAGCATCGCCGATGCCAAGGGCACCTACCTCACCATCGATAACATCGTGCTCCGCTGGTCGCCCTTCGCCCTGCTGCACCGCGCTGCCGATGTGCAAAATCTGACCGCGCAAAGCATCGACCTCACCCGCCTGCCGGTCGCCTCCAAAACGAAGCCGAAATCGAAATCCTCAACCGGCATCCCGATCAAATCCGCGATCATCGATCACCTCGCAATCGCGCATCTCGCCATCGGCAAACCGGTGATCGGCCACGCCATCGCCCTCCGCCTCCGCGGCCACGCGGTCGCGACATCGCTCACCCATATCCAACTCGCCCTCGCCGCAACATCGCTGGACCAGCCTGGACAATACGATATCCACACCACGGTCGATCCGCAGACCGTCGCCGCCAAAATCGCCCTGCACGAACCCCAAGGCGGCCTGATCGAATCGCTCTCCGGCATCGCCGCCAACAAATCCCTCGCCGGCCCGCTCGATGTCACGCTCGGCCTGAACGGCCCGCGCCATACCGCGGCACTCGACCTCACCGCTTCCCTCGGTGCCCTCCATGCCAGTGCAACCGGCACGGTCGATCTCTCCCGCACCGCGCCGGGTGGCGATGTCACCCTCACCATCCCCGAAATCGCGCCCTACGCAGCACTCGGCCACCGCCAGCTCACCGGCCGCAACGTCCTGCACCTGACCGCGAAAAAATCCGGCACCGCAACCAATATCCATCTCAACGATGCCGTGGAAATCACCAACGGTGCCAAACCCATCCCCGCCCTGGTCGGCAAACGTGCGACCATCGCCGGCGACATCACGCTCGATCAGGGCACCACCACCATCCACCGCCTCACCATCGATGCCGCCGCCATCACCGCCAAACTCGCCGGCATGATCGATGCCAAAACCATCGCCCTGCACGGCAGGCTAACCCAGCCCGACATCGCCTTGATCGACCCGCAACTCGCAGGCCACGTCAGCGAACATCTCAAACTCAATGGTCCGCGCACCGATTTCGCGCTCGATACCAAAATCGCCGGCGTTATCACCACCAGGGCGATCAAATCAGGCCCGTTCAACCTCGCCATCGCCATGACCAACCTGCCCAAAACCCCCAAAGGCAGTATCACCGGCACCGGCTCGCTCGATGACGCCCCGCTTGCCATCAACGCCGATTTCGCCCGCAGCGCCGCCGGCGATCTCGATGTCGCGCTCCACCAACTGTCCTGGAAATCCCTCACCGGCCACGGCACCATCACCCGCGCCGCAGGTGCCAGGCTGCCGGACGGCAATCTCCACCTCGCCATCACCAAACTTGCCGATTTCGGTCAACTGCTGAACATCGCCGTCGCCGGCTCGATCGATGCCGATTTCGCCCACACCCAGGGCCAGCCCGCCACCATCAAACTCACCGCCGCCAACATCGCCGAGGGCCGCTCGATCGGCGTCACCAAAGCGATCATCGCCGCCAGCCTCGATCACATCGAAACCACCCCCGCGCTCGATGCCAGCGCCACCATCACCGGCCTGCGCGCCCCCTCGGTCGCCGGCGGGCTCGATCTCGCGGCCAAAGGCACCGAAACCGCGCTCGACGTCAAAGCCAGAGCCGCATTCAGCAACCTCGCCGGCAAACCCGCCAATCTCACCCTCGCCGGCGTGCTCGATGGCAAGGACCGCACCGTCCACCTCGCAACCCTCACCGCCGCCGCGCGCGGCGTCACCGCCCGGCTGCTCGGCCCGGCAACCATCATCGCGAAACCCGGCCTCGAGATCCACCACCTCGCCCTCGGGCTCGGCGGCCTCGGCGGCAACGCCCGCATCACCGCCAACGGCCGCATCAAACCCACGCTCGATCTCACCGCCGCCATCCAGAACCTGCCCGCCGCGCTCGCCCGCGCCGCCGACCCCAAACTCACTGCGCACGGCACGATAAATGCCAACGCCCACATCACCCGCAGCCTCACGGCCCCCACCGGCACCGTCCAGCTCACCGGCCGCAATCTCGGTGTCGCCACCGGCCCCGGCGCCGGCCTGCCCGCCGCCAATCTCACCGCCAACGAAACCCTGCTCGGCCACGCCATGCGCGGCACCATCGCCGCCACGCTCGGCGCCGCACGCCTAAACCTCACCGGCACCGCGCCGCTGTCGATGACCGGCCCGATGGCGCTCACCGCCAGCCTCACCAACGTCTCGGCAACCCTGGTCCACGCGGTCGATCCGAAACTCGACGCGCGCGGCACCATCAACGCCCACGCCAAACTCGTCGGCACCCCCCGCGCCCCGCGCGGCACGATCGACCTCACAGCCCGCGGCATGCGCCTGCTCAACGGCACCACCGCATCGCTCCCCGCCGCCGACCTCATCGCCCATGAAACCCTGAGCGGCACATCCGCGCGCGGCACCGCCCATCTCACCCTCGGCCGCAGCGCCAACCTCGATATCAACGGCACCGTCCCGCTGACCCGCACCGGCGCCATCGCGCTCGCCGTCACCGGCCGCACCGATCTGCGCCTGGTCGACCCGATCACCGAAGCCCAGGGTACCCGCATCACCGGCATCCTCACGCCCGATCTGCGCATCGGCGGCACCGCCGCCGCGCCCCAGGCCAGCGGCCGCATCACCCTCGCCGGTGCCAGCGTCGAAAACATCACCTCCGGCCTCGACCTCACCAAAATCGACGCCTTGGTCACCGCCGCCGGCCAGACCATCACGCTCGATCATCTGTCCGCCCAGGCCGGCAAGGGCACCATCACCGGCCAGGGCACCATCGGCCTGCAACCGCCGATGCCCGTGAACCTCCGCATCGCCTTCGACAACGCAAGCCCGGTGTCCAGCGATATCATCACCGAATCCCTCGGCGGCGCCGTCGCGATCTCCGGCGCCGTCAAAACCGCCCTCAATCTCGGCGGCACCATCGACATCAACAGCGCCAACATCGAAATCCCCAAAGGCCTGCCGCCCTCGGTCACCACGCTCAAAATCATCCGCCCCGGCGTCAAACCGCCGCCACCACCCGCGCCGGCACCCCCCATCGGCCTCGCGCTGAACATCGTCGCCAAAAACCAGGTGTTCATCCGCGGTGACGGCATCTTCGCCAATCTCGGCGGCGCCCTGCACCTCGCCGGCACCGCCGCCCACCCGATCCCGTCGGGCGGCTTTCACCTCATCCGCGGCTCCTTCAACCTCGGCGGCAAAAACCTCAAATTCACCAAAGGCACCATCGACTTCAACGGCGGCGGCTTCATGCCCCAACTCGACCTCGAAGCCAGCAACACCGCCGCCGATGGCACCACCTCGACCCTCGCGGTCACCGGCACCCCGACCAACCCGAAAATCGGCCTCTCCAGCAGCCCCACCCTGCCGTCCGATGAAGTGCTGGCCCACCTGCTCTACGGCACCGGCACCCAAAGCCTGTCCGCCTTCCAGGCCGTCTCCCTCGCCGCCTCGCTCGCCCAGCTCGCCGGCATCGGCGGCGGCGGCAGCGGCCCGCTCGGCGGCGTCCGCAAGGCGCTCGGCCTCGACGAACTCTCCCTCGGCGGCGGTGCCAACGGCAGCGCCGCCCCCACCATCAACGCCGGCCGCTACGTCGCACCGGGCGTCTACGTCGGCGCCCAACAATCCGCGAGCGGGCAGGGGTCCACCGCCAAAGTCGAAATCAACCTCTACAAAGGCCTGAAACTGGACACCAAAGTCGGCACCGGCGGGGGCGCCGCCAGCGACAACGGCGAAAGCATCGGGCTCAAGTACCAGTTCAATTACTGAGTTGGTGCACTGCTGGCGTTGGGCTTTGGCAGCGCCGCCGGGCCGATATCTCCTTTCAACGCGGAGCCGTCACGTCGGCTTTGCGGTCAACGTGCCGAGCGCGGTGGTCGCCGCCTCGAACCCGGCGGCGATCAATTTCTGGCGCACGACCACCGAAATGCCGGTGTCGAAAATCGGCACATCGACCCCTTCGACATAAGCGAGCGCGGTGCCCTCTTTCGGCAAGCTATCCACCACATGTGCGGAATTGGCCAGAAACAGCGTCTCGATATCGCGCATCAACAGCCCGATCAGGCTGGGCGAGCCGACCAGCGGTGTCGGTCTGCCCCCGACAATCACACCAAGGCGCAGCGCCTGCGTAAGCTGATCGACGGGGATATCGTCGAACAAGCCACCGTCCTGCAACCATGATCCCCCGAGGCGGACAGGCGGAAACACCATGGGAAACGCGGCCGAAGCCATCACCGCCTGCCATAACGGGATGTCAGGCGTCGTGCCGCTCCGCCAAATCTCGCTCCGCTCCGTGGTGAGGTTGGAGGCGACAATGGTGCAGGGAACCCGCGTCTGCCCCAGTGTCGCCGCCCCCAAAGTCTGGCGCAACCACGCCTCGAACGGAGCCGGACTGACCAGTCCTTTGGTCAGCAGCAGCCTGATGCCCGCCGTCAGGTAAAAACGCAGCGGCAGCAGGGCCCGGAAATCAGCCGCGAGATATAACCGCTCCAGCACATCCGGCGTCATGCCGGCGGCGTAACTGGCGGCGATGATCGCACCGCCGCTGGTGCCGGCGATTTCCGCCACGGAAAATCCCGCCTGCTCCACGGCACGCAATGCCCCGATATGCGCCCCCAACAACAAGCCCGAACCCGATAATGCAATCCCGATATCGCGTTTTGTCATGCATCGTATCTACCATAGGGTCAGAGGGGGTAGGCAATCGTAAACACCGGCGGTGGTATCAGCTGAGCAGTTGACCGCCATCGACCACGATGTTTTGCCCGGTGATCCAGCGTGCGGCCGGTGATGCCAGGAACAGGGCGACGTCCGCGATCTCTTCGGCGGTTCCCAGCCGTCCGAACGGGATGGAGGCGAGGGTCGTTTCGTATAATTTCGGGTTTTCGTGTTTGCGCTTGTCCCAGACCCCGCCGGGGAATTCGATGGCGCCGGGGGAAATCGCGTTGACCCTGATGTTCTGGCGCGCCAGTTTTGCCGCTTGCGAGGCGGTATAATTGATCACCGCCGCCTTGGCCGCCGCGTAGGGACCACTGCGTGTCGAGGCCCGCATCCCCGAGATCGAGGCGATATTGATGATCGACCCGCCTTCGTCAGCCTGCAGGAAGGCAACCGCCGCCTGGCTCGCCCGCACGATCGCCATGATATCGACGCGCAGCGACGCATCCCACCCGGTCTCGTCATCGGTCATCCCGAAGCCGGACGCGTTGTTCACCAGCACGTCCATCCCGCCCAGCGCCCCGGCCGCCTCGGGAACGAACGAAGCGATCTGCGCCGCATCCGCGAGGTCGCACGGGGCGGCGAACACCGCACCGCCCAGCGCGCCGATCTCCTTGCGTGCCGCCTCCAGCCCTTCGGCCCCGCGCGCGCAAATCGCGACAGAAGCGCCCTCGGCGGCAAATCCCTTGGCGATCGCCAGCCCGATCCCCCGGCTGCCACCCATCACCACCACGCGCCGATCCCTGAATCGCATTGTCATCCCTCCCAAAAAAAACCGGGGCTCGAAGGCCCCGGCCGTTGTCGGATCAGGCCGCCTTCTGTGCCAGCGGATAATCCGTATACCCCTCGGCGCCGCCCTGATAGAACGTCGCCATGCTGAGCGGCGGATTGAGCGGCAGATCGCCGGCAAACCGCGCCACCAGGTCCGGATTGGCGATATACGCCTTGCCGAACGCCACCGCATCGACCTCGCCGGCCGCAATCGCCGCCTCGGCGCTCTCCTTGGTGAAACCTTCGTTGCCGATGTAAACCCCGCCGAACGCTGCCTTCAACTGGGGCCCGATCCAATCCGCCGCCTTGTGCTCGCGCGCCGCAATGAACGCGATGCCGCGCTTGCCCAATTCCCGCGCCACATAGCTGAACGTCGTCAATTTGTCGGAATCGCCCATCGAATGCGCATCGCCGCGCGGCGCCAGATGCATCCCGACCCGGTCCGCACCCCACACGCCGATCACCGCATCCGTCACCTCCAGCATCAGCCGCGCGCGGTTTTCCAGCGAGCCGCCGTAGCGATCCGTGCGCTGATTGGTGCCGTCCTGCAGGAACTGGTCGAGCAGATACCCGTTCGCCCCGTGGATCTCGACCCCGTCGAACCCGGCCAGCTTCGCATGCGCCGCCGCCACCCGATACGCCTCGATCACGCCGGGAAGTTCCGCCGTCTCCAGCGCGCGCGGCGTCACATAGGGCTTTTCCGGCCGCACCAGGCTCACATGGCCCGCCGCCGCGATCGCGCTCGGCGCCACCGGCAGTTCGCCATCCAGGAACATCGGATCGGAAATCCGCCCGACGTGCCACAATTGCGCGAGGATCAACCCGCCCTTGCGATGCACCGCCTCGGTCACCAGCCGCCAGCCCGCGACCTGCGCGTCCGACCACAGGCCCGGCGTCGCCGCATAACCCACGCCCATCGGCGTCACCGAGGTCGCTTCGGAAAGGATCATCCCCGCATCGGCGCGCTGCGCGTAATATTCCGCCATCAACGCGTTCGGAATCCGCACATCGCCGGCCCGCGCGCGCGTCAGCGGCGCCATGATGATGCGGTTGCGGAGCGTGAACGCCCCGGCCTTCAAAGGTTCGAACAATTTAGACATGGTCAGCCTTTCAGGATGATTTCTCTGGTTCAGGAGCACATTCCGGCCGGTCGAGCGAAGCGCGCAGCAGCGCCAGCAGCCGCTCGATCGCCGGATCATCACGTTTGTAGAACACATAGGGCCCGACCCGCCGGCCATTGATCAGCCCGGCCGCCTGCAACGCAGCCAGATGGGCCGAAATGCTGGATTGCGATAGCGGGCAGGATTGTTCGATCTGCCCGGCGCAGACCCCCAGGCTCAATGGCTGCGCCTGTTCGGCGAAATACCGCTCAGGCTCACGCAGCTTGGCCAGAATCGCGCGCCGCACCGGATGAGCCAGGGCCTTGATCCCCTCATCCAACCCGTGCGCCGCGCCTGTGATGTCCACAATCGTCATGGACCGATATATAGATCGGACCTACCCGATATGAAGATCGCAATAACCCGATTTGTGCAATGCAGCGATGCGCGCACGCCGCCGCGTCACACTTTCGGCCGCAACACCAGCCGCACACCGATATTGATCGCCAGCACCACCAGCATCACCAGCAGCGCCGCCGCAAATGCCAGCGCATGCGCCGATTTGTAGGGCTGGTCGATGAACGTCCAGATCACATAGGTCAGATACCCGATCGGCTGATGGATGAATTTGCCGTTCCAGACGTAATTCGACCATCCGGCGGTATAGATCAGCGGCGCCGTCTCCCCCACCGAAATCGCAAGCCCGAGCAGCACGCCGGTGATCACCCCCGGCAACCCGGCCGACAGCACCACCCGGAACGCCACCGTGCGCTCCTGCGCGCCCAGCGCGAACGCCGCCTCGCGCATCGCCACCGGCACCCGCTGCAACGACAATTCGGTGATCCGCGCCAGATACGGCACGATCATGATGGCGAGCGTGATCGACCCCGCCAGCGCCGAAAACTGCCAGCCGAACCCGATCACCATGGTGATGTACGAAAAATACCCCAGCACCACCGAAGGCATGCCGGTCAGCGTGTCGGATAGAAACCGGACCACCGAACCCAGCCGGTTCTGCCCGTATTCCGACAAATAAAGCCCCGCCCCCACGCCGATCGGCACGGCAAACACCAGCGAGCCGAGCGACAGCACCGTGGTCCCCACGATCGCGGCCAGCAACCCGCCCTTCACCCCGTTGCTCGAGGTCGTGAACAGTTTGATCGAAAACGCCGCAGCACCCTTGATCACGACGGTCAGCACCAGATCGAGCAGCGGCACCGCCACCAGCAGAAACGCGAACCCGCACAACCCCCAGCCGACCGCGCTGACGATCATCCGCCGCCGTTCGAGCGAGGAACGCTTCGGCGCGGCAGCTTCAAACGTTACGGACAAAGGTCGCTCCCCGCACGATCACCCGTGCCAATGCATTGACCGCCAGCGTGATCAGAAACAGCACCAGCGCAATCTCCGCCAGCGATTTCACCGCCATATTGGTCGGATCACCCAGCGCGCTGTCCAGCTGCGACAATATAAACGCCGCCATCGTGCTGATCGGCGTGAACAGCGTCTTCGGCAGATAATTCAACGCCCCGCCCGAAACCATCAGCACCGCCATCGTCTCGCCCAGCGCGCGGCCCAGCCCGAGCACCACGCCTCCCACCAGCGTCACCCGCACGGTCGGCAGCATGGTCTTGGTCACCACCTCGAACCGCGTCGCCCCCAGCGCCACCGCCGATTCCCGCAACTCGCGCGGCACCTGGCGCAGCGCGTCATACAGCGTCGTCGCAATGATCGGCGTAATCATCAGCGCCAGCACAATCGCCGCCGCCAGCAGCCCGAAGCCGCTGCCCGTGCTGTTATGGATGTTGAAAAACGGAATGAACCCGAGCACCGCGGTAATCCCCGGCCCAATGTAATGCGAAATCAGCGGCGCCAGCACATAAATGCCCCACAGCCCGAACACCACGCTCGGCACCACCGCGACCAGCTCCACCAGCAGCGACAGCGCCGGCCGCAACCGCTCCGGCGCCGCCTCGGCCAGAAAAATCGCGGTCCCCACCGCCACCGGCAACGCGAACAACAACGCCAGGAACGAGGAAAACAGCGTACCCACAATGAACGCCAGAATGCCGTAATTCGCCCCCAGCGGCACGGAATACCCGCGCGTCACCACCGGGTTCATATATAAATTGCCCAGGCTCCAATCGATCGTACCGATAAACCTGATCCCGTTGAACCCGATCGCCTGCCACGCATACTGCCCAAGAAACAGCACGATCACGAACAGCGCGATCGGAATCAGCAATGCAATCCCGGTCAGCCCCAGTTCAAACCGGCTGCGCTTGCGCTTAATCGGGACGGCGGACGCCGGTGGATCATCGGGCAGGGACATCGATCTTCAACTCCGAATACACCATGACAGGATAAGCTTAACGCAAAGTTAAGCGAAGCAAAGAATCTTCTTTTTTGTGAACAAAAAAGAAGCAAAAAAACTCTATTAATGTGAGCCCGTGCCGCGGCAAACGCCCCAGCCCCAGATAAATAAAAGTTTTTTGCTACTTTTTTACAAAAAAGTAGTCTTCTTCTCCCTACCCTAAAAACACAAAACGCCCCGCCCGAATCGCCGGGCAGGGCGTCCTGCATCACCTCAATCAGCCACCGATCTTGGCGATCTGCGCGGCCGAAAGCTTCTTCACCGCCGGCGGCAGCGCCTTGAACTCGACCTGCTTCAGATAGTGCTCGCTGTTGCCCTGATTGCTGGCCCAGGTCAGCAGCTCCTTCACCGCCTTCGCGGTTGCGGCGTTCTTCTGCTTGGCGTTCACGATCGCATATTCGTAATTGATGATCGGGTAGCTCATCGCGCCGGGCGCGAACACCAGGCTGATCCGCTCATCCTTCGGCGTCTTGCCGACCAGCTGATCCGCGGCCGCGCTGATCGTCTTTGCGGTCGGCAGCACGAACTTGCCTGCCTTGTTCAGCAGCATCGCCTTGCCGAGGTGGGCGGCGGCCACTTCCTTGTAGAACGACACGCCGATATAGGCGATCGCATACGGGTTCTGCTTCAGCGCCTCGACCATGCCGGGGTTGCCGTTCGCACCCAGCCCGCCCTGCACCGCCGGCCACGAAACCGTGGTGCCGTAGCCCACCGTGTTCGCCCAGGACGGCGTCGAGAAATCAAGATACTGGCTGAAAATGAACGTGTCGCCCGAACCATCGGTCCGGTGCACCGGAATGATCTGATGATCCGGCAGCTTCACGCCCGGGTTCAGCTTCGCGATCGCCGGATCGTTCCACTTGGTGATCTTGCCGGTGTAGATCCCCGCCAGCACCGGACCCGAGAATTTCAGATGCTTGTCGTTCAGACCCGGCAGGTTGTAGTTGATCGCCTGCGCCGAAATCGCCAGCGGAATGTTCAGAATATCGGGGTTCTGCTTGATCTGCTGGTCCGACATGTAAGCGTCCGACGCCCCGATCTGCACAACGCCGGAAATCGCCTGCGCGATACCCGCACCCGAACCGGTGCCCTGGGTCGTCACCTTCACGCCCGGATAGGCCTTCTCGAAATGCGGCACCCAGATGTTGAACAGCGGATAGAGCAGGGTCGAACCGGTCTCGACCAGTGAAACACCCGCGGCCTGGGCAACGCCCATGCCGAGCCCGGCGACCAGAGCAGCGGCCGCGGCGGCGCGCAGCAAGGTGGAGCGGCGCAGTTTGGAATCGGATCGCACGATGGATCTCCCTTTCGGTTGCGAACAGCGGATTGATAACCAGCGGGGCTTTAATCTTACTAAATGCCCCTGCCGCGCCGTCTAAGCGATCAACCATGACAAGGCGACGGGGTTTCGATGAAGCTTTCATGACATCGTTGCCGTCATCACGCGTTTGTCAGCCGATCAAGGGTGTGATTCGCGCTTAGCGTGCATCGCTACCGCAATCCGCCCCTCCAGCAGCGCAACCGGCGTCTCCAGCGCGCTGTAGCGAATCGCCCGCCGCGTCACCTTGCCCGCCGCATCGCTCAGATGCAGCGTGAATACCGAGCGGCTGACGAACGCCCCCGCAATCTCGTCCCACCCATACACCTCACGCTGCCCCGGCTGCGCCATCACCGTCACCCCGCCCGGGGCGATGATCGCCCGCGCCCGTACCGCAGGGTCGGCCCGCCGCCGCCGCCACGAGCCCACCGCGGCAATCACCGCCACCGCCCCCGCCACCGGCATCAACAGACTCGCGATCGTCAGAAACACGCTGGGCACCGCATCGCGCACGAACACCACCGGCCCCACCAGCCCGAGCACCAGGATCATGAACGCCACGATCAACGGCGGCGAGGTCGGCGGCGGCCCCGCGCGCAACGCCAGCGCCTCATCGGCCATGAAACCTGGCAGAACCGCACCCGCCGTCGTCGCGTCTTCGCTCATCGCGCAACCCTGCCAACAACCTGCCGGATTGTCGATCACCCCGGCCTCGGCGTACCCTTTTCCCATGGCCGACGAGTTGAACCGCCTGACCCACGCCGCCCTGTTCGAAGGTTTCTTCATCGCCGGGCTGTCCGGGTTCGGCGGCGTGCTGCCGTTCGCCCGCCGGATCATCGTCGATCGCCGCCACTGGCTGACCGATGCCGAATTCGCCGATCTGTTCAGCCTCTGCCAGTTTCTGCCCGGCCCCAACATCGTCAACCTCTCCGCCGCCTTCGGCGCCCGCCACCGCGGCATCACCGGCGCGCTCGCCGCCATGGCCGGCCTGCTCGCCGCCCCCATCACCATCGTCATCACCCTCGGCCTGCTGTTCGAGCGCTTCGGCAGAAACCCCCTGGTCCATCACGGCATCGAAGGCCTCACCGCCGCCGCCTCCGGCCTCATCCTCGCCACCGCGCTGAAAATCGCCGGCCCCGCGCTGCGCATCCCCGCCAGCCTCGCCATGGTGGTGCTCGCCTTCACCCTGTTCGCCATCCTCCACCTCACCCTGCCGCTCGTCATCCTGATCGCCCTGCCGATCTCGCTGCTGCTCGCCGCCCGGCGGGTCAAATGATCCTGCTCACCCTCGCGCTGCTGTTCGCCGAATTCTCCATCCTCGCCATCGGTGGCGTCGCCAGCACGCTGCCCGCCATGGCCCGCGCCGTCGTCGCCCATCACTGGCTCACCCCGGCCCAGTTCGCCGCCCTGTTCGGCGTCGCCCAGTCCAGCCCCGGCCCCAACATGCTGATCTCGACGCTGATCGGCCTGCATGTCGCCGGCCTGCCCGGTGCCGCCGTCGCCACCCTCGGCATGATCGGCCCGTCCAGCACCCTCACCGTGCTGGTCTCGGGCGTGTGGCACCGCTTCCGCGAAGCGCGCTGGCGCCGCATCGTCCAGGCCGCCATCACCCCCATCACCGGCGGCATGGTCCTCGCCGCCGCCACCTTCCTGCTCCGCACCGCCGACCACAACTGGCGCCTCGCCCTCATCTCCGCCGCCGCCGCCATCCTCACCCTGCGCAGCAAGATCCACCCGCTGGCGTTCCTCGCGATCGGCGCCGGTCTGGGGCTGGTGGGGTTTAGTTAAGGGAAGGAAAAGACGTCTTTTTTGGAAAAAAGAAGCAAAAAACTCTTTCAGTCCGGGGCAGGGGGGTTTGGGCGGTCCGCGCGTCAGGGCCACGCAGCTTCCGGCTTTGCGGGCGGGAAAATCCCAGCGGACTAACCGATCGTTATTTTTCTTGCCCACCCCCCGCCTGTCGTGGTCATCTCCCCGCGTGAACACCAACGGCCCCGCCCCGCAAGACCTCGCCGCCGACCGCTTCGCCGCGTTCATGGTCTACCTGTGCGACACGCTGATCGCCGAGGCGTTCGAATCCCGCCTGCCCGGCGCGCTCCGCCACCTGCTCTGGGTGCGCCTCACCAGGCTCGCCGCCCGCTTCGCCCGGTGGTTCGCCAACCCGCCCCCGCACCCCGCAACGCAGCCGCCAGCCCCATCCCGCAACCCCGCCCCGCCGCGCGCCAAACCCGCGCCCGCCGTCCCGGTCGACTACGTCCTGCCGCGCGGCTTCTTCTGGCTGCGCCACATCCTGCCGGTCCGCTTCCACCGCATCACCTGCGCCCAGGCCGAATTGATCCACCTGCTCGAGGATCCGGCCATGATCCAGCTGATCTCCGAAAACCCGTCCCTCGGCCGCGCCCTGCGCCCGCTCTGCCACATGCTCGGCGTCAGCCGCCCACCCCATCTCGCCCCGCGGCCGCCCGCCGTTGCCCGCCGGCCGCACCGCAAACGCCCGAAACAGAACCGCCGGACGCCGCCCGGCGCCATCCCGGACCGCATCACCCCGCCCGGCCCCGGCAGCCGCTTCTGGCCGCCCTGGTACAAACCGCTCGAAAATCCCGCCTGACGCCAGGCCGTCCAACCACACCCAATTCGTTACGATATCGAAACTAAACCACGAGCCGCGCCATCACCATCTCCAGCGCCCAAGCCACCGTCGCCGCCCGCACTGCCGCCCGATCGCCGGCAAACACCCGCCGCGCCGCCACCAGCCCATCCCGCCCGGCCGTCGCCAGCCACACGGTGCCCACCGGCTTGTCCGCCGACCCGCCCTCCGGCCCCGCAATCCCGGTCACCGCCACGGCGACCTCCGCACCCGATCGCGCCCGCGCCCCGGCCGCCATCGCCCGCGCCACCGCCTCGCTCACCGCCCCC
Organism: Acidiphilium sp. PA; assembly: GCF_026191915.1. GTDB lineage: Bacteria > Pseudomonadota > Alphaproteobacteria > Acetobacterales > Acetobacteraceae > Acidiphilium. Next base: position 83,637 of record NZ_JAIMBY010000006.1, read on the forward strand.
TCGGCGGCCAGCATCGCCGCATCCACCCCCAGCAGCGCCACCTTCGCCTCATTGGCATAGGTCACGAACCCGAACCCGAACACCGCCGAAGACCCCGCCACATCGGTCAACGCCGCCGCGATCATCCCGCCGGTGCAGCTCTCCGCGGTCGCCACCCGCAGCCCTAAAGCCTTCGCCCGCGCGACCACCGCCGCCGCGCTCACAACCCGCTCCCCGGCCAGATCGGCCGCAACCCCAGCAAAATCACCGCCACGAACGCCCCCGCGATCCAGTCATCCGCCATGATCCCCCATTCATCCGCCCGCGCATCCGCCAGCGAAATCGGCCAGGGCTTGCGAATATCGAACAGCCGGAACAACAAAAACGCCAGCAGCACGCCCGATCCGGTCAGAAACGGCAGCCCCAGCAGCGCGATCATCTGCCCCGCCACCTCATCGATCACGATCCACCCGGGATCGGCCGCGGCCTTGCCGGTCCGGGGGATTGCCACAAGCCCGATCACGCTCGCCACCACCACCCCCGCCGCCAGCACCGCATGACCATGGTCGAGCAGCACGCACCCGATCACCACGCCCAGCACCGAGCCGAACGTCCCCGGCGCCCAGCGCGCATACCCCACCCCGCACCCCGAAGCCGCCAGCGCCGCCATCTTCATGAAGCCGGCAACCAGCGCGCCAGCGGATTGCGCGCGGCCTTTCCCGCCAGAGCCCGATACACCACGATCCCCTCGGTCACCCGCTGCACGTAATTGCGCGTCTCGGCAAACGGGATCAGCTCGATCCAGGTGATCATATTCACCCCGCCCGAACCCACCGGCAGGCGCGGATCACCGTTGGCCGCCAGCCAGGTCTCCACATTGCGCGGCCCCGCGTTATACGCCGCGATCGCCAGCGGCAGGCAGTTGCCGAACCGGCTCATCAGCGTCGCAAAATACGCCGATCCCAGCCCGATATTCGCCGCCGGATCACCCATCAACCCCGCCGCCGGCAGACCAAGCCCCGACCGCGCCGCAATCATCCGCGCCGTCCCCGGCATCAGCTGCATCAACCCCTCGGCACCGGAGCCACTCATCGCGCCAGGATCGAAACTGCTCTCCTGGCGGATCAGCGATAAAATCACGCTCGGCCCCACCCCGCCCGCCGGCGGATCGGCCGGCACCAGCCCCGCCGGAATCGGCCAGCCCAGCCCCACCAGCATGTCCCCCGCCACACCGGCAATCCGCGCGATCATCACCGCACTCGGCAATTGCCCCAATCCCTCGGCGAGTCGCGCATCGAGGTAGCGATCATCCAGCGCCGGGGCGACCTCCGCCATCCGGTACAAAAACGCCCGCGCCCGGCGCGGCGCGCCCATCTCGGTCAGAACCACCGCCGCCTGCGGCAATTCCCGCTCGGCGAACCCCGCCTCCTCGGCGACGGTAATCCGCGGCGTCGCGATCGCGCGGATCACCCCGCCCAGATGCGCCGCACTCTCTCCCAGCTGCAAGGACGCCAACTGCCCATAATACGTGTCCGGATACGCCGCCGCATCGGTCAGATCCGCGCGCGCCGCCCCGCCGGTTTCGGTCTGCGCCAGCCAGTAGAATGCCCGCGCCCGCGTGATCACCGCCGTCGAATCATGGCTCAGCGCCAGAAACCACGGCCGCGCCAGCGTCGGATCGTTCAGGAACCGCAACGCGATGAAACCCGCCAGAAAATCCCGGCTCGCCTTCTGCGCCGCACTCTCCGGCCGCGCCGCCGCAACGATCGTGTAGGCGTCCCTGGCATCGTTGGTCTGCAGCAAATCCCGCGCCAGGGCCTGCCGCCGGATCCAGAACAACGCCCGCGCCAGCCCGCTCGCCCGCAGCTCCGCCGCACTTCCGCCCGACAGCCAGAGTGCCAGCTTGCTCGCCTGATCCGGCGCCGCCGCCACCGCCGCCAGAAACAACCCCGGCGTCGCCCGCTGCACCGGCGTCAGCGCCGCGAGCATCCCGGCCGCCCCGGTCTGCCCCTGCGCCAACGCCAGCCAGGCCTGCCCGGTCGCCTGGTCGCCGGGCGCGAGCAGCGGCAGCGTCGCCCGCGCGCCCGCAACATTCCCCGCCAGTGCAAACCGTTGAAACCGCGCCCAGTTCGTCTGCGGCGTCAGCATCGGCGCGTATTGCGCCAGAAACGCCGCGGCGTCGGCGGCACCAGTGTATCCGTCGATCCACGCGCGCCGCGCGAATTTCGCCGCCTTGCGCGGATCACTGACATCGAACGCCGCCGCGCAGCGCGCATCCGCCGCCGCGGTCACCGGCAGGCGCTGCCCGCATTCCTGGCGGACGATCCTGTCATCCGGGTCCGCCGCCAGCGCCTCGCTCCAGCGCCGCGCCAGCACCGCCTGTTCCGGCCAGTCCGGATTGCGCGCCATGAACGCGCCGATCTGCACCTCGTTCGCCTCGCCGGGATCGAGCAGCCGGAAATACGTCACCAGCTTGGCCACCAGCCGATCCGGCTGCGCCGCCGCCAGGTTCTGCGCCTGATTCCAGTGGTTCGACCGCACATCGTTCATGATGGTCACGAGCGCCGGATCGGGCGCGGGCGGGGCGGCGGTGGCCCGGGCCGCCGGCGCGCGGGCCGCCCCAAGGGTCATCAACAGCGCCAGCAGCATCGTCAGTCTCGTCATGCCACACGGTTTAGCAGGACTGCCCGCGCGCTCCCATCCCTTGCCCAGCCCCCCGTACTGCGAATAAGTATCCGCCATGGCGGAGACGACAATGTTCCACGGCTCACTGGTAGCGCTGATCACCCCGATGCAGGCCGACGGCAGCATCGACGAGGCGGCGCTCGAAAACTTCATCGAATGGCAGATCGCCGAAGGCACCCACGGCCTCGTGCCGGTCGGCACCACCGGTGAATCACCGACGCTGAGCCACGAGGAGCACAAGCGCGTGGTCGAACTGACCATCCGCATCGCGGCGAAGCGCGTGCCGGTCATCGCCGGCGCCGGCTCCAACGCCACCGCCGAGGCGATCAACCTCGCCCAGCACGCCCAGTCGGTCGGCGCGGATGGCGTCCTGGTCGTCACACCTTATTACAACAAACCCACCCAGGACGGCCTGATCCTGCACTACACCGCCATCGCCGATGCAATCGACATTCCGGTGATCATCTACAACATCCCGTCCCGCTCGGTGATCGACATGAGCGTGGCAACCATGGCCAAGCTCGCCAAACACCGCAACATCGCCGGCGTGAAAGACGCAACCGCCAACCTCTCGCGCCCGCTGCACACCGCGGCCGCCTGCGGCCCCGATTTCTGCCAACTCTCCGGCGAAGACCACACGGCACTCGCCTTCCTCGCCGCCGGCGGCCACGGCTGCATCTCGGTCAGCGCCAACATCGCACCCCGCCTCTGCGCCGAACTGCACAACGCCTGGCAGCGCGGCGATATCGCCGCCGCCATGGCGATCCAGGCGCGGCTGCTGCCCCTGCACGATGCCATGTTCGTCGAAACCAACCCCGCGCCGGCCAAATACGCCGCCTCCCTGCTCGGCTACGGCACGCCCGACTGCCGCCTGCCGCTCGCCCCGCTGAGTGAAGCCGCCCGCGCCCAGATGCACGCCGCCATGGTCTCCGTCGGGTTGATCAACTGATGGCGGAGCCGAAAAAGAAATCGATGCTGATCTCCCACGGCATCGCAGCACAGAACCGCAAGGCGCGCTTCAATTACACCATCCTCAGCACGGTCGAAGCCGGCATCGTGCTGCGCGGCGCCGAGGTGAAATCGCTCCGCATGGGCCGCGCCACCCTCACCGAAGCCTTCGCCGGTGAACGCGACGGTGAGATGTTCCTGTTCAACATGTACATCCCCGAATACCAGGGCGGCGTCCTCTCACGCTTCGACACCAAAGCCCCGCGCAAACTCCTGCTCAAACGCCGCGAAATCAACACCCTGATCGGCGCCGTCGCCCGCGCGGGCTCCACCGTCGTCCCGCTCGACGTCCATTTCAACCCGCGCGGCATCGCCAAAGTCACGCTCGGCATCGCCGAAGGCCGCAAACAACACGACAAACGCGCCGCCGTCGCGAAACGGGATTGGGAGCGGGACAAGGCGCGGCTGCTTCGGAACAGATAAAGCAAGGCGTTCTTTTTTGAAAAAAAGAACCAAAAAACTTTCTGACTCTGGGGCACCGGCGTTTGCACCGGCACGGACCCAAATTAACAAAGTTTTTTGCTTCTTTTTTACAAAAAAGAAGGCCTTACTTAACATTTCCCCGGAGCACCCCATGGACTGGCAACACAACGGCGTCCGCGTCATCCCCGGCGACCAACTCGACCCCAACACCCCGCAGACCCCCGGCATGAGCCGCGCCGCGGCGATCAACCACGCCCGCGTCGGTGCGCAGAAACTCTGGGCCGGCACCGTCACCATCGATCCCGATGCCAAGACCGGCGCGCATCATCATGGCGCGCTGGAGAGCGTGATCTTCGTGGTGAAGGGCAGGGCGCGCATGCGCTGGGGCGAGCGCCTCGAATTCACCGCCGAAGCCGGGCCGGGCGATTTCATCTTCATCCCCCCCTACGTGCCGCACCAGGAAATCAATGCCAGCACCGATGAACGGCTGGAATGCATGCTGGTCCGCTCCGACAACGAAGCGGTGGTGGTCAATCTCGACATCGAACCGGTGGAAACCCCCAGCGAAGTCGCCTGGATCGACCCGATCCACCAACACAAGCACTGAAAGACGCCGTCATGACCGAGACCGACAAGGACAGCATCAGCCTGTTCGGCCAGATCAAGGACAAGCTGATCGGCCGCAAACAGGATTGGTCGCGCGACGGCCGCGCGCTCACCGGCACCACCGCGCCGCACGCCCAGCGCCTGCCGCCCGGCCAGCGCCTGGTGACCGACTGGCCGGTGCTCGATCTCGGCATCCAGCCGGAGATCCCGCACGCCGCCTTCCGCCTGACCATCGACGGCGACGTTGCCAACCCGGTCACGCTCGACTGGAACGCCCTGATGGACCTGCCCCAGCACGACAGCGTGTCGGACATGCACTGCGTCACCACCTGGTCGCGCTACGACAACCATTGGCGCGGCATCCGAGTCGCCACCATCCTCGACCTCGTCCAACCGCACAACACCGCCACCCACGTGCTGTTCGAATCGCACGACGACTACACAACCAACCTCACGCTCGAACAATTCGCCGCCGAGGATTGCCACCTGGTCCACACCTGGGAGGGCAAACCCATCTCGCGCCAGCACGGCGGCCCGCTGCGCGTCCTGGTACCGCGCTATTATCTCTGGAAATCGGCCAAATGGGTCCGCCGCATCACCTTCGCCACCGCCGACCACCCGGGTTTCTGGGAAACCCGCGGCTACAACAACAACGCCGACCCCTGGCTCGAAGAACGCTACAGCTGAGCGGGTACCGCTTCACGGATCACGGCACTTCAGCTACCAGACCGCTGAGCGATCCCCCAATCAGGAGACCAGACCATGATCAAAGTCGGTGACAAGCTGCCGTCCATGAAACTGATGACCCCCGGTGCCGAAGGCCCGCGCGAGGTCGATACCGCCGATCTGTTCGCCGGCAAGACCGTGGTGATGTTCGCCGTCCCCGGCGCCTTCACCCCCACCTGCAGCGCCAAGCACCTGCCCGGCTTTACCGAGCATTACGACGCGCTGAAGGCCAAGGGCGTCGATTCCATCATCTGCCTCGCGGTCAACGACGTGTTCGTGATGGGTGCCTGGGCCGCCAGCCAGAAGGGCGCCGAGCACATCACCTTCCTGGCCGATGGGTCGGGCATGTTCACCCGCGCGCTCGGTCTCGAGCTCGATCTCGTTGCACGCGGCCTCGGGGTGCGCAGCCAGCGGTTCGCCCTGATCGCCAAGGACGGCGTGGTCACCCATCTCGCGGTCGAGCAGGCCGGCGGGTTCGAGGTCAGCCGCGCCGAGGCGATCCTGGAGGCGCTGCCCGCCTGACCATGACCGATGCGCCAGCTCCGGCGCTCTGCGTTGTCGTGCCGTGCTACAACGAAGCCCTGAACGTCGCCCCGATGGTCGCGGCCCTCGATGCCGCGCTCACCGGCATCGCCTGGGAAGTCGTGTTCGTCGATGACGACAGCCCGGATGGCACGGCCGATACGGTCCGCGCGATCGCGCGCACCGACCCGCGGGTGCGCTGCCTGCGCCGGATCGGCCGGCGCGGCCTGTCCTCGGCGGTGATCGAGGGTGCCTTGTCGAGTTCGGCCGATTTCATCGCGGTGATCGATGGCGATCTCCAGCACGACGAAACCCGCCTGCCGATCATGCTGGAAACCGTCGCAAACGGTGCGGATATCGCGATCGGCAGCCGCCACGTCGGCGATGGCGATGCCGCGGGCCTCGCCTCGCCGCTGCGCGAACGCCTGTCCGCCGGCGGCATCCGCCTCGCGCAGATGCTGGCGCGCGCACCGGTCAACGACCCGATGAGCGGATTTTTTCTGCTCCGCCGCACCAGGTTCGAAGCGCTGGCGCATCGGCTGAACGGGCAGGGGTTCAAGATCTTGCTCGACCTGCTGCTGGCCTCGCCGCAGCCGCTCACAATCGTCGAGGTGCCGTACCGGTTCCGCCCGCGCGCCGCCGGCCAGAGCAAGCTCGACATTCTGGTGCTGGTGCAGTTCGCCGGCCTGCTGATCGATAAATCGCTGGGCGGCATTGTGCCGCTGCGCTTCCTCGCCTTCGCGCTGGTCGGCGCGTTCGGCATGCTGGTCAATCTGCTGGTCACCGGCGCCGCCCGCCGCCTCGGCCTCGATTTCGGTACCGCCCAGACCATCGGCACGATCATCGCGATGGTCGCGAATTTCGAGCTGAACAACCGCCTGACCTATCGCACCCTGCAGCTGCGCGCCGGCGGCTACTGGCGCGGCCTCGTATTGTTCATGCTGGTCTGCGGTCTCGGCGCGATCGCCAATATCGGCATCGCGCGCGCCCTTTATCACGACAACACCGCCGGCTTCGCGGCGAGTGCCGCGGGTGCCGCGATCGGCGTGGTCTGGAATTACGCGGTATCGGCCACGCTGGTCTGGCGCGCACGGTGACCCCGCGCGCCTGGCTCATCCTGCTCGCGGCGCTGACCGCGCTGCGGCTGATCGTCGCCGCAATCGTCCCGCTCGCGCCGGACGAGGCGTATTACTGGCTCTGGTCGCGCCACCTCCAGCCCGGCTATCTCGACGATTCGCCGCTGATCGCGTGGTGGATCCGCATCGGAACCGCGGTGGGCGGCGCATCGACCCTGGGGATCCGCCTGCTCTCACCGATCAGTGCGGCCATCGGCTCGCTCCTGCTCTGGCGCACCGGCGAGGATCTGTTTCCCGCACGCAACGCCGGGCTGATGGCGGCGGTACTGCTCAACGCCACGCTGCTGCTCAACGCCGGCGCGATCATCACCACGCCCGACACACCTTTATTATTGTTCTGGACCGCCACACTCGCCGCCGTCGCGCGCTGGCATGCCACCGCCGACGACCGCTGGTGGCTCGCCGCCGGCATCGCCGCCGGCCTCGCGCTCGATGCCAAATACACCGGCCTGCTCATCCTGGTCGCGATCGGGCTGTGGCTGCTGATCACCCCGCAAGGCCGCTCTGCCCTGGCGCGCCCGCTGCCCTGGCTCGGTCTCGCCCTGTCCTGCGGGGTGTTCGCCCCGGTCATCCTCTGGAATGCCGATCACGGCTGGGCCAGCTTCGCCAAACAGGGCGGCCGCAGCGCGCATCTCGATCTCGCGGGCGCGCCCGCCCATCTGGCGGGGCTGATCGGCGGCCAGATCGGTCTGGTCACGCCCGGGGTGATCCTGTTGATGACGATCGGCCTCTGCCGCGCGCTGCGCCGCCGCAGCCCCGCCGGCGATCTGGTCGCGCTTACCGTGCTGGTTCCCGGCGCGGTGTTCGCCGAACATATCCTCTCGGGTCCGGTGCAGCCCAACTGGCCGGCCATCATGATCCCCGGCGCCGCGCTGGCCGCCGCCGGTGCCGCGCCCGCCATCACAAGCCGCTTCATCACGCCGGCCGCCGCACTGGGTGCGGCGCTGTCCGCCCTGGTCTATGCCCAGGCGGTCGCGGCACCGCTGCCGCTCCCGGCCGCGCGCGATCCCACCGCCCTGCAACTCGCCGGCTGGCGCGGCCTCGCCACGGCGTTGGATGCGCTGGCGCGGACCCATCACGTCGATACCATCGGCGCGGTCGATTACGGTCTGGTCGCCGAACTCGGCCATGACGCGTCATCCCATCTCGCGGTGGCCGGCATCGGCGCGCGCTGGCAGTATTTCGCGCGCCCCCGGCTGAGGGCCGGCCAGACCCTGCTGCTGATCGCGCCGGTTTATCTGCCCGCCCCGGTCGCGCCGCGGTTTACCCGCATCGTTTTCCTCGGCACGATGGCGCGCCGGCGCGCCGGCGCGGTGATCCGATCCTACAACGTCTTCGAGGTGACATTCATGGGCCACGCACAATCCGCCATCATGAGGGCCGCCCGATGACCCCGACGCCCGACGATGTACACCGCGCCGCCGCGCTGATCGGCCCGCATATCGTCCGCACCCCCACGCTGCGCTCGGCAGCGCTCGATCAACGCACCGGCACGACCGCCTTCGTCAAGGCCGAACCCCTGCAACGTACCGGCAGCTTCAAGCTGCGCGGTGCCACCAACGCGCTGCACCTCCTGCCGGAAGCGGTGCGGCGGCACGGCGTGGTCACCTATTCCTCGGGCAATCACGGCCAGGCGATCGCCTGCGCCGCCGCGGCGCTCGGCATCGGTGCGACCATCGTGATGCCGGCCGATGCGCCCTCGATCAAGCGCGAAGCGACCGCCGCCTGGGGTGCGACGATCGTGCCGTTCGACCGGCGGACCGAGGACCGCGCCGCGATCGGCCGGGACATCGCGGCCCGCACCGGCGCCGCGCTGATCCCGCCGTTCGAGCATGCGGACGTGATCGCCGGGCAGGGCACGCTCGCGCTCGAACTGGTGGCGGATGCGCGCGCGGCGGGGGTCGAACTCGATATCATGCTCGTCTGCACCGGTGGAGGCGGCCTCACCGCCGGCTGCGCGCTGGCGCTGCAGAGCGTCTCGCCGGCGACGCGCCTGATCGCGGTCGAACCCGAGGGCTGGGACGATACCGGCCGCTCCCTCGTCGCGGGCAGCCTTGTCACCAACGACGGTGCCGGTTCACCGCTGTGCGACGCGCTGCTGGCGATGGCGCCGGGCGCGTTGACCTTCTCGATCAACCAGCGCCTGCTCGCCGGCGCGGTGGCGGTGGCCGATGCCGCGGTGCTGCGCGCGATCGGTTTTGCGGCGAAACACCTGAAACTGGTCGTCGAGCCCGGCGGCGCGGTGGCGCTCGCGGCGCTGCTCGGCGAGGCCCTGCCGCTGGCGGGGCTTAGCGTCGGCGTCATCCTGTCCGGCGGCAATATCGACCCCGCGATCTTCGCCCGCGCATTAACCGACCCCGATTAGTCTTTCGTTAACCCCGCCCCGCGATACTGCCCCCGAAGGCGGTGCAACAACGATGGCTTCACGGAAACCACGAGCGGGCAAGGCGGGTAATCAGGCGGTCAACGTCATTATCCGCAAGGAAGAGATTGTCGAGGGCGGCCATCATGGCGGCGCCTGGAAGGTCGCCTACGCCGATTTCGTGACCGCGATGATGGCGTTCTTTCTGCTGATGTGGCTGATCAACGCGACCACGCAAGCCCAGCGCATCGGCCTTGCCGATTATTTCAGCCAGGCGAATGTGCTCAACCGCGGCGCCTCCGGCGAAGGCAAGCCGTTCGGCGGCCGCACGCCGTTCGATCACGGCGCCCTGACGTCCGATCTCGGGGCCGTGCGCGTCACCGTCGGGCACAATCCGGTCCCGCCCACCGTGCCGCACGTGCCGCAGGGCGAGCAGATCCGCCCGGTCAACGCGACGGGCGAACATCTCGCCAATGTCACGACGACCCTGCAAGGCACCGCCCACCCTGGCAGCGGCGCGGTGCCGAGCATGGCGCCCCCGGCCGCGCCACCCGCCAGAGCCACGGTGGCCGCCGCCGTTGCCAACGGCGGTCTGGCCCCCGGCGATCTGGGCCACCGCCGCTTCGCCGCCGCTTCCCATGCGATGAAACAGGCCATCGCGGCCGATCCGTCGCTGCGGGTGCTTTCGCATCAGGTCAGCATCCACGAAACGCCGCAGGGGCTCGAAATCCAGATCATGGACACCCACAAGCGGCCAATGTTCAAACTCGGTTCATCCGAACCCAACGCCATGACCGGCGCGCTGATCCGCAAGATCACCCCGATCCTGGTCAAGCTGGCGGACCCGATCAAGATTTCCGGCTATACCGATGCGACACCTTATGTCGGCACCGGCCAGAGTAACTGGGATCTATCGGTCGAGCGCGCGAACGCGACGCGCCGCTTGATGGAACAGGCCGGTCTGCCGAAACCGCTCGTCAGCGCCGTGGTCGGCTATGCCGATCACGATCTGCTGCTGCCAAAAACGCCGCGCGCCGCAGGCAACCGGCGGGTCGCAATCCTGGTCTTGCGTCCCGCACCGGTGAATGGGGTCAAAACATATGGTGCGACCGCACCATGACCCGATATTCGAAGATCCATTTGAATAATTCGGTGAGTGATGCTGACTTTGGGAGGCGTGGCTTTTCTGCTCGTCTGTGTATTCGGGGTATTTATCGCCACCGGCGGCGCAATCGGGCCCTTGATGAAATCGATGCCGCTGGAATTCGTCACGATCGGCGGGGCCGCGATCGGTACGTTCATCGCCGGCAATTCGATGCACCACATCAAACACACGCTGGGCGATTTCAAGAAGGTGATGAAGGGCGGTTCCTTCAAAAAATCCGACTATACCGAACTGCTCTGCATGCTGTTCTACCTGGTGCGGCTCGCCTCGACCAAAGGGGCGATGGCGCTCGAAGCCCATATCGAACGGCCGGAGGAAAGCCCGGTGTTCCAGCATTTTCCGCGCATTCTGAAAAACCATCACGCAACCGCCATCATGTGCGACTATCTGCGCATGGTCGGCATGAACGCCGATGATCCGCACCAGATCGAAGACGTCATGGCCCGCGAACTGCGCAAGACGCTGACCGAGGAACTGCACGGTGCCCACACCTTGCAGACCATGGCGGATGGGCTGCCCGCGCTCGGCATCGTCGCCGCCGTGCTCGGCGTCATCAAGACCATGGCCCACATCAGTCAGCCGCCCGCCATTCTCGGCGAAATGATCGGCGAGGCGCTCACCGGCACATTCCTCGGCGTTCTGCTGGCGTATGGCATCGTCGGCCCGCTCGCCGTGCGGATGCGCGGCGTGGTCGAGGAGGATTCGCGCTATTTCGAAGTGATCAGGGCCGTGCTGGTGGCCCATCTGCACGGCAACGCGCCGCAGGTCAGTGTCGAGATCGGGCGTAAAATGGTGCCCAACCTCCATATGCCGAGTTTCTCCGAGCTTGAGGAATCGGTACAGACCTTGAAAATCGGCGCCTGACGATGTGCGGGTTCAAATATCGGTGTCGAGTCCGCGTTGCATGATGATCACATCAAGCCAACGGCCAAATTTGAACCCGACATCGCGCAGCGTGCCGACGCGCTGAAACCCGAGGCTCGCATGGACCCCGATCGAGCCGGTATTCTCGGAATCCCCGATCACCGCCAGCATCTGGCGAAACCCGCGGGCCCGCGCATCGCTCAGCAACCGCGCGACCAGCGCCTTGCCGACCCCCTGACCCCGCACATTCTCGCGGACATAAACACTGTCCTCGGCGGTGAACCGATAGGCCGAGCGCGCGCGGTACTGATCGAAATAGGCAAACCCCAGCAAACCGGTCGCATCGGTCGCCACCAGCCAAGACCGGCCGGCGCCCACGATCTGCCGATGGCGCGCCGCAATCTCCTCGAGTGCCGGGGGAATTTCCTCGAACGTGCCGGTGCCCTCAAGCACATGATGGGCGTAAATCGCCTGGCACTCGGGCAGATCCTCAGCGGTCGCGGCGCGGATTTCCATGGGCAATCGACTCCAGGTGAACGAACCTCAGTGATGCCGCCGCCACCGCGACATCGCAAGAGCCCGGGGCCGATCCATCCCGCCCGCGGCCACCCATCCGGTCGATCGAGCGGTCCATCCGGCTCTGGAAGCGGACGCAGGTTTTGTGCTATTATCGAGACCGGGTTGGAGATTTGATCTATTTCATTGAATTCTGCCGCCGTTTCTGGTCTGTTGCAGCGCGGCGTAAACCGTGCGCATCTCAATCGCGTTCGCCATGCATTTACCGTCACCCGGCAAGACCCAGACCGGGCCAATACAAGGGACATCTCGCCCCATGAATGATATCGTCGACAGCGCCGGCGCCGCCTCCCCCGATCGCGGTAACGAGCAGACCGAGGCGGAACACGTCCGCATCCTCGCGGTCAAGGCCGCCGCACGGTTCCACGGCGTCGATCTCGCGACCGAGACGCTGACGCTCGATCCCAAGGACCCGGTGCCATCCTCGCCGCATCTGGTCGAATGGCTGCGCGAATCCGGCCTGTGGGTGCGCGGCATCATGCTGAATTTCCGTCAGTTGATGAAGGTCGAAACCACCGCACCTGTCGTCCTCCTGCTGCGCGACGGCGGTGCCGCGCTGATGGTCTCGCACGATCGCGACCGGTCGATCATCTTCGTGCGCGACCCGCGCGCACCGCTCGGCTCGGCACCGATCGCGGTCGATGAAATCCAACTGCGCCAGGTCTGGGATGGCGCGGTGCTGCTGATCCGCGGCGAGCGCGACGGTCAGGATGTCGAGCCGCCCTTCAATTTCTCCTTGCTGTGGCGCATGGTGCTGATCGAGAAGCGCATCCTGCGCGATGTCGCGATCAGTTCGATCACGCTGACCATCCTGCAGGTCCTGCCCATTCTGATGATCATGGTCGTGCTCAACACCGTGATCATTTACAAGAGCATCAACACCCTCATTCTCGTCACGCTGGTGTTCATCGTCTGCATCCTGTGGGAAGCGCTGCTCACCTGGGGACGGCGGATGATGCTGGTCATCCTGTCCACCAGGATCGACGCCCGGCTCAACCTGATGATCTTCGATCGGTTGATGACCCTGCCGATCGATTTCTTCGAGAAAAACCAGGCCGGTGATCTGTCCTACAAGGTCGGTCAGATCTACCGGGTGCGCGATTTCATCACCGGCCGGCTGCTCTCCACCTTCATCGACATGTTCATGGTCGCGCTGATCCTGCCGATCCTGTTCTACCTCGATGCGTTCCTGGCCTGGACCATCCTGATCGCTTCCGGCATCATCGCCGTCATCATCACCTCGTTCCTGCCGGCCATCGCGCGGCTCACCGGCAAGATCATCGAGGCGGAAAGCCTCAAGGGCGCAGTCCTGGTCGAGAGCATCTACGGCATCCGCACCGTCAAGGCGCTCGCGCTTGAAAAAGTACGCGCCGACGAATGGGACGCCCGCGTCGCCCAGACCAGCAGCCTCAACATGCAGATGGGCAAGCTCTCCAACTGGCCGGTCGTGCTGTCGCTGCCGTTCGAGCGCTACGCCCAGGGTGGCGTCCTGCTGCTGGGTGGCTACATCGCGCTCACCTCGCAGAATCCGCTGGCGCTGGGTGGCCTGGTCGGCTTCATGCTGCTCGGCGGCCGCGTCGCCGGGCCGCTGGTCTCCTTCGCCCGGCTGATCCAGGATGCGCAGGAAGCGCGCGCCGCCGTCGCGATCGTCGGGCAGGTGTTGAACCGCCCGACCGAGCGCCGGGCGCTCAACACGGGCCTGCGCCCGCAGTTCCGCGGTTCGGTCGCGTTCGAAAACGTCACGTTCAGCTACGAGGGCACCAAGACGCCGGCGCTGAACAAGGTCAGTTTCGCAGTGCCGGAAGGGACCATGCTCGGCATCGTCGGGCGGTCGGGCTCGGGAAAATCGACCGTGACGCGCCTGCTCCAGGGCATCAACCGCGAATACACCGGCGCGGTCAAAATCGACAACACCGAGCTGCGCGAGATCAACCTGCGGCATCTGCGCAGAAGTTTCGGCGTCGTGCTCCAGGATAATTTCCTGTTCCGCGGTTCGGTGCGTGACAATATCATCGCCGGCCGCCCCGGCCTCAGCTTCGAGGATGCGATCCGCGCCGCAAGGCTGGCCGGTGCGGAGGAGTTCATCGAGCGCCTGCCGCAAGGCTATGAAACCTTCATCCAGGAAGGCTCGCCCAACCTGTCCGGCGGCCAGAAGCAGCGCCTCGCGATCGCCCGCGCCCTGATCGCCGACCCGCGCCTGCTGATCCTCGATGAAGCGACCAGCGCGCTCGATCCGGAAAGCGAGGCGCTGATCAACGCGAACCTGCTGCGCATCGCCAGCAACCGGACCATGGTGATCATTTCGCACCGTCTCGCCTCGCTGGTCGAATGCGACCAGATCCTGGTGATGGATTCGGGCCAGGTGGTCGATCTCGGCAAGCATGGCGAGCTGGTCGAACGCTGCGCGATCTATCGTCATCTGTGGTTGCAGCAGAACCGCCACATGAACCCCGAAGGGGCGCGCAACGCACCGACCCCGACACTCGCGCAGGGAGACTGAGCCGATGGCAAACCCAACCCCGCCGCGCGCATCCGGTGCGACCGGCTCCGGTCTCGCCCTCGCCAGCCCCGCCCAACTCGGCGACACGCCGATGGCGCTGCTCGAGTTCCAGTCGCCCACCGCCGCGGTCATCGCGATCCCGGTACCCGCAATCTCGCGCTACACCGCGCTCATCGTCACCGCGATGGTGTTCGCCCTGATCATCATCGCCTCGACCGTCCGGGTCAGCAAGGTGGTTACCGCCCAGGGCAAGCTGGTCTCCTCCGCACCGACCATCATGCTCCAGCCGTTCGATACCTCGATCGTCCAGTCGATCGACGTGCACGAAGGCCAGATCGTTCACAAAGGCGAATTGCTCGCCCGGCTGAACCCCACCTTCGCGCGGGCCAACCTCACCGCGCTGCGCGCCCAGGTCGTCGCCCTGGCGGCCCAGCAGGCAAGGCTGGTCGCCGAAGCCACCGGCAAGACCTACGCGCCATCCCACCCCAACCCCGCCCAGGCGCTGCAAGCCGCGATTTTCGCGAGCCGCAAGGCCGAGCGGACCTACACGGTCGAGAATTACGATCAGAAGATCGCCGAACTCCATCTGATCGTGACCAAGAGCGTGCAGGAAGCCGGGTTCTTCAAAAAGCAGGTCGGTGTCGCGCAGGATGTCGAGAACATGCGCAACCAGCTGCAGAAAATGCAGGTGGGCAGCAAACTCAACTCGCTGCTCGCGTTGAACGACCGGCTGACCGTATCGAGCTCGCTGTCGAGTGCGATCGCCACGGCCTCGGCCGGCGAGCGCGATCTCGCGGCCCAGCGCGCCGAGCGCGACGCCTATGAGAAGAAATGGGCGGCCGCCGTCTCGGAAGATCTCGCCGAAACGACCAGCAAGCTGGTCACGGCGCAGCAGGATCTGTCCAAGGCGCAGTTGCAGAGCCAGCTGGTCGTGCTGCGCGCGCCGCGTGACGCCATTGTTCTCACGGTCGCGCATGTATCGGTCGGCTCGGTTTTGCAATCGGGCGAGAAATTCATCTCGCTGGTGCCGGTCGATGCGCCGCTGACCGTCGAGGCCGATATCAGCGGCACGGAATCGGGCTATGTCCATATCGGCGATCCAGTCACGATCAATTTCGACACGTTCGATTTCCTGCGCTACGGCTCGGCCAAGGGCACGCTGAAATCGATCAGCGCCGACAGTTTCAGCCCGGAGCAAACCCCGGGCGAGGGTGGGTCCGCGCTGCCCAACCGGCCGCATTCGCTCTATTATCGCGCCAATATCTCGCTCGACGAGTTGATGCTGCACAACGTGCCGCCGGGTTTCCGCCTGGTGCCCGGCATGCCGCTGAACGCGAACATCAAGGTAGGACGCCGCACCATCATGTCGTACTTCATCACCAAGATCATGCCGGTCGCGTACGACAGTATGCGTGAGCCGTGATCGGCGCCTGTAGCGGTCATGCTGAACGCGATCGATAAACTCGCCGCGCTGTCTCCCCGGCGTGCCTTCAAGCGGGCAGGGGAGCTCGCCGGCGAGCAGCAATGGCAGCGCGCGGCGCGGCTCTACAGCATTGCCGCCGAAGCGGGGCTGGCCGAAGCGCAATTCGCCCTCGGTGAAGCCTACATGGCCGGGCGCGGCCTGTCGCAGAACCCGCGCGAGGCCGCACGCTGGTTCCAGCGCGCGGCGGAAGCCGGCCATGTCGAAAGCCAGTGCCGGCTCGCCGGCATGTTCATCCACGGGCTGAAGGCGCCGTCGCCCGATCAGGCGGCATCGCTGTTCGGCGATCATGTCCAGCCCAGCGAAACCGCCAATGCGGCCGATTTCGCCTCGGCGCTGATCTGGGCCCGCCGCGCGGCCGAGGCGGGCTCCGCCGATGGCGAGGCGCTGCTCGGATACATCCTGTCGAACGGTCCGGACGATATCCGCGATCTGGCGGCGGCCGAACTCTATTACCGCCGCTCAGCCGCGCAAAACTGGCCGCAGGGCCATCTCGGCCTCGGCATGATCCTGATGCGCCAGGCCGATACCGCCGAGAAAACCGTCGCCGCGATGCGCGAGTTCGAGGAGGCGGTGAAGGCCGATCTGCCGACCGCGCATTATCTGCTCGGGGTCATCCACGAGCAGGCAGTCGGCGTCCTGCCCGACCCCGCGCGTGCCCTGACCCATTACCGCAAGGCCGCGATCCACGGCATCCGCAACGCCCAGGCCAAACTCGGGGCCATGCTGCTGGCCGGCCACGGCTGCGCGCCGGACCCGATCGAGGGTGAATCCTGGCTGCGTCGCGCGGCCATCGCGGGCGATCCGGAAGCGGCCGCGCTGGTGGCCGATCTGTACGCCCGCGGCGGCGCTCTGCCACCCAATTATGCCGAAGCCGCGCTCTGGTTCCGCGTCGCCGCCGAGGCCGGGCACCGCGTCGCGGCGCGCGCCTTGGGCATGCTCTACCTCACCGGCGCCGGCGTCGCGCGCGACCCCGAGGAAGCCGCCCGCTGGCTCGCCCGCGCCGCCCAGCAAGGTGACATCGTCGCCGGTGCCGATCTCGGTAATCTCATGCTGCGCGGCGAAGTCAGGCAATCCTCGGTCGATGGTCTGCCGATCCATGAATGGTTCGAAAAAGCCGCCGAATCGGGCGATCTGATCGGTGCGTTCAACTACGGCGTCTGTCTGGCCGAGGGCGTCGGCGTCAAGCGTGACGATGCGCGCGCCGCGATCTGGCTCCGGCGCGCCGCCGAGGGTGTGGTCAACGCGCAATACTGGTACGGCCGTCTTTTGTTCGAGGGGCGCGGCATCCCGGCCGATCCGGTCGAGGCCCACCGCTGGATCGCCCGCGCCGCGGAAACCGGCATGGTCGAGGCGCTGGCCCTGCTCGCCGAAATGAAGCTGCACGGCCACGGCTGCCCGCGCGATCACGCCGGCGCGCGCGACATGTTCCTCCGCGTCGCCGCCAGCGGCCATGCCGGTGCGATGTTCGCACTTGGTGCGCTCTATGGTGGCGGCCACGATATCCCGACCGACCGGATCGAGGCGCAGGCCTGGTTCGCCAAGGCGGCGGCGCTCAATCACCCGGTCGCGCAACTCATGCTCGGGCGCTATCTGCGCAAGGGATTGGCCGGCCCGCCCGACCCGGTGCAGGCGGCGCGCTGGCTCAACCGCGCCCTCGCGCAAGGCGTCGACGAGGCACGGATCGACCTCGCCGAACTCGCCCTGCCGGACGCGCCGCAGCCGCGCCAAGCCGCCGGCGATTGACCGCCGCCGACCCCGATGCCGTCCGGCAGCGTCGCCACGCCGAAGCTGCGGACGCCTGGGCGCGGGGCCGCGACGCCCTGAATACCGGCGATCTGGCGACGGCCGCGTTCTGGCTCGAACGCGTCAGCCGCATCGCGCCACAGGACCCGCGCCCCACCTTCGAACGCGCCCTGATCCTTGCCGCCACACAGGACCCCGCGGCCGAACGCGCGCTCCACGCCATCGCCACCGCGCATGATCTGGCCGGCGCCTGGCTCGCCCTGGCGCGGGTACGCTGGCGGGCGGGTGATCGCCCGGGTGCCGCGGCCGCGCTGGCGACCCTGTTCCAACGCCACGAACTGCCCGACGATGCCGATCTCGCCCCCTTCGCGGATGCGGTCGCCAGGGCCGCCGGCGCGCCCGGCTGGTGCGCGATCGCCGATGGCGCACTGGTGCTGCACGCCGCCGCCCCGACCATCCGGGCCGATGGCGTGGAATGCCCCGGCGTGCCGCGCAGGCTCGCCGGCCTCGCATTCCTGCAGATCGAGGCTGACGAAAATCCCCTGCTGGGCAGCCCGCTCGACCTCGCCACACTGCGCCGCACCGGCGGCATCGCCCATGCCGAGCGCGGCGGCATCACCGGCTGGGTCACAAACCCGGCCGCGCCGGACCGTGCCCCGAACCTGACCCTGATCGACCGGCGCGGCACCGCGCGCGCCCTGCATCCGCGCCGCCGGCTGCCGCCGGATGCGCCGGCATGGTTCCTGCCGCGCCACGCGTTCCGCATCGGTGCCAAGGTGTTGCAAGGGCTGCAACCGCCGTTCCGCATCGTCACACCCGATGGCAGGCCGCTGCACGGCACCCCGCTCGACCCGGCGGTGCTGACCGACCTGCCGGCGTTCCGCGCGCGCAGCCGCACCCGCACGAGGCCCGCCATCGCCGGTCTCTGCGCGGTGATGCCGGTCTATCGCAACGCTGCCGCCACGCTCGCCGCGCTGCAATCGCTCTACGCGGCGCTCGGCCCGAAGCGTGGCGGTGCCGTGCCGATCGTTGTGGTCGATGATGCCAGCCCCGAGCCCGACCTGGTCCGCATGATCGATGCCGAACACCGGGCAGGCCGCATCCATCTGCGCCGCCACCGCCGCAATCGCGGCTTCCCCGGCGCGGCCAACACCGGCATCGGCGCCGCGCGCCGTCTGCTGCCGGGCTGCGACATCCTGCTGCTGAACGCCGATATTGTGATTCCGCCCGGCGCGCCGGCGCGTCTGCAGGCGGCACTCTATGCCGGCGAGGCGATCGCGAGCGCCACGCCGCTGTCGAACGAGGCGACCATCCTGAGCTACCCCGCGCCGCAGGGCGGCAACCCGCCGCCCGATCTCGCGGCAACCACCAGGCTCGACCGGCTGGCCCGCCGCGCCAATCGGGCCGGCATCGTCGAGATCCCGACCGCGATCGGCTTCTGCATGGCGATCCGCCACGATGCGCTCGACGCCACCGGTCTTTTCGATCGGCGCCTGTTCGCGCAAGGCTATGGCGAGGAGAACGACTGGTGCCGCCGCGCGGCGGCACTCGGGTTCCGCCACGTGGGCGTTCCGGGCGTATATGTCGCGCATCATGCGAATACGTCGTTCGGCGCCGCGGCATCGTCGCTCTGCGCGCGCAATCTCGCGATCCTCGAACGCCGCCACCCCGGCTATCACGCGCTGATCGCCGCCCATCACGCCGATGATCCGCTGCAACCCGCGCGCTTTCGGCTCGACCGCGCGCGGTTTCAATCCACCACCGGCAACAGCGGCGCGGTCGTGCTGGTCTCGCACGACCATGGCGGCGGCATCGCCCGGGTCATCGCGGCGCGGATGGCATCGCTGCGCGCCGCCGGGCTGCGCCCGATCCTGATCCAGCCCGATTTCACCGATCCGGCCAGCCGCGCGAGCCTGATCGGCACCGCAAGGCTGACCGACGATGCGCCGCACGACTATCCCAACCTGCGGTACGCGATGCCCGGCCGGTTTGCTGCCTTGGTCGCGCTGCTGCGCCGCGAATCGGTGCGCCATGTTGAGTTCCACCACACGCTCGGCCACCACCCGATCATGCGCGGTCTGGCCACGGCGCTCGGTGTGCCGGCCGAGCACATCATCCATGACTACGCCAGTTTCTGTAAGCGGGTGAACCTGATCGGCCCGGCCCGGCGCTATTGCGGCGAGCCGGATGTGGCGGGCTGCAATGCCTGCATCGCCACCGCCGGCAGCGAACTGACCGACCCGATCAGCCCGGCGGCCCTGATCACCCGCTCGCGCGCCGAATTGCGCACCGCGCGCCGGATCAGCGTGCCCTCGGCCGATGTCAAGGCGCGGCTGCAGCGGCATTTCCCCGGCATCAAACCCACGGTCACGCCCTGGGAAGACGATACCGCGCAATTCGCCCTGCGCGCCCCGCCGCCAGCCGGCGCGCGGCTGATCGCGGTGGTCGGCGGCATCGGACCGGCCAAGGGGTTCGATGTGCTGCTCGATTGCGCGCGCGATGCGGCTTCGAACAACCTGCCGCTGCGCTTCGTGCTGATCGGCACCAGCGAGGATGATGCGGCGCTGATCGCAACCGGGCGCGTGCTGATCACCGGCGCCTATCAGGAAGGCGAGGCGGCTGGGTTGATCGCGCGGTCCGGCGCGCAGCTCGGCTTCCTGCCCTCGATCTGGCCCGAGACCTGGTGCTTCGCGCTGACCGAGGCGTGGCGCGGCGGGTTGTACGTCGTGGGATTCGACCTTGGGGCCCAGGCGGCGCGCATCAAAGCCACAGGGCGCGGATTTCTGTTGCCGCTCGGCCTGCCGACGGCGCGGATCAACCAGACCCTGCTTGCGTGGCGACCAAATTTAGGCAATCTCAATAATCGTATACAACCTCTGATGAGTTCCGCCCCCACCCCCGCCGACGCCAACCCGCTATCTTAACGGAGACGCCTTGATGTCAAAAGCCGCCGCCAAGTCTGCACCCCAGGCTGGAAATGCCCCTGCGCCCGCGCCGGAATTGCAGGCCGGATCGATCCAGGAGCTGAAAGTCTCGGGTCACCTGATGACGTTGGACACCGGCTTGTTCTGCATCGTCAACGAGGCGAATACCGGCGCGGCGCTCGACCAGGGCCTGCCGGGCGTGCGGATTTCGCCGCCGCCGCTGGGCGTCAACAGCGTTGAAATCACCGGCTTCCGCGCGGATGGCTGGCTGACCGGCCAGGGCGATGCGGCGTTGGTGCGCGTGGCCAAGGGGCCGGCGCAGGTGCTCGTCACGGTCTATCAGGTCGCCGGCCGCGCCGATGCCGCACCGCGGTTGCAGGTGATGCGCCTCGCCCAGGGCATGGCCGCCCCGGCCGCGCCCGCGGTGACCGAACCGGTCGCGATGGATGTTCTCGCCCATATCCAGACGCGCGGCGACGTGGGGGCAAAATTCGGCGACTGGCTGGGTGAGCCGGGCTCCGGCAACTGGATCGAGGGCATCGCGATCGCGGCGCCCGAAGGCGTCGCGCCGGAAGATTTATCGTATCAGGCCGTGCTTGGTCGCGGCTGGCTGTCTCCCTGGGTCGCCGCCGGCGATTATTGCGGCAGCCGCGGCATGGCGCTGCCGCTGCTGGGGCTGCGGGTGCGGCTGGAGGGCAAGGCGGCCGAGGCGTTCGAATTGTCGTGCGAGGCAAGCTTTGTCGATGGCTCGAAGGCCGGGCCGGTCGGCAGCGATGAAACCTGCGAGGCGGACAGTCTGGCGGCACTCGAAGCGGTCCGCCTGACCCTGGTGCCGCGCGCCAAAATCAAGGCGGTCGCGCGCGGCCGACGCTGAGCGGCGCGCCGTGAAATTCCTGTTCGTTCACCAGAACTTCCCCGGCCAGTACCTGCACATCGTGCGCGATCTGCTGGCCGAGGGCGGTCATGAAATCGTGTTCATGACCGAACCGAACATCAACCACATGGCCGGGGTCCGCAAGGTCACCTATGCCCGCCCGCCGGCGACCCACGCGGCGGTGCACCCGAGTGCCCGGGAATTCGACGTCGCGATGCGCCGCGCCGAGGCCGGCTATGCCGGGGCCAAGCAGATCAAGGCGCTGGGGTTCGTGCCCGACATCATCATCGGTCATCACGGCTGGGGTGAATTGCTCAATCTGGTCGATGTCTTTCCGGGCGTGCCGATCCTCGGCTATTTCGAATTCTATTACCGGCTCGACGGCACGGATGTGAATTTCGACCCCGAATTCATCATGCCGGAAGCCCAGTTCGGGGCGGTGCGCGCCAAAAACGGCGTCAACCATCTGGCGATCGCGCTCGAACAATACGGCCAGACCCCCACGACCTGGCAATGGCAGACCTACCCCGCCTGGGCGCGCGACCGCATTACGGTGCTGCGCGAGGGCGTCGATCTCACCATCTGCAAGCCCGATCCGGCGCTGCGCAAACAGAAACTCTCGGTCGGGCCGCTCACCGTCGGGCCGAAACAGCGGCTGATCACCTATGTCGCGCGCAACCTCGAACCCTATCGCGGCTTTCATACCATGATGCGCGCGCTGCCCGCGATCCTGCAGGCGCGCAAGGACGTGGTGGTCTCGATCGTCGGCGGCGACGACGTCAGC
Source organism: Acidiphilium sp. PA (assembly GCF_026191915.1). GTDB lineage: Bacteria > Pseudomonadota > Alphaproteobacteria > Acetobacterales > Acetobacteraceae > Acidiphilium. The sequence goes on from NZ_JAIMBY010000006.1 coordinate 105,997, forward strand.
TACGGAGCCGCACCGCCCAAAGGCACCTGGCGATCGGAACTGCTGGCCGAGGTGGGCGACCGGCTCGATCTTTCGCGGGTGCATTTCATGGGTCGCGTGACGTATGAAGATCACGTGAAACTTCTGCAGCGCTCGGACAGCCACATCTATTTCTCCTACCCCTTCGTGGCCTCCTGGAGCCTGCGCGAGGCACTGGCGGTCGGCGCGCCCGTGATCGGATCGGATACCGCGACCGTCACCGAATTCGTGCACGACGGCGTAACCGGACTCGTGACCCCCTCGCTCGATCATGCCTCCCTCGCGGACACCACGCTGCGCATGCTCGAGGATCGGGCGCTGGCCGCAAAGCTCTCGGCCGGCGCGCGCGATTACGCGACGGAAAATCTCGATCTGAAGCGCTACCTGCGCGCGTTCCGCGCCGAGATCGAACGCATCGTCGGCAGAAAAATGACCGCCGAAATCCACCCGCCGCGCCGCACCGCCAAGCAAGACGCCACGACCAGGACCGCCAGGCCCCCGAAATCCGAAGCGGTGCAGCCGCCGCCATCGCCCGCCCGTAAACGCCGGACCGTCGCGGCGTGATGCCGACCAGCCAGGGAGAGACCACGACACCGGCCGGTGTGACCATCGTCGATCATCCGCTCGTCGAACATAAACTCACCCTGCTGCGCAGCCTCGCCACCCCGACCGGCGATTTCCGCCGCCTTGCGCGGGAAATCAGCCTGCTGATGGGCTACGAGGTGCTGCGCGACCTGCCGCTGCAGCCGGTCGATATCCAGACCCCGATGGAGCCGATGATCGCGCGCCAGGTCTCGGGCAAGAAACTCTGCTTCATCTCGATCCTGCGCGCCGGCGACGGTATTCTGGGCGGCATGATCGACCTCGTGCCCTCGGCACGCATCGGCCACATCGGCCTCTACCGCGATCCCGTCAGCCACGAACCGATCGAATACTATTTCAAAGTCCCCGAAGACATGGCCGAACGCCTCACCATCGTGGTCGACCCGATGCTCGCGACCGGACATTCCGCCGCCGCCGCCGTGAGCCGCCTGAAACGCGCCGGCGCTGCCGCCATCAAATTCGTCTGCCTGATCGCCGCCCCCGAAGGCGTCGCCGTGCTGCGCGCGGCTCACCCCGACGTGCCGATTTTTACCGCTGCACTCGATCGCGAACTCGATGAACACGCCTACATCCGCCCCGGCCTCGGCGACGCCGGGGATCGGCTGTTTGGTACGAAATGAGGCTGGGGGCAAGAAGGCCAGGGGGCTCTGCCCCCTGGCCCCCGTTAAAGGCGGAGCCTTTAAAATCCGCTAGTTTTAGGCGAGAGGAGGGCTGTGCAGGCCAGATCGGTTGAAACTCCGAGACAGCGCCCCTGGCCTTGCTGTCCTCAGCCTCACCTCACACCAACCAGGAGACCCCGCCGTGACCGGACCATACAACCAGCCGACCAGTGCGAACGAGATGCCGCGTTTTGCGGGGATTGCGACGATGATGCGTCTGCCGCAGGCGGCGAGTGCGGCCGGGCTGAATGCGGCGTTCATTGGTGTGCCGATGGACATCGGCACGTCCAACCGGGCTGGCACGCGGTTCGGGCCACGCGCGATCCGTTCGGAATCGGTCATGTTGCGGCCTTACAACATGGCGACGGGTGCGGCCCCGTTCGAGCGGATGCAGGTGGCTGATCTGGGTGATATCGCGACCAATCCGTACAATCTCGAAAAATCGATCGGGCTGATCGAGGCGGGGATTGCCGCGGTCATCGCGCATGGGTGTATCCCGCTGATACTGGGGGGCGATCATACGTTGACCTATCCGGTGTTGCGCGCCATGGCGGCGAAGCACGGGCCGGTCGGGTTCATTCACATCGATGCGCATGCGGACGTGAACGACACGATGTTCGGCGAGCGGATTGCGCATGGCACGCCGTTCCGTCGCGCGGTCGAGGATGGCGCGATCGATCCGCATCGCGCGATCCAGATCGGGTTGCGCGGCACCGGCTATTATCCGACCGATTTCGACTGGCAGCGCGCGCAGGGGTTTCGGGTCGTCCCGGTCGAGGCGTGCTGGCACCGCTCGCTGACGCCGTTGATGGCGGAGGTGCGCGCCATGATGGGCAGCGGGCCGGTGTATCTGACCTATGACATCGACAGCCTCGACCCCTCGGTGGCGCCGGGCACCGGCACGCCGGAAATCGGCGGCCTGACCACGATTCAGGCGCTGGAGATCATTCGCGGCTGCGCCGGGCTCAATCTGGTCGGTGCCGATCTGGTCGAGGTCGCACCGGCCTATGACACGACCGGCACGACCGCCCTGATCGGCGCAAATCTGCTCTATGAAATGCTGTGCGTGCTGCCGGATCGCCGGCCTGAAGCGCGATAATCCGCGCTGACCGGGCGGACTGGGCGGGATTGCTTGACCCTGAAGCGGCTTCACGGTTGATAATGCGATGCTGGCGCCGATGCGCCGGGTGCAGCCGCTTCACAGGAGATGCCGATGAACACGCCGCACGAGAGCGACCACAACCATGTGGGTCATCACCACGCGGCCCATCACCACGCGGGGCATGACCACGCAGGGCACGACCACGCGGGGCATCACCACGGACCGGGCGGCCATCATCACCATGCGCCGCCGGCGGGGTTCGACGGCGCGTTTGCTTTCGGCGCGCTGCTCAACGCGGGCTTCGTCGCGGCCGAGGTCGTGTTCGGCATCGCCGCCCACTCGGTGGTATTGCTGGCGGATGCCGCGCATAATCTGGGCGATGTGCTCGGCCTGTTGCTCGCCTGGGGTGCGGCGGTGCTGGGGCGGCGCCGGCCCAGCCGCCTGCGTACCTACGGCTTCGGGCGCAGTTCCATCCTTGCATCGTTGACCAATGCGGTCGTGCTGCTGGTCGGCGTCGGTGCCATCGCGGTCGAGGCGATCCAGCGGCTGGTCGTCGGCGTCCCGCGCGGTGCGGTCGGCAGTTCCACCATCATCATCGTCGCGGCTGCCGGCATCGCCGTCAACGGCGTCACGGCGTGGCTGTTCGCCCGCGGCCGCAAGGGGGATCTGAACGTGCGCGCGGCCTTCAGCCATATGGCAGCGGATGCGGTGGTTTCGCTCGGCGTGGTGATATCCGGCCTCATCATTCTGTTCACCGGCTGGACCTGGGTCGATCCCGCCGCGAGCCTGGTGGTGGCGGGTCTCATTCTCGTCTCCACCTGGTCGGTCCTGCGCGACAGCCTCGACCTCGCGCTCGATAAGGTGCCCGGCAGCGTCGATGCCGAGGCGGTGCGCCGCTACCTCGCCGCCCTGCCGGGCGTGAGCGAGGTGCATGATCTGCATATCTGGGGGCTGAGCACCACCGAGATCGCCTTGACGGTGCATCTGGTGCGCCCCGGTGCCGCGATGGACGATGCGCTGCTGCATCGCACCTGCGATACGCTGCGCGATCGGTTTGGCATCGGCCACGCCACGATGCAGATCGAGGATGGCGCGTCGGGCCGGATCTGTGCCCTGTCTCCCGAACATGTGATATGATCCGGCCATGAATACCGAGGCGCTGTTTCTGATCGTGGGTGTTGCCGGCGTCGGCGTGCTGCATACGATCGTGCCGGACCATTGGGTGCCGATCACGTTGATCGCGCGCCAGCGCGGCTGGTCGCACGGCGAGACGGCGCGTGTCGCGTTCCGCGCCGGGATCGGCCATGTGTTGTCCACCCTCGCGATCGGCGTCGCGGTCTGGATTGCCGGTGCCGCGTTCGCGGTGAAATTCGGCGGTTTCGTCGATGCTGCGGCGAGTGTCGCGCTGATCGCCTTCGGCGGCTGGATTGCGCTGTCTGCGCTGCGCGAGATGCGCGGCGGCGCGGGCCATGGCCACCATCATCATGGCCACAGCCACGGGCCGGTTGAGGAGGGCACGATCCACGGGCCCGAGCTGCAGACGATCGATACCGGCCATGGCGCCATTCTGCTCTCGATTTTCGAGGCCGGCGCGCCGCCCCGCTTCCGGCTCACCGGACCGGAGGCCGATACCATGCATGTCGAGACGCATCGTGACGATGCCACCCGGCAGAGTTTCGCGATGGTCAATCGCGGCGCGTATTGGGAATCGCTCGACGAAATTCCCGAGCCGCATGGTTTTGCGGTCACCATCACCATGGCGCACGGCGGTCACGCGCACCGTTACGACACCGCATTCGCCGAGCACGGCCATGGCGATCATGCACATCACCATCATGCGCCGCCGGGCGATGCGCTCTATCAGCCGGCGAGCGGCGATGTCGCGGTGATGCAGCGGCACGTGCATGTCCACCGGCACGGGTCCGGCCCGGCGCACGGCCACCTGCACGATCATGACGGTGCCACGATGCACGACATCGCGATCGATGGCGATGATGTGCCGTTGCACGAGCATGCGCATAAAACCTCATCGCGCACGGCGCTGATGCTGATTCTGGGGTCCTCGCCGATGGTCGAGGGGATTCCGGCGTTTTTCGCCGCCAGCAAATTCGGCTTCGGTGTGATTGCGATCATGGCGATTGTATTCTCGATCAGCACGATCGTGACCTATGTCGCGCTGTGTCTCGCCTCGACCGCCGGTTTGCAGCGGATCAGCCTCGGCCCGCTCGAGCGCTACGGCGAGGTGCTGAGCGGCGCGTTCATCATGCTGGTCGGCGTGGTGTTCTGGGTGTGGCCGGTCATCTGACCGCCGTGCGGCCTCGGCCTCATGGGTGCATGGTGGTGCGGAACAGCGCGGCCGCCGCGTAGGAAAGCACGAACCCGGCACCGGGGCCGATGATCCAGCCGCGCCCGATGCCGCGAAGGACCCTACCATCGATCGTCTGCCGCCCCCGCGCGAGGCCGGCGCCGGCCATTGCACCGATCAGCGCCTGATTCATCGACGTAAAATCTCCGAACGCCACCGCGCCGAGCACCACCAGCGCCTGCACGCTCTGCGCCGCGGTCGCCATCGTCGCATCCAGTTTCACCACATCGAACGCGACGCGCTCCAGCAGCGGGCGGCCCCATGTCAGCACCCCGGCGGCCAGGCCGATGCCGCCGATGATGCCGGCTGCGCGCACGCCGGTGATATGCGCCGACAGAAACACCGCCGTTGCGTTCGACACATCATTCGCCCCCATCGTCAGTGAGGCGATCGCGCCCGCGCCGACCAGTGCCCGGCCGATGATCGGCGTATGGCGATGCGCCGCAAGCGCCGGGATGCGGTCGAGCAGGCGGGTGAACAGAAAGCCACAGCCGCAGGCGATGAACGGCGCCAGCACCCAGAGCAGCGCGAGATGCAGGATCGCCGCCCAATATACGCCCAGCCGTAGCGCCAGGCCGGCACCGACCATAGCGAACACCAGGATCTGGATCGTCGAGGTTGGAATCCGGTGCCGGGTGAATAGTGTCGTCAGTGCGAAGGCGGTGCCGATCACGATGATCGCCGGCACCGTGCCGAGCCCACCTTTGAGAATACCGTGCCCGACATGGGTCAGAACCTCATGGCTGAACGCGGCCGCGCCGATCAGCGTCGCGACCGCCATCAGCCGCAGGGCAGACGTCCGGCCGATCGATCCCGTGGCATAAGGCATGCCCATGCACGCGCCGGTATACTGGGCACCCATGCTCCAGGCGAAGGCGAGTGAAATCAGCACCAGCAGGTTCGTCGTGATCATCGGTTCATCCGGCCGGCGAACCGGCCATCCTTTCCGGCCGGTCCGCGAAGCGGCGCCGGTGGATATCATCATCGCATCGTTGGCCGCGTCGGCCTGCAGCGAAACCCTCCATAATGGAGCACCGCCGCCGCAGCAATCGAGCCATCCCTCGGAATGGTCGGCCACTACGAGTGGCAACGCCTGCGCACCGGGATCGCGCGTGCCGGGTCGTGCACGCGCCCTGTCAGAACGGCACGATGTCGTCGAGAATCTGCTGACCAACCCGCGGCGATTGCTCACCGCTGAGCAAACCACGGCCACCATAGGATATGCGCGCTTCGGCCAGTTGATCCGCCTGGACGATATTGTTGCTCGCAATATCTTGCGGCCGGCAGATGCCCGACACGGTCAGCACCCTGAGTTCGTTGTTCACCCGCATTTCCTGCCGGGCGACCACGACGAAATTGCCGTTTGGCAGCACCTGGGTGATCTCGCCGGCCAAAGACAGGGTGACACTTTCATTCCGCTGGATCTGCCCGGTTCCGGTCGAATTGCCGGCCCCCGATACCGAAACGAGGCTGGATGGATTGACGCTCTTGCCGAGCACCCGCGGGATCAGGCTCTCCAACCCGAACAAATTCGGCACGCCCATCGATTCAGAGCCGGTACGGCCGAGCGTCGTCTGGTCTTTCAGCGTTGCGGCATCGTTGATGTTGACGGTGATCGTGATGATGTCGCCCACCCGCGATGCCCGTTGATCCTTGAAAAACGCCCGCGCGCCGCGCCGCCAGAGACTGTCGGGTGCGCTCGGCACCTCGCGGAGCGGCGGCATCGGCATACTCACCGGCCGCCAGGTTGCGGCCTGCGTCGGATTGGTGATCGGCGTCATCGGCGGCGCATGACCGACATAGGACAGGTTCGAGAACGCACCGCAACCCCCCAGCGACAAAACCGACATCATCGCGCCGATTGCGCGGGCATGACGGCCGCCCCGGTGATGGATCGCATCACGTCTCACGGTTGACGCCCCGCCAGATCGTAATACCGATTGGCATTATCGCTCCGGGTCGGCATGCTGCCCGGCAGCACATGCGCATGGTCCGGCCCATCGATGACGGCCTGGACGATTTCGTGGGACGACGGGTTGATCACCGGGATCACATGGCCCGATCCGCCCGCCTCCAGGGCGACGCCCTGTGCGGTGACTTCAAGCCCGGGCATGTCCACCGCCAGGCTTACCGTGGCGCCGCGCGCGACCAGGATCGGATCGGCGATCATACGGCGCGACAACGGCATTCCTTTGAGGATCGACTGATCGACCTGCATGCCGATGACGCGCGAAAGCGTCCTGATCGCGTCGCGCGGGTCATCGTCCTGCGCCACCCAGGTCAGCCGTACGTCACTGTCGTTCAGTATGTCGCCGCGGGTCAGATCGTGGGTTGCGATCACCCGTTGGGCTTCGGGTTTCGCAACACCGCCGATCGTGGTGCTGATTGTCTCCATCTGGGGCGCCGCGATGTGGGCAATCGCGCGGAACGCCCCGGTATTGTGATCGAAAACCATTTGATCGATCGAAATGTCCGGCTGCGAATTGGGCGGCACCATCGGGAATTGTTCGCCTTCGAGGTTGATCGCCAGATGACCGGCCGCACCCGCCTGCCGCAGGGCCCGCCGTACCGCGGCGACGATCCGATCATGCCCGATCGGTGAGCCAGGTCGTTCGATCGAAACGGATGGATCGGAATCGCCGGGAAACCAGGCAACGCCGTATCGCAGCGCGATCGCCGCCAGTTGTCGGCTGCCGACCACGATCCGCGCCCCGGGGAGCGGTGCCGGCCCCAGGACCGCATCCGCGTTGATTCCGGCGTGATGAAACAGATCTTTCAACTCGACGACGGGCCGGTCGATCAACACCAGCGTGCGGGGCAGCGGCGGGGAGGGAGCGGCGGCTATCGATAACGGGTGTTCAGGCGATTGCGCCGTGGCTGCAGGTGCGCCGGCAGACATCGCGATTAACAGCAGGATCGTTGCGCGTCGGATCAACCGGGGTGTCATGTCATCACAACTGCGTCAGCGTGTTCAACATCTGGTTCGACGTCGTGATCACCTTGCTGTTCATCTCGTAGGCGCGCTGGGCCGTGATCAGGTCGGTGATTTCGCTGACGACATTGACGTTCGAGTTTTCCACGAAACCCTGCTGGACCGAGCCGAAACCGGGCGAACTCGGCACCGCCGTCACCGGCGAGCCGGATGCCGCGGTCTGGATGAACAGATTGCCGCCCTGTGCTTCGAGCCCCGCATCGTTCGGGAAGGCCGCGAGCTGGAGCTGGCCGACGGTTTGCGGCGCCGTCTGCCCCGACAGGCTGACCTGCACCTGCCCCGACGCGTTGATCGTCACGTTGGTGGCATTGGACGGGATCTGGATGCCCGGCTGCACGATATAACCATCGGCCGTCACGATTTCACCGCTCGGCGACAGGCCGAACGTGCCATCCCGCGTATAGGCCGTCTGACCGGATGGCAGCGTGACCTGAAACCACCCGTTCCCCGAAATGGCGAGATCGAGCGAATTATTGGTCTGCTGCAGATTGCCTTGCTGATCGATGCGATAGATCGCCGCCGTCTTGACGCCGAGACCGATCTGGGTGCCGGAAGGCACGATCGTGCCGGCATCCGAACTGTTCGAACCGGCGCGCCGCAGATCCTGATACAGCAGGTCCTGAAACTCGACCCGCTGGCGTTGATATCCGGTCGTGGTCATGTTGGCGATGTTGTTGGCGATGACTTCAACATTGGTCTGCTGAGCCTGCATGCCGGTTGCCGCGATATCGAGAGCGCGCATTCATGATCTCCAAAAAAGCGTAAAAATTAGCTGGTGGTCGCGCCGAGAATCTTGCTGATCGCCGACTGATCGCGCGCTCTTTCCGCCGTGACGAATTGTGCGATCATGCGGAAATTCTGACTGGCCTCGATCATTTTGGTGATTTCGACGATGGGCTGAACATTCGAACCCTCGAGCGCGCCTTGCACGATACCAGGCGTCGCACTCGGCACGGGTGGCACCGTCGTTTGAAACAGATTGCCCCCCGAGGCCTTGAGCGTTTGCGGGTCGGGAACGGTCACGACGCCGACCTGACCGATGATGCCCTGCGCCGTGCTGATCGTGCCATCCGCCGCGATCGTCAGTGTGCCGCTTTGTGGGGGGACGGTGATCGGCTGGCCTCCGGGGTCAAGCAGCGCATCGCCCGAGGCATTGGCGATCGTGCCGTTCGGTAACAGGCCGAACCGGCCGTCGCGGGTCAGGCGCGGGCCATTGGCGGTCGCCACCGTGAAATAGCCGCCGCCCGGCAACGCCAGATCGAGCGGGTTGCCGGTCTGGTGCACGGGGCCCGGCCTGGCATCGCGCCACGTGCCGACGGCTTGGGTGTATGACAATTTCGATCCGCCCGGCGGCGCGGTGACGCCGCGCATTCGATCGATCCAGGCGGCGGATTCGAGGTGGGTGGCCTCGTAGCCCGGTGTCGCCACGTTGGCGATGTTGTTGGCGATCACGTCCACCGTGCGGGACGCGGTAATCATGCGCGAAAGAATGATACTGGTTGTATTGTCCATCAGCCCTGTCACCGTTTTGGGGACGTATCGTGTCGTTCGTCTGAGACGGATCATGACGATGAAAACTTAAGAATCACCTAAAGCGCCCTATGTTTTTTTGCCGTGTAGATATCCGCGGTCGATCCGGCGCGCGCCCTTGACTCCTGCAAAAACTAGAACAAAATAAGAACATGGTACACCGCTCTCCATCAATGATCCGACCCGGGCGCGATCGGTCCGGCGCTCAGGACACGGATGATGCCGCGTCGAGCCCTGATCCCGCTCGGCGTTTCCCAATGGAGTCCTTCATGCGTGGCGCCGTGCACGACATTGCCGGCGGCGATGCCGTTTTGGGATTTGCGGTGGTGTGCCTGGCCGGCACGGTCGGCGTGCCGATCCTGTGGACCGGCTGCCGGCTCGATCTGTATCCGCCCGGTCTGGCCTGGTGCGCGCTCGACCCCGCGCGGGTGATCCTGGCTGAAACGCCGCATGAATGTGAACGGCTGGGCGCACTCGAAATCGCGCTGCGCGGCGGCATGCACGGGGTTGCGATGGTCGAGACCGTGTCCCGCCTCGCCGCACGCCGCTTGTCCCTGGCGGCTCGCAGCGGCGGGGGGATCGGCCTGATCCTGCGTCAGCGCAGTGCCAGCGACTCAACCGCCTTCGCCGCCCGATGGCGCATCAGTACGGCACGCTCCGGGCCGGATGGCGCGGCGCGCTGGTACGCGCAATTGCTCTACGCACGGGGCATGCCCCCGGGTGTTTTTATGGTCGAGGTCGATCGCCATGCATCGCCGCCTGCTCTCGTTATGGTTCCCCGGCATCACCCGACCGCCGGACCCGGCGCATGGCGACAGCGGGCCGGATGAACCCGATCTGTATGCGCTCGCTTTATGGTGCCAGGCTTTCACGCCGCTCACCGCGGTCGATCCGCCCGATGGCGTCCTGCTCGATATCACCGGCTGCGCGCATCTGTTCGGTGGCGAGGCCGGGTTGCGGGCGAGGCTTGCCGCACTCTGGCCACAGGCAAGGCTCGCAATCGCCGATACCGCCGCCGCCGCCTGGGCGCTGGCGCGCTATGGCCAGGCTGATACGCAGCCCCTCGCCGGGTTGCCGCTCGCGGCCCTGCGCGTCCCCGATGGCATGATCGCGCGGCTGCGCCGGCTCGGTATCAGGCGGATCGGTGAGTTGGCTGCATTGTCGCGCGGCGAGATCAGGGCGGGGTTCGGCGCCGATCTGTCGCTCAGGCTCGATCGTCTGTTCGGGCGTGCACCGGAAGCGATGCTGTTCCTGAGCGCGCCGGCGTCGTACCGGGAGGTCGAATATCACGCCGAACCCTTGCTGGCGGCAGAGCAATTGCAGGCGGCGCTGGCGCGGCTCGCGCATAAACTATGCGCGGGCCTGGCGGCGGCCGACCTGGGCCTGGTCGGCCTGAAAACCGGGTTTCACCGCATCGATGCCCGCGTGATCGAGGAGCGCATCGGGTTTGCCGCACCGACGCGTGATGCGCACCATGTCATTCGCCTGTTGTGCGAGCGCCTGCAGGCCGTGGACCCCGGCTTTGGCGTCGAAGCCATCGTGCTTTCCGCCGAAACCGCCCCGCTGGCGATGACCCAGCCCGAACTCGGCGGTGCCGCCGCCCCGCATCACGCGCGCACGATCGACCGGTTGATGCGTCGCGTCCGCCTGTCCCGGTTCGCGCCGGATCAGACGCATATCCCGGAATTCGCCGCACACCGCGTGCCGGTCACCACGCCGGAATCGCAGTGGTCCGCCCCCAGCCATCCCCGCCCGCTGCGCCTGTTCGAACGGCCGGAACCGATCGCGGTGATCGCGCCGGTGCCCGACGATCCACCCCGCATGATGCAGTGGCGCGGCGGGAGCCATCGGGTGGTCCGCGCAACCGGGCCCGAGCGCATCGCGCGTGACTGGTGGCGTCATGATCCGCCGGCCGTCCGCCCGGAAGCGGAGCGGGTACGCGATTATTACGTGATCGAAGACGAGGCCGGCCAGCGCTTCTGGGTGTTCCGCGCCGGGCTGCACGCGGGCGAGGCCGCACCGCGGTGGTTCATCCACGGGCTGTTCTGATGCTCTACGCCGAACTCGCCGCCGCCAGCGCCTTCAGCTTTCTCGAAGGCGCCTCATCCCCGGAGGAACTGGTCGATCAGGCCAAGGCGCTCGGTCTCGCGGCGATCGGCATCGCTGACCGCAACAGCGTCGCGGGCGTGGTGCGCGCCTATCGGGCCGCACGGGGCGCCGATCTGCGTCTGCTGGTGGGAGCGCGGCTCTGCTTTGCCGATGCGCCGGACATCCTCTGCTACCCCGAACATCGCGCCGCCTGGGGGCGGCTGTGCCGGTTGCTCAGCCTTGGCAAATCGCGCGCGAAAAAAGGCGAATGCCGCCTGTTCGCCGCCGATCTGGCCGGAAACGCCACGGGCCAGCGCCTCATTATGATGCCGCCCGATCGGCTCGACGATAGGTTCGCGGCCCAGTGCCACCGGCTCGCGGCCGATTTTCCCGGCCGCATCCATCTCGCCGCGCGCCGCCGCTATGCGCCGGACGATGCCGCCCATCTTGCCGCTCTGGCACGCCTCGCCGCCGCGGCGCGGATCGGGTTGATCGCGGTGAACGATGTGCTGTACCACGCGCCGCACCGCCGGCCCCTGCAGGATGTGCTGCGCTGCATCCGCCTCGGCTGCACGATCGAACAGGCCGGCACCAGGCTGGAGCCGCATGGCGAGCGCCACCTCAAGCCCGCCGCTGAAATGACCCGCCTGTTTCGCGGCCACGCGGCGGCGATCGCGGCCCAGGCCGAGGTGCTCGATGCGGTGCGTTTCACGCTCGATGAACTGCGCTACGACTATCCCGATGAGCCAATTCCGCCCGGTGTGACGCCGGATGCCCATCTGGCCGCACTCGCCTGGGCAGGCGCCGCCGCGCGCTACCCGGCCGGCATTCCTGAAAAAATCCGCGCCACCATCGCCCGCGAACTCGTGCTGATCGCCCAACTCGACTACGCGCGCTATTTCCTGACGGTGCACGATATCGTCGCCTACGCGCGCAGCCAGGGCATTCTCTGCCAGGGGCGCGGCTCGGCGGCTAATTCGGCGGTGTGCTACGCGCTCGGCATCACCGCGGTCGATCCCGCCGAGATCGACCTGCTGTTCGAGCGGTTCGTCTCGGCCGAACGGCGCGAACCGCCGGATATCGATGTCGATTTCGAACATGAACGCCGTGAGGAGGTGGTTCAATATATATATCGCCGCTACGGCCGCGAAAACGCGGCAATCGCCGCAACCGTCATTCATTACCGGCCGCGCAGCGCGATTCGCGAAGTCGGCAAGGTACTCGGGCTGCCCGAGCCGGCGCTCGCCGCGCTGGCGGCGCAAAGCTGGAATCCCGGCGATGAGCTCTGGCCCGATGAGCGGGTGATCGAGGCCGGGCTCGATCCCGCGGCGGCCAAGGTCCGCCGCACGATCGAGCTTGCGCGCGATCTGGTGAATCTGCCGCGCCATCTGTCCCAGCATGTCGGCGGTTTCATCCTGACGCGTGACCGGCTGGACGAGACCGTCCCGATCGGGCCCGCTGGCATGCCGGGCCGCAGTTTCATCGAGTGGGACAAGGACGATATCGATGCGCTGGGCATGATGAAGGTCGATATCCTGGCGCTCGGCATGCTCACCTGCATTCGCAAATGCTTTGCCATGCTGGGCATTCCCGGCCTCGCGGACGTGCCGCGCGAGGATGCGCGGGTTTACGACATGCTGTGCACCGGCGATTCCATCGGCGTGTTCCAGGTGGAAAGCCGCGCGCAGATGAACATGCTGCCGCGGCTGAAGCCCCGGGCGTTCTACGATCTGGTCATCGAGGTCGCGATCGTTCGGCCCGGCCCGATCCAGGGTGACATGGTGCATCCCTATCTGCGCCGCCGCCAGGGGTTGGAAGATCACGAATTACCAGGGCCGCACCCGCAGTACGGTCACCCCGACGAACTCAGGCGCGTGCTCGGCCGCACCCTCGGCGTGCCCCTGTTTCAGGAACAGGCGATGCGGATCGCCATCGAGGCGGCCAAATTCACGCCCGAGGAAGCCAATGCCCTGCGCCGCGCGATGGCGACGTTCCGCAACATCGGCACGATCCACAAATTCCAGGCGCAGATGGTCGAAGGCATGGTCGCGCGCGGCTATGAGCGCGATTTCGCCGAACGCTGCTTCAAGCAGATCGAAGGCTTCGGCACCTACGGGTTTCCCGAAAGCCATGCCGCGAGCTTTGCCCATCTGGTCTATGTCTCGGCCTGGCTGAAATGCCATCATCCGGCCGAATTCGCGGCCGCTCTGCTGAATTCGCAGCCGATGGGCTTCTACGCCCCTGCGCAGATCGTGCGCGATGCGCGCGCGCACGGCGTTGCGGTGCGCGCCGCCGATATCAACGCGAGCGATTGGGATTGCACGATCGAGCATGGTGCCCTCCGGCTGGGTCTGCGGCTGATCGATGGTTTTCATGCCGATTGGGCGCAGCAGATCATCGCCGGGCGCGGCGAAGGCTACGCCACACCGGCCGATCTGCAACGCCTGCCGCGCCCCGCCCTCGACAAACTCGCCGATGCCGGTGCCTTGCGGAGCCTGGGGTTCGATCGTCGCACCTCCCTTTGGCGCGTCGGCGTGATGGAAGACGAGGTCTTGCCCTTATTCACCGATGCGCCGCACAGCAGCGTCACGCCCGCCCTGCCGCCGATGAGCGCGGGTGAACACGTCACCGCGGATTACCGCATCACCGGCCTGTCGCTGCGCGCCCACCCGATGGCGCTGCTGCGGCACAAACCAGCGCTCGCCGATGCGCGCCCCTGTGCTGATACGGCGACCGCGGCCGATCATTCGCGCATCGATCTGGCCGGCGTCGTGGTCGTGCGCCAGCGCCCCGGCAGCGCCAAGGGTACCGTGTTCATCACGATCGAGGATGAAACCGGCATCGCCAACCTGATCGTCTGGCCGGCGCATGTCCTGACCTATCGCGCCGTCATCATCGGCGCCGCGCTGATCCGCGCGCGGGGCAGGGTGCAGCGCAGCGCTGAAGGTGTGGTGCATGTCGTGGTCGAGTCGCTGGCTGATCTGTCGGACCTGATCGGCACGCTCGACCTGCCGCGCGCCCGCGCCGATGAAATGCCGCCACCCGAGCCCGCACGCCGCGCAACCGTCGACAATTCCCCTCATGCCCGTCCGGGAGGCGCGCCCCATGCCCGTCCCGGACATCCCCGTCATCAGCGGATCATACGCAAGAGCCGTGATTTTCACTGACCCTGATCGTCATCATAATCATTTGTTAATCATCCTCCGCCATAATCCGCTCGAAGGATGTGAGGACGAAAAATGGCTAAATCTCCGACGAGCACGAAACCCCAAGAGTCCGAGCCTGGCACAACCGGTGAGGCTGATGCTGCGGCGACCCCGAAAAAGCGCTCGAAACTGCTGTTGTTCGGCATTCCCGCGGCGGTCCTGTTGCTGATCGGCGGCGGGCTCTGGTTCAGCGGTATTCTTCCGCATCTTCTGCATGGCCATAAGCCGGTCGTTGCAACGGGGCCGGTATTCATCAAGATTCCTGAAATCGTCGCCAATCTGAACGTGCCGTCCGGTCAGGATTCCTACGCCAAGCTGGAAGCGACCCTCGAATTATCCAGCAAGGCGTCGGTGTCCCAGGTGCAGCACGACATGCCGCGCATCATCGATGTGTTTCAGACCTATCTGCGCGCGATGCGTCCGAGCGAACTACGCGGCGCCTCCGGCACCTATCGATTGCGCGAAGCGTTGATCGACCGTGTGCGAATCGCGGTGTCACCCAACGTGGTCCGCAACGTCCTGTTCGAAGAACTGATCGTGCAATGATTGGCCGCTCCCGCTTCCTGATTTGATTTTCAACCAGACAACTCTCAACGGCAGGCGAAAATGATCGAAATATTCACCCATTATATTGGCTTGCTGAGCTGGCTTTTTCAAATTACCTTCTTTTGCGCTCTCCTGGTCTCACTGACTTACGCACGCCGCCTCGATCGCTTGCTGCGGCAGGTTCGGAGCGATCATGCCCTCCTGCAGTCGGCATTGCCACAGGTCGATCTGGCTCTGACGAAAGCCGCGGCTGCGACCGATCGTCTGATGCATGATCTGCGCCGTACCGAAACCGCGCTCGGTGAAGCAACCGAGTCCGGCGAAGCCATCACCCGGAAACTGGACGATTCCATCAGCCGCGCGGTTCAACTCCTGGCATCGCCTCCCAAACACACACCGCCTCCCGAGGTTGCGCACCAACCCGCCCCTGCGGTCACGCCCCGCACACCCGCAGGTTCAAAAAGCCGGGCCGAGCGCGATCTGGCGAGGATGTTGATTGATGCCACGTGATAAAATAGCCGATGAGGAGTCGTTAATCCGCACCGAAGGGCACGATCTCCGGCAATCAAGGTCGCTGCGATTTCTGCCCGGTCTCATCGTCCTGCTGATTGGGGTGATTGCGCTGAAGACGGCGACGCTGATCGAAATTTCCTTCGCTCAGGCTGCGCCTACGGCGCCGCCGGCCACTGCTGCCGCACCGCCATCCGCAGGCGCGGCTCAGGCATCAGCGAAACAGTCATCGGCGCGGTATCGACCCGTGAGCAACTGGACCGATCGCCCGCCGCCGCCGCCGATGTGCCGTCCGGACCCGGTGAGCGAGGCCGGTGAGACCAAAATTCTCCTGCATCTTAAGGCGCGTGAAGTGGCATTGGCCGCACGTGCCAAGGCTCTCGACCAGGAACAACTGCAGCTCGATGCAACCAAGGCCGCGCTGGCGCGTCAGGTCGCTGCCCTGAAACCGCTGGCGGCGCGGCTCGAAGCGATGAACACCGCACAGCACAGGGCGGACGAGGCAAAATGGGCATCGCTGGTCGCCACCTACGGCGCGATGGACCCACGCAGCGCGGCGCGCATTTTCGACGGACTCGATCCGACAATCGTTTTCCATGTCCTGAAGCATATGAATAACCGTAAATCGGCCGCTATTCTTGCGGGCATGTCGCCGGCCACCGCGCAGGCGATCACGGAACGCCTCGCTGGCAGCCCGGTACAAGCCATACAGCCGGCCAATGCATTGCTGCCGGATGGCGCGCCATGAGCCGCCGATCCTTCTCGTCGTTCCGGGCATGCTGGGTACTCGTGATCGGGTTGATATCGACCACCCTGGCTGGCCGGCCGGCTCTCGCGCAGACGACAAGCGATCCGTCCTATTGGTTTCGTGTCCTCCTGCCGCCGAATCTGGTCCCGTCGCAGATCGGCCACGCGAGCTTCCGGCTTGGCTCAAATGACATTCTGATCTTTGCGGCCGACTTACCGGTCGAA
Organism: Acidiphilium sp. PA; assembly: GCF_026191915.1. GTDB lineage: Bacteria > Pseudomonadota > Alphaproteobacteria > Acetobacterales > Acetobacteraceae > Acidiphilium. The sequence goes on from NZ_JAIMBY010000006.1 coordinate 122,588, forward strand.
CTCGGGGCCCTGCAGGAGATCACCAAGATCCAGACCGCCGCCGTCCATCATCTGCCGAATGCCACGATCCTGACGATCCCCTTGCCGGCGGGGCAGGTCCTCAATGTGGTCCCGGCACAGAATTCGTTCCACGTCGTTCTGGGCAAACTGCAGGGCACCAAAGCGATCAATCCGTCCTACGCTCATGGGCACATCGTCTTCCCGACCGCTGCGCCGGGTGCGGTCATTACGGTTGCGCTGCCCGATCGAAGTGAGCCCTTGCTGGTTGGTACGGTTATGAATAATGCAGCGCTGGGGCTCGATCTGCAGGGGCCGGGTTATGCGACGATCCCGGCCGTCAGCGGCGTCGTCGTTGCCGCGTCGTCGGACGATCTGGCGATGTCTGCCGATCATGCCGGCTTCGTCCTGGCATCGAGCGATCCGGCCGCCCCGCTGGCGGTCGGCAATCCGCCGGTTTCAGGCACTCTCACGGCTTCGCCAGATCACATCGGGGGGCTCGATCTGCCGCATGGCACGATCCAGGCGCTGCGGGCGCGGATGGAACAGGCGCAACGCCGTGTTGCCGCGGCACCGCCATTGGCGCGCCGCGCTCAATCGTTGCGGCTCGCACGCGTGTTGCTCTCCCTCGGTCTTGGTCCCGAGGCAGAGGGCGTCTTGGTCGATATGCTCCGCAGTGATCCTGCCGCCGCCGATGACCCGCAGCGGCTCGCTCTGCTTGCGGTTGCAAGCGTGCTAGCTCACCGGCCTCTGCCGCACGCGGCGGCAACGTCACCGCCGGCGTTGGCCACACCGACGGACCGACTTTGGCGTGGACTTGCACGCGCCGAGCAGGGCGATGTGATCAAGGCTGCGCCCATGATCACACCCGGATTGCCGCGCCTGATCGCGGCACCGGTATTGCTCCGGCACGAGGTGGCGCCGCTCACCGCTGAAACACTGATCGCGGCCGGGGACGTCGCGCCGGCTAAAACCCTGCTCGAAGCCATGCCGCACGACCGCAATCTGGCTCTCGCGCGGGCCGAACTACGCGAGTCCGAACATCACCCGCACGCGGCCTTGCGCGCCTATCATGCGCTGCTCGACAGTCCAGACCAACGGACGGCGGGCATCGCCCGGTATCGATGGATCATGCTGCGGGTTCAACTCCATCAGATCGATGCCCGCACCGCCGCCGCGTCGCTCGGACGGCACGTCTATGAATGGCGCGCGCCGCGTCATGAGCTCAACGTCCGAATCGCGATGGCGCGCCTGTCGGCCACCGCCGGCCAGTGGCCGCAGGCTTTCGCCGATCTGGGGCGGGCTAGTCACCTGTTTCCCGGCCAGACCTCAAAAATCCTGTCGGTCCGCCAGGAATTGTTCAAGGAAATGATCGCATCGCACGCGTTGAAGACATTATCGCCGCTGGCCGCCGTCACTGTCATCAACGAGAACCTCGACCTTGTCCCGCCTGGTGATGCCGGGGTGCCGATCCTCGGTATACTGTCCGATCGGCTGATCGCGTTGGGACTGCCGGATCAGGCTGCGGGCGTCCTGCGCCAGCTCATCGCGCATTCATCCGACGACGAGACGCGGGCGCATGCAGGCTATGTCCTTGCCGGTCTGGAACTTACGGCGCATCACCTCGCCAAGGCCCAGGCCGCGCTGACTGCAACCGAATTTCCCGATATCAGCGCGCCGCTTGCTTCATCGCGTGCACTGCTTGCAACTGAAATCGCAGCGCGCGACGGTGCTGGCCCCGATCTGACTTCCTTGACGCGCTCGCCCGATCCATCTGCCGTCCGGGTCGCAACCCAGGTCGCGGCTAAGCGGCACGATTGGCCGGCGCTCGAACAAGCGGAGCGAAAACTCGCCGCGGTCACGGTTCCGGCGACAGGCCCGCTTGATCACAAACAAGCGCAGACCATTTTGCAATGGGCCGTTGCGGCGTCTCATCTCAAAGATGGCTCAACTTTGGCGCAGCTGCGCCAGGCATACCAGTCGCGCCTGCCGGCGGGCCGGGCGGCGGACCTGTTCGCAACGATAACTGGGTCTCCCTTGCCGGCGCAGACCGGCCTGTCACAGGCGCTGGCTCAGATTGCGGCAATCGAACGGGTGGGAGCCACTGTCGCGGCGAAACCACACGCCGTGAAACCACCGGGCAAGTCAGCCGGTCAGTCGGAAAAATGATCTGAAAGCCCGGCGCCATCGCGCAGGATCGCCTCTGCCCCGGGCGTGAAGCCGTTATCGTCATGGAGGATCAGGCCCGGTTGCAGCGTCACCGGACCGCGCGCCTGTTTTTTCGATTGAATGATGACCAGTTTGGCAGCCCGACCGCGCCGCGGCCAGAACGGTACGATCCGGCAGGCCCCGAACCCCGCCCGGGTCATGGCGACGAGACACTGATCGATCGACCCTGCCGGCAGAATAAAGGTCAACGTCCCATGAAACCTGACGACCGTACCCAGCGCTGCGGCCCAATCAGCCAATAATCCGCCGCCAGCGCGGTGAGCGGTGCGACGTCCCGCATCGGGCGAGGGTGTATCGAGCAGCGAACGCCAGGGCGGGTTCGCAAAGGCGTGATCGAACGGCTGGCTGATGGGCAGGCGGATGACGTCGGCCGCCACCGCGTGCAATGCCGTCATCGCGTTGATCCGGAAATTATCGGCCGCAAGCGCGGCAAGGCCGGGGTCGCGCTCGATCCCGATCCCTTCGAGCCCGCTAACCCGGTAGCCGAGGCAGAGCAGACCAGCGCCGGCGCCAGTGCCGGCTTCGATGACGCGCTGCCCCGCGCGGGCCGGGATCATGGCGGCCAGAAGCACCGGCTCGAGCCCGCTTCGATGCCCGCGTGCCGTCTGCCGATACTGCAGTTTGCCGCCAAGCAGTGTTCCCGCCGTGTAGGTCACGCTTCGCCCGCTTCCTGCAGCACGCGCCTTGCCTGCGCGGCCTCATCCACGGCGACGGCGATCCGGCGCGGGAACATGCCGATGTTACCCTCGGTGGCGGCGATATTCTGGTCCAGCATCACCGGCGAAAGTCCGGCATCGCGCAGGAGTGCCATCAGAAAACTGAGCCGTATCGTGTCGTTCGATGCGATGATCACTTCCATGCTGCGGTTCGTGCTCCCTGAGTTGCGTCGCGCGCCGGCGCCCGCTCGCCTTGACCCTCGATGATCGAGGCCGATATGCTGTAGCGATCGTCGATAACATGACAAGGTTGAAACCGCCTGTGGATGGTCTGCTGACTTCAGAGCCCGATGCCGTCACGACCAGCGCCCCGGCCGGGGGCGATGCGCTGCAGCGGCTCGCGTCATTGCTCGCGGGCGATCTGGCCGCCACCAACGCCGCGATCATCGCGCGCATGGCCAGCGAGGTCGAACTGATCCCCCAACTGGCCGCACATCTCATTGCAGCCGGCGGCAAGCGATTGCGGCCATTGCTGACCTTGGCATCGGCCCGCCTCTGCGGCTACCGGGGCGAGCGTCACGTGCGGCTCGCCGCATGTGTTGAGTTCATCCATACCGCGACTTTGCTGCATGACGACGTGGTCGATGAAAGTGATCTCCGGCGCGGCCTTGCGAGTGCCAATGCCGTATTCGGCAACAAGGCCTCGGTCCTGGTTGGCGATTTCCTGTTCGCCCGCGCGTTCGAATTGATGGTGGCGGACGGATCGCTCGAAGTCCTGCGCATCCTGTGCAACGCCTCCGCCACGATTGCCGAGGGTGAGGTTCTGCAGCTATCGACTCAGAACGATCTGGGTACCGATATCCCGCGCTATTTCAAGGTGATCGAAGGTAAAACCGCCGCATTGTTCGCCGCCGCGTGCGAGGTCGGCGCGGTCGTGGCGCAGCGCGATGCCGCGACCTGTGCCGCGCTATCGGCGTATGGTTCGGCTCTGGGCATGGCGTTCCAACTGATCGATGACGCGCTGGATTACGCGGCTGACCAGGATGAGCTCGGCAAGACGGTGGGTGATGACTTCCGCGAAGGCAAGCTGACCTATCCGGTCCTGATCGCCTATGCCGATGGCGATGCTCAGGAAAGACGGTTCTGGCAGCGCACCATCGAAGCCGGCGATCAGAGCGATGCAGACTTAAAGACGGCGTTCGACCTGATCGCCCGGCACGACGCCATCGGCCGTACCATTGCGCGGGCCCAGGCCTTCGCGCTCGATGCAAAGGCGGCGCTCGCGCCGTTGCCGGACGATCCGGTCCGCGGTCTGATGATGGAAGCGGCCGATTATGCGGTATCACGCCGTCGTTGAAGCGTCAGCCTAGGTCGCGATCACGATGCTCCCCCGGCGTGCCTTTGCCCGGTAGAGTGCCTTGTCGGCGCGCTCGATGAAAATCTGCGGTGTTAAAATTGAATTCGGGCATAGGCAATCGATCCCGACGCTTACCGTCAGAAAACCGCAGGGCGATTTTTCATGAACGATCTGCAGGTCCCGGACGCCATCCCTGATCCGTTCGGCGACCGCCCTTGCACCACTTAAAAACGTGCCGGGTAGAATAACGGCAAACTCCTCGCCCCCGATCCGGCTTGCCAGATCAGCCGGCCGCAGCGCACCGGTCCCGACGATCGTCGCAAGTTGTTGCAGCGCGATGTCGCCCGTCGGATGGCCATACGCATCGTTATAGGCTTTGAACAGGTCGACATCGATCAGAATGAGGGCAATGTCGAGTTGTTCGCGCAGCGCGCGGCGCCATTCCTTGTCGAGATGATCGTTGAAGCGCCGGCGATTGGCGAGTCCGGTGAGAGGATCGGTATTGGCCAGGAGATCGAGGCGGATCAGATCCGCCTTGCGGCGGTCATCCTCGGCACGGCGGCTCGAAATATCGCGCACGACGCTGACGACTTCGACACGCTGACCGGATTGTCCCGCCGCGATCCGGGTTTTGACCTCGGTCCAGATCGGGCCGCCGCTCCCATTCGGCTGCAATCGAAGTTCAGTGGTAACTTCGGGAGTGCCGTCGCACAGGGTGGCTAAGGAACGTCGGACCGATGTCTTGTCTTCCGGATGGATCAGATCGAACGCCGACCGGCCGGCAAGCGCGTTGTTGGCGATGCCGAGTAGCCGCGCTGCCGCCGGCGATGCATACAAGATCGTGCCGTCCTGCAGAGTGACGAGAATGGTATCGGCCGAGACATCCGCCAGGAGTTTGTAATGCGCGGCACGGGCGATGATTGCGGCCTTCTGGCGGCGCAATTGGGCAATCATCCGTGCATGCCGTTCAAACGATAGGGCAATCGGGATGGATGACAGAAAACTCGCGCCGATCAGCGATTGCAGGATCAGGATGCGCGCTGCGATACTGTCCGGTTCCAACGCAATGATCGGACCATGTCCGGCAGCCGTCCGCCACAGGGCAAAAACCGCCAGACCGGTCACGCCGACGCACGAAACTTCAAAACCGGCGACCATGCCCAGAAAGGCGAACAGCAACGGCATGAAAAATAACGGCGTAGGGCTGCTTTGCTGCAAGACCGCGGTCAACAAGACGAGACAGATTGCCAACGCCAAAATTGCGCTCAAGCGTCGATTCGCGCGGCACCAGTGTCGGTGCGTCCGGTCAAGCAGGACCATGGTGCCAGCCGTGAAAATCAGATTCCCCAGCGCGTGGGACGCAAACCAGACAAGCCATGCCGCGCCGTAATGATCCGTGCCAACAGACGGGCCGATGGCGGCACCGACAGCGGCCCCGAGGGCCGGCCCGACAACACCGATGGCGAACGTGAGCTTGAGCAGGCCATTCAGCCGCCGCAATCGCGGCCTGGCCCCCAGTGGCAACCAGGCGATCACTGCGGCACTGGCAATTTCGATGGTGTTTGCCCCGGCCCATGAGAAAGACGTTAGCCAAGCCGCGCCGGCTGCCAGGCTGGCAAACACGACGCCCGCAGCACTCGCGGTCATGATCGCGGCGGGGAGGCGCCATTCAGTTGGCTGGCGTATCAACAATAACGCGAGCGGCAGCGCATTCGCCGGCCAGCACGCTGGCACGCGGTCACCGAAGCGGCACGCAAACAGGCTGATCGCGGTCAGTGCTGCGACGGTGACCGCAACGGCGAGCAATGCCCCGGCCGTTCCCGCACGCCGCCGGTTGTCTTGGCCACCGGTGTCGCTGTGCAGCAGCGGATCCAGCCAACCGAGCCTTACCACAGCCGAGGCCGGCGCAATCGCTTTTGAAGAGAATACACAAATCTTCCCTGATCTGAGTCGAAACCATCAATTCTGGTTTCGACATCAAATCAGGTTCAGATTAAAAAGCCGTTAAGGTGAAGTTGGGATAGTGCTAAACTATCGTTCAATCCGCGGCCAGCGCCATGTGCTTGCGCGCGATTTCGCCGCTTACATATGACTCGAGAGCCTCGCCGATCGCTTCGGCATGGTGCGCGAACACGTGATCAGCCCCGGCCATGACCCGATAATCGACCGTGACACCCTTCTGGGTGTTCAATTTGTCGACCAGTTTACGAACCGATGCTTCCGGCACCAGCTCGTCGGCATCGCCGTGGATCATCAGCCCGCCGCAGGGGCAGGGGGCAAGGAACCCGAAATCATAGTGCGCGGCCGGCGTGGCAACGCTGATCCAGCCCGAAACCTCCGGCCGGCGCATCAATAACTGCATGCCGACGAAAGCGCCGAACGAATACCCGGCAATCCATAGCCCGCCATGACCGGGATTAAGCGCCTGCATCCAATCGAGTGCCGCAGCCGCGTCGTTGATTTCGCCCATGCCGCCGTCATAGTTGCCCTGACTGCGCCCGACGCCACGAAAATTGAACCGCATGACCGAAAATCCGAGTCGCTGGAACACCTGATACATCGTGTACGTGATGCGATTGTTCATGGTCCCGCCATGCAGCGGATGCGGGTGCAGCACCAGCGCGAGCGGCGCGCCGCGCTCCTTGGCGTGGTGATAGCGTCCTTCGAGGCGGCCGTCAGGCCCGGCAAATGTGACTTCAGGCATCGGTTTATCAGTTCTTTCTCAGTCTTGGTATCGATGGCGAACGCGCTTCCGGAGCGGCTGACCGGAAGCCCAACAAACTCTATTCGTACAACTCAGCGCATCTCACGGAGAAACTCGCAACAGCCCATACCGCCTATCTGCTCGTCAAATCAACATAATTGCCGATTGGACAAAGCAGCTTCCAATAAATAGGGACCCTTGAAGCATTATCGACCGGCTTGGTCTGCATAGCTACTCTCCTGAACGACGATACCCTGACAGACTCCGCCTTGAGCGAACGATTTTTGTACCAACATACCCGACCCGCGCCACCATTCACGTCAAAAGCGGGCAGCAGCATGTCGCTCTCACCCGGTATCGCCCAATTGCCATTGCTGCGACATCATCTATAAACACGGAATGTTTATACGCGGTAATCCCGTGATTTCCTATGGAAATATCGTATGAGCCGCATGTTTTTGCGTGAAACGGTCCAGGCCTACCGCCAGCGCGACCCCGCCGCGCGATCGGACATCGAGGTTTTGCTTTGCTACCCGGGGCTCCATGCGGTGGTGCTGCATCGCGTGGCTCACCGGTTATGGCGGAGCCGCGCGTTTCTGCTGGGACGGCTTGTTTCGCATTTCGGCCGGATGGTGACGGGGATCGAAATCCACCCGGGTGCGACCATCGGCCGGCGCTGCATCATCGATCATGGCATGGGCGTCGTGATTGGTGAGACCGCCGAACTCGGCGATGACGTCTATCTCTACCATCAGGTCACGCTGGGCGGCACGTCGAGCGATCACGGCAAGCGCCACCCGACCGTGGGTAACGGCGTCATCATCGGGGCCGGGGCCAAGGTCCTTGGCGATATTCTGATCGGTGACAACGCCCGCATCGGCGCCAATGCCGTCGTGGTCGCGGAGGTGCCGGCCAATACCACCGTCGTCGGCATTCCGGCCCGGCCAGTCGAACGCGGTACCGCGGTGCGGCCGGCGAAGCCGCGTTTCGACCCGTATGGCACGCCGTGTGACCCGTGCATCGATCCGCTGTTGCATGAAATCGATACGCTGCGCTCGGAAGTGAACGACCTGGAAGCGCGGATCGCGCGCACCGAGGGCTTGCGGCCCGCGCCCGCGGCAAATCCGGAGGCCAGTGTCGATGAGCGCGTCGCACGGAGCTGATCCTCTCTATCTCGATGCCAACGCGACCGAACCGTTGCGCCCGGAAGCCCGGGCGGCGTTGATCGGCGCGTTGGATCTCCTGGGCAATCCTGCCTCCATCCATGCCGAGGGGCGTAACGCCCGCCGCTGTCTCGAAGCGGCCCGCACCACCGTTGCAGACCGGTTCGGCGCAAGGCCGCAGGATGTCGTGTTCTGCTCGGGTGCGACCGAAGCCAACGCCATGGCGATTCACGCGTTCGGCGCGACCCGCCCGATCGTGATCGGGGCGACCGAGCACGATGCCGTACGCGCCGCGGCCCCTGTGGCCACGATCATGCCGGTCGATACGGCCGGTCTCGCCGATCTCGCCTGGCTCGAGGCCGAACTCGCGGCGCGGCCGGGCGCGCTGGTCTGCGTGATGGCGGCCAACAACGAAACCGGCGTGCTCAGCCCGCTCGCCCAGATCGCCGCGATCTGCGCGGGCCACGGCGCGTTGCTGCATGTCGATGCAGTGCAGGCGGCCGGGCGGATTCTCATTGACTATCTGGCGCTCGGTGCCACCAGCGTCGCGATCTCGGCCCATAAGCTGGGCGGTCCGAAGGGCGTTGGCGCCCTGATCCTCGCACCGGCTGCGGCGGCCGGCCTGCCCGCGCTGATCGCCGGCGGCGGCCAGGAACAAGGGCGGCGCGGTGGCACCCCGGCACTGCCCGCGATCGCCGGTTTCGCCGCCGCGATCACGGCGGCCGATCCTGCCGAAGGGTCGCGCCAAACACGCCTGCGCGACGCGATCGAAGCCGGTGTGCGCGACTATGGTGCCGTGGTGATCGGCGCCGGCGCACCCCGGTTGCCCAACACGACCTGCCTCGCTCTGCCCGGCCTCAGCGCCGAGACGCAGGTGATCGCGCTCGATCTAGAGCGGATCAGCGTCTCCGCCGGTTCGGCCTGCTCCTCGGGCAAGGTGGCGCGCAGCCATGTGCTGACGGCGATGGGCCTGCACGACCTCGCCGGCTGCGCCATTCGCGTCTCGCTGCCGTGGAACGCACCCGACGACGCGCCGGCCCGGTTTCTTCTCGCATATCGGGCTCTTGCCGCGCGCGCCTTGCGCAAGCGTAGCGGGTTCTCTAACTCACGCGCAGCGTATATTCCGTCCCTGGTTTGAAGGTTTCCGATGCCCAGCATGATATTTATCGAGCGCGATGGATCGCGCCGCACCGTCGATGCGCCGGTTGGCCTCTCGGTGCTCGAAGTGGCGCATAAGCACGGCGTCGATATCGAAGGCGCGTGCGAAGGCTCGCTCGCCTGTTCGACCTGCCATGTGATCGTCGACCCCGAATGGTACGGAAAACTCGGCAAGGCCTCCGAGGACGAGGAGGATATGCTCGATCTCGCGTTCGGTCTCGAAAAAACCTCGCGTCTGGGGTGCCAGATCGTGATGTCGCCCGCGCTCGACGGGCTGGTGGTACGTCTCCCGGCCGGCGTGCGCAACGCCCAGGGCGGCTAGGGTTCGTCATGCGCGTCGTGGTTGCCATGTCGGGTGGGGTGGACAGCTCGGTGGTCGCCGGGCTGATGCAGGCGGCCGGCCATGAGGTGATCGGGGTGACGCTGCAACTCTACGATCACGGTGCCGCCACCGGCCGCAAAGGCGCCTGCTGTGCCGGGCAGGACATTCACGATGCCCGCAACGTCGCGGATCGTCTGGGCATCGCGCATTACGTGATCGATGCCGAGGCCGCGTTCCGCAAGGCGGTCATCACCGATTTCGCGGAGTCCTACGCCACCGGCAAAACCCCGGTGCCCTGCGTGCGCTGCAACCAGCATCTGAAATTCGGCGACCTGCTCGGCCTTGCCCGCGATCTGGGCGCCGAGGCGCTGGCGACCGGTCATTACGTCCGTCGCGAACAGGGCAGGGATGGCGCCGAGCTGCACCGCGCCGCCGATGCCGCGCGCGACCAGTCATGGTTCCTGTTCGCCACCACGCGCGACCAACTCGAATTCGCCCGCTTCCCGCTCGGCGCCATGCCGGACAAGGCCGAAGTGCGGGCCCACGCCGCCAGCATGGGGCTGCAGGTGGCGGACAAGCCGGACAGCCAGGACATCTGCTTCGTCCCTTCCGGCTCCTATGCCGATATCGTGGCCAAGCTCCGCCCCGACGCCGCCCTGCCGGGCGACATCGTCGATCAGGACGGCACCGTGCTCGGCGGCCACCAGGGTATCGCGCGCTACACGGTGGGTCAGGGCAAGCGCCTGGGTGCGGCATCGGGGCGCGTCGTCACCGAAATCGACGCTGTGCGCCGCCGCATCGTGGTCGGGCCGCGCGGCACGGGGTCACGCCGGGTGAGGCTCGCCGAACCGAACTGGCTGATCGAGCCGCCCGGCGCGCCGTTCCGCGCCACCGTCAAGCTCCGCGCCCGCGAAACCCCGCAGGGCGCCGAAATCGACGCGGCCAGCGGCACCGTGATGCTCGACACCGCGGCACTCGCCGCGCCGGGGCAGGCCTGCGTGATCTACGATGGCACAAGGGTGCTGGGCGGCGGCTTTATCGTCTGACGCCTCGAACGCCACGGCGGTTCGGCCGCTGACGGGCAATGTTATTGATTCAAACGATATTTTTTCCGTTGCGATCATCACTTTATCGTTGCGATCTGTCGCGTTTCATTGATAATTTCCCCCGGTAGTCAGGGGGAAAATCATGTCAGGTTCCACGATACCGACCGGCGGTACTGTCACACTCACGTCTTCACTTACGGGTGATATCACCTTCGCCAATGTCGGGACCGACAGCGGCGTGCTGCTGATCGAGCCCGGTGCCCTGAGTTTCGGCCCCTCGTCGAGCAGCGTGGTGCAGACCTATCTCGGCGGCAATATCCTCGGATTTGCGCCCGGCGACACGATCATTCTCGCCAATCTCGAGCAGGATTATGCCAATTTCGACAAATCGCCGAGTTCGGCTTCGAACAACGCAAGCTTCAATTCGGATATTTCGCTCGCAGCCGGGCTCGGTGTCGATATCCTGATCGAACCAGGCAACGTGATCACGACCAATAATCCTGTGATAAACCTTGGGTTCGGTGCCCAGCTCCAGACGCTCGCCGGCCCCTATCTCGGGTCGATCGACCAGGCGCTGTTCGGCACCGACTCGCTGGCGTCCACATTGACGCTCGCCCTCGCGTTCGAACCAGGCAGCACCACTGCGGTCGATGCGGTCATCACCACCAGCACGCCCCTGGCCTGTTTCACCGCCGGCACGCGGATCACGACCGTAACCGGCGACCGCCCGGTGGAGCATCTGGCGCCCGGCGATCAAGTGATTACCGCCAGCGGCATCGCCCGCGCCGTGCGCTGGGTCGGTCATCGCCGGATTGATTGCGGCAAGCAGCCCGACCCCACACTGGTCCAGCCCATTCGCATCCAGGCCGGCGCCCTGGCGGATGGCGTGCCGTTGCGCGACCTGCTCATCTCGCCCGATCACGCCCTCCTGCTCGACGGCGTCCTGATCCAGGCCAAAGACATCGTCGATGGCGTGCTGATCACCCGGGATCACGCCTGCGCCAGCGTCACCTATTACCATGTCGAGCTTGATACGCACGACATCCTGCTCGCCGAAGGCGCGCCCGCGGAAAGCTTTCTCGATACCGGCCATCGGGGCGTCTTCGCCAATGCAGCCGATCCGGTCGTGCTCCACCCCGATCTGATGAACGCCATCCGCGGGCAGAGTGGCTGCGCCGAGCTCGTCACCAGCGGCCCCCGCCTCGCGGCGGTCCGGGCGGCGCTCGCTGCCCGCAAGCGCGCTCTGGGCTACCGCATCGTCGAGATATGGCCCTATCTGCGGGCCGGCAGCACCGTGTTGGCGGCGGAGCGGAGCAGCACCGGTGAGCTGCGGTTCGATCTGCCGCACCCGGCGCGGCGCATCGAACTCATCACCGGCAGTTTCGTGCCCGCCGAGGTCGATGAAACCTCGGCCGATCGCCGCAGGCTCGGCGCCGCGATCACCGGCATCACGCTGGATGGCGTACCCCTGCCGCTCGACCGGGTGATCCAGGCCAGCAAACGCCACCCCCGCGCGGCGGGTGACAAGACGGTATGGACCACCGGCGACGTCACCCTCTCGCTGCCGCGCGCCGGCAGGCGCCTGGTCGTCACCTGTGCCGCGGTCGCGCGCAACTGGCAGGCGAGCACGCCCGCGGCAAGGCAGGTCGCGCATCGAGCGCGGTGATCCGCCGCGCCTGCACCTGACCGTTCGAGCCCGATGATGCGCTAGCCCGCCCGGCGTCGTTCGTCACGCGTTTCGACGCTGGCGGATCAGCAAAGCGCAATCGACTCTGGTTTCGCCCGTTCATCGCGCTATAATAGAGATGTGTCGCCGCTTTCGTGCCACGCAAGCGGCAGCGCAAAACTCCCGGCGTGACGGTTTTCGGCCGTCGTGCCAAACTATGGTGCAACCATCGCTCCGGGCGCGACCGGCGCGACAAAAACATAAAGGATCCCGCCGTGGCCAACGAAAAATCGCAGAACGTGCAGGACGTCTTCCTGAACCACGTTCGCAAGAGCAAAACCCCGGTCACCGTGTTCCTGGTGAACGGCGTCAAGCTGCAGGGTGTCATCACCTGGTTCGATAATTTCTCGGTGCTGCTCCGCCGGGACGGCCATACCCAACTGGTCTACAAGCATGCGATCTCCACCGTGATGCCGGGTGCGCCGATCCAGCTGTTCGATGCGACCAAGGCCGAGGGTAGCGTCGCCGCCACCCCGTCGCAGAATCCCACCACTCTGAGCCTGATGAACCGCGCGGAGCCCGATCGCGATGACGAGTAGGTTTATTTGACCACCGAAACCCAGATCGCTCCGACGCGCGCCGCGATTCTGCTCCCCTGGGAGCATGGGTCGCGGCGTGATCGTCTGCGCGAAGCGGACGCCCGGCTGGCCGAAGCCATCGGCCTCGCCGCCTCGATCGGGCTGGTCATCGCCTATCAGGATACGCTGCAAATCCGCGCACTCCGCCCGTCCACCCTGTTTGGCGAGGGGCAGGTCGCCCGCATCGGTGAGGCGATCGCCGAGGCCGATATCACCGTCGCGGTGGTCGATGCCGCGCTGAGCCCGGTGCAGCAGCGCAACCTCGAACGCGCCTGGAATTGCAAGGTGATCGACCGTACCGGCCTGATCCTCGACATTTTCGGCGAACGCGCCCGCACCGCCGAAGGCGTGCTGCAGGTCGAACTCGCCCATCTCGCCTACCAGCGCTCCCGCCTGGTCCGCTCCTGGACCCATCTTGAGCGCCAGCGCGGCGGTTTCGGCTTCCTCGGCGGCCCCGGCGAAACCCAGATCGAGGCGGATCGACGCCTGATCACCGATCGGATCGCCCGCCTCAAGCGCGAGTTGGACGATGTCCGCCGCACCCGCGCCCTGCACCGCACCGCGCGCAGCCGGGTGCCCTATCCTGTGGTCGCCCTGGTCGGATACACCAATGCCGGCAAATCGACTTTGTTCAACGCTTTGACCGGTGCCGCCGTCCAGGCCGAGGATCAGCTGTTCGCCACCCTCGACCCCACCATGCGCCTGATCGTGCTGCCCTCCGGCCGCCACGCCATCCTGTCCGACACGGTGGGGTTCATCTCCGATCTGCCGACCGAACTCGTCGCTGCCTTCCGCGCGACGCTTGAAGAAGTGGCCGCGGCCGACATCCTGCTGCACGTGCGCGACGCCGCCCACCCCGACAGTGCCGCCCAGCGCACCGATGTGGTCACCGTGCTCGACGGCATGGCCGATTCCGGCATGATCGACGCGGGCTGGCAGTCGCGCAGCTTCGAAGTGCTCAACAAGATCGACCTGCTCGCCCCCGAATTGCGCGACCTGCCGGATACCACCGCCATCGCGGTCTCCGCCCTGTCCGGTGAAAACCTGATGGCGCTGCGCGAGGCGATCGATGCGCGTCTGGCCAGCAGCATGCACCTGATCGACTACACCCTGCCGGCGGCGGATGGCGCTTCGCTCGCCTGGCTGTATCGCCACGGCGAGGTGCTCGCCCGCGCCGATCTCGATGACGACATCAAGGTCACCGTCCGTCTCCGGCCCGAGGATCGGGCACGGTTCGAGCGGGATTTCGCCCTCTCGGATGCGAGTTCCGCCCCATGATGCTCGATGAAGCCGATCTGCTTGCCATCACCGAACTGATGCGCCACGTGGCGAAAACCATCATCATGCCGCGCTTCGGGCATATCGGTCCGGCCGATCTGCGTACCAAATCAGGCCCGCTCGACCCGGTGACGGTGGCGGACGAGGCGGCCGAGCGCGCCCTCACCCGGGGGCTGCGCCAGCTATTCCCCGGCATCGCGGTAGTCGGCGAGGAATCGGTCTCGGCCGATCCCACGCTGATGAGCGCCATCACCGGAGCCGCACCCGTGTTCGTGATCGACCCGATCGACGGCACCCAGAACTACGCCGCCGGCCTGCCGCTGTTCGGCGTCATGATCGCCCTGGTCGAGGATGACGAAACCATCGCCGGGCTGATCTATGATCCAATCCGCGACGATACCGTGGTCGCCACCAGGGACCACGGCGCCTTCCTGATCCGCCGCGCCGCCGCCGGCGATGCCGCCGGGCCGGATGACTGGGTGCGTCTGCACGTTGCCAAGCCGGCGCCGCTCGATGCGGCGATCGCCTCGGTCTCGTGGCAATACATGCCCGAGCCCGAACGCTCGCTTGTTCTGCGCGGCCTGACGAAGCTGGGCCAGACGCCCAATTTCCGCTGTGCCGCGCATACCTACCGCGCCCTGGCGATGGGCCATCTCCACGCCACCGTCTCGCGCCGGACCCTGCCGTGGGATCACGCGGCCGGCGCCCTGATCGTCGCGGAGGCGGGCGGCTACGTCCGCAAGTCGGATGGTTCGCCCTGGCACCCGTCCGAACTCGATGGCGGCATCATGGCGGCGGTCGACGAGGCGAGCTGGCAGGCGCTACGGCAGTTGTTCGCCTGAACGCGGCTCGCCGGCTTTAACCTGCCGCCACAGCGCCTCCATCGCATCGAGGCCGGCTTGCTCGGGTGTGGTGCCGGTGCCTGCCAGCAACGCCTCGACCGCGCGAAACCTGCGTTCGAATTTCGCATTCGCGCGGCGCAGCGCGGCATCGCCGCTGCAGCCGAGCTTGCGCGCCAGATTGACCATCACGAAAAACAGATCGCCCAATTCATCCTCGATCCGCTCGGGATCGCTGCCCGGCAGCTCCGCGCGCAATTCCGCGATTTCCTCATCGAGCTTGTCGAGCACGGCGGCCGCATCCGGCCAGTCGAACCCGACGCGGGCGGCCCGGCTCGCGAGTTTCTGCGCCCGCAGCAGCGGCGGCAACGTGGTCGCAATGCCGTCCAGCACGCCGGTTTCGGCCTGGCCGGCCCGCTCGCGCGCCTTATCCGCCTCCCACGCCGCGGTCTGCGCCCCGGCATCGCGCATCGTCGCATCGCCGAACACATGGGGGTGGCGGCGGATCATCTTGGCGGTGACACCCGCCGCCACCGCCTCGAAATCGAACCAGCCGCGCTCCTCGGCGAGGCGCGCGTGATAGACTACCTGAAACAGCAGATCGCCCAATTCGTCACGCAATGCCGATGGATCTTTATTCATGATCGCATCGGCAACCTCATACGCCTCTTCGACCGTATAGGGAGCGATGGAAGCGAAATCCTGCACGCGGTCCCAGGGACAGCCTGAAACCGGATCGCGCAGCGCCGCCATCACGGCGAGCAATCGGGGCAGGCTGATGCTGGATCGTTCGGTGTCGGTCATGCGGCCTCGGGCGTTCGGGGTGATGGCGGGGTCGGCTCACGCCGGCGTGATGGCGCGGATTCGCCAAGCCACACTAATATAGCGCTCAAGGAGAACAACCATGCTGATCAGACGTCGACCCGAGTGGGACCTGCCCGAGAGTGCCGCCACGCCGCAGCACATCGTGATGAACCGTCGCGCGGCACTCGCGAGCCTTGGGGCCGCAACCATGGGCTTCGGCGCGATCGGCACGGCCGCCGCGCAAACCCCGATGAAAGTGGCCATCGAAGACCCCGGCTATTCCGCCGCCGCCATGCGGTTTCAACCCGGCCGCCCGCTGACCCCGCAGAAGGACGCCGAGCGGTATAATAATTTCTACGAATTCGGCCTCTCGAAAGACATCTGGCGCGCGGCCCAGAAACTGCCGATCGAGCCCTGGACCATCAAATTCGACGGGCTGGTGGAAAAACCCTTCACGATCTCGTTCGATGATCTGATGAAGCGCGTGAAAACCGAAACCCGCGTCTATCGCCACCGCTGCGTCGAAGCCTGGGCAATCACGGTGCCGTGGGAGGGGTTCGCCATGAGCGATCTGGTCAAGCTCGCCAGGCCGCTGTCCTCGGCGAAATATCTGCGGTTCACCAGCCTCGCCGACGCCAAGACGATGCCGGGATTGTCGATTCCGTTTTTTCCTTGGCCCTACCACGAAGGCCTGACCATGGCGGAAGCGACCAACGAACTCGCCTTTGTCGGCACCGGCCTGTACAACCAGCCGATGCCCAAACAGGACGGCGCGCCGATCCGCGTGGTTCTGCCGTGGAAATACGGATTCAAATCCGCCAAATCGATCGTCCGGGTCGAATTCGTCAAGGATCAGCCTGAAACCTTCTGGCAGAAGACCAGCCCGGACATGTACGGTTTCTGGGCCAATGTGAACCCGAAATTCCCGACGTTGCGCTGGAGCCAGGCGCGCGAACGGATCATCGGCACCGACGAGACCGTGCCCACCGTTATCTACAACGGCTATAGCCAGTGGGTCGCCTCACTGTACGCCGGAATGAAGCAGGACCGTACGCTGTTCATGTAAGCAAAACCGGCGCGTCGCGCGCGGTCGATCGGGCGCTGGGAATGCGCCCGGCCGGCCGCGTTTTTATTTGTTTATTGCGTATAAAACGCGCATCATAAAACATTATGTGTACGTCCATCGACTGAGTTAATTTAAACTAAATCGATAGCAAAGAAAATTTATCTTTACTTATTTTTTTAAGGCTGTTCCTATCCCGGCTCTGCGATGGAACAAACCGCGCGGGGACAAAGCGGCACGAGCCTGAAGGTGGTGCGTTTACGGGAGAGACATGCCATGGCCGAACACCTCAGACTCGACTCATATCTCGATCTTGCCGCCGGCCGCACACCGCATCTCGCCGCGGTCTGTCAGACGGTTCATGCCATCGCCGCCGCCGGACGGCAGATATCGCGCATTCTCGCGCGGGGTCCGCTGGCCGGCAATCTCGGCGCGATCATCGGCGCCTCGATCGACGGCGATGGTCAGAAGGCGCTGGATGCGCTGACCCACACCATTCTCCGCGAAGCCATGGCCCGCGCCCCGGTCGCGGTGCTCGCCTCCGAAGAAGCCGACGAACCCGACCTGCTCGATCCGCACGCATCCCTCGCCGTCGCGGTCGATCCGCTCGATGGCTCATCGAACATCGACACGCTGGCCCCGATCGGGACGATCTTTTCGATCATGCCCGCGGGTATCGGCGTGGCGGATCATCCCGCGGCACCCTTCCTGCAGTCTGGCCGCGAGCAGCTTGCAGCCGGCTTTCTGATCTACGGCCCGCAAACCGCCCTGGTCCTCACCCTCGGCGCCGGAACTCGCGTCTTCACGCTCGACCCCGACTCCGGCGCCTTCATCGCGGTGCGCGGCGAAATCGAGGTACCGCATACCACCCGTGAATACGCGATCAACGGATCAAACCTGCGCCACTGGGACCCCGAGATTCGCACCTACATCATGGAATTGAAAAAAGGCCGCAACGGGCCGCGCGGCGAGGATTTCAACACCCGCTGGCTGGCTTCGATGGTCGGAGATGCGTTCCGCATCCTGATGCGCGGCGGCATCTATCTCTACCCGGCCGATCAGCGGCGCGGCTATCGGGCCGGGCGCCTGCGCCTGGTCTATGAAGCCAATCCGATCGCGATGCTGATGGAACAGGCCGGTGCCGCCGCAACCGATGGCCGCACCGCCGTGCTCGATCTGGTCGCGAGCGATATTCACCAGCGTTGCCCGCTGGTGTTCGGCTCGACCGACGAGGTGATGCGCGTGGCCGATGCGTATCGCACCGGCGCGGTCAGTGAATCGCCGCTGTTCAAGACGCGCTCGCTGTTTCGCAAAACAGCAAGCGCGATCGAATCACTGGCATGAGCCGCAAACACCCGATCATCTCGGTCACCGGCTCCTCGGGTGCGGGCACCACCTCGGTCCGTAACGTATTCGAGCAGATCTTCCGCCGCGAAAAAATCGAGGCGGCGATGATCGAAGGCGACTCCTTTCATCGTTACGATCGAGCGACGATGAAAATTAAGATGGCCGAGGCCGAGGCGGCGGGTAACCGGCATTTCAGTCATTTCAGCCCGGAAACAAACCTCCTGGCCGAATTGCAGGAGACCTTTGCAACCTATTCAGCGTCCGGCCGCGGCAGATTTCGCCACTATATCCATGACCAGACCGAGGCTGAACAATACGGCGCCGCCCCCGGCACGTTCACGCCGTGGCAGGACCTGCCGGAGCATACCGATATCCTGCTCTACGAGGGGCTGCACGGCGCTGTGCGGCACGGCGATATCGATACCGGCAAGCATGCTGACATCAAGATCGGCGTCGTACCGGTCATCAACCTCGAATGGATCCAGAAAATCCATCGCGACAGCAAAACCCGCCAATATTCCACCGAAGCGGTGATGGACACGATCCTGCGGCGGATGCCCGACTATGTTCACTACATCTGCCCGCAGTTCACCTACACCGATATCAATTTCCAGCGTGTGCCGACGGTCGATACCTCGAACCCGTTCATCGCCCGCTGGATTCCGACCGCCGATGAATCGATCGTCGTGGTGCGGTTTCGCAATCCACACGGCATCGATTTTCCCTATCTGTTATCGATGCTGCACGGCAGCTTCATGTCGCGCGCCAATTCGATCGTCCTGCCCGGCAATAAATTCGATCTGGCGATGCAACTGATTTTAACACCGGTGATCATGCAGTTGATGGATCACAAAAAACGGGCTGTGCGATGAAAGAGTGACGAAAAAATCAAGAGAGAGTTTTCTTTTTATGAACAAAACAAAAGTAAAGAAACTTCGTTTGTTTGGTGCTTGCGTTTGAAAACGGCTGTGCTTCCCTTTTTGAAAGAATTCTGAAATGGCACGCATCACTTTGCGGCAGTTGCTCGATCACGCCGCCGAACGCGGCTACGGCGTTCCAGCATTTAACGTTAACAACATGGAACAAGTGATCGCGATCATGGAGGCCGCGGCCGCCACCGACGCGCCGGTGATCTTGCAGGCATCGCGTGGCGCACGGTCCTATGCCGGCGACGTCATGCTGGCAAAAATGATCGAGGCCGCCGAAATCACCTACCCCGCGATTCCGATCTGCCTGCACCAGGACCACGGCAACGATGAAGGCACCTGCCTCTCGGCGATCCAGCACGGCTACACCAGCGTGATGATGGACGGTTCGCTGCAAGCCGATGCCAGGACGCCCGCCGATTACGACTACAATGTTTCGATCACCGCACGCGTGGCCGACCTCGCGCATCGGGTTGGCGTGTCGGTCGAGGGTGAACTCGGCGTGCTCGGCAGCCTCGAGACCGGTACGGGCGAGGCAGAGGACGGCCACGGCGCCGAGGGCGCGCTCTCGCACGATCAGCTCCTGACCGATCCGGATCAGGCAGTGGAATTCATCAAAGCCACCAAAGTCGATGCGCTGGCGGTCGCCATGGGCACCTCGCACGGCGCCTATAAATTTTCCCGCAAGCCCGATGGCGCGATCCTCGCAATGCATGTGATCCGCGCGATCAACGAACGCATGCCTGCACTCCACCTCGTGATGCACGGATCATCCTCGGTGCCGCAGGACTTGCAGGAGGCGTTCAACCGCTACGGCGGCGCGATGCCGCAGACCTGGGGTGTGCCGGTCGAGGAAATTCTCGTCGGCATCCGCCACGGCGTGCGCAAGGTCAATATCGACACCGATTGCCGCCTCGCGATGGCGGCCGCCCTGCGCAAGGTCGCCACCGAAAAACCGGCCGAATTCGACCCGCGCCAATTCATGAAACCAGCAACCGCGGCATTGCGCGATCTTTGCCGGCAACGCTTCGAAGCGTTCGGCACCGCCGGCCAGGCATCGCGCATTCGCCCCCAACCGCTCGCGGTCATGGCGCGGCACTACGCCGCCGGCAGCCTCGATCCCGTGTTTTCCGTTCGCGCCGCCGCCTGAACGACAACCGATAACCGGAGACCTGACAATGGACACACCCACACCAAACATAGCCGACGCCAAGACCGTCCGCGGCAAGGACCGCTATCGGTCGGGCGTCATGGAATACAGCAAGATGGGCTATTGGGAGCCCGATTACGAACCGAAAATCACCGACGTCATCGCGCTGTTTCGCATCACGCCGCAGGACGGGGTCGACGCCATCGAGGCGGCCGCCGCGGTCGCGGGGGAAAGCTCGACCGCGACCTGGACGGTGGTGTGGACCGATCGGCTGACCGCCTGCGAAAAATATCGCGCCAAAGCCTACCGGGTCGATCCGGTGCCGAACGGGCCGGGCCAGTATTTTGCTTATATAGCCTATGATCTCGCGCTGTTCGAACCCGGTTCGATCGCCAACCTTACCGCCTCGATCATCGGCAACGTATTTGGCTTCAAGCCGCTCAAGGCGCTGCGGCTGGAAGACATGCGGATGCCGGTTGCCTATATCAAAACCTTCGACGGTCCTGCCACCGGCATCGTGGTCGAGCGGGAGCGGCTCGATAAATTCGGCCGCCCGCTGCTGGGTGCCACGGTCAAGCCGAAGCTGGGCCTGTCGGGCCGCAACTACGGCCGCGTGGTGTACGAGGCTCTGAAAGGCGGGCTCGATTTCACCAAGGACGACGAGAACATCAACAGCCAGCCCTTCATGCATTGGCGGGATCGGTTTTTATACTGCATGGAAGCGGTCAATCGCGCGCAGGCGGTCTCGGGCGAGGTCAAGGGTACCTATCTGAACGTTACCGCCGGCACGATGGAAGAAATGTACGAGCGCGCGAATTTCGCGCATGAGCTCGGCTCGACCATCGTGATGATCGACCTCGTGATCGGCTACACCGCGATCCAGTCGATGTCGAAATGGGCGCGCAAACACGACATGATCCTCCACCTGCATCGCGCGGGTCACGGCACCTACACGCGTCACAAGACGCATGGTGTGTCGTTCCGGGTGATCGCCAAATGGATGCGGCTTGCCGGGGTCGATCACATTCATGCCGGCACCGTGGTCGGCAAGCTTGAAGGCGATCCGCTGACCACGCGCGGGTTTTATGACGTGCTGCGCGAGGACTACAATCCGATGCGGTTGGAGCATGGCATTTTCTTCGAGCAGGATTGGGCGGGCACCCGCAAGGTGATGCCGGTGGCTTCGGGCGGGATTCACGCGGGGCAGATGCATCAATTGCTGCATCATCTGGGCGAGGATGTCGTGCTGCAGTTCGGCGGCGGCACCATTGGCCATCCGCTCGGCATTGCGGCCGGAGCGACGGCCAATCGAGTGGCGCTCGAAGCGATGATCCTGGCCCGCAACGAGGGGCGTGATTACTACCGCGAGGGCCCGGACATTCTGGCCCAGGCGGCGCGGCATTGTCTGCCGTTGCGCCAGGCGCTCGACACCTGGGGCGATGTGACATTCGACTATACCTCGACCGACACGCCCGATTTTGTTGCTTCCCCGATGCCAGCATACTGAGGATCATGATAATGCGAGTCACGCAAGGTTGCTTTTCGTATCTTCCCGATCTGACCGACGAGCAGATCAGCAAACAGATCCAGTACTGTCTCGACAATGGCTGGGCGGTCAATCTTGAGTATACCGATGATCCGCACCCACGGAACACGTATTGGGAGATGTGGGGTCTGCCGATGTTCGATATTCGCGATGCGAAAGCGATCATGGGTGAGTTGAGCGATTGCCGGCGTATTCATACCGACTGCTACATCAGGCTCAGCGCCTTCGATGCGACGAACACGTGGGAGTCGTTGCGAATTTCCTTCATCGTGCAGCGGCCGGCCGATGAGGCCGGGTTCATGCTGACGCGCCAGGAAATCGGCGGGCGGATGATGCGTTATGAGACACGGGCCTACGGGCTGCAAAAGCCGGAAGGCGCACGCTACGGCGACTGAGGGAGATGATGATGCTCGACCATGCGGACCCTGCAATGCGCCCGACCGAACCGATCGACCTGAAGGCCGAGTTCGCCGGAGCGGGTATCAGCGAAGTGCTCGATGGACTCGAGCGCGATCTGGTCGGGTTGAAGCCGGTCAAGGCGCGCATCCGTGAGATTGCGGCGTTGCTGCTGGTCGAGCGGGTGCGGCAGAAATACGGGTATGCGACGGAGGCACCGACGTTGCACATGTCGTTTACCGGCAATCCGGGTACCGGCAAGACCACAGTGGCGCTGCGGATGGCAAGTATTCTGAAGGCGCTCGGCTTTGTCCGGCAAGGGCAGTTGATTTCGGTGACGCGGGATGATCTGGTCGGGCAATACATCGGGCATACCGCCCCGAAGACCAAGGAGATTTTGAAAAAGGCGATCGGCGGCGTTCTGTTCATCGATGAGGCGTATTACCTGTATCGGCCGGATAACGAGCGCGATTACGGTCAGGAGGCGATCGAGATCCTGTTGCAGGTGATGGAGAACCAGCGCGAGGACCTGGTGGTGATTCTCGCAGGCTACGCAGACCGGATGGACAAGTTTTTCACGCTCAATCCGGGATTCCGCTCGCGCATCGCGCATCACATCGATTTTCCCGATTACGAGAACGCCGAACTGCTTTCGATCAGCGATACGATGCTGCAACGGCAGAATTACCGGTTCACGCCGGAGGCACGGGCCGTGATGGACCGCTATATCGCGCGGCGGCGAGAGCGGCCGTATTTCTCGAACGCGCGCTCGATCCGCAACGCACTCGACCGGGCACGGTTGCGCCAGGCAAACCGGTTGATCGCGCATGACGGGCTGATCGATCCCGCAATGCTGACGATGATCGAACCAGAGGATCTGCTCGGCAGCCGGGTGTTTCTGGAGGCCGACACGCACGCGGGAGAGGTCGATACTTGAGGGTGGTGGCAGAGGGTAGGGCAGGGAAGGGAAGGGAAGGCTTCTTTTTTGTAAAAAAGAAGCAAAAAACTTTCTTTAATCTGGGTCACGGGCGTTTTCACCGGCACGGACCCAGATTAGCAAAGTTTTTTAATCTGGGTCACGGGCGTTGTCACAGCCGCAGACCCAAATTAACAAAGTTTTTTTTGCTTCTTTTTTGTTCACAAAAAAGAAGAACTTCCCTTGCTTCTTTGTCTATTTCGTGTCGCAATCGTAACGATTTAGGCGTGCATCAGCCCCGCGGGCCTTTGCGCCACATTTTTTTGGCGTCGAACGAGGGCACGAAGGGGTGGTGCCAGGGCGGGACGGGTGGTGGGGGTGGGCCGAGGATGTCGCGGAGTTGTTCGGGGGTGAAGTCGATGCTGCCGTCGGGGTTGACTTTGTATTGGGCCATGAAGTCGGGCTGGCGCCTGGGGCGGGGGCGTTTGGGGCGGGGGGTGGCGGGGTTTGTGGGTTCGCCCCGGGGTTTTCTGGGGCGTTTGATGATTTGGGGGGGACGCAGGCCGAGCATGGTGTGGAGGGGGCGGAGGATGCGGCCGAGGCTGGGGTGGGTGGCCAGCAGCTCCAGCACGATGGGGTCTTCCATGAAAAGCTGGAGATCGGCGCGGGCGGCGGCACCGGCGACGACGGTGGCGGGGCCGTTGGGGAGCAGGCGGATCAGCCAGGCGAAGCCGCGCGGCAGGGTGACGGGTGGTTTGGGGTTGGGGATGGCGGTGGCGGGTTCGCGCCCGACCGGTCTGGGAGCGCGGGTGCGGGTGCGGGGGGATTGGGGTGGGCGGGATGCGATGCGGGCGAAGCGGGCGATCTGGCGGGCGAGGTAGTTCCAGATCAGGACGATGAGCGGGCCGTGGATTTTGAGGCGGTAGCCGTTGTCGGCAACCGAGCGTTGCAGGGCACGGAAGATCACCGTGAAGCGCTCGGTCGGGTCGGCAGGCATGAACGGCGCGTTTGCGATCATGACGGTACGTAAACCATGGCGGGCGGGGGGTGAGAAAGGGATTTGTTAGGGGGACTGTTAGATTCTTGGTTTGGGGTGTGGCGTGGTGGCGGATGTTGGGGGTGATGGTTGAGGCCGGATTGACTTTATGGGGATGGTTGAAGGGGCAGATGGGTCGATTTTGGTATTGTGGGCGATTGGCTTCGCAAGGGCTCTGCCTATCCTACGGCTTGCTGCACTCCTCAGCAGCATCCGGCGGCGGATCGATTTCTGGTTCATGTTCGTTTCCTTCTTTTGGACGTTCTCTGGATCAGTAAACCCGTCGCGACGCCTGCTGATGGGCAATCCGCCACTTGC
Source organism: Acidiphilium sp. PA (assembly GCF_026191915.1). GTDB lineage: Bacteria > Pseudomonadota > Alphaproteobacteria > Acetobacterales > Acetobacteraceae > Acidiphilium. The sequence goes on from NZ_JAIMBY010000006.1 coordinate 147,143, forward strand.
AGGACTCAGGTCGCGACTTCAACGACCTCCCGTAACCGGTAGCGGGTACCATCGGTCACAGGCGGTAGATCCGTGTTGCGTTCGCGTGAAACAATTTCGGCCGTTCGTGCCCGGTAAAGTCCGACACAATCTCTTTGAAGGCATCGAAAATCGCATCATGCGGGCTGAACAATTTGCCGGCCGGAAAATTGCTTGCGAACATGCACCGGTCCACGCCGAAGGCGTCGATCGCGTGCAGGACATAGGGGTGTATCGACCGGGGGATCTTATGACGGTCGCAGCGGCGGGAACATCCCACGGCAAGGGCGCTTTGATAGCGAATGTGTCAGGCAGCCACGCCGTTTCGTTTTTTTCAGAGTTGCGAAGCTGGAACCGGCGCTCGGATATACGTTTCGAATTCATCATGGTATCCGCGATCGGCAACGGCGCCGGGATGCGCTTCGCTGCTCGATCGCCGGTACCATACCCGATGCCGCTCGCTGTGGCCTGCCGTGGCGCGCGGGAGATCTTATCACTGTTCATCCGGTAGAGCCTGCAAGCGGATTTCGGCGCAATCCCGATCAGCCGGTTTATGATTTTTGCAGGACCGGCCGGCGCACCGGCAGGGGCGGGAACGGTGCCTGGCGATATGCGTTGATTGAAATCGCGATCCTTCAGGATGGACGAAGACCCGTTTTCAGACATTCCTGGTTCCTCCGTACTCATTGCCGATCGCATCACCCGTTGTGGTGATGCCGATGCCACGGTCGCGTCATAACCAGCCCTTGATCTGCTGGACCATTGCTGCGGTCGAGATGCCGTAGCGGTCGTGCAGGGTGGGCAGGGCGCCGGCGGCGAGGAATTCGTCCGGCAGGCCGATCTGGCGGAATTTCGGCGCGATTCCGGCGCGGAGGAGGCCGGCTGCAATTGCCTCGCCAAGACCGCCGATCACCGTGTGGTTCTCGGCGACGACGACGAGGCGTCCGCCCTTGCCTGCGGCGGTCATGATCGTGTCGAGATCGAGCGGCTTGATCGTTGCCGCATGCAGAACCTCGACGCCGATGCCGTCCTTGCCGAGCATCTCCGCGGCCTGCAGCGCGCGCATCGTGGCCAACCCTGTCGAGACCACCAGAACGTCGTTGCCGGGGCGGAGCGACTTTGCCTTGCCGATCTCGAATGTGTAGCCGTACTCGTCGAGGATCAGCGGCACGTTGCCGCGCAGGAGACGCATATAGACCGGACCCTCGTGCGCTGCGATCGCGGGCACCGCCTGCTCGATCTCCAACGCATCGGCCGGGTCGATGATGGTGAGGTTTGGCATGCCGCGGAAGATCGCGATATCCTCGGTTGCCTGATGGCTCGGCCCATAGCCGGAGGTCAGGCCGGGCAGGGCGCAAACGATCTTGACGTTGAGCTTTTCCTCGGCAATCGCCATGCAGATGAAGTCATAGGCCCGGCGGGCGGCGAACACGGCGTAGGTGGTGACGAAGGGCACCGTTCCTTCCCGCGCGAGCCCGGCCGCTGCCATCATCAGCAGCTGTTCGGCCATGCCCATCTGGTAGAACCGCTCGGGATAGGCTTTTGCGAAGATGTGCATGTCGGTGTATTTCGCGAGGTCGGCGCTGAGGCCGACGATTTCGGGCCGCGACTTTGCCAGTTCGACCAGCGCGTTGCCGAAGGGGGCTGCGGTCGTGCGCTGGTCGGCGGTCGCGATCGAGGCGATCATCGCCGAGGTGGCGAGCCGCTTCTTCGGCGCGGCAGTGGTTTGAGCGGTGCTCATCACAGGGTCTTTCCGCTGAAGGTTTCATCGAGCAGGGCAATCGCCTGCTGCCATTCCCCGGGCTCGACGCGCAGGAAGTGGTTGCGCTCGCGGGTTTCGAAGAAGGACACGCCCTTGGCCATCTGCGTGTCGCAGATCACGATGCGCGGGGCGGCAACCCTGGCTGCGCGTGCCGCGTCGAAGGCTGCGACAACTGCATCGATATCGTTGCCGTCAACGCGCTGGGTGTGCCAGCCGAAGGCGCGGAACCGCTCGTGCAGCGGTTCGCGCGAGGACATCGCCGAAGATGGTCCATCTGCCTGCTGGTCGTTCACGTCGACGATGCCGATCAGATTGTCGAGCTGCCAATGGGCCGCACCCATGACACCTTCCCAGATCGAGCCCTCGTTCAACTCGCCGTCGGAGAACAATGTGTAGACAAACGAATTCGAGTGTTTGCGTTTGAGACCGAGTGCCATGCCAACGGCAATGCCGACGCCGTGGCCGAGCGAGCCGCCGGTCATTTCCATGCCCGGCGTGTAGGCCGCCATGCCGGACATCGGCAACCGGCTCTCGTCGGTACCGTAGGTCTCGATGTCGCTCTCGGGCAGGATGCCGGCCTCGATCAGTGCGGCGTACAGCGCGATCGCGTAATGGCCGATCGAGAGGAGGAAGCGATCGCGCCCTTCCCAGTGCACGTCGTCCGGCCGGTGGCGCAGCGCATGGAAATAGGAAACGGCAAGCACGTCGGCGATGCCGAGCGCCTGGGCAATGTAACCCTGGCCCTGGACCTCACCCATCCGCAGCGCGTGCCGGCGGATGCGGTAGGCACGCTCGCGAAGCGAGACGTTCGAACCGGCGTAGGGAAATCCGCCGGCGGGTCCGGCGGGCGGTGCATGGATATCGAGAGTGGGCATGATGTCGGGGTTCCGGCGCTATGAGTGGGTTAATGGATCAGCATGCCGCCGTTCACATCGATCACCGCGCCCGTGACATAGGCGGAGAGATCGGAGGCGAGGAACAGGAAGATCCGGGCGACGTCTTCAGCGGTGCCGAGCCGGCCGATGGGGATGCCTTTGAGAATTTCCGTGCGCATCTCGTCGGTCAGCATGCCACCGGTGATTTCGGTCTTGATCAGGCCGGGTGTCACTGAATTGACCCGGATGCCGAACGGGCCGAACTCGCGGGCCATCGCCTTGGCAAGGCCCAGGACGCCGGCCTTGGCGGCCGAATAATGCGGACCGCCGAATATGCCGCCACCGCGCTGGGCCGAGACCGAGGACATGCAGGCAATCGAGCCGGCGCGCCGGTCGCGCATGTGGGGCAGGAAAGCCTGGCTGAGATAGAACACGCCGGTAAGGTTGACGTCGATGATCCGCTCCCAGTTGCGCTCGGTGATGTCCTGCAGGCGCAGCGGCTCGGTAATGCCGGCATTGTTGATCAGAATGTCGATCTGACCGAAGGCGGCGATCGCCTGCCGGGCGGCGGCTTCACAGGCTGCGCGGTCGGTGACGTCGCAGGCGAAGCCAGCATGCTCGGCGCCAATCGACGCGGCGGCAGCCGCCGATGCAGCTTGATCAAGATCGAGAATGGCGATGCGTGCGCCATGCGCGGCGAGCAGACGGGCTGTTGCAACTCCGATACCCTTTGCGCTCGCGGCGCCCGATATGACCGCCGTCTTTCCCGTGAGTAGCATTTTGTTTCCTGCACCCGTGCCGCGATGAGATAAACGCGTAGGTACATGAAACATCAGACGCTTAATTTGCATGAGATGATGAATTCAGTTCATGTGTGTGCGCGATGTTGAACAATGTCCCGCTCTCCATGTTGCGAGCCTTCGAAGCCGCCGGACGGTCAGAATCGTTCCGGGCCGCGGCGGCGGAACCTGGCCTGACGGCGAGTGCGGTGAGCCACGCGATCCGCAAGCTGGAGGACCTGCTTGGCGTGCGGCTGTTCCAGCGCCAGGCCAAGGCTGGCCCGCCCTCCGGCAACGCGATCGTCGCAGTCGCCTCGATGATCTGCTCCGGGCCTTCCCTTGGTGGCCAGACGCCTCTTCCGTAGACCTCTGGACGTAGCCGGGTTCGCTGGGCCAGACTGTCGAAAGCCGCGATGTGGGTGATGCGGGGCTCGCCGGCCAGGGATCGCCAACCGCAAGAATGGGCGACCGCTGGAAATGCCCGCGGTACTCATACCGGGTGCTCATACTGGCGGCTGCTCATGGCGCGGCCAGCCGAGCGTCCGGGCCCGATCAAGCGACCGCCGCACGACCGCGCGATGGAACGGCGCGATGAGGGTGATGTAGACGCGCCCGAGGGGACGATGGCAGAAGATCAGTGTGGTCACCGTGAGTCGCTGCGGTTGCCGCGGGGATGCGGGCTGCTGGAGGACCGACAGGCGGAAATCGAGATGCGTGTCGTCCTCGCCGAGATTGATTTCATTCTCATACCGTTCGAGAACCCGGAAGATATTTATCCGGTCGCCGCATGCGGCCTCGAGATCGGCCGCAGTCTTGAGGCCGAAGGGCCGCACGAGCCGCTGCCGATCGAACGCCCGCCCGCTGTGCAATATTGCCGTCGCACGCGATATGCGCTTTGCTCAGATTAACCGAAGATCCATCATCCGGTAGGCGATTATCACGATGGTCACGACCGGGACGCTGCGCCCCGCAGGTGCCGGCGATGGAAAGGAGTGCGAAACGATGGATATTGTCGATGCGATTCGGGCCTATCACGACGATCTGACGTCGATCCGCCGCTCCATCCACGCCCATCCCGAGATCGGCTTTGAAGAGTATCGCACCAGCGATCTGGTCGCGGCAAAGCTCACGGAATGGGGCATCGCGGTGCATCGCGCGGTCGGCGGCACCGGGGTGGTCGGCGTGCTGAGCCGTGGCAACGGTGCCGGCAGCATCGGGCTGCGCGCGGATATGGACGCCCTGCCGATCACCGAAGCGACCGGGCTCGCCTACGCCAGCACCAACCCCGGCGTGATGCACGCCTGCGGTCATGACGGCCACACCACCATGCTGCTCGGCGCGGCGCGCTATCTGGCGGCCACCGGCAATTTCGACGGCACAGTCAATTTCATCTTTCAGCCCGCCGAAGAGGGTCTGGGCGGTGCGAACGCCATGATCAGCGCCGGGTTGTTCGACCGGTTTCCCTGCCAGCAGGTGTTCGGCATGCACAATCGCCCGGGGCTCGAGGTCGGCGCGTTTGCGATCAAGCCCGGGCCGATGATGGCGGGCGGCGCGTTTTTCGATATCACCGTCACCGGCCGCGGCGCGCATGGCGCCCGGCCGGAGGACAGCGTCGATCCCGTGCTGGCGGCCGCAGCGATCACCAGTGCGCTGCAATCGATCGTTTCACGTAACGTTACCCCGGGCGATCCGGCAGTGCTCAGCATCACCGGCCTGCAGGCAGGCACCGCTTATAACGTGATCCCCGAAACCGCGACGATCCGCGGCACCGCGCGCAGTTTCAAGCGCGAGACGATGCAGATGATGGAAGACAACATGAAGCGCCTGGCCAGCCAGATCGCCGCCGGTTTCGGCGCGGTCGCGACGGTCGATTTCCGGTTTCTGTTCGCGCCCTTGGTGAACGATCCGGCAGCGACCGATGCGATCGTCGAGGCGGCCGCCTCGCTGGTCGATGCCGCGAAGATCGATCGCGCGAGCGCACCGGTGATGGGGTCGGAGGATTTTTCATTCATGCTGGAATCCCGCCCCGGCGCCTATATCAATCTGGGCAATGGCGCGGCGAGCGCGCCGGTGCATAATGATCGCTACGATTTCAACGACGCGGCAATCCCGTTCGGCGCCGGCCTGTATGCCGCGCTGGTCGAACGCCAGCTGCCGCGCGCCTCGGCCGGCTGACGCACGATGAGCGATCGCACCGCCGCCATCGCCCACGCGCGAGAGGCGTTCGACTCCGGCCGGTTCCAGGATGTGCTCGCCAAATTGATCGCGGTGCCCAGCACGTCGCAGGACCCCGATCATGCCGCGGATGTCGCAACCTATCTCGATGCGCATATGCGCCCCTGGCTGCTCCGCCTCGGCTTCACCGTCGCGCTGCATCCGAACCCGGAACCCGGTTTCGGGCCGATCCTGTTTGCCGAGCGGATCGAAGCGGCGGGTCTGCCGACCGTCATCACGTATGGCCATGGCGATACGGTACACGGGCTCGAGGACCAATGGCGCCCTGGTCTGGCGCCTTGGGCGCTGACGGTCGAGGGTGATCGCTGGTACGGCCGCGGCACCGCCGACAACAAGGGCCAGCACGCGGTCAATCTCACCGCGCTGGAATCCGTGATTGCGGCACGGCAGGGCCGGCTCGGGTTCAATATCAAACTGATCCTGGAGACCAGCGAGGAACAGGGCTCGCGCGGGCTGCGCGCCTTCGTCGCGGCGCGGCGCGACCTGCTGGCGGCCGATGTGCTGATCGCCTCCGATGGGCCGCGCGTGCTGCCCGATCTGCCGACCATCGCCACCGGCACGCGCGGCACGTTCCATTTCGATCTGCGGGTCTCGTTGCGGCGCGGCGGCGTGCATTCGGGCCATTGGGGCGGCCTCGCGGCGGACCCGGCGGTGATTCTCGCGCATGCGCTGGCCTCGATCTGCGATCGCCACGGCCGCATTCTGGTGCCCGGCTGGTTGCCCCAGGCCGGCATTCCGCCGGCGACCAGGGCGGTGCTGGAGGGCTGCCCGGTCGGCGGTGGCGGCGAGTCTGCCGCGATCGATCCGGGCTGGGGCGAGCCCGGCCTGACCGATGCGGAAAAAATCTTCGCCTGGACCAGCTTCATCGTGCTGGCCATGAGTTCCGGCACGCCGGCCCATCCGGTCAACGCCGTCGCACCCGATGCTTGGGCGCACTGCCAGCTGCGCTACACTGTCGATGCCGATCCCGCGCGTTTCGAAGCCGATCTGCGCGGTCATCTCGATGCGGCGGGATTTCCCGAGGTGCGGATCGAGCGCGCCGGCATCCGCATGCCGGCGAGCCGCACCGATCCCGCACACCCCTGGGTTCGGTTCGCCGCCGACAGTATCGCGCGCAGCCTCGATCGCCGCGTGCAGATCATCCCCAATGCCGCCGGTGGCCTGCCCGGCGATGTGTTCGTCGATCATCTCGACGTGCCGCTGGTCTGGGTGCCGCACAGCTACAACGGCTGCCAGCAGCACGGGCCCGATGAACATAGTCTGGCCTCGTCGCTGCGCGAGGCGATCACTGCCTTCGCCGGGCTCTGGTGGGACCTCGGGGCGGGAAACACGCCGGCCCCCACGTGCAGTATTGCCAAACAAGATCACGCGCACGGATTATAAAGATTGTCGTGGAGCGGTCGATGGCGCCAGACGACGTGATTGCAGGATCGCGACAATCTCGCTCACGGCCCGGCCCCGGGTGGTGTGGGGCATGTCTTGCGGCGCCGCATGCGATGCTGAAGGCGGCGGAGCAGGTGCCGAATTCAGTGTAATCCGGCCGCGATGGATGGGCGCGGGGTTGTCAGGTCCCGCCACGGGCGCGCTTTTCGTAAAGCTATGCTCAATGAGCGTGCAGGCATCCCACATTTTTGTGGGCTTGGGCTTTGAGTGAACCGGGACGCGGCAATCTCGTGGCCGAAGAATTCCAGAATAGCGGTTTTTTGGTCAGTCGAACATATCGGGCTGCTGCGCTGCGATCTGGGCGTAAAGCGTCTGGAAATGCAGCCAGCCGATAAAATCGTTGCCGACATGCTGGCGGCTGTATTCGGCGTTCTTCTGGGAGAGTGTCCGGGGTTTGACACCGGACGCCTCGATCAACAGCTGCACCTGGCAGCACCGCTCGAGGGCGATGAACCAGAACGCGGCGTCGTCGATGCTGTGGCGGCTGGCGGTCAGCAGCCCGTGATTCTGGTGCAGTGCAGCCCGTGCGTTGGCGAAAGCGCTGGCGATCGAATAGCCGGACTCGCGTTCGACCGCGACCGCACCCGCGGAGGCCCCGATTACAACGTGGTTATTGTAAAAACAGGCGGCGTCCTGGCTTATCATGTCGAGCGGCCGCCCCGTGGCGCACCAGGCGGTGCCGTAGACGGTATGAGCATGGCACATCGCGACGATGTCCGGATGCGCTTCGTGGACGGCTGCGTGAAGAACGAAGCCGGCTCGATTGATCGCGTGGGATCCCTGCACGACGTTGCCGGCATGATCCGCCAGAATCAGGTTCGACATCTTGACTTGCGAGAAATGGACGCACATCGGGTTGGTCCAGTACAGCTCGGGCCGTTCCGGGTCGCGGATTGTCAGGTGCCCGGCGAAGCCGTAATCGAAACCATGCATCGCGAAGGCGCGTACGGCCGCAACCAGATGCTGCTTGCGATAGGTCCGCTCGGCCTCGAACGAAGAAAACTGTGGGATTTCCGGGAAGATCAGGCCCTGCTGTTCCGGCTGATAGATCGATACGCGGCCGTCCAAGGTTTCGAGCATTTGCGTTCCTCGTTCGTCTTGTGATGGGTTGGACTGGAATATGGCCTGAAAGTGCCGCAATTGACAAAGGATAGTTTCTCACTCCCGCGACAGGACGGGTTCTGAGGCTGATCGTGCGCCTCTCGATTTCCGGCGCGCCGCACGCGTTCGGGGCCGGGGCCCGGGTGGCGGCGTCTCAGGTTGGGCGGCCGTAAACCATCAACCATCAACGGGTCATGCGGGACGGCGAATAGGCGGGACGTGCGGCGAACCGCACTGCCGTCGTCATCGACAGTCGACGTGTCAGGACGACAGCGTGCGGTGGTGTGCGAGGGATGATGGCGGCAGGAAAAGCGAGACCCGCCGGCTCGCCGCAGATTTCGGTGCTCCCATCGCCAGACGCTTACCAGTTGTTATCGGGGTCGAAGTCTGTGTTGTCGTCGGTGGGTTGGTTGTTATCGTTCCAATCGGGTGAGCCGGACAGGCCGTCGTCGCGGTCGGGGGCTTGGGGGTCGGGTGGTGCGATGCCATCGTCGCGGCTGGCGTTCTGGTTGCCGAGCAGGTCGCCGACGATGCGTTCACCCGCGACGAAGGCGGCGCCGGTGGCGAGGCCGGAGAGCAGGGCGCTGCCGAGGCCTGATCCGCTGGCGGTGGGGCCGGCGGGTCCGTAGGGGGGTTGGTTTCCCATGCCCATGTTCGGGTTGCCGAAGCCGTAGGGCTGGGGCGGGCGCATCGCGGTCTGGCGTGACCGGCGGATGATCCGCACGATGAAGAACACGGCCAGCAGGGCGATGAGGATCAGGCCGAATTTGTTCATATGAAAGCCGGTGGGGGCGAGCGGTGCGGGTGCCGGGCCGGCGAGGTGGGCTTTCAGGGCGGCGACTTTATCGGGTTTGGCGAAGGGCAGGCCGGGGGCGGCGGATTCCGCTTTGGCCAGCGCGGTGCGGGCGGCGGGACGGTTGCCGAGTGCGTCCTGCGCTTCGGCGGTGAGATACCAGGCGACGCCGCTTTGCGGGTGGGCGCGAAGGATCGGCCGCAGGTCGGCGAGCGCGGTGCGGGCGTGGCCATCCGCGATCATGATCTGGATCTGCTGGGGTGTCTGGGTGGTTTGGGCGGATGCGATGCCGTGGCCGAACATGAGCAGGCCGGCGACGGCGAGACTGCGGATCAACGAACGGCCCGTCATGGGGACCTCCTGGATGGGTGCGACACGCCGTATATAAGCCTTCGGCGCGCACTATACAGCTTCGTGATCGGTGCCGGCGGATTGTGTGCGGCGCGGGTCAGTCCTGTTCCAGCGTTCTGAACAGCATCGATTTGAAGCGGGCGATGTCGATGGTGCGGCAGACATCGATGGGCGGCAGTGTCTGGGCCCAGGCGGGATCGTTGGCGTGTTTGCCGGCGGTGGCGAGTTCGTCGATCAGGGTGGCGCCGCGGGCGAGGCCATCGAGCGGGATGGCGACGCCGCACCGCGTGGTGTGCGTGACGATCGAAGGGTCGAGGGCGATGGCCATGGCGACGGGGTCGGGCAGGGGCAGGCCGGGTTCGGCCTGGGTTGCGGTTGCGGCGCGCAGGGCGCTGCGCGAGCAGGCGATGGCGAAGCGGGCGGTGGCGTGGCGGGACGTGGTGAGGCGGGTCATGTCATCGGCATCGAGGCAGGCGGCGCCGCGTGAGAGTTCCCAGCCGACCAGGGTGATGGGCATGCCCGACGCGAGCACGATGGCGGCGGCTTCAGGGTCGCACCAGATGTTGTATTCAGCGGCCGGCGTGACGTTGCCGATGCTGCCGGGGTTGCCGCCCATGATGGTGCAGCTTCGGACCCAGGTGGCGAGTTGGGGTTGGATCCGCAGGGCGAGGGCGATGTTGGTCAGCGGGCCGAGGGTGACGAGGTCGATGGCACCGGGTGCCGCGCGGCAACGCCGGATCAGTTCGAAGACCGCCGGTTCGGCCTCGGCCTCGTGCGTGGGGGTTGGGAATCCGACGTCGCTCAGGCCATCGGCGCCGTGGAAATAGCCGGCATCGGCGCGGGGTTTCAGCAGCGGGCGGTCGGCGCCGCGATAGACCGGCACGCGGGCACCGCAGAGGTCGAGCACGATGCCGGCATTGATGGCGCCTTGTTCGACGGCGACATTGCCGCTGACGATGGTGATGGCCTCGATCCGCACATCCGGCGTGCGGAGCGCCATGATCAGGGCGATGGCGTCGTCGGAGGCGGTATCGGTATCGATGATCAGGGTGCGCATCGGCGGGTTATCGGGTGTTGCGAAGGGGAAGGGAAGCGCTTCTTTTTTGAAAAAAAGAAGCAAAAAACTTTCCGACCCTGGGGCACGGGCGTTTTCACGGGCATGGGCCCAGATTAGCAAAGTTTTTTTGTTTCTTTTTTGTTCACAAAAAAGAAGTCTTTCCCTTCCTTCGCTCATGTCGGTCATGGCAGCCTCCCTCCCGAAGCTTGTGCTGCATTGCGGGGCAGAGCAGTTGCGTTATTCGCCGAAATCCCCAATGTCGGCCCAACGCACCGCGGAGGAAGTATCGCATGGCCGAGCAGGACGAGATTTTCGCACCTTACGACGCACCGGCCGGCGGCTGGGGCGCGCTGGCGGCGACCGCGAAGGCGCTGCGGCGGCAGAGTGTGGTGGCGCGGGGCGGCAAGGCGCTGCTGGCGGCGAACCAGCCCGAGGGGTTCGACTGCCCAGGCTGTGCGTGGCCTGATCCGAAGCACACGTCATCGTTCGAATTCTGCGAGAACGGCGCCAAGGCGATTGCCTGGGAAGTGACCGACAAGCGCGTGACGCGGGCGTTTTTCGAGCGCTACACGGTGACGGAATTGCTGGCCAAGAGCGATCTCTGGCTCGAGGAGCAGGGGCGGCTGACCGAGCCGATGCGCTACGATGCGGCGCGCGACAAATATGTGCCGGTCGCATGGGATGATGCGTTCGCGCTGATCGCGCGGCACATCAATGCGATGGAGCATCCCGATCAGGCGGAGTTCTATGTGTCGGGCCGCACCTCGAACGAGGCGGCGTTTCTGTTCGCGCTGCTGGGGCGGTTGGTGGGCACCAATAATTTCCCCGATTGCTCGAACATGTGCCACGAGCCGACCAGCCGCGGGCTGCCGCTGTCGATCGGGATCGGCAAGGGGACGTCGGTGCTCGAGGATTTCGAGCATGCGGACATGATTTTGAACATCGGCCAGAATCCCGGCACCAATTCGCCGCGCGCGATGGGCACGCTGCGCGAGGCGGCGAAGCGCGGGGCGCGGATTGTGGTGTTCAACCCGCTGCGCGAGCGGGCGCTGGAGCGGTTCGCCGACCCCAAGAGCACGCAGGATATGCTGTCGAGCGGGGCGAAAATCGCGCATCTGTATTGCCAGGTGAAGGTCGGCGGCGATGCCGCGGCACTCAAGGGCATCATGAAACTGGTGATCGAGGCGGATCGCGCCGGCAAGGCGGCCGGGACCGGCGGTGTGCTCGATGACGATTTCATCGCGGCGCATACGCACGGATTCGAGGATTTCGTTGCCGATCTGGATGCGACATCGTGGGAGGATATCGTTGCGACCTCCGGGTTGAGCCGTGAGGTTCTGCAGCAGGTCGCGACGATTTATTGCGAGTCGAAATCGGTCATTCTGATGTACGGCATGGGTATCACCCAGCATCAGCATGGGTCGGAAAACATCCAGCAATGCGTTAATCTTTTGCTGTTACGCGGCAATATCGGGCGTCCGGGCACCGGGATTTCGCCGGTGCGCGGGCATTCCAACGTGCAGGGGGATCGGACCGTCGGGATCGATGAAAAACCGACCGCGGCGTATCTGGACCGCCTGGGCGCGGTGTTCAAATTCGAGCCGCCGCGCGCGCATGGGCATGGCGTGGTGACCAGCATCGAGGCGATGATGCGGGGCGAGGTGCGGGTGTTTCTGGCGATGGGCGGCAATTTCGTCGCCGCCGTGCCCGATACGCCGGTGGCCGAGGCGGCGATGCGCCGGCTGCATCTGACCGTGGGGGTGAACACCAAGCTCAATCGCGGTCATCTGGTGCATGGGCAGGATGCGCTGATCCTGCCCTGCCGGGCGCGCAGCGAGCTCGATGAGCAGGGTGGCGTGCTGCAATCGGTCACGGTCGAGGACAGCATGAGTTTCGTGCACGCCTCGGGCGGGTTGCTCGAGCCGGCCAGCCCGCATCTGATGTCGGAAGTGGGGATCGTCTGCGGCATGGCAAAGGCGATTTTCCCCGACCGCTACACGCATATCGACTGGGATGGGTATGCCACGAATTACGATAAGATTCGTGACGACATCGAGGCGGTCTATCCTGAGCTGTTCCGCGATTTCAACCGGCGGGTGCGCGAACCCGGCGGGTTCCGGCTGCCCAATCCGGCGAGTGAGCGGATCTGGAAGACCAGAACGGGCCGGGCGAATTTCCTGGTGTTCAAAGGCGTCGCCGAGGATACCGCGCGCGTGGCCGAGCCCGGGTTGTTGCGCCTCGCCACGCTGCGCAGCCATGATCAGTACAACACCACGGTCTACAGCAACGACGATCGGTATCGCGGCATCAAGGGCGACCGGATGGTGGTGTTCATGAACGAGGCGGACATGGCCTCGCGTGGGATCAAGCCGGGCGGCAAGGTGCGGCTGCGGACGGTTTCGACCGATGCGACGGTCAGGATGGTCGAGAATCTGACGGCGATTGCCTACAATATTCCGAGCGGATCGGTGGGCGCATATTATCCCGAGACCAATCCGCTGCTGCCGCTGTATCATCATGACGCGCTGGCCGAGACGCCGGCGGCCAAATCAATCCCCGTGATCGCCGAACCGATGGGCTGAGCGTGGTCGATCGGCGTGAGGCGCTGGTGCGGCTGGACGCGGCCGATCCGCTGGCCGGGTTCCGCGATGCGTTCAGCCTGCCGGAGGGCGTGATCTATCTGGATGGCAATTCGCTCGGCGCGCTGCCGGTGGCGACCGCCGGGCGGGTTGCCGCGGTGGTGGCTGCCGAGTGGGGGCAGGGCTTGATCCGCTCGTGGAACGATGCCGGGTGGATCGGGTTGCCCGAGGCCGTGGGTGACAAGATCGGCCGGTTGATCGGTGCGGCGCCGGGCAGCGTGCTGGCGGCTGATTCGACATCGGTCAATCTGTACAAGCTGCTGGCGGCCGCGCTGGCGTTGCGGCCGGGGCGGCGGGTTATCCTGACCGAAGCCGGCAATTTTCCGACCGATGTCTATATCGCCGACGGTCTCGCGGCCTCGCTGGGCGAGGGGCATGAGGTGCGCGCGGTACCGGCCGGCGGGTTGCGCGAGGCGATGACGCCGGAGGTTGCGGTGGTCATGCTCACCCATGTCAATTACCGCACCGGCGCGATGCACGACATGGCGGCACTGACCGCGGCGGCGCATGCTGCCGGGGCGCTGATGGTGTGGGATCTGGCGCATTCGGCGGGCGCCGTGCCGCTCGACGTTGCGGCGGATCGGGTCGATTTCGCTGTCGGCTGCGGCTATAAATTTCTCAACGGGGGGCCTGGGGCGCCGGCGTTTCTGTATGTCGCGCCGGGCTTGCAGGGGCAGGTGCGCTATCCGCTGACCGGCTGGCTTGGTCATGCCGCGCCGTTCGCCTTCGAGGACAGATTTCGCCCGGCGGCGGGGATTGCGCGCGCGACGGTCGGTACGCCATCGATCATCGCGATGGCGGCGCTGGAGGTTGGGGTCGATCTGGCGCTGCGCGCGCCGATGGCGGCGGTGCGCGCCAAATCGCTGGCGCTGTCGCGCCTGTTGATCGATCTGGTGGCGGCGCGGTGCGGCGATGCGGGGTTCACGCTGGTGACGCCTTTGGCCGATGCCGAGCGGGCGAGCCAGGTTTCGTTTCGTCATGCGCACGCCTACCCGATTGCGCAGGCGCTGATTGCGCGCGGCGTGATCGGTGATTTTCGGGCGCCCGATGTGCTGCGCTTCGGCATCACGCCGCTTTATCTGCGCTATGTCGATCTCTGGGACGCGGTGGATGTACTTGCCGATGTCATGACGCGGGAGATCTGGCGGGAGGCGCGGTTTTCGATGGTGCGGGTTGTGACGTGACGTGAAAGAAAGTACTTCTTTTTTGTAAAAAAGAAGCAAAAAACTTTTATTTATTTGGTTATCGGGCGTTTCACTGGCACGACCCCAAGTCAAGAAAGTTTTTTGTTTCTTTTTTACAAAAAAGAAATACTTCCTTCCCCTTCACCCTTGCCCCCATGGGCCATTTATGATGGATTCCCGGCATGGACCAGGACGAGCCCAGAGCGATGCACGATATCGGCGGTGTGCCGCGCTTTTTGTGCGAGCCGGTCGATCCGTCGCCGCATAGCCTGACCGAGTTCGATCGTACGGTCGATGCGATTCGTCAGATCCTGGGTCAGAAGCAGGTCATGTCGGTCGATGAGCTGCGCCGCGGCATCGAATCACTGCCCGAGGCGACCTATTTCGGGCTGTCGTATTATGAGCGCTGGCTGCGCTCGATCACCGCGATCCTGCTCGAAAAATCGGTCATCACCGAGGCCGAATTGATGGCGGCGGCGACCGCGCCATGAGCCTTGCCCCCGGCCGCAGCGTGCGCGTCAAGGCCGATTGGCCGGAGCTGCGCGGCCGGTGCCATATCCGCACGCCGCATTACGTGCGGGGCCAGACCGGCACGATCCTGCGCCACCTTGGTGATTTCCCCAACCCCGAGGACCTTGCCTTCGCCCGTCCCGCCGCGGCGACGCCGCTCTATCATGTCCGGTTCGATCAACCATCGCTGTGGGGTGAGGGCGCCACAGGCGATGATATCGTGATCGAATTATTCGCCCATTGGCTGGAGCCGCTATGACGATCGCGACGCTCGACCACGATACGCTGTTGCAGGCGCTGCGCCGCGTGCTCGCGGAGAAGGACATCGCCCAGCCGGATGAAATCGCCGAACGCATCCGCATCACGGATGCCGGCACACCGGCCCAGGGCGCGCGCATGGTCGCCAGGGCCTGGTGCGACCCCGCGTTTCGCACGCTCATGCTGACCGATGGCGCCCGCGCCGCCGCGCTGCTCGACATTCCGATGCGCGGCGCCCCGCCGCTCGGCGTGCTGGAAAATACCGCCGATCTGCATCATCTGGTCGTCTGCACCCTGTGCAGCTGCTACCCGCGCGCGGTGCTGGGATATCCGCCGTTCTGGTTCAAATCCGCCGCCTATCGGGCGCGCGCGGTGCGCGACCCGCGGGGGTTGCTGACCGAATTCGGCACCACGCTGCCGGCCGCCACCGCGCTGCGGGTGGTCGACAGCACGGCGGATTACCGCTGGATGGTGCTACCCCAGCGCCCGCACGGCACGGAAGGCTGGAGCGAGGCCGCGCTGGCCCGCCTGGTGCGCGCGGGCGACATGATCGGCGTGACCATCCCCGCGCTCGCCTGAGGCGGCGCCTGACCCTTGCGGGTCAGGCGGTTTCCTTGAACAATTCCCGCCCGATCAACATGCGGCGGATTTCCGAGGTGCCGGCGCCGATTTCGTACAGTTTGGCGTCGCGCAGCAGGCGGCCGGTGGCGTAATCGTTGATGTAGCCGTTGCCGCCGAGGCACTGGATCGCTTCGAGCGCCATCCAGGTCGCGCGTTCGGCGGCGTAAAGAATGGCGCCGGCGGCGTCCTTGCGGCTGGTCTGGCCGCGATCGCAGGCTTTGGCGACGGTGTACACGTAGGATCGCGCGGCGGACAGCGTGACGTACATGTCCGCGAGTTTGCCCTGGATGAGCTGAAACTCGCCGATTTTCTGGCCGAACTGCTCGCGTTCGTGAACGTAGGGGATCACGATATCGAGGGCGGCCTGCATGATGCCGAGCGGGCCGGCCGCGAGCACGGCGCGTTCATAATCGAGCCCGCTCATCAGCACGTTGACGCCGCGCCCGAGGCCGCCGAGCACATTGGCCTCCGGCACCACGCAATCCTCGAACACCAGCTCGCCGGTGTTGGAACCGCGCATGCCCAGCTTGTCGAGTTTCTGGGCGCAGGAAAAGCCGGGCATGGTTTTTTCGACGATGAAGGCGGTGATGCCACGGGGCCCGGCCGACATGTCGGTTTTGGCGTAGACCACCAGCGTATCGGCGTCCGGCCCGTTGGTGATCCACATTTTGGTGCCGTTGAGCACGTAGGTGGCGCCGTGTTTTTCGGCGCGCAGCCGCATCGAGACCACGTCCGACCCGGCGTTGGGCTCGCTCATGGCGAGCGCGCCGACGGCGGTGCCGTCAAGCAGGCCGGGCAGATAGCGCCGGCGTTGCTCTTCGGTGCCGTTCAAATTGATCTGGTTGACGCAGAGATTGGAATGCGCGCCGTAGGACAGGCCGACCGAGGCGGAGGCGCGGGAGATTTCCTCCATGGCGACGGCGTGCGCGAGGTAACCCATGCCGGCGCCGCCATAGTCCTCGGGCACCGTGACGCCGAGCAGGCCCATGGCGCCGAATTTTTCCCACAGATCGGCCGGGAATTCGTTGTCGCGGTCGATCGCGGCGGCGCGGGGGGCAATCTCGGCTTCGGCGAAGCGGCGGACGGAGTCGCGGAGTGCATCGATGTCCGGGCCGAGGTCGAAATCGAGTGTCGCCTGATTATTGCCGTGCATGGTCGCTCCCTGTTGCGGCGCTGTCGCGGGCCGGTGCGGCGGCTTCGAGCCAGCCCCACAGGCCGAACGCGGCGCCGATGATGCCTTCGGTGCCGTTGTAATTCACCACGGCGGCAATGCCCACCGCCAGCGCCGCAACCCCGAGGGACCGGCGCGCCAGGGCGAAGGCGAGCAGGCCGAGACCGAGGGCAGCGATGCCGAACCAGCCCTCGTACTGCGCCCACAGCACCGCCTGGCGCGGCGCGCAGATCAGCGGGGGGTGGGGTCTGGCGCATATCGCCACGAAGGCGCGCGGCACGATGGTGAGTTGCCGAAACGCAATGGCCAGGGCCGAAACCGCCACGACCACGGCAATTCCGGTCTGGTCCGCCCGGCTCAATCTTGCTCTCATGCCATCCGCCCCGTAATGGTGCATTGCGAAAACGCCCGCAAAGAAACGCCCATAAAGAATGCCATACCGCATACCATGAAATCATGACCGACCAGAAACCACCGCCGCCGGCCTCGCTGAGCTTTCAGGATATGATATTGACGTTGCACCGCTTCTGGGCGGCGCAAGGCTGCGTGATCCTGCAGCCCTACGATGTCGAGATGGGGGCGGGCACGTTTCATCCGGCCACCACCCTGCGCGCGCTGGGGCCGAAGCCCTGGGCCGCGGCCTATGTGCAGCCCTCGCGCCGGCCATCCGACGGGCGGTACGGCGAGAACCCGAACCGGTTGCAGCATTATTATCAGTACCAGGTGATCATCAAACCCTCGCCGGCGGATGCGCAGGATCTGCTGCTGGCGAGTTACCGGGCGATCGGGCTCGACCCGCTGCTGCATGATTTCCGCTTCGTCGAGGACGATTGGGAGAGCCCGACCCTGGGTGCCTGGGGGCTCGGCTGGGAGATATGGTGCGACGGGATGGAGGTGGGGCAGTTCACCTATTTCCAGCAGGTTGGCGGCATTGCGGTCGATCTGCCGAGTTTCGAGATGACCTATGGGCTGGAGCGGCTGGCGATGTATGTCCAGGGGGTCGAGAACGTCTATGATCTGCGGTTCAACGACGCGGGCAATGCGCGGTCGCTGACCTATGGCGATGTGTTTCTGCGCGCCGAGCGCGATTATTCGGCGCATAATTTCGAGGTTGCGAACACCGATATGCTGATCCGCCATTTCGCCGATGCGGAGGTGGAGTGCGCGGCGCTGGTTGAGCGCGGTCTGGCTCAGCCGGCCTATGATTACTGCATCAAGGCGAGCCATCTGTTCAATCTGCTCGATGCGCGGGGGGTGATCTCGGTGGCCGAGCGGGCGAGTTACATCGGCCGGGTGCGGGCGCTGGCGAAGGCGTGTGCCGAGGTGTGGGTCGCGGGTGAGTTGGTCTGATGGCTGAATTTTTTCTGGAGCTGTTTTCCGAGGAAATTCCGGCACGGATGCAGGCGCAGGCGGCGGCGAACCTCGCGAAAATCGTGGGCGAGGCGCTTGGACCCGTTCAGCCGCGCGATGTGGTGACGTTCTACGGCGCGCGGCGGATTGCGCTGGCGGCCAATATTTCACCGGAAATGCCGGCCAGCGAGACCGAGTTGCGCGGGCCGAAACTAGGCGCGCCGTCTCAGGCGATCGATGGGTTTTTGCGCAAGAATCAGGCCGAGCGCGATGAACTGGTCGAGGAGGGTGGACATTTCCTGTTGCGCCGGCATGTGGCGGCGCGGCCGGCGGCGGATGTTATTCTGGCCGATCTGGGCAAGGCGCTGGCGGCGTTTCCCTGGCCGAAATCGATGCGCTGGGGCCAGAGTGCGGCGTTCACCTGGGTGCGGCCGCTGCGCCGGATCGTGTGTCTGCTCGATGGCGCGGTGGTGCCGATTGCGCTGGGGACGGTGGTCGCGTCCGATCTGTCCGAGGGGCATCGATTTCTTGCCCCTGGCACCTTCAAAGTTGTCAATGCGGCGCAATGGCAGGCGGAGTTGCGCCAGCGGCGGGTGATCGCCGATGCCACGGCGCGCCGGGCGATGATCGCGGATGGGTTGCAGCGCGAAGCGCAGGCGCTGGGGTTGAGCATCGTCAAGGATGATGGATTGCTCGATGAAGTGACCGGGCTGGTGGAATATCCGGTGCCGCTGATCGGGCGGATCGAGCAGCGGTTCATGGCGTTGCCGCCGGAAGTCCGCGAGCTGTCGATGAAGGTGAACCAGCGGTATTTCTCGATGCGCGATGCGGCGGGCGAACCGGCGCCTTATTTCGCATTCGTTGCGAATATCGAGGCGAGCGATGGCGGGGCGGCGATCATTGCCGGCAACGAGCGCGTATTGCGGGCGCGGCTGGCGGATGCCGAGCATTTCTGGGCGCAGGATCGGCAGCATCCGCTGGAGGATTATCTGCCGAAGCTCAAATCGGTGGTGTTTCATGCGAAGCTGGGCACGCAGTTCGAGCGCGCCGAGCGGATTTCGACAATGGCCGGCGTACTTGCATCATTACTCGGCGTCACGCTTGAAGATGCTTATACTGCGCAACGTGCTGGGCTACTTTGCAAGGCCGATCTGGTGACCGGCATGGTCGGTGAGTTTCCGGAATTACAAGGGATCATCGGCGGATATTATGCCGGAGACAACGCAATCGGGCGGGCCATACGCACCCATTACCAGCCCAAGGGACCGACTGACGAAGTGCCACGAGGACTGGTTCCCTCGATCGTCGCACTCGCAGACAAGTTCGACACCCTCATCAAATTTTTCGAATGTGGGGAACGGCCGACCGGATCCGGTGATCCTTATGCGCTCCGCCGCGCAGCACTCGGTGTCATTCGCATCATTGTCGAGAATGGACTTCCTCTGCCGCTCAACGAACCGGGACTGATCGTTGATCATAGCCTTCTCGACTTCATCCTTGACCGGCTCCGCGTGAAGTTGAGAACCGAGGGACGGCGATTCGATATTCTCGATTCCGTGCTGGCGAAAGGTAAGGATTTCAACCTCGTGCGTCTGATGCGGAAAATCGACGCGATCGAATCCTTCCTGCAGACCGATGATGGGCTGAATTTGCTCGCCGCATATCGCAGGGCCGCTAATATTCTCCGGATCGAGTCAGCAAAGGACGGTCCATATCTCCAGAACGCGGACCCGGAGCAGCTGAGGGAAGACACGGAGAGGCAGTTAGCCGCCCTGCTTCACGAACGGCGACCCGCTTTAAGTCGTGAAATCGAATCTGAAAACTATAATGCGGCAATGAAGAATCTCGCAGCCTATCGAAAACCGATCGATCAATTCTTCAATGACGTCACAGTCAACGCCGATGATCCATCGCTGCGGCTGAACCGTTTGTTCCTGCTCAACGACTTCGTAAAACAATTCGACCAAATCGCCGATTTCTCGAAACTGGAAGGGTAACCCCGCCATGAGCAAATACGTCTATAGTTTCGGCCCTGGTGCCAGCGATGGCAGTGCGGCGCTCAAGAATTTGTTGGGGGGCAAGGGTGCCAACCTCGCCGAAATGGCGAGCATCGGCTTGCCGGTGCCGCCGGGCTTTACCATCACCACCGAAGTCTGCACCGAGTTCTACAAGAACGACAAACAGTATCCCGCGGCGTTGCGCGCCGAGGTCGATGCGGCGTTGGCCAAGGTGGAGCAGGGCGTCGGCCTTGGCTTTGGTGACAAGACCAAGCCGCTGCTCGTCTCGGTCCGCTCCGGCGCGCGGGTATCGATGCCGGGGATGATGGATACCGTGCTCAACCTCGGCCTGAATGACGAGACGGTCGCCGGCCTCGCCGCGGCCTCGGGCGATGCGCGGTTTGCCTGGGATTCCTATCGGCGCTTCATCCAGATGTATGGATCGGTCGTGCTCGGTGTGGCGCATCACCGGTTCGAGGAGATCATCGAAACCGTCAAGATCGATGAAGGCACCATCGAAGACACGCAACTCACGGCCCAGGACTGGCAGCGCGTGGTCGAGGAGTATCAGGCGGTCGTGCTCGCCGAAACCGGCAAGCCGTTTCCGCAGGACCCGCATGACCAGCTTTGGGGCGCGATCGGTGCGGTGTTCGGCTCATGGATGAACCAGCGCGCCATCACCTATCGCCGCCTGCATGAAATCCCGGCCGATTGGGGCACCGCCGTCACGGTGCAGGCCATGGTGTTCGGCAACATGGGCGATGATTGCGCGACGGGCGTGTGCTTCACGCGCGATCCTTCGACCGGGCTTAATGAATTCTACGGCGAATACCTGCCGAACGCGCAGGGCGAAGATGTGGTCGCCGGCATCCGCACGCCGCGCCCGTTGTCGAACTCCTATGCCAAGCCTGGCGAGTTGAGCATGGAGGCGACGCTGCCCGAGGCCTATGCCGAGCTCAACCGGGTGCGCGAAACGCTCGAGCGGCATTATCACGATATGCAGGACATCGAGTTCACCATTCAGCGCAACAAATTATATATGTTGCAAACCCGCAATGGCAAACGCACCGCCACCGCCAGCGTGCGGATCGCGGTGGAAATGGCGCAGGCCGGGCTGATCGATCAGCGCGAGGCGGTCATGCGGGTCAATCCGCAGTCGCTCGACCAATTGCTGCACCCCACGCTCGACCCCAAGGCGGTGCGCAAACTGCTCGCCAAGGGCCTGCCGGCATCGCCGGGTGCAGCCTCGGGCCTCGTGGTGTTTTCGGCCGATGAGGCGGAGATGCGCGCGCAAAAGGGCGAGGCGGTCATTCTGGTGCGGATCGAGACCAGCCCTGAGGATATTCACGGCATGCACGCGGCGCGCGGCATTCTGACCACGCGCGGCGGCATGACCAGCCACGCCGCCGTGGTGGCGCGCGGCATGGGGCGGCCGTGCGTTGCGGGGGCCGGCGGTATTCATGTCGATTACGGCACGAAAACCCTCACTGCCGGCGGCATCAGCGTGCGGGCGGGCGACACCATAACCCTCGATGGCGCGACCGGCGAGATTTTCGCGGGCTTCGTGCCGATGATCGAACCGGCGCTGTCCGGTGATTTCGCGACATTGATGGGCTGGGCTGATGAAATCCGCCGGCTCAAGGTGCGCGCCAACGCCGAAACCCCGCTCGATGCCGAGACCGCCCGCAAATTCGGCGCCGAGGGCATCGGCCTGTCGCGCACCGAGCATATGTTCTTCGACCCCGAACGGATCGGCGCGGTCCGCCAGATGATCATGGCGAATGACGAGGCCGGGCGGCGCACCGCGCTCGAAAAACTGCTGCCCTATCAGCGCCAGGATTTCGTCGAATTGTTTCGCATCATGGCCGGTCTGCCGGTGACGATCCGTTTGCTCGACCCGCCGCTGCATGAATTCCTGCCGCATGGCGACGCCGAGCTTGAAGATGTCGCCGCCAATCTCGGCATGAGCATGGACGCGATCCGCCAGCGCGCCGGCGAACTCTCCGAAGCCAACCCGATGCTCGGCCATCGCGGCTGCCGGCTCGGTATTTCCTATCCCGAGATTTACGAGATGCAGGCGCGCGCGATTTTCGAGGCGGCGCTCGAGGTCGCACGGGAGACCGGCAGCGCGCCGGTGCCGGAAATCATGATCCCGCTGGTCGGCATGAAGCGCGAACTCGACATCACGCGCGCGCAGATCGATGCGGTCGCCAAATCCGTGTTCGCGGCGGCCGGCACCACGATCGAATACAGCGTCGGCACCATGATCGAACTGCCGCGCGCGGCGCTGACGGCCGATACCATCGCGCAATCGGCCGATTTTTTCTCGTTCGGCACCAACGACCTGACCCAGACCGTGTTCGGCCTGTCGCGCGACGATGCCGGCAAATTCCTGCCGAAATACGTCGAGTCCGGCATTCTGCCGAAAGACCCGTTCGTGTCGATCGATGTCGAAGGTGTCGGTGCGATGATCCGCATCGCCGCCGAAAAAGGCCGTGCCACCAAGCGCGACCTGAAACTGGGCATCTGCGGCGAACACGGCGGCGATCCGGCCTCGATCAATTTCTGCGAGGAGATCGGGCTCGATTACGTGTCGTGCAGCCCCTACCGCGTGCCGGTCGCGCGGCTTGCCGCGGCACAGGCGACGATCGGGATCGCGGCGGACCGGACCGCCTGAGGCCGCGTTGCGAACGCGCGGGGTCGAGGGGCAGGGCCCCTGACCTAGCGCGGTCGCAGTGTGCCGCCGTTCAAATTCAGCGACCTGTGCCCTTTCGGAAATGCGCGATTTTTGGCATACGTGCTGGAACCGTATCGGAGGAAACAAGAATGTCGCATCCTACACTCATCAAAGTCATGCCGGAGATTGCGGCGCACGCGCTGGTCGATCGCGCGGGGTATCACGATATGGCAGCCCGCGCCGCCGCTGACCCGGATGCGTTCTGGGCGGCGGAGAAGGACCGGATCGACTGGATCACGGCGCCGACCAAAATCAAGAACACCTCCTTCACCGGCGATGTCTCGATCAAATGGTTCGAGGATGGCGTGCTGAACGCTTCGGTCAACTGCCTCGATCGGCATCTGGCGACGCGGGGCGATCAGGTGGCGATCATCTGGGAGGGCGATGACCCGGGCCAGAGCAAACACGTGACCTATCGGGAATTACATGCCGAGGTCTGCCGGATGGCGAATGTGCTGGTCGCACTCGGCGCGAAAAAGGGCGACCGGATCACGATTTATCTGCCGATGATCGTCGAGGCCGCGGTGGCGCTGCTGGCCTGCGCGCGGATCGGCGCGATCCATTCGGTGGTGTTCGGCGGGTTTTCACCCGATAGCCTGGCGAACCGGATCCAGGATTGCGATTCCACGATTCTGATCACCGCCGATGAAGGCCGGCGCGGCGGGCGGAAAGTGCCGTTGAAGGCCAATGTGGATGCGGCGCTGAAATCCTGCCCGATGCTGAAATCCGTCGTGGTGGTGAAGGCGACCGGCGGCGATGTCGCGATGATGGCGGGGCGCGATGTGTGGTATCATGAGGCAGCCGCCGCGGTGCCGGCCGAATGCCCGCCCGAGCCGATGAACGCGGAAGACCCGCTGTTCATTCTCTACACCTCCGGTTCGACCGGCAAACCCAAAGGCGTGCTGCACACCACCGGCGGCTACATGGTGTGGGCGAGTTTCACGCATCAATACGTGTTCGATTATCATGAGGGCGAGGTGTACTGGTGCACCGCCGATGTCGGCTGGGTGACCGGGCACACCTACATCGTGTACGGGCCGCTGGCGAACGGTGCCACGACGCTGATGTTCGAGGGGATTCCCAATTATCCCGACACCTCGCGCTTCTGGCAGGTGGTGGACAAGCACAAGGTCAATATTTTCTACACCGCCCCCACCGCGATCCGCGCGCTGATGCGCGATGGCGAGGCGCCGGTGAAACGGACCTCGCGCGCATCGCTGCGCGTGTTGGGGTCGGTCGGTGAGCCGATCAACC
Organism: Acidiphilium sp. PA; assembly: GCF_026191915.1. Classification (GTDB taxonomy): domain Bacteria; phylum Pseudomonadota; class Alphaproteobacteria; order Acetobacterales; family Acetobacteraceae; genus Acidiphilium. Next base: position 171,278 of record NZ_JAIMBY010000006.1, read on the forward strand.
CGGAGGCGTGGTATTGGTACAGCCATGTGATCGGCGACGATCGCTGCCCGGTGGTCGATACCTGGTGGCAGACCGAGACCGGCGGCATCCTGATCACCGGATTGCCCGGCGCGGTCGATCAGAAGCCGGGGTCGGCGACGCTGCCGCTGCCAGGGGTCAAGCCGGTGCTGGTGGATGCCGAGGGCCACGAACTCGCCGGCGCGACCGAGGGCAATCTGTGCCTCGCGGATAGCTGGCCGGGGCAGATGCGCACGGTCTACGGCGATCACGACCGCTTCATCCAGACCTATTTCTCGACGTTCCCGGGCTATTATTTCTCGGGCGACGGCGCGCGGCGCGATGAGGACGGGTATTACTGGATCACCGGGCGGGTCGATGACGTGATCAACGTTTCGGGTCACCGGATGGGCACGGCGGAGGTGGAATCCGCCCTCGTCGCGCATCCGAAAGTCGCCGAGGCGGCGGTGGTCGGGTTTCCGCATGACATCAAAGGCCAGGGCATCTATGCCTATGTGACGCTGGTCAGCGGCGAGGAACCGACCGAGGCCTTGCGAAAGGAGTTGATCGTGTGGGTGCGCAAGGAAATCGGCCCGATCGCCGCACCCGATGAAATCCAGTGGGCGCCCGGCCTGCCCAAGACCCGCTCGGGCAAGATCATGCGGCGGATTCTGCGCAAGATCGCGGCGAACGAGACCGATAGTCTCGGCGATACCTCGACCCTGGCCGACCCCGGCGTGGTCGATGATCTCGTGGCGAACCGCGCGGCTTGAGCGTGAGGTTTCGCATCGGGCAAAGGGCTGGCCTTACAGCCCTTTGCCTTGCCGTGCTCCCCGGCGTTGCGGTCGCCCAGACGCAGATGCAGATGAACCAGCAGGCGAGCGCGGAATTCCGCATCGCCGCCGCCCGTCTCGACCTGGTCTACGCGCGGGTCCTGCGCGACAGTGATCCGCACCGGCAGGATTTGTTGCGGCAGGCGGAGCGGGATTGGGTGGCGTATCGCGATGCCGAATGCGCGTACCGGACGGCGGGCTCCGAAGGGGGGTCGATCCACCCGCTCGAAATCATCTCCTGCCGCACTGAACTGACCCGGGTGCGCACCCGCGCCCTCGAACGATCGGACTGCAAACCGGGCGATCCCGCCTGCCAATAGGAGCCATGATGGAACACATGATCGAACACGAAGCCGGCAAGGTGCATCGGGTGTTGGGGTCGGGCGGGGTGGGCTTGCATGTGCGGGAATGGGGGCCGGAACACGCCCAGCCGATCCTGTTCATTCACGGCTGGTCGGCCTGCTACCTCGCCTGGCACAATCAGTTCGATTCCGCGCTGCGCGAAAAATATCGGATCGTGTGCATGGATCTGCGCGGGCACGGATTTTCCGACAAGCCGCTCGACCCCGAGATGTATCAGACCGGCGCGCACTGGGCGGATGATATCGCGGCCGTGATGATCGCGCTTGCGCTGAAACGACCCGTGCTGGTCGGCTGGAGCTACGGCGGGTTCGTGATTTCGGATTACCTGGCGCGGCACGGCAGCAAGAACGTCGGCGCGGTCAATTTCGTCGGCGCGGCAGTCATCTCGTCGAACCCGCCAAGCCATATCGGCGAACGCTTCATCGACGGCGCCTTGCTGGCCGCCAGCGACGACCCGGCCGTAATGATCGAAGGCGTGCGCCACGTCGTGCACGCGACGACCTACAGGCCGCTGCCGGTCGCCGATACCGAACGCGCCCTCGTCGCACTCGGATTGACCCCGCCCGCCGTGCGGGCCTTTCTGTTGATGCGCACGCTCGATTTCACGACGACGCTCGAAGCGCTCGACCGGCCCTGCCTGATCAGCCAGGGCAATGAAGATTGCGTGGTGCTGCCCTCGATGGCCGAACACATCGCATCACACGTCCCCCACGCCAAACTCTCCCGCTACGCCGCCTGCGGACACGCCCCCCAGCAGGAACACCCCGACCGCTTCAACAACGAACTGGCCGCCCTGGTCGAGTCCCTGTGATTCTGGCGGGGCTTGGGCGCTGGGTTAAGGAAGTAAGGCGGGGGGCTTTGCCCCCTCGACCCCCACTAAGGGCGTAGCCCTTAGAACCCGCTAGTTTTAGGCAAGGGGAGGGCGACACGGGCCAGATCAGTTGAACCACCGAGGCAGCGCCCTCCCCTTACCTAAAACTAATGGATTTTAAAGGCTCCGCCTTTAACGGGGTCCAGGGGCAGAGCCCCTGGCCTTGCTTCCTTAACCCAGCACCCAAGCCCCACCAGAATCACAGGAACTTCGCCAGGCGGACGGCGGTGTGGCCGCGGCCGGTGCGGTGGCTGGGCATGACGAGGAGGCATTGATCGTGGGGGGTGCGGACTTCGGCGATCCCGTCGTAGGCGAGGATCGTATCGCGGGTGGGGATAATCTCGCCGCCGCGGAAGGGGCGGACGAAGGCGAAGCGCCCGGTGGTGGCGGTGACGACGCGGGTGACTTCGGCGAAGCGCGGCGGGTTGGTCCGCGCGATCTGGGGCGGGTTGGGGAGCATGCCGGCATGGTGGAGCAGGGCCGTGATGCTGGCGGTCATCTGTGCGACGGTCGGGGTTTGCCAGTGTTGGCCGGCTTCGACGAGGACGGAGGCGGCGTCGCCGTGTTCGGCGGTGAAGCGCGGATAGTCGATCAGGCGTTTGCCGCCGGCGTGGCCGCAATCGGCGACGACGAGGTTCGGGGTGCCGATGGTGAGCGCGAGGGTCTTGCCGCGCGTGCCCTGCCCGCACAGCAGCAGCGGGTCGGAGGGCCAGAGCATCGAGTGCAGATCGAGCACCCAGTCCGCGCTGTCGACGACGCTGCGCATGGCGCGGGCGCGCTGCAGTTCGCGTGAGCTGCGCGGGCCTTCGAGGGTTGCGATGTCCCACACGCGGTTCATGTCTTCATCGATGAAGCGTGAGGCGATCGGGTTGCCGGCGTCGAAGCGGGCGAAGGCTTCGATATTGCCGAAGCCGAGCGTGAGGCGGCCGCGTTCGGGACGGATGCCGGCGCGCAGCAGGGCATCGATGGCGATGGCACCGGCGATCTCGTTGCCGTGCATCAGGCTGATGATCAGCACATGCGGGCCGGAGCGGGTGGCGGCGAAACTGGTGAAACCGGGCAGGCCCGTGTTGCCGGCGAGCCATGGCGTGATATCGGGCGGTTCCAGCCCGACGGGAAAGCGGGGCAGGTCGCTCGCTTCCGGGACGTGCGCGGGCGCGGTAATAGCTTCCATCACCGTGCGTTTTCCGATCGATCAGGCAGAAGGTTTTTCCGCGCCATGGCGTCAGTCTAACCGGAGATGAAAATGCTGCAACCGTGGGGGCAGATGGGGGTAGGGACGGGAAGCCCTGCTTTTTTGAAAAAAAGCAGCAAAAAACTTTTATTGGTTTTGGCAACCGGGGTTTTCGCGCGCACAGCCCTAACGAATAAAAGTTTTTTTGCTGCTTTTTTTACAAAAAAAGAAAAACTTGCTGCCTTCCATGTCTAACCGCCTAGGCCTCGTACATCGCGCATGGCGCATCCTGCCGCCCGGTGCGCGGCGCGCAGGATTGCGCGCACTAGCGACGGCGCTGGCGCCACGGGCGGATGCGGTGGCACCGGCAGCGAGCACCGGCGTCGTGGTTGCGGGCGAGATGGCGCGGATTTCCGGCCTGGGTGAGGCGGCAAGGGTGTTGCAGGCCGGGGTGCGGGCGCTGGTGCCATCGGTGGGGTCGGTGGAATTAGGCGTGTTACGGCGGCCGGTGCCGGCGGATCTGCCGGCGGGGGCAGCGGTGTTGCTGCATGTGAATGCGCCATCGATCCCGTTGATGCTGGCGCGGGCGCCGCGGGATTATTTGCGCGGGCATCGGGTGATCGGGGTGTGGAACTGGGAATTGGAGGCGTTGCCGCGATCGTGGCGGGGCGGCGCAAGGTTTGTGCATGAGATCTGGGCGCCCTCGGCGTTCACCAAGGCCACGATCGAGCGCGTATATCCGGGCATGGTGCGGCTGGTGCCTTATCCGCTGGGTGCCGTGGATTTGATCGCGGCGCAGGCCCGGCGGGGGTTGTTCGATTTGCCGGCGGCGGCGGTCGTGACCGTGGTGATCGCGAATCTGGGCGCGAGTTTCGCGCGGAAGAACCCCTTGGCGGCGATCGCGGCGCATCGGGCGGCGTTCGGGACTCGGGCGGATCGGATTTTGGTGTTGAAGCTGGCGGGTGGCGCGGCGTTTCCGGCGGATATGGCGGTGCTGCGGGCGGCGATCGGCGGGGTGGGGAATATCCGGCTGATCGATGAGGTATGGTCGGGTGAGAGACTGCGGGCCTTGCTGGCGAGTGCCGATATCGTGATGAGCCTGCATCGCGCCGAGGGGTTCGGGCTGGTGCCGGCGGAGGCAATGCTGCGGGGGATTGCGGTGGTGGCGACCGGATGGTCCGGCACGCTGCAGTTCATGGATGAGACGAGTGCGGCGCTGGTGTCGTATCGGCTGGTGCCGGTCGATGATCCGCGCGGCGACTACGAAGGGGCGGCGAGTTTGTGGGCGGCGCCGGATGTGGGCCATGCGGCGGCGCTGCTGCGTGAATTGGCCGAGGATGCCGGGCGGCGGGCGGCGCTGGCGGCGCGGGGGCAGGCATTTGCGCGCGCGGCGCTGGGCGGTGCGGCGCTGGCGGCGGCGCTGGCTGCAAACGGCATCAGTTGACGAAATCGGGAGGTGGACCCAAAACGCCGCCATGGCCGTTTTGCCCCTTATGACCGACGAGCGCGCGATCGTGACGCTCGATGCTGACAATCCGGTGACCGCGCGGATTTTATGTACCGACCTGGCAGGGCTGCGCAACCAGGCGCTGGGCCTTGCCGAGGCGGCCGGGTTCGCGACCGATAATCGCGTGATCGTACCCAAGGCGCCGTGGAATTATCTGTCGCCGATGCTGTGGCCGCGCGCGACCTGTGCGGTGGAGGCGGGCGCGCTGGCTGGGCCGGATGGCGATCTGATGATCGGCGCGGGCGGGGCGGCGGCACGGCTGGTGGCGGCGCTGCGGCGGCCCGATCTGCCGGCGGTGATCATTCAGCATCCGCGGATGGATGCGGACCGGTTCGATGCGATCATCGCGGCACCGCATGACGCGATCACCGGGCCGAACGTGATCGTCGCGCGGACCGCGATGCACCGGGTGACACCGGCGCGGCTGGCCGAGGCGCGGGCGCAGTGGGCGCCGGTATTCGCGCACCTGCCGCGGCCGCTGGTCGCTGTGCTGATCGGCGGGTCGAACGGGCGGTATCGGCTGGACACCGCGGCGGCCCGGCAGATTGCGGACGGGTTGGCCGGCATGATGGATGCCGACCGGGCGAGCGTGATGCTGACCCCATCGCGCCGGACCGATGCGGCGGCGCGGGCGATGTTTCACGAAACGTTGGCCCCGCGCGGCGCGTGGGTGTGGGACATGGCCGGCGACAATCCGTATTTCGGGATGCTGGCGCTGGCCGATGCGATCGTGGTGACGGCGGATTCGGTCTCGATGGTGTCCGAGGCGGTGGCGACGTCGGCACCGGTGATGCTGGCGCGCCTGCCGGGCAAATCGACGCGGATCGGCGCGTTCATGGATGACATGGTGGCCTGCGGCCGGGCGCGGGATTTTGCCGGGCGGCTCGACCTCTGGCCGGTGACGCCGCTCGACGATACGCCGATGGCGGCCGGCGAATTGCGCCGCCGCCTGGGGATATGAAGCGATGCTCGAGATCGATACCTTCGATAATGTGAAGGGCGGCAACGCGGTCTACAAGGCGCTGTCGCATCCGCTGGCGGCGGAGCGGCTGGCGGTCCTGGCCGCGACCTTGGCCGCGCGCGGGGCGGTTGCAGTGTATGATCCGGAGCGGATTTTCGCGCCGCTGCGGGCGCTGGCACCGGCGTTTCCGGTCGAGGCGGTCTATGTGCACGACACGTTGGCGCTGGGTGAGATGCGGGCAGGGATCGCCACGCTGCCATTGACCGCGCTGGCGGAGAGCGGGGCGGCGACGGTCCTGATCGCGGCGTTCGATGCGGCGCGGCTGGTCGAGCGGGTCAGCTTCCTGGCGCCGGCCGGGACGAAAATTCTGACGCTCGATGACGTGCGCCTGCCGGATGCGATGCTGACCAACCGGCGGCGGTATCTGGACCCGCTGAATTTCGCGACCAATTTCGTGTTCTTCCGCGATGACGACCGGATGGCGACGCGGCTGGTGACGGCGAATTACTGGTCAGGCTACGGCGGGCACGCGGTGCGGCTGTGGTGCCGGTTGTTCGATGCGGCGGGTGCGGTGCTGACCGAATTCGAATGCGCGATTCCCGATCATGCCGGCACGGTCAGCCTGAGCAGTGCGGAGGTGCGGCGGGCGCATGATATCGGGCCGTTCACCGGGCAGTTGTTCGTGCATGCGATCGGTGTCGCGGGGCATGACGTCGTGAAATACGCGCTCGACACCTATGCGACCGATGGCGGGGCGAGTTTGTCGTGCACGCATGATGCCAATGCCTGGCCCTCCGAGCGGTTTGCCGGCTTGCCGGCGCCGCGGGATGACGAGCGGGTGGTGCTGTGGGTGCAGAACAGCCACGCGGTGCCGATTCCCGCCGGCGCGATCGGGTTTGACCGGATGGGGGCCGAGGCGCCGGTGGCGCTCGATGAGGCGATCCCGCCGTTCGCGACCCGCGCGATCGATGTGGGCACGGTGCTGCCCGATCTGCGCTGGCCGGCGCAGATCGAGGTGCGGGCCGGGCGGCATGTGGTGCGGCCGCGCTACGAGGTGGTGCGCAACGGCCGGACCCGGATGGCGCATATCAATGTCGAGCGGGCCGACCTGCGGCCTGATCCATCGTTGAAAACCCTGTCGCCGCTGTTGGGCCGGGGGTTCTTGCTGCCGTTTCCGATCCTGCCGCGCACGCAATACACATCGGTCGCGCTGCCGACGCCGATGGCGCATGCGCAGGCCGATCTGCCGATCCGGCTCGATGTCTTCGCACCGGATGGTTCGAAAATCGCCGAGCGGGCCTATGGCGCGCTGCCGCGGGATCATGCCGTGGCGATCGACATCGATGACATCCTGCCGCCTGATGCGCTGGTGGCGGGCGGGCATGGCGAGCTGGTGTATGATTTCGCGTCCGGCGGTGAGGCAGATGGCTGGCTGCACGGGCTGTTCCGCTACGAGTTGCGCGATGGCAGTCACGCCGCCGAGACCAGTTTCGGCGCGCATATGTTCAATACGGTGATGACCTGGAAGGGCGAGCCGCAATCCTACGCCGGGCCGCCGCCGGGGCTGACGACGCGACTGTTTCTGGATCTGGGCACGGCGGCGATGCCGAGTTTCTGCGTGCTGGTGTATCCGGCCTCGGCGGCGTGGCATCCGTATTCATCGACGATGCTGCATCTGCACGATGCGACCGGGGCGGTGGTGGCCGAAGCGCCGCTGGCGATCGCCTGTTCGGGCTCGGCGCTGGTCGAGCCGTGGCACCTGTTCGGGGCGGATGATCTGGCGCGTGCGGCGGGGGGGTATGTGATCATCCGCGATCTGACGTGCCGGTTGTTCGGCTACCACGGCAAGCGCCAGCAAACGCAACGCCAGCAAACGCAACCTGCGGGCGCGTTTTCTTTCGATCATATGTTCGGCTTCTGAATTAATCGCAATGCGGCCGTCGTTTGCTCGCGAAGGTCGGCAAAACTCCGTATGCGGGATATCATGCAGAAATCCAGTACCGTTCGCCGCGTTGCGCTGATCGTCGTCGCTCTCGTGATCGTCGTGCCGGTGGCGGCGTTGGCGATTTTTGTCGCGACGTTCAATCCGAATTCCTACAAACCCCGCATCATCGCCGCGGTGGAACAGGCGACCGGGCGGCAGCTGACCATCGCCGGGCCGCTGCACATGACCCTGTCGCTGGTGCCGACGATTTCGGCGAGCGGGATCACGCTCGCCAATCCGCCCGGCTATGCCGATGCCGATATGGCGAGCCTGCAGCGGATCGAGGCGCAGGTGGCGCTGCTGCCGCTGCTGAGCCACCGGATCGATATCATCAAGCTCGCATTGATCGACCCGGTGATCACGCTGGAATATGGGCCGACCGGGACACCCAACTGGCTGTTCGATCACCCATCGGCCACGCCGGGCGCCTCCGGCACGGCGCCGGCGCCGGCGCCGGCGAAATCCACGCATGGCATCGCGCTGCAATCGGTTTCGATCGAGAACGGCACGATCACCTACAAGCCCCCGGCGGCGCTGGTGCCGTTGCAGCCCGGGCAGGCCGCTGCGGCGGCGGCGCCGACCGTATTGAACATCGCCCATTTTACCGGCAGCGCGGCGTCGCTCGCGGCGCCGCTGCATCTGTCGACGCAGGCGCAATACGATTCCCAGCCGTTCACCTTGACCGGCACCACCGGGCCGGTATCGCGTCTGAGCGGCGGCGCGGGCGCGTGGCCGGTCGATGTCACGCTGGGGGCACAGAACGCGACCCTGCGGCTGAAGGGCAGTATCGCGCATCCGCGCCATCTCAAGGGCTATGCGCTCGATGTGCATGCGGCGATTCCCGATCTGGCGGCGCTCGATCCGTATGCGGGGGGCATGAACCTGCCACCGTTGCAGACGGTCGCCTTTTCGGCATCGATCACCCAGGCCGATCAAGCGACGCCAGGGCTGCCGACGATCAGCAATGCGAGCCTGACCGCCGGCCGGTCGGATCTGGATACCTGGCGGAAAGGGTTGTCGATTTCGTCCTTGAACGCGACGATGACCTCGCTCGACCAACCCTTGAGCATCGCGCTGGCGGGGGCGTATCAGGGCAAACCGGTCGGGCTTGAAGGGACGGCCGGGCCGCTCGGGCCGATTTTGACCGCCGCGCTCGATATACCCATCCCGCAGTCGGCGGCGCGCGGCACCGTGGGTGCGGCCGGGGCCACCGAGCGGTTTGCGGTCAATCTGGCGGCGAAGGTGGGCAATGCGCAGTTCGGCGTGGCCGGCGGTATTGCAAGCCCCGAGAAACTCGCGGGCGTTGCGCTGAAAATCACGGCACAGGTGCCCAATCTGGCCCATCTTTCCGATCTGGCGGGCCAGCCGTTGCCGGCCTGGACCAATATCGGCCTGTCCGGTCTGCTGACCGATCCGGGCGGGCAAGGGTTGTCGCGCGCGGTCGGGCTTGAGAGCCTGGCGGTTACCGCCGATCAGGGGCAGTTCGGCGGCGCGTTCAGCCTGACGCAGGGGGCGACGCCGGATTTGCAGGCAGTGATCAACGCGCCGCGGATCGATCTGACGGCGCTGCTGCGGGCGATGCCGAAGCCGGCCACGGCCGGCGCGACCGCGCCGCAGGCCACCGTGCCGCCGAGCGCCACACAGGCTGGGGACTTGATCCCTGCGACGCCCTTGCCGTTCGGTTTGCTGCGCCGGGGCAATGGCAATGTCGAACTGACGATCGGCCAGTTGATGTACGATGGCGCGACCTATGACGCGATCACCGCGCATGGGTTGCTGCATGACGGTGTGCTGAATGTGCGGCCGATCACCGCGGAACTGCCAGGTGGCTCGATCACGGGCACCGTGGCGATCGATGCGAAGGCCAATCCACCGCGCGTGCACGTGACCGAGGCGGCGCCGGCGTTCCGGCTGGCACCGCTGCTGACGGTGCTCGGCCTGCCGAACAGCGCGGCGGCGACGGTGCAGTTGTACGCCAACCTGGCCGGACAGGGGAACACGCCGCGGGGGATTGCCGCGACGCTGAACGGCACGTTGGGGGTTTCGACGGTGAACGGTGAAATCGACGGGACGCTGCTCGATCGGTTGTTCGGCTCCTCGCTCAGCGCGGTCGGGCTGCCTGCCTCGATGGTCGGCGCGCAGGGGCCGGTGATGGTGCGCTGTTTCGCCGGACGGCTGGATGCGCGCAACGGGCTGGCGAACGTGCGGGCGCTGACGCTGGATTCCAGCCGGATGTATCTGACCGGGACCGGCTCGCTCGATCTCGGTGCCGAGCGGCTCAACCTGATCCTGCGCCCGACGGTGCGGGTGGGGACGGGGTCGGCGCCGATTCCGATTTCGGTGAGCGGCACGTTCGCGCATCCGCGTGAGGGGATTGCGCCGGCCGGGGATTATGGCGCGACGGCGGCGGCGCTGGCGCAGCAGCTTGGCCATAACGGCGGTACGGTGCTGGGGCGGCTCGCGCAGAATCTCGGACTGGCGCCGAAGCCTGCCGATCCGCAAAGCTGCACCGGTGCGCTGGCGCTGGCGCGGCTGGGCAACAGCGGGCCGATGCCGAGCGGGCCGGCGGGGGGTATGCTGCCGGCGCCGGTTGGTGGTGCTGGCGGCGGCGCGCCCGCCAGCGGGCCGCAGAATCTGCTCCGATCCTTGTTTCACTGAGCCCCGATGCGCCGCTTCTGGATCGAGGTGAGCGTGGCGGCGGATGCGGCCGGGTATGGTGTGTACCTGGACGGAAAGCCGGTGCGCCTGCCGGGCGGGGCCGCGCTCGCGGTGGCGCATCGGCCGCTGGCGGCGGCGATTGCGGGGGAATGGCGGGCGGCCAATGCCACCGTGATCCCGGATGATCTGCCACTGACACGGTTGGCGGGGGCGGCGATCGAGCGGGTGGCGCCCGACCCCGGCGCGCTGCGGCGCAATCTGCTGGCCTATGGTGAGACGGATCTGTTGTGCTACCGCGCCGATGCGCCCGCCGGCCTCGCGGCCCGCCAGCACGACGAGTGGCAGCCCTGGCTCGATTGGGCGGCAGCGCACTATGGCGCGCGGCTCATGGTGACACATGGCATTATCGCTGTGACGCAGCCGGCGGCGACGATGCAGGCGTTGGCGGATGCGTTGGCGGCGCAGGATAATTGGGCCCTGGCCGGGCTCGGGGTCGCGGTGCCCGCGCTGGGCAGTCTGGTGCTGGGGCTGGCGGCGGTGAGCGGTGCGATCGATGCGGCGGCCGCGCACGCTTTGGCGCGGCTGGACGAGAGCTGGCAGGAGCAGTCCTGGGGGATCGATGCCGAGGCGGCGCTTCGGCGCGATGCGGTGGCGCGCGACATTGCATCGGCCGTGGAGTTCGTTACTCTGACCCGCGCATGAGGATGGCGTACGGCGCATGATCGCGAAATCGTTGATCTTCACGGGTCGGGTGCAGGGCGTGGGGTTCCGCGACTGGATGGTGGCGCGGGCCCGCCGGCTCGGCCTGGCCGGATGGGTGCGCAATCGCCGCGATGGCAGCCTGGAGGCGCTGATCGCAGGCGATGCGCCGGCCGTCGAAGAATTGCTGCGCGCCTGCCGCCGCGGGCCGCCGGGGGCGGAAGTGGTGACAGTGACGGAGGATTTCGCGGCACCGCCCGCTGAGCCGGGGTTTTTTAAGCGGCCAACGGCAGGTGGGAATTTGGGGTAGGGAAGGCTTCTTTTTTGTAAAAAAGAAGCAAAAAACTTTCTTTAATCTGGGTCACGGGCGTTTCAGCCGGCACGGGCCCAGATTAACAAAGTCTTTTAATCTGGGGCACGGGCGTTTCAGCCGGCACGGACCCAAATTAACAAAGTTTTTTTTGCTTCTTTTTTGTTCACAAAAAAGAAGAGCTTCCCTTGCTTTTTTGGGTATATTGTTTCGTTATCGTAACGAATTGGGCGTGCATCAGCCCCGCGGGCCTTTGCGCCACATTTTTTTGGCGTCGAACGAGGGCACGAAAGGGTGGTGCCAGGGTGGGACGGGCGGTGGGGGTGGGCCGAGGATGTCGCGGAGTTGTTCGGGCGTGAAGTCGATGCTGCCGTCGGGGTTGACTTTGTATTGGGCCATGAAGTCGGGCTGGCGCTTGGGGCGGGGGCGTTTGGGGCGGGGGTTGGGTTCGCCTGTGGGTTCGCTTCTGGGTTTTCTGGGGCGTTTGATGATTTGGGGGGGACGCAGGCCGAGCATGGTGTGGAGGGGGCGGAGGATGCGGCCGAGGCTGGGGTGGGTGGCCAGCAGGTCCAGCACGATGGGGTCTTCCATGAAAAGCTGGAGATCGGCGCGGGCGGCGGCACCGGCGACGACGGTGGCGGGGCCGTTGGGGAGCAGGCGGATCAGCCAGGCGAAGCCGCGGGGCAGGGTGAGGGGTGGTTTGGGTTTGGCGGTGACGGGTTCGCGCTCGACCGGTTTGGGAGCGCGGGTGCGGGTGCGCGGGGATTGGGGTGGGCGGGATGCGATGCGGGCGAAGCGGGCGATCTGGCGGGCGAGGTAGTTCCAGATCAGGACGATGAGCGGGCCGTGGATTTTGAGGCGGTAGCCGTTGTCGGCAACCGAGCGTTGCAGGGCACGGAAGATCACCGTGAAGCGCTCGGTCGGGTCGGCAGGCATGAACGGCGCGTTTGCGATCATGACCGTACGTAAACCACGGTCGGTGGGGGGTGAGAAAGGGGTTTGTTAGGAGGTTTGTTAGATTTTTGGTTGGGGGGTTTGGTGGTGGCGGATGTTGGGGGTGATGGGTGAGGCCGGATTGATTTCATGGTGATGGTTGAAGGGGCGGATGGGTCGATTGTGGTGTTGTGATCGATGGGCTTCGCAAGGGCTCTGCCCATCCTTGTAATATCGAATCCTGATATATTGCCTGTGTTCCACGAGGAATGTCCTGCCCTGGGTGGCGACCCAGGGCAGGACGGCTGGCGTCGGATCGGGCCCATCCTGGCCACTTGGGGCCGCAACGTAGC
>NZ_JAIMBY010000060.1 GCF_026191915.1 Acidiphilium sp. PA
GCGCGATCAAGCTACGTTGCGGCCCCAAGTGGCCAGGATGGGCCCGATCCGACGCCAGCCGTCCTGCCCTGGGTCGCCACCCAGGGCAGGACATTCCTCGTGGAACACAGGCAATATATCAGGATTCGATATTACAAAGGATGGGTTGTGGCTGCACCGAGCGGCCGAGAATTTTGGCGCACGTCTGATGCCGGTAAGCGGCCAGCCCGTACCGGATATCGCCGGGCGTTATCGCTGCGCCGAACTGGATGCCGAACTCACAGTTGCCGAAGCCGGCGGTGTGTTGTTCGGCGCCGTCTCCGGCTGGCTTGGCCAAGGCCGGATGGAGGCGCTGAACCCGATCGCGACCGATCTCTGGGCGCTGCCCTGCCCCCGCGCACTCGACCACACGCCACCTGGCGACTGGACGCTGCGCATCAGCCGCGGTGATACCGGCCGCCCCACCGCCATCGACCTCGGTTGCTGGCTCGCTCGGGGCCTACGGTATCAGCGGATTACCTGAACCCCTGCGCAGCTTCCGGCAACCGCGCCGAAACAACACCGATCATTTGTTTTGAAAGTGGAGCATAATGCAAACGCCCAGCGCATTCGAACTGACCGACGGCCGTATCATCGATCTATATCTGGGCGGCGATCCGCACGGTCGGGCACTCGTGATGCATCATGGCACACCATCCGACGCGACGAGCTTCGCCGACTGGGACATGGATTGCCGGGCGCGCGGCATCCGGCTGATCTGCATGAGTCGACCTGGCTATGCCGAATCCGGGCGGATGGCAGGGCGCAGCGTGGCGGATATTGCGACTTTGGTCGAGATGCTGCTCGACCAACTGGGGTACCGCAGGTTCCATACCGCCGGATGGTCGGGCGGCGGCCCGCACGCGCTCGCCTGCGCCGCGCTGCTGGCGCCGCGTTGCGAAGGCGTCGCGACGCTTGCGGGGGTCGGCCCCTACGGAGAACCGGGGCTGGATTTTTTTGCCGGCATGGGGCCGGAGAACATTGAAGAATTCGGTGCCGCATTGCAGGGCGAGGCGGCGTTGCGGGCGTGGAAGGCGGCGAACGCCGAAGGGTTTCGTAGCGTGACCGGGCTGGAACTCGCCGCCGCCTTCGGCGGTCTGGTGCCGCAGATCGATCGTGATGAACTGTCCGGTGGCCAGGCCGATACGCTCGCGGCGGTGATACGCCGCGCACTGCGCGGCGGGTTTGACGGCTGGGTCGATGATGATCTGGCCTTCACGCGGCCTTGGGGCTTCGACCTTGCTGCGATCGGGATCCCCGTAACCATCTGGCAGGGCGATCTCGACCTGATGGTGCCGCATGGCCACGCCGCGTGGATTGCTGGTCGGATGCCGGGTGCGGTGCTGCGGATGGTGGAAGGGCATGGCCATATTTCGCTGGTGACACAACATCGCTCCGCAATCCTCGATTGTCTGTTTGCGGGGCCACCATCGGTCGGTTTGTGAACCTCGTGGTCGACGCGATATGTTTACGGGGGTTGATTAGCCGCTTCGTAGATATGCTGAGCCAAGATTTGGCGGCGGTTGGCAATGCAATAACCGAAACCTTGAGCAACGGTGAGACCGAAAATTAGATTAACCGACTGAAGACAGTGAAACGGAACCTGACACCGACCCTTTTAGTAGGCTAGGCTGATTCGGTGAGTTCATAGATCCGACTGGCGAGTGCCTCAATTGCAAAGGGTTTGGTCAGCACCTGCATACCGGGATCCAGGTTACCATCGCCGACCGCAGCCTTTTCTGCGTAACCCGTGATGAACAGCACCTTCAGTCCTGGCCGCACTTCCCGGCCCGCGTCGGCGACTTGACGCCCGTTCATGCCCCCGGGTAGGCCCACATCGGTAATTAGGAGGTCAATGGAAACGTCTGACCGAAGCATCTGCAGTGCACCCGCACTATCGTCTGCCTCGATCGCGACATAGCCGAGGTCCCTCAGTACTTCGGTAACCAGCATGCGCACGGTAGGCTCGTCGTCCACCACCAGCACTGTCTTGCCTTGCTTAATCCGCTGCGTCCTTGCTTGGCTAATCGTGTTCTCAATGCCACCGTCTTCCTCGCAGTGGCGAGGCAAATAGAGCGACATCTTTGTGCCGTGTCCGACCTCGGAGCTGATCCCTATTTGGCCGCCGGACTGGCGCGCAAAGCCGTATACCATCGACAAACCCAGACCTGTTCCCATGCCGATCGGCTTCGTCGTGAAGAATGGGTCGAAGGCGCGTTTTATAACGTCAGGGGCCATACCCGTGCCGGTATCTGCCACGGAGAGCGCAACGTATTGGCCGGGCGGCAGCTCGTGTTCACGCGTGGCCTCGCTATCCAGCACAAGGTTGGCGGTCTCAATGGTCAACCGACCGCCGGCGGGCATGGCGTCGCGTGCGTTGATGCATAGGTTCAACAGCGCGTTCTCAAGCTGGCCCGGGTCGATCAGCGTCATCCATAGCCCGGCGGCCGCCGTCACCTCAATCTCCACCGACGGACCTACCGTACGGCGGATCAGATCCTCCATGCCCCCAACCAGCCGATTCATGTTTGTAGTCTTGGGATCAAGCGTCTGCCGGCGTGAGAAGGCAAGTAGTCGATGGGTCAGCGCGGCGGCCCGCTTTGCTGCACCTTGTGCTGCACCGATGTAGCGGTCAAGCTCATCCAACCGTCCCTGGGTTATGCGGGTCTGCAGCAGTTCCAGGCTGCCGCTGATTCCGGCAAGAAGGTTGTTAAAGTCGTGTGCTAGGCCTCCCGTGAGCTGTCCGACCGCCTCCATCTTCTGACTTTGGCGTAGCTGCTCCTCGGCGAGGGCAAGAGCTTCGGCTTGTTCATGCTCGGCGGTGGTGTGCCGCCCGTTCGCGTAAACCCGCCCGTCCTCGAACGCTCCGGTCCAAGCAAACCAGCGGTAGGTGCCATCCTTGTGGCGTAGCCGGAACTGATAAGGTTTAACAAGGGGTGCTTCGAAAATCCCTTTGAAGACAGCGAATGTGACATCGATCTCGTCAGGATGGGTGAATTCAAGAAACTGGATTCCGATCATCTCTCGGGCGTCCCACCCCAGCAGCGCCGTGAAGGCACGGTTCACGGACGCTATCACTCCATCCCTCTCGACGACGGCGAGCAGATCCTGAGACAGCCGCCAGGTCCGATCACGTTCCGCCGTGCGTTCGGCGACCCGCGCTTCCAGGGTCTGGGTCAGGTCCATCAGTCGAGCCTCGGCGCGCCGCCGATCTTCGATTTCTCGCTGGGCGGTTTGGTAGAGCCGCGCGTTGTCGATGGCAACCGCCGCTTGCGCGGCTATGCCCAACATCAAACGCTCAGTTTGCTCGCCAAATTGGCCCGGCTTCGGATGGCCGAAGAGCAGGCAGCCGAGAACCTCACCCGACCTTGAGATGACTGGGACCGCAAGGTAGCTCCTAACCGGCAAATGACCGTGAGGCATCCCGTAATGAGGGGCGCTTCTGCCGTAGCGAGGGTCGGCAAGGATGTCTTCCGAGCGCAGCACCCTCTCGCCACGAAAGGTCGGCTGGAACAATTCAGTCGCACGCGGCATCGGAAAGCGGTCAAACGAGGATCGGTCCGCCCCGGACAGCGAGTAGAGCATGTAGCTTTCGCCGGCTTCGTTCAGAACGTTGTAGAAGAACGCCCCAAAGTGCGCGCCTGTCAGTTCAACGCCGGCGTCGGTGACACTTTGTACCACGCGTTCGAGATCTAGTTCGGCCGCGATCGTAGCGCCGGTCCGGTTCAGCGTCTCAAGTCTGCGGGTCTCCTCGCGCAGTGCGATAGTCGCTTCATGCTCTGCCGTGCGGTCCCGCAGAATCTTGATAAACCCGATATCTGCATCATTGTTGCCTTGCAGCAGCATCATCTCGCCCGAAGCCCAGAAGCGCACGCCGCTCTTTTTCACATGCCAGCGTTCATCGTTGGCACGCCCTTCCGCCGCAGCGCGTTGCATTTCGAGACGAGAACGACTTTCCGCCTGATCCTCATTTGTGTAAATGCGGTCTATATGCTCGCCGCGCATCTCGTCGGACGACCAGCCAAGTATCTGTTCGGCTCCCGCGTTCCACTCGGTCACGAGCCCATCCCGATTGATGGCGATGATGGCAAAATCAACTGCGCTCTCGCAAATCGCCTGATAATAGCTACGAGCAACACTGCTCATGCCCGCCCTCTCTTTCAAGCGGGCAACCTCTCGCTCTAGCTCCATCTCACGCCGCCGAAGGCGTTCGATTTCCTGGAGCGCCGTGTTGGATGCCTTTGCCCCGCTCGGATACGCCGGGGTGATCATGATGACATCGGAGTGGGTCGCGCGTTCAATGGCCGCCGTCGTGCAACAAGCCCGCGCATCATTTCGCCTCCCGTTCGACTTGAACCCATCGGGTCCACGCGGCGGCAGGGTTCCTGGCGCGCAACGTCGCGCCCGCGGCAACGATTGCCCCCGTTGGTGGCGTACTGGCCCTCGGCGGGCTGGACCATGGGAGGCTTGGCAGAGGTCATTTTGAACAGCCTCCTTTCGTCGCGGCGACGTCTCATGTGGAGACCAGCCCAGCATCTGCGCACTCGAGGGCCAACTGACGGTGAAACTTGGTGAACTTTGCGAAAATGCCGAACACCAAGAGGCCACCCGCGGTCATATTGTTCAGATTCGCGGCCGTGCCGACGATTGCCTTCATATCCACGGTTGCCCCCGTTAGGTCGTGGAATTGGTTGATCAAGTAGCGTAGGTAGCCGCCGAACCGGTCTAGCTTCCGGGTGGCGAGCATATCCCCTTTTCAGAGATCGGGTAACGGGCCGGGCCGCTTCGGTCAAGAATGCCAGAGGGGGTGGCGGTCCCTCAGAATGATGGTGTCAATTGGACGGAGTCAGGAGGGTCCTGCTCCGAGCATCATCGAGAACAGACTATGGAACACGATGGAGGAATTGACGTATCACTGGAAAGCTCAAGCGTCTGCGTGGCTGACGCGACCGGTCGAGTGGTTCGTGAGGCAACGGAGCTATGGCCGAAATTCGGTGATGGCATAGTGAGAAAGGTGGCGTATCGAGGCGGGTGGAAGCCTGCCTGAACCTCTTGAAGGAGCGATACGCCTATGACGAGCGATAGCACTATTCTTCCCTTCCGCAAGCCCGGAGACGTTGAGGATCCGCTGACGGCGATCCT
>NZ_JAIMBY010000061.1 GCF_026191915.1 Acidiphilium sp. PA
GCCTGGCCCTCAATCTCGCCAAGCTCGAAGGCTCCAAAGGATCGATGAAAGGCAAACTCAAAAAGGCCGGTTGGAACGATGCCTTCCTGACCAAACTGCTCGCCGCATTCAGTTCAACCCAAATGCGATAGCCCTGCCACGATGACCAAGACGGCTATGATCACCGGTATCACCGGACAGGATGGCGCCTACCTTTCCAAGCTTCTTCTCGAAAAGGGATACCGCACCGTCGGATTCCTCCGGCGCTCGGCATCGGCGAACGTGATCGGTGAGCGACTGACCCGACTCGGCGTGCTTCAGGACATCGAAATGGTCGACGGCGATCTGCTCGACATGCCGAGCATGATGGCGGCCGTCGCGGAGTTCGAGCCGGATGAGATCTACAATCTCGGTGCCCAGAGCTTCGTCGCGACATCGTGGCGTCAGCCCCATCTCACCGCTCAGGCCACCGGCATGGGCGTGCTGAACGTCCTCGAAACCGTCAGAAAAATGTCGCCGCATACGAGGGTCTACCAGGCATCGTCCTCCGAGATGTACGGTCTGATCCAGGAGCCGGTGCAGTCCGAGAAAACGCCGTTCTACCCGCGGAGTCCGTATGCGGTCGCCAAGCTGTTCGGTCACTGGATGACGGTGAACTACCGCGAGAGCTTCGGTATGCACGCTTCTTCAGGTATCCTGTTTAACCACGAAAGCCCGTTGCGCGGCATCGAGTTCGTCACGCGCAAGATCACCGACGGCGTAGCCCGAATCCACCTTGGCCTTGCGAAGGAGATCCGGCTCGGCAATCTCGATGCGACGCGGGACTGGGGACATGCTGCTGATTACGTACGGGCGATGCATCTGATGCTCCAACAGGACGTGCCTGACGACTACGTCATCGCGACCGGACGGACCACATCGATCCGCGAATTCTGCCGAATGGCCTTTTCGTGCGTTGATCTCGACTATGCAGAATACGTGAAGACCGACCCTAAGTTCATGCGCCCCGCCGAAGTCGATGTCCTGCTCGGAGATCCGGCGAAGGCGAAGGCGAATCTTGGATGGAAGCCGGAGATCACCTTGGAAATGCTGGTCGCCGAAATGGTTTACGCCGACATCGACAGACTTAAGGCCTGAGCCTCAACAAGCGAGTCGCCGCAAAAGACTGGAAATTAGTATGAAAACGCAAGGATCGAATCTTGTGAGCGGGGTGACGTTGAGTTTGTAGGTTCTACATTTCGGGCTCTTCCTCAATTCGTGTGATCGTGGTGCTGCTTGACGGCTGGAACTGAGACTGGGCTGATGTGGCATGATCAAAAATACAAAATGGGCGCTTGGATCTGGCCTCGAGCTCTTGGGGTCGGAGTGTCGCGACAGGCGCTGGACGGCCTCGGCCGTGGGACGGCCTGGGCTCGCGGTCATGAGGCACACGTGAGGAAACATTGCGCGTTCCGGTGGATCGCGATCATGGATTCCGTTTGATTGCGATCATCGATTCCGGTGATCGCGATCATTGGGATTGGCGCGGTACTGGTGCGTCTCTGCTGACAGTCTTCAACTGAAGGTAGTCTTGATCTTTTGCCGAGGAGCAAGGGTTCGAGATGCCTGGAGAGAGATTGTCGATGCGGAAGATACGTGAGATTTTACGTCTGCGGTCGGAGCATGGTCTGGCGCAGCGTGCGATTGGGCAAAGCCTTGGGCTGAGCCAGGCTGCGATCAGTGAGTATTTGGGACGGGCGCGCATGGCTGGGCTATCCTGGCCGTTACCGGACGATCTGGATGACGAGCGTCTGGAGGCGCTGTTGTTTCCGCCGGTGCCGGACGTGCCGGATGACCAACGCCCGGTGCCGGATTGGTCGGCCGTTCATCGTGATCTGCGCCGACCGAACATGACGCTTGCGCTGGTGTGGGAGGAATATCGAGCGACCTCGGTGAACGGGTTCGGGTACTCGTAAGAGGGGCAAAAATGTGGGTGACCGTACATTTTTTCCTTGCACCGATTCGGCGCAGGGGAGTCTTTGGGTCATGTGCCTCCGTCCGTCACCCTTTCCGCGCTGAGCCGTGCAGAGCTTGAAGCTCTGCTGGTCGAACTGTTCGGTGAGATCGCCAGCCTGAAGCTGATCGTTGCTGAATTGCGCGAAGAGAATGCGCGACTGAAGGGGCTGAAGGGTCGCCCGCATATCAAACCGAGTGGCATGGAAAAAGGGTAACCGATGCGAGTTTACCACCTCGCGTTTTCTGATGTGATTGTGGGAAACTGCGCGCTGGAGATTTGGAGCGCGCGGCATGGGCAAAGAAGGTTTCCGGCGATTTGGTCCTCAGAGCAGTCCTCAGAGCAGTTCTTCGGATAGGCCTGATCAACGCCTTGAGCTGATCACCGGGCGGCTCCGCCGGCGAGCTTGGACTGATGCTGAGAAGGCGGCAATTGTTGCGGAGAGCTTGGAGCCCGGGGCGAAGGTGACGTCGGTTGCGCGCCGACACCGGATTACACGAGGTCTGTTGTGGAGCTGGCAGCAGCAGATAGCCGGGCTAGCTGGGGAGAAGGCGGCAATTGATTTTGTGCCGCTGCGGCTTGCATCGGTTGGGTTTTCCGAGACGCCGCGGCCCGGAGCTGTTCCCGATCCGTCGGCCGTGCCGGTACCGTGTGCTGCGGATTCCGGAGAATTCGCCCATGGATTCCGATTTTAATTCGCCCACGATTCCGACGTTTATTCGCCCGGGGATTCCGAGATTTATTCGCCCGGGTAGCGGTCTCTGTGGCTGTTGATTTCGTTGCTCTCCTGTTCTTGTTGGGTCAAGCGGTTTTTGGGGTTTGCTTGCGGGTCTTGCGCAGGCTTTCGCCGGTGAGTTCGATGCGGTGGGCATTGTGGAGCAGACGGTCGAGAATGGCGTCGGCGTGGGTCGGATCGCCGATCAGCTCATGCCAATGCGCCGGGGGGATCTGGCTGGTGATGATGGTGGCGCGACGGCCGTAGCGATCCTCGACGATCTCGAGCAGGTCGTGACGGGCGCCGGCGTCAAGCGGTGCAAGGCCGAAGTCGTCGAGGATCAGCAGATTGACGGTGCCGAGAGAGCGGATCATCCGGCCGTGCCGCCCTTCGGCGCGGGCGAGTGCGAGTTCGGTGAAGAGTTTCGGCGCGCGCTGATAGAGCACGCTCCTGTCATCACGACATGCCTTGTGACCGAGGGCGCAGGCCAGCCAGGATTTTCCGACCCCTGTCGGCCCGCTCAGGACGAGATTGTCGTGCGCGTCGATCCACTCACCCTGGATCAGCTTCTGGAACAGAGCCCGATCGAGGCCGCGGGCACTCCGGTAATCGACATCCTCGATTGCAGCGTCATGGCGCAGCCTGGCATGGCGCAGCCTTGTGCTCAACCGCTTGTCACGTCGGACGGTGATCTCGCGGTCGAGCAGAAGGCCGAGCCATTCGGCGTGACTGAGGCTGGGGGTTTCGGGATTGGCGTGCAGCTCGGTGAACGCGCGGGCCATGCCTGCAAGACCGAGCTGGTGGATCTGATCGAGGGTCGGATGGTTCAGCATGAGGCTTCTCCTTGTCATCAGTGGAAATATCCGCCGCCCCGGATGTTGGGGTGGCGGATCGGGGTGGGATCGGGACTGGCGGTGCCGGCGGCTCGCTCCAGCCGGTGATCGAGGATGGATTTGATCGAGCTGTAGGTCAGGGTGCCGATGGTGAGCGCGCGCTCGGCCGCGGCGTCGAGCCGGTCGGCGCCAACACTGCGGGCCAGGCGAAGGATGCCGATGCAGGCGCGGAACCCCTGCTCCGGATGAGGCCGGCGTTCGAGGATCAGGGTGCAGAGTGTCGCGACCGACGGGCCGAGCCGTGCGGCTTCCTGATGGATCCGCGCGATGGTCCAGTCGCCGTAACGCCGGTGGCTCGAGGGCATGTGCTCGGCGATCGTCGTGTGCTTGCCGTTGCCCGACCCGCGCGCATGCACGGCGATCCGCTCGCCACGGAGAAAGATCTCGACCGTGCGCACGGTGAACCGGGCCTCGACCTCGGCGCGGGCGTGCCGGTAGGGGACGGAGTAAAAATGCTTCTCGATCTCGACGTGATAATCGATGCCGACCCGCCGGCGCCGCCATTGCGCCAGCACATAGGGTTCGGCCGGCAGCTCCTTCAGCGCGGGACGATCGAGTGTTTCCAGCAGATGCCGTCTTGTCGCCCCAAGGCGACGGACGACCCGCTCCTCGTTCAGCCAGCGGCAGAATTCAGCGATCGCGGCATTCAGTTCGGCGAGGCTGTAAAATGCCCGGTTGCGCAGCTTGCCCAGCAGCCACCGCTCCGCCAGCAAAACCGCCACCTCGACCTTCGCCTTGTCACGCGGCCGCCGCGGCCGCGCCGGGAGAATGGCCGTGCCGTAATGGCGCGCCATATCGGTGTAGGTCCGGTTGACCTGTGGATCGTAGAGGCAGGTGCGGACGATCGCGACCCTGGCGTTGTCGGGCACCAGCGGCGCCGGTACGCCGCCAATTGCCGCCAGAGTGCGATTATGCGCTTCGATCCAGTCCGGCAGGGTCTGGGTCCAGGTCGCCTCAGCATAGGTGAAGCTGGATGCGCCGAGAACGGCGACGAAGATCTGGGCCGCACGCGTCTCGCCGGTGAGCCGGTCGATCACCACTGGCACCGTGTCGCCGGCATAATCGACGAACAGCTTCTCGCCCGATGCGTGGGTCTGGCGCATCGTCACCGGTAGCCGGGCTTCCCAGCTCCGGCAGCGTCACGTGCTTGCGCTGCAACTCGCGGCGGATACGCCCCCAGTCCGGCTCATCCACACGTCGATGCCCCGGTCGCTTGCCCGCCGCGCCGTCGAACAAGCGCCTTTCCAATGCCGCTTCGGACAGCGCCAGAGCCCCTGGCCCATCGACCCCGGCCGCCTCCAGTCGCCGCAGCGTCAAGCGCACCGTCGATGCCGCAACCCCGACCCGGATCCCCACCTGGCGGGTCGAAAGCCCCGCCATCCTCTATCTGACAATCTCGCGCACATCGCGCATCGCAATCCGCTCCACTGGCATTCTGCGGTGGTGCCGGTAGGTTGGACAGGTTCCTGTGGAGAATAAGCTAAAGCTGGTTTCCCGGTTTGTGGTGAACATGATCCCCGGAAACAAATTCAGAATCAATCCTTCGGTTGCTGTGGCGCTGTGAAGCTTGTG
>NZ_JAIMBY010000062.1 GCF_026191915.1 Acidiphilium sp. PA
CTACCGCTTCCGCCGCACCACGGCGCAACGGACGGCCAGCAAATCATGAACAGGAAGGAGAAAAACAACCGCTGACAGGCAGTGCCGCCCCGCGGGGCGGCACTGCCTGTCCAACCCCCGGAGGTGGGCCAATATTCGTCAGCACAAGTGGGCCAGAATCCATTGTCACAGCCACTCAATCAGTTTGATGATCCCGCCGACGTCGTCGATACAAGGCCGGTCTATCGCCTGTCGGCACTGGACCTGTATGATATCCCGGAAGCCCGTGACCGTATCTTGCGCCTGTTGGCCGAAAGCGGAGAGGCACTTAGCCTCGAGCAGCTGTTGCCAGGTCCCAATCAGCAGACGGCTCAAACGCAAACGGAAACCCGGTTGCGTCGGCGCTCGGCGTGGTCGGCTACGTTCGTCGCCAGCCTGGAGCTTGCCAAGCAAGGCGATGTCGCGCTGGCGCAGGCGGAAAATTTTGATCCGATCATCGTCAGCGTCAGTTCCAGCGACCAACCTCTGCTGAGTTCCATGGGCGAAACAACCAGCACCGAGCGATCCGATGACGCCGGGGCCTCGGCACCTCACCCGGCGCGATTGGCTTGACTAAGATCATAGCAATGATCGTTGAAAGATATTAAAAAGAAACTGGGGCGCGGGGGCCGTTCGCAACCAACGTCGTCCCAGAAAAGTACCACACAAAAGCGAGAAGACCACGAGCTTTGACTTCCATCATTTAGCGAGCCGGCTTTCGCCGGATTGGAGGTTTGCCATGACACAGCGCAGTCATATCAGTTCGCCACCGAACGAACCCAGTTTTTTGCAAGCGCGTTCATCCCGCCAGGATGACGCAAAGGCACCGACTTTGAGCGAGCTCGCCCTCGAACGGGACCGCTCAAGGGTAATCAAGCTGCGGCGTCCGGTTTTGCGCCCACAGTCATCCCATTCAGGTGACCGGAGAGCCAAATTCGATTGATCCTGCGCTCGAGGCCTGATCGCAGTAGAGCCGACGCGTTTGCGCTCTGGGCTGGCTACGCCTCAAATTTGGCTGCCTGATCGATAGCTGCCACTCCAGCCGCGCCCCCACCAATCAACTTGTTAATGCCTGTTGATTTTAGGATTGACGGGGAACGAGATGGTGGTTTGGGGTGGAGCTTTGAGTCATTTTTGTGATGCGCGGCGCGCAACAATGGGCACCCAGCTGGTTGAGTGAGTGGTGGAGACCGGCCCGTTGGTCGAGCGCGTAATCCAGTGCCTCGGCAGTGACCTGCTTAAAATCGGCGTAGCGATGCTGGAGGCTGCGCAGAGCAGAAACGTGTATTGGATCTGCTTGTCGCGCCAAGTCGTCGCCCAAACCGCACGCTTAGCCTCGGGGACAGCAGGGCATCGCGCGGCAGCAGAGTTGAAGTCAAACAGGGGGCCTTAGGCATCGAATACACACGCTTTGTTACCGGCGAGACCGTTAATCGATAGGTACCCCGGACCGGGCAGGCGTTGGCGATCACGAATTCGAAGCCACCCAGCAGGACATCGAGATCGGGTTGAGCAAACGGAGCATTCGAAATATCCATGACACCCGTGGCGGACGACTTGGACGCGCTACCTTCTCAATCGACCATTTCATCAAGGTGCCATTTGTCGCCCGCCGGAGGACGGCTGCGCCTGATTTGCGCGGCGATCTGCGGTCCAAACCGATCGACCCAAACTCGGATCGTCTCGTAGCTGACCGTAACACCACGCGCAGCCAGAAGATCCTCAACATCCCGAAGGCTCAGATTGAACCGGTAGTAGCTCCAGACCGCATAGGCGATCACCGATCGAGGAAAGCGATGTCCCTTCAAACGCAGAGGCAGTGTCAAATCCATCATGCGAAATTGCTACGGCCCCCCCGATGAACACGTCAACCTGACAAAGCCGAACGGCCGGATCAGTGATGGCATGGCGAATGTGAGCCGGTTCCGCCAGGCGGCGATCGAGCACCTGGACCGCACCGCGCCGGCGGTCAGGGCGGCCGTGGCAGGGACATGGGAGAAAACCCGGCCAGTGATCGAGCACGCGACAGCGGCCGTGCGCAAGCGGCTGCATCGCGTGCTGGGAGACTATCGCCAGCGCGAGGATCAGCGGAGAGCCGAGGAACGCCGGCAGGCCGAGGTGGGGGCAGCAATCGCACGCACAGCAGGCGAGCAGAGCCTTGGCAGTGGAATGGGGATGTAACACGAGAACCGGGAGAACAGCGTACCGACGTGTTGTTCGACCTATAGCAGCGATCTGGATTGGAGCGGGATTCATATGTCAGCGGCGCGGTAATCAACACAAAACCTCATGGATGCCCGCAATTCCGTTGCAAATAACGCATAAGAATAATTTGCTTCCACAAAAAAGTAATTAGAATCATTGATCTACTTTATAGATATTGCGGAAAAAAAACATATTAACTATGCCTAGGAAGTAGTCGTCCCGCTTGATTTTCGCAGTTTTGTGTTCTTACCTATTGCAACGGTGCGGACCATTCCCTTTATCCGAAGCGGTATGAACCTCTGTAGTGACTGATTATGAGCGATTTAAATTATGTTGACGATCCCGAGGCTGCTTTAGCCGAAGGTGTAGCTGCAATGGCGCTGGTGCGTTGGCTCATCCAACGGGAGTTCAAGCGATCATCCAATTCACGTACACTGTTGGAAGAGTTGGATTTGCTTGCAAGCCGATGGGCGACGGGGTTAGCACCTCGATTTCGTGAAGCGGCAGATCCCGCATTTCGGATGAAAGTAGCAACGCACATACTCAAGGCCGGTCGGTCCGGTGACCTATCGGAACTGGACGGAAACGTGCCCAAAGTCGAAGTCTACGAGGATGAAGACGCTGATTCCTGAAGCAACAAAGGTTCACGATTCGCAGAGTGTAATCAACTCTCCTATTTCTACTTTTCGAAAAAATGTGAAGATCCACGGTGGTATAGGACTGGGAATATATAAATTACACTATAACCCACACTGTAATTTCCTTCATTCATATGGATAAAATATTTAAAAATATTATAAATGATATTCCAAACGGGAGTGCAGAATGGGTCTTTTTGCTACAAGAATCAGAACAATTGATGATCTTTTCCTTCATACACTGAAGGATATTTATTACGCAGAGCGTCAGTTCGTTACGATACTGCCCGAAATGATCAAAAAAACTGGCGACGCGGTATTGAAGATACTGCTTTCCCGGCACGTGAATGAGACGAACCAGCAGATCACGCGATTGGACAAAATTTTTCACGCGATGGGGAAGCCACCTGCCGGATTGCCGTGTGAGACCATCATCGGGATTATCGATGAAGCGAGGCAGGTTATGAGCGAGATCCATGACGAGCATGTTTTGGACGCCGCGATCGCATCTTCTGTCAGGAATCTCGAACATTATGAAATGAGCCGCTACGATACGCTGATAGCATTAGCCAAGCGTTTGGGAAAGAAAGAGTATTTGCACCCTCTTCAGGAAACGCTGAATGAGGAGAAAGAAGCGGATCGATGGCTTATATTAATTACTGAACCAAAAGCTAATGAGTATTCGGGCTCATATATCTGATTACAAAACAAAGTAATAGGCGGACTTGAGAATAGTCCAATTGTTAATGACGAATACTGGAAATCGTCATTTCCAGTGGTTGAATTTACCGTTTATGAGCGCGAACTCATGGGTACCGAGGCGAACCTCGGCTGGCAATAGCGCCGTCAATATTGCGCCAAATACGGAGATGCACATGGCACAGAATCAGAATTCCAACCCTGGTAACTTCGCGAACGACCGTGAAAAGGCCTCTGAAGCTGGCCATAAAGGTGGCCAGCACAGCAGCGGCAATTTCGCGAATGATCGCGAAAAAGCTGCGGAGGCAGGCCGGAAGGGCGGTCAGCAGAGCGGCGGCAATTTTGCGGACGATCATGAGCGGGCATCCGAAGCCGGTCGCAAGGGCGGCCAGAAGTAACTCCTCACCGGAAGGTTGGGGAATTTCGGATCCCAGATCGAGACGAAAGCGATCCGACATAAATGTTTGTATCGGATTTTAGCGCTGATATGGTCCAAAGAGCGTGCCGTCACCGGAAGGGTGACGGCATCTCTCATCCGCTCTGTGTTTTTGTGGTATTTGTCCGCGATTGGCGATGTAGAGAGCGAGCGAATTGCGGCTCGCGGTGGTTGCCGTCGGTGGCTGTTCTCTGCCGACAACGGCCGAATTTTTCCCGAACCGAAAGCAGGCCGAGACGAGGGGTGCGGCGCGCGCAAGACACGCGAGCAGAGCCTTGGCAGCGGAAACGGGGATGTAAAATGAGCGTCGGAGGTCGTCAGTGTACCGATATCAACGGAACTTCTCCAGAATGGCGGCTAACTTCTCATCAAACGAAGCAACATAATCCGCCTTTGCCCGGTCAGCCTCGGCCAGAATGACGCCGTTGGCGAAGTCTCCGCCCGCCATCAGCAAACCTATACCTGCCTCAAGCAGGGTACGATTAATCTCAACGGAGGGCATGGTCGTCAGGTCTTGGAAAACGCCCACGACATCGCTGGGCTGGAATTTATACGTCCGGCGCAGAACCTAGACGGCTTCACAAAGAACGATCGTCGACAAAACGAGAGTCTCGGCCGTCTCGATCAGACTTGTCGCCTGGTTCGACCGCGATGCCCGATCCCAGACTGCGGATTCCGATTGATGCCGGCCACCTATTCCGACGTGAAGCCGGCGCCCGTTCCGATTTGAAGCCGGCCGGCATTCCGATTTCATTCCGGCCACCATTGTGAGAATCTGAGCGTTATTCGGCTGGGTCAGCAACT
>NZ_JAIMBY010000063.1 GCF_026191915.1 Acidiphilium sp. PA
CAGCCGCCAAAACCTGGCGCAAACTCAACGGAGAAAACCAGTTGCCCAAGGTCATCCAGGGCATTACTTTCCGGGACGGCGTCGAGGTGATCGAGACGCCAGCACAGAACGCCGCCTGATCACCGCCATCACCCAAATTCCACCATAGCTCGCCGAGCGGGCCAAACTCTCGCGCCACAGCGATGTCGCCAAGGCGATCGACTACATGCTGAACCGCTGGCCGGCCTTCACCCGGTTCCTGACCGACGGCCGGATTTGTCTCAGCAATAACGCCGCAGAACGCGCGCTGCGAACCCTGGCTTTGGGCAGAAAGGCTTGGTTATTCGCCAGTTCCGATCGCGGCGGTCAAAGGGCGGCCATGATGTACAGCCTGATCACGACCGCAAAAATGAACAACGTCGACCCGCAGGCCTGGCTTGCCGACATCCTCAGACGCATCGCCAATCATCCAGCACACAGGATCGAGGAATTGATGCCATGGAACTGGACGCCGCAACCCAAGGCCCTGGCCGCCTGATCGTGCAGACCAACAAAGTCCACCACGTCTTCACGATTGACCGTGTCGCCAGGGACCTCGGCGAGAATGAGGAGTGGCTCGCGGAAATCGCCAACGAGATGGAACCCGAAGACGGCCTAATCTGGGTTTACAACCTCAGCGACGATGGCGTCATAGCCTTCACCAACTTTGGCATCGAAAATCTGCGCGAGCTAATCGTTATCCACCGAGATAGAGCCAAATAGACTCGTCCGCGGCCCTGACCGGATGGGTACACAGAAGCGGTAAAAATACCCCTGCACAGTGGTGAACGGCGCGAATTCCTTCGGGATCTGCCGCCACTGGCAACCGGTCGACAGCATGTAGAAGATGGCCTCCACAATCCTTCGTAGCACCACCGTGCGGGGCCGGCCTCGATGCGGCGGCAAGGGCATGAATCGTTCGATCAAGGCCCATTCGGCGTCGGTGAGGTCGCTTGCGTAGCGCAATCCGGCCCGGCAATATCGTTGCCGAGCGGTTTCAGTCCAAGCCATTGCGAATCCGTCTGTTGCTGCAAACCGACAGAATCACAACCTACTGACATCGCTCAACTATCTTTTGCGGTCAGGCTCTCAGGGTTACGCCAATGGCTACAAGCCCAAGCGGATCGATACCCCGGCCGGGTCGATCACCGTCGATGTCCCCAAAACCGCCGGTCACGTGGGCGAACCCTTCTACCCACAGTCCCTCGAACGCGGCCGACGCTCGGTCCGCGCCGTCATGCTCGCCGTCGCCGAAATGTACATCAAAGGCGTCTCCACCCTCGACGTCGAGGCCGTCATGCGCGAATTCGGCATCGAAAGCCTCTCTTCCGCTCAGGTCAGCCGCGCCAGCCAGCTGCTCGATGACGAACTCGCCGCCTGGCGCACCCGACCCCTCGCCGAGATCCGCTACCTCATCCTCGACGCCAGATATGAAAAAATGCGCGATAATGGCGTCGTCCGCGATGCCGCCATGCTCTCGGCCATCGGTATAGGACCCGATGAACGCCGCCGTGTCCTCGGGGTCTCGGTCGCCCTTTCCGAGGCCGAAGTCCAT
Source organism: Acidiphilium sp. PA (assembly GCF_026191915.1). Lineage (GTDB taxonomy): Bacteria > Pseudomonadota > Alphaproteobacteria > Acetobacterales > Acetobacteraceae > Acidiphilium. Next base: position 1,574 of record NZ_JAIMBY010000063.1, read on the forward strand.
TGGCGTGCCTTCCTCGAAAGCCTCCATCAGCGTGGCCTGCGCGGCGTCGAATTCATCGTCTCCGATGACCATGCCGGATTGCACGCCGCACGACGCGCCGTGTTCGGCGCCGCATACTGGCAACGATGCCAGTTCCACCTCGCCCGCCATCCACCACGCCCCCAACTACGCCATCCGCAAACGCATCGGCGCAGAACTCCGGACCGTCTGGAACACCAATTCCCTCGCCGCTGCCCAGATCGCTCTCACAACCCTCGTCAATGCCTATCCCGACACCGCACCAAAGCTCGCCGATTGGCTCGAACGAAATATCCCCGAAGGCCTCACCGCCTTCACGCTGCCAGAACCCCACCAGAGCCGGCTTCGCACCTCCAACCCCATGGAACGCGGCATCCAGCAGGAACTCAAACGCCGCACCACCAAAATCAGGGTCTTCCCCAACGAAGCCTCGCTCGAACGCCTCGTCAGCGCCGCCCTCGTAGAAATCGATGAAAAATGGGCCGCCGACACCAAGGCCTACATCAAGTGGGACTACCAGGACACCTGACCACCCCTCGCCCTCTGTTCCAGACATCGGGTTGCGCAATCCATTCAAGAGAGGCGGTCAGCTAGGACCATTGCTCTCTTGATCGGCATGGGTCTATCCAGAAAATACCCTTGTGCGTGATTGACTCCAAGGCGGCATAATGCGGCAAGTTCGGCGGCCGTTTCCACACCTTCTGAAACAATTTCGCATCCCGTTGTTTTTGCAAATCCAACCAACGCCGTCACCAGGGCTTGTCGTGAACGATCGTTATCAATGTTTCTTGTAATGCTAATATCAAATTTGATAATTTCAGGAGCGAGGTTCAGGATGTGGCGAAAGCTCGCATATCCTGCGCCCGCGTCATCAATTGCAAGCCGCAATCCTCGGTTGCGTAACGGCGCTATCGCCGATTTGAGGGGTTCATACGCCTCGACCGCCTCTCGCTCTGTTACTTCAAGGACGATGCGCTCAAGCGGCATCGCGTGAAAAAGTTCCCCTAAACCACCTTCAAGCACGGTCTCCGGAGAGGCATTCATTGAGACATAGATGTTGCCCGGCAGTTGGCCCATCCCCTGCAAAGCTAATTCGATTGCCCTGATTTCAAGCAAAACACCAAGGCCGACCTGTCCAGCCTCTCTGAACCAAACATCCGGACCTTGGAGAGGGGGATCCGAAAACCGAGCAAGCGCTTCAAATCCCACGACCTTACTGTCTGTGATTTGATAAATCGGCTGGTATGCCATCGTGAGACCGTTTCCTGCCATCAACGAGCCGACTCGATCTTCCATTGCCAAGCGCAGGTCCTGCGCTACCAGATTGTCCTCTATTTGCTCGGCTACAATCTGGGCAAAAGCCCGGATCAGTCTGTGGTCTCGCTCATTTAACGAATGGTGTGGAGCAGAACTGAAGCAACAGAATGTCCCAAAAACCTCACCGTTTCTGCGCTTGATCGGAATACTTAAATGCGACCCGACAAGACCTGCCACCGTCGCAGCCAGAACACGAGCAGCCGGCACCACGGAGGTATCTGGAATGAGCTCGGGAAGCCTACCATCCACGATCCTTTGGCAGTAGGTATCCTCGAGCGGATCAGAGGTCCCTGGAATCAGCGATTCACCATTATCATCCTGGTCGACATACTTGAAATAGCGACGTCCCTCTTTGAATTCCGAAATAAAAGCGACATCCATATCCAGATGTGCACGTATCACCCGCAATATGCTCGGCAAATGTACTGATCGTTTTTTTTCACCAAACCCAACACCTAGAATAAATTCTTCGATTGAACGAAAACTGGCTTCTGTTTCGTACTTTTTATCATGACCTAAAGGGTCAGCAATGGGTACACCCCACTTAGTGCTTGAAATTTTATCCCCAGAGGACGATTTTAGTCTTTGAACCATTTCCCCTCATACAAACTGAAACTATCACGAAAGAGAAAAATAAAAGCACTGACGGCGCATCACGTTGGCGCATCGCGATCTATTTGACAATACGATCATGTAAATCCCGGCTCACAAAAATTTGACACACGACGCAGTCTTCTTCGCCGTCATAGTGCCGGGACGCTCCGGATGTGGGTCGAAGCGATATCCGCACGGACCCAGGCTTGCTCCCGGAAACTGCGTCCTGCCCTCAGTCCCCTCCCCTGCCCTGCCCTGCCCTGCCCTGCCCTGCGGTTCCCCCATTTCAGAGGAGAAGCGCATGAAAACCGCATGAAAACCGTGCCCACAGCCGCCGACGATGCCGAGCACACGCGCCGCTCGACATCACGATCAGACGCAGGCGTACGAACCCGACTCGAAATTCAAGCCGGTTGGATTTTCGGCATTGCCAATCGCCGCATGATCGGGAAGGCGAGCGCCAGTTGCAACCATGCGAGCGCTGAGTTGATCGTCGCTTCGAAGGCCTTTGACAGGCGACGCGCGCGGTTGATCCAGCCGAGCGTTCGCTCGACCACCCAGCGCTTGGGCAACACGACGAACCCGTTGACCTCCTTATCTTTCCGCTTGACGACCGTTACGGTAATGCGGCTGGCTTCGAACGCCGCTCGCTGCGCCTCATCGCCTTGATAACCCCCGTCAACGAAAGCCCTTTTCACCCAAGGGCTCTTGCGGCGAACGGTCCCCAGCAGCGGCGCGAGTGCGTCGCGGTCTTGCGTGCTGGCAGCGGTGATCTGGCATTCGATGGGCAGTCTGCGGTGGTGCCGGTAGCAACCATTAATTCATCGCCTGCCCCCGCCTTTGATTTGTCCTCTCCTCCCCCAAGTCTGCCGCCGTGCTCGGTCTCGTCAAGCACGCTTCGCGCCGCTACGCGGTGGGCTGCGCCCATGCTTGACAAGTCCTGCGCGCGACGGCGAGAGCGGGGCAGGTCGGGACGAAGGAACAGGCCGTCCTCGGTCGAACCAAGGAACAGTCTGCGTTAGGCAATCGTGATCGGTCCGTTAGTCTCCCACGGCGTGCCGCGCGCCACGACTGTG
>NZ_JAIMBY010000064.1 GCF_026191915.1 Acidiphilium sp. PA
TGACGTCACTTCCATAACGTAGGCCTGCGCGGCTATGCTGCGCGCGGGTGGTCGGCGTCCACATGTGATCTCCAACAAGGCTTCGAACACCTGCATGGAATCACATCGGGTCCGGCCATCCAACCCCGCGCCGAAAATGTTCCGCGTTGATTCCGAAATGGCCTCTAAGAAACGTCAATAAAATAATTTACAAAGCTAAATAAATCGAAAAAAGGCTGTAAATCAAGAAAACACTCAAAAAGTTACGATATTAATCAATAAACTATCGAACAAAATAGACACGTTAGTGTAATATAGCATTTTTACGCATACTATACGTGTCCATATCGCCAACGATGATATGATCGTGAAAATTTATTGCAAGCATTTTACATACTTTTTGCAGCTCGCGCGTTTGAATGACGTCATCATTTGAAGGGGATGGATCGCCGCTAGGGTGATTATGAACAAGTATAAATGAAGTCGCGCTATTTTCTATTACGTGGCGAATAACTGTCTGCGGATAAAACATAACATTATTTGGTGTGCCAGTGGCAATAATTTCTTCTTTAAGTAAAAAATTTTTTGAGTTTAACAAAAAAATTATTATTTTCTCTTGTTGAGATGCGTAGTTCTTGAATAATAAATAATCATGAAGTTGTGTAATATTACTTATCAAATCCTTATTTTTAATTTTTGTTTTTATAGTTCTAATTAATATGATCTGCATATATTTAATCAGTATTGCAAGATTTTCGCCGACGGCGTTGTTCTTAACAAGTTTGCTATAGCTGGCGCCAAACAGACCCATAATCCCGCCGAACTGACCTTCGACAGCCTGCATGAACGCTCCCTCATCAGTAGAAGGATCAATCATTTTTATGAGCTTCATGAGAATTTCGCTATCGTTATCGCAGACGCTAAGTTGATCGAAAAAGGCATCCGTAAGCATTTTTTTGCTCCACTAACCACCCGGGTAAATTTTAACCCATAGCAACCGGAGGTTGCAAAACTCACATGACATTAAGTTAAATATTCGTCAACCTACCGGTCCTTTGTTTTTTAAAAAAGGGGAAAAAATTAACGATGGTGAGAAGCCGCATGGTTATCTGTAATCTGTGGTGGAAATGACACTGTTGTAGATTTAGAGGACGTGCGGTGTCTCTGATCTCCTCTTCAACCCATTCGACGAAGGCGGGTCCACTGCATTCAATGGGGGCTATCGGATTATGGCGGTGCGATTGGCCCCGTAAATTCGTTGGTGCTGCGAGTGGATTGCGGTGGCTTCGCTGTCAGATGTTGGAAGACCGGAGGCGGTGTGGTGATGTTCGGCTTATTAAGTCGGATCGCCCGGCTCCCGGATGCGGGCAGAGGCCATAGAAACGCAGGTACTTCTGCGCGGGATATACTGTTGCGATTTGCCCACTGGAAACGGAGCGCGGCGGCTTTCGCGCCGGCGAAAGCATTTGCGGTTGGCGGGGGTTGCGACTTGCTGCAGTTCGCGAGGCCCAGTGCGATGACCACGCTTGTGAACATCCAGAAAATCGAATGAATCTTACGGCTGACTCGTCCCATTGTTAGCCTCATAAAACAACCATAGCGCGAAAAAGAGTTGACACATACATCTTAACGGAATACTAATCCTATGTAAGGTGGCGTCCAGATGGTTAATAATATTGCTGTTTGGGGCTGATCGATGGGGTGGTCGGTCTATAAAAATAGAATTTTTACACGTATATTGAGATTCAATCTAACAATAATCCGGTGCACCCTGTTGCTTCTGATAAAGGCATAAAATGGATGTCATGTCCCAGCTAAACTCATCGAGGCCGATGACAATCATGGAGATGACGACCGCAGATGCGATCATTGGGCGCCGATCCATACCGTTCTGGCGATGGACCAGGGATGCCCTGGGCACAGCGGGTTTCCGTTTTGCGGTTCTATTCGTTATTGTTTTTGGGGTGTCAGTAGGTGTTCTTGCCGCCTCGATTTGGGAGCAGACCGAGATAACGATCACCGGGGAGATGAAGTCGGCTATCGCGAGCGATGCGGTTGTATTATCGGCACGCTATGGCGAGTCTGGCCTGCTAGCTGCATCGAAGGCCGTTCAGCAGTTATCCAACATAACCTCGACGCGTTCGGGTCTCTATCTGCTCGTGGATCATGAAAACGACCTTGTTGCTGGAAATTTATCGCGTTGGCCCTCTGGGGTCACCGATCCGCACGTTTGGTATCGTAAAAGGATCTCATTTTCTAGCCGCAAGATAGACGGCCTTCTCAGAGTCTACGATCTACCGGAGGGCTTTCGCTTGCTGGTAGGCCGGAATACAGACAGGGATAACCGAATTCTCAAAATGTTACAGACCGAGTTTTTGTCTGTCGCAGGAGAGGTATTTTTGCTCGCGATTATCGGCGGTGCAATGATGCGGGCCTTGCTTAACCGTGCACTGGCCGACCTCAACGGGGTGGCAGTTGCAATAAGTCGCGGCGACCTGTCCGCACGGATCAGGCAAACTCGGCGCGGCAGAGAGCTCAATCTCATTGCGGGAACAATAAATGAAATTCTCGACCGCACCGCGTTCCTTCTCGATGGCGTCCGAAATGTAACGAGTGCTATTTCGCATGATCTGCGGACCCCTATCACGCGCGTTCGCATGCGCCTTGAAGATGCTACGGCATTGGCTGCGGATCGCCCTGATCTGATCGAGTCTCTCTTAAACGCTAGCGCTGATCTCGATAGAATTACCTCAATATTCGAAGCTCTCTTGCGTATTGCGGAAATAGAATCCGGCGCACGCCGTTCAGCGTTCAGGAAATTTGATCTGACACCGCATTTGTTGAATATCGTCGAACTTTACCAGACGTACGCCGATAATTCCGGAATCGTACTCACGATATCTAGAATCCCAACGCTTCCAATGTTTGGGGACCCGGACATGATACAGCAGGCCTTGGTCAATCTGCTCGACAATGCGCTCAAATTCTCTCCGCAAGGGGGTGCGATTTACGTCGACGCTTTGATGGAGGGCAACTTTTTGGCAATCACAATCGCCGATAAGGGGGTAGGGATCGCGGAGAATGATCGTTCTCGTGTTGGAGAACGTTTCTTCCGAACTGAAACCGCACGTTCGACGCCAGGCTCTGGATTAGGGCTGAGCCTAGTGGTTTCGGTATGTCAATTGCACGGTGGTGTTTTGGTGCTGGATGATAACAACCCTGGGCTCAGGGCCACAATCCGTCTTAATCGGGGAGAGGGCTAAATTGTTTAACTCTAGAAGTGTCATTGACGTGCTCGCGGAGGAAATCGGGGTTGATTTTGGTCGGGAGTTATGGGACATTTTGATGTCTTTTGAGTAGTGGTCCAAATAATGCGTCAGTACCTGATGAATTTATTTAATTTTGCGCGGCGGCCTCGTCCTGGTTGGCGTTGCACTGGGGTGGGGGTCTTCACGCGCGATGATGGCTGTCAGGCTAGTCGTGTCAATGAGAACGGTAAGCGCGTATGGATGGTGATGGTCCCGGGGTCGGATGTGCCACATCAACCCGTATGGCAGGCGTTACAAGACGTTAGTGGCGTGAGGTTTTTTGCCAGAGCTGAGGATGCGATGAAGGCCGCCGAATTCTATCTTGGAAAATGTGGCAAGAGGGATGCCAACGCATGAACAGGCTACGATGACCGACGAGCCAAAGTTGCGATTAAATCTTGATCGAGGCATACAAAAGGTCTCGATATCAATCGATAACGGCGATCAAATAAGCGTGAATGCAAAGGCCCTGACTGAACTGATCCAGCTTCTCAGTAAAATACGTGCTGAAATGGAACATAAAGAGCAGTTTCGATATGGCGATCGAATAAATTTTATGACCTCGCCACAGTCTGTCTATCACGTTGATAAAGTTGCCGAAATGCCAGGTGCTATAAGACTGTTAGTGTCTCATCCGGGACCCGGTTTTATTGGAGTTGTTCTCGATAAGACTAAGGTAGCTGAACTACGGGCATTTATTGAAACCGCGGACAGGCCTATTCGGATCCATTGACGCGGCGTCCATGCTCGAGGAGTAGCAATTCGTGAGAATGATAGAATTCGGCGCCGACGGAGATACATAGGCGCGCCTCGTTTTCTTTCGTCACCAAGCGATCCGGGAAACTGAGGTGGCAGGGTGAGGCGCGTCGTGGAAGCTGGTACTGCGGTCACGTATTGGTCGATGGTCTGCGGGCAGGGTGGGAACGATGGTGACTGTGTGTGCAGGGGCGAGAGCAAGACGATCGCGTAGACAGGATTGATACCGGTTGGCATCTCGGATTCTAGTGCATTGACGCTTTCATAAGATTCACATTTTTAGCAGGACATGCGAATCGTGTGGCATGGCCCAAACTGTCAATGTCATCGTCCCTGTGGGAGATCGCGAGCGACTGCTCGCCATTATCGGCGACCGCAATC
>NZ_JAIMBY010000065.1 GCF_026191915.1 Acidiphilium sp. PA
CGATCGACTTCGTCGCCCTTGGCGGTCAGCATGATGATCGGCACTTGGCTGTCGGCGCGCACCGCGCGGCAGAGCGACAGGCCATCCTCGCCCGGCAGCATGAGGTCGAGCAGGATCAGGTCGATCCGCTGGTCGGCCAGCAGCTTGCGCATCGCGCGGCCCTCGGCGGCCAGACTGACCCGGAAGCCCTCGCGTTGCAGAACGCGCTGCACCAGCTCGCGGATTTCGCGATGGTCTTCGACGAGCAATATATGCGGTGTCTCGCTCACGACGATGCTATAACCGGGGACGTCCGAGCATGCCGCAACAAAGTTATGCCAATCTGTGTCGGACGGCGGATTTGACATGATTTGCCATTGTTTAGCGGTGGACTGACAATTTCTGGTGACATCCGATCCCTATATAGCGGGCTGACACGACGATGGCGTGAAGGACATGATGATGGGCGGTGGCATGATGAACGGGTGGGGATGGGGCATGATGGGCGGGTTTGGCCTGGTTATGATCCTGATCGTGGTCCTCATCGTACTCGGGATCGTGGCATTGTTGAAATACATCGGCTCCGGCAGACGGGGCTGATATGGCGGTTTTATTTCAAGTGGCGGAAGGCACTGCGACCGACAAAGCCCACGATTTCGGAGGCACCATGAGCGAATCCTGCCCCTCGATACAGGCATTTTTCGATGAGCCGACCCGCACGGTGAGTTATCTGGTCGGCGATCCGGCAACCCGGCGCGCGGCGGTGATCGATCCAGTGCTCGATTATGACGCGGGGTCCGGCGAGGTCGATACCAGTTCGGTCGAGGCGATAATGGATGCCGCCGAGGTCGGCGGGCTCACCATCGAGCGCGTGCTTGAAACCCATGCCCATGCCGATCATCTGTCGGGGGCGCCGTTAATCAAGCAGCGCACCGGGGCGCTGATCGGCATCGGCGAACATATCCGCGACGTGCAGCGGATTTTTCGCCCGGTTTTCAATGCCGCTGACGTAAAGGCCGATGGCGGCGACTTCGATTGTCTGTATCGAGACCGCGAACGCTTCGCCATCGGCGGCCTTGAGGTCGAGGTGCTGCATGTGCCGGGGCATACCCCCGCCGACGTCGCGTACAAAATCGGCGATGCGGTGTTCGTCGGCGACAGCCTGTTCATGCCCGACTACGGCACGGCGCGCGCCGATTTTCCGGGCGGCGATGCGCATTTTTTGTACCGTTCGATCCACCGCCTACTGGCCCTGCCGCCCGCGACGCGGCTGTTTATGTGTCACGACTATAAGGCACCGGGTCGCGACCATTACGCCTGGGAATCCACGGTCGCGGCACAGCGCGCCACCAATAAGCATATTCGGGACGGGATCACCGAAGACGCGTTCGTTGCGATGCGCGATGCACGCGATGCCACGCTTGCGGCGCCCGCGCTGCTGCTGCCGTCGATCCAGGTCAATATCCGCGCCGGGCGCTTTCCTCCGGCGGAATCCAATGGTGTGCGCTATCTGCTGATCCCGGTGAAAACCAAGGGTCAGTCGGGCGCCGCACCCGGCAAGCGCTGAGATTTCACAGCAACACCGTCAAGGATGAGAATTATGAAACGTCGCAGCATTACCACTGCCATCGGCGGTCTGTTTACCGGAGGACTGGCGTTTGCCGGGTTCGGTCGAGGGCGGGCACTTGCCTCCTTACCGCAGGAAGGCATGGGCGGCGGCATGATGGGCGGGAAGATGGGCAGCGGGGGTATGGGCGACATGATGTCGCACAACAACATGATGGGGCCGATGAAACTGGGCATGGAGCTGTTCGAACGCCATGCCGAGATCCAGCGCACCACCGAATATCTGCCGAACGGCATCATCGATGCAACCGTTTCGGCCAATCCGAAAACCGCCGGCATCATCCAGGCGCATGTAATCGAGATGTATAATCGGATGGCGGAGAACCGGCCGTTCAATTACATGATGAGCCCGAGTGCCAGCACGATGCTGCAGAATGCCGATAAATATCAACGCTCGTACCGGCTGCTGCCGACCGGTATCGAGGTGACCGAGACGTCGGATGACCCTGAAATGGTCAAGGTGATCTACGCGCACGCCAAGGAACTCGATCGGTTTGCCAAGGAAGGCATGCCGGCGATGATGCGCGGCATGATGGGAACCAGAACGTAGCGATCAGGTTGTCCTCGGCGGTAATCACGCGGCCCATCGTGTGAGCCGCGGCATCACACTACATTAGCGGGGCGCAGATCGCACCGATCCGCGGTCGCCGGCGTTTCGATCTGAAATGTTGCATGACCGATCCAGAATCGTTCGCGAACCTTTGCGGTCGCGAGCTGCACCAAGGTATCGGCATGGATTGGATCCTGAACCAGGTGCGCGGTAAGCGCAATCTCGGTTGTGCTCAGACCCCAGATGTGAAGGTCATGAACATCAGCGACACCCGACAGGCCGCGCAGCATGGCATCGACCTTTGCGCGATCGAGGCCATTCGGCACCGCATCCATCGCAAGGTTCACCGAATCGCGCAACAGGGTCCAGGTGCCGAAGGGGATTCGCATTTGGAATTTGCTTGACAGGCGGATGAACGCTTGCGCGACACGGGCGTGATCGATTCTACCCTTTGGCGTCGTTAATGATCGCTGGAGGCTGCCTTGGAACAATTTGCCACCTGCTGGGAGGGGTTGGAAGATCCTCGAACTGGCAATGCCGCGCTATATGATTTTCATGAACTGCTGATGATCGCGCTCTGCGCTACCCTGTGCGGCGGGCAAAGTGCGGTGGCAATGTCGCGGTTCGGCGAAGCAAAAGAGAGCTTCCTGCGCGGCTTTCTCAAGCTTGAACATGGGCTGCCCAGTCACGACACCTTCAGCCGGCTGTTCCGGCAGCTCGATCCGAAGCAGTTTAGCGCCGCCTTTCAACACTTCATGGCCCGCTTTGCCGATACCGTTCGTGGTGTTGTAGCGATCGACGGTAGGGTTCTTCGCCGCTCTTTCGATCGTGCCACCGAGAAATCCCCGCTGCATATGGTCAGTGCCTGGGGCTGCGAGCAACGTCTGGTGCTGGCCCAGATTGCCACCGATGCCAAATCCAACGAGATCACCGCGGTGCCGAAACTGCTGGAGATGCTGTCACTGAAGGGCACCATCGTCACCACCGATGCACTCAACTGCCAGCGGGCCATTGCTCAGAGTCCGACTCGAATCGTTTTTGCAACGTCATCGATCTGATTTCTATGGAATTCTGTCCCATCATGGCGTTCAGGCGATGGCCAGACGGCGTGACATCAGCTTGACGCTGGCAATATAGATCCAGGCGGTCGCGCTCTCGATTGTTGCTTCCACGTCCTTTGCCAAGCGTCGGTTTCGGTTCAGCCAGGCAAAGGTCCGTTCAACCACCCAGCGGCGGGGCAGCAAGACAAAACCCTTGGCAGCATCTGACCGCTTGACGATCTCGACCGTCCACTTGCCGAGGTCTTCGAGCGCAGCTTTCAGCTTGTCGCCCGCGTAGCCACCATCGGCAAAGACATGGCGCAACCAGGGGAATCCATCGCGTACACATTCCAGCACAGGGGATTCGCATTTGGATTTCGGTGGATTGAGCAGGTGAGGTTGCGGCGGACGTGATGATGGATTCCAAGGATGGGATTCATCTCTGAGGTGCCCGATGGAAAATTTTATCGCCTGCTTTGCCGAGGTCGTCGAT
>NZ_JAIMBY010000066.1 GCF_026191915.1 Acidiphilium sp. PA
GTGCATGCTCTATGAATTGATCCCGAACATGCCGAAGCACCGGCTACTGCCCCTGATGCGGCGGTTCACGGAAATGCTGCGCAGCAGCGGCATATTCGGCAATTCCATGCCGGCTACGTAATGAGGGGATGAGTGAGCAGCGGAACCATTCGGGACTTCCCGAACTTGGAAGAACGGACGGTTAGGATGCCCTCGACCAAATCGACGTCGTCCAACGTGAGATTGAGCGCCTCGGAAATCCGCAGGCCGGTGACGCTGAGAAGTCCGAGCAGGCAGTGATAAGTATGGTTTGCCAAGCCGTCCTTGGCTGGCAGCGCTAACGCGGCAAGCAGGAGAGCTTCGATGTCTTTGTCCGAGTAGATGTAAGGCGCTCGCCGCTGATATTCGAATGGCAGGAGTCCCACGGGTATCAACTCGGTGCGCGGGTCGATTGCCGCGCAGTAGCGTGCGAAGCCGCGAACATATTCTAGCCGTCGAGCCCACCGGGCAGGTGGGACAGAGGTCGGGGCTTGCGCCCAGGCGAGCGCAAGCGCAGTCGAAATATACTCGGCCTGGGCCTCGTCCAGGAAGGCGACGAACGACGACAGCCCAGAGCCGTCGCCGACGAGCTTGAACCCGAGGGCGCGGCGGGTGGCCAAGTAATCGCGGAGTGCATCCCGCATGGCGCTCATGCCACACCTCCCGGCCAAGGCAGGCCAAGCGGGCGGAGAGCATCGAAGTCTACCTTGGCATAGATTCCCGTTGTCTTGGGATGTTGATGCCGAAGAAGGCTTCCAATCTCAGTCAGGGTTGCGCCGTGCCGGAGCATGTCGGTCGCCAAGGCATGGCGAAACTGGTGCGCCCCCCGATAGCGCGTCTTTATGCCGGCCCGGGAAATCGCCGCGGCGACGATCGTGCCGATCGTCTGGCCTGCTCCAAGTCCACGGATCGGCGCGGTCGCGCGTAAAAACAAGGCGCGGCAACCACGGATTGGACGGCCCCCTTGCAGGTATTGCGCGATCGCCTCGCCGACCTCGGCCGGCAGCGGCAATACCGCTGCGTGGTCTGCTTTGCCGACCACGGCAATGGAGCTGGCCTCCCAGTCGATGCTATCCAACGTGAGAGAGACAATCTCGCTGGAGCGCAGACCCAGGCGAGCCAACAGCATCAGAATCGCGTAGTCCCGCCGACCAATAGGTGTGTCGCGGGGGCAACTGGCAAGAACCGCTCGGAGGTGATCAGGGGCGATCGCCCTCGGAATGGCTGTCATCGACCAATTGGCGACGGTCGGAACCGCGCCGGCTAAATCGTACTGCGTCTCGCCGCAATAGCGGACGTAGCGGAGAAAAGAACGCAAAGCGATTGTCGCCGCCTTGGCCCTGGCCGGGCTGAGGCGGCGTGCCTGTTGCACCACGAACTGGATGACGTCCCGGCCTCGCAGTTTGGCCAGATCGACTGGTCCAGATCCGAAATGTTGGGATAGGAAGGTAGCGGCAAACGGGCAATATTGAACCACCGTCTTGACGGACAGCCCCAACTCCTTCCGCAGGTGGACCCCATAAGCTGCAATCGTCTGTTGGACCGGTGTCGGCGTGCTGGGCGTCGGCGCTGCGTCGCAAACGTCAAGCTGCCGAAGGAGATCAAACAACCGCCGCAATGCTGCGGCGGCTCCTTGCCGAAAAAAGCAGCACTGCGCCGGTTCATCGAGAAAACATCGGACGTGCTCGTCGGTCACCGCCTCGGCAGCAACCTCACGCAATTGAAGCCACAGACTGAACCGGGCGGCGGCCCGGACCTGCCGACAGATACCATGGCCTTCAAACCCCTGTGCATCCAACAGCCCGGCGAACTGGTCGAGATACGCCGCCAAAGGACCTTCGGGCTCCCGCGCCAGAGTCCATAACCTTCTCCTATTAACTTGCACTTTGCTCTCCTTCCAAGATTGGAAGGAGCAAGGCTATGCCGACTCAAGCTACCCGGCTTGCACGATTGATGCGGCTATCTCCTCGGTACTCGGCATAGTCCGGTTCGCGGCATAGTGGGCACTATGCCGAACTCGGCATAGTGCCCAGTCCACCTGTGCCTCGTCGCCGGGTAGCGTGCGCAGGCGCAGATAGGCTTCGGCTTTGGGTCGCGGCCGGTGAGCGGCAATCAGGTGGCGGAAGTGATCCGGGCGACCGGGATAACCGCGCTCGCGCACCATGACGTACAGGCGGCTCGCCGAAAGTTTTGGAAATTTCTCCAAGGTTTGGAGGATGAACGGGAGATAGGCGTCGATCTGCGAGGGCCGCCGCGGCGGCGTGGCCTGGGGCAACCCGGAGTGCTGCGCGATAACCCGCCGCACCACACCATGATGGATGTGCAATTGGGCGGCAATCGTGCCGATCTTCCATTTCTCGGCGTGATAATAGCGCAAAATCTGGGCCTCGATGTCAGGCGGCATAACCATGGCGCGTCCTCAAAGATCGTTGTCGCTATAAAAAGTCTCCCCGGCGACCGCGGCGGCGTAAAAATCGCTGGCGAACGAACCCCCCACATTGCCGCCCGCACCAATGGCAGTGCGTGATCGGCTGGCGGGGGCGCACGTCCATGGAAGCGGCGTCGCTCGCGGTCTCTGGTTCGACATGCGGCAGCAAATCATCGAGCAAGGGTTGGGGTGAACCATGATGCGTCACTTTCTTTCGGCGCGCCCGGTAGCGGTGTTGCCGCGCGGCATGCTGCCGTCGTCCGTTCCGCCCGCTTTGGTAGCGCCGTCCGGCCCGCCGCAGCGTCGCTTGGCGCGCGCGCCGGGCGCAGCTGCCCGCGCAATAAACCTGGCCGCGGTCGCAACAGCTACACACCACGACCTGGGTGCGGCAGGAGGCGCACAAGAAAAACCGTGCCGATGCAGCCTCGCCGTGGCCTGCAGCGCACAGAACAGGTGGACGAACGCCACGTTTGCCGCGATATTGCCCCTGCATGTGTGCTGCCCAGCACGGTGTGGGGCACGGCGCCGAGACGTAACCGCCAAGTTCAGAATCGGCGCCGTGCTTGCCCTTCAATCAGGGCAAATCTAGCCACCAGCACTCGTCCGAGTCACCCCGGCATCTTCCGACAAAGCAACTCCCGCCCACCCGCTTTCACGCCGGCCGCGTCACCGCGACAGCACGCCCGAAGCCAGATTTACGCGGGTTCAGACAGCCATCGACAACTGGCGCGATGTGAACAGAATGCGTCTTCCCCTGATTGTAAATTCGCTTGCAATAACGACCCCCTGAGGGGCGAAAATCGCGTCCAATTTCGACCCCTCTGACGTTTGATGTCAGCACCCTCCTTAACGCTCGCAGCGGGCGTGAGGAGGCTAATTGGGGGATGATTGCAGTGGATCGGATTGGTGAGATACGGCGGGCTTATTTTGATGAGCGTGTGTCGATCAAAGAGATTGTGCGCCGGCTATCGGTATCGCGGTCGA
>NZ_JAIMBY010000067.1:0-2904 GCF_026191915.1 Acidiphilium sp. PA
TGGGCAAGCCGAGGGCCAGATCAGTCGGCTGAAAACACTCAAGCGAGCCATGTATGATCGCGCCGGCGTGGCTCTCCTGCGCGCCCGAATGCTTCCGTTCCAACCCCCTGGTTTTCACACGAATTGAGGCAGGACCCTTAAAGAGGTCCTGCCTCACTTCGTGTGACCCGAGGCCAGCCATGGTTTTGGCTGCATAGCGGGTAAATCTTGCGGAGGAGCAAAACCCTGCACCTCAGTCCACTCGCCGGCATTCAAGTTGTCGGGCACTGTCAAGTTATTGAGTTGATGTGCGGATGGTTCAGTCTTGCTGTCGCTCAAGCGGCGAGTTCGGCAGCGTAGTTGTCCCAGGGTGAAAATGCGTCGGCTCTGGCGTGGCGGTAGGATTAGGCGGAGAGGCGGTGGCGTTTGGGGCGGAAAATGGTGGCGATCTGGTCGTGGGCGGAGAGGAATCTCTGGGCATGACCCGGTGATTTGAACCGCGCCATGATCTTTTCTCGGCGTCTGGTGTGTCGATGCGAGGCCTCGGCCCGATTGTTTAACCCGTTATGGGAACGATGATCGGCACTGGGGCAATCCTCGCGCAACGCAACGTCGTAGCTTTTGAGCTTATCGGTGACAACCACCCGCGGCACACCCCAGCTGCGCATGAGTTTGCGCAGAAACTTCTTGGATGCGCGCGCATTTCGGCGGCTTTGAACAAGGATTTCCAACACATCGCCCCGGCTGTCGACGGCGCGCCAGAGCCAATGCCGCTCGCCGCGGATCGTGATCACAACCTCATCCATATGCCATTTATCGGACGTTTGTGGCCGGTCACGCCGGATCCGGGCCGCCATCTGCGGCCCGAAACGGTTCACCCAGGCCCGGATAGTCTCGTGGCTGATCAGCACGCCTCGCGCCGCCAGAAGATCCTCCACATCGCGCAAGCTCATCGCAAAGCGGTAGTAAGCCCAGACCGCGAAAGAGATCACTGGGCGAGGAAAGCGATAGCCCTTCAAAGGCAACGGAGAGGCCACGGAAATCATCCTACACCGCTATGATCACGCCGCCGACGCGTCAACCTGACAGTGCCAGATTTTCTACTGACGGCCAAGCGCGATCTCAAAGCGGCGTTGCGGTTCCTTCGCAAAGCGATCGGTCAGCATGGGGCACCACAGAAGATCACCATCGACAGGAGCGGCACCAACACAGCGGCGATCGAAAGCTACAATGCGGAGCATGACACAGAGATCGAAATCCGCCGTGTCAAATATCTCCACAACATTGTCGAGCAGGATCATCGAGCAGTGAAACGAGTGACGCGGCCGGCGCTGGGATTCAAATCCTTTCGCTCGGCTGTGGCGACGCTCGCCGGCGTCGAACTCATGCACATGATCCGAAAGGGCCAGTCGCGGACGACGGGGGAATTGCGCCCAGCGGAGCAGTTCTACTCTCTCGCGGCGTAAGCCCCGCGAGCTTTGTCGCCGTACGTCTCGCCCTCACTCAAAATTTGCGACAGAATCATCGCTCGGGCGTCTTGGCGGTGCAACTGCGTGACCTGGCCGCGGGCGATTACCCATCGTCCGCCGTGCTGCTTTGACGCGGTTCGCCACCGACGCCCGCCCTCGAAGCGGACAACAACATCGCCGAAAATTCCATCCGCGGCATCGCGCTCGGGTGCCGCCACTGGTGATTCGCCGGCAGCGACGAAGGTAGACATCGCGCGGCTACGGTGATCACCATTCTGCAGACCCCAAACTGAACGGCGTCAACCCCGAGACCTATTTCACCGACGTCCTAACCCGGATCACCGACGGACATCCGATCAACCGGATCGATGAACTCATGCCGTGGCCAGCTATCGAGATGCCCGGATCTTCGACCCTGCAGCGCGCAAACCTACACCAACGGCCTCGGGCGGACGGTTACGTCAGTCCTGATGGCGAGTGACTATTTCCTCCGCACCACCTACACAATTTCCTGTGTTAAGGAATGTCAAGATATCCTTCCCGTCCATAGGTCGCGCAATTAAGTAACCTTGGACGAAATCACACCCAAGGTCCCGGACGTATTGTAATTGCCGATCGGTTTCAACGCCCTCCACTGTAACTGGAATATTCAATGCCTGCGCCATTCCCATGATAGCTTCAAAAACAGGCTCACAGTCGTTTTGGTGGCAAACTCTTTGAGCTGGTCCCAGTTGATCGGACGGTTTGGCGGCTGGTTTAAGCTATTTTCCGGTTGCATTCACGCCGCCAGTTTGGTGTTCAGCATTGCCGGGGCTAGCCCCGGCAATGCTGAATTTTCGATCTTGTAATAAGCCTCGTCGGGGGTTCAACCGTCAAGGGCGGTATGGGGCCTCACGGCGTTGTAAAAGCCGATCCAGCGCGCCAGCCCGGCCCGCAGAGCGGAACCCGTCTCGAAGACGTGGATATACACGCACTCGTATTTCAGCGACCTCCAGAGCCGCTCGATGAAGACATTGTCCATCCACCGGCCCCGGCCATCCATGCTGATCCGCACACCGGACACCGGCTTGCGTCAGCAACACAGTGAACCGCGGACTGGTGAACTGACTGCCTTGATCGGTGTTGAAAATCTCCGGCGATCCGAACTTGGCCAGTGCTTCAGTCAACGCCTCGATGCAGAAATCCGCCTCCATCGTGTTGGACAGCCGCCAGGCCAAAACCATGCGTGTGCTCCAATCCATGATCGCCACCAGATACAGAAAGCCGCGCCGCATCGGTAGTGGAGTAGGAAGCGCCTGAGCGCTTCCCCTCCCCGAACCGTACGTGCACCTTTCAGCGCATACGGCTCTCTATTCAACCTTGGCCCAGGGCCATGGCGACCTCACGATAGCGGGAGGTGACGGTATTTCGGGCTTCGTCCCTGGTGATGTAGGGATTCCGCTCCGGGTTCCGCCAC
>NZ_JAIMBY010000067.1:2914-3409 GCF_026191915.1 Acidiphilium sp. PA
TCCTCTTTCGGTTCTGGAAGCGCACAGCTAACCAGCTCCGCGAGAGGCCGTTAGTACTGCGACGGCGCCACCCACCGCGGCAGCGTCATGATTGCCGGAGAGCGCCTCGACCAATCGACACGCGAAGGTCTTGGCTTTCTCCTTGGGTATCGTGGTGACCACGGACATGCGTCCATGCGACCCTCGCTTTCGAATGATCCGGTGCCCCAGAAAGACGAACCCATCGTCGACGTGGGTGATATGGGTTTTGTCCATATTCAACGTCAATTTCAGGCGGCCTTCCAGGAAAGCGCGGCATTCTCCGCGGATTGCTTCGGCATGTGCCTTTGTCCCCTTGACGATGACGACAAAGTCATCGGCATAGCGGCAATAGGCGACAGCAGGTTTCCATTGCCGGTTCTCGCGAACCGTAATGGGGCGGCCCTGCTGTATGCCGAAGTTCCATGCCCAACGATCCTTACGGGCTTTCTCGCTCAGGTATTTCGCCTCCAGCCA
>NZ_JAIMBY010000068.1 GCF_026191915.1 Acidiphilium sp. PA
CAGCGGCGGGATCTTTCAGCCCGGCGTTACGTCTACATCTGGGCGGATGGAGTGTATTTACAGGCACGGATGGAACCGCAGGCAGAGTGCATGCTGGTGCTGATCGGCGCCACCCCCGAGGGCTGGAAAGAGTTGATCGGTTTTCAGGTAGGCATGCGGGAAAGTGCGCAGAGCTGGCACGAACTGCTCGTCGATCTGAAGGCCCGTGGGTCTGACCATCGCACCGCAGGTCGCCACCGGGGACGGGGCGCTCGGCTTCTGGAAGGCGATTGAGGAGGTCTGGCCGAGGACATGCCATCAGCGCTGCACGGTCCACAAAACCGCCAATGTGCTGAACAAGATGCCGAAAGTCCTCCAACCGGCCGCCAAGGCCGATCTACGTGAAATCTGGACGGCGCCGGATCGTGCGGCGGCCGAGGCGGCGATTACAAAGTTCGTTGAGAAATATGGCTTGAAGTACGACAAGGCGGTGACCTGTCTGGTCAAGGACCGTGATGCGCTGCTGACTTTCCACGATTACCCGGCCGAGCATTGGGAGCATCTGCGGACCTCCAACCCGATCGAGAGCGTGTTCGCCACCGTTCGCCATAGAACGATCCGAACCAAGGGCGCGCTGTCGCAGGACACCGCCCGGCTCATGGTCTTCAAACTCGTCACTGCAGCCGGCAAAACCTGGCGCAAACTCAACGGAGAAAACCAGTTGCCCAAGGTCATCCAGGGCATTACTTTCCGGGACGGCGTCGAGGTGATCGAGACGCCAGCACAGAACGCCGCCTGATCACCCCCGTCACCCAAATTCCACCATAGGCCCGATGGCAGTCCACGGCCCGCAACCGATGTGATCGACGCCACGGTGATGCCGGCTGCCGAGGCCATCGCCCCGACGCTCGAAGGTAAAGCACGCCGCCAGCAAAACCCTCATCCGCCCCATTCTCTCGCATGGCTTTCCTGGATCGTGGCACGGCTCGGGGGTTGGAATTGTTACTAAAAACCCCAGGGACCAAAAACCATGCGTGCCGGATGGGCGCGTTTCGCCTCAGTGGCCGCAGGCTTCGCCCTCGCTACCCAGTCAATTGGGTGAATCCAGTAGCTCTTGGGGTCGGAGTCCCGCGACGGGCGCTGGACGGTCTCCACCGTGGGACGGGGGAGCGCTCGTTGTCCCGGATGTGATGGAGGATGCCTTGGACGGCAATGACCTTAAACCGCTGGCCCCCCCGGATCCCCCCGGGGGTTCAAACCGAGTGCTTTGCCGGGGCTTGAACGAATGTGGCTATGATCAGCCAGACGAGCCCGAGAACGGCACAGGTCAGAAATACCGCAACGCTTCCTCCTAGATCCGCCGCGATGCCACCAACCGCGCCGCCAGCGAACAGCCCAATCGATTGGGCGGTGTTATAGACCCCCAGTGCGCGACCTTTGCGGGATGGTGGTGCCGTGCGCGAGACGAGCGAGGGCAACAGTGCTTCCAAAAGGTTGAAGCCCACGAAGAACACGAACAGCGCGCCTACCAGAGCCACGATGTCATGGTAACCGCCAGCAAAAACGATCATGGCAAGTCCCATCAACGCGACCGCCCCGATGAAGCCATGCCTCAAATAACCGCGTGTCTCGGCCCAGATGATCCCTGGAATCGCCACGATGAATGATAGGATGGCGACCGGTAGATAGACGATCCAGTTATTCTCGATCGCGATGCCGGCATCGTTTACCAGCGCAAGCGGCAAGGCCAAAAACAGTGCGACCTGCATGAAATTCAGGGCGAAGATCGAAAAGTCCAGACGGAGCAGTGCGGGAGTAAACAGGCTCGTATGTGGTACGGCACTCGTCATCGCGGCATCCGGGTGCGCAGGCTCGGAGGCTCCCATCTTCACGTCGGGTACCACGAACTTCACAACGAAGATCGCCCCGATCGCAAGCACGCCGGTGAGCAGGAACATACCAGGCACAGAAATCGAGCGATACAGCAGCGGTCCGGCCACGAGTGCGATGATGAAGCTCATACCGATCATCATACCAACGAAGGCCATCGCCCGGGTGCGATTTTCCGGTCGGGTCGAGTCGGCGATCATGGCGGAGATCGCCGCAGAGATCGCGCCCGCCCCCTGTATCGCTCTGCCAACAATGATCATCGGCAAGTTATGCGAGAAGCCGGCCACGAATGAACCGAGCGCAAAAACTGCCAGCCCTACAATCATAACTGGCTTGCGGCCATACCGATCACTGGCGATGCCCAAAGGAATTTGCAGGCAGGCTTGAGTGAAGCCGTAGATACCGAGTGCGAGGCCGACCAGGAAGCGGTCATGGCCATCCGGCAGCGTTTTCGTGTAGATCGAGAATACGGGCAGAATCAGAAACAAGCCAAGCATTCTCAGTCCGTAAATCGAGGCCAGACTATAACTCGCCCGCCGTTCGAGCTTTGTCATCGCGTTCGAACGACGTTTTGTTCTGATCTTTGATGTCGTCGGGGACATTGAAACAATCCTGCCAGGTGAGCGAACTGGGGGTAAGCGCTGCGCAATGCATTGCGGAGCGGATATCACAAATCTGCCTAGCTATCGGACATATGGCCTCATGATACCTAGCTACGCCGTTCGCGACGTAATGCCAGTCACGAATCGGTGTCAGGGATGCTTGTATTCTCTATTTCGGACTGACGCCTGCCGTATTCGGTTGAGAGACCGGTTTATGTTCGACAACGCGAAGGAACTGATGTGCCATGGCGTGATAGACGGGTTCCTTACAGACCAATCGTGACGCCATCGTGCCGAGGATCGCGGCGATGCCAACTGGTACAGTCATTGCTGGGTTGCTGGTCATCTCGATAACCATCGCGGATGCGGTCAGTGGCGATTGTACCACGCCCGAAAAATAGCCTGCCATCCCCACCATTGCGAACGCCGCCACCGGGGCACCCGGCACGAGATGGTTGAATATCGTCCCAATGCCTACGCCCACGGCCAGTGACGGAGCAAAAATGCCTCCTGGAATTCCCGAGAGATAGGAAACGAGTCTCGCAAGGAACTTAAGAGTCCATTTCGAATCGGTTCATCAACGTGCCAACCTTCGTAGCAGGATGACGCTGGACGCGGCGTAGAGGAAGGCTTCGACGCTCTCGATCGTGGCCTCGAAGTCCTTCGCGAGCCGCCGGTTTCGGTTGATCCAGGCGAAGAACCGCTCGACCACCCACCGCCGGGCGATGACGGCGAAGCCGACTTGATTGTCGGCCTTGCGCACCACCTCGATGCGGAT
This sequence comes from Acidiphilium sp. PA, assembly GCF_026191915.1. Lineage (GTDB taxonomy): Bacteria > Pseudomonadota > Alphaproteobacteria > Acetobacterales > Acetobacteraceae > Acidiphilium. The sequence continues at coordinate 3,250 of NZ_JAIMBY010000068.1, forward strand.
CGAGCTGGCCTCGGCGACCCGGGCACCGGCGTAGCCGCCGTCGGCATATCCCAGCGTCACGAAGGGCCAACTCGGACGCGACGCCCGTAGCAGCGGCACTGCCCC
>NZ_JAIMBY010000069.1 GCF_026191915.1 Acidiphilium sp. PA
GCTGCCGACCGGTATCGAGGTGACCGAGACGTCGGATGACCCTGAAATGGTCAAGGTGATCTACGCGCACGCCAAGGAACTCGATCGGTTTGCCAAGGAAGGCATGCCGGCGATGATGCGCGGCATGATGGGAACCAAAACGTAGCGATCAGGTTGTCCTCGGCGGTAATCACGCGGCCCATCGTGTGAGCCGCGGCATCACACTACATGAGCGGGGCGCAGATCGCACCGATCCGCGGTCGCCGGCGTTTCGATCTGAAATGTTGCATGACCGATCCCGAATCGTTCGCGAACCTTTGCAGTCGCGAGCTGCACCAAGGTATCGGCATGGATTGGATCCTGAACCAGGTGCGCGGTAAGCGCAATCTCGGTTGTGCTCAGACCCCAGATGTGAAGGTCATGAACATCAGCGACACCCGGCAGGCCGCGCAGCATGGCATCGACCTTTGCGAGATCGAGGCCATTCGGCACCGCATCCATCGCAAGGTTCACCGAATCGCGCAACAGGGTCCAGGTGCCGATCACAATCACCGCGACGAGAACCAGGCTGGTCGCAGGGTCGATCCAGCGCAGGTGGGTGAGCGTAATGAGCAGCCCTGCAACGACCACGCCAACTGACACCACCGCATCGGAAGCCATGTGCATAAACGCCGCCCTGACGTTCAGATCGCCCTTGCGACCGCTCATGAACATGAGCGCTGTCACCCCGTTGATCACGATGCCGGTCGCCGCGACCCACATGATGGTGATGCCTCCGACCGGTTGCGGTGCTGCGAACCGGCGCAACGCCTCGATCGTGATGGCACCACACCCCAGGAGCAGCACGACCGCATTGATCAGAGCCGCCATGATGGTCCCACGGCCCCAACCGTAGGTTCGCAACGCGGTCGGCCGCCGCCGCGCAAGCAAAACCGAGCCCCAGGCGATCAGAAGACCGAAAACGTCACCGAGGTTATGCACGGCATCGGCCAGTAGTGCTGCCGAATGAACGGCGATTCCGAAGAAAATTTCCAATGCAACGAAACCGGCGTTGAGTGCGGTGCCGAGCGCGAAAGCGCTGCCGAACGAACCCGGGGCATGGTGATGGCCCCCCGGTCCGTGCGCGTGATCATGGCCATGGGCGCGGCCATCATCGTCGTGCCCCTCATGGGCAGGGTGCCGATCCCCGTGATGATGGGCGCCATGATCGGGTGCGGACATGCCGTTGTCTCCGTGTCGGTGTGACTTGCTCGATATCCTGTATCGTCATATGAACAGATCTTCAACTATGAGATATCTTGTGATGTCTGTTTCTCCCTCGATCACGGACGACTTGGCAATCGAACTGGCGGACATGTTTCGACTGCTCGGCGATCCGAGTCGGTTACGGGTGGTGCTGACCTGTCTCGGCGCCCCGATCTGCGTGTCCGATATCGCGACCTTGACGCGACTGTCGCCCTCGCTGGTTAGTCACCATCTCCGTCTGTTGCGTGCGGCCCGCATTCTTCGCGCCGAGCGGCTTGGCAAGCAGGTTTTTTATACTTTGGCCGATCACCATGTCCGCTGCACTATCACCGACATGGTGGCGCATGTCGCTGAACCGGCCGAGACGATTGATACCGCTGCGGCTGATGTAAACGTGGCTGCCTGAAATGGCGGAGACGTATTGCGGCAACGAGTCGGCCGCGCCCATTTCGGTGGTCGGCGGGTGCGGCGCGCTGCCGGTGAATCCTGAAGGGTCGATCGAGCGCGCTGATTTGATCGGTAGGGCTTTCCGCCTGGAGTGGTTGACCGTGGCCTGGATGGTCGTGGAGGGCACGGTTGCGATCGGCGCCGCGGTGGATGCCGGTAGCCTAACTCTGGCAGCATTCGGCTTCGACAGCTTGATCGAACTGGCGTCGGCCGGTGTGCTGATCTGGCGCCTGACCGTCGAATTGCGTCACGGACAGATGGTCTCCGAAGCAGCCGAGCGCCGCGCCAGCCGGGTCGGCGGGGTTCTGTTGTATGTCCTCGCATTGTTCATCATTGGTGGCGTGGCGTGGTCATTCTGGACGCATCATGGCGAGACGTTCTCGATCGCCGGCTTTGTGGTGGCCCTGCTCGCGATGCCGGTCATGTTCATGCTTGCTCGTCGCAAGATCGCGCTTGCCACGTCATTGGGTAGCCGCGCCATGCGGGCAGACGCTGTGGAAAGCATCACCTGCGGCTGGTTGTCCCTCGTGGTGGTGATCGGGCTTGTCGCGGACCTGACGATCGGTGCCTGGTGGATCGATCCTGTAACGTCGCTTGCCATCGTTTGGTTTGTAGTCCGCGAGGCACGCGAGGCGTGGTCTGGCGAAGAATGCACGGCCTGCTCAACGGAAGATTCTGGTATACTGCGATAAAAATTCTCTTTTGCCGGCATTGGGAATTCTACAAGGTCTGCACGGGTAAATGATCTGGAGACCGATCACCCATTCAGCCACGACGCCCTTGCGTCGCCAATCACCTCATCGCCTCAGCTACTGCTGAGGCGACAATGCCGACAGTATTCGGCAACAGCTCACTCGGCCTCCGGCGCAGTCATTGATAACAGCAGCGAGATCTTGTCGCAGCGCCATCAGAGTGGCAATTCTATTGTCGAGTTCGATTAGGCGGACATTTGCAATTGTCGCAACATCGGCACAATCCTCCCCATCTTTTGCTGCGAGATCCGCTAAATTCCGCACAACTTCGAGGCTGAACCCCAAATCGCGGCAGCGTCGGATGAAACGAAGCCTTGCCAGATGATCGTCACCATAAAGGCGATAATTGCCAGCACTGCGGTTAGGCGCTGGCAGCAAGCCGATTTGTTCATACCAGCGGATAGTCTGGCGGGTTGCGCCAGTCAGCCGCGCCAAGGCGCCAACGGTTAAGAGAGCTTCCATGGCTTGACCTTACAGCAACTATAAGGTGCATCAAGGCTTGGACGTCTAGCGGGTGAGAGCAACAACGGATTAATCCGTTCGCTCAGGCGGCGCGGCGCGGTCAAGACTACTATGAAGAAACTGAGGAAACGCCTAATGACGACGAACTTGCGCCAAGCCGGCTATAGAGCAGGCTGGCTTACCGTGACGCTCGGCGCTGTCTGCCTGCCAGCCTATGCGCAGTCTGTGACTACTGTCTCGGCTCCACCGATCATCATGCCGATCGCGCCCAGTTCGGCCGAATCGCCGCACGCGGTTCACATCAAGAAAATCATCGTCCAGACCTCGCCGCTGAGCAGTTCCGGCATCAACATCGCCAAGGCCGCGCAGGCGGTGCAGATCATCTCCAAGCGCGAGATCTCGCAGAACGGCGCGCCCGATGCCCTGCGTGC
>NZ_JAIMBY010000007.1 GCF_026191915.1 Acidiphilium sp. PA
GTCAAGCATGGGCGCAGCCCACCGCGTAGCGGCGCGAAGCGTGCTTGACGAGACCGAGCACGGCGGCAGACTTGGGGGAGGAGAGGACAAATCAAAGGCGGGGGCAGGCGATGAATTAATGGTTGCTACGGCTTGCTTATCCGACTACTTCCGACTCGTTGCTACCTATTGTCGGCGTTATTCCATAAACCCTGACCGAATTTCATTACCATTCCTTATATATACCTGAAACTTCAGTTCTCTTACGAGTCCGGGAGTATATTCATTCATTTTTGAGCATGTCTTATTTATTTTGTCCAATGAAGTTGTTGCTCGCTCGTCATTTCTTTTTAATTCTTCATCGTTATAAACCAGACTCAATAATATATTCCAAAAAACAAAATCTAATGCGGTCGATTGAATCCAATCAACGGTTTCTCCAAAACCGGCTACCCAACGAATATTGTGATTCGATTCAAGTATCATTTTCGCATTGCGTTCATTCCCGAAAAGACATGAACCAAAATAAATGCCTCTGTACGACGAGGCAAGACTTCGAGTTATTTTTTTAAAATCTGAAATTTTTATTTCTTCCGCTGATCCCTGCAAACTTTCCCCGTTGCCATGTGAGGCAATGTAAAGATATCGACCGCCTCTTCCAGAGTTCACATTGTTATTTAAGATACTTGAAAGAGCATTATACGTAGAGAACATCTCGTAGTAATAATCATGCTGGTTACCAAAGATCAAATCAACTAACACATCAAATACAGGTTTTACCGTAATATTTTTCTTTGGCCACCATTTTCCCTCTAGAACAACTAAATCTGATCTAACTCGCGTCATACGTTGTCGCCAATATTTTCAATTAAGGGGTCTGGGGCCTAAGGCCCCAGTGGGGTCGAGGGGCGAAGCCCTCGCCTTACTGACAGGCCAAACACTCCTCATAATTCGTGGTACTCGCCGCTGCCGCGAGGGGGATGTGGGCGGTGTTGTTGGCGGCTTCGAGGTGGGTGCGGTGTTCTACTTTTTCGCTGATGCTGTCGGCGCGTTGGATGGAGAGGGAGCGGCAGTAGTACAGCGACTTAACGCCGCGTTTCCAGGCCTGGTAGTGGATTTGGTGGAGGTCGCGCTTATTCACATCGGCGGGGAGGAAGACGTTGATGGACTGGCTTTGGCAGATGTAGGGGGTGCGGTCGGCGGCGTGTTCGATGATCCAGCGCTGGTCGAGTTCGAAGGCGGTTTTGAAGACGGATTTTTCGTCGTCGGTCAGGAAGTCCAGGTGTTGGACCGAGCCTTTGGTGACGGTGATGTTGGACCAGGTGGCGTCGTCGTCGCGGCCTTTGGATGCCAGGAGTTGCTGGAGGTGGCGGTTGCGGACGGAGAAGCTGCCGGAGAGGGTTTTTTGCAGGAAGACGTTGGCGGCGATGGGTTCGATGCCGGGGCTGGAGTTGCCGGCGATGATCGAGATTGAGGCGGTGGGGGCGATTGCCATTTTGTTCGAGAAGCGTTCCATGACGCCGTACTCGGCGGCGTCCGGGCAGGGGCCGCGCTCTTTTGCCAGTGTCTGTGACGCGCGGTCGGCGCCGGCGCGGATGTGTTTGAAGATTTTGATGTTCCAGGCCTTCGCCATGGCGGATTCGAAGGGGATGTTCAGGGCCTGGAGGAAGGAGTGGAAGCCCATGACGCCGAGGCCGACCGAGCGTTCGCGCATGGCGGCGTATTTGGCGCGGGCCATGGAATCGGGCGCGTGGTCGATGAAATCCTGCAGCACGTTGTCGAGGAAGCGCATGACGTCCTCGATGAACTGGGGGTTATCGTGCCATTCGAGCCAGGTTTCGAGGTTGATCGAGGACAGGCAGCAGACGGCGGTGCGTTGCTGGCCGTGCTGGTCGAGCCCGGTGGGGAGGGTGATTTCGGCGCAGAGGTTGGAGGTTTTGACCTCGAGGCCGGCGAGTTTGTGGTGCTCGGGGCGGGCGTTGTTCACATGATCGGAGAAGATGATGTAGGGCTCGCCGGTTTCGATGCGGGCGGTGAGGATGCGGACCCAGAGGGCGCGGGCGGAGACGTGGCGGACGTGGGCGCCGTCCTTGGGTGAGGTGAGGGACCATTGGTCGTCGGCTTCAACGGCGCGCATGAACGCATCCGAGATCAGGATGCCGTGGTGCAGGTTGAGGGCCTTGCGGTTGGGATCGCCGCCGGTGGGGCGGCGGATTTCGATGAATTCCTCGACCTCCGGGTGGCTGATGGGCAGATAGACCGCCGCTGAGCCACGGCGCAGCGAGCCCTGGCTGATGGCCAGCGTGAGGCTGTCCATCACGCGGATGAAGGGGACGACGCCGGAGGTTTTGCCGTTCTGGCCGACTTTTTCACCGATCGAGCGGAGATTGCCCCAATAGGAGCCGATGCCGCCGCCCTTGGAGGCGAGCCAGACGTTTTCGTTCCAGAGATCGACGATGCCTTCGAGGGAGTCGGAGGCTTCGTTGAGGAAGCAGGAGATGGGCAGGCCGCGCGCGGTGCCGCCGTTGGAGAGCACCGGGGTGGCGGGCATGAACCAGAGCTTGCTGATGTAGTCGTACAGGCGCTGGGCATGGGCCTGATCGTCGCCGTAGAAGGAGGCGACGCGGGCGAACAGGTCCTGGTAGGATTCGCCGGGCATCAGGTAGCGATCGTCGAGGGTGGCGCGGCCGAAATCGGTCAGGAGCGCGTCGCGGGAGCGGTCGACCTTGATCTGGTGGCGGCCCTGAAGCTGGATGTCGGTTTCCAGCAGGGTGGGCTCAAGCAGAGCCTGGTCGGCACGGGTCATGACGTTCATTGCAGCGGAGACTCCAATCGGTGCGGCGGAGGGTATAACAACATATTGGGAGGGCATCGCGCAATCGCTACTAGATGAAGTTTTATCAGAAAATTGGCTTGCGCCGAGTCGATGGGGGTTGTTCGTTGTTTGTTCTTGTATGGGGCGTGGGGGAGGAAGGCAAGGGGGGCGTTGGTGGGGAGGGCTGGGTAGGGGAAGGTAAAGGAAGACTTCTTTTTTGGTAAAAAAGAAGCAAAAAACTTTTTGACACTGCGGGCGGTGGGAGGGCTCTGGCGATTGCCGGCCGGTCGGGGGCGGGTTCTTTTTTTCAAAAAAGAACGTCTTGCCTGGTTTGTTTTATTGATGACCGGCAGGCGATAAGCTTCGCAAGGGCTCTGCCCATCCTGCGGTGCTGGATTGCGAGGTTCTGACCGCGACAGGGCCGGGAAGCAGAGTCAAAAAATTTTTTGGTTCTTTTTTATAAAAAAGAACGCCTTGCTTAACTTGTTTTATTGGTGACTGGAAAGTGATGGGCTTCGCAAGGGCTCTGCCCATCGGCTTGCTTACTTCATCTCCGAACAGAACTTCTGAATGCGCGTGCAGGCTTCGCGCAGGGCTTCGGTGCTGGTCGCGTAGCTGACGCGGAAGTAGCCGGGGTAGACGAAGGCGCTGCCGTGGACGGTTGCCACGCCCTGTTCATCGAGAAGGGCGGTGACGAAGGTTTCGTCGTCGGTGATTTTGGTGCCGCCTGCGGTGGTTTTGCCGAGGCAGCCGTGGATCGAGGGGAAGACGTAGAAGGCGCCTTCGGGGGTGCCGCAGGTGAGGCCTGGCGCGTCGTTCAGCATGGCGACGACGAGGTCGCGGCGGTCGCGGTAGGTGTTGCGCATGATTTCGATGTCGTCTTCCGGGCCGTTGAGGGCGGCGACGGCGGCGGCCTGGCTGATCGAGGAGGTGTTGGAGGTGGACTGGCTCTGGAGTTTGTCCATCGCCTTGATCAGGGCGAGCGGGGCGCCGGCGAAGCCGATGCGCCAGCCGGTCATGGCGTAGGCTTTCGAGCAGCCGTTCATGGTGACGGTGCGGTCGCGCAGGGCGGGTTCGACCTCGACGATGGTGGCACCCTTGAAGCCGTCGTAGGTGAGTTTTTCGTAGATGTCGTCGGTGAAGATCCAGACGTGGGGGTGGCGGAGCAGCACGTCGCAGATCGGGCGGAGGTCTTCGGCGGAGTAGGCGGCGCCGGTGGGGTTGGAGGGGGAGTTGAGGATCAGCCATTTGGTGTGCGGGGTGATCGCGGCTTCGAGGTCTTCGGCGCGGAGTTTGAAGCCGTGGTTCTGGCTGCAGGGGACGAAGACGGGTTTGCCTTCGGCGAGCTGGACGATATCGGGGTAGGAGACCCAGCAGGGGGTGGGGATGATGGCTTCGTCGCCGGCCTGGATGGTGGCGAGCATGGCGTTGAAGATCACCTGCTTGCCGCCGGTCGAGACGATGATTTCCTCGGGTTTGTAGTCGATGCCGGAATCGCGTTTGAATTTGGCGGCGACGGCGCGGCGGAGTTCCATGGTGCCGGCGACGTCGGTGTATTTGGTGTCGCCGTGTTCGATCGCGGCGATGGCGGCCTGTTTGATATGGGCGGGTGTATCGAAATCGGGTTCGCCGGCGGAGAGGCTGATGATGTCGCGGCCCGCGGCCTTGAGCTGGCGCGCCTTGGTCGAGATGGCGATGGTCTGGCTCGGGCTGATGCGGTTGAGGCGTGCGGCAATCAAATCCATGTTCGTGCTCCCAAAGACCGGTCGGATTTAGCGGGAAACCGCGGGGTTGAATATGGCGTGGATGCAACATCTGCCGTGCGGGTCTTGCCGAGCCGCGCGCAAACCCATATCAGAGCGACACGGATTGGGGTGTAGCCAAGCGGTAAGGCAGTGGATTTTGATTCCACCATGCGGAGGTTCGAATCCTCCCTCCCCAGCCGGTTCATTCATGATTGGTCAGATGAAGTCGGGTTTCCGCTTTTCGATGAAGGCGGTCATGCCTTCGCGCTGGTGGGGTGTGCCGAACAGGGCGAGGAAGGTGGCGCGCTCGTAGGCGATGCCTTCGGCGAGGGTGGTTTCGAACGCGCGGTTGATGCTGCGCTTGGCGATTGTGACTGCGACCGGCGAGAGTGACGCGATGGTGGCCGCGATCTTGTGCGCTTCGGCGAGCAGGTCGGCGGCGGGGATGATGCGGCTGACCAGGCCGGCGCGCTCGGCTTCGGTTGCGTCCATCATGCGGCCGGTCAGGATCATGTCCATTGCCTTGGATTTGCCGATCGCGCGGGTGAGGCGCTGGGTGCCGCCGGCGCCGGGGATGACGCCGAGGTTGATTTCGGGCTGGCCGAACTGGGCGGTGTCGGCCGCGATGATCATGTCGCACATCATGGCGAGTTCGCAGCCGCCGCCGAGCGCGTAGCCGGCGACCGCGGCGATGACGGGTTTGCGGATGGTGGTGACGACTTCCCAGTTCCTGCCGATGAAATCATCGAGCGCGGTATCGGGGTAGGTCTTGTGCTGCATTTCCTTGATGTCGGCGCCGGCGGCGAAGGCGCGGGGCGAGCCGGTGAGGATGATGGCGCCGATCGCGGGATCGGCGTCGGCGGCGCGCAGGGCGCCGGCGAGTTCGGTCATCAACTGGTCGCAGAGGGCGTTGAGGGCGCGCGGGCGGTTGAGGGTGATCTGGGCCACGCGTCCGTGGGTTTCGGTGATGATCATTTCATAGGTCATGGCGGTCTCCGTTCGGCTGGTGTTTTTTCATTGATCGGGGTGGTTGGCCAGGGGGGCGCGATCGTTCGACAGGGCGGCGGCGAGGCGTGCCCAGGCGGCGCGGCCGGCGGGAAGGCCGAATCGCAACCAGGCGGGCTGGTCGTCGAACCGGCGCGTCATGATGCCGGCTCGGGCGAGGCGATCGTGCCACGCGGACGCGGACGCGGTGGCGGCGAGGCGGAAGAGCGGTGTGCCGCCGATGAGGGTCATGCCGGCATCGGTCAGCAGCCGGTCGAGCGTGGCGGCGGCGCGGGTCAGGCGGTGCCGGGTTGCGGTCAGCCAGGCGGGATCGGCGAGGGCGATCGTGCCGATCGCGATCGCCGGACCTGAGACCGCCCAGGGGCCGAGTGCTGTGCGGATGGCGGCGGCGCGCGGGGCATCGGCCAGGGCGAAGCCGAGCCGGATGCCGGCCAGGCCGTAGGTTTTGCCGAACGAGCGCAGGATGACGATGGCGGGATGCGGCAGGGATTCTGCCATGCTGGTGGCGGGGCCGGCGAGGTCGGCGAAGGCTTCGTCGATCACCAGCAGGCCGCCGCGCGCGGCGAGATGATCGGCCAGGGCGCGGAGCCGGGCGGGCGGGATGATCCGGCCATCCGGATTGTTCGGGTTGCAGAGCACCAGTGACGAGGGTGCGGGCAGGGCATCGAGGTCGTGGATCAGATCGACCCTGCCGCCGCCGCGCGCCCAGGCGGCCTGGTGTTCGGCGTAGGTCGGGCCGAGGATGGCGATGTGCGGCCGGGGCAGCAGGCGGGCGAGCAGTTCGATCAGGATTTGCGTGCCCGGTGCTGCGGCGACCATCGCGGGGTCGGACACGCGATAGGCGGCGGCGGCGATGGATTCGAGGCGCGTGGCGGCTTCGGGGTCGGGCAGGCGGGTGAAGCAGTCGGGCGGCAGGGTTGGGACCGGGTAGGGGATCGGGTTGATGCCGGTGGACAGGTCGATCCAGGGTTGCGGCGCGGCGGGGTAGGCCTGGCGCATCGCCTCGCGCCGGCCGCCGTGCAGGAGGGGGCGTTCTGTTGCCGTGTGCCGGCTCATGATATCGACGGCGCCGATGAAACTGCTGGTCTGCATGCCATGGATCTGATGCTCACGGTTCCGATCGCTGCCCTGGCGCTCACGATCGAGGCCATCATCGGTTATCCCGATACGATATTTCGGTTGATCCGCCATCCCGTGATGTGGGCGGGGGCGCTGATCGCGCGGCTCGATGCGGGGCTGAACCGGGGTGGGGCGCGGCGGCGGCGCTGGCTGGGGGTGGCGGCGCTGGTCGTGCTGGGGCTGGCGGCGTGGCTGCCGTGCTGGCTGATCGAGGCATCGGTGTTCGCGCTGGTGCCGCGCGCGGTGGGGATGGTGGTGATCGGGGTGCTGGCCAGCGCGTTGCTGGCATCGGTCAGTCTGATCACCCATGTGTGGGCGGTGGCGGTGGGGTTGCGGTCCGGGCTGGCGGAGGGGCGGGTGGCGGTGTCGCATATCGTCGGGCGCGATCCGGCGAGCCTCGATGCGGCGGGGGTGGCGCGGGCGGCGATCGAGAGTCTGGCGGAGAATTTTTCCGATGGGGTGGTGGCGCCGGCTTTGTGGTGCGCGGTGTTCGGACTGCCGGGGATCGCGCTTTATAAGGCGGTGAACACGGCGGACAGCATGATCGGGCATCTGACACCGCGGCATGGCGCGTTCGGTTGGGCCGCGGCGCGGTTCGACGATGTGATCAACCTGCCGGCGTCGCGGCTGGCGGCGCTGTGGCTCGTGGTGGCGGCGGCGGTTGTGCCGGGGGCGAGCGCGCGCGGGGCGATGGCTGCGGTGCGGCGGGATGCGGGCCAGCATCGCTCGCCGAACGCGGGCTGGCCGGAGGCGGCGATGGCTGGCGCGCTCGGGCTGCGGCTGGCGGGGCCGCGGGTTTATGGCGCCATCCGCGTCGATGATGCCTGGATGGGCGCGGGGCGGGCGGCGGCGGGGGTTGCGGATATCGAGCGCGCGTTGCGGCTGGTGCGGGTTGCGGCGTGGGTGCAGATCGGCGTCGTGTGGCTGCTGGCGGTGGTCATCGGGCCAGCGTGAGCAGGGCGTCGATGTCGATATGGGTTTCGAGATGGGCGGCCAGGGCATCGAGCGTGGCGTCGATCTCGTCTTCGAAATTTCGCACCGCGGGGGTGGCGCCGTAGCGGCGGAGCAGGCCTGCGCGGGCGGGATCGGCGGTGAACAGGCCATGGATATAGGTGCCGGCGATCCGGCCATCCGGTGATTGCGCGCCATCCGCCCGGCCATCGGCGAGGTGGAGCAGCGGGCGGGCGGTGGCAGGGCCGGTGGTCTGGCCGATGTGCATTTCAAAGCCGGTGACGGCGGCGGATTCGGGGATGAGGCGGCCGGTGGCGGCGGTGAGGCGTTTGTCGCCGGCGAGGATGGTTTCGATATCGAGCAGGCCGAGGCCGGGGGCGCTGCCGGGCGGACCCTCGATGCCGTGGGGGTCGGCGATGGTGCGGCCGAGCATCTGATAGCCGCCGCACAGGCCGAGCAGGGCGCCGCCGTGGCGGTGGTGGGCGCGGATGTCGATGTCCCAGCCCTCGGCGCGCAGGGTTGCGAGATCGGCGATGGTGGCTTTGGAGCCGGGCAGGATGATCAGATCGGCCGCGCGCGGCAGCGGCGTGCCGCGCGGAATGAAGCGCAGATCGACATCGGGTTCGCCGTGCAGCGGATCGAGATCGTCGAAATTGGCGATGCAGGGCAGCATCGGCACGGCGATGACCAGGGTGGCGCCGGTGCGGTGGGGTGCGTTGGCGGCGAGGTCTGCCGCGTCTTCGGCGGGGAGGTTTCTGATGCTGTCGAAATGCGGGACCAGGCCGAGCGGGCGCCAGGGCGTGTGGCGCGCGATCGCGGCCATGCCGTCGGCGAACAGGGTGGGGTCGCCGCGCATTTTATTGACGATGAAGCCGGCGATCAGCGCGGCGTCCGCCGGATCGAGCACGGTTTGTGTGCCGACCAGGCTCGCGATGACGCCGCCGCGATCGATATCGCCGATCAGGATGACCGGGCTGCCGGTGGCGCGGGCGAAGCCCATGTTGGCGATGTCGTTGGCGCGGAGGTTGATTTCCGACGCGCTGCCGGCGCCTTCGATCAGGATGAGGTCGGCGCCCGATTGCAGTTGCGCGAAGCTTTCGAGCACATGGGGCATCAATTGCGGTTTCAGCGCCTGGTAGTCGCGCGCCTTGGCGGTGCCGAAGATGCGGCCGTGCACGATGATCTGGCTGCCGGTTTCGCTTTGGGGTTTCAGCAGGATCGGGTTCATGTGGACGCTGGGGGCAACGCGGCAGGCGCGGGCCTGGAGCGCCTGGGCGCGGCCGATTTCACCGCCCTCCGGCGTGACGGCCGCGTTGTTCGACATGTTCTGCGGTTTGAACGGCAGGACGCGCAGGCCGCGATTGGTCAGGGCGCGGGCGAGGCCGGCGACGATGGTGGATTTGCCGACGCTGGAGCCGGTGCCTTGGAACATCAGGGCGCGCGCCATCAGAATTCGATGCCTTGCTGGGCTTTTACCCCGGCGGCGAAATGATGTTTGGTGGCGGTCATTTCGGTGACCAGATCGGCGGCTTCGATCAGGGCCGGCTTGGCGTTGCGGCCGGTGATGACGACGTGCATCGGCCGCGGGCGGGCGGCGATGGCCGCCAGGATGGGGTCGAGCGCAAGATAATCGTAGCGGAGTGCGATGTTGAGCTCATCGAGAATGACCAGCGCGATTTCGGGGTCGGCCAGAAGGGTTGCGGCGGTGGCCCAGGCGCGCTGGCAGGCGGCGATGTCGCGCGCTTTGTCCTGGGTTTCCCAGGTGAAGCCCTCGCCCATGGTGTGAAAGGTTACCAGATCGTCGAACCGGGCGAGGGCGGTGCGTTCGCCGGTGGCCCAGGCGCCCTTGATGAACTGGACGATGGCGACGCGCCGGCCGTAGCCGATCATGCGGAGCGCGAGGCCGAAGGCGGCGGTGGATTTGCCCTTGCCGGGGCCGGTGTTGACGATCAGCAGGCCTTTTTCGATGGTTTTGGCTGCGACCTCGGCATCCTGGAGGGCTTTGCGTTTCGCCATTTTGGCGCGGTGGCGGGTTTCGTCTTCGCTCATGTGCGGTTCATTTCACGGTCAGGGGCAGGCCGGCGACCATGAATATGACGTGGTCAGCGCCGGCTGCGATGCGTTGGTGCAGCAGGCCGGCGGCATCGCGGAAACGGCGGGCGAGGGCGTTTTCGGGCACGATGCCAAGGCCGACTTCGCTGGCGACCAGGATGGTGGGGGCGGCGCGGGCGGCGATTGCGGTGGTGAGGCGGGCGGATTCGGCGGTGAGATCGGCCTCGGCGAGGAGGAGGTTGGTGAGCCAGAGGGTGAGGCAATCGATCAGGACCGGGGCCGTGCCGGCGGCTTGGAGCGGGGTGATCAGGTCGAACGGGGCTTCGGTGGTGTGCCAGTTATGGTCGCGGCGGGTCTGGTGAAGGGCGATCCGCTCGCGCATTTCGGCATCGAACGCCTGGGCGGTGGCGAGGTAGTGCCAGGGGGGCTGGTGCGACGCGAGCAGGGTTTCGGCGTGGCGGCTTTTGCCGGAGCGGGCGCCGCCGAGGATGAGGGTGGTGGGAATGGGCGGGGTTCCTTGCGCGGTTTGGGATGGCGTAGCGCAAGGGGGAGACGGCTGGAAGCCGTGGACGTTATTCTATGACAACGGGTTGGGACAACGGGTTGGTGGTGTGCATGCGCGGACTTGGTGCGGCCGGACTGCCGTGGGGGTGGCGTTGTCTGGCAGATTGGTGCGCGATGGCGCGCGATGTTCATCGATCGTTAATCATTTCGCGGTATCGACATCAGGTGTGCGCGGCGCGCGACGGAGAGACGGCCTGGACCGTCGCGAAGGCGACGATTTGATGAGGTTGATGGATGATGGGCGAGGCGGGGTGGTGGGACGAACAGATCGTGATGCCGAGCAGTGCGTTTGCGCCGGCGGGGTCGATCCATCTGGGTGAGACGATGAATTGCAGCGCGACGCGCGCGCGGTTCGCGGCGAGGACCGCGACGCGGGCCGTCAAGCACACGCGGGTGCGCGGCGCGGTGTTCGATTCGATCAGCGGCTGTCTGTTCAATCAGGGCCGTCTGCTGCCGCAGACGGCCGGATTGCTCTACGCGAATGAGGAGTCGGTGGCACGGGCGCGGTCGCGGTCACCCTCGTTCGAAATCAGGGGGCGGCGGGTTTTTTCGATCTTTTTTCGTTGGGCAGAGGCCAATTACGGGCACTGGATCGACCAGGTTCTGCCGGCGCTGTTTCATTTCATGGCCGATCCTGAATTCGCATCGTCGGTGCTGCTGCTGCCGAAAACGTCGTTGGCGGCGCAACGGTCGAGTTTGCACCATGTGCTGCGGGATTTGCCCGATCATAAGTTCGTCGAGGACAATGAGGCGATCTTTTGCGACGATATCACGATTTCGTCGCTGTTGACGGAACATTCCGGGGGCGTCGAGATGGCATGCCAGCCGATGTATAACGCGATCGTCGATCCGTTGTGGCGGCAAAACTCGTTTCTGACCGATCGCCCCCGCCCCATGATTTACATCTCGCGCGAGGACGTCACCGCGCGCAGCATGCGCAACGAGTTGGCGCTGATCGAGATGCTCGCGGGATTCGGGGTGATCCCGGTGATTTGCAGCAAGATGTCGTTTGAGGAACAGGTCGAGATGTTCGGCTCGGCATCGGTGATCATCGGTGCTCATGGCGCCGGGTTGGTGAATATCGCGTTCTGCCGACCCGGGACGGTTCTGTACGAGTTGTTCCCGAGCCATTTCATGCCGAATGTGTTCAATGGCATCGCCCAGGCCCGCGGGATGCATTACTGGGCCGATCAATTCGAGCCTGATCCGGTTCCCGATCTGGGTCGAACGGGTCTGGAGGCCGATATCCTGAACCGACGGGCGCGGAGCTGGGCGGTCGATATTCCGCTGATCAAGGACCGGATCGAGATGATTCTTGCACATCGATGAGGCGGGAGACTGGTTCGCCCTGTTCGTGGGTTGGGATGGATATGAAGCGGGGACGGGTGATTGAGGGGGCGATTGAGGGGGCGATTGGGGGTGAGGGTGGCGGGCGGTCCGGATTTTGCGATGAGGCGGGCGGGGCGACCGGGATGGGGCTGACCGCTGGATGAGGGCAGGATGGCGCGGTGATGTTTCGGGTGATTTGTTTTGAGGTTTGCCGGGCGACTGTGGCGGGTCAGGGTTGCCGGATGCGGTAGTGATAGGGGTAGGCGGGCTGGAAGCCGAGCGATTGGTAGAGGGTTCTGGCGGGGTGGTTGGCTGCGGTGACCTGGAGGTAGGCGGTGTGGGCGCTGACCTGGTGGCCCCAGTGGAGCAGGGCGGTGGTGAGGCGGCGGCCGTGGCCGTGGCCGCGATCGGGCGGGTTTATCACGATGTCGAACAGGCCGATGGCGCCGCGTTCGTGGACGGCGAGGCCGAAGCCGATGGCGCGGTGGTTGGTACGGCCCTGGGCGTGGTTGTTGGTGCGACCGGCGGGGTGGCCGGGGATGCGGAGGGTGGCGAAGGCGGCGGGGAGGGCGATGGCGGCGACCATGCGGTCGTGGATCGGGCGGTGGTGCGGGGGGATGTTGCTGGCCTCGGCTGATCCGGTGCGCCATTCGGCTGAGGGGGATGGCGCGATTTCGATTTCGATCGCCGGGTCGATGGCGGGTTTGGGTTGCATCGCGGGCAGTGCGGCGTGGAGCACCAGCGAGGGGTCGGATCTGGTGTAGCCGGCATCTGCCAAAGCCTGGTCGATGGCGGGGCCGGCGAGGGGTGAGAGGCGGAAGATGGCGGGCAAATTCTGGCGGGCGTAGAGGCGTTCGGCGGCGGCGCGCAGGGTTTCGAACGGGGTTGCCGGGTCGAGCGCGTTGACCGAATTGGCGCGTTTGGTGTGGCCGCCGGACAGGCGCATGACCCAGCCGCCGTGCAGGATGGTTTGCAGGGCGGGCCAGGCGTTCATGGCACGTTCTTCGAGGGCGCGGAGTTCTGGGGCGCGGAGTTCTGGGGCGCGGAGTTCGGGGGCGCAAAGGTCGGGGGCGTGGATGGGGGCGGGGTCGGTCATCGGGTGGAGTATGACGGTTGGTGGTTGGAGGTGGAAGGTGTTGGGGTGCTGGTGGGATTTGGATCAATCGGCGAAGCACGCGTGAGCGCCGGTTGGGCGGTGCGAGAGCCGGGACACGGTTGCCGTTGCGGGGGAAAGCGGTCAGCATGATTTGCTAACGGGGGGCGGACGGCATGAATCAGGTGGACCAGCGTTTTCAGACTTATTTCGATGCGCTTCGCCGTGTGCCGCTGGATGACAAGACCGAGCATACCGACCGGGGTGCGCTGGAGGCGTTGCTGGCGGCGTTTGGACGGACAGGGGTTGTGGTGCAGCATGAGCCACGGCGGCAGGACGACAAGGGGTCGCCTGATTTCAAGATAACCAGTGGCGGCGCGGTGCTTGGCTATGTCGAAGTCAAGACGATCGGGGAAAATCTGGATGCTGTGCTGAAATCGGCGCAAATCAAGAAATACCGGCTGCTTTCGGACAATATTCTGCTCACTGATTATCTGCATTTCATCTGGATTGGGCCGCAGGGGATCGAGCGGGAATCGCTGGCGTTTGCCGATGATCTTGATAATCGCAAGTACCGGCTCAATCCCGATCGGGCGGCGGTGGTCGGGCGGTTGATCGGCGGATTTTTTTCGCAGCCGCCGGCGGGGATTGCGCGGGCGCAGGCGCTGGCGGCGGCGCTGGCGACACGATCGCATTTGTTGCGCGACGGGTTGGCGGAGGCGTTGGCGCATCAGGCGGCGCATCAGCAGCAGGGGCGGTTGTATGGGCTGTTCAACGCGTTCCGGGTGCAGGTTTTTCATGATCTGGAACTTGGCGAATTTGCCGATGCGTTCGCGCAGATGCTGGCCTATGGGTTGTTCCTGGCGCGGTTGAACACCGATGAGACGATTACGCTGGATAATGCGCGCCAGTTCGTGCCGGGGGCGTTTCCGCTGATTCGTGAGTTGATCGATTTCATCGGCGAGTTGCGGTCGGCGGATTACGGGGCGATTCGTTGGCTGGTCGAGGAGATATTATCGATTATGAACGGGCTCGATCTGGCGGCGATCCGGCTGGATTTGAGTTTTTCGAACCGGCGGGCGATCCGGCGGGCGGTGCGGGCGGATTCGGAGGCGGAGCATCGTTTGTTCGAGCGGGACCCGTTCGTGTATTTCTATGAGGATTTTTTGGCGCGGTATGATGCGAAGCTGCGCAAGTCGCGCGGGGTGTATTACACCCCGCCGCCGGTGGTGAATTTCATTATCCGGGCGATCGATGATCTGCTGCGGTCGGAATTCGGGATTGCGGATGGGCTCGCGGATCATCGGCGGGTGACGCTGCTGGATTTCGCGACCGGGACGGGGACGTTTCTGCTCGAGGCGCTGGAACGGATGTTCGAGACGATCGGCGATGGTCAGGCCAAGCGGGAAATGCTGGTGCGTGA
This sequence comes from Acidiphilium sp. PA, assembly GCF_026191915.1. GTDB lineage: Bacteria > Pseudomonadota > Alphaproteobacteria > Acetobacterales > Acetobacteraceae > Acidiphilium. The sequence continues at coordinate 14,076 of NZ_JAIMBY010000007.1, forward strand.
GCATGTGCTGAAAAACGTGTTCGGGTTCGAGTATCTGATCGCGCCGTATACGATCGCGCATTTGAAATTGTCGCAGTATTTGAAGGACAAAGGGATCGCGCTGGGCGGTGCTGAGCGGTTGCGGATTTATCTGACGAATACGTTGGAGCCGATCGCGCCGCAGGCCAATTTTTTGCTTCCGGCATTGAGTGACGAGGCGGCGGCGGCGCAAACGGTGAAGGATCAGCCGATCCTGGTGATTACGGGAAATCCGCCGTATTCGGGGCATTCGCGCAACAAAGGTGAATGGATTGCGCGCGCAATCGATGCCTACAAGATGGTTGATGGCGAGAAGCTGGGCGAGAAGAATCCGAAGTGGTTGAACGATGATTATGTGAAGTTCATCCGGTTCGCGCAGATGAAGATCGATGCGGTTCCGGAAGGGATTGTCGGCATCATCACCAATCATTCCTTTCTCGACAACCCGACGTTCCGGGGGATGCGCCAGTCGCTGATGAAGAGTTTCGACCGGATTTATGTGCTCGATCTGCATGGCAATGCGAAGAAGAAGGAACAGGCGCCGGACGGATCGAAAGACGAGAATGTCTTCGATATCGAGCAGGGGGTGGCGATTTCTCTGTTCGTGAAATCGCGCCATGCGACGGATCGGAAGGTGTTTCGGGCTGATTTGTTCGGGATGCGGCTGGCGAAATATGAGGCTCTGGCGCGGACGGCGTTTGCTGGTGTCGAGTGGCGGGAGGTGGTGCCGGCAAAGCCGTTTTATTTGTTCGAGACGGCCGACGCCGTTCTGGCGTTGGAATATCGTGCGTTTCCAGCGGTCGGGGATATTTTTCCGGTCAACAGCGTTGGTATCGTGACGGCGCGCGACAATCTGGCGATCCAGTTTTCACGCGAGGATATCATGCGTGTGGTGCGGGATTTCTCGGAGCGTAGTCCGGAGGATGCGAGGGAGCATTATGGGCTCGGAAAGGACGTGCGGGATTGGCGGGTCGCTTGGGCCCAAGCAGATGTGGTCAACTCCGGAATAACGACGGCGTTAGCTAGGCAAGTTCTCTATAGACCCTTTGATGCTCGATGGACTTATTTTACTGGCCATTCGCGTGGATTTCATTGTTATCCTCGATCGAACGTTATGCGTCACATGCTGCAGGATAACATTGGACTTATCACATCGAGGCTGACCAAGGGCGAAACTTTTAAGCATGTTCAAGTCTGCGATAGTATTACTGAAGTTATCTGTATGTCTCCCACTACTTCAAATAATGGCTTTTTGTTTCCGCTCTTTCTTTATTCAATCTCTGAGCAAAGCGCCGGCAGCAAAAAAACTGTGCGCACAGGTACCATGGATTGGCTTTCGAATACAGAACGCTCTGAAAATATCGCTCCCGCATTTCGTTCTGAACTAATCGCACGCTTTGGTAAAGTAAAAATCACGCCAGAGCAGATTTTTGGATATGTCTATGCTGTGCTGCATGCGCCTGCTTATCGGAGCCGCTATGCTGAGTTTTTGCGGGGAGATTTTCCGCGAATCCCGTTGGCACCGGAGCGGGCGCAGTTCGAGTTGCTTGCCGGGCTGGGGTGGGATCTGGCGCAGGTTCATTTGTTGAAGGTGCGGCCGGCGGGGCGGTTGGCGCAGTATCGGGGGCAGGGCGACAATTTGGTCGAGACGCCGCGTTATGTGGCGGCGGAGGCGGCGGTTTACATCAATGCGGGGCAGTTTTTTGCGCCGGTCGCGGCGGACGTGTGGGGGTTTCAGATTGGTGGGTATCAGGTGCTGGAGAAGTATTTGAAGTCGCGCAAGGGGCGGGTGTTGAGTCTGGATGAGGTGACGCAGGTGGAGCGGATTGTGGGGGCGTTGGGGGCGACGATCGAGGCGATGGCGGCGATCGATGAGGTTTATGTGCGGGCGTTCGGGTTGGGTGGTGTGGGGTGATGGGCTGGGTTGTCGCGTTTGGTTCGCAATGACGGGGTGTGGGTGGTGGGTATCGAGGGATACCCACCCTACGATTCGGGGTGGAGCGGGGCTGGATTGCCGCGCTTCGTTCGCGAGATGACGGGGCGGGGGTTTTGGGTGTGGGTGGTGGGTATTGAGGGATACCCACCCTACGGGTCTGGGTGGTTTGATTTATAAAAGTTTTTTGCTTCTTTTTTTCAAAAAAGAAGGCCTTGCCTTGCCTTGCCTTGCCTTGCGCGCGATCGTTTTGACAGGCGTCGGGCGGGGCTTGTATGACTAGACTGTGATGGTCCTTCCGCGAGGGAGGTGAATAGGGAACGTGGTGTGAGGCCACGGCTGCCCCCGCAACTGTAAGCGGCGCGGTTTCCGTCCATTTGCCACTGGGTGTTTTCCGGGAAGGCGATGGGAACCATGGGGAGTGATCCCCGGCGTTGTGAGCCAGGAGACCTGCCATCTGCGGCCGGGCGTGATGTCTGGCTGGGCTGAACGTGTCTCGGGCGGGGTGTCCTGATGACAGCGACGCGTGAAAACGTCGTCTTTCGGTTTGCCGTTCTGGCGGGCCGGGACGGTCAGTGATCGTTGCCTGATGCATGGCGGAGGGTTCCGTCCGGGGGTTCGATGACTGACGCGGTTGCGCATTTGCATGTCTGTATCACGTGCCGGGCTGGTTTGCCGTTGGAGCCCGGCGGGGTGCCGATGGGGGCGGATTTGTATGCCGCACTTGCCGCGTGCGCCGAGGGGGCGCCGGTTGTGCTGCGCGGGGTCGAGTGCCTGGCGATGTGTGCGCACGGGTGTTCGGCGGCGATTTCGATGCCGGGGAAATGGAGTTATCTGTTGGGCGGGTTGCGGCCGGCGATGGCGGGCGATCTGATGGATTATGCGCGGTCGTATGTGGCGTCGGGCAGCGGGACGATCATGCCGTCGCGCCGGGCGGCTTCGCTTCGGGATATGATCGTGGGCCGGGTGCCGGCGTTCGATGCGGGGATGGGGGAGGCTGCGGAATGAGCAAGGTGCCGGCGACGATCATCACGGGGTTTCTGGGGGCGGGGAAGACGACGCTGCTGCGGCATCTGCTGGCGCATGCGGGCGGGCGGCGGATTGCGGTGATTGTGAACGAGTTCGGGGCGTTGGGGGTGGATGGCGAGACGCTGCGGCGGTGCGGCATCGAGGCGTGCGGCGATGAGGATATTGTCGAACTGGCGAACGGGTGTCTGTGCTGCACGGTGGCGGAGGATTTTATTCCCACCATGACGGCGCTGCTCGATCGGGCGTTGCCGCCGGAGCACATTATCATCGAGACGTCCGGGCTTGCGATTCCGAAGCCGCTGCTGAAGGCGTTCACCTGGCCGGGGATCGGCACGCGGGTGACGGTGGATGGGGTGATCGCGGTGGTAGATGGGCCGGCGGTGGCGGCGGGGCGGTTTGCCGATGATCCGGCGGCGGTGGCGCGGCAACGGGCGGCGGACCCTTCGCTCGATCATGATAATCCGCTGGCCGAGGTTTATGAGGATCAGTTGCAGGCGGCGGATCTGATCGTGCTGAACAAGGCGGATCTGCTGTCGGGCGACGCGCTGGCGGCGGTGCGGGCGGGGATTGCGGCGGCGTTGCCGCGGGCGGTGAAGCTGGTGGCGGCGCGGCAGGGCCAGCTTGATCCGGCGGTGGTGTTCGGGCTGGGGGCGGCGGCGGAGGCGGATCTGGCGGCGCGGCCGTCGCATCACGATGCCGAGGACGGCGCGCATGAGCATGATGATTTCGAGAGTTTTTCGGTGGGGATCGGGGTGCAGGGCGATGTCGATGGGTTGATCGCGCGGCTGCGCGCGGTGGCGGCGGCGCATGACGTGCTGCGGATCAAGGGGTTTGCGGCGATCGCGGGCAAGCCGATGCGGCTGGCGGTGCAGGGGGTGGGCGCGCGGTTCACCTGGCATTTCGATCGGGCGTGGGCGGCGGGCGAGGTGCGGCGCGGGGATATCGTGGTGATCGGGCTGAGCGGGCTGGATCGGCCGGCGATCGAGGCGGCGATCGGCTCTGAGACGGTTGCGGCGTAGCGATGCATCTGCTCGTCCGCGAGACGGCGACGCTGGATGATCAGGAGGCCGCGGTCGATCTGGGGCAGAGTGCGGCGGATGTTGTCATGCTGTCGTTTTCCGACAGTGATCTGGGCGGGATGGCGCAGGCCTGGCAGGCGATGGGCGAGGGCCGGCCCCACGAGCGGCCGAGCTTGCGGCTGGCGAATCTGGTGCGGCTGCGCCACCCGCTTTCGGTGGATTTGTACGTCGAGCAGGTGATCGCGCGGGCGCGGTGCGTGGTGATCCGCATTCTCGGCGGGGTGGATTACTGGGCGTATGGCTGCGCGGAGGTGGCGCAGGTGTGCCGGGCGGGCGGGATCGCGCTGATCATGATCGAGGGAGACGGGCGGGTGGATGCGCGGCTCGCTGCGATGTCGACCGTGAGCGGGGCGATGCGGGCGCGGATGGCGGGGTTTCTGCGCGAGGGCGGGACAGCGAACATGGCGGCGGCGCTGGGGTTGGCGGCGCATCTGGCGGGTTTGGGTGCGGATGCCGGGGCGATGCCGGTGGCGTTGCCGGCGGCGGGGGTGTTCGGGGCGCCGGCGGCGGCAGACGGGCGGCCGGTGGCGGTTGTGGTGGTGTATCGGTCGCACGTGCTGGCGGGGGATACCGCGCCGGGCGAGGCGTTGGCGGCGGCGCTGGCGGCGCGCGGGATGGCCGTGGAGATTTGGTTCGTCGCGAGCTTGAAGGATACGGCGGCGGCGGATTTCATCGCGGCGCGGCTGGCGGTGGTGCGGCCGGCGATCGTTTTGAATGCGACGGGGTTTGCGGCGCGGGCGGGTGCGGGGTTCGTGCTGGACCTGGCTGACGTGCCGGTGCTGCAGGTGATTTTGTCGGCTTCGTTCGATGCGGTCGGGGCGGGGTTTCGCGGTGTTTCGCAGACGGATCTGGCGATGCAGGTGGCGTTGCCGGAGCTGGATGGGCGGCTGCTGACCACGGCGATTTCGTTCAAGGCGGCGGTGGAGGAGGTTGCGGGGCTGGAGTTTGCCCGGGTGGTCAACCGGCCCGATCCGGCGGGGGTGGCGCTGGCGGCGGATCGGGCGGCGGGGTGGGTGCGGCTGGCGCGGGCGGGCGTGGCCGAGCGGCGGGTGGCGGTGGTGATTTCGGATTATCCCGGGGTGGATGGGGCGGGATCGGGTGAGGTCGGGCACGCGGTGGGGCTCGATTGTTTCGCGAGCCTGGCCGCGATGATCGAGGATATGGCGGGTGCCGGGTATGCGTGCGGCGCGCCGGTGGATGCGGCGGCGCTGGTGCAGGGATTGTGCCACGACGCGCCGGGTGCGGTGCTCGCGGTGGCGGATTATCGCCGGTATTTCGCGGACCTGCCTGCGGCGTTGCGCGATGAGATGCTGGCGGCCTGGGGCGAGCCGGAGGCGGATGCCGCGGTGGTGGCGGGGGTGTTCCGGCTGCGGCATGTGCGGTGCGGGCAGATTGTGCTGGCGGTGCAGCCGGATCGGGGGAGTTTGACCGATCGCAAAGCGGGGTATCACGATGCGGCGCTGCCGCCGTGCCATGCCTATGTGGCGTTCTATATCTGGTTGCGGCGTGAACTTGGGGTGCATGCGCTGGTGCATCTGGGCACGCATGGCACGGTGGAATGGCTGCCGGGCAAGGCGGCGGCGCTGGGGGACGCGTGCTGGCCGGTGGCGCTGCTGCGCGGGTTGCCGGTGATTTATCCGTTCATCGTGAACAATCCGGGCGAGGCGGCGGCGGCGAAGCGGCGGCTGGGGGCGGTGACGATCGGGCATCTGACGCCGCCGCTGGTGGCGGCGGGTTCGGACAGTGCTGCGCTGGAGCGGCTGATCGATGAATATGCCGCAGCCGATGGGCTGGATCGCAGGCGCGCGGCGCTGTTGCGGCGCCAGATTATCGAGCAGGCGGCGGATGGCGGGTGGCTCGCGGAATGCGGCGTGCCGCCGGGGGCGGATGAGGATGTGGCGCTGGCGCGGCTCGATGCGTATTTGTGTGATCTCAAGGATTTGCAGATCCGCGATGGGCTGCATGTGTACGGCCGGGCGCCGCGCGGCCGGGCCGCGATGCTGGCTGCGCTGACGGCGGCGTGCCCCGCGGTGGATGGTCTGGCGGCGCGGCTCGATGGGTCGGGCGGCGGCGAGCGGGCGGCGTTGCTGGCGGCGCTCGATGGGCGGTTCGTGGCGCCGGGGCCCGCCGGGGCGCCGAGCCGGGGGCGGGCGGACGTGCTGCCGACCGGGCGCAATCTGACCACGCTCGATCCGCGCATGATCCCGACCGGTTCGGCGATGGCGCTGGCGGCGAAAGCGGCGGACGTACTGCTGGCGCGGCATCGGCAGGATCAGGGCGATGATCTGCGGGCGGTGGTGATCGATTTATGGGGCAGCGCGAGCCTGCGGACCGGTGGCGAGGACCTGGCGCTGGCGATGATATTGCTCGGTGTTGCGCCGGTTTGGGACGCGGGGACCGGGCGGGTCAGCGGGTTCGAGATCGTGCCGCTGGCGGTGCTGGATCGGCCGCGGGTGGATGTGACGCTGCGGATTTCCGGCCTGTTTCGCGATGCGTTCGAGATGCAGATTTCACTGTTCGATGCGGCGGTGCGGGCGGTGGCGGTGCGGGATGAGGCGGTGGCGTGGAACCCGCTGGCGGCGGCGCGGGACTTGACCGGCGCGGCGTTCCGGGCGGCGACGGCGCGGATTTATGGCGCGGCACCAGGGGATTATGGCAGCGGGGTTGCGGATCGGCTGGCGCGCGGCGGCTGGCGGGATCGCGACGAACTGGGGCGGGCGTATCTCGCTGCATCGTCGAGCGCGTACGGCCAGGGGCTGGATGGCGCGGCCGATGCTGCAGGGTTCGCCGCATTGGTGCGCAGGGCCGGGGCGTTCGTGCATCAGCAGGATCATGCCGAGACCGATATTCTGGATGGTCCGGAATATGCGGCGCATGAGGGCGGGTTTGCCGCGGCGGCGGCGATGCTGGGGGGTGAGGCGGCGCTGTATCATGTGGATGGGTCGCGCCCGGATGCGCCGCGCAGCCGGCTGGTGGCCGAGGAGGTGGCGCGCATCGTGCGCGGGCGGCTGGCCAATCCGCGCTGGATTGCCGGGATGATGCGGCATGGCTATCGCGGCGGGGCCGAGATGGCGCGCGGGGTGGCGGCGCTGCACGGGTTTGCCGCGACGATGCCGGCGCGGTTCGATGCGCAGTTCGATCTGGTGTTCGATGCGATGCTGGGTGATGCGGCGGTGGATGGGTTTCTGCGGCGGGAGAATCCGGCGGCGCGGGCGGCGATCATCGCGCGTCTGGCGGACGCGCGGGGGCGGGATTTGTGGCATCCGCATCGCAATGACGTCGCGCGCGTGCTGGAGACGGGGGCGTGAGCCTGCGCGGCTGGTGCCCGAGCCTGGCCGAGCCGATGCCGGCGGCGGATGGGCTGCTGGTGCGGCTGCGGCCGCGTCTCGCACGGTTGCGCGCGGCCGAGGCGCGGTTGGTCGCCGATGCGGCGGCGCGGCACGGCAATGGCGCGATCGAGCTCACCAGCCGGGGCAATCTGCAGCTGCGCGGGTTCAGCGCGGCATCGGCCGTGGCGGCGGCGGCGATGATCGGGCATCTGGACCAGCCGGCGCGGCGGCCGCAGCTTCTGACGGCGCCGTTGCTCGGGGTCGATCCGGCGGCGCATCCGGCGGGTGAGGTATTGGCGGCGGGGTTGGGCGCGGTGATCGCGGCGCTGCCGGCGGTGAGCGGCCGGGCGGAGAAGTTTTTCATCACGCTCGATGCCGGCGGGGCGGCGGGGCTGGGCGCGACGGGGGCGGATATCGCGATTACGGCGGCTGTCCCTGCGATGCGGGACGCGGGCTGGGTGCTGCGGCGGGATGGTGATCCGCACGCGGTGGTTTGTGCGACCGATGCGGTGGTCGGCGTGGTCGAGGGGTGGTTGCGCGACTGGCTGCGGGCGGGCGTGGCGCGGATGCGCGCGATAGGCCCGGGGGCGGCGGCTGCGGTGCGGGTCGGTGCGGCGGTGCCTGTGCACAGGATACCGGGTGTTGCGATGGTTTCGGTGCCGTTCGGGGCGATGGACGCGGCGCGGTTGCGGGCGATCGCGGATAGGGCTGATCCGGGGGATGGCGTGCTGCGGTTGACGCCGTGGCGGGTGATCATGCTGGCGGGGGTGCATGCCGATGCCTATGCCGATGCGCCGGCGGGGGCTGCGGTGCGGGCGTGTATCGGGCGGCGCGGTTGTGCGGCGGCGAGCACGGATACCCGGGCGGATGCGGCGGTGCTGGCGGCGCATTTCGGGGCTGATGGCGATGTGCATGTTTCGGGCTGCGCCAAGGGGTGCGCGCATCCGATGGCGGCGGCGCTGACGCTGGTCGGGCGGGACGGGCGGTATGATGTGGTGGTGGATGGGCGGGCGGGCGATGCGCCGGTGCGGGAGGGCCTCGCCCTGGCCGATGTGGTCGCGCAGTTCGGGCTGCACGCCGGTGCGTTGGCATGAGTGATTACGATTACATTCGCGATGGCGCGGCGATTTACGCGCGCTCGTTCGCGACCATCCGCGACGAGGCGGATCTCGGCGGGTTGACGCCGGGCGAGGCGTTGGTGGCGGTGCGGGTGATCCACGCGTGCGGCATGGTCGATGTCGTGCGGGATCTGCGATTTTCGCCGGGGTTCGCCGATGCGGCGGCGGCTGCGTTGCGGGCGGGGGCGCCGGTGTTGTGCGATTCCGAAATGGTCGCGCATGGCATCACCAGGGCGCGGCTGCCGGCGGGGAATTCGGTGATCTGCACCCTGCGCGATGCCGCGGTGCCGGCGCTGGCGGCCACGATCGGCAATACGCGCTCGGCGGCGGCGCTCGATTTATGGGGTGAGCGGCTGGGCGGGGCGGTGGTGGCGATCGGCAATGCGCCGACCGCGCTGTTTCATCTGCTGGAATTGATCGACCGTGGCGCGCCGCGTCCGGCCGCGATCATCGGCATGCCGGTGGGTTTCGTGGGTGCCGCGGAATCGAAGGCGGCACTGGCGGCGCAGGATGCGGTGCCGTTCGTGATCGTGACCGGGCGGCGCGGCGGCAGCGCGATGGCGGCGGCGGCGGTGAATGCGCTGGCGAGCCCGGTTGAATGACCGGCACGCTCTATACGATCGGGATGGGGCCGGGTGATCCGGAGCTGGTGACGCTGAAGGCGGCGCGGATTCTGGCTGCGGTGCCGGTGGTGGCGTTTTTCGCCAAGCGCGGGCGGATTGGCCATGCGCGCGGCATCGCGGCTCCGCTGATCGGGGCGGGGGCGGCGGAGTTGCGGTTCGAATATCCGTATACCACGGAAGTTGCGCATGATGATCCGCAATATCGGGCTGCAATGGATTGTTTTTACGGCAAATCGGCCGAGTCAGTCGCGGCGGCGCTGGATGGTGGCGACGATGTTGCGCTGCTGTGCGAGGGCGACCCGTTTTTCTATGGCTCGGCGATGTATTTGTTCGACCGGCTGGCGCGCGCCTATCGCAGCGAGACTGTGCCGGGGGTGGCGGGGATGAGCGGGTGCTGGAGCCGCGCCGGGCTGCCGATGGTGCATGGCGATGACGTGCTGAGCATTCTGCCGGGCACGCTGGACGAGGCCGATTTGGTCGCAAGGCTGGCGGGCGCGGAGGCGGCGGTGATCATGAAAGTGGGGCGGAATCTGGAGAAGATCCGCCGTGCGCTGGAGCGGGCGGGGGTGATCGACCGGGCCGTGTATGTCGAGCGGGGCACGATGAGCGGGGAGCGGATCGTGCCGCTGCGGGCGCTGGTGACACCGACCGCGCCGTATTTTTCGATGATCCTGGTGCCAGGGCGGCAGGGCATTCGATGAGCGGAGCGGGGCGGTTGATCGTGGTCGGGCTGGGGCCTGGCGATCCGGCGATGCAGACGCCGCAGGCGGCGGCGGCGCTTGCGGAAGCGACCGATCTGATCGGCTATGGGCCGTATCTGGCGCGGGTGCCGGCGCGGCCGGGCGTGGTGCAGCACCCGACTGATAACCGGGTGGAGCTGGACCGGGCGCGCCATGCGTTGACGCTTGCGGCGGCGGGGCGGGTGGTGGTGGTGGTGTCATCCGGTGATGCCGGGGTGTTCGCGATGGCGAGCGCGGTGTTCGAGGCGATCGATCATGGCGAGGCGGCCTGGCGGGCGCTGGACGTGCGCGTGGTGCCGGGGATTTCGGCGCTGCTGGCGGTGGCGGCACGGGTCGGCGCGCCGCTGGGGCATGATTTTTGCGCGATCTCGCTGTCGGATAATCTGAAACCCTGGGAGTTGGTGGAGCAGCGATTGGTCGCGGCGGCGGGCGCGGGGTTCGTGCTCGCGCTGTATAACCCGGCGTCGCGGGCGCGGCCATGGCAGATCGGGCGGTGCTTCGAGGTGCTGCGCGGCGTGCTGCCGGGATCGGTGCCGGTGATTTTTGCGACCGCCGTGAGCCGGGCGGATGAGGCGGTGACGGTGGTGCGGCTCGATGCGGCGGACCCGGCGCTGGCGGATATGCGGACGCTGGTGCTGGTGGGCAGTGCGGCGACACGGATGGTGGCGCGTGAGGCGGGGGCGCCGTGGGTTTATACGCCGCGGGGGGTGGGGTGAGGCAGGGACGGGTAGGGGAAGACTTCTTTTTTGAAAAAAAGAAGCAAAAAACTTTTGTTTATCCGGGGCACGGGCGGTTTCAGCGGCACGGGCCCCATGGATCAAAGTTTTTTTGCTTCTTTTTTTTCAAAAAAAGAAGTCTTCTCACTTCTTTTTACTGTGATGCTCGCCTAGCGCGCCGTGCTGACTTGGCGTTTCAGCCAGTCCAGCGCGCCATCGGCGTCGGGCACGGTCGGGCAGGGTGGCAGGCTTGGCCGGGCGATCATGATGATCGGGATGCCGAGCGTGCGGGCGGCGGTGAGTTTGGCTGCGGTTGCGGCGGCGCCTGCGTTTTTGGTGACGATGATCTCGATCCGGTGGGTTTGGAGCAGGGCGGTTTCGGCCGCGACGGTGAACGGGCCGCGGGCGGTGATGAGGGTGGCGTTTGGCGGGCACAGGGCCGCGGCTGGCGGATCGACGCTGCGGATGATGTAGTCGTGCCAGGGGGCGGCGCGGAACGGCGCGAGGTCCTGCTGGCCGATGGTGAGGAAGACGCGGCGGCGCGTGGGGCCGAGCGCCTCGGCCGCCTGGGTCATAGTGGTGACATGCGTCCATTGGTCGCCCGGTTCGGCGCGCCAGGCGGGGCGGTTGATCCGCAGGATTGGTGTGGCGGTGAGGGCGGCGGCCTGGCAGGCGTGGGCGCTGATTTGGGCGGCGAAGGGGTGGGTCGCATCGATGATCGCTGCGGTTTCGGTGGTGCGGAGGTAGGCGACCAGACCGGCGATGCCGCCGAAGCCGCCGATGCGGTGGGGAATGGGCGGCAGGATTGGCGCGGCGGTGCGGCCGGCCAGCGACAATGTGGCGGCGATGGTGGGCTCGTGCGCCAGCGCGCGGGCGATATTTGTGGCTTCGGTGGTGCCGCCGAGAATGAGGGTGCGCAGGGGCAGCGATGAGCTTGGATCCATGGCTGAGCATTCTGGGGATCGGGGAGGATGGTGTCGATGGGCTGTCGGGGGCGGCGCGCGGCTTGATCGGGCGGGCGGCGCTGGTGGTGGGTGGTGCGCGGCATCTGCGGCTGGCGGCGGGGTTGATCACGGGCGAGTCTCTGATGTGGCCGCGGCCGATGGATCAGGCGTTTCCGGCGATTTTTTCGCGGCGCGGCCAAGCGGTGGTGGTGCTGGCGTCGGGTGATCCGTTTTTTCATGGGGTGGGGTCGGTGTTGGCTTCGCATGTCGCGCGGGGGGAGTTTGTGTGCCTGCCGGTGGCGTCCTGCGTGTCGCTGGCGGCGGCGCGGCTGGGCTGGGCGTTGCAGGGTACGCCGGTGATTTCGTGTTGCGGCCTGCCGGTGGCGCGGGTGATTCCGCATCTGCATGACGGGGCGCGGCTGCTGGTGCTGTCCGCCGATGCGACGACGCCGGGCGACGTCGCATCGGTGCTGCTGGCGCGGGGTTTTGGGGCGTCGCGCGTGCATGTGCTGGAGGCGCTGGGCGGTCCTTGTGAGCGGCATCGGGTGGTGGCGGCGGATCGGATGCCGGATGATGTGGGGCCGCTGAATTTGCTGGCGATCGAGGTGGCGGGTGCTGCGGGGATGCCGCGCGTGGCCGGGCTGGCGGATGGGTGGTTCGCGCATGATGGGCAGATCACCAAATCCGAGATCAGGGCGGCGACCTTGGCGGCGCTGGCGCCGGTGCCGGGGGAGTTGCTGTGGGATATCGGCTGCGGGTCGGGCTCGGTCGCGATCGAGTGGTTGCTCGCGCATCCGGCCAATCGGGCGATCGGGCTGGAGCGGGATGCGGTGCGGGCAGCGCGGGCGCGGGAGAATGCGCTGAGGCTGGGCGTGCCGCGGTTCGAGGTGCGGCAGGGGGCGGCGCCGGATGATATCGATGATTTGTGGCCGGCGCCGGATGCGGTGTTCATCGGTGGTGGGGCGCGGCGGGATGGATTGATCGGGCGGTGCTGGGCGGCGCTGCGGGCGGGCGGGCGGCTGGTGGTGAATGCGGTGACGATCGAGACCGAGGCCGTGCTGTTCGCGGCGTATCGGAACTATGGCGGGGGATTGACGCGGTTATCGATCGATCGGCTTGATCCGGTGGGCGGGTTGCACGGGTTTCGCCCGGCGATGACGGTGACGCAGTGGCGCGGGGTGAAGCCGTGATCGTGGCGGGGATCGGCTGCCGGGCGGGGTGCGATGCGGCGGGTATCGTGGCGCTGGTGGAACGGGCGGCGGGGTTGGGCGGGTGCCGGGTGGATGTGCTGGCGGCGCCGCGGTTCAAATCCGCTGAGGCGGGCGTGGCGGCGGCGGCGCGGTTGTTGGATGTGGCGATGGTCTGGGTCGAGCCCGATGCGCTGGTTTCGGTCCAGGCGCGGTGCGTGACGCGATCGGCGCGGGTGGCGGCGGCGGTGGGTGTGGCATCGGTCGCGGAAGGGTGCGCGTTGGCGGTGGCGGGAGCACAGGGCCGGCTGGTGCTGGCGCGGATTGCGGGCGATGGGGCGACGTGCGCGCTGGCGCGGGGTGAGGCGTCGTGACGGTGCATTTCATCGGCGCGGGGCCGGGGGCGGCGGATTTACTGACGTTGCGCGGGCGGGATATTCTGGCGCGGTGCCGCGTGTGTTTGTTCGCGGGCTCGTTGATTCCGCGCGCGATGCTGGCGCATTGCCCGGCGGGGGCGCGGATTGTCGATACCGCGCCCATGAGCCTTGATCAGATCGAGGCGGAGTTTGTGGCCGCGGCGGCGGCGGGGCTGGATGTGGCGCGGCTGCATTCGGGGGATCTGTCGCTGTATTCGGCGGTGGCGGAGCAGATCAGGCGGCTGGAGCGGCTGGGCATCGACTACACGATGACGCCGGGGGTGCCGGCGTTTGCGGCGGCGGCGGCGGCGCTGGGGCAGGAGCTGACCTTGCCGGAGATTGCGCAGAGCCTGGTGATCACGCGGATTTCCGGGCGGGCTTCGGCGATGCCGGCGGGTGAGACGCTCGAAGGGTTTGCGCGGACCGGGGCGATGCTCGCGGTGCATCTGGCGATCCATGCGATCGGGGCGGTGGTGGCGCGGCTCGTGCCGTTTTACGGGGTGGATTGCCCGGTCGCGGTGGTGGCGCGGGCGAGTTGGCCGGATCAGCGGATCGTGCGGGCGAATTTGGGCACGATCGAGGCGGTGCTGGCGGCTGACAAGGTCGAGCGGACGGCGGTGATATTGGTGGGGCCGGGTCTGGCGGGGGGTGCGGCGCGGGAGAGTGCCTTGTATGATGCGGCTTATGACCGGCGGTTTCGCTCATCGGCGGGGGATAACTCGTGAACCGGCGCGAATCCGGCGCGACCGGCGATGGCGCCGGTGCGGTCGAACAGGATGATTTCGAGATCGATCGCGGCCGGGGCGAGCACGGTGGCGGCGGTGCGCCAGGCGGCTTGGGCGACGGTATCGCCGAGATCGAGGCCGGTGGCGGCGGCGTGATCGAAGATTTCGGCGGTGGTGTTGGCGGCGAGGATGGTGGCGGTGAAGGCGGCGGGCGCGCCGCTGGTGTGGGCGAGCGACGCGAGGGCGGTGCGGTCGACCGCGTTGCGGCTGGAATGGAGATCGAGCCTGCCCTGGGCAAGTTTGGTCATTTTGGCGACGCCGCCGGCGATGGTGAGGCGGGGGATCGGGTTGCGGCGGAGGTATTTCAGCAGGCCGCCGGCGAAATCGCCCATTTCGATCAGGGCGGTGTCTTCGAGATTGTGCAGGGCCTGGACGGCGCGTTCGGAGGTGCGGCCGGTGGCGCCGGCGATGTGGGTGATGCCGGAGGCGCGCGCGACATCGATGCCGCGGTGGATACTGTCGATCCAGGCGGCGCAGGAGAACGGGATGACGATGCCGGTGGTGCCGAGAATCGAGAGGCCGCCGACGATGCCGAGGCGGGCGTTGAGCGTGTGTTCGGCGAGGCTGGCACCGCCGGGGATGGCGATTTCGACGATGAAATCGGGGTCGGGCCCGGCGATTTCGGTGAGCGCCTGGCGGATCATGGCGCGCGGGGTGGGGTTGATGGCGGGTTCGCCGGGCGGGATGGGCAGGCCGGGGCGGGTGACGGTGCCGACGCCTTCGCCGGCGCGGAAGATGATGCCGGCACCGGGCGTGGCGGCGCTGATGGTGGCGCGGACCAGGGCGCCGTGGGTGACATCCGGATCGTCACCGGCGTCTTTGACGATGGCGGCGGTCGCGGTGGTTGCGGTGCGGGTGGCCTCCGCGAGGGTGAAGCTGGTGGTGGCACCGCTGGGCAGGGTGATGGTGACGGGATCGGGGAAGGCGCCGGTCAGCAGCGCCGCGCAGGCGGATTTGGCCGCGGCGGTCGCACAGGCGCCCGTGGTCCAGCCACGGCGGAGCGGCGTCCGGTTGGTCACAGAGGTGGATATAACCGTGGACGCCCAACAAGTCACACAGCAATGACGCACGGACGGTTTCCGCAGCAATCCCTCAAGGTCGAAACGTTTTTTTGCTTCTTTTTTTCCAAAAAAAGCAGTGCTTGCTTCTTATTGGATGATGGATTTCGCCGATGACCAGCCTGGATGAGATAATGACCGATCTGCCACGCCTGAACCCGGGTGAGGTCTGGCTGGCCGGTGCCGGGCCCGGTGATCCGGCGCATCTGACGTTGCTGACGCTATCGGGGCTCGGGCAGGCGGATGCGGTGGTGCATGATGCGTTGATCGATCCGCGTGTGCTGGACTTGGCGCGGGCGGGGGCCGAGTTGATTCCGGCGGGCAAGCGGGGCGGCAAGCCATCGGCGGTGCAGGCGGATATCACGGCGCAGTTGATCGCGCTGGCGCGGGCGGGGCGGCGGGTGTTGCGGCTGAAGGGCGGCGATCCGTTCATGTTCGGGCGCGGTGGCGAAGAGGCTTTGACGCTGGCGGCGCAGGGGGTGCGGTTTCGGATTGTGCCGGGCCTCACGTCGGGGTTGGCGAGCATGGCGGCGTCGTTGATCCCCCTGACGTTGCGCGGGGTCAATCAGGCGGTGGTGCTGGCGACCGGGCATGGTGCGGACCGGGCGGACGGGATGGATTGGGCGGCGCTGGCGCGGCTCGGTCAGCCGATCGTGCTGTATATGGCGATGACCAATCTGACCTCGATCACGGCGGCGCTGATGGCGGGCGGGTTGAGCGGGGCGACGCCGGCGGCGGCGATCGCCTCCGCGACGCTGGCGGCGCAGCGGATTCTGGTGACGGATCTGGCGCGGCTTGCCGAGCGCGTGACGAGCGAGGGGATTGCGGCACCGGCGATCGTCGTGATCGGGCGGGTGGTGGCGTCACGCGCGCGGTTGCTGGAATTGTTGCCGGCGTTGGAGGCGATGGCGTGATGACGGTTGCCTCAAAAACGCGGGCGTTGGTGATTGCGGCGCCGCGTTCGGGCAGCGGCAAGACGATGGTGACGCTGGCGCTGGCCGCCGCGCTGCGGCGGCGCGGGCTGATGGTGCGCTGCGCGAAATCGGGGCCGGATTATATCGATCCCGCGTTTCATCAGGCGGCTTCGGGGCATCCCGGGGTTAATCTGGACAGTTGGGCGATGGCGCCGGACCTGCTGGCGGCGATTCTGGTGGCGCAGGGGCGCGATGCCGATGTGCTGCTGATCGAGGCCTCGATGGGCTTGTTCGACGGGGTGGGCGAGACGGCGCTGCGGCGGGGGGCCGCGGCGGATATCGCGGCGCGATTCGACCTGCCGGTGGTGCTGGTGCTCGATGTTTCGGGCCAGTCGCAATCGGCGGCGGCGGTGGCGGCGGGGTTTGCCGGGTTCGATCCGGCGGTGCGGGTCGCGGGCGTGGTGCTGAACCGGGTGGGCAGCGCGCGGCACCGCGAGGGGATCGTGGCGGCGATGGCGCGGGCCGGGGTTGCGGTGTTCGGCAGTTTTCCGCGCGATCCGGCATTGGGTCTGGCCGAGCGGCATCTGGGCCTGGTGCAGGCGCGCGAGCAGGATGGGCTCGCGGGCTATTGCGCGGGGCTGGGCGAACGGGCCGAGCGGGACTGCGATGTCGATGGGTTGCTGGCGGCTGCCGGGGTGATTGATTGTGATGGCGCGGGCAGCGGGGCGGCGGTGCCGCCGCCGGGGCAGCGGATTGCACTGGCCGATGATGCGGCGTTCGGTTTCATGTATCCGCATGTCGTGGCGGGGTGGCGCGCGGCGGGGGCGGAGATCGTGGCGTTTTCGCCGCTGGCGGATGAGGCGCCGCCGGATGGGTGCGATGCGTGCTGGCTGCCGGGCGGATATCCGGAACTGCACGCGCCCGCGCTGGCGGCGGCCGGGCGGTTTCAGGCCGGGTTGCGCGATTTCGCGGCACGCTGGCCGGTGCATGGCGAGTGCGGCGGGTTCATGGTGCTGGGGGTGGCGCTGGAAGATGCGGATGGCGTTCGCCATGCGATGACCGGGTTGCTCGGCCATGAGACGAGTTTCGCGCGGCGCCGGCTGCATCTGGGCTATCGCGAGGCAGTGCTGTGCGCCGATGGGCCGCTTGGTGCGGCCGGGGCGGTGGTGCGGGGCCATGAGTTTCATTATGCCAGCGTGACCGTGCCGGGCGGCGATGCGCCGTTCGCCATGATGCACGATGCGCTGGGTGCCGCGCGCGGGCCGGAGGGCGGGCGGCGGGGGCGCGTGTCCGGCACGTTTTTTCATCTGATCGCTTCCGTTGACCGAGGATCGCCATGACCGATTTTGCCGCCGTTCGCGCCCGTTGCGCCGATCTGCCGCCGGCGGATGAGGCCGCCGCCGCCGCCGTGCGGGCGCGCCAGGACACACTGACCAAGCCACCGGGCAGCCTGGGGCGGCTCGAGGAGGTTGTGGCGTGGCTCGCCTCCTGGCAGGGACGGGCGATGCCGCGGCTCGACCGCGTGGCGGTGCTGGTGTTCGCGGGCAATCATGGCGTGGTGGCGCAGGGGGTTTCGCCCTATCCGCCGGCGGTGACGGCGCAGATGGTCGGGAATTTCGCGGCGGGCGGGGCGGCGATCAATCAGCTGGCGGGGCTGGCGGGCGCGGCGCTGCGGGTGATTCCGCTGGCGCTGGAGACGCCGACCGGCGATTTCACCGCCGATGTGGCGATGACGCCGGATGCGTTCGAGGCGGCGGTGATGACGGGGTATGACGCGGTCGATCCCGGCACCGATCTGCTGTGCCTGGGTGAGATGGGTATTGGCAATACCACGGCGGCGGCGGCGCTGGCGGCGGCACTGTTCGGCGGCGATGGGGCGGACTGGGCGGGGCGGGGCACCGGCATCGATGATGCCGGGCTTGGCCGCAAGCGCGATGCGATCGATCGCGGGTTGGCGCGGCATCGGGCCGTACTGCATGATCCGCTGGCGGCGGCCGCGTGCCTGGGCGGGCGGGAGTTGGCGGCAATTCTGGGCGCGGTGATCGCGGCACGGGTGCACCATGTGCCGGTGCTGCTGGATGGGTTCGTGTGTACCGCCGCAGCGGCGCCGCTGGCGCGGCTGGTGGCGGGCGGGCTGGATCATACGCTGATCGCGCATGCCTCGGCGGAGGCCGGGCATCGGCGCCTGGTCGCGGCGCTGGGGATGACGCCGCTGCTCGATCTGGGCATGCGGCTGGGTGAGGCTTCGGGCGCGGCGCTGGCGGTGCCGGTGGTGCGGGCGGCGCTGGCGTGCCACGCCGGCATGGCGAGTTTTGCCGAGGCGGGTGTGACGGACCGCGCATGAGCAGCGCCGGTCGCCAGATGGCCGCCGCGTTCGGCCTGCTGACCCGCCTGCCGCTGGGCGCGGCGCTGCCGGCACCGGCGATGGTCGATTATGGCGCCAGCGTCTGGGCCTATCCGGTGGTCGGGCTGGCGGTGGGCGGCATCGCCGGGGTGGTTTACGCGCTGGCGCTCTGGCTCGGCATGGCGCCCTGGCTTGCAGCGGGTTGGGCGCTGGTGGCCAGTGTGCTCGCGACCGGCGGGCTGCACGAGGATGGGCTGGCCGATAGCGCGGATGGGCTGGGCGGCGGCGGCACGATCGCGCGGCGGCTCGCGATCATGCGCGACAGCCGGATCGGCAGTTATGGCGCGATCGGGCTGGTGCTGGCGGTCGCGCTGCGGCTGGCGGCGATGGCGAGCATCGCGGGACCCTGGCGCGTGATGGCGGCGCTGATGGTGGCCGGCGCGTTCGGGCGCGCGGCGATGGTGGTGGTGCAGCGGCGCACCGCGTTCGCCCGGCCCGATGGGTTGGCCGCTAGCGTGGGGGTGATTCCGGCGGGACCGGCGCTTCTGGCGGAAGCGATCGCGGTGGTGGCGGCGCTGGTGCTGGTGCCGTTCTGGGCCGCCGTGCTGGCGGCGTTGCTGAGCGGTGCTGCGGCGCGGCTGTGGGCGCGGTATATCACCGGGCGGCTCGGCGGGCATACCGGGGATACGCTCGGCGCGATCGAGCTCGGCACCGAAATTCTGGTCCTCAGCCTGCTGGCATCGGTCTGGCCGGGTCTGCGATGAGGGTGATCGACCCCAGCGGCGGTGCGGGCGCCAGCAGATCGGGCGCGGTGCCGTTTGCCAGCGCGATCAGCAGCCGCAAAGGGCCGCCGTGCGAGATGATGATGGCGGGGCGCGCCCGGATCAGGCAGTCATGATAGGCTTCGCTGACCCTGGCGATCAGCGCGGCGCCGCTCTCGCCGCCCGGCGGCGCGAAAGTTTCGGGCGATGCGGCCCAGGCATCGAGCGCGGCGCGCGGCACGCCGTTCCAGGCGGCACCTTCCCACACGCCGAAATCGAGTTCCTGCAGGCGGGGATCGGTCTCGACCGGGAGGCCGCGCGCCGCTCCCAGCGCCTCGGCCAGGATGCGGCAGCGCCGGGCCGGGCTGGTCAGCACCAGGCTCGCCGTATGGCCGGCGAGTTGCGCGACGATCGGGGTGATGGCGGCGTGTCCCGCCGGGGACAGGGCGATATCGAGCCGGCCGTAGCAGATGCCGGCCGCGATGGCGGGTCGCGGGTGGCGGATGAGCGCAAGCGGGCAGGGGGGTGAAGCCATGGCCGATATGATAGACGAGTTTGGCACGCCTGAGGGCACCGCCGCGTTCGGGGCGACGTTTGCCGCGGCGCTCGAGGCGCTATTCACCCTGCGGCGCGATGTGCGGCATTTCCGGCGCGATGCGTTGCCGCCCGGAACCATCGAACGGCTGCTTGCCATCGCCTGCCGGGCGCCCTCGGTCGGGTTCAGCCAGCCGTGGCGGTTCGTGCTGGTCGATGATCCGGCACGGCGGCGCCTGGTGCGGGAGAATTTCGTGGCGTGCAACGACGCTGCCCGGCTGGGCTATGACGATGAGCGGGCGGCGCTGTATGCGCGGCTGAAACTCGCCGGGCTGGACGAAGCGCCCTGTCATATCGGCGTGTTCGCCGAACCCGATCCCGCCACCGGCCACGGGCTGGGGCGGCGGACGATGAAGGAGACGATCGCCTATTCGGTGGTGATGGCGATCCACACGCTCTGGCTTGCGGCGCGGGCGGAGGGTATCGGGCTCGGCTGGGTGTCCATTCTCGATCCCGCCGCGCTCGCCGCGGCGCTCGATGTGCCGGCGGGGTGGCAGTTTATCGGTTATCTCTGCATCGGTTATCCGCAGGCGGCGCACCGGACGCCGGAACTGGAGCGTGAGGGTTGGGAGCGGCGCGTCGATACCGAAGCGATGATTTTCCGGCGTTGATCGCCATATGTGAATGATCATGGAGAAGAGCGGTATGAAACCACGCCTGATTGCGCCCGCGTTGATGAGTGTGGCGCTCAGCGCCTGTTCCGTCGTTGGCATTCGCGCGGGTACGCCTGAGCCGAAATATCAGGTGATCGGCACGGTGGGCGCGGTGCAGATCCGCCGCTACGCGCCCCGGATTGCCGCGGAAACCACCGTTCACGGCAGCGTTTATCATGCGCGCAACCAGGGATTTCGCCGCCTCGCCGGCTATATATTCGGCGGCAACCGCACGCGCGCGACCATTGCCATGACGGCGCCGGTCGCACAGACCGCCGATGCGGCATCCGAAAAAATCGCGATGACCGCGCCGGTCGATCAGTCGCAGAGCGGGCCTGATGCCTGGACCATTCGCTTCTACATGCCCGCAGGCTATACGATGGAAACCCTGCCGGTGCCGAACGATCCCAAGGTGCATCTGGTGACGGTGCCGGCCGAAGATTACGCCGCGCTGCGCTTCTCCGGCGTGCCCAACCAGACATCGGTCGCCCGCGAACAGGCGCGGCTGCTCGCGGCGCTGAAATCGAGCGCGTGGACGCCGGCCGGCGAGCCTGCTGCCTGGTTCTATGACCCGCCCTGGACGCTGCCATTCCTGCGGCGAAATGAGGCGGTCGTGAAAGTGACTCGGGCGGTTGGGTCGTCCGGTTAGGGTTGGTCGGGGGCGGTTGCCTTGAGCACGCCGCGCGCCTGAAGGGTTTCGATCGTGCCCGGCTCGACATCGATCAGGCGCAGGATTGCGGCGGTGTCCGCGCCGAGCGCGGGGGCCGGCCTTGCCATGGCGCCCGGCGTTGCCGAGAGACGGGCGGGGATATTGTGCATCGGCAACCGGCCCATGTCGGCGTCGGGCAGGCTGATCAAAGCTTCGCGCTCGCGGATGAATGGGCTGTCCATCAGATCCGCCGGATCGCACACCGGACCGACCGTGACGCCCGCCTGTTCGAATACGGCAAGGGCTTCGGCCTGGGTGTGGGCGGCCATGAAGGCGGCGACGATCGGGTCGAGGATGTCATTGTTGGCGACGCGGGCGGAGTTGGTCGCGAAGCGGGGGTCGGTGATCAGGTCGGGCCGACCGATCGCGCGGAACAGGCGTTCGGCCATCACCTGCATCGAGGCGGATAGAGCGACGTATTTACCATCGGCGCAGCAATAGACGTTGCGCGGGGCGGTGGTGCCGGAGCGGCTGCCGTGACGGGCGGGGACTTTGCCGGTGAGCGCGTAATTGGCTGCCTGCGGCCCGAGCACGCTCAACATGCTCTCGAACAGCGACAGGTCGATCACCTGCCCGGCGCCGCCTGCGACCTCGACATGGCGCAGCGCGATCATGATGGCGGTGGCGCCGTACAGGCCGGTGATCATGTCCGCGAGGGCGAGCGGCGGCAGCACCGGCGGACGATCGGGGAAGCCGTTCATGGTCGCGAAGCCCGACATCGCCTCGACCAGACTGCCGAAGCCGGGCTTGCCGGCGAACGGGCCGGTCTGGCCCCAGCCGGAGATCCGCACCACGATCAGGCGCGGATTGGCGGCGAACAGCACATCCGGCCCCAGACCCATGCGATCGAGCTTGCCGGGGATGAAATTCTCGACCAGCACATCCGCGATCGCGGCCAGGCGCAGCAGCAGCGCCAGCCCCGCCGCATCGCGATAGTCGAGCGCCAGACTGCGCTTGTTGCGCGCATAGACCTTCCAATGGGTCGCGATATCCTCGACGCGCCAGTTGCGCAGATCGTCGCCGCCCCTGGGGTTTTCCACCTTGATGACATCGGCACCGAAATCGGCCAGCACATGCGTCACCACATTGCCTGCGACCAGCCGGGACAGGTCGAGCACGCGGATGTCCTTCAGCGGCGCCGGTGCATCGGGCTCATAGCGTTTTTCATGCAACCCAGCGCCCGTCATCACAATGCTCCCTCATGCTCTGAATTCATTATAGACAGGTCGTAGCCCCTGCCCAATGATGCGGCGGCGCGGCGGCACCGAGGAACGATCATGAGCTTTCCCGCCTCAACACAACTGCCGATCTGGCGCTCCCTGCTGTTCGTGCCCGTCACGGTCGAGCGCTTCGTGGCAGGGGCCGCCACGCGCGGCGCCGATGCGATCATTCTCGATCTCGAGGATGCCATCCCTGCGGCTGAAAAGCCCCGCGCACGGAGCCTGATCGCGACCGCGGCATCCCGCGTCGCTGCGGGCGGCGCCGATGTGATCGTGCGGGTCAATCGCCCCTGGCGCGCACTGATCTGCGATCTCGAAGCCGCCGTCATGCCCGCGATCACCGCGCTCATGCTGCCGAAAATCGAAAGTGCGGATCATTTACGCCTGATCGCCGAGACGGTCGAGGAAATCGAGGTCGAGCGCGGCATGACGCCGGGCCACACCCGGTTGATCGCCATGCTGGAAACACCCGGTAGTATCTTCCGCGCCGAGAGCATTGCAGGCGCACACCCCCGACTGGTTGGCATAACCGTGGGGTCCGAAGACCTTGCCGTAGCGGTTGGAATGATGCCCGAAGCCGAAGGGCTGCTGTTTCCGAAGCAACAGGCGATCTTTGCCGCGCGCGCCGCCGGTATCCTGCCGCTCGGCTTTCTCGGCACGGTCGCCGATTTCAATGACCTCGACCAGTTCCGCGTCACGATCGAACGATCCCGCCGCCTTGGGTTTACCGGGGCTTCGGTCATCCATCCCGGTCAGGTCGCGATCCTGAATGAGGGATTTCGCCCGCAACCCGACGAACTTGCCCACGCGACCCGTCTGGTCGACGCCTATGCCAGAGCCATCGCCGCCGGCTCCGGCGCGATCACATTCGAGGGCAGGATGATCGATGTGCCCGTGGTCCGTCGTGCGCAGGCGTTGCTGGACCGCCACGCAGCCATCGAACAGCGGACCCGTGCCTGACGGGTTGCCGTGCGGTGCTTCGATGAGCGCATCGATGCCAGGGCTGGTGCCGTATCCGCTACGGCGGGTGGAGGCTTTGTACGGCAATCGGCGGGCGTAGGTGCACAGTGGGGGCCGATGCCGGCTTCTGCGGGAGCGGTTTGGCGGGCGGCCCGGCGGCGCTCGGTTCTGACCGCCTCAGTTTTCGATCGTGTTGCGGTAGGCGCGCCAGCCGCCGTGGGCGGTGATGTCGGTGGCGGTGGCGGCGGCGTGGGTTTCGCAGCTGAAGCCCGGGTGGCTGGAGCCGTCGGCGAGGGTGACTTTGCCGATGGTCATCGGGGGTGGGAGGTTGGCGATGAAGGTGGCGAAGGCCGTGGGGGTGAGCGACCAGCGTTCGACGGCGATGCCGGGGCCGGGGAAGCCGGGCTCGCGCAGCAGGCCGGGTTTGGGGGGTGAGGTGGCGAGGGCGACGAGGCGGTAGTCCGGCGCGGTGGTGGTGGTTTCCTCGAGGGTGGCGCCGAGGGCGGTGAGTTCGTGGTTGAGCGCCATGCCGGAGAGGTGGGCGCCGGCGATGATGAGGGAGATGCGGTTGGTGGTTGGCGGCATCGTGTGGTGCTGGGGGGTGGCGCGGGATTTGCCGCTGCCGGCGCCGATGCTGTGGTGGAGCTGATCGGCGAGGTGGAGCAGGGCGTGATCGGTGAAGGCGGGGCCGATCAGGGTCATGCCGAAGCCGATGCCATCGGGGCGGAACCCGGCGGGCAGGGCGACGGCGGCGAGATCGAACAGATTGACGAAATTGGTGTAGCGCCCGAGCGTTGCGTTGTGGACGACGGGTTGGGCTTGCATGGCGGCGACGGTGAAGCAGGTAGGGGCGGTGGGCAGCAGCAGGGCGTCGATGTGCTCGAACGCCTGCATGGCCCGGGCGCGCAGGGTCTGCAGGCGGGTTTGGGCGGCGAAGGCATCGGCGGCGTCGAACCGGTCGGCGCCGGCGATGATGGCGCGCACGGTGGGGTCCATGTGCTGGTCGTGGGCGCGGAAGAACGGGCGGATGGCGCTGAGGCGTTCGGCGACGAAGGCGTCTTCGTAGAGCAGGGCGGCGGCGGCGCGGAACGGGGCGTAGTCGATTTCGGTCAGGGTCCAGCCGAGGGCGGCGGCGGCGCGCAGGGCGGCTTCGTGCAGGGATTGGTAGGCGGCATCGTCGGCGAAATAGCGTGCGGGGTCGGCCAGGATGCCGAGGCGCGGGTGTGACGGCAGGGTGATGTCGCGCGGGGCGCGACTGTAGGGATCGGCCGGGTCGTGGCCTTGGGCGATGGCGAGGATGATTGCGGCATCGCAAGCGGAATTCGCCATGATCGAGATGCAGTCGAGGCTTTGGCAGGCGGGGACGGCGCCGGTGGCGGGGATGCGGCCGCGGGTGGGTTTCAGGCCGATCAGGTTGTTGAACGCCGCGGGGATGCGGCCCGAGCCGGCGGTATCGGTGCCGAGGGCGAAGACGCTGAGGCCGGCGGCGACCGCGACGGCCGAGCCGGAGGATGAGCCGCCCGAGATGTAATCGGCATCGAAGACGCAGCGCGGCGCGCCATAGGGCGAGCGGGTGCCGTTCAGGCCGGTGGCGAACTGGTCGAGATTGGCTTTGCCGAGCACGATGGCCCCGGCGGCGCGCAGGCGGGCGACGACGGTGGCATCCTGCGCGGGGTGATAGGCGTAGTCCGGGCAGGCGGCGGTGGTTGGCAGGCCGGCGACGTCGATATTGTCCTTGACCGCGAACAGCATGCCGGCGAGGGGCAAGGCAGGGTCGATGGTGGCGGCTTCGGCGAGGATGTCGGCGCGGGGGCGGCGGCTGATGAACACCGCTGGGTCGGGATAGGTCTCAAGACGATCGAGCAGGGCGGCGGCGAGATCATGCGGGGTCAGCGTGCCTTCGGTGATCAGGCGGCGCAGGGTGGGGATTTCGAGCGGGGTCGGGATCATGCGGTGGGCTCCGGGTGGGCTAAGGACGGCGCGCAAGAAGAAAGCCCTGCTTTTTTGTAAAAAAGCAGCAAAAAATTTCTTTTGATTCTGGTCCGAGGTGTCGAAAGCACCCATGCCCCAGAATGACAAAAGTTTTTTGCTTCTTTTTTTTAAAAAAGAAGGACTTCCTTTTCACGGCCCCGCCTTCGCTGAAATGACGGCAAGCCGCTGCCCCGCGCGAACAACCTGGCCGGGCGATGCTTCGACGGTGGTGAGGATGCCGGCGGTGGGGGCGGTGATTTTGATTTCCATTTTCATTGATTCCACGATCATGAGGGGTTGGCCTGCATCGATCGGGTCGCCGGGTTGGTGGAGGATCTGCCAGACGCTGCCGGGGACGGGTGAATCGATGCCGTGGGCACCTGGTGGCAGCGGGGTTTGGCTGGGGGGTGCGGGTGGGTCGGGCAGAAAGGCGGTGTCGAGGCCCTGGGCGGCCCATGCGGTGCGTTCGGCTTCGAAGGCGGCGCGCTGGGTGTGTTGGAACCGGGTGATGTCGGCCTCATGGTCGGCGAGGTAGGTTTGGTGTTCGGCGAGGCTGAAGGTGCCATCCTCGATTTTGATGGGGTAGCGGCCGTGGGGGAAGGCAGCGCGGGCTTCGGCGAGTTCGTCGGCGGTGACCTCGTGGAACTTCAGGCGGTCGAACGGGCGGAGCAGCCAGGGTGTGTCGCCGAACGGGGGTTTGCCGTTGGGGAAACTGTTCCACATCTGGATGGTGCGGCCGAACAATTGGTAGCCGCCGGGGCCTTCCATGCCATAGACGCAGAGATAGGCGCCGCCGATGCCGACGGCGTTTTCCGGGGTCCAGGTGCGGGCAGGGTTGTATTTGGTGGTGATCAGCCGGTGGCGCGGGTCGAGCGGGGTGGCGACCGGCGCGCCGAGATAGACATCGCCGAGGCCGAGCACGAGGTATTCGGCCTCGAACACGATGCGGCGGACTTCGTTTTCGTCGGTAAGGCCGTTGATGCGGCGGATGAATTCGACATTGTCCGGGCACCAGGGGGCGTCTTCGCGCACGGTGTCCTGGTATTTGCGCATGGCGAGCATCACCGCGGCGTCTTTCCAGGAGAGCGGCAGATGGACCAGGCGCGAGGGCACGACCATGCTGGCGGGATCGGGCAGGGTGGGTTCGAGCGACGCGATCAGGGTGACCAGATCGGCGGGGTCGACGATATCGGGGTCGAAATGGATTTGCAGCGAACGGATGCCGGGGGTGAGGTCGATCAGGCCGTGGATGGCCTGGGACTGGAGTGATTGTTGGAGGGCGTGGGCGCGCAGGCGGAGCGCGAAATCGAGCGCCATCGGGCCGAACTCGACCAGCAGGTTTTCATCGCCGGCGCGGCGGATGGTCATGGTTTCGGAGTGCAGGATGATGGCGGGTTGGGCATCGGCGCGGGCAAACCGCACGGTATCGCCGGGGCGGAGTTGGCCGAGTTTCCAGAGATCGGCGCGGGTGACCACGCCGGGGCAGACGAAGCCGCCGAGGGAGGGACCGTCCGGCCCGAGCAGGATGGGCATGTCGCCGGTGAAATCGACCGCGCCGATCGCGTAGGGCGTGTCGTGGATGTTGGAGGGGTGCAGGCCGGCTTCGCCGCCATCCGCGCGGGCCCAGGCGGGTTTCGGGCCGATCAGGCGGATGCCGGTGCGGGCGGAGTTGTGGTGAACCTCGTAGGCTGCGGTGAAGATGGTCTCGATATCGGCGGGGGTGAAGAAATCGGGGGCGCCGTGCGGGCCGCTGCGCAGGGTGAGGGTCCAGTGATCGGTCAGCGGGGCGGGTTCGGGTCGGGTCGGGGTGGTGAGGGCGGCGGTGGCGATGCCGATGACATCGCCCGTGCGGAGCGCGCCGGTGGCGTGGCCGCCGAAGCCGCCGAGGGTGAAGGTGGCGGTCGAGCCGAGGCTGGCGGCGGCTTCGAACCCGCCGGCGACGGCGAGGTAGCAGCGCTGGCCGGGGCCGGTGATGACGCCGAGGGTGAGCGTCTGGCCGGCGGTGATTTTTGTGGGCTGGTGGTGGATGACGGGTTCGCCGTCGATGGCGGCGGCCATGGCAGTGCCGGTGAGCGCGATTGTGGCATCGGTGCGGAACAGCAGGGTGGGGCCGGCCATGGTGCATTCGAGCACGCTGGCGTCGGGCGGGTTGCCGAGCAGGGCGTTGGCGGCGGTGGCGCTGCGCCGGTCCATCGGGCCGCTGGGGGGAATGCCGACGTGCCAGTAGCCGAGGCGGCCTGGGGCGGATTGCAGGGAGGATTGCGCGCCGGGATCGATCACCAGAACGCTGCGCGAGAGCGGTTTGAGCGAGGTGAGGCTCGCGGTGGTCATGGTGCCGGCCACGAAATCGGGCAGGGCGAGGGCCGCGCGCAGATAGTCGCGGTTGGTGGTGAGGCCGGTGACGGTGCTGGCGGCGAGGGCGGCATCGAGCGTTGCGATGGCGGTGGCGCGATCGGGGCCGGATGCGATCAGTTTGGCGAGTGTGGGGTCGTAGAACGGGGTGATTTCGGTGCCCGGTTCGATCCAGTGATCGATGCGGAGCGTGTTGGGCAGGGTGAGGGCGGTGATGCGGCCGGTGGCGGGGCGGAACTGGTTGGCGGGGTCTTCGGCATAGAGGCGGGCTTCGATGGCCGCACCGCGTGGCGTGAGGGTTGCGGGCCAGGTGAAGGTGCCGGCGGCGAGTTCGATCATCCAGGCGACGAGGTCGATGCCGTAGATGGCTTCGGTGACGCCGTGTTCGACCTGCAGGCGGGTGTTGACCTCGAGGAAGTGGAAACGGTCGTGATCGGCATCGTAGATGAATTCGACGGTGCCGGCGGAGCGGTAGCCGACGCTGGCGGCGAGCGCGCAGGCGGCGTGCTCCATGGCTGCGATGGTGGCGGCGGGGATGTTGGGCGGGGGAGACTCCTCGATCAATTTCTGGTTGCGGCGTTGCAATGAACAATCGCGGCAGCCGAGCGCTTTGACGGTGCCGGTGCCGTCGCCGAAGATCTGGACCTCGACGTGGCGGGCGCGTTCGACATAGGATTCGAGGAACAGCGCGGCATCGCCGAAATTGGCGCGCGCCAGATGGGCGATGCTGGTGTAGCTGGCGGCGAGTTCGGCTTCGGTGCGGCAGATCGCCATGCCGATGCCGCCGCCGCCGGCGCTGCTTTTCAGCATGACCGGGTAGCCGATGCGCGCGGCGTGGTGCGTTGCGTCCGCAAGGTCGGTGAGGATGCCGGAACCTTCGAGCAGCGGCACGCCAGCGGCGGCGGCGAGGGCGCGGGCGGTGTGTTTCAGGCCGAAGCTGCGCAGGTGATCGGCGCCGGGGCCGATGAAGGCGATGCCGGCGGCGGCGAGGGCTTCGGCGAAGGCGGCGCGTTCGGCGAGGAAGCCGTAGCCGGGGTGCACGGCCTCGGCGCCGCTGCGGCGGCAGGCGGCGATGATGGCATCGATGTCGAGGTAGCTTTGCGCGGCGGGAGAAGGGCCGATCGGCTCGGCGTGATCGGCGGCGAGCACGGGGGGGCTGAAGCGGTCGGCGGCGGCGTAGACCGCGACGGTTTCGATGCCCATGCGGCGTAGCGTGCGGGTGATGCGGGCGAGAATTTCGCCGCGATTGGCGACCAGGACACGCCGGAACATGGTCAGGCGGCCCAGACGATGCAGCGGATCGGGGTGGGGTTGAAGCCGTTGCAGGGGTTGTTGACCTGCGGGCAGTTCGACAGCACCACCAGCAGGCGCATCTCCGCGCGCAGCTCGACATAGCCGCCCGGGGTGCTGACCCCGTCATCGACGGTGAGTTCGCCGTCCGGGCGGATCGGCACGTTCATGAAGAAATTGACGTTGGAGACGAGGTCGCGCTTGTCCATGCCGTAGCGGGCGATTTCGGCGAGGAAGTTTTCGCGGCAGGCGTGCATGAACCGGGTCTCGAAGCCGAAGCGGACGGTGTTGCTCTCGCAGGAGCAGGCGCCGGCGCAGGTATCGTGAAAGCCGCAGGTGTCATCGACGATGGTGGCCATCGGGCGGGCTTCGTTCGAGAGCAGGATGGCGCCGGTGGTGAGGTCGTAGCGGCCGCCGGCGCGGGCCTGGGCGAGCAGCGTGTCCTGGGCGGAGTAGCGTTCGCCGTGATCATCGGCGTTGTAGAACAGGGCATCGACCGCCTGCTGGCTTTCGAGGTCGATGATGCGCAGCGTCTGGCCCGGTTCGAGGATGGTGGAGAAGGCGGCGCGGGCGGGGACGTGCTGGTCGAGGATGGCATTGGTCGGGGTGATCATGGTCATGGTCTCAGCGGAACCAGGCATCGGTGTTGGCAAAGCCGCGTTGGGCTTCCTCGGAGAAGTGGCGGCAGTGATCATCGGCGGCGGGCGGGGGGGCCGTGTAGTGGGTGAGGGCGAGCGGGCCGGTGTTTGTGCTGGCCGCGAGCGGGTGGGGCGTGTTGGACAGGGCGAGCAGGAGGTTCTGCTCGGCGCGCAGGGTGATGAAACTGCCCGGCGGCGCGGCCGGGGCGAGGGTCATGCGGCCACGCGGATCGACGCGCAGGCCGGCGAACAGGGTGAGGCTGGGGCCGACATCGCGCCGGTTGAGGCCGAATTTGGCGGCGGCGTTGCGCAGATTGTCGCGCCCGTTGCGCGCCGTGCCGCCCGGTTGGGCATGGGGGCCGGTGGTGGGCGTCGACGGGCCGAGGATGGGGTCGTGGCCGGCGCCGCTGTCGGCGATGATCGAGGCGAGGATGCGGCCCATGTCCGAGAACAGGACGCGGCCGGTGGTGAGGCGCGTGGTCCATTGCAGTTTGACCGTATCGCCCGGGTTGTAACGCTCGGCGGGGTCATCGGCGTTCCAGATCAACAGGCTGGCACCGGTGGTGGCGGCGCGGGTTTCGATGTGCAGCGCCTCGCCGCGGCGGAGTTTGATGTTGATGTAGCAATCGGGCGGCAGGGATGCGGTGCCGATGATGCTGGCGGGTGCGATGGCCGGCGCGGCGGCGGCGGGCGGGGCGGCCTGGGCGCGGGCGCGGGCGCGTTCCTGCAACTGGTTGTAGCGGGCGCGGTATTGGTCGGGGGTCAGGCTGTCGAGATCGAGCATGGCTTGGCTTTCAGGTAGCAGGTGGGCAGGCGGCAGGTGGGCAGGCGGTCAGCGGGGCGGCGGTCAGCGAGGCGGGGGTGAGCGGGAGCGCTGCGGGTTGGCGCTGCGTGCGGCGGCGGACCGGGATGTCGTGGGTGATGCGGGCGCCGCGTTTGGCATCGTCGGGGATCGGGCGTTCGAACACGATGACGCGGGTGCCGAGGCTGAAGGCTTCGCTGATGTCGTGCGTCACCATCACCACCGTCATGCCGGTTTCCTGCCAGAGGCGGCGGGTGAGGGCGTGGATGTCGGCGCGGGTACCGGGGTCGAGCGCGCTGAACGGTTCATCGAGCAGCAGGACGCGGGGCTGGCGGATCAGCGCCTGGGCGAGGGCGAGGCGCTGCTGCATGCCGCCGGACAGCTGCGCGGGGTAGAGCGCCGCGGCCGGGCCGAGGCCGACGTGCTCGAGCATGGCGCTCGCGGTGGCCTCGGCGCGGCGGCGCGCGGCGCCGAACAGCCGGCCGAAGCGAGGTGCGGCGGCGAGTTCGAGTGGCAGGACCGCATTGCCGAGCACGGTGAGGTGGGGAAACACCGAATAACGCTGGAACACCACGCCGCGATCGGCGGTGGGTTCATCGGGTAGTTTGCGACCATCGAGCGCGATGGTGCCGCTGGTGGGGACCTCCTCGCTCATCAGCATGCGCAGGAAGGTGGTTTTGCCGCAGCCGGTCGGGCCGACCACGGCGAGGAAACTGCCGGCGGCCAGCTCGATCGAGACGCGTTCGAGAATCTGGCGGCCGGCGTAGGTTTTGCAGACGTCGCGCACGCTGAGGACGCTGGCTGCGGGCGGGCTGTGCGTCATTGGCGGCCCGCCTCGGCGAACCAGGGGAAGGCGGCGGTTTGCAGGGCGCGCAGAGCGAGATCGAAGATGTAGGCGAGCAGCGTGATCCACAGGACGTAGGGGATGATGATGTCCATGGCAAAGTAGCGGCGCACCAGGAAGATGCGGTAGCCGAGACCATCCTGCGCGGCGATGGCTTCGGCGGAAATCACGTAGAGCCAGGCGGGGCCGAGCGAGAGGCGCACGCCATCGATCAGGCGGGGCAGCATCTGCGGGATGACGATGCGCAGCGCGATCTGCCAGGACGAGGCGCCGAGGGTCTGGGCCTTGATGAGCTGCGGGCGGGGCAGTTCCTCGACGCGGAGCACCAGATCGCGCAGCATGTAGGGGGCGGTGCCGAGCGCGATGAGGGCGATTTTCGCGGTCTCGCCGATGCCGGCGAGGATGAACAGGATCGGCAGGATCGCGAGCGGCGGCACCATGGACAGGGCGGTGATGAAGGGCAGCAGCAGGCGCTTGGCATAGGGGATCATGCCGACCACGATGCCGAGGGTGAAGCTGATGACCACCGCGAGGCCGAGGCCGGAGAGCAGGCGGCGGAGGCTCGCGATGGTATCGGCCAGCATGAGGTACTGGCCGGTCGCGAGGTCGCGGGTGAACAGCATTTCGCGCACCCCGCCGATCATTTGCCCGAGCGTGGGCAGCACCTTGTCGCCGGCGTTCGCATCGTGCCGCGCGATGGCGGCGATGGTGTAGGCGAGCGCGAGCAGGACGAAGGGTGCCGCTTTCAGCACGAGGTCGAGCCGTGCGGGCGGGGTGCGGTTGATCAGGCGCATCGGCGCGACGTTACAGGGTTTTGGTTGCGGCCATCTGCATGAATTCCGACGTGTAGCGGAACTTCACGTTTTTGGGGTTGCCGAGGATCTTGCCGTTGGGGAAGCTGATGCCGACGACATCGGGCGAGGGTGCGCCCTGGCCCATCAGACCGTTGGCGAACAGGAATTTGCGGACGTATTGCATGGTCTCGATCAGCTTGGCCGAGCGGGTGAAGCTTGCGGCGGTCGCGGGCTTGGCGAACAGGTGGGTGGTTTTCACCTGCGCATCGAATCCCGCGAGATCGGTGCCGGAGAGCTTGGCCATGGCGGTGCGCGCGGCTTTGCCGGCGGCGGTGTCGGACAGCATGATGCCGAGGGTTTCGTACCAGGCGCCGGCGAGGGCTTTGGCGAATTCGGGGTGGGCTTTCAGCACATCGGTACGGACGATGCAGAGGTCGAGAATTTCACCGGGGATCTGGGCCGAGGTGAACACTTCATGGGCGGTCTTGTTCTGCATGATCTGCTGGACGATCGGGTTCCAGGTGACCACGGCGGTGACGGCCGGGGTGAGGTAGGCGGCGGCCATATCGGCGTCGGAGGTGTTGACCAGGCGGACGTCACGCTCGGTCATGCCGTGTTTTTGCAGGCCGCGCGCGAGCAGATATTGCGAGACCGAATATTGGACGATGTTGACCTTCTGGCCCTTGATATCGGCGAATTTGGTCTTGCCCTTGAGGATGACGGCATCGTTGCCGTTGGAATAGTCGCCGGTGATGATCGAGGTGGAATCGATGCCGCCGACCGCGGGGACGGCGAGCGTGTCCATGTTGGTGATGGTCAGCGCATCGAACCCGCCGGCGGTGTACTGGTTGATCGAGGTCGAGTAATCGGCGACTTCGACGACGTCGATTTCGATGCCGTATTTATCGGCCCATTTCTTGACGATGCCGGTATCGGCGGCCCAGGGCCAGGGCATCCAGCCGACATAGACGGTCCAGGCGAGTTTGAATTTCTTTTTGGCGGCGGCGCGGGCCGCCGGCAGGGCAGTGGTGGCAGCGACGGCCGCGGTCGAAGCGATGAATTGTTTACGTGTCAGCATGATGGTTTCCCTTCTCGATTGACGGCCTGCGCGAAGGGCACACGGAGAGACCGATGCGCGCCCACGCACCAATGCTCTCCCGGGCTTTTATCCCGCCGTGTACCGCGCGGATGTCTCCCGCACGGCTGCGGCTCTCGGACCAGCATCGGGACGACCGACCGGAACCCTAGCCACGGGTTCAGGCAATGCGAGAACCGTGCCAGCGGCGAGCCGGGGCCATGGAACGGGGATGGGCGGGTGTTTACGACGTCATTGCCTTACACTTGATCATTGCTGCAAAAAAAATGGCTATATTGATTAAAAATTCCAATCTGTGTGCGCGATCGCACCGAAATCGCGCGGCGTTTGCGGTGTTGAATCGCTCAAGGCGGGAATGGCATCGGGGTTTCGTCACCGTTGTGCTGGAAATTCGGGCCGTGCGGTTTTTTGCAACGACGTGTGCTGATTTTTATGCTATTCTTTGCACGATTTTCGCTCTACTCATGGTGCATTGATCAATATTTGATCATTAAGGCGTAGATTAGCGCTCCGTTCGTAGGATATCTGATACGAAAGATTGAAGCGGAACTGACTTTTTGATTATGATCCGATATGCCTATGCTGACCTGGCCGGTGGCGGGGCCATCTGAAAGGAACGACTGCATGCGAACCAACATCGGTCCGACCGATCGGGATGATCCTGCCGCCGGCCAACGCAGCCTGGCATGGTATGAAGCGTGACGCAGCTCTGTGTTGCGGCGGAGCCTTATGAGTTCAGCGCCGATCCGGCGCGTACCGCACTCGTCATTATCGACATGCAACGGGATTTTCTGGAACCCGGCGGGTTTGGTGCGGCGCTGGGCAACGATGTCGCCCTGTTGCGCAGCGCGATTGCGCCGATCGCAGCGACGCTGCACGCCGCACGGGCCTGCGGGATGCTGGTGATCCACACGCGCGAGGGGCATCGCCCTGATCTGTCCGATTTGCCGCCGGCCAAGAAAACGCGCGGCCGGCTTGCCTGCGGCATCGGCGATGCCGGGCCGATGGGGCGGATCCTCGTGCGCGGCGAGGCCGGGCATGGGTTGATCGCCGAACTGGCGCCGATCGATGGCGAACCGGTGATCGACAAGCCCGGCAAGGGGGCGTTCTATGCCACTGATCTTGAGACGATTCTGCGCCAGCGTGGCATCGGGTGGTTGATTCTATGCGGCGTGACCACGGAAGTTTGCGTTCATACCACCTTGCGGGAAGCGAACGATCGGGGCTTCGAATGTCTGGTGCTGAGCGATGGCACGGCTTCGTATTTTCCGCAGTTTCATGCATGGGCGCTCGCCATGGTCAAGGCGCAGGGCGGGATCTTCGGCTGGGTGACAGACAGCGCGGCGCTGATTGCCGCCATGCAGGGAGAGTGACGATGCGGACACGCACGGATCAGATCGCTTTGTGGGTCGGCGGCGACTGGAACGGATTTTTCGGCCTGTTCACCAATGTGCTGCTCAACGTGATCGTGCTGACCGGGTTGTGTCTGGGTGTGGTGCATCTGCCCGATGATGTCGTGTTTGGACGCATCCTGCCGGCGCTCGGGATCGCGCTGCCGCTGGGTAATTTGTTTTACGCTTATCTGGCCTGGAAGCTTTCGAAATCGAGCGGGCGCTCCGATGTGACCGCGATGCCCTATGGGCCGAGTGTGCCGCATATGTTCATCGTGGTGTTCGTGATCATGCTGCCGACCTGGCTGAAGACGCATGACCCGATCGCGGCGTGGGAGGCGGGGTTGGCGTGGGCGTTCATTATCGGCGTGATCGTGACGATCGGGGCGTTCGTCGGGCCGACCATTCGCAAATACACGCCGCGCGCGGCGATGCTGGGGGCGCTGGCGGGGATTTCGATCGCCTTCATCGCGATGCGGCCGGCGTTTCAGTTTTTCGAAGTGCCGTGGCTCGGGTTCTTATCGTTCGGCATCATTCTGCTCAGCTGGACCGCGAAGGTGCGGATGCCGTTCGGCCTGCCGGGCGGGTTGGCGGCGGTGCTGGTGGGTACGGTGCTGGCCTGGGCGGGGGAATTCACCGGCCTGTCGCATGTGATGCATCCTGCGGCGGTGAGCGCGGCGCTGGGCGAGTTCGGGCTGCATCTGCCGGTGGCCTCCGGCCATTTCATCAAGGGGCTCGATGCGATCGGACCGCTGCTGGTGACCGCAATTCCGCTTGGCATCTATAATTTCACCGAGGGGATGAGCAACGTCGAGAGCGCAGCGGCCGCGGGCGATGAGTATGATTTGCGCAAGATCCTGCTGGCCGATGGGATCGGCGCGATGCTCGGGGCGGTGCTTGGCAGCCCGTTTCCGCCGGCGGTGTACATTGGGCATCCGGGCTGGAAGGCGGTGGGCGGGCGGATCGGTTACTCACTCGCGACCGGGGTGGTGGTTTCGGGGGTGTGTTTTCTCGGTCTGACCGCGCTGCTGCTGGCAGTGGTGCCGCTGGTCGCGATCCTGCCGATCCTGCTTTACATCGGCCTGGTGATCGGGGCGCAGGCCTTCGAGGCGACGCCGCCGCGCCATGCGCCGGCGGTGATCCTGGCCTTGCTGCCGAATGTCGCGAACTGGGCGCAAAGCCAGATCGATGGCGCGTTGCACGCGGCCGGTACCACGGCCGCCGCGGTCGGGTTCACCAAGCTCGACGGGGCGGGCGTGATTTATCGCGGGCTCGAATTGTTCGGCGGCGGTGGTACCCTGGCGGGGCTGGTGCTGGGCGCGATTGCGGCGTTCATCATCGACCGGAAATTCGAGGCAGCTGCGATCTATGCCGGGATCGGCGCGGTGCTGGCGTTCTTTGGGTTCATCAAC
This sequence comes from Acidiphilium sp. PA, assembly GCF_026191915.1. Taxonomy (GTDB): domain Bacteria; phylum Pseudomonadota; class Alphaproteobacteria; order Acetobacterales; family Acetobacteraceae; genus Acidiphilium. The sequence continues at coordinate 49,796 of NZ_JAIMBY010000007.1, forward strand.
GGCACGCAGCTGGCGTTCGGCAATTCGGCCCCGGTGGCTTTGGGCTATGCGATTCTGGGGGGTATGTTGCTCCTGCTGTGGCGACGGGCGCCGGTACGGGTTGCAGCACCGGGTGAGGCGGCGACCGAGGGGATGGTGGAGTCGGTTTAGGTTAGGGAAAGGGAGGCTTCTTTTTTGAAAAAAAGAAGCAAAAAACTTTCTGACTCTGGTGCACGGGCGGTTTCACCGGCACTGGCCCAAATTAACAAAGTTTTTTTTTGCTTCTTTTTTGTTCACAAAAAAGAAGGCCTTCCGTCTTTGATTTTTTAGTGTAATTTGTTGCGATAACATTCCGAGTAGATGCGAGATACGCCATGACTCAAGACATCCCCGCCTATGTCGACGCTGCCGCGTCACTCCTGGGCTTGCCGATCGCGCCCGGGCATCGTGATGCGGTGATCGAGGCGATGGCGATGATCTTGGCGCAGGCGGACCTGGTGCTGGCGTTCGATCTGGCGCACACGATCGAGGCGGCACCGCGCTTCAGGCCGTGCTGATGCAGAGTGTGGCGGTGCCGCATCGGGCCAGCGCGACGGCGATTGCGGCCGCGGTGCGGGGCGGGCGGATCAGCGCGCGCGCGGTGCTCGAAGATCATCTGGCACGGATTGGAGCACTCGATGGGGCGTTCAACTGCTTCACGACGCTGACGGTGGAACGGGCGCGTAGCGAGGCCGATGCGGTCGATGCGAAACTGGCGGCGGGGGACGATGCCGGGCCACTCGCGGGCGTGCCGGTGGCGGTGAAGAATCTTTACGACATCGCGGGGTTGCCGACCTGGGCGGGTTCGAAACTGTATCGTGACGCGGCGCCGGCCGGGGCCGATGCGCCGGTGCTGGCGCGGTTGATCGCGGCCGGGGCGGTGCTGCTGGGCGCGCTGAACATGGACGAATTCGCCTATGGGTTCACCACCGAAAATGCGCATGACGGGCCGACCCGCAACCCGCACGATGTGGCCCGCAGCGCGGGTGGTTCGTCCGGCGGGTCGGCCGCAGCGGTGGCGGCGGGGTTCGCGCCGATCACCCTGGGGTCGGACACCAACGGCTCGATCCGCCTGCCGGCCGCGTTGTGCGGGGTGTTCGGGCTGAAGCCGACCTATGGCGCGCTCGACCGGTCCGGCACGTTTCCGTTCGTCGATAGTCTCGATCATCTCGGCCCGTTCGCGCGTTGCCCCGAGGATATCGCACTTGCGTTCGATGTGATGCGTGGGGTGGCGCCGGCGCCGATTGCCGATGCCGGCGAAAAGCGGGTGGCGACGCTGGGCGGGTGGTTCGCCCGGCAGGCGACGCCGGCCGTACTGGACGTGGTGCGGCATGTGGCGATGGCGCTCGGTGCGCGGGATGAGGCAATTCTGCCGGAGGCTGAGCGGGCGCGCGCGGCGGCGTTTTGCATCACGGCGTCGGAGGGCGGTTCGCTGCATTTCGATATGCTGAAAACCCATGCAGCGGCGTATGACCCGGCAACGAGGCCACGGCTGATGGCGGGCGCGCTGCTGCCGGCGCATATCGTGCAGGCGGCGCAGCGATTCCGCGCCTGGTTCGCGGCACAGGCCGCGTTGTTGTTCGAGCGGTACGACGCGCTGCTGGCCCCGGTTTCGCCGTGCGTGGCACCGCTGATCGGGCAGGCACGCATGATGCTCGGGGGCCAGGAATTACCGGTGCGGCCGAACCTTGGCCTGTATACCCAGCCGATCAGTTTCATCGGTCTGCCGGTTGTGGTCGTGCCGGTGTATGCCGCGGGCGCGCTGCCGCTGGGGGTGCAGATCATCACGGCGCCGGGGCGCGAGGCCACCGGGCTTGCGCTGGCGCACCGCCTGGCGCGGGACGGCGTGACCAACGCGGCCGTGGTGCCGTGATGGCGGGCATGACGATCGATGATCCGGCGACGCTTGCGAGTGTCGCCGAGATGTTCGCGCGCTATGAGCAGGCGCTGGGGTCCAATGACATCGCGGCGCTGGATGCGTTTTTCTGGGATTCGCCGCAGACGGTCCGCTACGGCGTCGGCGAGGCGCTGTATGGTATCATGGCGATCCGCGCGTTCCGCCAGGCGCGCGCCGGCGGATCGCCACCGCGCACGCTCGCGCATCAGGCGATCACCACGTTCGGCGAGGATTTCGCCATCACCAACACCGAGTTTCACCGCACCGGCGAGGCGCGGCGCGGCCGGCAATCGCAGGTGTGGGTGCGGTTTGCCGATGTTGGCTGGCGGATCGTAGCCGCGCATGTCTCGCTGGCGGCGGAGACCAGCTGAGCGCGGCGCCGGCCGATGACGATCCGGGAGCCGATCAGCGGCGCCGTTGCACCTGTTTGACGTCGCGGACGGCGCCATTGGCGGCGCTGGTGGTCAGGGCGGCATAGGCTTGCAGCGCGGCTGAGACAGTACGCTGGCGGCCGATCGGCTGCCAGGCATCGGCGCCGCGGGCTTCCATGGCGTCGCGCCGGGCGGCCAGGGTGGCATCGTCGATCAGCAGGTCGATCTTGCGGGCGGGGATGTCGATCGCGATCAGGTCGCCTTCCTCGATCAGGCCGATCGCGCCGCCTTCCGCGGCTTCGGGTGACATGTGCCCGATCGACAGGCCGGAGGTGCCGCCGGAGAAGCGGCCATCGGTGATCAGGGCGCAGACTTTACCGAGGCCCTTCGATTTCAGATAGCTGGTGGGGTAGAGCATTTCCTGCATGCCCGGCCCGCCTTTCGGGCCTTCGTAGCGGATGACCACGACATCGCCGGCGACGATTTTATCGCCCAAAATCGCGGCCACGGCATCGTCCTGGCTCGCGAAAATTCTGGCCGGGCCTTTGAAAATCAAATTGGCGGCATCGACGCCGGCGGTCTTCACGATCGCGCCGTCGACCGCGATGTTGCCGTAGAGCACGGCGAGGCCACCGTCCTTGCTGAAGGCGTGTTCGGCATCGCGGATGACGCCTTTGACGCGGTCGGTATCGAGCCCGTCGTAGCGGCGGGACTGGCTGAACGCCTGGGTGGTGCGCACGCCACCGGGGGCGGCGCTGAACAGGGTGCGGGCCTGGTCGCGGCCGTTCATGATATCCCAGAGTTCGACGGCGGCGCCGATGGTTTTTTCATGCACGGTCGAGCAGTCGCGGTGCAGCAGGCCGGCGCGGTCGAGCGCGCCGAGCAGGCCCATGATGCCGCCGGCGCGGTGGACATCCTCCATGTGGACGTCGGGGACCGAGGGCGAGACCTTGCAGAGATTGGGCACGCGGCGGGACAGACGATCGATGTCGGCCATGGTGAAATCGAGCTCGGCCTCGCGCGCCGCGGCGAGCAGGTGAAGCACGGTGTTGGTGGAACCGCCCATGGCGATGTCGAGCGACATGGCGTTTTCGAACGCATCGAAATTCGCGATCGCGCGGGGCAGGAGGGTATGATCGTCCTGCTCGTAATGACGGCGGGCGAGATCGACGATCTGCCAGCCGGCCTCGACGAACAGGCGCTTGCGATCGGCATGGGTGGCGAGCAGCGAGCCGTTGCCCGGCAGGGCGAGGCCGAGCGCCTCGACCAGGCAGTTCATCGAATTGGCGGTGAACATGCCCGAGCATGAGCCGCAGGTGGGGCAGGCGGAACGCTCCATCACCGCGGCCTGTTCGTCGGTCTGGGTCGGATCGGCGGCGGCGACCATGGCGGTGATCAGGTCGACCGCCTTGGTCTCGCCCTTGGCGACGTATTTGCCGGCTTCCATCGGGCCGCCGGAGACGAAAATGGTGGGGATGTTCAGGCGGAGTGCCGCCATCAGCATGCCGGGCGTGATCTTGTCGCAGTTGGAGATGCAGACCAGCGCATCGGCGCAATGGGCGTTGACCATGTATTCGACCGAATCCGCGATCAGCTCGCGCGAGGGCAGGGAATACAGCATGCCGCCGTGGCCCATCGCGATGCCGTCGTCGACGGCGATGGTGTTGAACTCCTTGGCGACACCGCCTGCGGCCTCGACCTCGCGCGCGACCAGCTGGCCGAGATCCTTCAGATGGACATGGCCGGGCACGAACTGGGTGAAGGAATTGGAAATGGCGATGATCGGCTTGCCGAAATCGCCATCGCCCATGCCGGTGGCGCGCCACAGCGCACGGGCACCCGCCATGTTGCGGCCATGGGTCGAGGTGCGAGACCGATAATGCGGCATGGGCTTGGTTTCCGTTTCGTTTATTGCGCGACAACTATAGTTTGGGTCGACCCATCTAGCTACCCTGCATCGTCAGGGCAAACACGCGCAGGGCGGATGCCAGGCCGTCGCCCGGGATGCGGGCATCGTCGATCGAGGCGATCAGGCCTGGCAGGGTGGTCGAGCGCGCTGCCGCGATTGCTTCGAGTGCGGCCCAGAAGGCTGGTTCCAGCGCAATGCTGGTGCGATGGCCGGACAGCGAGAGACTGCGTTTTTCAAGGCTCATCGGTGGCGGGGGTTGCCGTGCGGCGGGTCAGGACGGCGAGCAGCGCAGGCAGGAAGACGAAGGTGGCGATCAGCACGGCGGCCAGGCTGAGCAGCAGCAGTTCGCCGAGGCTCGCGGTGCCGCGATCGTGCGAGGCGGCCAGCGAGCCGAAGGCGGTGCCGGTGGTCAGCGCCGAGAACAGCACGGCGCGCGCGGTGGCCGAGCCGAGCAGATTGCGCATGCCGGCGCGCCAGTTCATCACGAAATAGACGTTGAACGAGACGCCGACGCCGAGCAGCAGGGGGAGTGCGATGATGTTCGCATAGTCGAGCTGCATGCCGGCGAGCCGGGCGAACAGCGCGGTGAGCAGCGCGGACAGGGCGAGGGTGGCCACCACCAGGGCCGAATCGCGCACCGAGCGCAGGAAGATCATCAGGATGATCGCGATCGCGATCGCCCCCAGCAGCGCGGCTTCACGGAAGGCGCCGAGGATGGTTTTCGCGGTGGCGACGGTGGTTGCCGCAGGGCCTGCGAGCACCGGCACGATGGTCTGGGCGGCGGCGACGAATTTCCACAATCCGGCCGATGTCTGGGCCGCGGCGGTCGGGATGATCTGCAGGCGCACCCGGCCATCCGGCAGGAACCAGTCCTGTTTCAGATCGGGTGGCAGGTTGGCCAGCGTGATGCGCTGGGCGGAGAGCGCATCGTTCAGCCGGGCCAGCTCGCCGGGCAGGTATTTCACAAGGGCCGCGTTGGCGGCGAGGAGCCGGGCGTCCGATGCGGTTTTCAACCGCTCCAGCGCCTGGCCGATGCCGAGCAAGGGAGCGTTTTTCGGCAGTCTGGTGGCGATGGCCGCGATTTCACCGGCGGCCTTGGCCGCGGCTTCACGCAGGCGGGCGGCGGTGACCGGCGGTGGCGTGCCGCCCGACAGCGAAGGGGCGAGGATCTGCTGGGTCTGGGCGATCATCGCGAGTTTTGCGGTCTGTTTCGTGGGCACGAAGGTCGCGCCCGAGATCACCTGTGCGACTTCGGGGAGTTTGCCGAACCGGGCGGCGAGCGCCTTTGCCGCCGGCAGATTGGGCGCAAGAGCGTCGATGTAGAACGGGTTGGTGACCGATTTGCCGAGCAGGGATCGCAGCGTGCGCATCGCTTCGGTGTTCGGATTCTGGGTGTCGAGCGGGTTGGCGTCGAAATGGATGGTGGCGAGCGAGACGATGCCGGCGATGGCGAGGATGCCGAAACCGGCGAGGACCGGTTTGCGGTGCCGGTTCACCGCACGATCCGCGCGGTCGCCCAGCGGAAAGCCGATCCGCGCGGGCTCGCCGCGCGGCCGGGTGAGCGCGAGCAGGGCGGGCAGGAAGGTTATGGTGCAGACGAAAGCGATGAGCATGCCGATGCCGGCGATCTCGCCGAGCTCGGCGACACCGATGAAACTGGTCGGGGCGAAGGCGAGAAAGCCGCAGGCGGTCGCAACCGAGGCCAGGGCGATCTGGGTGCCGGCCTCGTTGGCGGCTTCGATCATGGCGAGGGCGGGATCGGTGATGCGGGTGCGCACGTCACGCAGGCGGACGCAGAACTGGATCGCGAAATCGACCGCGAGGCCGACGAACAGGATGGCGAAGGCGACCGAGATCAGGTTGAGCGTGCCGATGGCGAGGGCGGCGAAACTGACCGTGAGGAGCAGGCCCGCGATCAGGGTCGCGAGGATCGGCACGATCATCCGCCAGGACCGCACCGCGAGGATCAGCCAGAGGGTGATCAGCGCCACGCTGATGACGAGACCGAGCACGAGACCTTGGGTGAGGCTTGCGAATTGTTCATCCGAGAGGGGTATCTGGCCGGTGTAGTTGACGGTCGCCTCGCCCGAGCGGACGCTGGGGAGCGAGGCGGCGATGCGGCGGAGGGCTGCGGTCGCCGCCCCGCCCGGCTGCAACGTGCCGTGGTCGAGCACCGGGTGGATCAGCACGAAGCGGACATCGCCCTGTTCGGCGGCGACACCGGGGGTGAGCAGCGCCTGCCAGGAAATCGGTTTGGGATGCCCCGCGGCGGCCTGTTCGATCGCGCTCTGGAAACTTTTCAACTGGGCGGCGTAGGGGGTCAGATTGGCCTGGCCGGCACCGACGCCGACCGCCATCAGATCGAGCGCCTTGAACAGGCCGGCGGCCGAGGGATCTGCCGAGAGCTGGCCCAGAAAGGGCTGCGCCGTGACGATCGAGTTGAGCAGGGTGGCCAACTGGTCCGGCGGTAGCAACAGCAAGCCGTCTTCGCGGTAGAACCGGCCGGTGCCGGGGCGGCTGACGTCCTTGAAATGGGTTTTGTCGGCGGCGATGCGGTCGGCCAGCGCCTTGGCCGTGGCGTCGGCACCTTCGGGCGTCGCATCCCGGACCACCGCCACGATCAGATCGTTGAACTGGGGGAATGCCTTGTCGAACACGATCTGTTCCTGCCGCCAGGGGAGTGAGCGGGCGAACAGATGGTCGGTATTGGTGTCGATGCCGAGATGCGAGCGCGCGTAGCCCAGCCCGAGCAGCAGCAGTACGGCGTAGAGGGCGAGCACGGCGACCGCATGCCGGCGGCTGCTTCCCACAAGTGAAACGATCAGTTTCTGCATCAAATGATCCCGATATATGCCCGATCTACATAGGGCAAAACAACCGCTCGACCAGCATCGCGCGCCGCACCGCCGGCGTGGGGGCGTGGGTTCTCAGCTGCGAACCAGGCGGGCCGGTGCGGCAAACCCGTGACGGCGCAAGGCCATGGCGGCGCCGGGGTGGATCAGGACCGGGCTGCTGGCGTCGATCCAGCCATTCTTGATCGTCATGGCATCGGGGGGCAGGCCGGTCGCGCGCATGGCGCCCTGGTCGCTCAGGGCCGCCTCGGTCAGCTGGGCGACCAGCTGGTCGGGCAGGTCGGCGCGGCCGATCGCGATCGCGTCCGAGCCGATGGTGGAAACCGCCGCGGTCTGATGCGGCAGGCTGGCGTGGGGAATGATGGTGCGCCCCATCCCCGGCAGGCGTGCCATGGCGGTCTGCTGCGCCTTGGTCACGCCAAGCAGGATGAAACCGCCTTTGCCGGCTGCATCGCGGAGGGCCGGCAGCGGCGTCGGGCCGAAAAACGCACAGGCGTCGAGTTTGCGACGGAGCAGCAGCTCGATCTGTTCGGTGTAGAGACCGGTGATGGCGAGGTTTGGCGTGATGTGGGCGGCGGCGAGCAGGGCGGGGGTCAGCACCGCGCTTGCGCCGCCGGCCGGGCCGACCCCGATCGGGCGGCCGGTTAGATCGGCCAGGCGTTTGACCGGTCCCTCGAGCAGGGCGATCACCTGCCAGCTGGCGGGAAAGATCGGAAACAGCGCGCGAAAACCGCGCAGGGTGACGCGCCCGGTCCAGGAGGCATTGCCCAGCCATGCCTGATCGGCCACCGCCAGCGTCGTCAGACCGAGTTGTGCGGCACCCTGTTCGACCAGCAGGATGTTGGCGGCGCTGCCGCCCGAGGCGCGGTAGGACAGGGTCACGGGGGCGGTGGCGCTGGCCGATTGGCCCCAGGCGGGGCCGTACAAGGCGAAACCGCCGCCGGGTTCACCGGTCGCCATGGTCAGCGCCATGCGCGGCATGCCTGCCGCGGCGCGCCGGATGACACCGGCCGATGCCAGGGTGATGCCCGCGCCGAGGAATGATCGTCTGCGCCATGTCATTGCCAATGCCTCCCGATCTTCGTCATCGATGGCCCACGATTCTGGCTAGATCAGGGCACGCGCCCGCTCCAGACCAGCCAGCAGCGCGGTGCGGATGCCGGGTTCCAGGGCGGAATGCCCGGCATCCGGCACGACGGTGAGCCGTGCGCCGGGCCAGGCGGCGGCGAGTTGGAAGGCGGTTTGCGGCGGGCAGATCATGTCGTAGCGGCCCTGCACGATTTCGGCGGGGACGCGGGCGAGGCGGCCCATGTGCGCGAGCAGGCCGCCTTCCGGCAGGAACAGGCGATGGGCGAAATAATGCGCCTCGATCCGTGCAAGGCCGATGGCGGTGCGGTCGTGCGCGAAGGCGGCGACGGTTTCGAAACTGGGCAGCAGCGTCGAGCATGAGCCTTCGTAGACCGACCATGCGCGGGCGGCCGGCACGTGGACGTCGGGGTTCGGATCGCAGAGGCGCTTGAGATAGCTGCCCAGCAGATCGCCCCGTTCGCCCGGGGGCAGAAAATTCAGCAGGGCCGCATGGGCATCGGGGAAGAATTGGGCGAGGCCGTGCAGGAACCAATCGACCTCGATCGGCCGGCCCAGAAAAATACCGCGCAGCACCATGCCCGCGACGCGTTCGGGGTGCGTCTGGCCGTAGGCGAGCGCCAGGGTCGAGCCCCAGGAACCGCCGAACAGGATGAAGCGGTCGATACCGTGGAACTGGCGGAGCGCCTCGATATCGGCGACCAGATCGGGGGTGGTGTTGGCCTGCAGCCCGCCCAGCGGCGTCGAGCGGCCGGCACCGCGTTGATCGAAGATCACGACCCGCCAGATCGTGGGGTCGAAGAACCGCCGGTGCACGGCACCCGCGCCGGCGCCGGGGCCGCCGTGCAGGAACAGCACGGGCTTGCCGCGCGGATTGCCGACCTGCTCCCAATAGATGACATGGCCGCTGCCGACCGGCAGATAGCCGGTCTGATACGGGCCGATCTCGGGGAACAGGTCACCGCGCGGCATGCGCGCCCAATCCTTCGAACGCGGCGATCACGCGGGCCACCTGGGCATCGCTCAGGTCGGGGTGCAGCGGCAGGGCCATGATCCGGTTGGCGATCGCTTCGGACACCGGCAGGGCGACGCCATCATGCGCGCCGGCATAGGCGGGCTGGTGATGCAGCGGCTTGGGATAATAGATCGCGCTCGGCACGCCGTGCGCGCGCAGCACCTCCTGCGCCGCGGTGCGGGCTGTGCCATTCGCGAACAGCACGGCGTAGATCGCCCAGGCGCTCGTGCTGTCCGCGACGCGGGCGGGTATGGTGACGTGGCGGGCGAGTCCCGCATCGTAGGCGCAGGCGATCGCCTCGCGCCGTGCGAGTTCCGCCTCGAAGGCCGGGAGCTTGGCCAGCAGCACGGCGGCCTGGATCGTGTCGAGCCGGCCGTTCATGCCGATCCGCTGCACGTCGTAGCGCGTGGTGCCCTCGCCATGGGTGCGCAGGCTGCGATAGAGCGCGGCGCGGTCGGCATCATCGGTGAACAGGGCGCCGCCGTCGCCATATGCGCCAAGCGGTTTGGAGGGGAAGAAACTTACCGCGGTCGCCTGCGCGGCGCGGCCAAGCCGTGCTCCGCCCAGCGCGGCGCCGAACGCCTGCGCGCAATCATCGAGCGTGAACAGATCGTGGCGGGACGCGATGTCGCGCAGGCGCGGCCAGGGGGCCGGCTGGCCGAACAGATCGACGCCGATGACGGCGCGGGGGCGCAGGCCGCGCCGGGCGGCATCGCCGATGCGCTGTTCCAGATGGTCGGGGTCGATCTGGAAGGTTGCCGCGTCGATATCGACAAAAACGGGCGTGGCCCCGAGCAGCAGGGGCACTTCGGCGGTGGCGGTGTAGGTGAACGCGGGCAGGAAGACCGCATCGCCGCGCCCGATGCCTTCCGCCATCATCGCGATCTGCAGCGCATCGGTGCCGGAGCTGACGCTGACGCAATGCGCCGCGCCGCAGAAGGCGGCGAGCTGGGTTTCGAGCGCGGCGACCTCGGGTCCGAGGATGAACTGGCCATGCGCCATCACCGCATCGATCCGCGCGCGCAACGCCGGCCCGAGGCGGGCCTGTTGGGCCTTGAGATCGAGAAACGGGATCGGCGGCTCTACGATATCCATACGAATGCCTTATGGAAGGGCGGCAGCCAAGGCAAGCACAGCGTGCGGGAATTGGGCCGCGGGCGCCGTTTTTCAGCCGTGCGCCTGGGCGGCATCCGGGCTGAACTCCGGGATCAGACGGCGCAACAGGGCGATCCCCGCCGCGGCATCGCCCCGGTCGACGATGGCGCCGACCTCGTCGAGCGCGCGGCCGATGATGGCGGCGTCGGCGACGCGGGGGGCGGCCATCAGCAGGCCGGGGAAGCCGGTTTCGATCGGTTTTTCGGCGCCGTGGAACAATTCCTCGAACAGTTTCTCGCCGGGCCGCAGACCGGTGAACTGCACCGCGACATCGAGATCGACGCGCAACCCGGCAAGGCGGATCATCTGCCGGGCGAGATCGACGATTTTGACCGGCTCGCCCATATCGAGGACGAAAATACCGCCGCCGTCGACCGGCAGGGCCGCGCCTGACGCACCGACGACGGACGCCTGCAACACGAGCGCGACCGCTTCGCGCACCGTCATGAAATAGCGCCGCATGTCCGGGTGCGTGACGGTCAGCGGGCCCCCGCGCGCCAGCTGGCGGCGAAACAGCGGCACCACCGAGCCGGTCGAGCCGAGCACGTTGCCGAAGCGTACCGTGACGATCTTCATCGATTTGCGCTGGCGGGCCGCGACATCGAGCCCCTGGGCATACATTTCGGCGAGCCGCTTCGAGGCGCCCATCACCGATGAGGGGTTCACCGCTTTGTCGGTCGAGATCAGGACCATCAGTGCGGCACCGGCTGTGCGGGCGGCATCCGCCACGTTGCGGGTGCCGAGCGCATTGGTCGCGAGGCCCTCCAGCGGGTTGGCCTCGACGATCGGCACGTGTTTCAGCGCGGCGGCGTGGAACACGAGGTCGGGCCGGACCCTGGTGCAGACCTGCTCGATGCGCGGCCGGTCGCGGACATCCGCGATGATCGCTTCCCGCGCGAGCGCAGGAACAGATTCGGAGATTTCGAGATCGATCTGCCAGAGGGCGAATTCGCTGGAATCGAGCAGCACCAGCAGCGCCGGGCCGAACCCCGCGACCTGGCGCACCAGTTCCGCCCCGATCGAGCCGCCGGCGCCGGTGATCAGCACGCGCTGCCCCTGGATCAGCCGGGCCATGCCCTCGCGATCGAGCGCCACTTGCGGGCGGTTCAATAAATCCTCGATCGCGATCGGGCGCAGCGAGGCCTCGCCGGCCAGCGTGGGGGCCAGCGCCGTCGGGCTCGGTGCGCGGGCGACGCGCAGGCCCCGCGCCTCGGCCGCCGCCATGATGGCGCGCAGATCGGCACCGATGATCTCGCTGCTCGCGACGATCAGCAGCGATGGCGCCTGATCAGCCGTGGTGAGACGGTCTAGCACGCCATCGAGTGCCGCCACGGTGCCGAGGATCGGCACATTGTGGATCCGCCGGCCGGTTTCGCGGCCCGAGACCGAGAGCAGCCCGACCACCAGCAGGCGCCGCTTCGCCTCGCGCGCCAAGGCGGCCAGAAACAGTTCGGCGCCCTCGCCATCGCCGAGCAGCAGGGCGCGTTCGGCATCGTCGTCGGGGAGTTCGCGGGGGGCGCGGGCGATGCGGTAGAGCAGGCGCGGCGCGGTCAGGCCGAGCGCGAAGGTGAGGACGAGCAACACCGGAAAACTGGCCGATGGCAACGGCGCGCCGACCCCGACCAGCAGCAGGATGATGAGGATCGCGGCGAGGGCGGCGATGGCACCGATCGCGGTGAGGTCGGGCAGGGAGGTAAACCGCCAATGCTGGCGCGCCAGGCCGAACGGCACGCCGATCAGCCAGATCGCCGCCGCGCCGGCCAGGGGCAGCGCCGCCGGATTGGGCATCGGGTGCGCAGGGTTTGCCAGCCAGCCGGCGGCGATGACCGCGAGGGCGGCCAGCAGACCGTCGAGAGCGAAATTCACCGCGATGCGGAACTGGCTGCGACCGAAGATCATGATGGGGGTGCTTAGCTTAAACCGGTTGGTTCGTCATTGGGCGGGTTGTGAGGAGGGGAAGGCTTCTTTTTTGGAAAAAAGAAGCAAAAAACTTTCTGACCCTGGGGCACGGGCGTTTGAAGCGGCACGGGCCTAAATTAACAAAGTTTTTTTGCTTCTTTTTTGTTCACAAAAAAGAAGGCTCTTGCCTCCTCTTTTCCATAAGGTTAACCCTGATATCCAGAGCGGTTAACCCCAACTGCGGAGCGGTACGATGGTGGCCTCGACCATGGGTGTGAAACTGGACGAGGATATTCGCGCCCGGCTGCGTCGCATCGCCGAGGCGCAGGGTCGGACGCCGCATCATCTGATGAAGCAGGTGATCATGGCGGGTCTGGAGCGGCTGGAACGTGGTGAGGCGCTCGATGCCGGGCCGGCAAGCGTGAGGTTTCTGGATTTCGCGCAGGACGTGCGGCCGCAGACCGTGCTGCGCGCCGCCATTACCGCGGCTTATCGCCGGCCGGAACCCGAAGCGGTGGCCGCGCTGATCGATGCCGCGACGCTGAGCCCCGCACGGGCAGCACAGGCGCAGCACACGGCACGTAGCCTGGTGACCACGCTGCGCGCGCGGCGCAGTGCCGGCCTGGTCGAGACGCTGTTGCAGGAATACGCGCTGTCGAGCCAGGAAGGCGTCGCGTTGATGTGCCTGGCGGAGGCGCTGCTGCGGATTCCCGATGCGGCGACGCGTGATCGGCTGATCCGCGACAAGATCGGCGGCGGCAACTGGCACACACATATCGGCGAAAGCCCGTCGCTGTTCGTCAATGCCGCGACCTGGGGCTTGTTGTTGACCGGCAAGCTCACCGCGACCGCCAGCGAAACCGGCCTGGGTTCGGCGCTGAGCCGGCTGCTGGCGCGCGGTGGCGAGCCGATCGTGCGGCACGGGGTGAACATCGCGATGCGGCTGATGGGCGAGCAATTCGTGATGGGCCAGACCATCGCCGAAGCGCTCGCCAATGCGCGCAAGCGCGAGGCGCGCGGGTTCTTATATTCGTACGACATGCTGGGCGAAGCCGCGCTGACGGCGGCGGATGCCGCGCGCTACTACCGGGATTACGAACAGGCGATCCACGCGATCGGCGTGGCCGCCGGCGGCCGGGGGCTGTATCGCGGGCCGGGCATTTCGATCAAGCTTTCGGCGCTGCATCCGCGGTATGTCAGGGCGCAGCGCGCGCGGGTGATGACCGAACTCGGGCCAAGGCTCGCGGCGCTGGCGCTGCTGGCGCGGCGCTATGACATCGGCCTGAACATCGACGCCGAAGAGGCCGACCGGCTCGATCTTTCGCTCGACCTGCTCGAGATGCTGTGTTTCGAGCGCGGGCTTGCCGGCTGGAACGGCATCGGGTTCGTGGTGCAGGCGTATCAGAAGCGCGCCCCTTTCGTGATCGATCATCTGATCGATCTCGCACGCCGGAGCGGCCACCGGCTGATGGTGCGGCTGGTCAAGGGGGCTTATTGGGATTCCGAGATCAAGCGGGCGCAGGTGGAGGGGCTGGAGGATTTTCCGGTCTATACCCGCAAGGTCCATACCGATCTTTCCTACCTTGCCTGCGCGCGCAGGATGCTGGGCGCGGCCAGCGACATCTTTCCGCAGTTCGCGACGCATAATGCGCTGACGCTCGCCAGCATTCACGCGATGGCGGGCGGTGATTTCACGATCGGCCAGTACGAGTTCCAGTGCCTGCACGGCATGGGCGAGGCGCTGTATGACGAGGTCGTCGGGGCCGGGAAACTCGGCGTGCCGTGCCGGATCTATGCGCCGGTCGGCACCCATGAGACGCTGCTCGCCTATCTGGTACGCCGCCTGCTGGAAAACGGCGCCAACACATCGTTTGTCAACAAACTCGCCGATCAGCGGGTGCGGATCGAGGACCTGCTTGCCGACCCGGTGGCGCAGGCGCGGCAGATCGTGCCGCTTGGTTCGCCACACGATAAAATCGCCGCCCCCGGGGCGTTGTTCGGCACCGTGCGGCGCAACGCCGCGGGGCTTGATCTGTCCAACGAGCAGCGGCTGGGTTCGTTGTCTTCGGCGTTGCTCGCGAGTCTCGATACGGTGTGGCGCGCGGCGCCCGATGCGGCGGCGGCGGACGATGCCGGGCGGGCCATCCGCAATCCGGCCGATTTCACCGATCAACCGGGAAGCGTGGTCGATTCGAGTGCGGCCGCGATCGAGGCCGCTCTGGTGCAAGCCAGCCTCGCGGCGCCGATCTGGCAGGCGACCCCACCCGATCAGCGCGCGCAATGCTTGCTGCGTGCCGCAGATTTGCTGGAACAGGGGCTCGCGCATCTGATCGGGCTGATCGTGCGCGAGGCCGGCAAGACGATTCCGGCGGCGATCGGCGAGGTGCGCGAGGCGGTCGATTTCCTGCGCTATTACGCGGCGGAGATCGGCGACGGGTTCGATAACGCGACCCATCGGCCGCTCGGCATCGTCGCGGCGATCAGCCCGTGGAATTTTCCCCTGGCGATTTTCATCGGTCAGGTGGCGGCGGCGCTTGCCGCCGGCAATGTCGTGCTCGCCAAACCGGCCGAGGAAACCCCGCTGATCGCGGCCGAGGCGGTGCGGTTGCTGCGTACCGCCGGCGTGCCGGCGGGCGCGGTTGCGTTGTTGCCCGGCGATGGCGCGGTGGGCGAAGCGCTGGTCGCGGATGCGCGGGTGCGCGGCGTGATGTTCACCGGTTCGACGGCGGTGGCGCGCGCGATCCAGACGACGCTCGCGCAACGGCTCGACCCTGCGGGACACCCGATTCCGCTGATCGCGGAGACCGGCGGCCAGAACGCCATGCTGGTGGATTCCTCGGCGCTGCTCGAACAGGCGGTGGGCGATATCATTGCCTCCGCCTTCGACTCTGCCGGGCAGCGGTGCTCCGCCTTGCGGATTCTCCTGGTGCAGGACGATATCGCCGATGCTCTGCTCACGATGCTGAAAGGGGCGATGGCCGAACTCACCATCGGCAACCCGGACCGTCTGGCGAGCGACATCGGCCCGGTGATCGGCGAGGCGGCGCGGGCGACGATTCTGGCGCATATCGCGGCCATGGCGCGGCGCGGTTTTGCGTGTTTTTCGGCGCAATTGCCGGGTGAGGCCACGGGTGGCTGGTTCGTCGCGCCGACGCTGATCGAAATTCCCGAACCCGCCGTGCTGGAGGCCGAAGTGTTCGGACCTGTGCTGCATGTCGTGCGGTTTGCCGCCGCCGCGCGCGATGAGATGATCGATGCGGTGAATGCGCTCGGCTATGGCCTGACTTTCGGCATCCACAGCCGGATCGACGAGACGATCGCGCAGGTGACCGGGCGGATCGCCGCCGGGAACCTGTATGTCAACCGCAATATCATCGGTGCCGTCGTCGGTGTGCAGCCGTTCGGCGGACATGGCCTGTCGGGCACCGGACCCAAGGCGGGCGGCCCGCTCTATCTGCGGCGATTGCTGGCGCGCCGCCCCCGCTTCGAGGCCGGATCGACCCGCTCGCGCGAATTGCCCGGCCCGGTCGGGGAGCAGAATCTGTATCGGCTGCAACCGCGCGGCACGGTTCTGTGCCGCGCGGCGACGGCGGCGGGGGCGGCACGCCAGATCGCGGCCTGCTTTGCCACCGGGACGGTTCCGCTGGTGCTGTGCGATGAGGCGCTCGACGCGCGGGATCGCGCGAAAGTGCGGCTCGCGGACCCCGCCCACCCGCTCGAGGCCGGGATTGCGGCCGTATTGTTCGAGGGTGATGCCGCGACTCTGAGCGTTTTGCAGCGTGAGGTCGCGGCGCGGCCGGGGCCGATCGTGCCGATTTTCGTGCGCGATGAGGCGGCGGGTGATGCGTATCCGCTCGAATTCCTGTTCGCCGAACAATCGATCAGCACCAACACCGCCGCCGCCGGTGGCAATGCGAGCCTGATGACGATCGGGTAGGGTCAGCCGCTGCGTTCGTCGTTGTCGGGCTGGGCCGAGTCTGCGCATGATGGCGCATGACTTTGGAGCAGTTGCGGATTTTCCTGGTGGTGGCGCAGCGCGAGCATGTGACTCGCGGGGCGGAGGCGTTGGGGATGACGCAATCGGCGGTATCGGGCGCGATTGCCGTGTTGGAGCGGGAGTTCGGCACCAGGCTGTTTCATCGGGTCGGGCGGGGGATCGTGTTGACCGAGGGTGGGCGGTTGCTGGCGACCGAGGCGGCGGGGGTCCTGGCACGCGCGGAATCGGCGGTTCTGGCGATGCGCGAATTCACCGGGCTGGCGCGTGGACGGCTCGAGGTGATGGCGAGCCAGACGATTGCGGGGCATTTGCTGCCGGTGCGGCTGGTTGCGTTCCATCGGGCCTATCCGGGGGTGGCGCTGGCGGTATCGGTCGGTAATTCGGCGCAGGTGATCGAGGCCATTCTGCAGGGGCGGATCGAACTCGGTTTCATCGAGGGGCCGCGGGATGATGTCGCGGAACCCAACCTCGCGGCCGAACTGATCGCGACCGATCCGCTGATGATGATCGTCAGCCCCGCGCATCCCTGGGCCTCGCGGGAGGGGTTGAGTGCCGACGATCTGGCCGCCGGGCAGTGGGTGGTGCGGGAGGATGGTTCGGGCACCAGAGCGGTGTTTTTCAGGGCGCTGGAATCGCTCGGCGTGGCCCGCGAGCGGGTCGATATCGTGATCGAACTGCCGTCGAACGAGGCGATCATGGCGGCGACGGTGGCGGGGGCGGGGCCCACCATCGTATCCGCGCTGGTCTGCCAGAGCGAGATTGCAGCGGGCAGGGTGGTGCGTGTGCCGGTGAACCTGCCGCCGCGGGCGTTTTTCGCGGTGCAGCATGTCGACCGGTATCGGTCGCGGGCGGTGGCGGCGTTTCTGGGGGTTTTACGGGGGTGGGAGGCGGGGCGGGAAGAGTCTTCTTTTTTTGAAAAAAACGAAGCAAAAAAACTTTCTTGAGCTGGGTTGTGCTGGTGAAAACGGCTGCGCGCTATCGCAACAAAAGTTTTTTGTTTCTTTTTTCGAAAAAGAAATGCTTGCCTGGCTACCCTCGAATTACCCATGGATATGTTGCGCTGCGGCATGAAAAAGCGTAGCGACACGGCTCATGCTCGATCAAGTCACAGAGCGGCGCGCAGACGATGTGATGTCGGCCTACCGCGCCCGTATCGATGCCGGCGCGATCCTGCCGGACCCGGTGCAACGCCGGGCGGCTGAGCGGCTGCATGAGTTGTGGGGACGGTTGCGCGGGTATGATCCGCACCCGAAGGCACCGCCGAACGGTTGGCTGGGCCGGCTGCTGAACAAGAAACGGGTCGATGAGGTGCCGGAGGATTATCCTTCGGGCCTGTATCTGGTCGGCGATGTCGGGCGCGGCAAATCGATGCTGATGGACATGTTTTTCGATGCCGCCGCCGTGCCGCGCAAGCGGCGGGTGCATTTTCATGAATTCATGCAGGAAACCCACGCAAGGCTGCATCGGCTGCGGACCGAGGCGCCCGAATCGGATGCGATGACGACGCTGGCCGACCTGATCGCGGCCGAGTCGGTGCTGCTGTGCTTCGATGAGTTCCAGGTCCACGACATCGGCGATGCAATGATCCTCGCCCGGCTGTTCGAGGCGTTGTTCGCCCGGGCGGTGGTGGTCGTTGCGACGTCGAACACGCTGCCGGATGATCTATACAAGAACAAGCCAGGGTATGAGACGTTCAAGCCGTTCATCGCGCTGCTGAAGCGGCATCTCGACGTGCTGGTGCTCGATGGCGGCAAGGATTACCGCCGCGCGCGCGTGCGGGGCGTGCGGAACTGGTACGTGCCGGCGGATCGCCGGGCGGAGCGGATGCTCGATGAATTGTTCGCGCGCCTGACCGATGGCGCGGCGCCGAAGCCGGAGGCGCTGACCGTGTTCGGCCGTAAACTGCCGGTGCCGCTGGCGGCCAACGGTGTCGCGCGGTTTGATTTTTCGGCTTTGTGCGCGCAGGCGCTGGGGTCGGGCGACTATCTGGCGCTGGCGACGCATTACGACACCGTGCTGATCGATGCGATCCCCGCGCTGTCGCCCGATAATTTCGACGAGGCGCGCCGGTTCATCACGTTGATCGATGCGTTATACGAGCATCGGGTCAAGCTGTATGCCTCGGCGGCGGCGGAACCGGCGCAGCTCTACACCGCGGGCGAGGGGGTCTCGATTTTCGAGCGCACGGTTTCGCGGCTCGAGGAAATGCGCAGCGAGGCGTATTTCGCGCTCGCGCATCTGCAGTGAGCATGCCCGGTTGCACGGCGCGGCGGCTTGGTCTAGGCCGCTGTCCGACGGGTCCGAGGCATGAGCAGAGATAGCGACTGGCGAATGTTTTTTGATGACAGGCGAATGACCACCGTACAGGAATCCCATGAACATACATGAATATCAGGCCAAGGAACTTCTGAAATCCTATGGCGTCGCGGTGCTGGACGGGCATGTTGCCTGGAGTGGCGAAGAGGCGGCCCGGGCGGCGGCGAAACTGCCGGGACCGGTTTATGTCGTGAAATCGCAGATCCACGCCGGCGGGCGTGGCGCGGGACATTTCAAGGACGATCCCGAGGGCAAGGGCGGCGTGCGGCTGGCGAAATCGGCCGATGAGGTGAACGCGGCGGCCGAGGCGATGCTGGGGCACACGCTGATCACCAAGCAGACCGGCCCGGCCGGGCGGGTGGTGCGGCGGGTGTATGTCGAGGCCGGGTGCGACATCAAGCGCGAGCTGTATTTGTCGCTGCTGGTCGATCGTTCGGTCTCGGAAGTGGTCATCATGGCCTCGACCGAGGGCGGCATGGAGATCGAGGAGGTCGCCGAGCATCATCCGGAAAAGATCATGCGCGTCGCGGTCGATCCGGCGAGCGGAATTTCCGGCTTCCATGCGCGCAAGCTGGCGTTCGGCCTCGGGCTGGATGCGACGCAGCAGAAATCCTTCGCGAAATTCGTGGCCGCCATGTACAAGGCGTTCATCGCGCTCGATTGCGCGATCGTGGAGATCAACCCGCTGGTGGTGACCGGTGCAGGCGAGATTATCGCGCTCGATGCCAAGATAACATTCGACGATAACGCGCTGTATCGGCATCCCGACCTCGAAAAATTGCGCGACGAGGCCGAGGAGGACCCCAAGGAACTCGAAGCGGCCAAGCACAGTCTGAATTATGTGGCGCTCGAAGGCTCGATCGGGTGCATGGTGAATGGCGCCGGGCTTGCGATGGCAACAATGGACATCATCAAGCTGTATGGCGCGGAGCCGGCGAATTTTCTCGATGTCGGCGGCGGTGCGACCAAGGAGCGGGTGACCGCGGCGTTCAAGATCATTCTTTCGGATCCGAACGTGGAGGGTATTCTGGTCAATATTTTCGGCGGCATCATGCGCTGTGACGTGATCGCCGAGGGTGTGGTGGCGGCGGCGCGCGAGGTTTCGCTCTCGGTGCCGCTGGTGGTGCGGCTTGAAGGCACCAATGTGCAACTCGGCAAGGACATACTGTCGAAATCCGGCCTGCCGATCATCGCGGCCGACAACCTGGCTGATGCCGCGCAGAAGATTGTGGCCGCCGTGAAGGAGGCCGCATAATGGCTATTCTGGTCAATGCCGAAACCCGCGTGATCACCCAGGGTTTCACCGGTGCGCAGGGTACGTTTCATTCCGAGCAGGCGATCGCTTACGGCACCAAGGTGATGGGCGGCGTGACGCCGGGCAAGGGCGGCACGCGGCACCTGGATTTGCCGGTGTTCGACACCGTGGCCGAGGCGAAATCCGCGACGCAGGCCGATGCCAGCGCGATTTACGTGCCGCCGCCGTTTGCGGCCGATGCGATTCTGGAGGCGATCGATGCCGAAATCGGCCTGATCGTGTGCATCACCGAGGGGATTCCGGTGCTTGACATGGTACGGGTGCATCGGGCGCTGTCCGGCTCGAAATCGATCCTGGTCGGGCCGAACTGCCCGGGGGTGATCACGCCGGATGCCTGCAAGATCGGCATCATGCCCGGTCATATTCACCGGCGCGGCAAGATCGGCATCGTCTCGCGTTCGGGGACGCTGACCTATGAGGCGGTGGCGCAGACCACGGCGGCGGGGCTTGGGCAGTCGAGCTGCGTCGGCATCGGGGGCGATCCGGTCAAAGGGCTCGATTTCATTGAGGTTTTGGAAATGTTTCTGGCCGATGATGAGACGGAAGCGGTGATCATGATCGGCGAAATCGGTGGCCAGAGCGAGATCGATGCGGCGGAGTTTCTGGCGCGTCACCGCGTGAAGAAGCCGGTGGTCGGGTTCATTGCCGGTGTCACGGCACCGCCGGGGCGGCGCATGGGCCATGCCGGCGCGGTGATTTCGGGCGGGCGGGATACCGCGGGGGCCAAGATCGAGGCGATGAAGCTGGCGGGTATTCATGTGGCGGACAGCCCGGCCTCGCTGGGTTCGACGATGGTGAAGGCGTTGCGGGCCTGATATGCCGCGGGCTGGATGATCGATGAACGGTCCGGCGAAGCCGCCGATACATGCGCCGCAAGCATCCCTGCACCGTAAAGCAGCGGTGCAAGCGGCGCGGCAAGTGGCCTATGTCTAACGCGTCATATGTACCCCACATATGACGCAAGCCGCTTTCGGGCGGGTTTGATGGTGCGGACCGTGTTCGGTTGAAGGAAGCAGATATGGCGGGTGTCGATATTTTAGCCACGGCGATGAACGGCAGTAATGCCGCCTTCATCGCCAATCTCTATGCGCGGTGGGTGAGCGCGCCGGACAGTGTCGATCCGGATTTTGCGGCGTTGTTCGCATCGCTCGGCGACGAGGCGAAATCGGTGCTCAGCGACGCGGTTGGTGCTTCCTGGGCGCCGCGGCCCACCGATTTCACGACGGCACCGGCAATGGCGGAGACGCCATCCGTACCGGTATCGCGCCAGGCGACGATCGATTCGATCCGCGCGCTGATGTTCATCCGCGCCTATCGCGTGCGCGGGCATCTTGAAGCGGATCTTGATCCGCTGGGGTTGAAGCGCCCCGGACATCATCCGGAACTCGACCCGGTGAGCTACGGGTTTACCGAGGCCGACATGGATCGGCCGATCTTCATCGACATGGTGCTCGGCCGCGAGACCGCGACGATGCGCGAGATCATCGGCATTCTGCGCGAGAGCTATTGCGGCAAGATTGCCGTGGAATTCATGCATATTCAGGACCCGGAGCAGAAATCCTGGATCCAGCGCCGCATCGAGGGTGCGCCCTGGCGCAATGCGCTCTCGCCCGAGGGCAAGCGCAAGGTGTTGCAGCATTTGACCGAGGCGGAAGGCTTCGAAACCTTCTGCCAGCGCCGCTATGTCGGGACCAAGCGATTCGGCCTCGAAGGGGCGGAAAGCACCATTCCGGCGCTGCACCGGATCATCGAGACCGCGGCGCGCGACGGGGTTTCGGAAATCGCGATCGGCATGCCGCACCGGGGCCGGTTGAACACGCTGGTCAATATCGTTAAGAAACCCTTCACTGCGCTGTTCTCCGAATTCGGCGGCGAGAGTTTCAAGCCGGATGCCGTGCAGGGGTCGGGCGACGTCAAATATCATCTCGGCACGTCGACCGACGTGTCGATCGATGGTCGGCAGGTGCATCTGTCGTTGCAGCCGAATCCGTCGCATCTCGAAGCGGTCGACCCGGTCGTGGTCGGCAAGGTGCGGGCGCGTCAGGATATGGCGGGGGATACCAGCGGGCGGCGCTCGGTGATGGGCGTGCTGATGCATGGCGATGCGGCGTTCGCCGGCCAGGGGCTGGTGTATGAGACGCTCGCGATGAGCCAGCTGATCGGCTACCGCACGGGTGGCACGGTTCACATTGTCGTCAATAATCAGATCGGCTTCACCACGGTGCCGGCCCATGCGTATTCGGGGCTCTATTGTACCGATGTGGCGAAATCGGTGCAGTCGCCGATTTTCCATGTGAACGGCGATGATCCGGAAGCGGTGGTTTTTGTCGCACAACTGGCGACCGAGTTCCGCCAGCAATTCGCGGTGGACGTGGTGATCGACCTGGTCTGCTATCGCCGCCACGGCCATAACGAGACCGACGAGCCGGCGTTCACCCAGCCGCTGATGTATCAGGCGATCCGGTCGCGCAAGACGACGCGCACGCTGTATGCCGAACGTCTGGCCGCCGAGGGTGCGGTGAGCACCGCCGAGTCCGACAAGATGCATCAGGATTTCGTGGCGACGCTCGAGGAAGCCTACAAGGCGGCCGCGGGCTATAAGCCGAACAAGGCGGATTGGCTGGAAGGCCATTGGGCCGGGCTGAATTCGGCGCGCGACGAGGATGGCGAGACCGAGGAACCGACCGCGATTTCGCTCGAAGACCTGCGTACGATCGGGCATGCGCTCGCGACCCCGCCGGCGAATTTCGACCTCAACCCCAAAATCATCCGCCAGCTTGAGGCCAAGCGCGACGCGATTGAGACCGGCGAGGGCATCGACTGGGCGACGGGCGAGGCGTTGGGCTTCGGCTCGCTGCTGCTCGAAGGGCATCGGGTGCGGCTGTCGGGCGAGGATTGTCAGCGCGGCACGTTCAGCCAGCGCCACGCCGTGCTGGTCGATCAATCGAACCAGCACGAATATGTGCCGCTGAACAACATCCGCGCCGATCAGGCGAAGATCGAGATCTTCAACTCGCTGTTGTCCGAAGCCGGCGTGCTTGGATTCGAATATGGTTATTCGGTCGCCGATCCGCGCACGCTGGTGCTGTGGGAAGGCCAGTTCGGCGATTTTGCCAATGGCGCGCAGGTGATCATCGATCAGTTCATCGCGGCGGGTGAAAGCAAATGGCTGCGCATGTCCGGTCTGACGATGTTGCTGCCGCACGGGTATGAAGGGCAGGGGCCGGAGCACTCATCGGCGCGGCCGGAGCGGTTTTTGCAGTTATGCGCCGAAAATAACATGGCGGTGTGCAATATCACGACACCTGCGAATTATTTCCATGCGCTGCGCCGCCAGCTCAAGCGGAATTTCCGCAAGCCCTTGATCATCATGACGCCGAAATCGCTTTTGCGGCATAAGCTGGCCGTCTCGACGCTCGATGAGATGAGCAACGGCTCGGCGTTCCGGACCGTGATCGCGGAGATCGATGCGATCGGGCCGGCCGAGCAGGTCAGGCGCGTGGTGATCTGTTCGGGCAAGGTCTATTACGATCTGCTGGCCGAACGGCGTGATCGCGGCATTGCGGACGTGGCGATCGTGCGGCTGGAGCAACTCTATCCGTTCCCGAAAAAGGCGCTGAAAGCGGCGATCGAGATGTATGGCAATGCCGAGGTCGTCTGGTGCCAGGAGGAGCCCGAGAACATGGGCGGCTGGCATTTCGTCGATCGGCGGATCGAGCACGTGCTCGAATGCCTGGGCGATGGCATGAAGGCGAAGCGGCCGGTCTATGTCGGGCGCACACCGGCGGCGAGTCCGGCGACGGGTCTTGCCAAAACGCATGCTGCCGAACAGGCGGCTCTGGTCAAGCAGGCACTTGGCGTCTGATACGCCGACAGGAGAGGCAGAAATATGTCCACCGAAATCAAGGTCCCGACTCTGGGCGAAAGCGTGACGACCGCGACGGTCGCGCGCTGGATCAAGAAATCCGGCGAGCATGTCGAGCGGGACGAGGCGATCGTCGAGCTTGAAACCGACAAGGTGACGGTGGAGGTCAATGCCCCGGCGGCCGGCACGATCGAGGCGATTGCGGCGGATGAAGGGGCGGAAGTCGAGGTTGGCGCGCTGCTCGGCACCATCGGCGCCGGCGATGGTGCGGCCGCGGCACCCGCCAAGGCCGAGCCGAGGCCCGCGGCCAACCCGCCGGCCGGCGTGACCGCGCCGCCGCCGCCGTCTGGCCCGGTTGCCCGCAGTGGCCACGCGCCGATGCCGGCGGCCCAGAAAATGATGACCGAGACCAAGGTTGCGCCGTCGCAGATCGATGGTTCGGGCAAGGATGGCAGGATCACCAAGGGCGACGTGATCGCGTTTCTCGACAAGCCGGCCGAAAAGCCGGTCGCGGCTGCGAGGACGCCCCGCACCGAGGATGTGCGCGAGGAGCGGGTGAAAATGACCCGGCTGCGCCGCACCATCGCAGCCCGGTTGAAGGAGGCACAGAACAACGCCGCCATGCTGACCACCTTCAACGAGGTGGACATGGGCGCGGTGATGGCGCTGCGGTCGGAATACAAGGATGCGTTCGAGAAGAAGCACAAGGGCGTGCGGCTCGGTTTCATGAGCTTCTTCGTCAAGGCCTGCGTTGCCGCGCTGCGCGAGTTTCCGGCGGTCAACGCCGAGATCGACGGCGATGAAATTGTCTACAAGAATTTCGTGAACATGGGCATTGCCGTCAGCAGCCCGAATGGGCTGGTGGTGCCGGTGCTGCGCGATGCGGACCAGATGAGTTTTCCGCAGATCGAGGCGGCGATTGCCGGGTTCGGCAAGCGGGCGCGCGACGGGGCGTTGAAGCTCGATGAGCTTTCGGGTGGTACGTTCTCGATCACCAACGGCGGTGTATTCGGCTCATTGATGTCGACGCCGATCTTGAACCCGCCGCAATCGGCGATCCTGGGGATGCACAAGATCCAGGATCGGCCGATGGCGATCGACGGCAAGGTGGAAATCCGGCCGATGATGTATCTCGCGGTATCGTACGATCATCGGATCATCGATGGGCGTGAGGCGGTGTCGTTCCTGGTGCGGGTGAAGGAGAGCATCGAGGATCCCCGCCGGCTGATGCTGGAGATCTAGCCCAACGAAACCTTGCAAACGTCGTGCCCAGGCGAATTACGCGTCAGGGCACGACCTGATATGAATAAAAGTTTTTTGGTTCTTTTTTTCAAAAAAGGACCCTTCCTTAAGGATTTTACCTGATGCCAGACCAGTTCGACCTCATCGTCATCGGCGCCGGCCCCGGCGGTTATGTGTGCGCCATCCGGGCCGCCCAGCTTGGGATGAAGGTCGCCTGCGTCGAAAAGCGGGCGACGCTGGGGGGCACGTGCCTGAATGTCGGCTGCATACCCTCGAAGGCGTTGCTGCAATCCTCGGAAAATTACCATGCGCTTCTGCATGGGTTCGCGCAGCACGGGGTGATGGCAAAAGAGGTTTCCTTCGATCTGCCGAAAATGATGAGCCACAAGGACGAGGTGGTCGTCGCCAATACCAAGGGCGTCGAGTTTTTGTTCAAGAAGAACAAGATCACCTGGCTGAAGGGATCTGCGGCGTTCAAGTCGGCCGATACGATCACTGTGGAAGGCATTGATTATACAGCGAAGCATATCGTGATCGCGACCGGTAGCGAAAGTGTGCCGCTGCCCGGGGTGGAGATCGATGAAACCACCATCGTCACGTCGACCGGTGCGATCGCGCTGGCATCGGTACCCAGGCATCTGGTGGTGATTGGGGGCGGCTATATCGGGCTGGAACTCGGTAGCGTCTGGCGCCGGCTGGGCGCGGAGGTAACCGTGGTCGAATATCTCGATCGTCTGGTGCCGACGATGGATGGCGAGATCGCGGGCAGCTTTCAGAAAATTCTGACCAAGCTCGGCCTGAAGTTCAAGCTCGGCACCAAGGTGACCGGGGCCAGCAAGACCGCCGCCGGGGTTACGTTGACACTGGAACCGGCCAAGGGCGGCGCGGCGGAAACGCTGGAAGCCGATGTCGTGCTGGTCGCAATCGGCCGACGGCCCCACACGGCGGGGCTTGGGCTCGATGTTGCCGGCGTGGCGACCGACGAACGCGGCCGGGTCAAGACCGATGGGCATTTCGCCACCAATATCAAAGGTATTTACGCGATCGGCGATGTGATCGCCGGGGCGATGCTGGCCCACAAAGCCGAGGAAGAAGGCGTCGCGCTGGCGGAATTGCTGGCAGGGCAGGCCGGGCATGTCAATTACGGCGCGATCCCGGGGGTGGTATACACCTGGCCGGAGATCGCCTCGGTCGGCAAGACCGAGGAAGAACTCAAGGCCGAGGGCGTGGCCTACAAGACCGGCAAGTTTCCGTTCATGGCGAACGGGCGGGCGCGCGCGATGGGCGACACTGATGGTTTCGTTAAAATCCTGTCCGACCGGACGACCGACCAGGTGCTGGGCGCGCATATCATCGGGCCGGATGCGGGCACGATGATCGCGGAACTCGTGCTGGCGATGGAGTTCGGCGCTTCGGCGGAGGATATTGCACGCACGAGCCACGCTCATCCGACATTGAACGAGGCCGTCAAGGAGGCGGCACTGGCGGTTGACGGGCGCGCTCTGCATATCTGACGGCCAGCGACGCGCTGCACCGCGCATCGTGCGATAAAGTGCCGGCGATCGGTCCGCGACCTCTTGCATCGCCCGCTTGAAATCACCAAAAATTAATCCAGCGGGAATGATTTTTGGTATGAGCGTGGGTGGGTCATTTGGAGGTCCATCGGCCTCCGGCAATTTTTGATCGCATCGGACCGTCGGGTGCGGATAATCGCGGAACTGGACCGCCACAACATGGATTACAGCCAGCTCACGCCGGGTATGGATACGCAAAGCCTGATCGCGGCGTTCGATTGGGGTGCGACCGTGCTAGGCGCCCGGGATGATTGGCCGGTCGAGCGGATCTGCGCGGTCGATCTGGCCCTGCGATCGCCCGCACCGATCGCGCTTTTTCTCGGCCCGGATGGGGTTTTGCTATACAACGATGCATGCGCGGCGTTGTTCGGCGTGTGGCACCCGCGGGCGTTGGGTATGGCCGTCACCGAGGTATTTCCCGAACACGCTGTGTTCTGCCGGTCGATGCTGGAACGTGTGCGGCGAGGGGAAGCGGTCCTGCTATCCGATCGGGCGCTTAGCACGGGTAACGTGGCGATGACCGGGCAGTGCGGGTTCGATTTCAGTTACACGCCGATCATCGCAGAGCGAAACCGCGTTGACGGCGTCTTCACGGTGATCACGGAAACACCCGCGCGGGCGCGGGCGCGCGAGCGTGAGGGCACCGGTTCAAACTTGCGCCAGAGCGAAAAAATGGCTGTGATCGGTCAGTTGACCGGCGGCATTGCCCATGATTTCAATAATTTACTGGCCGGGATCATCGGCAATCTCGATATGCTCACAACGCGGCTGGCGCAGCGTGATCTGGCATCGGCGGAGTCTTATCTTGCGGGGGCGCGTAGTGCCGCCAGTCGGGCAGCGGGGCTGACGCAGCGGCTGCTGGCCTTTTCGGGCAAGCAATCCCTGGTGCCGACGGTGATCGATATTCCGGAGTTCCTGCTCGACATCGAGGAATTGCTCAGCCACACGGTTGGTCCCACGATCGAATTGCGGACACGGTGCGACCCGGCGGTCGGCGCCGCGGTTTGCGACTACCATCAACTCGAAACGGCGCTGCTCAATCTCGCGATCAATGCGCGCGATGCGATGCCCGATGGCGGGTATCTGACGATCGAGGCCTGCCGCCGGACGCTCGGCACGCCAGATGACGGTGATGCCGCCGCGCCAGGAAGATATGTGGTGGTATCGGTGATGGACACCGGTTGCGGTATGACCGAGGACGTGGCGGCGCGGGCGTTCGATCCGTTCTTCACCACCAGGAAGCGCGGCCACGGCGCCGGGCTGGGCCTGTCGATGATTTACGGTTTCCTCAAACAATCAGGCGGTCATGTCGAATTACAAAGCCGGCCGGGCATGGGGACCATCGTTCGCCTGTTCCTTCCGTGCGAAACCGCCGCCGGCGCGATCGGCAGCGCGGATTCCGCCGCGCAGATGCCGCAGCCCGAGACAAAGGATGTCATTCTGGTCGTTGACGACGAACCCGATCTGCGCGCGCTCCTGGCCGAAATGCTCGAGGGGTTGGGGTTTTCCGTCCTCCAGGCAGCCGATGCGGCAGCGGCGCTCGACGTGCTGTCCGCGTCCGGCCGGATCGATCTGCTGATTTCCGATATCGGGCTGCGCGGCGCGATGAACGGGCGCTGCCTGGTGGAGGCAGCCCATGCGATACGGCCGGCTTTACCGGTGCTGTTCATCACCGGGCTGGGTGACGTCAGCGATGCGGCGCGCATCGTGGCCGGGCCACGGGTCGATCTGCTGAGAAAACCGTTTTCGTTCAGCGTATTCGAAGATCGCGTGGAACGCCTGCTGGCGCGTGTGACATGACGCGCCATCGGTTGGATGGTCAGTGCGCGATGATATCGCGCAGTGCCGCAGCCTGATCCGGCCACTCCGGTAGCGTACGGGCGTGAGCCCAGGCGATGCCGCCCATTTCGGCGCGCAAGGCGGGGCTGAAAATCAGCCTGCGGAGCGCTTTTGCGAGTTGGGCGACATCATCGACCGGGGCTACGATTCCGGCACCCGTTGCAACCAGGCTGCCGGCGGCGCCGCCATCGGTGATGGCGACGGGCAGGCCACGGGCCATGGCTTCGGCGATCACCATGCCGAAGCCTTCGAAGCGGGTTGCCAGGGCGAACAGATCGGCGCGCGCCCAGGCGGTGTCGAGGGCAGCACCCTCGAGGGCACCATGCCGTTCGACCCGGGCAGACAAGCCGGTCTGCTCGATCAGCGTATCGAGGCTGTGGGCATAGGTTTCATCGCGCGGTTCGCCGGCCAGGATTAGACGCCAGTCGAGGTCGGTCAGTGTCGCGAGGGCCTTCAGCAGGACATCGTGGCCTTTGCGATAGGTGAGGGTCGCAAGGGAGAGAATGGTGCAGGGGGCGCCGAACGGCGCATCGGCACCGATCGAGCGCCGGGTCTGACGATCGGTGCCGGGGACCAGAACGCGCAAACGGTTGGCTGGTACGCCGAATTCCTGGCTGAGGCGATCCGCGATCGGTGCACTGGCTGCGACGACTTTGCGAAAACCGGGCAGCACGGATCGTTCGAGTGCCTTGAGCGCGCGGCGGCGGGGTTCGGGCGTGCCGGGTTCCAGCGCCGTCGGATGATGGATCAGGGCGACGGCGCCGCGTGCCTGCAGCGCGGGGATGACGGCTTCGGCGTATTCGAACGCGGCGCCTTCGACGATGATCGCGGCTGATGGATCGAACCGTTCGGCGAAATCGGGTGCCGGCGGCGCGGTCAAGGCGATCACTTCGGCGGTGCCGCCCATGTCGTTCCAGGCGGCGAGCAGGCGGCGATGGTAGA
The DNA here is from genome assembly GCF_026191915.1 of Acidiphilium sp. PA. Taxonomy (GTDB): domain Bacteria; phylum Pseudomonadota; class Alphaproteobacteria; order Acetobacterales; family Acetobacteraceae; genus Acidiphilium. Next base: position 79,088 of record NZ_JAIMBY010000007.1, read on the forward strand.
ACGATGCGCCGGAGACGGATTCGAACGGCGCGATCGTGATCAGAATGAGACGCATGGTAGAGCGCATGCCATAGCGCGTCTGTAGTGACCAGAGATTGGCCGGTTGGGCGGTTATGCGCGCAGGGTGAGCGCGACCGGTGCTGTGTGCCGGTGGGACGTCTCGGCCCCGTTCTGTCCGGGATAATGTTGGTCGGCCGGCTCAGGGTCGATTGCTTGCAGAATCGTGGCGATGACGCGTTGCTGCGTATCGATCGAGCGGCGCAGGAGCAGGCGATTCTGCTCGATCGCACTGTCGAGGCGCCGGTGAAGCGCCTCCGGCATCAGGCTCGGCGATGGCGGTTGATGCAACGTGAGGCTTTCGAGTGAAACGATCGCGAGGCGTTTGGCATCGGCCAGGGCGCCGCTGGCGCCGAAATCCGACTGGCGCAATGCACCGTTTTCCGCCTCGAGCACTTTGGCGAGGGTGGTGACCGCCTCCAGCAGGGGTGACGGTTGCGGCGACGGGAGCGTTTTAACCTTGGATTTGGCGATCATTTCTCGACTCCGGTTGACATGCGGAATGCCGGTGCGGGGCCTTGCTTTGCCTGTTCGCCGGCCAAAGTGGTTTCGATCATCGGGGTAAGGCCGAGGCCGCCGCGCGCTTCCATCGATTTGGCGATCGCGTCGATCAGGAACGGCTGAAACTGCCGAGCAACGGTGCCGCCGCCGAACGGGGCGTCGGCCTTGCCCATCGTTTGGAAGATCGGTTTCAGAAACTGCGCAATCGCCATGGCTTCGAATTTCTGCGCGGTCGCATCGGTCTTGCTCGCCGCCGCGATTGTGCGGGTCGCCGGTGGCAGGATCGGCACCGATCCGATCGTGCCGCTCATTGCACGACCAGCTGGGCTTGCAGCGCGCCGGCTGCCTTGATCGCCTGCAGAATGCTGATCATGTCGTGCGGTGCGACCCCGAGGGAGTTCAGACCGCTGACCAATTGGCGCAGACTGACGCTACCTTTGACGATTGCCATTTTCTTGCCTTTGCCTTTCTTGACCGCGATTGTGGTTTGCGCGGTCGAAACCGTTTGACCGTTGGAAAGCGGGCCGGGTTGGCTCACCACCGGTGTGTTGGTGACCTGCACGGTCAGATTGCCCTGCGCGATGGCGACTGTACTGATCCGCACATCCGCCCCCATCACGATGGTGCCGGTCGCTTCATCGACCACGACCGTCGCGGGGGAGGAAGGCTCCACTTTCAAATCCTCGATCGCCGCGAGGTCGCCGACGACATTGCGGCCTTTCAGGTCGAGCGTGATGGTTCGCGGATCGTCCATCGTGGCGATGCCGGGCCCCAGATCGGCGTTGATCGCGTCGGCGATTCGCTCGGCGGTGGTGAAATCGGGATTGCGCAATTCGAGTTTCGGATCGGTCTCGGTGGCGAGAGTGAAATTCACCGACCGCTCGACGATGGCCCCGTTGGTGATGCGGCCGACCGTCGGTACGCCCTGGGTGAACGAGGAATTCGCGCCGCTCGCCTTGATCGCACCGGTGACCAGCGAACCCTGCGCCACGGCATAAACCTGGCCGTCCGCACCGAGCAGCGGGGTTACCAGCAGGGTGCCGCCGGTGAGGTCCTTCGCATCGCCCAGGGCTGAAACAGTGACGTCGATCTGCTCGCCGCTGTGCGAAAACGCCGGCAGGCTTGCCGTGACCATGACCGCGGCGATATCCTTGGTCTGCAGGCTGGCAGCCTGGTCTTCGGTGTTGACGCCCAGGCGTTCGAGCATGCCGATCAGCGACTGGCGCGTGAAGATGGCATTGTTGAGCGAATCGCCGGTGCCGTTGAGCCCGACGACCAGCCCATAGCCGATCAACTGGTTGTCGCGGATGCCCTGGATATCCGTGATGTCCTTGATGCGAACCTCCGCCCGCGCCGTGCCGATGCAGGCGAGGAGCGATATGACCAACATGCCGGCGAAGGCCACCAGGCCGAAGCGCCGCTTCGTCGGCCGGAAGGGGGCGGGCTGCGATGATACGATTGTGCTCACAAATCTGGTTATCGCAGTAAAAAGTTAATACTTTGCAGCTAAAGATGCGTTGGTCGGCAAAATTGCAAAACGCGTAGAGCGCTTCGAGGAGTTGGCATGACACGTATTTCAGCACTGTCCGGGGTCGGAGCCGCCCGGCCCGGCGGTACCACCGCCAGAACCGGAGCCCCGGGTTTCATGCTTCGGCAGCCCGCTGCGGCATCGGTGGGCACGGTGTCGGCTGTGATCCCCGCCGGATTGATCGCGCTGCAGGAGGATACCTGCCCCCAGCACCGCGACCGCACGGCCCGCCGCGGGGGTGAATCCGTGCTCGGCGCGCTGGATGCCATCCAGATAGCTACGCTGAACGGAGATGGCGGCGCCGCGCTCGCCGCGCTGAGCGATGCGGTCGCGACCATGACCGAGCCTGCCGATCCGGTACTGCGGCAGATCATCGGGGCAATCCGGTTGCGCGCCAAGGTAGAACTCGCGCGGCGTGACCAAATATGACGGCTTGGTGAATTGCCGCAGGATAGGTCTTGGCGTCGGGCAGGGCCGAAGCTATAAGCCGGCGGCGTGCGGCCGATGGCGACCCCCGGCTGGCCGACTCGTTGGAGAGACTCATAAACATGCTGATCACTCTCGCGCCGGATTATGTACCGAGTGACGATGAAGAATTTATGAATCCGATGCAGATCGAATATTTCCGCCAACGTCTGTTACGCTGGCGGCACGATCTGCTGATGGAGGCGAATGGCACCCTCGCCAGTCTTTCGGAGGGCGGTATTCTGGAGCCCGACATCACCGATCGTGCGAGTGTCGAGACCGACCGCGCACTCGAATTGCGCACCCGCGACCGCGCGCGCAAACTGATCGGCAAGATCGACCAGGCGATGGCGCGGATCGAAGGCGGTACCTACGGCTATTGCGAGGAAACCGGCGAGCCGATCGGCCTGAAACGGCTGATGGCACGCCCGATCGCGACATTGTCGATCGAGGCGCAGGAACGTCACGAGCGTCAGGAACGTATCCAGCGCGACGATTGATTGTTGCCGCGCGCGTCGGCGTGGCCGGCGCGGTCGATGCGCGTCAGCCGCGCTAAGGCTCGGGCTCAGCGGAATCCAGGTTCGACGAAGCCGCGCAGCTTGCGCGAGTGCAACCGTTCAACACCCTGGCGCCGCAGGATATTCATGGTTTCGATCCCGATCATGATGTGCTGATCGATGCTGGTGCGATAGAATTCATTGGCCATGCCGCGCAGTTTCAACTGCCCGTGCAGCGGCCGGTCCGATACGCAGAGCAGCGTGCCGTAAGGCACCCGGAACCGAAAACCGTTGGCCGCGACGGTGGCGGATTCCATATCCACGGCGATGGCCCGGCTGCGATTGAACGCGGCGAAATAGGTATCGAGCTGAATTTCCCAATTGCGGTTGTCCGTGGTCGCGACCGTTCCGGTGCGCAGGCGGGTTTTCAGCTCATGGTCGCGCAGGCCGGTGACCAGCGAGGTCGCTTCGGCCAATGCCACCTGCACCTCCGCGATCGCGGGGACCGGCACCCACAGCGGCAGATCGTCGTCGAGCACATGATCGGCGCGAACATAGCCGTGCGCCAGCACGTAATCGCCCAGCACTTGGCCACGCCGCAAGCCGGCGCAATGGCCCACCATCAGCCAGCAATGCGGCCGCAGCACCGCGATATGGTCGGTGATGGTCTTGGCGTTGCTCGGCCCGACACCGATGTTGACCAGGGTGATGCCATCGCCGTCCGGGCGCTTGATGTGATAGGCCGGCATCTGCGGCAGATTGCGACTGAACGCGTCGGCATCAATCGTGCCGCCCGCGGCGGTTTCGACATCACCGGGCCCGACGAAGGCACTGGCCCCGCCGGCCGCGAGCTGGGTGCGTGCATAGGCCACGAAGGCATCGGCATACCGCTGATAGTTGGTGAACAGCACGAAGGATTGGAAATGACCCGGCGCCGTACCGGTGTAGTGGTGCAGGCGCGCGATCGAATAATCCACCCGCTCGGCGGTGAACAGCGACAGCGGGTTCGGCGCGTCAGCCAGCGGCCGGTTGGTGCTGTTGGCAATCGCGTCGTTGATCGCCCATAGATCGGGCTTGGTCGAACGATCGAGCAGCGCCTCGTAGTCGAAATCGGCGCCGGCACCCGAGGCATCCGGCGCGGCGAACGCGAGCGGGATCGGCGTCGCGCTCGCGCCGACATGCACGGCACAACCGTGGTGATGCATCAGCCGGCTGATCTGTTCGTGGTAGTAGGCGCCGAAAATATCCGGCCGTGTGAGCGTCGTGCCGTAGGTGCCGGGTTCGAGAAACACGCCGTGCGACAGCCGCGCATCGACGTTGAGTTGCTCCTGTGCCACCGAAAACGCGACGTACGGGTAGGGTGCCTCGACCGGGTCCGGGGCGTGCGGATCGGCCAGCAAGGCGCGGAATCCGGCACCGATCCGGGCGAGGCTCTGGTCGTAGATGCGGCGGATTTCCTGCACGGCGGCGGCCGCATCGTCATAAGCGGTGAGCGGGCCGATCGCGTTCAGGCTCAGCCGGCCGGTCATGAGGGATCGACGATCGTTTCGCCCGAGGCAACGCCGAGCGCCGCGCCGCCGCCGGTTTCGATACCGAAGGCCGACCACAACACCGCCCCTGCGAGGCCGACCAGCCAGACCGCGAGGTTGAAGCCGAGATAGCCGCCGATCGTCAGGGATTGCGTCACGAAAATGGTCACGACATAGCATCCGATCGAAATGAACCGCACCAGCGCCGTCATCGAGCCGCGCACCGCGGTCGGCCAGATTTCGGCCTTGAACGTATCTTCAGTGATATAGGCGATATTGATGAAGAAGTTCAAAACGAACACCAGGGCGAGAAAGCGCAAGGCATCGCTGTGCCACCAGCCGCGCGTCAGCACGATCACCAGGCTGATCGCGGCGCAGGCGGCATAGCCGAGCAGCAAGGTCCGGCGCCGGCTGATCCGGTCGCCGGAGAGAAAGATCATCCCCGAAACCACCGCCGCCAGCCCTGCGGCGAGCAGGATCTGATCGGTCAGGTTTTTGAAGAAATACGGCCCGACCACATAGGTGATCATGCCATAACCGGCCGCGTTGCCGAACGACATCATCGTGCTGCACGCGAGCTTCAGGCCCATGCGCGGCAGGCCCAGCACCTGCCGCCATGAGGATGTGGCCGGGGACGCTGCGCGCAACTCCGCCTCGATCGCGCCGATCCGTGCGGCCGCCTGATCGGCGTAGAAATGCCCGGCTTCGCGCACCGCCCGCGCCGGATCGATGCCATAAAGCCAGCGCAGTGATTCCGGCGTCCGGCCCCGGACATAGAACAGAACGGCGACGATCGCGAACCCCACACCGCCGACCACCGCGCGCTGCACCGGCACCGAGCCGTAGGATGATGAAAACGCCGCAACGGCCAGCACCAACCCGCCGATCGAGACGAAGCTGACCGCCGCCATCGTTGCCTTGCCCCGGTGGCGCGGCGGCATCAACTCATGCGAGGCGATCAGGATGGTGTTCATCTCGCCGCCCGAGGCCAGGAGCATGATCGCCAGAAACAGCAGGATCAGCCCGTAGCCCTGGCTGAATGCAAGCCCGAGCGCACCCACGCCGTACAGCGCCATGGTCACGTAGAACATCAGTTTGCGGCCCAGCCGGTCCGACAACGGGCCCGATATCGCGATGCCGATGATCAGCCAGATCGGCGCCCAGGCCAGCAGCAGCGAGAGGAGCGATTTTGGAATGCTCACCCAGCCGGTCGCGACCGATGCCACACCGAACGCATAAGCCTCCGCCAGCATGCCGATGGCGAAAGACAGGAAATTCCAGCTATCGGTCGGGCACCAGGTGATGCGGCGGTCCGCTGCCTGCGCGGTCATGGGCCGCCCACCACGCGGCGATTAGCCTCGGCAAAGACCCGCGCGCCGTCCGCAATGGTGTGGCGCGCCGGACCGTCCCGCACGAAATCCGGCCCGACCGCAATGCCGCCGGTGCCGATGTAAAAATTCTCGCTCGCCCGCGTGCCCATGAACGTCATTTCCATATATGTGTGCGGATCGTTGCCCTCGTTGATCATGCAAGCGGCGTTTTGATCATCGCGCCCGCCAGCCAGGTCCGCACGACGACCGGCTCCGCCCATGAGCGTTCGGGCCTGACGATCCAGGCCGATCGCGCCCGCGATGAAGCAGGCGCCCAGGTCGCCCGGCCGAACCGGGTGCAGATCGTGGCACGATCGTCGATCGATCCCCGCTTGAAATGATGCCGTCTGGTCAATCTACCCGACAGCGTGATGGATCCGTCAGATCCGGTCAAGACAATGCCGTCGCAAACCGCCGGCGTGCATCAGGCGCGACAGACGCCACCCAGCAGCCCGTTTCGCCACAGGCCGGCCCGGGTCACCGGCGCTGCGGTGACGTGAGATTCTTGCCACGGCTTGAGCGATCGGCCTAAACCAGCGGTAACGGCTCCGGCATCGGGGCCGGGAAACCGGGAGGTCCAACCAACGCCATGTCATCACCCGATTGGTCATCACGCGAACCCGAACCAGAGCACGGCAGACGTGTGTCCGCCTGGCGGTTTCTGCTGCTCATCCCGTTCATCGGCACGCTATGGGTGCCGTTCTACAACCACGCCCTTCCGGCGGTATTCGGGTTCCCGTTCTTCTACTGGTATCAACTGGTCGCCGTGCCGCTCTCGGCAGTGATTATCTTCATCGTTTATAAAGCCGAGAGCTGAGGCCAAGACCATGGATATTGCGATCGGCATTTTTACGGTTCTGCTCGTGCTCGTGCTGGGCCTGGGGTTTGCCGCCGGGCGTTGGCGCGGCGGGGATCTGACCAGGCTCGATGAATGGGGTCTGGGCGGGCGGCAATTCGGGGTCATCGTTTCGTGGTTTCTGATCGGCGGCGATATCTATACCGCCTACACCTTCATCGCGGTGCCCGCGCTGATGTTCGGTGCCGGGGCGCTCGCGTTTTTCGCCGTGCCGTACACGATTGTCGCCTACCCGATCCTATATGTGATCTTTCCGAAATTATGGCGCGTCTCCGCCAGGCACGGTTTTGTCACCGGGCCGGAATTCGTGCGCGGGCGTTACGGCAATCGGCTTCTCGCCCTCGCGGTGGGGGTAACCGGCATCGTCGCGACCATGCCCTACATCGCGCTGCAACTGGTGGGCATGCAGACCGTGATCGGCGGATTGGGGATCACCGGGGCGGGATTCGGCGCGCATCTGCCGCTGATCATCGCCTTTCTGGTGCTGGCGGCGTTTACCTTCACCTCCGGCCTGCGCGCGCCCGCCATGATCGCGGTGGTCAAGGATCTGTTGATCTACCTCACCATCATTGTCGCGATCATCGTTATCCCGACCGAACTCGGCGGGTTCGGCGCGATTTTTGCGAAAATCGCCCCAGCCAAGCTGCTGCTGCCCAAGCCGCCGGCCGGCAGCGGCGGGCTCTATTCCGGCTACGCCACCCTCGCACTCGGCTCGGCCATGGCGCTGTTCTTATACCCGCACGCCACCACCGGCGTGCTCTCGGCACGATCGAGCGAAGTGGTGCGGCGCAACGCGGTGATCCTGCCGGCCTACTCGTTGATGCTTGGGCTGGTCACGCTGCTCGGCGCCATGGCGGTGGCGGCGGGCGTTTCCACCATGCCGCAATTCGCGGCCGGGTTTAAGGAATTCGGCACCAATTTCGCGGTCCCCGCCTTGCTGATCCACACCCTGCCGCCCTGGTTCGTCGGCATCGCGTTCGCCGCCATCGCGATCGGCGCGCTGGTGCCCGCCGCCATCATGGCGATCGCCTCCGCGAACATCTTCACGCGCGACATCTGGCGCCAGTTCATCAACCCGCGCGTCACCGCCGGACAGGAATCAATGGTCGCGCGGCTGTTTTCCATCGTGATGATCATCGGCGCGCTCGCCTTCATTTTCGCGCTGCCGCTGAAATACGCCATCCAGCTGCAGTTGCTCGGCGGGATCTGGATGATCCAGATTTTTCCCGCCATCGTGTTCAGCCTGTTCACGCGCTTTTACAACGGCTGGGCCCTGCTGGTCGGCTGGGCCTGCGGCATCGGCCTTGCCACGCACTACGCACTGCTCAATCACCTGGCAGGATCGATCTACCCGTTCCACATCGCAGGCTATACCTTCCCCTGCTACATCGCGATCGCGACCTTCATCGTCAACGTCGTCGTCTCGACCGCGCTATCCCCCATCTTCCACGCCTTCGCCTCCGACCGTATCCACGACGTTACGACCGAGGCCGATTACGGATGAGGTTGAGGGATTGGGGTGGGCGAGCGAAGCAAGACCAGGGGGCTTTGCCCCCTGGACCCCCACTAAGGGCGGAGCCCTTAGAACCCGCTAGTTTTAGGCAAGGGGAGGGCGCTGCCTCGGTGGTTCCGTCGATCTGGCCTGTGTCGCCCTCCCCTTGCCTAAAACTAATGGATTTTAAAGCCCGGCGCGCGTCGCGCGCCTCATCGTATGATAGCGGGCATCTTGCCCGCGGGGCCTTTAACGGGGTCCAGGGGCGGAGGAGCCCAAGGTTCCAGCGATGCTCTTTATCGCTGGAATGGCTCCGGAGGGAGAGCCCCTGGCCTTACTTTGCTCGCTCACCCAATCCCCCCAACTCCCATCCATGATCAGCCGCGTGGCGGGGCGGCGGGATGCGGCGTTTGGGTTTATCATGGCCACGATTTTGTTGGACATGTTGGCGATGGCGATTGTGTTGCCGGTGTTGCCGAAGCTGGTTTTGGGGTTGGTTGCCGGCAATGTGGTGTTGACGGCGCACGTGTTCGGGTTTTTTGGCGCGGCGTGGGCGGCGATGCAATTTGTGACGGCGCCGGTGCTGGGCGCGTTGTCGGACCGGTTCGGCCGGCGGCCGGTGATTTTATTTTCATGTCTGGGGCAGGCGATCGATTTCGCGGTGATGGCCTTGGCCCCGGATGTGGCGTGGTTGTTTGTCGGGCGGATTTTATCGGGCGCGTCGTCGGCGAATATTGCGGCGGCGAATGCGTATATTGCGGATGTGACGCCGGCGCAGCGGCGGGCGGCGGCGTTCGGGATCTCGGGTGTCGCGGCGGCGCTGGGGTTTGTGCTGGGGCCGGCGCTGGGCGGCATTCTGGGCGGAATTTCGTTGCGGCTGCCGTTCTGGTTTGCGGCGGGTCTGGCGCTGGCGAATTTTTTGTACGGGTTGGTGGCATTGCCGGAATCCCTGTCGCGCCGGGCGCGTACGCGGCTGAGTTGGCGGGGATTGAATCCGTTATCGGCGCTGGGGTTTTTCAGGCGGCCGCGGATCGCCGCACCGGCGAGCGTGTACGCGTTGGGAACGCTGGCGTTGCAGGCGGTCCCCTCGGTGCTCGTGCTCTATGTGCAGGACCGGTATGGGTGGTTGCCGCTGGAGATCGGGCTGACTTTGGCGGCGGCGGGGGTTGGGTTTGCGTTGGTCGGCGGCTTGCTGGTCGGGCCGGTGGTGCAGCGGTTCGGCGAGGTGCGCGCGCTGGCGATCGGGTTGGCGGGCGGCGCGATCGGCTTTCTGATTTTCGGTTTTGCCCGGCACAGCATGGTGTTCTGGCTGGGCGTGCCGGTCTTTTCGTTATGGGGTCTGGCGATGCCGGCCGTGCAGGGTGTGATGGCGCATCGCGTGAGCGATGCCGAGCAAGGCCGGTTGCAGGGGTTGCTCGCGAGTTTGACCGGGCTGACCGCGTTGATCGGGCCGCTGCTGTTCACCACGGTGTATGCGCGGTGTCTCGGGCCGAACGGCGTCGCGACGGTGTGGACGGCGGGAATCCCGCTGGTAGTTGCGAGCGGGTTGCTGGTGGCGTCGGTGGGTCCGGCGTTGCGGCTGCGGCGCCGGTCAGCCGGGTGACGTCGGGGTTGCCGAAGAGCCGGGTTCGTTAAAGATTTTGTTGATGACGTGATCGGCGAGCCGCCGGTGCGAGCGGCGGGCCTGCTGCAGACGATCGAGCATGCGGGCCGCGAGCGGGATGGTCGTATTCTCAAGGCCGATTGCGGCAAGCCACGCGGGCAAGTCCGTGGTGTCGAGCATGGTGATCGCACGCTGGGTTTCGAACGAGAACAGGGATTCGAGGGAGATTTCGGAGGCCGTGCGCCCCATTCGCGCGGCATCGAGCCCCGTGGTTGGTAATTGCCATTCCGCGCACAGCGCCCGGTTACCGGGGCCGAATCGTTCGGCGAAAACCTCTTGCAGAGCGGCGCTGCTGGTGGACCGATCCGCGCAGGCGGCGATTTGCATGATGCGGATGCGCTCGATCGGCGAGGGCCGCTGGCCAGTGCGGTTGCGATGGAACGTATAGAGCGCGGTCGAGGTTGGTTGGCGCTGGTTGGCGGTTTCGCGACCGGGACCTGGTTTCAGCGCGTCGGTGAGGCCGAACAGGCCGGCGAAATCATCAACGATGCCGCCCGGCCCCAGGTCGTGGTAATTGCGCAGGATGATCGTGGCCTCGGTGCGCGCCCGCAGGCGGGCAAGGGCGCGTTGATAGTCGAAGCAATGCACGGCCTCTTCGGACCGGCGGTTGCCGGTTTGCAGGATTTCATCGGCGTGACGTTCATAGTCTGTACCGATGCCGTGCTTGATCAGTTCGAAGAACAGGGATTCGGCGTAGGCGATCTGGTTGCGAAGATAGATGACCAGAACGAGGTCCCGGCCGGACCGCGCGGCCACGTTGCGCAAGAGCGTCAGCCCGTCGGCGCTGCCCAGCAGGGTTTCGAACTCTTCGCTGGACAGGATCGCGTCACCAGGAAATTCCGCGATTTCGGCGAGCATGGCGGACAGGCCGCCGCGTGCGGGATCGTAGCGCCGATGGCGGGCGGTATGCCAAGCCAGGTTGTGGTGCGCGCTGTCGCTGGGGTCGCTGCCGATCCGGCCCGGCTGGTCACGGCTGCCGGCGTAGGGATAGAGAAAACCTGCGGCGCGTAATCGTGTGTCGCTGGCGCGCAGCGCGGCCTGCAAGGCGGTGCTGCCGGTTTTATGGAAGCCGCAATGGATGATCAGCCTTGGATTGGCCTGCATGGAGATCGAAATCCGCTTCGCTTGCTGTGATGACAGGCGGTACCACACAATCTAAAATTGTGTAAATCAATTTCGCACATCGACCACGCGGCATCGGTAATCCCAGGGCGATCAGGGAAAGTCAAAACCATATGCATCCATGCGCAGGATGGCGTGTTCGGTGGAATTGTGCAGGCGCCGCGCGGTGGGCGCGTCGCCGGCGGCGCCGATGGCGGTGAACAGCGGCAGGAGATGTTCCTCGGTCGGGTGTTCATCGGCGGCATGCGGCGCACGAGTGCGATAGTGGATCAGCGCCTCGACGTCATGAGCGGCGATGTGCTGATCCATCCAGGCGCTGAACGCGGTAACGTCGGCGGTTTCCGGCGCATCGACCGCCTGGCCGCGAAAGCGGCGGAGGTCGTGGGTGAAGCTGCCGGAGCCGATGATCAGCACGCCTTCGGCGCGGAGCGGCGCGAGGGCCCGGCCGATGGCGTAGGCATGGGCGGGGCCGCGGTGCGATTGCACGGAAAGTTGCAGGACCGGCACATCGGCAGCCGGATAGGCGAGCATCATCGGCACCCAGGCGCCATGATCGAGACCGCGGGCGTGATCGATGCCGGTGGGAAAGCCGGCCGCCGCGAGCAGGTCCGCGATATGGGCGGCAAGCGTGGCATCGCCGGGTGCCGGGTACTGGATTTCGAACAGGGCGCGCGGAAACCCGCCGAAATCATGGATGGTCTGGTTGCGCGCAACCGCGTTGACCATGGGGCGTTCGGTCTCCCAATGCGCGGAGACCATCAGCACGGCGTTCGGCCGGGGCAGGGTGGTGCCGAGATGGGCAAGGAAGTCGCGCGCCGGCGTGCGGGTAATCGCCAGCATCGGCGAGCCATGGCTGACGAAAATACTGGGCAGGGGGGCCGGGGTCTCGCTATCCATCATACGGCTCGCTGGTTGAAGGGGGTTGGAACGAGAGCATAGGCACCGTCGCCGAGCAGGGCCAGTGTGATCAGGCCAATCGTCCAGAAGGCCGGATATTCCCAGCCGCCGCCGGGGGCGTTGAAGAAGAAGCCGTTGTGGCTATGGACCAGAATGATGGCGCCGATCAGGTCCGGTGCGATCAGCAAGGCGGCGAGGCGGGGCCAGATACCCAGGATGAGGGCGATACCCGCGATGAGTTCCGCCACGATGACAACCAGCCCGAAGACCGGCGGCAGGCCGAGGCTGGCGAAGTATTTTTCGGTCCCGGCGGGGGTGAAAACGAAATATTTCAAGCTGGCATGGGCAAGGAACAGCGCGCCCATGCTGACCCTGAGCAGGAGGGCGCCGTAGGGGGCGGTGCGGTTGTCGATGGCATTATGCATGATGATCTCCTTTGCAGCATGATATAGACTTGCACCGATCAGGGAGACATTCCCGAATATCGTTCATTCGTCATGCGTTTACGCATAGGGGGCCCCGTGCTCGATTGGGATGACCTGCGCAGTTTTCTGGCAATCGCCCGCCATGGCACGCTTTCGGCGGCGGCGCGGGCGCTGGGCGTGCGGCAATCAACGATGGGGCGGCGCCTGGCCGCGTTGGAAGCACGCGCGGGCGCACGGCTGCTGGTGCGCACGCCGCGCGGGTTCGTGCTGACCGCCGCGGGCGAGGCGGTACGCGGCGAGGTCGAGCGGATGGAACAGGCCGCGTTCGCCGTCGAGCGGACCGTGAGCGGGCGCGATATCCGGCTCGAAGGCGTGGTGCGGCTGACCACGGTGGAGGGGTTCGCCGAAGTGGCGCTGATGCCGGTGCTGGCGGCGCTGGCGCGCGACTATCCGGGCATCGTGGTCGAACTGATCGGCGCGGACCGGACGCTCAGTCTCGCGGCGGGTGAGGCGGACCTCGCGATCCGCATGGCGCGGCCACGCGGGCAGTCGATCCTGGCGCGGCGGGTGGGTTCGGTGCGGTTCGGCCTTTATGCCAGTGCCGGCTATCTTGCGGCGCACGGCGTGCCGGATTTCAAGGCGGGCGGCGGTGCCGGGCATCGGCTGATCCTGACGCGCGATGAAACCGGGATGTATCCCGAAATCGACCGGCTGGTGGCGCTGGCGCCACAGGCGGTGCCGGCGCTGCGGGCCGATAACCGGGCGAGCCACATCGCGGCGGCGCGGGCGGGGCTGGGAATTGCGGTGCTGGCGCATCACACGGCACGGGGGACCGGTCTGGTGCGCCTGGCCTCGCCCGATCTGGGCGGGCGCGAGATCTGGCTGGCACAGCATCGCGACACGCGCGAGACGCCGCGCATTCGCGCGGTGGCCGAGGCGATCGCGGCGGCGTTGCGGGCGGCGGCGCCATGGTTCAGCGGCGATGACGCGGCGGCTCAGGCGCCCGACAATCCGGTGCCGACCAGCCTTGCGGGATCAACGATGCGGTCGAACGTCGCGCCATCGATGCCGCCGTAGGCGATGGCGGCCTCGCGCAGCGTGAGATTTTCAGCCTCGGCGTGGTGCGCGACCGCAGCGGCCCGGTCGTAACCGATCTCCGGGCTGAGCGCGGTCACCAGCATCAGCGAGCGGCCGAGCTGATCATCGATCCGGGCGCGGTTGAGCGTCGTACCGGCGACCGAAAAGCGGTTGAGAGTGGCGCAGGCATCCGCGAGATTCCGGCACGCGCGCAGAAGGTTGTTGATGATCAGGGGGCGCATGGCGTTGAGTTCGAAATTGCCCTGGCTGCCGGCGAAGGCGACGGCGTTGTCATCGCCGATCACCTGGATGCACACCATCACCATCGCTTCGCATTGCGTGGGGTTGACCTTCCCCGGCATGATCGAGGAGCCGGGTTCGTTTTCCGGCAGGATCAGCTCGCCGATGCCGCAACGCGGTCCGCTCGCGAGCCAGCGCATGTCGTTGGCGATTTTCAGGCAGGCAACCGCAAGCCCCCGAACCGCGGCCATGGTGGCGACCAGGGCATCGAGTGAAGCTTGTGCCGCGAATTTATTGGGAGCGGTAACGTAGGGTTTGCCGGTCAGGCGGGCGATCTGGCTGGCGATGGCAGCACTGAAGCCAGGCCAGGCGGTGATGCCGGTGCCGACCGCCGTACCACCGGCCGCGAGTTGGTAGAGCTCGGATTTGCTTGCCTCGATGCGCGCAAGCGCGGTGCGAATCTGGTGCGCGTAGCCGGACCATTCCTGCCCGACGGTAAGAGGCACCGCATCCTGCAGATGAGTGCGCCCGGTTTTCGGAATGTCGTGCCAGGCCGCCGCCTTGGCTTCGATCGCGGCGGCAAGCGCGCCCGCGTGCGGGAGCAGTTGATCGTCGAGCGCATCGAGCGTTGCGATGTGCATCGCGGTCGGGAACGTGTCGTTCGACGATTGGGCGAGGTTGAGATCGTCGTTCGGGTGGACCGGCGCTTTGCTGCCGATGGCGCCGCCGAGCAACTGGCTGGCGCGGTTGGCCAGAACCTCGTTGATGTTCATGTTCGACTGCGTGCCGGAGCCGGTCTGGTAGACGAACAGCGGGAAATGATCGTCGAACCCGCCGGCGATCGCTTCGTCCGCCGCGCGCAGGATCGCGGTGGCTTTCCAGGCCGGCAGGTGCCCGGCTTGGGTGTTGACCATCGCGGCGGCTTTTTTGACGATGGCGTAGGCGTGATACACCGCGAGCGGCATGCGGTCCGCGCCGATGGCGAAATGTTTGAGGCTGCGCTGGGTCTGCGCGCCCCAGTAGCGGTCGGCCGGCACCTGGATGTCGCCCATCGAGTCGGTCTCGGTGCGAAAGCCGGTGGCGTCGATGCCGATCGGCAGGTCGTGCAGGGTGGGATGCGCGGTCACTTCCAATAATTGGGAGGTCCGACCGGAAAAGCGAACCCCGCTTGTCAATTAACGGCGTAATATACCGGATTTTTTGTCGTTGCTTCGAGGAACGTCGGGGGCGGGAGGCTGTTGCCAATACTCAAGCTGTATCCCCGGGGACGACCAACCGGCTTTTCAAGTTCGGCCAGCTTGAATTGGCTTGGCCATGTCTTGATCACCCCATCATTGACGCTCAGGCCGCTCGGAATATAAGCGGCCAATTGCCGTACTATGGTTTTGCCCGAGTAGGATTTTCCGCCGGTATGGCTGGTGGCGACCCCGGGGATAACAAAAACATGAAACGTGCCGCCTTCCGTACCACTTACGACGATATCGAAATGAGCCTTGCTGTCTCGTTGATGAATTCCCTTGGTGATCTTGATCGTTGCGGTACTGCTGGCAAGAGCCGCTCTCACAGCCTTGAATTTGGCATCCATACCGACGGGGTCATCACCGCTCATCCCGGCAATCAAACTGATTTGGCCAGCTAGATCAATCATTTCAGCCTCGCTTAAACTGCTTTCGTGATTACTCCATTTCCCTTGGTTTGACATGCCCTTCCACCCGGTTTCACATGTGATGATAGCCATGATCAGCATCGCTCCAAATTGTGGTAGTCGCAACCTTAAGATGTTTCCAATCCGAAAGTAAGCCAAAATCGAACGTAATTTTAGAAATTTTCACCGGCCTTGACGCCGCTATTTCGATTTCGTTTCATGCTGCGGTCGCAAGGAGACACATTATGGTCAAGGCCATCTGGAATGAAACGGTCATAGCGGAATCGGATGATACCGTGGTGGTCGAGGGCAACCACTATTTCCCGCTCGCCGCGGTGCGCGCCGAGGTCCTGCGGCCGAGCGCGACCACGTCGCGCTGCCCGTGGAAGGGCACCGCGAATTACTACTCGGTCGCGGTGGACGGCGCGACCAATACGGATGCGGCCTGGTATTATGCCGAGCCGCTGGCCGCTGCGGCCGCCATCAAGGGCCGCGTCGCGTTCTGGAAGGGCGTAAAAGTCGGCTAGGACCGGCTACGCCCGTCGGAGCGCTGGCTGGCGTCCCTGCATGGTCTGCTTTGCCAGAGCAAACCGGGCGATGAGGCTCGAAAGATGATCGGAATCCGTCGCGAGGCTGCCGGCGGCGGCGGTGGATTGCTGGACCATCGCGGCGTTCTGTTGGGTTGCCTGATCCATCGCGTTGATCGCGGTATTGATCTGGGTGAGTCCGGTCGATTGTTCCTGCGCCGAAGCGGCAATCTCGGCGACGATGCCGTCGATGGTGGAAACCTGCGTCGCGATGCGGTTCAGGCTCTTCCCCGCCTCATCGACCAGTTCGACGCCGGTTTTGACCTGGCTGCCCGACATTTTGATCAACGACGTGATTTCCTTGGCCGCATCGGCGGAGCGCTGTGCCAATGCGCGCACCTCGGAGGCGACGACCGCGAAGCCGCGTCCGGCATCACCGGCGCGCGCGGCCTCGATGCCCGCGTTCAGCGCGAGAAGATTGGTCTGGAACGCGATTTCGTCGATCACGCCTGTGATATTGCCGATCTGGGTCGAAGATTGAACGATGCCCGTCATGGCATCGACCGCGCGGCCCACCACGTCGCCCGAGCGTTCGGAATCTTCCCGCGCCGTCTGCACCAGTTTGCGGGCCTGAACCGCACCCTCGGCGGTGCGGCGTACTGTCGCGGTAATCTGGTCGAGCGCGGCTGCGGTCTGTTCGAGGTTGGCCGCCTGTTGTTCGGTGCGGCGTGCCATGTCGTCCGAGGCGCTGGCGATCTGGCTGGACCCGGCGCGGATCGTATCGGTCGCACCGGACACATCGGCCATCGTGGCATGCAGCTTCGTGACCGCGTCGTTGAAATCGGCGCGCAGTTTTTCGTATTCGGCGGCAAACGGGGTGTTGATCCGATGCAGCAGATCACCGTCGGCGAGGCGACTGAGCCCGCCCGCGACGGCGCTGACCACGGTGGTGAGCTGGGTGTTCATTGCGGCCCGCAAACTCTCCGCTTGCGCGCGTTCAGCCTCGCGCAGCTGGCGGGCTTCGTTCGCCTCGGATTCCAGGCGGCGCTTTTCCAGCCCATCGAGCCGAAACTGGTCGATCGCCATCGCCAGCGTGCCGATTTCATCGGATCGGTCAGTCCCCCTGATGGCAACATCGAGCCTGCCGGCGCCCACCGCGCCGGTCTGCACGGCAAGGTCTGACAGCGGCAGCGCGATGTTGCGCGACAGCCAGAACGCGACGCCGAAGATCAGGAGCAGAATCGGCAGGGCAAAAGCCGCGAAGTCCCAGAGCAGGGCGTCGAAATCATGTTGCACATCGTCAAGGTAGATGCCGGTGCCGATCACCCAGTCCCAAGGTGCGAAATATTCCACCATCGCGACTTTCTGAACCGGCGTTTTCGAGCCGGGCTTGGGAAACCGGTAGAACGTCGGCCGGTGATCGCCCGCCACGGCGCGCCGTTCCATCACGCGGTTGAGGTACACGCCATCCGGGTCGTGCAGGTTCCATGTGTCCTGGCCGACCAGTTTCGGATCGGGCGGGAAGACGATGCGGACCGCTTTGCTGTTGTTGACGAATATATATCCGTCCTTGCCATACCCCATCTGGCCGATGATCCGCGCGGCCTTGGCCTTGGCGGCAGCCTCGCTGATCTGTCCCGCTTCTTCCCGCTGGTAGATCGAGGCAGCGACCGAGCGCGCCATTTGAGCGAGGACGTCGGTTTTGGCGATCCGATCGGCCAGCATGGTGCGATAGAGCAGATGCAGCGCAAACGCACAGAGACAGACAAAGCCAACCAGGCTGATTGCCGCGGTCAGGTAAAGCTTGTGTCGAACATTCAGTTTCAAAACCACTGGGCGTCATCCTTGCTGCAACCGCTATGATCGGCAGACTAAGGCGCAAAGATTAACGCCGGGTTATGCGCTCTCCGGTCGCGCGGTGGGTCACGCCGCCGCGTGGGCCGGCGTCGCGTAGCCCAACTGCGCAGCGAGGTTGCCAAGCGTACGCACCGCGATGGTCTCATCGCGATGGGTTGCAGCGGATCGAGCCGCACCGAGCTCGCTCACCGGGTCGCTGAACGGGGTGGGTCTGCGGCGTTGCGCATGCAGGAAACGCGCGATCGGCCCGCGGTCGGCCAGGTCGAGGAAGGACGCGATGGCGTCAGCCGCGCGATCGGCGTTGCCGATCAGATCCTCATGCGCAATGGTAAAGTGGCGATGGTCCCCCAACGCACCGAGGAAACGGCGGATTTCAACGACATATTGCCGCCATATCGAAAGGCCCGCCTCGTAGCTGCCAATCCACCCCTTGCGGGCGAGCGACCGGGCGACGCTCGCGGGATGACGGTGGATGTGGATGAATTTCGCCGCCGGCAAGACCTCCGCGATCAGCTCGAGACAGGAGCCCGACAGGGGCAGAATGGGGGTTGCCTCGGTACGGCCCGACAGCAGGGCAGGATCGGCGTAAGGCGGGTGCTTGTCGCCCCAGATCCTTGTGTTGATGCCGAGTTGTTCGCGGTAGAACCGCTCGATCGTGGCACCGGCGTGGCGGCGCTGGAACGCCCGCCAATCGGCCTGGAATTCCTCCCCGATCAGATCGTCGCGCGCACTGGCGGGATCGAGCCGGTGCTTGAGGTCCGCGAACACCCGGGATTCGTTGGTGATCCTGATGTCCGGGTGCTGGTTCAGCACATGACACAGAAATGTGGTGCCCGAGCGCGGTGCGCCCACGATCATCAAAGGTTGCGACATTGTTGCTCCATCACGACAGTGTGACAGAGCTGGGCTGATGACCGCGCGGTTTCCAGCCCGGATTTCGTAACTTTCGGTAAGGTCGCGTCCCGGCAGCGCGGCGCGGTTATTCCTCCTCGATATCCTCGAGGCTGAATTGCTGACCCTCCTCATCGTAGGCATAGAGCTCCGCGTAGCGGCCCCAGGAAATGGCGGTGCGCAGCGTCTCCTCGGCGCGCTCGGGCGACATGTGGTCCTCCAGCTCGTCACGGAATCGCACGGCGGAGGCCCGATGATTCCACCGTTCGTCAATCACCTGGCGGATCGCTGCGACCAGTTTGACATGGGTACGCGCCGCCTCGGCAAAGATTTTCTTGCGCTCGTCGGTATCGGCGTGGACAAATCTGCGGCCCTGGTCGGTCAGGCGGATGTCGCCTTCCTCGAGTTCGGCGAAATGCAGCAGCTGCAAGGTCTCGCCGAGCGGCAGCAGTTCATCGGCCTCATATTGCAGCACGGCGGCCAGCGCGGGCAGATCGGCCCGGCCATTATAGGGTTCGGCGGCGAGGGTTTCCATCAGCCCCGACATCAGATTGGTGCCGATCGGGTGGAGCGGCGTCGCGAATCCGGTGGCCGGTTTGGCCGCGGCGGCGCGCAGGTCGGCCGGGGTCTTGCGGCGGGTCATCACTGCGTAGATGTCGTCGACCATCTGGCGGAAGGCAGGGTCGAGCCGGTTGCGCGGATGGGCGAACGGCACGGTCATTTCATGGGCGACACGGCCGGGATCGGACGAGAACACCAGGATGCGGTCGCACATCAGCACCGCCTCCTCGATATTATGGGTGACCATCAGGATCGATTTCACCGGCAGCTTGCGCTCGGACCACAGATCGATCAGGTCGGTGCGCAGCGTTTCGGCGGTCAGCACATCGAGCGCCGAAAACGGCTCGTCCATCAACAGCAGATCCGGGTGCGTGACCAGCGCCCGCGCCAGGCCGACACGCTGACGCATGCCGCCGGAAAGCTCCTTGGGATAGGCGCTTTCATAGCCACCGAGGCCGATCAGGTCGATCGCCTCCTCGGCGCGGGTCTCACGGATCGCGCGCGATACCCCCATCGCCTCGAGACCGATTTCGACGTTTTCCTGCACCGAAAGCCAGGGAAACAGCGCGAAGCTCTGAAACACCATCGCGATGCCCCGCACCGGTCCGCGGACCGGCTTGCCCTGCCAGGTGACATCACCGCTGGTCGGGCGCAACAGGCCGGCGATGATCCGCAGCAGCGTGGATTTGCCCGATCCCGAACGGCCGAGCAGCCCGACGATTTCGCCCTCGAACAGCCGCACATTGACATCGTCGAGCACGATGAGTTCGTTGTTGGCTTCCTTCGGATAGGCCTGCCGGCAATGGCTGACTTCGAGCAGGGTATGGGTGGTGACATGCTGATCCATGGAATCCCCTATCCGAGATTGGTGCGGCGGCTGGCGTAGGCATAGAGCGGGCGCCACACCAGCCGGTTGAAACTCAGCACGAAGGCCGACATCACCGCGACTCCCAGCACGATCTTGCTGGTATCACCGGCGGTGGTGGCCTGCGCGATATAGGCACCCAGGCCCTTGGCCACCAGCGTGGTCTTACCCCAGGACGCCACCTCCGCGACGATCGAGGCGTTCCAGGCCGCACCGGTCGCGGTCAGCGCGCCGGTAACCAGATACGGCATGATGCCGGGAATGATCAGGCGGCGCCACCGCAGCCAGCCGCGCAGACCGAAACTGGCGGCAACCTCCTTGAGGTCACCCGGCAGCGCCGAGGCGCCGGCGACGACGTTGAACAGAATATACCATTGCGTGCCCAGGATCATCAGCGGCGTGAGCCAGATGTTCGGCAGGAGGCGGAAGGCGACGATGCCGGCCACCACGAGCGGAAACAGCAGATTCGCCGGAAACGCCGCCAGGAACTGCGCGACCGGCTGCACCAGCTTGGTCGCCTTCGGGCGCAGACCGACCCACACACCCACCGGCACCCAGATCGCGCAGGAGATGAGCAGGGCGGCGAGCACGCGCGCCAAAGTGAAAAACGCATCGATCACGCAGGTCAGCAGATCGGACCAGGCGAGATGCGCCGCACAGAACGTCGCCACCTGCCAGAACGCATAGCCGGCCGCGGCGATCACCAGGGCGTAGAACACGCCATCGCCCAGTCTGGACGAGGTCCTGCCCGCCTTCAGCGAGGCGAAGGTACGTTCGGCGCGACCGAGGCGGAGCCGGCCGATCACAGCGACGCGATCACCCACCCAGCCGGCGGCCTCGCGCAGAATAAAGGTCCGGCGCACCAGTTTCAGCACCCAGGGCTCGCCCGCCGAGACGGTCTGCACGGTTTCGAAGCGGAATTTGTCGGACCAGGCGACCAGCGGGCGGAACAGCAGCTGATCGTACAGCAGTATCACCACCAGCATGGTGAACACGGCTTCGAAAATCGCCAGCAGATCGCGCCGTTGCAGTGCTACCGCCACATAGGAGCCGATGCCGGGTAGAGTGAACGTCGTGTTGCCGACCGTGATGGCCTCGGCATAGACGACGAAGAACCACCCGCCCGACATCGACAGCATCATGTTCCACACCAGGCCGGGAACGGCGAACGGCACGTCGAGCCGCCAGAACCGCTGCCAGGGCGAAAGACCAAAGCTGCGGCAGGCTTCATCGAGATCGGAGGGTTCCGTGGTGAGCGACTGGTAGAAGCTGAACGTCATGTTCCAGGCCTGGCCGGTGAACACCGCGAAAATCGCGGCACATTCGGCGCCAAGCTGCTGGCCCGGAAACAGATTGACGAAGAACAGCACCGTGACCGACAGGAACCCGAGGATCGGGATCGATTGCAGGATGTCGAGCATCGGGATGATGATGATGGCGGCGCGCCGGCTTTTGGCGGCCAGCGTCGCGACCAGGAAGGTGAAGATCAGCGAGAGGAACAGGGCCGCGAACATCCGCAGCGTGGTGCGCACCGCATAGCCCGGCAGGTAGGCGGGATCGAGGTGAATATGCGTCGCCTGTGCGGCGGCCAGCGGCGCAAGCGTGCCGCGCGCGACGCTGACGACGCCGATCAGCACGCCCATCACGAGCAGAATCGCAGCGATGTCCCACGCGTTGGGCAGGCGGCGTCCATGCACAAGGGCAGGCGGGGCAATGCTGGTCATGAGCAGATCCGCTTGAAAGAATTGACGATGTCGGTCTGATGCCGGGCCCTGCGAACCTGACAGGCCCGCCATAACCCGCAATGCCCCCCTTGTCACCCACTGATTGGTTGCAGTTCGGTGATGCTTCGGACGGTTCTATTTAAGACCGATCTGGGCTATGCAACCAAACCGGCCGACTCGGACGCCCGGCAAGATGACTGGAAGGATCGCATGAAGCTCAAGGCGGATCGCGCCACGCTCCTCAAGGCGCTGGCCCATGTTCAGAACGTGGTGGAGAAGCGCAACACCATCCCCATTCTCGCCAATGTCCTGCTGTCCGTGAAGGAAGGCCGCCTGACCATCGCCGCGACCGATCTGGAGATCGCGCTGATCGAGGACGTGCCGGTCGAGGCGGCGCAGGATGGTTCGGTAACCGCCCCGGCGGCCACACTGTACGAAATCGTGCGGCGTCAGCCCGAGCATGCCCAGGTCGAACTCGACCATCCGGGCGGCGATGCACCGCTCGCTCTCCGCGCCGGGCGCTACGCCACCAAGCTCGTCGTACTGCCGACCGATGAATTCCCCAAGCTCGATGCCGGCAAGCTGAGCCACCGGTTTGCCATCCCGGCGCAGGCGCTCCGCGGCCTGATCGACCGCACGCGGTTTGCGATCTCGACCGAGGAGACCCGGTATTACCTGAACGGCATTTACGTCCACGCCGCCGAATCCGATGGCGCCCCCGTGCTGCGCGCCGTGGCGACCGACGGGCACCGCCTCGCCCGCGTCGAGGAGCCGCTGCCCGAAGGTGCGGCGGGCATGCCCGGCGTGATCATTCCGCGCAAGACCGTCAATGAAATCAGGAAGCTGCTGGAAGATGTCACCGGCGAGGTCGCGATCGCCCTGTCCGAGACGCGCATTCAGTTCACCCTCGATACCATGCGAATGACCAGCAAGCTGATCGACGGCACCTACCCCGATTACAGCAAGGTCATCCCGGTCGGTAACGACAAGATCCTGCGCGTCGACACCAACGATTTCTCCAACGCCGTCGCCCGCGTCTCCGCGATCACCGCCGAGCGCCACAAGCCGGTGAAACTCTCGGTGGCGCGCGATCTGCTGGTGCTCTCCGCCACCAGCCCGGATCAGGGGACCGCCTCGGAAGAGCTCGACGGCGAACAGGTGGAATACAGCGCCACGCCGCTCGAAATCGGGTTTCAGGCCCGCTATCTCAACGATGTGACGGAACAGATCAAAGGCCATGTCGAATTCTGCTTCGCCGATGGCGCGGCACCGACGCTGGTGCGCGCCGCCGGCGATCAGAGCGCGATTTTCGTGCTGATGCCAATGCGGGTCTAGCGGTCGCGCGGCGGTGCGAGGGGAGGAAGCGCTTCTTTTTTGAAAAAAAGAAGCAAAAAACTTTTTTTGATCTGGGGCACGGGCGCTTGAACCGTCACAGGCCCAGTGTCAGAAAGTTTTTTTGCTTCTTTTTTTTCAAAAAAAGAAGTCCTTGCTTCCTTCTCCCATGACAACCCTGACCACCCTCCGCCTGACCGATTTCCGCTCCTACGCCGCGCTCGATATCCGGCCGGCGTCGCGCATCGTGGCCCTCGAAGGGCCGAACGGGTCGGGCAAGACCAATCTGCTCGAGGCGATTTCGCTGCTGGCGCCCGGGCGCGGGCTGCGCGGCGCGAAATTTGCCGAACTGGCGCGGCGCGGCGGGTCGGGCGGCTGGGCGGTCGCCGCCCAACTCACCGATGCCGGGCGCCGCTTCACGCTCGGCACCGGCATCGATGGTCCGGGTGCCGAGCGCCGCAAACTCCTGCTCGATGGCGATCCGGTCACCGCGGCCGCGGCCGCCGCCGCCTTCGCCTGCGTATGGCTGACCCCGCAGATGGACCGGCTGTTCACCGAAGGCGCCAGCGCACGGCGGCGCTTTCTCGACCGGCTGACCCTCGCGCTCGCGCCAGCCCACGCGAGCGAGGTCGCGGCGTTCGAGGCGGCTTCGGCCAATCGCAACCGCCAGATCGAACAGGGCACCGCCGATGCCGCCTGGCTTGCGACCATCGAGGATTCCATGGCCCGCCATGCCGCCGCCCTGACGGCGTCGCGGCTCGATCTCATCGCGCGGGTCAACGCCATGCTGGCGCGCGGCGCGTTCGCACCGTTTCCGGCAGCGACCCTGGCGCTCGATTGCCCGATCGGGGCGCGCCTCGCCATCGAACCGGCGATCGCGGTGGAGGACTGGCTGCGGCGGCTCTATGCGCGCACCCGCGCCGAACCGGTCGCCGCGGTCTCGCCGCAGCGGGCCGATCTGCTGCTCGCGGATGCCGGCAGCGGGCTTGCCGCCGCCCTCGCATCGACCGGCCAGCAACGCGCCATGCTGGTCGCCATCGTGCTGGCGCACGCGGCGCTGATCGCCACGCTGCGCGGCGCGGCGCCGGTGCTGCTGCTCGATGAACCCTTCGTCCACCTCGATGCGGCGCATCGCCTCGCGCTGGGCGAGGCGCTGCGGCAAAGCCCGAGCCAGGTGTTCTGCACCGCGACCGATCGGGCGCACCTGCGCGCGCTGGGCGATGATGCGGCGGTCTGGCTGGTCTCGCCGGGGCGGATCGGCGGCGTCGGGTCAGGCGATCAGCCGGGCCCTGCTTTCGAACCGGCCGCTGGCCGGGTCGCCATCGGCGATGACGGCCCGATGCGCTGAGGCGACCTCAACCGGCATCGACCCGCGCCGCACAGTGTTGCCACGAACCGATCAAGACTGCAGGATAGCACAACCCGGCATCAGACCGGTTCGCAACAGCACGAGGAAACCGCCATGGCCAGCACGCTCCGCGCCGAAATCCCGGTCACCGAACTTCTCCGGAACGATCCGAAAAACTGGGGTCGCTGGGGTGACGATGACGAGGTCGGCGCCCTCAACTTCCTCACCCAGGCCGAAGTGCTGCGCGGCGTGCAGGCCGTCAGACAGGGCAAGACCTTCACCCTCCAGGTCATGATGGGTCATCCCGGCGGCGATCCGGTCTGGCCCGGCCGCGCCCAACCGGTCCGCGTCAACGTGATGGACAAGGGCCACTACCTCTGCGGCAAAGGCCCGGTATTTCCCGGCCACGCCGAATATGCGGACGACATGCTGATCATGTACCTCCAGGGCTCGACCCAATACGACGCGCTCGGCCACGTCTGGTGCGACGACACGCTCTACAACGGCTACGATGCCCGCACCACCGCCGGCAAAATGACCAAGGCGAGCGTCCTGCCGATCGCCGAACGCGGCATCGCCGGGCGCGGCGTCCTGATCGACATCGCCCGCCATCGCAACAAGCCGGTCCTCGACCGCGGCGAGACCTTCACCCATGAAGACGTGCTCGCCGCTGCCGCGCAACAGGGCACGACGATTGAAAAACACGACATATTGCTCATCCGCACCGGCTGGATCGGCTCGTTCTACGACCGCGACAAGGCGGAATTCTATAAGGATTTCATCGAGCCCGGCCTGACCTACAGCCCCGAACTGGTCAAATGGTTCCACGAGATGGAAATCCCCAACCTCGTCACCGACACCATCGCCAACGAGGTCACCGCCGATCCCGTCTCCGGCGTCGTCCTGCCGCTGCACAACGCGCTGATGCGCAATCTCGGCGTCACCTTCACCGAAATCGCCGCCCTCGACGCCCTGGCCGACGATTGCGCGGCCGACGGCCAATGGACCTTCCTCTACACCGCCGCCCCCCTCAAAGTCGCCGGCGGCACCGGCGCCCCGGTCAACCCCGTGGTGATCAAATAGGGCAGGGGCCGCGCCAATGACCGTCTACGACGACAAACCCTGGCTCGGCCTCTACGACCATGGCCAACCCGCCACCATCACCCCCGACTTCACCGACGCCCTGGCAATGTTCCGCGCCGCCGTCGCCCGCGCCCCGGACCGCGCCGCGATCCTGTATTTCGACGCGACCCTCACCTACGCCGAACTCGACGATCTGAGCGACCGCCTGGCCACCCACCTCACCACCAACGGCTTCGCCCCGGGCGACCGCTTCGCCGTCTTCCTCCAGAACGTGCCGCAATTCGTCATCGCCATCCTCGCCGCCTGGAAATCCGGCGGCATCGCCGTCGCGGTCAACCCCATGAACCGCGCCCGCGAAATCGCCGTCCTGTTCGCCGATTGCACGCCCAAAGCCGTGATCTGCCACGACGAAACCTACCATACCGTCTTCGATCCGCTCGACCCGGCCCTCCGCCCCGCCATCCTCATCACGACATCGGCGCTCGCATTCCAGACCCGCAACGATCCCCGTCTCTTCGCCAACGCCACCCGCCACCGCTTGCCCGACACCACCGACTTCGCCGATGCCATCGCGCACCCCGCCGCCCCGCCGCCAACCCCGCACTACCAACCCGCCGACATCGCCTTCCTGGTCTACACCTCCGGCACCACCGGCGTGCCGAAGGGCGCCATGAACACCCACGGCAACGTCACCTTCAACGCCCAGACCTATCGCGACTGGATCGAACTGGCCGAAGGCGCGCCGGTGCTCGGCATCGCCCCGCTGTTTCACATCACCGGCCTGATCGGCCACGTCGCCGCTGGCTTCCTCACCGCCGCCCCCCTGATCCTGTCCTACCGGTTCGAACCCGGCGTCATGCTCGACAGCATCGAGGAGCACCAGGCCGCCTTCACCATCGGCGCCATCACCGCCTTCATCGCCCTGATGAACCACCCGAACGCCACCCCCGAAAAACTGAAATCCCTGACCAAAATCTACTCGGGCGGCGCGCCCATCCCGCCCAGCGTGGTCACCGCGTTTCGCGAGAAATTCGGCCCCTACATCCACAACGGCTACGGCCTGACCGAAACCAACTCCCCCACCCACGTCGTCCCGCTCTCACGGCAAGCCCCGGTCGACCCCGCCTCCGGCGCCCTGGCCATCGGCGTGCCCGTCTACGACACGGTTTCCTGGATCTGCGACGACGAAGGCAATCCGCTCCCCCAGGGCGAAATCGGCGAAATCGTCACCCAGGGCCCGATGATCGTGCCCGGCTACTGGAACAAGCCCGACAAAACCGCCGAAGCCATCCGCAACGGCCGCTTCCACACCGGCGACGTCGGATTCATGGACGAACAAGGCTGGTTCTACCTGGTCGATCGCAAGAAAGACATGATCAACGCCGCCGGCTACAAAGTCTGGCCCCGCGAAGTCGAAGACGTGCTCTACACCCACCCCGCCATCCGCGAAGCCGCCGTAATCGGCATCCCCGACCCCTACCGCGGCGAAACCGTCAAAGCCGTCGTCAGCCTCAAACCCGACGCCACCGCCACCCCCGAAGACATCATCGCCTTCTGCAAATCCCGCATGGCCGCCTACAAATACCCCCGCACCGTAACAATAATCCCCGACCTCCCCAAAACCGTCACCGGCAAAATCCTCCGCCGCGAACTCAGAGACCCCGCGTAGGGCGGGGTGCGGCCTTCCGCACCCCACCGCCCAAAAGCCAGTAAAGCAAGGGCAGGACTTCTTTTTTGCAAAAAAGAAGCAAAAAACTTTTATGAATCGCGGTGATCGCCGCTCGATGGTCCGCGCACGCATCAAACCATCGTAGGGTGGGGTGCTCTTCCGCACCCCACCACTGTCACCCCGCATCACCCGTCCGGTCTCTCACCAAATCCGCCACCCATCTCCGCCCCGCCGCCCCAACCAGCCGGATAATCCCCCCGTGCCACCGCCCGCCGAAACGATGAAAACGGCCAATTCCCGGCATGGCCCACCAGCCCATGCTTGACCGGATTAAAATGACAATAATCCACATGACGCCTGAAATCAGCCTCATCCCGTATCGTGTGTTCCCAAAACCGCCGCTGCCACACACCGCGTTCGCCCTTGGCAATCCGAGAGGCGGATCGGCTTTCACCTTTCGCAAGTCTCACCGAGAAACCGCGCTTGATCAGAGCCCACCTCACGGAAAAATCGGCATCACCATCCGGCAATGTCCATACCGCATGCAGATGCTCGGGCAGCACAACCCATGCGTCGATGTTAAATGGATACAGCGCGCGGGCTCGTAAAACCGACGCGCGTAGGGCGTCAACCTCCTTGACCAGCAGGTCGCTGCGCCGGTCAGCCAAGGCGACGGTGAAAAAATATGTTCCGCCTGCGACGTGATTTCGCCGATACTCCGGCATTCGTTTACCATTTCGCTGTGCCCTCGGCATTTTGGCCCTGCAATGGTGGAGTGCAAGGAAAGGCGACGATATGAAAACGAAGATGCTTAGCCGGCGTAGGGTGGGGTGCTCTTCCGCACCCCACCACTTCACCAAACTTCGTCCTTCCGGTCTTCCACCGAATTCCCCACCCACGCCGCCCCAACCGGCCGAATCCGCCCCGCGTGCCACAGCCCGCCGAAACGATGAGACCGGCCAATCCTTGCCGTGTGCGACCAGCCCGTACCTGACCGGGTCAATGTGAACATAACCGCCAACGCGACGGCGAACACATACGGTCCGCCTTCAACGCGATTTCGCCGATACGCCGGCATTGACCGGCCATTTGGATGAACAGTCGGCATGATGGTGCCGGAGCGCGGGGTGCGGAACATCACCCAACCCTAAGTCGGCTGAC
Source organism: Acidiphilium sp. PA (assembly GCF_026191915.1). GTDB lineage: Bacteria > Pseudomonadota > Alphaproteobacteria > Acetobacterales > Acetobacteraceae > Acidiphilium. The sequence goes on from NZ_JAIMBY010000007.1 coordinate 107,470, forward strand.
AGGCGGTTTCGTGAGGGAGGGTGGATAATGGGTATCGCGCGATACCCATCATCCGTCTGGTGGTTCAACCTCTCATCAATGTTTGCGCCGTGAGCGGACGGCCAGGCCGAGACCGATCAGACCCGTCCCAAGCAACGCCAACGACCCAGGTTCCGGCACCGGCGTCGGCGCCGAGATCTCATAAACCCAAGACCCCCCACCGCCCCCGCCTTGACCGAAACTATTACCATTTGTTCCCCCCATGCCGCCGACTTCAAGGTCGAGCACCGTCCCGGCGGTCAACGTGATGTCGCCACTGACGGTCGCGCCAAGTCCGCCGACGAACTTTTGTCTAATTAAACTGATGCCGCCGCCGCCCTGGCCGCCGGAGGCGGTGAAATCGTAGACGCCGGTGGTGGAAACATCATAGCTCTGTGAACCGCCGGTATAGCTGAACGACTGTATGGAATTACCGAATTCGATAGAAATGGAGCCCGCGCCAGTATTTTTACCGGTAGTTCCCGAGATATTGCTGAACGCGGCGGCAAGAAAGGAACTGCCGCCGCCGCCGGCGCCCGCATTAGCTGGGGAATCGCCGCCGCCACCACCGCCGCCATTATAGCCGCCGCCGCCGCCGCCGCCGAAGCCGCCGCCGCCACCGCCACCGCCGTAGGCACCGGAGCCGCCACCATAAGCACCCGCCAAGCCGAACCCGGGATAGGCCAACCCCCCGCCCGCGAAGCCGTCCCCGCTGGGACCACCGTTACCAAGAGCGCCCGCGCCGCCCGCGCCGCCCGCGCCGAGACCACCGGCCCCACCCGACCCGTTCAAACCGGCGTTTCCACCAGGACTGCCACCGTTCTGAGCCACCGTCCCCGCCTGGCCCTCGCCGCCACCGACTCTATAGAACGCCCCACCACCCCCACCGGCGACCATCAACAGAATCGGATTGGCAAGGGCGTGCGCCGTCGTCGCGCAAAACAGGGTGGTCACGAGCAGGGCAATACGGGTCCGGGTCATGGTGGCTCCTTACGGGAAAAGAACGAACAAAAGTTACTGAGCAAAATCAATGCCAAAAATTTTCTCGTTTCAATTCAATGTCATAATGAACGCATGAAACCGTTAGTGTAAAAAATCCTGACACCCACCGCGCGTAACGCCCGGGCAAGGATCGGGCGACCCGCCGCACCCCACCCCTTTCAACGCCCGTCCTCCGTCCGGCATGGCACCACACTCACCACGAAGACGTTAATGAAAATAACTCTTGCTTAGCTCTACCCGAGCATGCTTATATCCGGCCGTGGATAGAACCCCAGCCTCAGCCGTCTCGACCGTGCCGATCAACGCCAGACTACAAGGCGTGTTCGACCACGTCTCGGCTCAGCGCGGTGCCGATGCCCTGAGCGACGCGATCGTGGACCTTATCCTCACCATCCTGAACATCCTGCGCAGTTTCCTCGAAACCTGCGCCTCACCATCCGCACCGGCACCAAACTGCCCGGCCCTCAACGCCACCATCCGCCCGCAACCCGAAGCCACGCCCCCGCGCCGTGCCACGTCCGCCTCACCGCATCCCGCACGCCGCCATCAGCGCCCGCCCGCCGCGAACCCGCCCGCCCCGAACCCGCCCATCTGCGCAACCGCCCAACCCACACCAACCGAACCCATCCCAAACCCCGTCACCACAGCGGTCGCCATCTCACCCTCGCGCCAGGCCCGCCCGCCAGACCCCCATCCGCGCCGCCAAACCGCACGCCCAGAGCACCGGTTCAAACACGCCTAATTCGTTACGATATCAAAACAAAAACTCAGTTCCCGCCCCGCCCCGCCCGCACCCGCGCGATATTCGCCAATTGCTCACCGAACGTCCGGGCAAACACATGCCCACCCGTGCCGGTCGCCACGAAAAACAAATCCTGCGTCGCCGCCGGGTGCAGCACCGCATCGATCGCCGCAATCCCCGGCGACGCGATCGGCCCCGGCGGCAACCCATGGTGCAGATAGGTGTTATAGGCGCTCGGCGTCGCCAGATCATGATCGGTAACCCGGTGGGGCAGGGCGGTCGCCTGCCCCTTGGTTACCGCGAAAATCACCGTCGGATCAGCCTGCAGCTTCATCCCCTGCGCCAGCCGGTTTTCATAAACCCCCGCAATCTTCGGCAACTCCGCCGCAACCGGCGTTTCCAGTTGCACGATCGAGGCCAGCGTCACCGCCTGTTGCGGCGTCTGCACCGGCAAATCCGGCGCGCGCGCCGCCCAGGCAGCGGCCAGCGCCCTGGTCATCGCATGCTGCATCCGCCGCAGAATGCTCTGCCGCGTCGCGCCATAGACATAATCATAGGTCTGCGGCAGCACGCTGCCTTCGGGTGGTGGCGCCACATGCCCGCGCGCTTCCGGCAGCGCATTGATGATCGCGGCAATCTGGATCGCGGTCAGACCTTCGGGAATCGTCGCCTTGTGCTGCACCACCGCGCCGGATCGCAGCGTATGCAAAATCCGCCGCAGGCTGCCATGCGCGACGAATTCAAACTCGCCCGCCCGCAACGGCCCCTGGCGCCGCGTGATCCAGGCCGCGAGCTCGAAAATAAGCGGATAGCGGATCACCCCGGCGCGCTTCAGTGTCCGCGCCACCGCCACCGTACTGCCCGGCGGCACCACGACATCGCGCGTCACCGCCAGCGCACCCGGAGCATAGTAGCTCTGCCGCACCGCCTGGTTGCCGATATTCGCCGCGACCACCAGCGCCATCAGCACCAGGATCAGCCGCCCGCGGCTCAACATGCGGCGCCGCCCGGTCAGTTGACCTTGCGGAACAGGATCGAGGCATTGGTGCCCCCGAACCCGAAACTGTTCGACAGCACGACATCGATCTTGCGGCGCTGCGCGGTATGCGCCACCCGGTCGATCACGCTCGCACGGCTGGGTTCATCCAGATTGAGGGTCGGCGGGGCGACGCCGTCCCGGATCGCGAGAATCGAAAACACCGCCTCGATCGCCCCGGCCGCGCCCAGCAGATGCCCCGTCGCCGATTTGGTCGAGGACATTGCAACGCCCCGCGCGGCATCGCCGAACAGGTTTTCGACCGCTTCCAACTCCAGATCATCGCCCATCGGCGTCGAAGTGCCGTGCGCGTTGATGTATTGAATATCGCCCGGCACCAGCCCGCCCGATTTCAGCGCCGCCTTCATCGCGCGGAACGCACCATCATGATGATCGGCCGGTGCCGTGATATGATGCGCATCGCCCGACATGCCGTAACCCGCGATCTCGGCATAGATCTTCGCACCACGCGCCTTGGCATGCTCGTATTCCTCCAGGAACACCACGCCCGAGCCCTCGCCCATCACGAAACCGTCGCGGTCCTTGTCCCACGGCCGCGAAGCCGCCTGGGGGCGGTCGTTGAACCCGGTCGAAAGCGCGCGCGAGGCGCAGAACCCCGCAATGCCCAGCGCGCACACCGCCGCCTCGGCACCACCGGCCAGCATGATATCGGCATCACCCAGCGCGATCAGCCGCGCCGCATCGCCGATCGCATGCACCCCCGTGGCACACGCCGTCACCGCCGAATGGTTCGGACCTTTCAGCCCGAACTTGATCGACACATTGCCCGAAACCAGGTTGACCAGCGCGGAGGGAATAAAGAACGGCGACAACCGCCGCGCCTTGCCTTCGTGCACCAGGACCGAAGCCTCATAAATCGTCTGAAGCCCGCCGATGCCCGAGCCGATCATCACACCCGCGGCGTAACGATCCTCCTCGGTCCGGGGCACCCAGCCGCTGTCTTCCATCGCTTCGGTCGCCGCGACCATGCCAAGCTGGATGAACCGATCCATCTTTTTCTGGTCTTTGACGCCGACCCACTCGCCCAGCGTGAACCCGCCATCGGCGCGCGTGCCAGGCGGCATCTCCCCGGCCACCTGGCACGGCAGATCACTGGCATCGAAGGCGGTGATCGCACCGATCCCGGAATCGCCATTGATCAGCCGCTGCCAGACCGGCTCGATCCCCACGCCCAACGGGCATGCGATTCCCATGCCGGTGACAACCACACGCCGCATCTTCATGTCCTGACACTCACGCTGCCGTCTCGCCGGTTACTCGGCTTTCTGCTTCTCGATGTAATCGATCGCGTCCTTGACGGTCGTGATCTTCTCGGCCGCGTCCTCGGGAATCTCGACGCCAAACGCCTCTTCGAACGCCATGACCAGCTCGACAGTATCAAGGCTGTCCGCGCCCAGATCATCGATGAAGGAGGCTTCAGGCGTTACTTTCGCTTCATCGACGCCGAGATGCTCGACAACGATCTTCTTTACCTTATCGGCGACTTCACTCATTCTCTGTGTGCTCCTGTAACGAAATTTTGGGCGGTCCATAGGCACGAACATCCCGGAGAATTCATGGCCAGCGCCATGTTCCGGTTTACTTGCGAAAGTCCGGCGCGCTTAGCATGGTTCATCGTGCCGCGCCAACCATGGCGCGGCGCTGCTAGATCATCGCCATCCCACCGTTCACATGCAAGACCGAACCGGTCACCCAGCCCGCGGCATCCGACGCCAGATACGCCACGGCCGCCGCCACATCCGCCGGCTGGCCCAGCCGGCCGAGCGGAATTTTACCGGCCAGGGCCGCGCGCTGCTCCTCGGTCAGCGCATCGGTCATCGCGGTCTCGATAAAGCCCGGCGCCACCAGATTGATCGTGATGTTGCGCGACGCCACTTCCTGCGCGAGCGCCTTGGTCAGCCCGATCAGCCCCGCCTTCGCCGCGGCGTAGTTCGCCTGACCCGGATTACCGGTCGAACCCACGATGCTGCCGATATTGATGATCCGCCCGGCACGGCGCCGCATCATGAATTTCAGCGCCGCCCGCGACAGGCGGAACGGCGCCGCCAGATCGACATCGAGCACCTGTCCCCACGCCTCGTCGCTCATGCGCAGGGTGAGCCCGTCGCGCGTCAGCCCGGCATTGTTGACCAGAATATCCACCTTGCCCATCGCGGCCTCGGCGCCGGCGATCAACGCCTCCGCCGCCTTCGGATCGGCCAGATCCGCCGCCTGTACATGGCTGCGCTCACCAAGCTCCGCCGCCAGCGCCGTCAGCGCCGCTTCACGCGTGCCCGACAGCATCACCGCCGCCCCCAGCCCGTGCAGCGTGCGCGCAATCGCAGCGCCAATCCCGCCGGACGCGCCGGTCACCAGCGCGGTCCTGCCATCCAGCCTGAACGGATCAGCCGACATGTTTGATCAAAGCCTCCAGCTCCGCCGGTGTGCCGCAATTCAGCGCCTCGGCCTCCGGCGCGATTCGCCGGATCAACCCGGACAGCACCTTGCCCGACCCCAGTTCGATGAACCGCGTCACCCCCAGATCGACCATGGCCGCCACCGATTCGCGCCAGCGGACCGTGGCCGTCACCTGCTCGACCAGCAATGCGGAAATCTCAGCCGGCTGCGTCGCCTTGGCCGCCGTCACGTTCGCGATCAACGGCACCACCGGCGCGCGCGGCGGTGTCGCTTCCAGCGCGAAGCGCATCGCCTCGGCCGCCGGCGCCATCAGCGCGCAATGAAACGGTGCCGAAACCGGCAGCTTCATCGCCCGCTTGACGCCGCGCGCCTTGGCGATCTCGATCGCCCGGTCCACCGCCGCCGCCGCGCCCGAAATCACCACCTGGCCGCCGCCGTTGTCATTCGCGACCGAAACCACGTCGGACCCGGCCGGCCCGCTCTCCGCCTCGGCGCAGATCGCGCGCGCGGCCTCCAGTTCAACGCCCAGCAAAGCGGCCATCGCCCCTTCGCCCGCCGGCACCGCGCGCTGCATCGCGTTGCCCCGCACCCGCAGCAACAGCGCCGCCTCGGCGACCGTGAACGCACCTGCCGCCGCAAGCGCGGAATACTCACCCAGGGAATGTCCGGCCACCACCGCGGCGCGCGCGCGCACCGCGACATGACCCTCCTGCTCCAGACAGCGCAGCACCGCCATCGACATCGCCATCAACGCGGGCTGGGCATTCTCGGTCAGCGTCAACGCCTCGGCCGGACCCTCGAACATCAGCCGCGAGAGCTTCTGCTTCAGAACCTCGTCGACCTCCTCGAACACCTCGCGCGCCGGCGCGAACGCCGCCGCCAGATCGCGCCCCATCCCGACCGTTTGACTGCCCTGACCCGGAAAAATAAAGGCGTTTACCGCCATGAACCCGTCTCCTGCTCTTGGGCGCGGGGTAGATTGGGACGGCGCGCAAGTCAATTCTGGGCCTGCCACGGCCGGTAGATGGGCGGCCTGAGGTGTGCGGAAGAAAGCTCTTCTTTTTTGGAAAAAAGAAGCAAAAAACTTTTATCTGTTTGGTGCGGCGGCGTTTTTCGGGTCGTCGCCGGACATCGGCACGTTCGTTCTGTTCGGGCGCTGCTACCCGGTTTAGAAGTGACGTTCAAACACCTCGATCACGTCACCCGGCGCAATCAACGCCGTCGCCGGGGCCCGATATTCGACCGAGCGCCCGTGGCGCACACGAATGACCCCGACCCGCGACTGCAGCGCCCGGTCAGTAAAGCCGTTGGCGATCGAGACCGCCGTCAGCACCGTCATGCCCGGCTGAAACGGATACTGGCCGGGCTTGTTGACCTCACCCAGAATCGAAAACGGCCGATACCGCCGCACATCGACCGCGACCTCCGGTCGGCGCAGAATGCCGCGCCGCACCAGCCCCGCCGCAATCGCCCGGCCGAGTCCGCTTGCGGTATGGCCGGCCGCGCGCACCGGCCCGAGCAGGGGCACATCGATCATGCCGGCGGCGCTGACATCGTAATCGGCGCTCAACTGCTTCTGGTCGAACACCACGACCCGCACCCGGTCGCCGGTGCCGAGCCGGTAATTCCGCGCCGATGTCGCCGGCAGCGGCGGCAGATCGCCGCCCGCCGCGCACCCGCCCAGCATCGCCACGCCCCAACAAGCCATTGTCCGCAGCATCAGGCTTCGACGCCCGGATGAGTCTCGCAGCATCATCATTCACAACCTTCGAGGGCAAACGATTGAACAGCAACTTAAGATTGACTTAACGCGAAATCGGGGCAACAATCACACATTATTTGTTGCATCGCAAAAACAGGCCGGTGACCCAATCCCATGACGTGCTCGGCTCCCGCTGCTGAAAATCCGTCATCCCGATGAGCGAGGTCGGATCATTGTCGCCCGCCGCCTCGCCCCGACCGCTCCTGGCCGGCGCGCTGACACTGCTGACCGCGCCCGACCCGCTGCAACCGCTCCGTGCCATTCGCCGCCACTGGCGCCTGACGGCGCTGATCACCATCGGCCTGCCGGCGCTCGTCGCCCTGGCGCTCACGCGTCAGCCGCCCACCTACACCGCCACCGGTACCCTGCTCTACGCGCCGCTCGACTTCAACCCGAAATTGTTGCGCGGCGTGCTCGAAACCAGCCAGGTGACCGATACGCTCATGACCAGCCAGATCGCCGTGGTGCGCAGCACCGCCGTGATCGAGAGCATGATCGACCGGCTCGATCTGGCGCACACCCCGCCGTTCAATCCCGCCCTGGCGCCATCGCCACGCTGGCGCCGCTGGCTCGGCCTGCCGCCCGCCCACGCCGCGCCGCTGTCGCACCGGGCGCTGGTCGATCGGGTCCGCAACGCCCTTGCGGTCACCGTCCCGTCAGGCTCGCAACTGCTGCGGGTCTCGTTCACCAGCACCGATCCGAAACTGGCCGCGCAGGCGGTCAACAGCGCGATGCAAACCTATCTCGCGCGCCAGCGCGACGATAATCTGACCATGCTCGACCACGCGCAGACCTGGCTGGCCCGGCGCGCCGCCACAACCGGGGCAGCGTTGCGCGCGCTCGATATCGCCATCGCCCGCACCCGCGCCGCCGCCGGCACCGAACGCGGCACCGGTGCCGCGCCGCTGACCAATCAGGAAGCCGGCCAACTGACCGACAGCCTGGCCCGCGCCGAGACCGATCTGGCCGCCGCCAGCGCGCAGTTGCAGGCGGCCGATGCCCGCGGCGGAACACCGGCGGCGGCGGCAGCGGCGATTGCGACGAACGTCGCACCGATGCGCGCCCGTGCCGCCGAACTCGCCGCCCGGCTTGGCGCGCTCGCCAGCACCGAGGGGCCGAACTACCCCGAATACCGCGCGGTCCGCCACCAGCTCGCCGCCCTGCAAGGCCAGATCGCCGCGGAGACCGCGCGTCAGGTCGAGGCGGCCCGCGCGACGATGCAGGTCGATCAGGCCCGCGTCGCCAGTCTGAAGGCGTCGCTTGCGCGGTTGCGCCGGCGTACCGCCGCCGAATCCATCCGCGCCGCACCGCTCGCCAGCCTGCTCGAACAGCGCACCGCCGAGCGCAGCCTGCTGCGCGAGCAGACCGAGCAGATCGGCACGCTGGAAAGCCAGAGCGTCCTGGCCAGGCCGGACGCCAGGATCATCTCGCCCGCCGACACGCCGGAGGTGCCGAGCGCGCCGCGCACCACCCTCATCATCGCCGGCGCGACCGTGCTCGGCTTCAGCCTCGGCATCATCGCCGCACTCGCGGCGGATTTGCTGAACGGCAGTTTCCGCTCCGGCGGCGAGATCCGCACCACGCTCGATCTACCCTGCATCGCCCTGATCCCCGAGGTCACGCGGCGCGCCCGGCGCGGGCTCGCCATGCCGGAATACACCCGGATGCACCCGTTCTCGCCGTTCAACGAGCAGATGCGCGCGCTGCGCACCAGCCTGTGGCTCGACCCGTCCGCGCCGCGCAGCCTCGCGATCACCGCAGCGCGACCGAGCGAAGGCAAGACCACACTCGCCGTCAGCCTCGCCGTCTCGCTCGCCGCCGGGGGCATGCGCGTGCTGGTGATCGATTGCGACATCCGCCAGCCGAGTTTCGATGCGGTGTTCAACCTCGGCGGCGCGCCGGGCCTGACCGATCATCTGGCGGGTCGCGTGCCGGCGGATGCGGCGATCCACCGGCTCCCCGATCTGCAGCTCGATGTCATGCCCGCCGGCGCCGTCGCGGCCGATGCGCTGTCGCTGTTCATGGCCCCCTCGATGCGCGCGCTGATGACCACCCTGCGCGACCGCTACGATCTGGTCATTCTCGATCTGCCGCCGGTGTTCGCCCTCGCCGAAAGTCAGGTTCTGGCGAAGGCCGCCGATGCCACCCTGCTGTGCATCCGTTGGGCGGAAACGCCGCGCCGGGTGGTTGCCGCGGCTCTCACGCTGCTCGATCAGGCCGGCATCAGGGTCGCCGGTACCATCCTGACCCGGGTCGATGGCGCGCGCCACGCCCGCGCAGGCTTCGCTGATTCCGAACTCTATCATCCACGCTATGGCGGTTATTTCAGATCTTGACGCCCGTCCGGCGGGGCGGCTGCGCACCGGCTTCGATGCTCCCGAAGCCGCGCTGCTGGGCGCGGCCACGCTGCTGATGTTGTGGCCCGCGCTCTACAACGGGTTTCCGCTGATCTTCTCGGACACCGGCACGTATATCTCGCAGATGATGGAGCACCATCTCGGCTGGGACCGGCCGCCCTATTACAGCATGTTGCTGCTCGCGCTCGACTGGGGGCACAACCTGTGGCTACCGACGATCGCACAATGCGCCGTGACCGCGTGGATGATCCGGCGCACCCAGCGCATGGTGGCACCCCGCGCGGGCCTCGGCGCCGGCGCCCTGCTGCTGGCACCGCTGGTGTTGCTGACCGCACTGCCCTGGACCGCGGCGCAGATCATGCCGGATATTTTTACCCCCCTGATGGTGCTCGCCTTCGCGATTCTGGTGCTCGATGACCGGATGAGGCGGCGTGAGCGGCGATCGCTCGCCCTGCTGATCACGCTCGCGATCATGGTGCATCTGAGTAATCTGCCGATCTATGCAGGGCTGTGCCTGTGCGTGCTGGTGCTGCGCCTTCGCGCGCGCCCGCGCCCGGACTGGAAGCATCTGCTGCCCCCGCTGGCCATCGGCGTCACCGCGCTGATCGCGGTCAATCTGATCGCCTCCGGCACACCGTCGCCCTCGCCCTATGGCGACACCTTCGTGCTCGCCCGCCTGCTGAGCGATGGCCCGGCACGCGCCACCCTGGCACGGGACTGTCCGACGCAGCGCTGGGCGTTGTGCCGCTACCAGGCCGACCTCGCGCACAGTGCGGACCGGTTTCTCTGGACGGCGAACAGCCCGCTGTATCGCGCCGGCGGCCCGATCCATTTAATCGATCAGACCAACGCGATCGTGCGCGACACCGTCATGACATATCCGGCCGTGGTGGCGCGCAATGCCGTGCGTGACACGTTGCGCCAGATGGTCACCTTCGCGCCGGGCAGCGGCCTGCGCCCGTGGTCGGCCACGGCGGGGGCCACGATACGGCGCGATCTGCCCCCGGCAACGGTACGGGTATTTCTCCGCAGCCGGCAGGCCCGCCGGCGTCTCGCGATCGGCGAGCCGCTCGCCGCGATCGTCGCAACGGTCACGATCGCAGGGATCGTCGCGACACTGGCGTTCGTACTGTGGGCGGTCGTGCAAGCCATCCGCCCCTTCCGCGTCATTGCCGCGCTGCGCCATACCCGCCCGCTGAACAAGGATCGGCCGATCGATCACCGGCCGATCGATCACCGGTTGTTCTGGCTCGCCGGTTTCGTGCTGCTGGCGCTGGTGGGCAATGCGGTGGTCACCGGCAGCCTGTCCGGCCCGCACGACCGCTATGAGAGCCGCATCGTCTGGCTCGCGGTGCTGACCGGCGAGCTTGTGCTCGCGCGATGCTACGCGGCGTGGCGATCCCGCCCGACCAGCACCACCGCGTAAACCCGCCAGCGCGCAAAGCCGAACCGCCGCCGCCAGTCGATCAGATGGGCGGCCCGGAACCGCATGCCGAAATGCAGATCGATCGCGGCGAGCTGCGCATCGTTGAAACTGGCCGCCACCGCTGGCGGCACGGCTGCGAGAAACCGCGCCACGGCCACCGACCGCGCCATGGCCGGTTCACTCGGTCATCCGGTCGAGCGGGGGAATGGCACGCAGAACCGTGCGTTTTAGCATGATCGGCCCAAGCATGCCCGCCAGCATCAAAGCCCCGACGAACGCAGGGAAATGATCGCCGTTCCAGCTCGTGACATGAAACAACAGCCCCTTGGTCAGGCCGATGAAGATGGTGTTGAACAGATAGATCATGAGTGAATACCGCCCGATGGTGACCAGTGTACGATCGGATGATAACCACGAACTCCTTACCAAAGAATGAAGGGCCGGCATCGCGAGCACACCCAGCACCAGTAATCGCGCATCGAACGGCCAGCGATGCCCCGCCAGCGCAATCGCTGTAAAACCGACGGCAAACAGCGCGAGCAAGGGAAGGCGCCAGCGATCGATCCAGCCGGTCCAACGCACGCCGAGCGCGCCGGCCCCGATTCCAAGCGCATAGAACAGCCCGTAGCGGCAGAGATCGGCAAGGTAGAGATGCCAGGGCGGGTTTGCCAGTTCCAGCGCCGCGAACACCGCGACCACCAGAACCAGCCGCCCGCGCATCGCCCACGCCAGCACTGGCGTCATCAGGCTGAGCGCGCACAACACGGCGAGGTACCACAGCGAATAGGCCGGGCTGCGCACGGGGTTCCAAATCAGATCGATCAGCCCGGCAAGCATGCTGCGCGGCGCGTTATCGACGAACATGAACCGCGCCGCCAGTAATTTGCCCGCAATGATCAGCGCGCCCATCAGCACGAACGGCACCAGCAGCCGCCGTACCCGGCTCGCCGCCAGCCGTGCCCAGCCGGAGGGCCGCACGCTCACATGCCCGGCCAGGAAGGAAACCATGCCGCTCAGATAGAAAAAAAACGGCATATGGAACGCATACACCGCCCGGCGCAGCGGCTGATACCAGTGCACATGGGCGGGGTTCTGCCGCGCCACGATGTGCCCGAACACCACCAGCGTGATCGCGAGCCCCTTGGCGCGATCGATATCGAGCCGGCGCATCAGACCGTGACCATGTCGTCCGATGCCTCGATCAACATGCCGCGGACAAAGCCGGTGGCGAACGCCGCCTTGCAGCGCAGGCTGATCTGGCGCGTGCTCTGCCGGGGAAAGAGCAGCCAGGGCGCCAGCACCATCGCGTGCGCGGCCATCCGCCAGGCGCGCGCCATCCGCCGCTCACCCAGCGCGGCCAGCATCACCGCCTCCGATACGCCGCTCCAATACTGGCGGCGCACCAGCCAGTCCGGCCGCAACCGCTCGCGCGCGATTTCATGGTGCACCACGAGGGCGGGGTTGAACCGCACCCGGAAATGCGCCCGGCGCAGCCGGCGCAGGATATACGTCTCCTCGTTCGACAGCAGCAGCGTGCCGCGGCGGCCGAGGCAGGCGGGAAACCCGCCGAACCGCGTCAGCACATCGCGCCGGAACGCGATATTTGCGGCATAGGGATCGATGTCGGCGCAGGCGTCCGGTGCGACCCGGTCGATGATCGTGAGCACCGCGCGCAGCGAGTCCGGCCACCACACCGGCAGCAGCGCCTGCCATTGCGGCAGGATCATGCCGCCGGTCGCGGCGAGGTCGGGGTCCTGCGCGATGCTCGCGAGCAGCACCGTCACCCAGTCCGAAGCCGGTGTTGCGTCGTCATCCAGATAAGCGATCCATTGCCCCCGCGCGGCCGCCAGCGCGGCGTTCCGCGCCGCACTCAGCCCGACCGATGCAAGGCGCGTATGCTGTGCGCCATGCGCCATCGCGGCGCGCAGAATGGTTTCGGCTTCTTCGCCGTCCGACCCGGAGTCGACCACCAGCACATCGACCGCGGGATGCGGCGGTCCAAGCCCCGCCAGGCATCGTGCCACCGCGATGCCGCGGTTATGCGTGCAAATCGCAACGGTGAGGATCGGCGGCTCGGCGCCGGTCGCAGCCTGGGACGATCTTCGCATCACGAAATCCTGTTTTCCCAGCGACATTCAATTAAGGGTTGTGTATTATGGCCGCAGACACAACCAGATTGCAACCGAAATCGATGCAAAGGCGGAGCGATCATGCCGCAGGCTGAACCGACCGTCTCGCCCGCTGTCTCGAGCCAGCAGCAGCAAAACATCTGCCTGAAGCCAGCCGCCGAACCCCACCAAAGGCACGCCGCCTCAGGACCAAAGTTTTTTTGCTTCTTTTTTTTCAAAAAAAGAAGAACTTCCTTAATTTTCCTGGCATTATTGTACCCCTCAGCCGCCCAAGCCCAATCGATCGGCAACCTCCTCCCGATCGCAGTACCCGGCTTTTCCGTCGCCGCCGGCGTCACCGTCGCGACACGCCTGCACCGGGACGACATCCCGCGCGGCATCACGCTCGGCATCACGCCGGACGATCTGCGGGTCTACCCGAGCCTCACCGCCACCACCGGGTTCGACAGCGCCCCGGCTGCCGGTGCCCCGGCGAGCGCCACCATCCGCCTGCAACCCTCGGTCCAGATCAGCGATGCCGCCCTCGGCCTCGCCGCCTTCGCCGGTGCGGATCTCAACCGCTATCCGGGCGATCAGGCGGCCGCGGCCAACAACATCACCGCCGGCCTCGGCCTCGATGTACCCTTCGGCGCGGGCACCATCACCCTGGGTGGCGCGCGCCTCACCACCCGGGAATCCGCCCTCGGCACCAGCCAGGCCGCGGCCAGTGCCCCGTTCGCCGTCGCCCTGACCGACGGCAGGGCAGCGCTCCGCCTGCCGCTCGGCGCGTTCGATACCACCAGCCGGATCGAGTTCAGCGACACCACGATCAACCGCACCACCACCACGCTACCGGCCCCGTTCCGCGCCCGCGCCTTCCTGCGCGCCTCGGGCGAACTCGCCACCGCGAACGACGGCGTGCTGCGCCTGCTCGCGCGGCTGAACCTCGCCGTCGCGCGCTACAGCGGTGTACGGGCCGGTGCCGGCGTCTCGAACGCCACCACCATCGCGCTGCTCGGCGGGGCGGAAACCGCGCCGGGTCGCGTGCTGCGCCTGCGCGCGGTCGCCGGCATCGCGGCGCAACATTTCGCGGGTCCCACCACCGCGCCCGGCACCATCCCGGTCGGCTCGATCGGCCTGGGCTGGACGCCGGACGCCCTGATCGCCGCCGAACTCGATCTGAGCCGCGATTCCGGCATCGACACCACGCTCGGCACCCCGGGCGAGCCGGTCACCACCCTGCATTTCGCCCTCGCGAACGCCTTCACCCGCTCCTTGTTACTCACCGCCACGGTCGATGCCAGCGCCGGCACCATCGCCGGCCATCAGGCGCGCGACACCACCATGCAGCTCGGAGCCGCCTGGTCCTGGGCGCGGCATTTTTCCCTGCAACCCAGCCTGTCCTATGCAATTCGCCACAATCTGCCAGGATCGGCGCCGCACGAGCTGCGCCTGCTGGTGGCGCTCACCTGGGCGCCGTGACCGCACCGGTCCGTCTTGCCGGCTGCCCGCATCTGCGTAATAAAATGTCTCGCGTGACCATGGGGGGATTCGGTGGCGGTAACAATGCGGCGACACCCGGCATGAGCGGATTCCGCTCGGCTCTCGATCATCGGGGCGCGGCCTTCGCGCACAACCATCGCGCCATGCGCGCCCTGGTCGATCAACTGGCGGCCGATGTGGCAACCATTCGCCTGGGCGGCGGCGAGGCGGCACGCGCCCGCCACGTCGCGCGCGGCAAATTGCCGGTGCGCGACCGCATCCGCCTGCTGATCGACCCGGCGTCACCCTTCCTCGAGCTCTCGCAATTCGCCGGCCACGGGCTCTACCCCGAGCCGGTCCCGGCCGGCGGCATCATCACCGGCATCGGCCGGGTCGCCGGGCGGGAATGCGTCATCGTCGCGAACGACGCGACGGTCAAAGGTGGCACGTATTTCCCGATCACCGTGAAAAAACACCTGCGCGCCCAGGCAATCGCGGCCCAGAACCGGCTGCCCTGCCTCTATCTGGTCGATTCCGGCGGTGCGAATTTGCCGAACCAGGACGACGTCTTCCCCGATCGCGAGCATTTCGGCCGCATCTTCTACAATCAGGCCACCATGTCCGCCGCCGGCATTCCCCAGATCGCGGTGGTCATGGGCTCCTGCACCGCCGGGGGCGCCTATGTCCCTGCCATGGCGGATGAAAGCATCATCGTCCGTGATCAGGGCACCATTTTCCTCGCCGGACCGCCACTGGTCAAAGCCGCCACCGGCGAGATCGTGACGGCCGAAGACCTCGGCGGGGCGGATGTCCATACCAGGCTCTCCGGCGTCGCCGATCATTATGCCGAATCCGATGCCCATGCGCTCGGCATCGCCCGGCGCATCGTGGCATCGCTCAACCTCGCCAAGCCACCGGCGTCCGCGCCGCGTACCCCGCGCCCGCCACCCGGCGCGCCGGACGATCTCTACGGCGTCATCCCGGCCGATCCGCGCGCGCAGTACGATGTGCGCGAGGTGATCCGCCTGATCGTCGATGACGGGTCGTTCGACGAGTTCAAACAGCGCTACGGCACCACGCTGGTCACCGCCTTCGCGCATATCTGGGGCTATCCGGTCGGCATCATCGCCAACAACGGCGTACTGTTTTCCGAAGCCGCATTAAAGGGCGCGCATTTCATCGAACTCTGCGCCCAGCGCGGCATTCCGCTGGTTTTCCTGCAAAACATCACCGGCTTCATGGTCGGCCGGAAATACGAGGCCGGCGGCATCGCCAAGGATGGCGCCAAGCTGGTCACCGCGGTCGCCACCGCCAACGTGCCGAAATTCACAATCATCATCGGCGGCTCGTTCGGCGCCGGCAATTACGGCATGTGCGGCCGCGCCTATGATCCGCGTTTCCTGTGGATGTGGCCGAACGCGCGCATCTCCGTCATGGGCGGCGCCCAGGCCGCCGCGGTGCTGGCGCAGGTCCGGCGAGACAACATCGAGGCCAAGGGCGGCACCTGGAGTGAAGCCGACGAGGCCGATTTCAAAGCGCCGATCGCCGCGCAATACGAAACCCAGGGCCACCCCTACTACGCCAGCGCCCGCCTGTGGGACGATGGCGTGATCGACCCCGCCGACACCCGCATGGTGCTCGGCCTCGGCCTGTCCGTCAGTCGCAACGCCCCCGTGCCGCCGACGCAATTCGGCCTGTTCCGGATGTGATGACCATGAACGATCCCATCGATTTCCGTATCGACGGCCATGGCATCGCCACCATCACGCTCGACCGCGCCGAGCTGCACAATGCCTTCGACGATGCCATGATCACCGGCCTGCTCGACATCCTCGGCAAGGTCGCGACCGACGCGGAGATCGGGCTCGTGGTGCTGCAGGGCCGGGGCAGGAGTTTTTCAGCCGGTGCCGACCTGAACTGGATGCGCCGGAGCGCCGCCTACACGCCCGAACAGAACCTCGCGGACGCGCAGGACCTCGCCCGCCTGATGCACGCGCTCCACACGATGCCCAAACCGACCCTCGCCCTGGTGCAAGGTGCCGTCTTCGGCGGCGGCGTCGGCCTCGTCGCCTGTTGCGATATCGCGCTCGCCACGTCGGATGCGAAGTTCAGCTTCTCCGAAGTGCGCCTCGGCCTGATCCCCGCCGTGATCAGCCCCTATGTGATCGCAGCGATCGGGCCGCGTCAGGCCAGGCGCTATTTCCAGACCGGCGAGATTTTCACCGCCGAGACCGCCCATCGCATCGGTCTGGTCCATGAGGTGGTCGCACCGGATGCACTCCCCGCCACGCGCGATGCGCTGATCGCCGCCCTGCAGCGCGGCGGCCCGCAGGCCAAGGCATCCGCCAAGGCGCTGATCGCCGAGGTGGCGGATCGCCCGATCGATCGCGCGCTGATCGTGCGCACCGCGCAGTTGATTTCCGAGCACCGCGCCTCGGCCGAAGGGCGCGAGGGTCTGGCGGCGTTCCTCGAAAAACGCGCGCCATCCTGGCTGATCGACTGAGCATGATGTTCGACACGATCCTGATCGCCAATCGCGGCGAAATCGCCTGCCGCATCATCCGCACCGCGCGGCGCATGGGCATCCGCAGCATCGCCGTGTTCTCCGAAGCCGATCGATCGGCCGCCCACGTAACGCTGGCCGATGCCGCCGTCGCGATCGGCCCGGCCGCCGCGCGCGAGAGCTATCTCGATGGCGCCCGCATCATCGCCGCCGCGCGTGAGGCCGGCGCGCAGGCGATCCACCCCGGCTATGGGTTTCTGAGCGAAAACGCGGCCTTCGCCGAAGCCTGCACCGCCGCCGGGCTGATTTTCATCGGCCCGCCCGCCGCCGCGATCCGCGCGATGGGCTCGAAATCCGCCGCCAAATCCCTGATGGAGCGGGCAGGGGTGCCGCTGGTGCCCGGCTATCACGGCACCGATCAGGCGCCCGATCATCTGGCCGCCCAGGCCGCCGCGATCGGCTACCCCGTGCTGATCAAGGCCTCGGCCGGCGGCGGTGGCAAGGGCATGCGCATCGTGACCGCGCCGGCCGATTTCGCCGCCGCCCTCGATCTCGCCAAGGGCGAGGCGCGCGCCGCGTTCGGCGATGACCAGGTCCTGATCGAAAAATACCTCACCCGGCCCCGCCACATCGAAATCCAGGTGTTCGCCGACACGCATGGCAACGTCGTCTCGCTGTTCGAGCGCGACTGCTCGATCCAGCGCCGCCACCAGAAAATCATCGAGGAAGCGCCGGCCCCGCTGATCTCGGAGGATCAGCGCTTCACCATGGGCGAGGCCGCCTGTGCTGCCGCCCGCGCGATCGATTACGTCGGTGCCGGCACGGTCGAGTTCATCGCCGAGGGCGGCGATTTTCATTTCATGGAAATGAACACCCGCCTGCAGGTCGAGCATCCGGTCACCGAACTGATCACCGGGCTCGATCTGGTCGAATGGCAATTCCGCGTCGCCGCCGGCGAGGCGCTGCCCCTGACCCAGAACGAGATCGAACGCACCGGCCACGCCATCGAAATCCGCCTCTACGCCGAAGACCCGCTGCGCGATTTCGCACCCTCGACCGGCACCATCCATCACCTGCGCCTGCCCGAACCCTCGGCGCATATCCGCATCGATGCCGGGGTGCGCCAGGGCGATGCGGTCTCGATCCATTACGACCCGATGATCGCCAAGCTGATCGCCTGGGACCATGATCGGGCCGGCGCGATCCGCCACCTCGCCCGCGCGCTGGCCACACTCGAAATCGACGGCGTACGCACCAACCTGCCGCTGCTGCGCCGGATCATCGGCCACCCCGAATTTGCCGCCGCAGACCTCGACACCGGTTTCATCGCCCGCCACGAACCCGTTTTGCTCGCCCCCGCCGCGCCGGCATCACCCGCCGTGCTCGCCGCCGCCGCGCACCGCTGGCTGCACGATCTGCCAAGCCACGCCGCGCCATCCGACCCGCATTCGCCCTGGACCCTGAAATCCGCCTGGCGTCTGAACGGTCCGGCCTGTCAGGATGTCACTTTCGATGATGGCACGGCGCAATTTCCGATCCGCATCCACCCGGAACCCGCCGGCCGCCTCACGATGGATCACGCCGGCACCAGCACCACCGCAGCCATCGCCGTCCTGCCGGACGACCGGCTCACCGTCACCATCGGTCATGTCACCACCACGCTCACCGCCCTGCACGACCCCGATCGGGCGCGGCAGGATCGCATCGTGATCTTCGCCGATGGCGCGCCGCACGCGCTGCGCATCGTCGATCCGTTTGCCGGCAGCGGCACCGCGCACACCGCCGGCGGCCGGGTCATCACACCCATGCCCGGCCGCGTCATCGCGGTCGGCGTCGTACCGGGCGACATGGTGGCGGCCGGCGATCTGCTGGTCACGGTCGAAGCGATGAAGGTGCAGTTCCGCATCACCGCACCGCGCGCCGGCGTGGTGACCACCCTGTCATGCGCCGTCGGCGACCTCGTGGACGATGGCGCGGAACTCGCCGTGATCGAAGCGGCACCGGACCCGATCCCCGCATAGACCGGCGGCCCCGCCAGCCATCGTCCCTGGATCGCCGCTGCCGCAAATCCGAAAACGGGACCGGAATCCCATGATCGGGATCGCGGCGGTGCATCGACCGCCGGATTGATCCCGGTCTGCCGCGCCATCGGCCCCGGCCCGGCATGGCACGGGATTTGCTGTGATCGCGGCAACCGCCCGGGAGCCACGATGCCTGATTTCCAAATCCCCGAACCTATCCAGCGCCGGGTGCTGCGCCAGCGCCGCGCCACTCTGGCGGCCCTTGCCGCCCTGGGTGTCGCTTTGGTCGCAGCGCTCGTTGTCATCCTGCCCTCCGGCCCATCGGTCGCGCGGGATTCGCTGGTCATCGCGCAGGTGCGGCAGGGCCGGTTCCTGGTGCGGGTGCAGGCGCCCGGCGTGCTCCGCCCGCGCGGCGAACGGTTCGTCACGGCATCGGTGCCCGGCGTCGTCGCGCGCGTGCTGGTGCGGCCGGGCGATGTGGTCACCCGTTCGAGCGTGCTGGTCCGGCTGGTCAATCCGCATCTGCAATCGGCCCTGATCGCCGCGCGATCGGATCTGGCCGATGCCAGGGCAACCCGCGCCGCGCTCGCGGCCACGCTCGATAACACGCGCCTCACCCTGGAGGCCGAACGCGCCACCGCCCGCGCCGCCGCCGAGGCGGCCGCCTTGCGTGCCCAGGCCGAACGCGGTCTCGCCGCCGAACATGTGGTCGCGGTTCTCGACGAACGCAAAACCATCCTCGATGCCGCGACCGCGCGCGAACAGGTGGCACTCACCGAGCAGCGCATCGCCGCCTTCGCGCGCAATCAGGCGGCCCAGCGCGCGGCCCAACAGGCGCGGCTCGCGGCGTTCCAGGCGGCATTGGCGGAAGCCCAGGCCAATGTCGCGTCCCTCGCCATCGCCGCGGGTGAGGCCGGCGTGGTGCAGAGCGTCGCGGCCCAGCCGGGCCAGACCCTGGCCTTGGGCGGCGCCGTCGCAAAAATCGCGAGCCTCACCGATCTGAAGGCGGCGCTCGATGTCGCGCCGAGCGAAGCGGGCGAGGTCGCTTCGGGCCAATCGGCCAGCATCCGCCTGAACGATCAGGGCGAAACCCGCATCATGGGCATCGTCACCCGCGTCTCGCCCGCAGTCGAACACGGCAGCGTACGGGTCGATGTGAAA
The DNA here is from genome assembly GCF_026191915.1 of Acidiphilium sp. PA. Classification (GTDB taxonomy): domain Bacteria; phylum Pseudomonadota; class Alphaproteobacteria; order Acetobacterales; family Acetobacteraceae; genus Acidiphilium. The sequence goes on from NZ_JAIMBY010000007.1 coordinate 127,506, forward strand.
CTGCCGGCGCATCTGCCCCCCGGCACCAGGCCCGATCTCGCGGTGCTGGGCGATATCGATGTCACGACCATCGCCAGCACGCTCTCGGTCGCCCGGCCGGTCGATGCGAGGCCCGATCACACGGCGATCGTCTATCGGCTGGTCGATGGCGGCCACAGGGCCATCCCCGTCCGCGTCCGTTTCGGGACCACCTCGGCCAACGCGATCCAGGTGCTCGCGGGCCTGCATGCCGGCGAGCGGATCATCGTCTCCGATACCGGCAGCTTCGCCGGCAAACCGATGATCCGCATCCGATGAGGCGGGCATTGTGCCTCGCCGCGCTGGCAGCCACCCTGCCGGGCAGCGCCCATGCCGCCAGCCTGTGGACCGTCTGGCTGGCAGCCCGCGCGAACGATCCGGCGTTTCTGGCTGCCTCCGCACAGCTGCGCGCGGCGGCTACCGCGCAACCCGCGGCGCTCGCGGCCCTGTTGCCGCAATTCAGCATCGCCGCGGCGGCCGGGCCGCAGAACCAGGCGTTCGAAGGTGCCGATTTCTACGGCAGCGGCTTCGAGCCGATCCGCCAGGATCAACGGATCGGCGTCTCCACCTGGCAGGTCACGCTGAGCCAGACCCTGTTCGACTGGCGCCGGATCAAAACCCTCCAAGCCGCCGGATTTTCCGTGCAGCAAGCCGCCGCCACCTATCAGGCCCGGCTCGAGGCCCTGAACGTGCAGGTGATCACCGATTACGTCGCGGTGCTGGCCGCAAACGACAATCTTGCCTCGCTTCGCGCGGCGGCACGGGGCTTCGCGCTGCAATATCACGATGCCGAAGCGCGCTACCGTGCCGGCATGGACGGGGTGATCGGCGCCGATGAATCCCGCGCCGCCGCCCGATCGATCGCGGCACAGGTGGTCCAGGCCCAGACCGCCCTGATCGCCGCCCGCGCAACCCTGGCGGCACTCACCGGCGATCAGGTGCAGGTCAGCGGCTCTCTCCCGATCGCCCTGGCCCTGCCGGCACCCGGCCGCATCACCACCTGGCTCGCCCGCGCCGCCAGCGGCAACCCAACCCTCGCGGCGGCGAAACTCACCGTGCGCGACGATGCGGCGCTGATCGCCGCGGCGCGCGGGGCCGACCTGCCGAGCCTGTCGCTCCAGTTGCAGCACACCCATACCGCCCAGGGTGGCCGCGCGGGCTATGCGTTCTTCGGCCAGGGCATCACCGGCCCGGCCTATACGCTGCAACAGGGCAATGCGGTGACGGTGCAGATGAACTGGAACGTCTTTTCCGGCGGTGCGACCCGCGCGGCGGTCGACCGGGCCCGCGCCCGGCGCGACGCGGCGGCAGCCAACGCCGCCACCGCGCGGCTCGCCGTGATCCGCACGGTGCGGACCGATTATTTCGCGGTCCTGCTCGATCGCGCCCGCCTCGCCGCCGCCCGTGCTGCGGCCACGGCGGCGGCGCGCGCCGTGCAGGCGGCGGCGGATGGCGTGCGCGCCGGCCTGATCAGCGCGAGCGACCTGATCGCCGATCGTCAGGCGCTGCTATCGGCGCAACTCGCGCTCCACGCCGCGGTGGTCGCCGCCATCGACCACGAAGCCGGTCTCGCCCAGGCCGCCGGCAGCGCGACACCGTTGCTGGTGCACCGCATCTCGACAACTCTATCCCCGCACGCCCCGCTCCAGGAGAAGTGACCATGACCGAAACCGTCATCGACGTGACCGATCTGAAAAAAATCTACCGCACCGATCAGGTCGAAACCCATGCGCTGGCCGGGGTCGATCTCGCGGTCAAACGCGGCGAATACGTCGCGGTCACCGGCCCCTCGGGCTGCGGCAAATCGACGCTGATGGCGATCCTCGGCCTGCTCGACGACCCCTCCGCCGGGGTCTACCGGCTGGCCGGCCAGGATGCCGCGCATCTGCGCGAACGCGATCGCGCCGCCTTCCGCAACCGACACATCGGCTTCGTGTTCCAGGCGTTCAACCTGATCGGCGATCTGAGCGTCGCGGAAAACGTCGCCCTGCCGCTGATCTATCGCGGCGGCATCGCCAGGCCCGCGCGCGAGGAGCGGGTCGCCGCCATCCTGTCGGACATCGGCATGGCCCACCGCGCGCGGCACTACCCCGCGCAACTATCGGGCGGCCAGCAGCAGCGCGTCGCGATCGCCCGCGCCCTGGTCACCGAACCCGACATCATCCTGGCCGACGAACCCACCGGCAACCTCGATTCCAAAGCCGGCGAGGCGGTGATGGCGCTGCTCGAAGACCTCAACACGAACAAGGGTGCCACCATCCTGATGGTCACGCACGACCTGCATTACGCCCGCCGCGCCCGCCGCATCGTGAGGCTCTCCGACGGCCAGGTGGTCGATGAAAGCTTTGGCGAGGCCGTGGTCGCGCTGCACCCGGAAGATGATCACCTGCCACTTGGAGGCGAATGATGCGCGGCAATTTCACCGACGATGCGAGAGTGGCGTCGCGGGGTTTAGTGCTCCGCCCATTCTACGCGGTGGCCAGCATCGTGATGCTGGCGTTGGCGATCGGCGCCAATGCGACGGCGTTCGGTATTTTCTACGGCTTCCTGTTCCGGCCGCTGCCTTACCAGGCGGCCGACCATCTGTTTCTGGTCAACGAGCACGCGCCTCGCACACCGATAAACAATGATCAGGTTTCACCGAGTGCCTATCGGGTTATCCGAAACAACGTGCCCGCTCTGGCAGAAAGCGGCTTGTATCTGGAAGGCGGGGTCGCGCCCGCAACCATCGCTGGCCACCCGACACCGGTGACGTTCGATCGCATAACACCATCGTTCCTACGCACTCTTGGCGTTCGCCCGGAAATTGGGCGGCTACCCAGTCTTGCCGCAGGCCGGCGCGGTGGACCACCCGAAGCCATGATTTCCTATAAATTCTGGCAGAAATCCTATGGTGGTAGCGCTGGCGCGTTACAGCGGCAAATCGCGTTCAATGGCCATGCCTATCAAATCGTGGGTGTTCTCCCGCGCGGCTATGCATTCAATCAGGGTAACGATGTGCAGCTACCCATGGTTTTCCCGCTGGCTGGCTTAGCCGAACAGAATCCGCAGGCGTCCATGGTTGTGCGGCTGCCCAAAAGTGCTCCAATTGCCGGGATCGACAACGCATTGCAGCGCGCCGTGCCTGATGTGGTTGCGCGCTTGTCGCCGCTCTTCAGGAACCCTTTGCACGACGTTGGCTTGAGTATCGTTCCGCTACGCCCCGCGCTCGAACGTGAAGCACGTATCGGCGTTCTCCCCGATGTCCTTCAGGGCACCGCGTTGCTGTTACTTGTTCTGGCCATTGCCAACACCGCGAATCTGGCACTGGTTCGCAATCGCGCGCGGCTGCACGAATTCGCGTTGCGCCGAGTGCTGGGCGGGTCGCGCAGTTTAATGCTGCGGCTGCTGTTGCTCGAACAGATACCGATCGCACTAATCGTATTCACCCTCGGCAGCGTAATAGGCTGGATCGGCTCGCGGTTCATTCTCTCCTACGGTGCGGCGATCGTCGTAGCGCCGTTTCACTTCGGCTTCGGCTGGAACGAAATCACCCTCGCCGCCGTACTGACCGTAGTTACGCTGGTGCTGACCGGCATCGCGCCCGCGATCATGATCATGCGCTATCCGTTGCAGGTGGCACTGAGCGGCGGCCCGAAAGCAACGATCGGTCGCGCGTCCAGGCGGGTGCAGCGCAGTCTAGGCATCATCCAGATCGCCCTTGCTTGTGCCCTACTCGCCGGCAGCCTGACCCTCAGCATCGGTCAGTTCGCGTTCCTCAACCGTAAGCTCGGTTTCTCGCCTAACCATCGGATCATTGCACAGATCATCACACCCGAAACAACGACGTTGGGGCCGGCGATGCGCGACACGATCACGCGCTTGCGGGGCGAGAGCTATGTGCGGGATGCGACGGCAGCAGGGTTCATAACCGTGCCTTTCAGTTCCAGCAGGGCTGGCCTTGCGATCATGCGCGACCAAGCCAACGCGACGGGCGGTCAGGTTAATGCCGCAATTATCGGCGACCACTATACATCGACCTTAGGCATAACCATTCAAGCCGGCCGTGGCATCAGCAGGTTGGAACAGACAAATGGTGCCAAAGTCACCGTGATCGGTGCCGGTGTCGCCCGCCGTCTGTTCGGCACAACCGACCCGATCGGGCAGATCGTAACTGTCGAACCACTTGGTAAATTTAGTATCATCGGCGTTGCCGCGCCAGTCGTTTGGCGGATCGAGCCCTGGCATCGGCAACTGGGAACGATCTATCTTCCACTCGCCGACCTCGATATACCGGGCTATCCGCTCGATGTCGGAGGCATCATTCTCAACATTCGCGGCTCGATCGCGAGTGCGGAGCAAGACGCGAAATCCCTAATCGAAACCATGATTCCGGGCAGTGTGGTGGCCTCGATCCACCCTTACACGACGATGATCGACAACCGTCTCGCGCTGCGGCGCATGGCCGCCGCGATCGTCGCCATCTTCGCGGCTCTCGCTCTCAGCCTTGCAGCCCTCGGCGTCTACGCCGTCAACGCCTTCATCGCCCGCGCCCGACTGCCCGAGTTCGGTATGCGGGCGATGCTCGGCGCCAGCCCATCGCGCCTGCTCCGATTGGCGCTGACCGATGCCGCATGGCTGCTGGCGTTCGGCCTCACCGGCGGCATCATTGGCGGTTATCTGCTGGTGCGCGCCATGTCACCTTTGCTGTTTCATGAGGCTGAGATCGCGCCCTTCGTGTTCGCCGCGACGCTTGCAATCATCGCCGGCCTCGTCCTCATCGCCGCTTGGCGCCCGGCCGCCCGCGCGGCCAATCTGCCGGTAAAGACATTGTTGGATGCAGCGTGAAGCGATGAACGAAATAATCTCAGGCCTGCTGCACGATGCCGCAACCTCGTATCGCGGTCTGGTGCGCCGGCCGTTCTTCGTCGTCGCAACCGTGGTGATGCTGGCCCTGGCGATCGGCGCGAACGCCATGGCGTTCGGCATCGTCTACGATGTCTACCTCGCCCCCCTGCCATATCACGATCCCGGCCGGCTCGTGGTGCTCCGCCATATGCGACCGCGAACCGGCCTGACCCAACCCCTGATCGCGCCCGATGATTATGTCAGGCTCGCGCAATCCTTGAAGGGCATTCGGGACATCGGCCTCTATGTCCAGGGCGGGGAAGCGACGGCGACGATCGCCGGCGTCGCGCGCGGCGTCTCCTATGCGCAGGTCACGCCCTCCTGGTTCCGCACCCTGGGATTGTTGCCGGCCCTGGGCGCGCTGCCGGGCCTCGATTCAGGCCAGCAGGGCGGGCCGCCGGAAGCGATGATATCCTACACATTCTGGCAGGCAGCGTTCGGTGGCGAGGCCTCGGTGATCGGCCGCACGATCGACCTGGGCACCGGCGCGCAGCGGATCGTCGGTGTGCTGCCGCGCGATTATGCGTTCGCCGATCACAAGGATGTCCTCGAAATCGTCGCCCTGCCGATGGCCCGGCCGATCATGCAGAATATCAACGCGTTCGGCGTCGCCCGCTTGGCCCCTGGCGTCACCTTGGCCGCGCTCAACCGGCGGATCGACGCGGTCAAACGCTTCGTGCTGGCATATCAGGTGCATGACCCCGCCGCCGGCGGCGCCGATATCCTCGACGCCCGGTTTTTACGGCCGGTCCTGATCGGGGGTGACAGCCTGGCGGTTCTGCCGCTCGTGCTGCAGGGCATGGCCCTCCTGTTGCTCGTTCTGGCGATCGCCAATGCCGCCAACCTCGCCCTGGTCCGCCAGCGCGGGCGGATCAACGAATACCGCTTGCGCCGCGTCATCGGCGCCTCGCGCGCCGCCGTGATGCGCCTGCTCCTGCTCGAACAGGTGCCGATCGGCCTCGCCGTCGCGCTGCTGGCGGGCGCGATCGGGTTCGCCGCCGCGCGCGGCGGCATCGCCCCATTAGGGGCTGCGATCGGGGTGACGCCGTTCCACTTCGGGTTCGGCTGGCCCGAAGTGCTGGCGGTGCTCGGGCTCACCCTGATATCGGTGCTGGTGATCACCGCGATCCCGCTGGCACAGGTGTCGCGCCGCACGTCGGGGCAAACCATCGGCCGCGGCGGCGCCGCGACCCTCGACCGCGCCACCAGGGGCGCGCAGCGGCTGATGGGGGCCGTACAGGTGATGCTCGCCCTGGCCCTGTTGATCGCGAGTTTCGCACTCGGCGGCAGCCTGTATGCCGCCCTGAGCCGCCCGCTCGGATTTCAGCCGGCGCACCGGCTGATCGCCTCGGTGCTGTTGCCGCCAGTGGCGGCGAACACCGGCTCCCTCGCCGCGATCGAGGCGGGTGTGGCGAGACAGCCCGGTATCACCGCCGTAGGCGGCTTCGGCTTTGCCGCCTACCCGTTTTCGCAACAACATTTTTATTCGTTGATGAGCCGCGATGACCCCCACGCACGCCGGTTCCATGCGAATATGGTGACGCCGGATCACGGCTATTTTCGCACCATGGGCATAACCTTGCGGGCAGGCCAGCGGATCACCACCACCGAGTATCGCAGCGGGGCGCGGGTGATGATCGTCGGCGCCGGTCTGGCGCGGCGCGTCTTCGGGACCGAGCGCGTGATCGGTAAAACCGTGAATTTATACGGGCTCGGCAAATACCGCATCGTCGGTGTGACCAATCCGGTGGTCTGGCGGGTCGCACCCTGGCACCACACGCCGGGGACCATCTATTTTCCAGTGGCGTCGGTGCAATTTCCAGGCGCAACCCTGCAGGAAGTCCATCTGGTGGTGCGCTATCGGGGCAGCGTTCTGGCCGCCGAACGGCGGGTCACGTCAGCGGTTGCGGCCACGGTGCCTGGCGCGGTGGCAAGCCGCGTGCTGCCATACCGGCGGCTGATCTTTATCGACACCGCGTTCCGCACCCTGGCGGCATGGCTTGCGGTGAGTTTCGCGCTCATCGCCCTGGTGGTGGCGGCGCTGGGCGTCTATGCGGTAAACGCCTTCGTCGCCCGCGCCCGGTTGCCGGAATTCGGCATGCGCGCCATGCTGGGGGCAAGCCCGGCGCGGCTGCTGCGCCTCGCCATGCGCGATGCGGCCTGGCTACTCGCGTTCGGTCTGGGGGGCGGTGCATTGGGTGGCTATCTGTTGATCCGGGCGATGTCGCCCCTGCTGTTCGAAATCAGGCGGATCGAACCCGCGGTATTCATCCTCGCGGCGCTCGTGGTCAGCGTGATCGTACTGGGCGCGGCCTGGAGGCCGGCCTCGGTTGCGGCAAACACGCCGGTGAAATCCATGCTGGACGCTTCGTGAACCGGCGGTTTCTCATCGTGCTCACCGCCGAGGCGATCTCCTCCCTCGGCTCGCAGGTCACCATGGTGGCTCTGCCGCTCACTGCCGTGCTGATCCTGCATGCCGATCCGTTGGACATGGGCTTGCTCAGCGGCATCAGCGCGCTGCCCGCCGTCATCTTCGGCCTGTTCGCCGGCGTGCTGATCGACCGTTGGCCGAAGCGCCGCGTGCTGATCATCGCCAACGCGATCAGCGCCGTCGTCATGCTGCTGGTGCCGCTGGGCCACGCGCTGGTGTTTCTGTCGATCCCGCTCTTGATGCTGGTGCGCTTCATCGCCAGCACCATCAGCGTCGGCGAAGGCATCGGGCTGAACAGCACCATCCCCGCTTTGGTGCCGCCCGATGCCCTGGCGGACGCGAACGGGCGGTTCGGTGCGGTGATGTCGGTAACCGCGCTGATCGGCCCCGCCATCGCCGGCCTGCTGATCGCCGCTTTCAGCGCGCCGGGTGCCATCACCGCCGATGCCGCATCCTTCGCCGTCGCGGTCGGCCTGATTGCGCTGCTCCCCCACATCCCGGTCCCCACGGTCGATCACGCGGCGGAAGGCTCGGTGCGGGACCGTCTGCGCGCTGGTTTCGCCTTCATGCGCGCCGATCCCGTGATGCGCCCGTTGATGTTCGTCGCCATCGCGCTGAATTTCTTTGGGTCGATCTTCGGCGCGCTTGAGGCGCTGTTCATCGTCGGCCATCTCGGCGTCAAACCGGCCTGGTTCGGCGGCGCGCTGGCCGCCAGCGGCATCGGCGCCATCGCCGGCGCGCTGATCTCGGCCCCGGTCGCGCGCCGGTTCGACGTAATGGCCACGCTCACCGGTGCCATAGTCCTGTTCGTCATCTCGCTCGGCGGCATCAGCGCGCTGCACGGCGCGCCGATGCTGGTCGCCATCGGGTTCGGCGCCTGCAACCTGATCGGCGGCTTCGGCGGTGCCATCGTCAATGTCGCAATCTCCACCCACATCCAGACCGCAACACCGGAAGCGATGCTCGCGCGCGTCATGGGCGTGCTGATCTCGACATTTTCGGCCACCACACCGCTCGGCGCGTTGCTCGGCGGCCTGATCGCAGCGGGCCTGGGCCTGCGCATCACGCTGATCGGTGCCACGCTCGGATTTTTCGCGGTCTTCGTCTGGCTGGCGTTTACTGCCCGCCGCCGCGCCGCCCAGCCGCCGATCGCCGACCATGGTTGAGCCGGGCGGCACAATCCTGATCGCCGATGATCAGGCGGATATCCGCGAAGCCCTGGCCCTGGTGCTGCGCGCCGAAGGTTTCGCGACCAAAGGCGCCGCATCCCCCGCCGAGGCCGCCCTGCTGCTCGATGCCGGCGGCATCGACGCCCTGCTGCTCGACCTCAATTTCGCAACCGACACCACCTCCGGCGAGGATGGCATGCGCCTGCTCGCCTCGGTCAAAACAATCCACCCGGACCTGCCGGTGGTGGTGCTGACCGGCTGGGGCTCGGTCGATCTCGCGGTGCGCGCGCTCCGCGCCGGTGCCGCCGATTTCCTCGAAAAACCCTGGGAAAACACCCGCCTGATCACCGTGCTGCGCAGCCAGCTCGCCCTCGCGCGCGCCCGCCGCACCGCGGCCAGCCTCACCCACCCGGCCGCCCAGGGCGACATCATCGGCACCTCCGCCGCGATGCGCGCGGTTCTCACCCTGGTCGAAAAAATCGCCCCGGCCGATGTCTCGGTGCTGATCACCGGTGAAAGCGGCACCGGCAAGGGCCTCATCGCCCGCCACATCGCCGCCTTGTCGCGTCGCCGCGACAAGCCCTTCGTCACGCTCGATCTCGGTGCCGTGCCGGAAAGCCTGATCGAGTCTGAATTGTTCGGCCATACCCGCGGCGCCTTCACCGATGCGAAAACCGACCGGATCGGCCGGTTCGAAATCGCCAACGGCGGCGTCCTGTTCCTCGATGAAATCGGCAACGCGAGCCTCGCCACCCAGGCCCGCCTGCTCTCCGTGCTCGAAGACGGCATCATCACCCGCGTGGGCGAGGCGACACCCCGCCGGGTCCATGTCCGCGTCATCGCCGCCACCAACGCCGATCTGCCCCAGTTGATCGAGGCCGGCCGCTTCAGGCGCGACCTGCTGTTCCGCCTCAACACCGTCGAGATCGCCCTGCCGCCGCTCCGCGCGCGGGGCGACGATGTGTTTCTGCTCGCCGCCGACTGCCTCGCCGCCTCCGCCGCCCGCCACGGCCGCACCGTCACCGGCTTCGCCCCGGATGCGCTGGCCGCGCTCTCGAACCACCCGTGGCCGGGCAACGTGCGCGAACTATCCCACGTTGTCGAACGCGCCGTCCTGCTCGCCGACCACGATCTGATCGGCGCGGCGCATCTGCGTCTCGGCCCGATCGCAACGACACCGATCGAGCACATGACGCTCGATCAAGCCGAGCGCTACCTGATCCAGCACGCCATGGCCGAGGCGGCCGGCGATGCCGAAATCGCGGCGCGCCGCCTCGGCCTGTCGCGCAGCGCCTTCTACCGGCGCCTGTCGCAACTCCGAACGTGACCGGCCTCGCCGCACTCGTCATCGGTGCGCTCGTCGGTGCCGCCTGCGGCTATGCGCTGGCACGCCGCCGCGCCGACCGCGGCCACCGCCAGATCGCCGCCCTGCTGCTCGGCCTGCGCGATGGCGACTACACGCTCCGCGCCATCGCGGCGCGCGGTGCACTCGGCGCAGCGTTCGCCGCCGTCAACGAGCTGGCCGATGCCCTGATGGGCAGCCGCCGCGCCGGCATCGAATCCGATGCGCTGCTCGGCAAGCTGCTCGGCGCGGTCGATCTCGCGATCATCGTGATCGGCCCGCGCGGCACCATCGTCGGCGGCAACGACGCCGCCGGCACCCTGCTCGGCACCGATGCCGAATTCCTGACCGGCCGGCACCCGCACACACTCGGCATCGCGCCATGGCTCGACCCCGACGGCCCCACCCGGTTCGACACCGCTCTGCCCGGCGGCGCCGGCCCGTGGCACGTCCGGCGCGTCCGCTTCCGGCGCGGCGGACGCGATCATCTCATGCTGGTCGCGAGCGATCTGTCCCGCACGCTGCGCGACGAGGAACGCCGGGTCTGGCGCGGCCTGATCCGCGTGCTCAGCCACGAAACCGGCAATTCCCTCGGCCCGATCCAGGCGACCGCCGAAACCCTGCAACGCCACGCCGCCGATCCGCACCAGATGCGTGACGGCCTCGCCTTGATCGAGCGCCGCACCCGCAGCCTCGCCGGCTTCATCCGCCGCTACGCCGACCTCGCCCGCCTGCCGCCGCCGATGCCCGAACCCGCCGCACCCGGCCCGCTGCTGCGCCGCATCGCCGCTCTCGAAACCCGCGTGCCGATCCGCACCGCCATCGGTCCAACGGCCGAGACGATGCTCGATCCCGCACAGATCGAGCAGGCCTTGATCAACCTGATCCGCAACGCCGCCGATGCCGCGCTCGAGGCCGGCGGCGCGGTCGACATCACGCTCGAAATCGCCGCGTCCCACCTGCGCATCGCGATCATCGACGAGGGCAGGGGCCTGCCGCAGACCGAAAACCTGTTCGTCCCCGGCTTCACCACCAAACCCGGCGGCAGCGGCATCGGCCTCGTCCTCGCCCGCGAAATCATCGAAGCCCACGGCGGCACGCTGCATCTATCCAACCGCCCCGATCGCACCGGCGCCCAGGCGCTGATCACACTGCCCGGCTGACGCAGCGCGCCACCCGCTTGATCTCGATCAACGACAACCCGGCCCGCCCCGCGCATCCTGCCCGCCAATCAACCACCCCCGAAAAGGACGTGCCATGATCGAAGACTGGGCAAAAATCATCACCGCGATGGACGGCGGCGTGCGCGATCTGCGCGAAGCCAACCCCGATGTCATGAAAGCCTTCGGCGCCATCGCCAAGGCCGCCCACGGCGGTACCGCGCTCGATGCCAAGACCAAGGAACTCATCGCCCTGGCCATCGGCGTCGCCACCCGCTGCCAGCCCTGCATCGCCTATCACGCCCGCGATGCCGCGCGCGCCGGTGCCACCCGCGCCGAAATCGCCGAAACACTCGGCGTCGCCATCTACATGGGGGCCGGCCCGTCCGCGATGTACGCCGCCGAGGCGCTGGAATCCTTCGATCAATCGGCCCCATGAACAAGTAGCGCGCAACGCTCTCCACTTGGGGGTGGCTCGACCAACGACGAACGCGGGCCTATGAATCCGCCTGATCGTCCAGCCCCGAACGGAGAGCAAGATTTTGAACGCTTCTGCTGTATTTGCACGCCTCGTCGCCGTCGTTGGTGAGGTCACCTTGCGCGTGCGCCGCGCGAGCGACGGCTCCCACGCACCCGCCTGGGGCACCGCGCCGGCGATTCCGCTCGCCAAACCGCAAGGCCGCCTGCCCACCCTCAAAATGCCCACCGCGCGCGGCTGGTCGGATGGCCGGAAGCCGCTCGCCGCCCCCGGCCTGCGCGTCAATGCCTTCGCGACCGGTCTGCGCCATCCCCGCTGGATCCACGTGCTGCCGAACGGCGATGTGCTGGTCGCCGAAGCGATCAGCGTCGCCGGTAAGATCACAAGCGCGTTCGACTACGCCATGTTCGCCACCATGCAGCGCGCCGCGGCGGTCGGCGTCAGCCCCAACCGCATCACCCTGCTGCGCGATGCCGATGGCGATGGCGTCGCCGAAATCCGTGAAACCTTCCTCGACGGCCTCAACCAGCCGTTCGGCATGGCGCTGATCGGTGACACGCTCTACGTCGGCAATACCGATGGCGTGGTGGCGTTCCCCTATGTGCCCGGTGCCACGCGCATCACCGCGCCGGGTCGCAAGCTCAACAGTTTCAACGGCGGCGGCCACTGGACGCGCAGCCTCCTGCCGAGCCCGGATGGCACCAGATTATACATCGGCGTCGGCTCGCTCACCAACATCGCCGACGAAGGCATGGCGGTCGAAGCCGGGCGCGCCGCCATCCACGAACTCGACCTCACCACCGGCCAGACCCGCATCTTCGCCGCCGGCCTGCGCAACCCGGTCGGCATGGCCTGGGAACCGCACACGCAAACGCTCTGGACCGTGGTGAACGAGCGCGACGGTCTGGGCGATGAAACCCCGCCCGACTATCTCACATCGGTCCGCGACGGCGGTTTCTACGGCTGGCCCTATTGCTACTGGGGCCAGACGGTCGACGACCGCGTACCCCAGGATGCGGCCCTGGTCGCCACCGCCCTCACGCCCGACTACGCGCTCGGCGGCCACACCGCCTCGCTCGGCCTGTGCTGGATGGAGGCGGGCGTGCTGCCCGGCTTTCCTGCGGGCATGGCGATCGGCCAGCACGGCTCGTGGAACCGCAGCACGCTGAGCGGCTATAAAGTCGTGTTCGTACCCTTCGAAGGCGGCCGTCCGTCCGGTCCGCCGCGCGATATCCTGTCGGGCTTCCTGGCACCGGACGAACGCGAATCCTACGGCCGCCCGGTCGGCGTCACCCCCGGCCCGGACGGCGCGCTGCTGGTGGCGGACGACGTCGGCGATGTCATCTGGCGCGTGACCGGCTAGCGCCTCACCGACCTGACGCCGCCCCACCGCCGCTCACCCCTCGACCATCCTTCCCACAACAACACGGAAACGCCCGAAATGATCCATGAACTCCGCCTCTATCGCTGCATGCCTGGCCGCCTGCCGGACCTGCTCACCCGCTTCGAGACCATCACCCTGCCGATCTGGCGCAGGCACGGCATCCGCCAGACCGGGTTCTGGACCACCGTGATCGGCGACTCCAATCTCGACCTGACCTATCTGCTCGAATGGGACTCCCTCGCCGAGCGCGAGACCAAATGGCTCGCCTTTCAGATCGATCCCGAATGGATCACCAGGCGTGCCGAAACCGAGCAGAACGGCCAGATCGTCGCCAACGTCACCAACCAGATCCTGCTGCCCACCCGCTTCTCCGCCATCGGCAATCCCTGATGCGCCGCATCAACCCCGCCCGTCTGCGAGCCGCGACCGAGCGCATCGTCGCCGCCATGGGCAGCGATCCCGCCGAAACCCGCCTGATCGCCGATCACCTCGTCCGCGCCAACCTCGCCGGGCACGACAGCCACGGCGTCGGCATGCTGCCCGCCTATGTGCGAATGCTGCGTGAAGGCAAACTCATCCCCAACCAGTCCCTCGCCACCATCACCGATGCCGGCGCCATCCTGGTGTTCGATGCCCGGCGCGGCTTCGGCGCGCACATGGCGCATGAAGCGGTCGCGCGCGCCATCGTCCGCGCGCGCGAGATCGGCGCCGTCACCCTCAGCCTGCGCAACAGCGCCCATATCGGCCGCATCGGCACCTATGCCGAACAGGCCGCAACCGCCGGCATGGGCTTCATCGCCTATGTCAACGTCGCCGACCATCACCCGATTTCGGCCCCGTTCGGCTGCGGCGAACCCCGGCTCGGCACCAACCCCTTCGTCACCGCCGTCCCCGCGCCGGGCGGCCCCGTGGTGCTCGACATGGCGACGACCACGATCGCCCACGGCAAGGCCCGCATCGCCCGCAACAAGGGTGAACCGGTCGCCGCAGGCTGCCTGATCGATGCCGCGGGCCAACCCACCACCGATCCGGTCCCGCTGATCGACCGCAGCGAGGGCGCCTTGCAAACCTTCGGCCTGCACAAAGGCTCGGGCCTGGCCATCATGTGCGAGATCATGGCCGGCGCGGTCGCCGGCGGCCAGCGCGCGGATGAACCCGAACAGGGCAGCATCCTCAACAGCATGTTCGCCGTGCTGATCAACCTCGATGCCCTCGGCGGCGTCGCCCGCGTCGCCGAGGGCGTCGCCGCCACCCGCGCGCATCTCACCGCCGCCCGCCGCGCGCCGGGGTTCGATCAGATCCAACTCCCCGGCGACCCCGAACGCGCCCACGCGGCGCAGCGCACGCGTGATGGAATCCCCATCGATAATCTCACCCTCGCCCAGATCACCGAAGCCGCCGCCGCCCTCGGCATCGCCGATTTCACCGCCATGCTCTGATCCGCTGTCCCCACCCTCACGCCGCGACCGGCAGGCCGATCACAACCGTCAGCCCCGGCCGCTCGGCATCATCGCGCGACTGCCGCAGCACCATCGTGCCGTCGTGCAACGCAACGATGGCGGCCACCAGCGCCAGGCCCAGCCCATGCCCCTCGCGCGAGCGGCTGGCATCCAGCCGCCCGAACCGCCGCAGCGCCTCGGCATGGCGCGCGGGCGGAATCCCCGGCCCGTCATCGGCCACGCTCACCCCGATCCCGCGATCATCCCGCCCCGCCGTCACCAGGATCGCGGTTCCCGGCCCGCCATGGGTGATCGCGTTTTCGATCAGATTGGCGAACAACTGATTGAGCAGCGCGGCATCGCCCGCCAGCGCGAGCTCCGGCGCGATCCGCGCGGTCAGCACCGCCCCCGCATCCTCGGCGACGGTTTCATACGTCTCGGCGATATCCCCGAGCAACCGCGACAAATCGAGCGGCGCGAACGACGCCCGGCGCGCCCCGCTCTCGATCTGCGCCAGCCGCAATATCCCCGCCGATAACGCCAGCGCCGCATCCACCTGCGCGATCGCATCGGCGAGCGCCGCCGGCAGGGCCGCCGGATCGTCGTTGCGCAGCATCAACTCCAGCGATTCCCGCAACCGTGCCAGCGGCGAGCGCAGATCATGCGCAATCTCATCGCCCACCGCGCGGATATTGCCCATCAGCTGCTCGATCCGCGCCAGCATCGCATTGATGCCGCGCGCCAGATGATCGAATTCGTCTCCCGAACCCGACAGCGGGATACGCCGGGTGAAATCCCCCGCCATGATCTCCTCGCCCGCCGCACTCACCGCCTCGACGCGCGCCAGCGCCCGCCGGCCGAACCCGATTCCCGCCGCCAGCCCGATCGCGAGCGTGATCCCGAACCCGATCAGAAAGCTCCGCCGGATCAATGCGTTCAGCTCATCGAGCATGGTCGCATCCGCCGCCACCAGCAGCGTCCCGCCGCCGCCGATCCGCTCGACCCGCGCGCGCAGCACCCGGATATGCCCGGTCAGCGCCGCGCCGCGCGGTGCCGCCAGATCATGCCAGCCCGGTTTCGGCATCGCCAGCGTCAGATCCCCCGCGATCAGCCGGCCCTTCGCATCGTCGAGCCGGAAGAACGTCCCGGTCGGCGGCTCGGCAATCGCCGCGCGCACCCCGGCCGCGATCACGCCCGGCGGTGTCCGCGCGCCAAACACCATGATCTCACTGATCTCGTTGTCGATGTCGGTATCCAGCGTCCTGCGCAACGCCCCCAGCGTCCCGATATAAATGACGCCGAACACCACCGCCGCGCTCGCCGAAGCCAGGCCCACGCCCAGCGCCGCGAGCCGCACGCTGGTCGTCTGAAACAGCCTAGGCCGCATCGCCCAGCCGGTAACCCGCGCCGCGGATCGTCTGTACCAGCTCGATCGCATGCCCCCGGTCGATCTTGCCGCGCAGCCGCGAGATATGGGATTCCACCACGCTGGTCTGCGGGTCGAAATGAAAATCCCACACTGCCTCCAGCAACATCGTCCTCGTTACCACCTGTCCGGCATGGCGCATCATGTAATCGAGCAGCGCGAATTCGCGCGGCTTGAGCGGTATCCGCTGCCCCGCCCGGCTGACCTCGCGCGTCAGCCGATCCAGCGTCAGATCCGCCACTCGCAGCACGGTATCCACCGGCTTCGCCCGGCCCCGGCGCATCAGCGCCGCGATCCGCGCGCTCAATTCAGCGATCGCGAACGGCTTGACCAGATAATCATCGCCGCCGGCGCGCAGCCCGTCCACCCGGTCATCCACCCCGCCGAGCGCGGTCAGGAACAGGGCAGGGGTGTTGATACCGGCGCCCCGGAGCATCCGCAGCAAGCCGAGCCCATCGAGCCCCGGCAACATCCGATCAACGATGATCATATCCCACGCCTCGCCGCCGGCGCGCAGCAGCCCGGTCCGCCCGTCCGCAGCCACCACGATATCGTGACCTTCAGGCCCCAGCCCCGCGCGTACCAGATCGGCCGTGCGGGCATCGTCCTCGATCAACAGAATGCGCAGCCCCGGCTTGCTCTCCATGTCAAAGCAGGAGCGATGGTTTCGCCGCCGGGTCAAGCCGGTTTCCCCGACATTACAAAACGACAAACCAGCCGCAAGGCAGCGGCCAGCCGTGCTCCGCCAAAGCGTCCGTGCAACATAGACCCGCATGATGATCACGCACCCCAGCCGCCTTGCCCGCCCGATCGCAACGCTTGCGCTCGCCACCCTGTTGCTCGCCGGCTGCGCGACCTATCGCAGCCGCCCGCTCAGCCTCACCCCGCCGCTGCGCGCCACGCCGGCCGCGCTCGATCATCGATTGCCAAATGGCCGCCGGATCGATCCCACCGCCCCGCTGTCACCCCAGGCGCTCGCGGCCCTCGCCGTCCTGAACGACCCCGCGCTCGCCGCCGCGCGCGCCCAGGCCGGCGTCGCCCAGGCGCAGGCATTCGCCGCGGGCCTGCTGCCCGACCCGAACATCCAGGGCGGTTTCGGCGCCCTGCTCGCCGGCCCGGCGGTCGCCCCCTCGATCGCCGCATCGATCACCCAGGACGTCGCCGCGCTGATCACCAGGGGTGCCCGCCGCCGCGCCGCACGCGCCCGATCGGCCGAAGCCGCCGCGAACGTGATGTGGCAGGACTATCAGGTCGCCTCCCAGGCCGAGACCCTGGCCGTCGCCCTCTGGGCGGACCGAGCCAGCCTCGCCGCGCTCGATCACGCGCGCCGCGCCCTGCGCCGCCTCACCGCCCTGTCGCGCCAGCAGATCGCCGCCGGCAATCTGACGATCGATCAAGCCGCCCCTGCCGAAGCGAGCCTCGCCAGTCTCGATGCCGCGCGCGATACCGCGGCCCAGCAGGCGCTGACCGATCAGGCCTCCCTCGCGGCCCTGCTCGGCCTGACCCCCGCGGCGCCGATCAGCCTCGCCCGCCCGGTCATCCCACCCCTGCCACCGGGCAGTGCCGCCGGGCTGATCGCGAGCCTCGCCCGCCGCCGCCCCGACCTGATCGCGCTGCGCTACGGCTATCGCGCCGCCGATGCCGATCTGCGCGCCGCCATCCTCGCCCAGTTCCCGCTGATGTCGCTCACCGTCAACGGCGGGTCCGATACCAGCCGCGTCGCGACGGTCGGCCCCACCGTCTCGCTCAACCTGCCGGTCTTCAACGGCAATCGCGGCAATGTCGCCATCGCGCGCGCCACCCGCCGGCAATTGAACGCGGCCTTCACCGCCGCCCTCGGTGCCGCCCAGGGCGGCGCCGAGGCCGCGCAGCGCGCCCTCGCCCTGTTGATGCGCGAGCGCGCCGCCGCCCGGGGTCGCCTGATCCAGGCCGATCACGCCGCCGATGCCGCACGCCGCGCCTTCGGCCACGATCTGATCGATGCCAGAACCGAAACCGACCTGATCGACCAGCAGGCGACCCGGCGCACCGAACTGATCGCGCTCGATCAGAAAATCGCCGCCGCCCGCATCGCCCTCGCCACCATGCTCGGCGCCGGACTCCCTATCGAAGCCCTGAACGGAACCACCCGATGATCTTGCGCCTCCTGCTGGTCCTGTCGCTCCTCTGCCCGGCGGCCCGCGCGGCAACCCCGGCCGAAGCCCCGGCACCCTCGGTGCTGGTCACCACCATCGCGGTGAAATCCGGCGCCATCCCCCGCAGCGTCACGGTCTACGGCACCATCGGCCCCGGCCCCGGCGCCACCGACACGCTCACCCTGGCCTATGCCGGCATCGTCACGAAGGTCGACGTCGTGCCGGGCGAGGCGGTGCATCGCGGCGAGGCGTTGGCGGTCATCGGCACCGCGCCCGCGACCCAGGCCGCCTACGCCCAGGCCGAAGCCGCGGTGCGCGCCGCCGCCCAGACCCTCATGCACACACGCGCCCTGGTCGCCGCCCATCTCGCCACCACCATCCAGCTCGCCCAGGCCCAGCAGGCCGAAACCAGCGCGATCGCCGCCCGCAACGCCCTGCGGCTCGATGGTGCCGCGCGCCCGACCGCCACGCTCACCGCACCCTACGACGGCGTCATCGCGGCCGTTGCCGCCGCCCCCGGTGCGTCCCTGCAACCCGGCGCCCCGCTGATCACCCTGCTGCGCACCCACGCGCTGGTCGCAACCGTCGGGCTCGATCCCAGCCAGGCGCATCAGGTCCACCCCGGCGATCACGTCGCCATCACCCCCTTCGCCACCCCCGCCGGCCGGGCGCTGCGCGGCCGCGTCATCGCGATCGGGGCCATGGTCAACCCGGCCAGCGGCCTGGTCGATGCCACGATCTCGATGCCCGCCACCGGCTATCTGGTCGGCGAATCGGTCACTGCCGAAATCGACATCGGCACCGCGCGCGGCGTCATCGTGCCGCGTGACGCCGCCCTGCCGGACGGCAAGCACTTCCAGATCTGGCAGATCGCCGCCGGTCACGCCCATCCCGTCGCCGTGCGGATCATCGCCCGCACCGCCAGCAGCGCCGTCGTTGCCGGCAAGCTCGATCCCGCCCTGCCGATCGTGGTGACCGGCAATTACCAGCTCCAACCCGGCATCGCCGTGCGGGTCACCCATTGATGGGTCTCGCCCGCTTTCTCGCCCGCCAGCAGCGCGCGATCCTGTTCCTGATGGCCAGCCTCGCGCTGGCCGGCACCGTCGCCGCCATCGGCCTGCCGGTCGGCCTGTTCCCGCGCACCTCCTTTCCGCGCGTGCGCATCAACATCGATGCCGGTGCCCGTCCCGCCCAGCAGATGGTGTTGCAGGTCACCAAACCGACCGAACAGGCCCTGCGCGCCATCCCCGGCGTCGCCTCGGTCCGCTCCGCCACCTCGCGCGGCTCGGCGCAGATCTACGTCGATTTCAACTGGGGCCAGAACATGGGCCAGGCGACGCTCGAGGTCGATGCCGCGATCGCCCAGATGCTGCCGAACTACCCGGCCGGCACCAAATACATCGTCCGGCGGATGGACCCGACCGTCTTTCCCATCATCGCCTACGCCATGATGTCGCACAGCATCTCGGCAACCAGGCTGCGCACCATCGCCGAATACCACATCGTCCCCGCGCTCACCCGCATCGAGGGTGTCGCCAAGGTCAGCGTGCAGGGCGGCGCCACGCCGGAAGTGCACATCCTGGTCCAGCCCCAGCGCCTCGCCGCGCTGCACATCACCCTCGCTCAGGTCGAACAGGCGGTCAGCAAATCCAACGTCCTTGCAGCGGTCGGCCGCATGACCGATTACGACCGGCTCTATCTGCTGGTGCAGGACAACACGCTGCACACCGTGCGCAACGTCCGCAACATCGTCGTCCGCGCCGGA
Source organism: Acidiphilium sp. PA (assembly GCF_026191915.1). Taxonomy (GTDB): domain Bacteria; phylum Pseudomonadota; class Alphaproteobacteria; order Acetobacterales; family Acetobacteraceae; genus Acidiphilium. The sequence goes on from NZ_JAIMBY010000007.1 coordinate 147,140, forward strand.
CCGGATGGCGTGGTCCGGCTCGATCAGCTCGCCACCGTCCGCATGGGCACCGTGCCGGTCTATTACCGCGTCGCCGAAAACGGCGTCCCCGCCGTCACCCTGCAGGTGTTCCAGCAGCCCAACGGCAACGCCGTCGCGGTCGACAGGGCGGTGCGCCGCGCCCTGGCCGCCTACCAGGCGGACCTGCCGCGCGGCGTCACGCTGGTGAAATGGTACGATCAGAGCGGCCTGGTCACCGCCGCCGCCGGTTCGGTGCGCGACGCGATCCTGATCGGCATCGTCCTCGCCGGCCTCGTGCTGATCGGCTTCCTGCGCAGCTGGCGCGTCACGCTGGTCGCCCTGCTGGTGGTGCCGGCCTCGATGGCCTCGGCCATCCTGCTGCTCTCGCTGCTCGGCCTCAGCTTCAACATCATGACGCTCGGCGGCCTCGCCGCCTCGGTCGGCCTGGTGATCGACGATGCCATCGTCATGATCGAACACATCGCCCGCCGCGCCGGCCATGCCGCCGGCACCGCGGCGAAGGGCGCCGTGCTCGCCGCCGCGGCCGAGTTCCTCCAGCCGCTCACCGGCTCATCGCTCGCCACCCTCATCGTCTTCGCCCCGCTCGCCTTCCTCTCCGGCGTCACCGGCGCCTTCTTCAAGGCGCTTTCGATCACCCTGGCCGCCACCCTCGTCGCCTCCTGGCTGCTCTCGGCCTTCGCCGTGCCCGTGCTCGCCCGCGCGCTGATCAATTTCGACAAATGGCAGGACCCCGCCGAACGCCGCAGCGCCGCCGGCCGCGAAGGCTGGATGGAACACTGGCACGGCAGGCTGCTGCCCCGCCTGATCGCGCGCCCCGCCTTGCTTGCGATCGGCATCGTCCCCCTGATCATCGCCGGCGTGCTCGCCTACCGCAGCGTGCCCACCGGCTTCCTGCCGCATCTCGACGAAGGCGGTTTCGTGCTGAACTACCAGACGCTGCCCGGCACCTCGCTCGCCGAATCGGTCCACGAAGTCGATGAAATCGAAGCCATCCTCCGCGCCGACCCCGCCGTCGCCACCTTCTCGCGCCGCACCGGCGCCGGCCTCGGCGGCGACCTCAACGAGCCCTACCAGGGCGACATCTTCGTCGAACTCAAACCGCTCGCCGACCGTCCGCTGATCTGGCCGGTGATGGACCGCATCCGCGCAAAAATCCAGGCCAAGGTCCCCGGCGTCGATTTCGACGTCTCGCAAATGCTCAGCGACCTGCTGGGCGACCTCACCGGCGTGCCGCAACCGATCGAAATCAAGCTCCACGGCGACCCCGCGCAACTCGTCGCCACCGCGCACAAGGTCGGTGCCGCGATCGGCAAGATCAAAGGCGTCGTCTCGGTGTTCGACGGTGTCACCCTCGCCGGCGATGCGGTGGACATCCACGTCGATGACGCCCGCGCCGCCATGCTCGGGCTCGACCCCGATCAGGTCCGCCAGACCCTGCAGACCGCACTCACCGGCAGCATCGTCACCGCCCTGCCGGGCCAGTATCGCTTCACCGATGTCAGGCTCACCCTGCCGGCCTCCGCCAGGCAGGACATGGGCGCGCTCGCCCGCATCCCGGTCGCCACCGCCAGCGGCGCCCTGGTGCCCATGGGCGATTTCGCGACCTTCAAAGTGGTCTCCGGCCAGCCCGAAATCGACCGCGAAAACCTCCAGCAGATCATCGCGATCACCGGGCGCATCAGCGGCCGCGGCATCGGCGGCGTCATCACCGATGTCCGCAAAACCCTCGCCAAACCCGGCCTGCTCCCGAGCGGCATGCACTACACCCTCGGCGGCCTCTACAAACAGCAGCAGATCGCCTTCGCCGGCCTCGCCAAAGTGTTCATCGCCGCCATCGCCGCCGAATTCATCCTGCTGCTGTTCCTCTACCGCAGCTTCATCATCGCCGGCGCCATCCTGTTCACCGCCCTGCTCGCCAGCCTCGCCGTGTTCATCGGCCTGTTCATCTCCGGCGTGCAGCTCAACATCACCGCCCTGATGGGCATGACCATGATCGTCGGTCTCGCGACCGAAATGGCGATCTTCTACGTCTCGGAATACCAGTCGCTCGCCGAACACAACGACCCGCGCGAATCCCTGATCATCGCCAGCCGCAACCGCCTCCGCCCGATCGCCATGACCACGCTCGCCGCCATCCTCACCCTGCTGCCGCTCGCTTTCGCGATCGGCGAGGGCTCAGGCATGCAGCAACCGCTCGCCATCGCGATCATTTCCGGCTTCATCGTGCAGTTCCCGCTGGTGCTGTTCGCCCTGCCTGTCCTGCTGAAACTATCGCTGCCGCGCGCGCGCTGAGCGGCGCGGCTCAGAACGGAATTTCATCATCCAGATCATGGCCGCCCCGGCCGGAATCCCAACTGCTGCCGCCACCGGCCGGGCTGCGCGCCGGTGCCGCACCACCACCCCCGCCGTAACTGCTGCCGCCGCCCGCCGCCATGCCGCCGCCCGCACCCCCGGCCGGCCGATCCAGCAGCACCATCTCCGCCCCGAACCGCCCCAGCATCACCTCGGTGGTGAATTTCTCCTGCCCCGCCTGATCGGTCCATTTGCGGGTCTGCAATTTACCCTCCAAATACACCTTGGAGCCTTTCTTCAGATATTTCTCGGCCACCTCGGCCAACCGGTCGTTCATGATCACCACCCGGTGCCACTCGGTCCGCTCCTGGCGTTCACCGCTCGCCTTGTCGTTCCACGATTCCGAAGTCGCAAGCGCGAGATTGACGACTTTCATACCCGACTGCGTGGTCCGCACCTCCGGGTCCTTGCCCAGATTGCCGACCAGCGTCACCTTGTTCACACTACCTGCCATCGTCGATCCCCCATCGTGTTCAGTCTGTCATCCGTGTCACTGGCGCCCAGGCGCGTCAAGGATCGAGCAAGGTCTGGTTTTTTGTGAACAAAAAAGCAGCAAAAAAAACTTCGATCCTCATGAGACGACGTCAACGAAACCGTCCATACCCCAGATAACAAATGTTTTTTGCTTCTTTTGTCCAAAAAAGACGCGCTTGCTGACCTCGCCTTGTCACGCCTGAACCCCGCCATCCAGCCCCTTCCCACAACCATGATTTGACGCCATATCTACCATGAACATATCGGAAACAAAAGCATGACCGGGTCGGGCTTCATCGTCGTGCGCGGAGCGCGCGAACACAATCTCAAAAACGTCGACGTCCGCATCCCGCGCGACAAACTCACCGTCATCACCGGCCTGTCCGGCTCCGGCAAATCCTCCCTCGCGTTCGACACCATCTACGCCGAAGGCCAGCGCCGCTACGTCGAAAGCCTCTCGGCCTATGCCCGCCAGTTCCTCGAACTGATGGGCAAGCCCGATGTCGACAGCATCGAGGGTCTCTCCCCCGCAATCTCGATCGAACAGAAAACCACCTCGAAAAACCCCCGCTCCACCGTCGGCACCGTCACCGAAATCCACGACTACATGCGCCTGCTCTGGGCCCGCGTCGGCGTGCCCTATTCCCCGGCCACCGGCCTGCCGATCGAGGCGCAAACCGTCAGCCAGATGGTCGATCGCGTCATGGCCATGCCCGACGCCACCCGCCTCCTCCTGCTCGCCCCCGTCGTGCGCGACCGCAAGGGCGAATACCGCAAGGAACTCGCCGAATTGCAGCGCCGCGGCTTCACCCGCGTGAAAATCGACGGCAAACTCTACGAAATCGCCGATGTCCCGGCGCTCAACAAAAAAATCAAGCACGAGATCGAAGCGGTGGTCGACCGCGTCGTGGTCAAGCCCGGCATCGAACAACGCCTTGCCGACAGTTTCGAAACCGCGCTCGGCATGTCCGATGGCATCGTCTACGCCGAAAACGCCGACACCAACGAACGCACCGTCTTCTCCGCCCGCTTCGCCTGCCCGGTCTCCGGCTTCACCATCGAGGAAATCGAGCCCCGCCTGTTCAGCTTCAACTCCCCCCACGGCGCCTGCCCCGATTGCGCCGGCCTCGGCACCGAAACCTTCTTCGACCCCCACCTGATCGTCCCCGACGAGAGCAAATCCCTCGCCCAGCAAGCCATCGCCCCCTGGGCCAACGCCCAATCCCCCTATTACGACCAGACCCTGACCAGCCTCGCCAAATTCTTCAAGGTCAAAATGTCCACCCCCTGGGAAGACCTGCCGCAGCAAGTCCGCGACGCCATCCTGTACGGGGCAGGGGAGTCCGAAATCGAATTCCAGTACAAGGACGGCGTGCGCGCCTACGGCGTCAGCAAATCCTTCGAAGGCGTCGTCCGCAATCTCGAACGCCGCCTGCGCGAGACCGACAGCATCTGGGTCCGTGAAGAGCTCTCCCGCTACCAGGCCGACCGCCCCTGCAAAACCTGCCACGGCGCCCGCCTCCGCCCGCAGGCGCTCGCCGTCAAAATCGACGGCGAACACATCGCCGCCGTCTCCGAACTCTCGATCAAGGACGCCCGCGCCTGGTTCGGCCGCACCCTCGAAACCCTCACCCCCCAGCGCCAGGAAATCGCGCGCCGCATCCTGCGCGAAATCACCGAACGCCTGCAATTCCTCGTCGATGTCGGGCTCGACTACCTCTCCCTCGCACGCGGCTCCGCCACCCTGTCCGGCGGTGAAAGCCAGCGCATCCGCCTCGCCAGCCAGATCGGCTCCGGCCTCACCGGCGTGCTCTACGTGCTCGACGAACCCTCGATCGGCCTGCACCAGCGCGACAACGAACGCCTGCTCGGCACGCTGCGCCGCCTGCGCGACCTCGGCAATACGGTCTTGGTGGTCGAACACGATGAAGACGCCATCCGCACCGCCGACCACGTCATCGACATGGGCCCGCTCGCCGGCGTCCACGGCGGCGAACTCGTCGCCGAAGGCACAATCGCCGAAATCGCCGCCAACCCACGCTCCCTCACCGGCGATTTCCTCTCCGGCCGCCGCGGTATCGCCATCCCCGCCCAACGCCGCCCGATCGACCCCGCCCGCATGCTCAGCCTGATCGGCGCGCGCGGCAACAACCTCAAAAACGTCACCGGCGCCTTCCCGCTCGGCGTCTTCACCTGCATCACCGGCGTCTCCGGCGGCGGCAAATCCACCCTCGTCATCGACACGCTCTACAAAGCCGTCTCCCGCCGCCTGATGGGCTCAGGCCAGGTGCCCGCCCCCTACGACCGCATCGACGGCCTCGACCAGCTCGATAAGATCATCGAAATCGACCAATCCCCGATCGGCCGCACCCCCCGCTCCAACCCCGCCACCTACACCGACCTGTTCGCCCCCATCCGCGACTGGTTCGCCGAACTCCCCGAAGCCCGCGCCCGCGGCTACAAATCCGGCCGCTTCTCATTCAACGTCAAAGGCGGCCGCTGCGAAGCCTGCCAGGGCGACGGCGTGCTGAAAATCGAAATGCACTTCCTGCCGGACGTGTTCGTCAAATGCGACACCTGCAAAGGCAAGCGCTACAACCGCGAAACCCTGGAAATCAAATTCCGCGACCTCTCGATCGCCGACGTGCTCGACCTCAACGTCGAAGAAGCCATGGCCTACTTCGCCGCCCAGCCTCGCATCCGCGACCGCCTCGAACTCCTGATGAAAGTCGGCCTCGGCTACGTCAAACTCGGCCAGTCCGCCACCACCCTCTCCGGCGGCGAAGCCCAGCGCATCAAACTCGCCAAGGAACTCGCCCGCCGCGCCACCGGCCGCACCCTCTACATCCTCGATGAACCCACCACCGGCCTGCACTTCGAAGACGTCCGCAAACTCCTCGAAGTGCTCCACGCCCTGGTCGATACCGGCAACACCGTCATCGTCATCGAACACAACCTCGAAGTCATCAAAACCGCCGACTGGGTGATCGACCTCGGCCCCGAAGGCGGCGACGGCGGCGGTGAAATCGTCGCCGCCGGCACGCCCGAAGACATCGCAACCATCCCCCGCTCCCACACCGCCCGCTTCCTCGCCCCGCTGCTGGGCGCGCCAATACAGGAAAAACGCAAACGCCGGCGGGCATGAAGGGAAGGGCAGGGGAGGGAAGGGAAGGCAAGCACTTCTTTTTTGTAAAAAAGAAGCAAAAAACTTTTCGTCCACTTGGTCGTCGGCGCCGGGACAGCAAGCCGTAGCAACCATTAATTCATCGCCTGCCCCCGCCTTTGATTTGTCCTCTCCTCCCCCAAGTCTGCCGCCGTGCTCGGTCTCGTCAAGCACGCTTCGCGCCGCTACGCGGTGGGCTGCGCCCATGCTTGACAAGCCCTGCGCGCGACGGCGAGAGCGGGGCAGGTCGGGACGAAGGAACAGGCCGTCCTCGGTCGAACCAAGGAACAGTCTGCGTTAGGCAATCGTGATCGGCCCGTTAGTCTCCCACGGCGTGCCGCGCGCCACGACTGTGTTGGCGAAGATCAGCAGCTTGCGCATACACGCGACGACTGCACATTTGTGGCTCTTGCCGCGCGCGATCAGCCTTTGGTACAGCGCCATCAACGCAGGGTTCCAATGGAGTGCTCCGACAAACGCCGGCATATACAGCGCGCGCCTGAGCCGCGCCCGCCCACCGCCGATATGCGTCTCCCCCTTGTGCGTCCCGCTCTGGTGCACGACAGGGGCCACACCCGCGAGTGAAGCGGCCTCCTCGCGGCTGACCTGCCCCAGCTTCGGCATCCGCACCACCAGGCTCAACGCCGCAACGATCCCGATCGCAGGGATGCTCATCACCAGCCGATAGCGCTCAGCCAGGTCGTCATGCGCCCGCACCTGATCGCGTAGACGCTTCAGCTCGCCGATCTTCTGCTTCTGAAACGCCCTGATCTGGTCTTGAACAAGCTTACGCACCCGCTCATCGCGCGTCTGCTCCAGCCTCGTTTTGAACCGCACGATATCCTCACCGATCTGCTCGATATAGGTCAGCAGATCCGCCAGCGCATCGAACCGCGCATCGGGCGGCATCTTGTTGTGCGCGTCCATCACATGCGTGCAGTGGGCAATCAGCGCAGCGTCGAGCTTGTCGGTCTTAGCTCGCCGCAGCCGCAGCCGTGCAAAGGCCTTCACCTGCAACGGCTGAAGCAGAACCACCTCGAACCCGGCCTGCTGCAGCGCGCGCAACGCCCCGCGTTCGTACCCGCCGGTCGCCTCAATCCCGATGCGTCCGACCCCGGCCGCCTGCAACCGCCCGGCCAGCACGGCCCAGCCAGCCGCATCGTTGCTCACGATAAAACCGCCCACGATGCCGTGGATGGCGACGTCGAGCTTGTCTTTTGAGGTATCAATTCCTGCGGAAATTATGTTAGGCTTTGCCATCTTCATCAACCCTTCCTTGTGAAGCGAACCAAAAGTTCCGGCAACCATCCGGGTCCGGTGAAGTGGCTGGCGCGATCAAGCTACGTTGCGGCCCCAAGTGGCCAGGATGGGCCCGATCCGACGCCAGCCGTCCTGCCCTGGGTCGCCACCCAGGGCAGGACATTCCTCGTGGAACACAGGCAATATATCAGGATTCGATATTACAA
>NZ_JAIMBY010000070.1 GCF_026191915.1 Acidiphilium sp. PA
GTGGGTTCGCCCCGGGGTTTTCTGGGGCGTTTGATGATTTGGGGGGGACGCAGGCCGAGCATGGTGTGGAGGGGGCGGAGGATGCGGCCGAGGCTGGGGTGGGTGGCGAGCAGGTCCAGCACGATGGGGTCTTCCATGAAAAGCTGGAGATCGGCGCGGGCGGCGGCACCGGCGACGACGGTGGCGGGGCCGTTGGGCAGCAGGCGGATCAGCCAGGCGAAGCCGCGCGGCAGGGTGACGGGTGGTTTGGGTTTGGGGTTGGCGGTGGCGGGTTCGCGCTCGACCGGTTTGGGAGCGCGGGTGCGGGTGCGGGGAGATTGGGGTGGGCGGGATGCGATGCGGGCGAAGCGGGCGATCTGGCGGGCGAGGTAGTTCCAGATCAGGACGATGAGCGGGCCGTGGATTTTGAGGCGGTAGCCGTTGTCGGCAACCGAGCGCTGCAGGGCACGGAAGATCACCGTGAAGCGCTCGGTCGGGTCGGCAGGCATGAACGGCGCGTTTGCGATCATGGGGAGGGTTAGACCATGATCGGTGGGGGGTGAGAAAGGGTTTTGTTAGGAGGGCGTGTGAGAACTCTGGAGGTCGGGTTCGGTGAGGCGCGCCATTGGATGCGGTGTGATGTGTCGGAAAACTTTACACCTGTGCGTGCATGGTTACGATATCATATTGATTTTCCATTCATATATTTTTGGCATGGAATTTGCATAAAAGATTTGTATTAATGAAATTTCGGAAACAGTGTTAGGAAAGGGACCATCATCAATGACAAAACACCGCCGCGTCATGCGGCATTTGATCGCGAGCAGCGCCGTTTTCGGCATGGTTTCCGCCGGAATTTCCGGCTTTACTGCGCAGGCCTGGGCCGGCACGATCGGGGCTGGCACGACGAGCATCGGGTACAGTGGCGGCATTGTGGATTATACTGTTCAGACTGCGGGGGTTTATGAAATCACCGCGGTCGGGGGCGGTGGCGGTGGCGGCATTCCGGGGAACAACGCCATCGGTGGTGGTGGCGGCGCCAGCATAACGGGAGATTTCAGTTTGAGCGCCAACCAGAGTCTTGAGATACTGGTCGGCGGTGGTGGGGATGGCGGCGGCGGCGGCGGCGGCAGTTTTGTGGTGGCGAACAATGGTATGACGCCCCTATTGGTCGCGGGCGGAGGTGGCGGCGCGAGCGGCGTTATTTTGCCTAACAATTTCACGTTTTTCAACGGTGGCGGCGGTCTCGCGGATAACAGCGGCAGCCAAGGCGGCGCGGCCGGCGCCAATGCAGGCGGGGGTGGCGGATTTTCGGGTAACGGCCAGGACGGTAGCGGCAGCGGCACCAGCAATGGCGGCAACAGTTTTGCGACGGGCGGCGCTGGTGGGGGAGACGGCACCTCGGTGGCTGGGGGATTCGGCGGTGGCGGCGCCGGTGGCGTGGCTTCGGAGAGTGAACCGTTCACCGGCGGCGGCGGCGGTGGCGGCTTTACCGGCGGCTACGGGGCTCAGACCAACGCCGGTGCCGGTGGTGGCGGTTCGTTTTTGGCGGCCGATGCTACCAACGCCGTGCTGAGCGATGGGCAAGCTGGGATTTACACCGGAAGCGGTGCCAGTGGCTCGGTGACGTTCATTTATCGGCGCGCGGTCACCCCAGTGCCGGAACCGGGTTCGTTTGCCTTACTCGGAACCGGATTGCTCGGGTTGGGGCTGGCGATCCGGCGGCGGCGCTGAGACGGCCGCCCAGCCGGGGTTCTGGCACGCGCGCTGGCCGCGTTGTGCCAGGTGCGGCTTGTACGGGGCGGACATGAGGGTGGGGTGCGGCAGAGCACGCCGCCGAACCGCTGGCTCATACGCGGGTAAGATCGATGAATTGAGCATCGGGCAAACGGCGCCAGCCCGGTTTTGCGAGCAGGTAGCCCTGGATGAAGTTAACGCCTAGTTCGCGCAAGGTCTGGTACTCCGCCAACGTCTCGATCCCTTCCGCCACCATGAGAATACCGAGATCATCGCATAGTCCGACGCAATGACGCACAAGACTCTGGCGAGTTTTATCGCGATCGATGTCGCGGATCAGGACCATGTCGAGCTTGATGATGTCAGGACGGAATTGCGCCAGAAGATTGAGGTTGGAATGGCCGGCGCCAAAATCGTCGATCGCGGTGCGGAAACCCATGGCGCGATAGGCGGTGACGATGCGGGCTAGATGGGCGGGGTCGGTTACCGCTTCGCCTTCGGTGATCTCGAAGATCAGCCGGTCGGTCGGGAAGCCGACGCGGGCCGCGGTTTCCAGCGTTTTGCGGATGCAGGCCTGGGGTTCGTAGACCGCATTGGGCATGAAATTGATGGAGAGTGCCGCGGAGGTCCCGACCAGTCCGAGCGCGGTTGCCTGTTCGATCGCGGTTACGCGGCAAGCCTGATCGAAGCCGTAGAGCAGGGTTTCGGTGACGGCGGCAATGACCGAAGCGGCGGTTTCCCCGTTCGGGCCGCGCACCAGGGCTTCATAGGCGAAGACCTCCTGCCGGGCGATGTCCACAATCGGCTGGAACGCCATGGTCAGGGGAAAGTCGTACGCGCCGCGGCGACAGTGCCCGCATTCAGTCTGCGGTCTCGTCCGCGTATCGTTTGTTTTCATATAGAAACTTTCTACTAACCTCAGTTTACGACAGTTATCATGGCGGATCCTAATAAATGGAAAACAAAATCAAGAGATCTACTCACAATCTGGCGATGGCGGCCGTGATCGGCAGTATGAGCGTGCTAACCGGGGCGGCGGTTCGCCCATCGGCCGTCGGGTCATGCCGCTTGCGGCGCGCGGGGGATCGGCGGAGCCGACGCCGGCGGCGCCTGGGGGGATGGCTTGCCGGTGTTTGCGATGTTTCGTTCGGGCGGGCGGACGGGTCATGCGGGTGCCGTCGTTGCGTGTCACCAGTGCGCTGGCCGCGCCGTTGTAGCGTCTGTCGGTGACGGATTGGATTAGCGCGCTGCCGATCGTGTCGATCGTGCCGTTGATCCGGTTGAGGTATGATGCCGTTCGGGAGCGTTATGATGGACGAGCACTCTATCCCCGGTTTGCGGGCTGGATTGATGGGTATCGAGGGATACCCATCCTTGTAATATCGAATCCTGATATATTGCCTGTGTTCCACGAGGAATGTCCTGCCCTGGGTGGCGACCCAGGGCAGGACGGCTGGCGTCGGATCGGGCCCATCCTGGCCACTTGGGGCCGCAACGTAGCTTG
>NZ_JAIMBY010000071.1 GCF_026191915.1 Acidiphilium sp. PA
GCATGCTCTATGAATTGATCCCGAACATGCCGAAGCACCGGCTACTGCCCCTGATGCGGCGGTTCACGGAAATGCTGCGCAGCAGCGGCATATTCGGCAATTCCATGCCGGCTACGTAATGAGGGGATGAGTGAGGTCTCCACCAACCTTGCTGAAATCCAGGCGACCCGCGGTGAATATCAAGCTGCGATTGAGCTGGCGATGTGCAATGCAGTGCAGAACCGGTCCCGCCGCGATTGGTATCGTCTTGCTTACGACCTCACGAATCTGACGAGCTATTGCCTATTGGCGGCGGACAATAGGGCCGCATCCGGTGCGGCGCGCGAGGTATTGCCATTGGTCGCGGAATTGGACGATCAGCAAGCATCGGTCATCTTTGCTGACAGCCTTGCTTTACTGGCGGCGCGGGCCGGAGCGCTGGAGATGGCGGCTTCACTCAAGGGCTATGAGGAGCATTACTATGTCTCGAACGAGCAGACGCGAGAAACGATTGAGCGGCGCGTGCATGAGGCGCTGAAGGGGTTGTTTGCGGCGGCTGAAGCGGATGGAACCTTATCGGGCGCAAAACGCGTGCAGCTTATGCAAGCCGGAGCAGAAATGACGGCGGAAGCAATGCAGCAACTCGGACGCACGGTGTTGGCGAAGATCGGCTGAGCCAAGGTGCAGGGATTACTGGATGGCGGATTCAAGTTTCGTAGCGAACACCACCGTGCGGCCCGATGGAATAGGGTTGGTGGATGATACGTTTGCGACGGGCGCTGACGGTGATTGATCGTAAGCTGATCGAGGTTAGGCAGCAGGATTGTTGGGGCGTGGTGCAGATTGCAGCTGCCTTGGAGCGCTCGCCGAGTGTCACATCGGGTGAGCTGGCGCGTCATAGCACCTGCAGGACGAGGAAGACCACGCCACCGACATGCAGGATCTGCTCGCCTGAACGGATCATGCGCGATTGATAGCGCCCCCGAAACGAGTTATGTGACGCCAATCACAGAACGCAGGACATGAAATGACTATGAATGCCTGGACGGCGACATGATCGCCCTCCATCAGAAAGGCATTCGACATGTACAACGATTATCGCCACATCGTCCTCGCGGAACCCAAGGCAACCGCGGTTACATCGCTCGGCGCGACCGACCACGAACTCGCCAGTTTCAACAAGCCTGGCAAACATTCCAAACTTCGCGAACTGGCCTCGAATGTCGTTCCCGCCCTGCCATTCGTGGCAGCCATCTTGCTGGTCATGGGTTTCGCAATCGCGGCCTACCCGCTCATCGTCCACGATCTGCCGGTGTTTCTTGCACAAAGCCCGCTCGGTTGATCATGCCACCGGCGAGATCGACGATACCAGTGCCGCCAGCCGGGCACGATCGAGAATGGTGATCCGCCCTGGCGACAGGGCGATCAGCCCCTGCATTTCAAGGTCCCGCAACCGCCGGTTCACCGTCTCACGCGCCGACCCGACCACGCGGCCCAGCGCACTCTGCGTAATATCGATCCGCGCCAGCTGTCGGCCTACGCTTAAAGCTGAGATTTTCCTGGTTCAGCGACTTTGTCATTTAACTTGAGACACGGGGATGCTAGGCGTTTCAAGATAACAGTTAATGGGGAGACTCGCTGTAATCGACACCTACGCTCAGCTTGGTTACGCCACGTCACTCTGATCCGAACCGCCTGTCCCCACGCCATCCTGACACCCTCCGAGATCTTCGGCGATCAGGGAATCACCTTTATGGGCTTATGGCTAGATATTTCAGAGACGGCACACTAGGCGGCATTATATGCTGTCAGTCTGGCGCCATGGTGGCGCCTTGGAAGGAGGGGAATATGCCTTATGTCCATGTCGTGGCGATATCGAACGCGCTATACCGCGCCGATCCCCCCCCCCCCGCTGCATTCACGGCTGAGGTTCAGGATGATCGCCCCGCCCGATCTGTTCGTAAACCTGCCACGCCAGATCGAGCGGCAAGCTCGAACAGGCCTTAGTTTATACCGCAATCTGGCGCGTCGTCACAAAGGCATCTCCAGCTTGACCAAGACCAAATCGCCGCGAAGCGGTCGACCTACACGCGGGTCGTGATAGGGGAATGGTTCAGTCTCACCGGTCCGCACAAAGCCCCGCCGCTCATACCAGGCGATCAGCTCTTCCCGGAGGTTGATGACGGTGATGCGGAGCGTCCACACATTCGCAGCGCGTGCCCGACGCGCGATCTCGTCCAGGAGCCGACGGCCCCACCCGCAACCCTGTTGTGCGGCTTTGACAGCGATCGACGCGACATACCAAGCGCCATCATCCTCGGGGGTGATCCGTGCGCACGCGACGATTGGACTGTCGTCGCGCTCTTTGGCGATCAGATACCGGCCGCCCTCCATCTCGCTGGTGAGCGACGCGCTGTCGGTGCGCGGGCCTTCTAGCAAGCGGCGCTCGTCCGTCCATCCCGGCTTGTCGCCGGGGTTCCGGTAGGCTGCGTTAATGAGCTCAACCAGTTCCAATATGTCGGCGGCGGTCGCGTCGCTGAATATCACCTGGCTCTCCTTGGTTTTTGATTTCCGCTGAGAGCCTGATCCTACCACACAGGATGAGATTGGCCGCATGATCAGCGCCCGGAAGGCGACAGCTCATGAAAGGAAAGCCTATGAAGAAGGGGACTTCTAAGTTGATCGAACCGCAGAAGGCCGAGCTTGAAGCTTTGGCCGCTTTGCCGGACGGTCAGATCAATATGCAGGTGATCCCTGAGCAAAGGGATTGGAATAGTGCCCAGCGCGGGGTGTTTTTTCGACCGGTGAAACAGCAAATCACATTGCGGCTCGATGCCGACTTGATTTTCTGGTTCAAGACGCGGATCGGCGACGGCTATCAAGCCAGTATCAACAATGCCCTGCGTGAATATATTGCGCTCCATTCCCGTGAGACTCAACCATGAGTGTGATCGCCGTCTAGTGCACTGACTCATTCGGATGGTTCAGGGATTTGAGCGAGCTTTTCGAAGATTGAGGCTGGGGTTGCGGTCCAGAGGAATGGCTTGGAATTCTTGTTGTGCGCCTTGATGTAGCGCTTGATAGCGTCTTCGA
>NZ_JAIMBY010000072.1 GCF_026191915.1 Acidiphilium sp. PA
ATCAACCGAAACCGGCGGCTCGCGAAGGACTTCGAGGCCACGATCGAGAGCGTCGAAGCCTTCCTCTACGCCGCGTCCAGCGTCATCCTGCTACGAAGGTTGGCACGTTGATGAACCGATTCGAAATGGACTCTCAGTTTTGTTCCAGTGGATAGGTCAGTTGTGCTGTCTGATGTGTCGGAAAATTTTACACCTCGGAGTCGAATTATTTATAAATTATTGATTCAGAAAGGCAAAACTTTTTGGCACGATGTTTGCTTATATTTCAGCGCTACAAAATTGGACATTCAAAGAGCGGTCTGCCGTGGTGGCGGACGCGAGGAATGGGTCGGCGGGGTCCGTCTAACAGTCCGGATGTCCTAAGACAATGGAGACTTAACAATGCGTATTGCGACGATCTTATTGGCGAGTGCTCTGGTGGCGGCGGGCTCTGCTGCGGTTGCCCATGCAGGCGCCAATCTCGTTACGAACGGTGGGTTTGAACAGACTAATGGCCCGGTGACGGCGAGCACCCAGTTCGGCACGGGGAGTCTGAATGGATTTTCCGCCACGAATTTCGTGACGGGCTGGACCGGCAACAATGGCTATGAAATCTGGTTTCCGAGCGCCACGGCATCGACCACGGAAAATGCGTTCTCGGAATATGGTCAAGGGTCTACCAGCAATACTGGTAAGGAGAAGCTTTGGTCCGCGATGACCTCGCCAAACGGTGGCGCTTTTGTCGGTCTCGATGGCGATCAGACGCCGGGCATACAGAGCAGCATCAGCCAGGCAATTATGGGTCTGACGGTCGGCAGCACCTATACCGTGTCGTTCGACTGGGCGGGCGCACAGGTTCAGAGCCGTACAGGCGCTACGACTGAGTATCTGGCGGTTTCGTTCGGCAGTTCGACACAGAACACCAATGTTTTGAATAATGCGAGCGAGGGTTTCACCGGTTGGCAGACTGCGTCGTTAAACTTCATCGCCAACGCAGCCACTGAGACCCTGTCGTTCCTGTCGGTCGGCACACCGTCCGGCTACCCGCCGATGGCGTTACTCGATGGCGTTTCGGTGGAGCAAGTGGCCGTGCCGGAGCCCTCTTCGCTCGCGCTGCTTGGTGCGGGTCTGGTCGGGCTCGGTCTGGTGATCCGCCGCCGGCGTACGGCGCGGAAATCAAACCAGGTCTGAGTCTGGACGACGATACCATCGTCTGGGGATACAACCGCTCGGGCTTGACGGCCCGGGCGGTTGCTTCACTTTGGGCTTGGGGGTTTTGCAATGCACGCACTTATTTTTGAAGCGCTCCGGCTGACGGTCTGGCTCGTGTTGCTGGCGGCGATTTTCGTGCCGCTCGAACGGTTGGTCGCGGTGCGGCCGCAGCGGGTGTTTCGCAAGCAGATTGCGATCGACCTGGCGTATTACGTGATGAACTCCGTATTGATCGGGGTGGTTCTCGCGGTACCGCTTTCATTGCTTGGGGCCGCTGTTCATAATTTGATGCCCGGTGGGTTTCTGGCTGCGGTTGCGGGTCTTCCGGTTGGTGTTCGGCTGGGCCTATCGGTGCTGCTGGCCGAGACGGGGTTTTACTGGGGGCATCGGTGGTCGCACGAGGTGCCGCTGCTCTGGCGGTTTCATGCTGTGCACCATAGTGCCGAGGAAGTTGATTTTCTGAGCAATACCCGGGCGCATCCGGTCGACATGGTATTGACCCGGCTGTGCGGGTTCGTTCCGGTATTCGCGTTGGGGCTCGCGCAAGGGCCGGCGCTACCGGCGGTGGTTGTCGTGATCGGGACAATGTGGGGCTTTTTCGTGCACGCCAATGTGCGTTGGCGGTTCGGCTTTCTGGAGTCGGTTGTTGCAACGCCGTTTTTTCACCGGTGGCATCATACCAACGACGCCTGGCGTGACCGAAACTACGCCGCGATGCTGCCGGTGCTCGACCGCGTGTTCGGCACGTTTCATCTGCCGGAGGCCTGGCCGACCGAATACGGCATCGATACGCAGATGCCGGCCACGTTTGGTGGCCAGTTGATGAGCCCGCTTGGTCCGCGCGGGCCGACCGTCATGACCGTCCGCGAGTAGGGTCGTGCCGCAGCACGGGTGAAACGCCCCGCGCGATCGGCATTCCCACGCAGCGGCCCGTGGTCTAGTGCACTGACTCATTCGGATGGTTCAGGGATTTGAGCGAGCTTTTCGAAGATTGAGGCTGGGGTTGCGGTCCAGAGGAATGGCTTGGAATTCTTGTTGTGCGCCTTGATGTAGCGCTTGATAGCGTCTTCGA
>NZ_JAIMBY010000073.1 GCF_026191915.1 Acidiphilium sp. PA
CAACCGCCCACCATCACGCTTTTTCGATGCTGCAATTCCCATGATCCACCCTCATCCATGCATTCCAACGCTTGGTAGAGAATCGCAGCGAATCGGCGCAATACCTAGACCTATGGAAAATGGGGGGATTCCTGAGACGCGCGAGCGTAACCTTGCGGCAACCGGTCCGATCGCGGCGCTGGTCAGCCGTCATGGCGTATTGGGGTTCGCCGCACGCCTTGCGTTCGCCGGCATCCCGGTCAGTATCAATAATATTTTTATCCGCCGACTATAAAGTCATCAGGCTTTTGTTGGCAGAACAACAGAGGCCGAGAGGCCGCCTTCGCCGCGGTTTGACAGCTCGATGGTGCCGCCATGCGCCTGTAGCACAGCCATCGCAATGGACAGTCCGAGACCGCTGCCGCCGGTCTCGGCACTGCGTGACAGTTCGACCCGGTAAAAGGGCTCGAAAACTTTCGCGAGTTCGGCGTGCGGGATGCCTGGCCCGGCGTCATCGATCGTCACGATCGCGGTGTGTGGGCCGGTTCCGACCGTCACCGACGCCAAGCCCCCATATTTTAGGGCATTATCGACCAGATTGACCAGCGCACGGCGCAGGGCGGCAGGCTGGCCGTCCACGGTGATCGGTGGTGCCGGTTCCAGGGTCGCCTTGAGCCCGGCATCGGCCAGATCATCGACGATGGCCGCCAGCAGAGCCGTCAGATCGAGGCGCCGGAACGGTTCGATGGCGGCATCGTCGCGGGCGAAAGCCAGGGTTGCTTCGATCATCTGGTTCATCCCGGCGATGGTTGCCAGCATGCGATCACGTTCCTCCGCCTGCGGGACATCCTCGACCCGCAATTGCAGCAGGGTAAGCGGGGTGCGCAGATCGTGCGACAATGCGGCCAGCATGCGCGTGCGGCTTTCCACCAGATGGCGCAGACGCGTCTGCATGACGTTGAACGCATGGGCCGCCTGGCGCGTCTCGATGGTTCCGGTTTCGGCAAGCGGTGGTGCGGTGACATCGCGGCCAAGCCGCTCGGCGGCAGCCGCCAACGTGCGGAGCGGTGCGGTGACCCGCCGGACCGCCCAGATCGAGGCAGGAATGACGATCAACGCCATGGCGATCAAAGCGAGGAGGAAAGGCCAGGCGCGGCCGAAGCCGGCCGACGGGAGGGCGACGGTGAAGGCGAGCCATCGGCCTTGCGGGAGCATCATCGCGACCCGCAAGGCGCGCCAGTCTCCCATGCCCGGCATGAGCGCACCCTGCATCATCGGCATGATGTGCGGCATCGCCATGTGCATCGATTGATGCGCCGATGATCCCATCATCTCCATCATGGCACGCTGTGACGCCTCGCCATGATGGAAGGCTGTTCCAACCTCGACTTGCAGCGAGGCGGCAATATCGGGCGGCAACTGGCGGGCGAGGAAAATGCGGATCATTCTCGCGTCCGTGCCGGTCGCGTCATGCGACACCCAGACCGGCCGATGCGGCAACAGCGCGATCCGCAACGTGTCGCTGCTGGCTGCCTTGATGAGGGGCGTTCGCCAGTTTTGCGGCACCTCGTCGATCAGCCGTGCCAGATTGACAATCCGCTGGGTGGCTGCGTAGGCGCCCATGGTGCGCAGCATGGTTGTCTGATTGAAGGCCAGGATCGCGATGCCGAGCAGCGCGGAAATCACCAGACCGGCCAGCGAGACAGCGAGGGTCTGACCGAACAAGGTGGCGGGAACCAGGCGCCGCATCAGGTGCCTGCCTTGATCGGTTCGACCGTCGGCGTGAAGAGATAGCCGCTGCCCCAGATGGTCTTGATCAGTTGCGGGTCGGCCGCATCCCGTTCGATCTTGCGGCGCAGACGGCTGATCTGG
>NZ_JAIMBY010000074.1 GCF_026191915.1 Acidiphilium sp. PA
GCTCGGATAGCGCAGCTTGCTGCGATCATACCGGGCGCGGTTCTCGTTCGTCCACATCAGGCCGCTCCTGCGAATCGGGCCGCCGCTATGGAATCACAAGTGACTCCAAAGATTCAAGGTGTTCCCGGATGGACACTCAGGGGGTCGTTATTGCAAGCGAATTTACACGCCGACGGCGGCTATGCCGGTCCCAAACTCAATGGACGCCTCGCCAAAATCGGCAAATGGACCATACAGATCGACAAGCGCTCCGACACCGCCAGCGGGTTCGAACTACTGCCGCGACGCTGGGTCGTGGAGAGAACCTTCGCCTGGCTCGGCAGATGCCGACGTCTTGCAAAGGATTTCGAGACCACCGTTACCAGCGCCACCGCATGGCTCTTCATTGCCCATATCCGCCTGCTCACACGGAAAATCACACGCAACCGATAGCCGCACTACCATTCAGATTCGGGCTCTGAGCTCCGACTCATGGTAACCCATTGATTCAGAGTTCAACGCGTTTAGTAAGTAAAAAATGCTAATATAACGCTAATTTTCGAGGTGCCCTCAAGGCTTCGCATATGGAGCCTCCGTAGTTTCGTCTTTTTTTCTAAGCAACTGAGATGCAAAAGAAATCACGGCGTTTTTATCTTCTTCAGATAATTTCTTAAATAATTTCATCAAAACGATATAGTCAGGGTCCCGTGATGGGCTAAAGATGTTCTTGCCGCGGTCAAAAATTGTTGAACCAAGAAGCTCTTCAATTTGATCAAACCTTTTTTTCGATGGAAAATTATCTCCTTTTTCCCAGAGGCAAACCGCAGTGTGAGTGACGCCTATAATGTCAGCGATATCACGTTGCGAGAGTCCAAGCTGTAGCCTGGCTTTCTGAAATTTTTCATACCAAAGATCATCTCGATCAATATCGATGTTATTTTCAGCAAAACGTTTTTTCTTGCGTTTCAATTTGTCGACGTCGGTCTTCATACAGTTCGCTTCGGATTTTACTGGCATGCCAGTCAGTGCCTGTGAATTGGGAAACACTTTGGAGAGACAAGAAACTCAAATAGCGGCTAGACACCATAGTCCTCGGATTTGCCGTTGGAATCAATCCCCTCGCACGCCGACCTACTTCGATGGCCATGAACGCCATCAAACACGGTTGGTTGCGGGGTGGGTTTTTTCATCGCACATGTTTTAAGCCGAAGTTTTTACTTTAGAATGACCTGAACATGGCCGATTGCCTCGCATAGCGCTGTTTTTCTGTATTCTGTTTGTGTCCATACATGGGCCTTGCGGCGCGACTTGATCTGTGATTCGCTGCCTCCATGTTCGCCGACGTGTTTCCGAATTGCCGATCGGCGCCGGTTGTGCTGTTGCGGGAGAGTTTCCGCGAGGGACGCAAGGTCATAAATGCATCATCGCCAATCTGAGCCCGATGCCGCCGGAGCTGATCGATGGGCTGCGTGCGCGTCTCGCGGGTGGCGTGGTGGCAGGTGGTGCCGATCAGGCGCTTGAGATCCGGCGCTCGCTGCCGCACGGTCATGTGGCGGCGGCACTTGGAATTGAGCTGGTCCCGGAAAATCGGACAGGGTGATAAGCTATTTTCTCTGACGAGAAGGACGGGCTTTTATGGGCAAGGTGACCCGCAAACGATACACGGCTGAGTTCAAGGCGAAGGTGGCTTTGGAGGCGATCAAGGGGGAGATGACGCTGGCGGAGTTGGCTGCGAGGCATGGCATTCACCAGACGATGATCGCGGGCTGGAAGAGGCAGGCCATTGAGGGGATGGCTCTGAGTTTTTCGGGCAAGTCGGAAGCTGCCGG
>NZ_JAIMBY010000075.1:0-1100 GCF_026191915.1 Acidiphilium sp. PA
ATCAACCGAAACCGGCGGCTCGCGAAGGACTTCGAGGCCACGATCGAGAGCGTCGAAGCCTTCCTCTACGCCGCGTCCAGCGTCATCCTGCTACGAAGGTTGGCACGTTGATGAACCGATTCGAAATGGACTCTCAGGCTCAGGCTCAGGCTCAGGCTCAGGTTCGGGCGAGAGGCGCGGGACATCGAGCGCCCACGCTCTCTTGGAACCGAACATGACACTCTCGCGTCATCTGTGGCTTTGCTACTGAATTTTGGCCCAGCAGTGATGGCGAATTTTGGCCCACCTCCATCGTCGAACGTAGGGTCTCCTCGGCACGATCGAGGAGCCAAATATGGACTGGAAAGCCAAAGTGGAATTATTCGAGCAGCTTCGTCGAGAGCATGAGTTTGGGATCGGCACGGTAGCCGGTGTTGCGGCAAAATTCGGGGTTCATCGGCGGATGGTCCGCCAGGCGCTGGCGGGCGCGGTGCCGCCTGTGCATCAGTATCCGGCGCGGGTGAAGCCGAAGTTGGATGCTGTGGTGGCGTTCATCGACAGTGTTTTGGAGGCGGATCAGCGGGCGCCGCGCAAGCAGCGGCATACGGCGCGGCGGATTTATCGGCGGATCCTGACCGAGTTTCCCGGCGTATCGGTCGCGGAATCGACGGTGCGCAACCATGTGCGCGAGCGCAAGCACCAGATCGGGCTGATCCGGCGCGAGACCTTCGTGCCGCAGAGCTACGCGCTGGGTCATGAGGCGCAGGTCGATTGGTATGAAGCCTGGGTCGATTTCGAGGGTGAGCGCACCAAGGTTCAGGTCTTCGCGATGCGTTCGATGGCGAGCGGGGCGGCGTTTCACCGGGCGTATCTCAGCGCGACGCAGCAGGCGTTTCTCGAGGCGCACGAGATGGCGTTCGCGTATTTCGGTGGGGTCTTCCGCCTACTGCGGTATGACAATCTGGCGAGTGCGGTGCGTAAGATCCTGCGCGGCCATCGACGCGAGGAGACGGTGCGGTTCGTGGCGTTCCGCTCGCATTGGCGGTTCAGTGCTGAATTCTGCAATCCGGCCCAGGGTCATGAGAAGGGCGGCATCGAGGGTGAAGGCGGATATTTCCGGC
>NZ_JAIMBY010000075.1:1110-1803 GCF_026191915.1 Acidiphilium sp. PA
CACCACGGGTGGCACAGCTAGGCGGGTCGGTCCTGCGCGCGAAGTAGCCGGGCCGTTAGCCGCTCGTCTGATCGCAAGTCGCGCAGCTCTAGCCGGTACTGGCCGTGGCCTTGGTCTACTAATAGTCTGCTCGCCGATTGCCGGGCCGATGAAGCGCGCGTCCTGGCTGGGCGGATCGACACGGTGGGCACCACGATGAATATGGAGCGCGACCATCTGCTGCCATGCGCGACCGAGGGGTTCGACATCGCCGAGATCGCCTTCCCGCTGGTCGACAAGCACGGCTGTGTGCTGGTGAAGACAAATTTCTACTCGGTGCCAGTGAAGGTCGGTACACGGGTGGAGGCGCGGATCCGGCCGCTGCATGTCGAGATCTGGTACGCCGGCAAGCAGATTGCCCGCCACGAGCGTTGCCATCAGCGGTGCCAGCATGTGCTCGACCTCGAGCATTATCTCGAGGTGCTGAACCACAAGCCAGGCGCGTTCGCCGGCTCCAAGCCCTTGGCGCAATGGCGCGCCGCAGGCCGCTGGCCCGACACCTACGACGTGTTATGGACCCGGTTGCGGGCACGCCACGGCAAGGAGAAGGGCACGCACGCGATGATCACCGTGCTGCTGCTCGGCCAGGAATTCGGCCATGATCGGCTGCGTACGGCGATCACCACCACCGTCTCGCTCGGGGCCTGCGATGTG
>NZ_JAIMBY010000076.1 GCF_026191915.1 Acidiphilium sp. PA
GTCGGGCACTCCGCGGCGCGCGGGTCCCCCCTATGCACTACGTGGATAAGCCCCCGCCGCTAACGCTGTTTCTAACGCCCAAAGGGGTCGGAATTGGACGCGAAAAGGGGGTCGCGTTTGGACGCGATTTGACAATCGAGCGGCTCTGGAGGTCGCTGAAATACGAGTGCGTGTATATCCACGTCTTCGAGACGGGTTCCGCTCTGCGGGCCGGGCTGGCGCGCTGGATCGGCTTTTACAACGCCGTGAGGCCCCATACCGCCCTTGACGGTCGAACCCCCGACGAGGCTTATTACAAGATCGAAAATTCAGCATTGCCGGGGCTAGCCCCGGCAATGCTGAACACCAAACTGGCGGCGTGAATGCAACCGGAAAATAGCTTAAACCAGCCGCCAAACTGTCCGATCAACTGGGACCAGCTCATTTCTCCCGGATGGCCCAGTTGAGCTGCGCGCTATTGAAGATGCGCCCCACATGAACCAGCTCAAGGGTGCATCATCGCGGCCGGAACCGCCGCGGGTCTCACTCGAGGATATGCAGGATGCGATTGCACGCGGCAATTCATGAGGGTGGCGCTCGATACCAATGTCCTGTTCCGATATCTGATCTGGGATCAGGCATCGCAGTCAAACCCGGCAACAAGTCTGATCGAGGCGGCCGAGACTCTCGTCTTGTCGACGATCGTTCTTTGTGAAACCGTCTAGGTTCTGCGCCGGACGTATAAATTCCAGCCCAGCGATATCGTGGGCGTTTTCCGAGACCTGACGACCATGCCCTCCGTTGAGATTGATCGTACCCTGCTTGAGGCAGGTATAGGTTTGCTGATGGCGGGCGGAGACTTCGCCAACCTCGTCATTCTGGCCGAGGCTGACCGGGTAAAGGCGGATTATGTTGCTTCGTTTGTTGAGAACTTAGCCGCCACTCTTGAGAAGTTCCGTTGATATCGGTACACTGACGACCTCCGACGCTCATTTTACATCCCCGTTTCCGCTGCCAAGGCTCTGCTCGCGTGTCTTGCACGCGCTCGCATCCCTCGCCTCGGCCTGATGCCGGTTCGGGAAAAATTCGGCCGTTGTCGGCAGAGAACAGCCACCGACGGCAACCACCGCGAGCCGCAATTCGCTCGCTCTCTACATCGCCAATCGCGGACAAATACCACAAAAACACAGAGCGGATGAGAGATGCCGTCACCCTTCCGGTGACGGCACGCTCTTCGGACCATATCAGCGCTAAAATCCGATACAAACATTTATGTCGGATCGCTTTCGTCTCGATCTGGGTTCCGAAATTCCCCAACCTTCCGGTGAGGAGTTACTTCTGGCCGCCCTTGCGGCCGGCTTCGGATGCCCGCTCATGATCGTCCGCAAAATTGCCGCCGCTCTGCTGACCGCCCTTCCGGCCTGCCTCCGCAGCTTTTTCGCGATCATTCGCGAAATTGCCGCTGCTGTGCTGGCCACCTTTATGGCCAGCTTCAGAGGCCTTTTCACGGTCGTTCGCGAAGTTACCAGGGTTGGAATTCTGATTCTGTGCCATGTGCATCTCCGTATTTGGCGCAATATTGACGGCGCTATTGCCAGCCGAGGTTCGCCTTGGTACCCATGAGTTCGCGTTCATAAACGGTAAATTCAACCACTGGAAATGACGATTTCCAGTATTCGTCATTAACAATTGGACTATTCTCAAGTCCGCCTATTACTTTGTTTTGTAATCAGATATATGAGCCCGAATACTCATTAGCTTTTGGTTC
>NZ_JAIMBY010000077.1 GCF_026191915.1 Acidiphilium sp. PA
GCTCTACGGCCATCAATCGGATGGTTTCCAGGGTACGATGATCAAACCTTCGACCGTCACATTTCATTCCAGATTTATATCATACTCGTAACCATACGTCTAGCAAAATGTCGCCTTAATTACCGACTGGTGAGTAAGCACGTGCTTGTCGGCCATTCCTACGACGGAGAACCAACCCTAGTCCAAGGAGACCACTGCCGAGTAGGATCAACGATCCGGGTTCGGGAACCGCAACTGTTGACACCGTCGCGACAGATTTGAGCACAATCGAATACGAAGTGTTTGCTGCGAGCATAAACGGTGTCGTGTAAGTAAATGAACGAGTGGCAGAAATCGAATTTCCGTTTGCACCACCGGCTGAGCTTGTCGAATTGGGCAACGCGTTAACGGCGAACGGATCGTACGAAGCGATAGTCACACCGTTACTGTTAATATCCAACGTATCCTGAATGGCAGCCGAAGCCAATCCTCCAGCAGTCGTGGTGGTGTGAGCTGCCAGAGCGTAATTATCGGTGAATGCCAGGGTCAGCGCGCTACCCGTTCCGACATAGGTGAACTCAATCGACGCCGCGTTTGTTCCAGTCGCATTGCCGGTCGCGTTTCCATACACTTCAGCAACGTTATCGACTGCGCTTCCGGTTCCAGGCACGAATGCACCAATTGATGAGTCGCTACGTGCTCCAGTAAAATTACCAAGCCCAACTGCGGTATAGGTTGCAGCAGGCGCCGGGCCAGGACCGGAATAGGCCTGAGAAATTGTCTGAGCGGAATTGATTGGCCCGGATGCTTGGTAACCGCTTATTCCATTTCCGTATTGAGCCGAGTCGCTGATGGTCTCGAGATTGCTCGATGCTGCATTCGATGGTGCCTGCCCGCTGAAGAGCAGGCCGGTGATTTGATTCGAAGCGTATGCATACGGATAGATCGCTGCCGCGTGGGCTGCGATTGGCATCGCCGCGACCGCTAGACCAAATATACCGCCCATCAAGTTGCGTCTGAAGTGGCGCATTCCATTCTGTGTCATCTCATTCTCCGCATTTTTAAAGTGGAACACAATCGTTCCAGGTTATCCAATGCAATAATTGGGCCAGAAAATAAGTCCATGATAAAACAAGATAATATTGTTGCAAAAGAAAATAGGTGTAAAATTTTCCGACAATATGCGATTTCGTATCGAATTACTTTAAGGTGTACGAAAAATTAACTCGTGTTTTCAATAACCGAGGTGACCGATTTTGTGATTTGTTCCAGGCGAATTATGCATCTGTATTTTTAAGCGTGGTAATTATTTGGAACAACGAATCCTGCATATATTTCACACTGCGGAGCGCTGTGCCCCCGGCACTTGCGGGCCAAGCTTGGAAAGAAAATCGATGTCGCGTTTCTCCCGGATGGCCCGGTTAAGCTGCGCGCTATTGAAGATGCGCCCCACATGAACTAGGTCACGGGTGCATCATCACGGCCGGAACTGCCGCAGGTCTTACTCGAGGATATGCAGGATACGATTGCACGCGGCAATTCATGAGGGTGGCGCTCGATACTAATGTCCTGTTCCGATATCTGGTCTGGGTGCGTATTCCGACGAAGCCGGCCATGCATTCCGATATGATGCCGGCCACCCATTCCGAAACGAAGCCGGCCACCGTTCCGATATGAAGGCGGCCACCTGAGCGTCGTTCGGTTAGGTCACGTGTTAATGATCGCCTC
>NZ_JAIMBY010000078.1 GCF_026191915.1 Acidiphilium sp. PA
GGCTCAACCGTTGTCGCCGGTTGGCCAAGGATTGGGAATGCCTCAACCGAAACGGACTTGCATTTCTACGCTGGGCATCCATCCGGCTGATGGTACGAAAACTCTGTAAGGAAACAAAATGATCCCGGATGGACTCTTAGATACGTAACATGGCCAGTGCCCGTTCGGTTTTGTTGATTCCCGTTAAGAAAAAGCGGCTCCAGCGAACTGGAGCCGTTCAAGTCACGATCGGCAGCGCCGATTAGAGGGTTTTCTGACGCCGGCGAATAATTAAGCCGAGGGCCAGCAGGCCTGTGCCGAGGAGCGCGAGGCTACCGGGTTCGGGTACGTCTACTTTGAGAACCGCAGGTGCCCCATTGGCTTCGACGTAGTCGACGACGAAGCTGGTCAGTAAACCGGCAGGCAACATGCCTGTATCGCTGACTTCGGGCGTCTCGCCAGGTGACGAGGTGACCGTGACGCCGTTGGCATAGCTGCTGGCACCGTCGTCATGGGTTATGGTGACGGTGGTACCTGACGGGACGCTTGTGTCGGGCCCTTCAAGAGTGAATTGAAGGTAAGTGTAATTCGACGAACCGGCAGAACTCATCGTCGTGCCGAGAAATGAGGTCTCACTAATATTGCTCGTGAACCCCGAGATCGCACTCTTGTTAGTGAAAAAATCACTAAAGAGGTTCGGCTGGCTCTGGCTGTTTGGGTTGTCGAAATTCAGTGGACCAGAGTACGCGAAAGACGCGAGCGCGTATGTGGGTGCGGGCGGAGGAGCACCTGCGCCGTTGATGAAATTGGTACCGCCGATCGTGCCGGTCGTTGTGGTCCACGCTGTTACCGCCCAGGTCGGGTTATAGATATCGGCCCGGGCAATGCCTGTCAGACCGAGGATCACAGCGGCTCCGGTTAACAGGTAGTTGCGAAGTCTGAACATGTCCAATCTCCAATCTGTTTTGATTACCATGATCTCTAAGGACCATGGGCGTCCCGGCGTCGGAGCGCAGAAAGGATAAAAGCAAAAATCGTGCCAATATCGGGATGACCGAAAATCAACAGCTTATGATATCTCATACTATGAGATGTAAAAGATTCCGACACCGCATTGAACGAAGTAATACCGAGGGTTTATTAAAAACCACGGTATTATACTCGTAGTTGTAGATAATGTTATTATATCTTGTTATTGTATACACGAGGCGGCGAAGTCTATACTGTTAGCAAATATCAGTTAGTAGATGATTGAGAGCCGGTTTCAGGGCCGGTTCGCCACCAGCGGGAGTACGATTTCCGTCGGCAGCACAATGACTATGCCATGCGCAATTCCGGTGGTGCCGGTAGGTTGGACAGGTTCCTGGGGAGAATAAGCTAAAGCTGGTTTCCCGGTTTGTGGTGAACATGATCCCCGGAAACAAATTCAGAATCAATCCTTCGGTTGCTGTGGCGCTGTGAAGCTTGTGGGCAGCCGCCGACCTGTGGACAAGGCGGGGAAACACCCTTCGTTTTCCCCGGCTTGTCCACAGGGGGCCGCGTCTTCGCGGTCAGGCGGGGATCGGCGCAGCCGACTGTCCACAAATTCACAGCGTCTTGCCTCCATCGGGTTACGCCGCCTTCGCCATGGACGCGGCGGTCGACCCGAAATACGCTTCGTCCGGCGTCTGCCAGTTCAACGCCTGGTGC
>NZ_JAIMBY010000079.1 GCF_026191915.1 Acidiphilium sp. PA
GTAACCATTCACACCCCCCTGTCTTGCCTGGAACAGCGCGTTAGCGGGTGATCGATAGGACGGCGCAATAGGGGCTTGCGTTTCTATCCGAATCGGATTCTACGATTCTGATGCGGCGTCAGAGAATCCCCGGCCTGAAAGACATCAAACGGACTGACTTGTCCGCGATGTCGCGCGCCGAGCTTGAAGAACTGACCTGGGATTTGCACGAATTGGCGCGAACTCTGGCAAACCGTGCCGGCGAAGACTCAACAACCAGTTCCCGTCCGCCTTCCAGCGACAATCCCTACCGACGTGACGCCAAGAGCCAGCAAAATTCTGATCGCTCCGACCGGGACGATGACGGCGGTGGGGGTGGTTCTGCGCCGGGCGGCAACGCTTCCGGCGGTAACCCCGGACCCAAGCCGGCTGGCAAACGACCTGGAACGAAAGGGTTCTGGCGCCGGTTGCCGATTATGGTCAGCGGCGAAGTCCTGCACGCACCGAAGGCGTGCGACACATGCAACGCCGTCTTTGGATCCACTGTCGCGCAAAGCCGCCACGTCAGCGCCCATCTGAGCTTTGAACTCACCCGCGGCGATATGAACCTTCATGTCGCAGCTACAAAACATTCCTATCTGGCGATACGCTGCGACTGCGGTCACGAGACGATCGCACGTCCTGCGAGCGGACTGTGCTCGCACGTCGAGGGGCGACGGCGCGATCTGCAGATGAGCGAACGATGCCTTGTCGGCCCGATGCTCGCCACGTTTATTGCGGCGCTGTCGCTGCGTTTCCGGCTCTCACGCGTCAAGATCGCCGAATTCCTGGTTGATTGGCTGGGCGTTGAGCTCGGTGTTGCCACCATCGAACGCTGCATCCACGAATTCGGTCTGGCAAGCGAACCCGTGGTCGAGCAATTGATCGAAGAGGTGCGTGCGGCCGAAATTGTGCATCTCGACGAAACGCCGTGGTATCAGAAGGCAACCCTACTGTGGCTCTGGGTTGCAGTGACGGCGACCACCATCGTCTATCGGATCGGCAGCCGCAAGCATTGCGAACTCGCAGCACTGGTCGGCGATGCCTTCCTGGGTTGGCTGGTCACCGACGGGTATGGCGCCTATCGCGATCATCCGCGCCGCCAGCGTTGCCTGGCGCACTTGATCCGCAAGGCCCGCGCGCTGGCAGTGGGGCATTACGGCGCGGGATCGGGCTTCGGCCGCGATCTGGTGCGCGATCTACGCCGCTTGATCGAGCGCGTGCATGACGGCGATGACCCCGCAGCCATCAAGCGACTGATCGCGGGTATCAAATGGAACTGTCAATGTAACCGCCATGAGGTCGATACCAAGGTGCGCGGGCTGGCCGGCGAAATCCTCAATGACTGGGACGCCGTGATCGCCTTCGTCGCCGATCCGGACCTGCCGCCCACCAACAATGATGCCGAACGCGCGCTCCGCCACGCGGTGATCTCCAGGCGCATCAGCTTCGGCACGCGATCCGATGAAGGAAGCCGGTTCTATGCGGCTGCGCTCAGCGTCATTGACACCTGCCGCAAGCGCCGCACGGATCCATGGGCCTATGCCTACGCCCTCATCACCGCCGCTCGCTCTAACAATCTGCTGCCCACCATCCCTGCCCAGCTAGCGATCTGACCCGGGGGTGTGAACGGTTAC
>NZ_JAIMBY010000008.1 GCF_026191915.1 Acidiphilium sp. PA
TCGTCGGGCACTCCGCGGCGCGCGGGTCCCCCCTATGCACTACGTGGATAAGCCCCCGCCGCTAACGCTGTTTCTAACGCCCAAAGGGGTCGGAATTGGACGCGAAAAGGGGGTCGCGTTTGGACGCGATTTGACACTTTCGGAGAACTCCGGAACCTGCGCCACCTCGCGATCCCACCCGGCGCCGAAGGTCTCGCGGTCCGTTTCGATCCAACGGCTCTCCGCCATCGTCTTCAGCGAGACAGTCTGCGGCTCCATCGGCCGGACCAGTCGCACGCGACGTTCGATCTCGCCGTCGTCGAGCATGACGCTCGGCGCTGGAATCTGCACCGCCGCGCGGCCAGAACGCTCGTTGATCAGCAGGACCGCCCTTCGATCGGAGAGATGGCCAAGCGCCTGATCGAGGCCGAGCGGATGATTGCGCCGCCGCTCGGTGATGGTGACCAGACGGGTTTCTGCGCCGGTCGCGGGATGGGTGTAGATCGTGCGCCGATCGGTGACGACAAAGCTCTCGGCTTGCAGCGTCTCCAACCCGACATCGTAGACGCCGCTGGCGATGGCGCCTTCAATCTTCGCGTTCAGCAGTTGTTCGAAGGCTGTGAACAGCACACCCTGCAATTGGATGGTCAGCGCGAGTAGCCGATTAAGGAAGGTGGTGATCGGCGGCAGCTCGTCCTTGAGGCCGTTGGTGTCCATCAGTGAGAGGCCGGTGGCCTGCTCGAACGCCTGAAGCGAGCAGCCATCGACCTTGCCGCGAACGAGCAGCAGATAGAGCTGGCGCAGGGCGTCGCGCGCATAGGGGCTTTCGAGATTGTCTTCCGGACGGAACAGGCCCTGGCCGCCGGTCTGGCGCTGCCCGCGCGTGATGGCGCCGAGCGTGTCGAGCCGCCGGGCGATGGTGGAGAGGAAGCGCTTCTCGGCTTTCACGTCTGTCGCGATCGGTCGGAACAGCGGTGGCTGCGCCTGGTTGGTGCGGTTCGTCCGGCCGAGCCCCTGGATCGCGGCATCGGCCTTCCAACCGGGTTCGAGCAGATAGTGGACGCGCAGCCGCTGGTTCCGCGCCGTCAGGTCGGCGTGATAGCTGCGGCCGGTACCGCCGGCGTCCGAGAAGACGAGGATGCGCTTCACATCGTCCATAAAGGCAGCGGTCTCGGCGAGGTTTGCCGAGGCGGCGCGGTTCTCGACCATCAGGCGCTCGCCCTTGCGGACGATCCGCCGCGAGCGGCCGGTCACCTCGGCGACAGTGTCCGTGCCGAAGCGCTGCACGATCTTGTCGAGCGCGCCGGGCACGGGTGGCAGCGAGGCGAGCCGCTCGATGAGTTCGTCGCGCCGCGCCACGGCCTCGCGGCTCTCAACGGGTTGCCCGTCACGAAAGACAGGCCGCGAAGAGAGATTGCCCTCGCTGTCAGTGAAGGGCTCATAGAGCTGCACCGGGAAGGAGTGCGCCAGATAATCCAGGACGTATTCGCGCGGCGTGATGTCGACGCGGACGTCGTTCCATTCCTCGGTCGGGATTTCGGCGAGCCGGCGTTCCATCAGCGCCTCGCCGGTGGAGACGATCTGGACGACCGCGGCATGGCCCTCGGCAAGATCGCGCGCGATCGAGTGGATCAGCGTCGGCGTCTTCATGCTGGTCAGCAGATGGCCGAAAAACCGCTGCTTGGCGCTCTCGAACGCCGAGCGGGCCGCCGCCTTCGCCTGCCGGTTCAGCGTGCCGGACTCGCCGATGATGTTGGCGGCTTCCATCGCGGCGTCGAGATGGTTGTGGATGATCGCGAAGGCGCCGGCATAGGCGTCGTAGATGCGCCGCTGCTCATCGGTGAGCTGGTGCTCAACCAGTTCGTATTCGACGCCGTCGTAGGAGAGCGATCGGGCGGTGTAGAGGCCGAGCGAGCGCAGATCGCGCGCCAGCACCTCCATCGCCGCGACGCCGCCGGCCTCGATCGCCTCGACGAACTCGGCGCGGGTCGCGAAGGGAAAATCCTCGCCCCCCCACAGGCCGAGCCGCTGGGCATAGGCGAGATTGTGGACCGTGGTGGCGCCCGTCGCCGAGACATAGACGACGCGTGCATCGGGCAGCGCGTGTTGCAGGCGCAGTCCGGCGCGTCCCTGCTGCGAGGGCGCGATGTCACCGCGCTCGCTCTTACCGCCGCCGGCATTCTGCATGGCGTGGCTCTCGTCGAAAATGATGACCCCATCGAAGGTGGAGCCCAACCATTCGACGATCTGCCGGACGCGCGAAAGCTTCTCGCCGCGGTCGTCGGACCGCAGCGTAGCGTAGGTCAAAAATAGGATGCCTTCGGCCAGGCGGATCGGTGTCCCTTGCGGGAAGCGCGAGAGCGGCGTGATGAGCAGCCGCTCCATGCCGAGCGCCGACCAGTCGCGTTGCGCGTCCTCCAGCAGCTTGTCGGACTTCGAGATCCAGACCGCCTTGCGCCGCCCGCGCAGCCAGTTGTCGAGGATGATAGCGGCGGACTGGCGGCCCTTGCCGGCGCCGGTGCCGTCACCGAGCATGAAGCCGCGGCGGAAGCGAACCGCGTTCGGCGCATCGTCTGGCGCGGCGGTGACGAGATCGAAGGTCTGGTCCACCGTCCAGGCGCCGGCGATATACTCGCCGTGGGCCTCGCCCGCATAGATCACCGTCTCGAGTTGGGCGTCGGACAGGAGGCCGTCGGTGACGATGCGTGTCGGGAGATTTGGGCGATAGCTGGGCTTGGGCGGCGCGACCGACGCCATTGCCGCGGATTGCACCAACTTGGTCGGGTGCGGCTGGGCGCCGGGAATACGGCTCGATTGGAGGCGGTACTCCTCGTAGATCGCCTCGCTCAGGCGTGCGGCCTCGGGCGCCGTCCAATCGGTCGTCTCGTAGGCGAGATCGACCGCCTCGGGATCGGTGACCGGCGGCTTGGTCGGCCGGACTACCGTGGCATGTGCGCGTGAGACGGGCACGGCGCGCCGCGCGGCGCGCGCGGGCATCGGGATCGTCGCGGGCCTCTTGATCGCCAGCCGGTCGGGAACGCACTCGCCGATCCAGCGGAGCAGCGTCGCAACATCGGGCGCGATGCCGGGGGATTCGGGGAATGTGCCCGGATCGTCAGCCGGCGCCTTGTCGATGACGGTCAGCCTGGTTTCGACGGTCGTGCCATGCCTGGCGTAGACGCTGCCGTCGATCCCGGCGCTGAACACCACGCGGCCGCGCTCCGGCAGGCGAACGAACGAGTCCCGCCAGGCGGGCGCGTCGGGAGCGAAGTTGGCGCCGGTGATCGCCACCAGACGCCCACCGTCGGCAAGGCGGGAAAGCGCGGAGCGGATGTGGCGATAGACGGTGTCGGTCACACGGCCGGAGACGTTGGCAAGGGCCGAGAATGGTGGGTTCATCAGCACCACACTCGGCACGGCCGCGGGATCGAGGTGGTCGTCAATCTGCGCGGCATCGAAGCGCGTGACGGGAGTGGCTGGAAAGAGGAAGACAAGCAGCGCGGCACGAGTCGCAGCCAACTCGTTCAGCACGAGGGCGCCGCCGGCGATCTCGGCCAGGATGGCGAGGAGCCCGGTGCCGGCCGAGGGCTCAAGGACGCGGTCGCCGGATGTGATGGCCGCAGCCGTCAGTGCTGCAAGGCCGAGCGGGATCGGCGTCGAGAATTGCTGAAACGTATCGCTTTCGACCGATCGGCGCGTCTGCGTGGGGAGTAGGTTCGCGATCCTGGTCAGAGCGGAAAGGCGTAAAGTCGGAGTGCCAGCTTTGCGGAACAGCGCTTTTCCGTATTTGCGCAGGAACAAGACGGTGGCGACCTCGCCGGCTTCGTAGGCGGATTTCCAGTCCCAGGCGCCCGTCGCATCGGAGGCGCCGAAGGCCGCCTCCATCGCGCTGCGCAGCATCGCGGCGTCCACGCGCTCGCCGCGTTCGAGATGGGGGAGAAGACGCTCGGCCGCTGCGAGAATGGCAGCCGCAGGATCACGTTCGCTCAGGGGCGAGCGTGACGCGGCCTCGCAGGCCGCGATCGGGGAAAGGTCGTTCATGAGGGAAGCCCCGAGAGAGCGGGAACGGGCAAGCCGGTCTGTGCTCTCTCTCCAGACCGGTCCGGCTCAAACCCGTTCCGGCCAGGCTCTCCCTCTGGGCGGGCTGGGCGTGCCCGCCGGAGGGCAGACGCCGGCGCACGCCACGCGGGACCGCCTCGTTCAGCCGAAGCGGCGTCCGGCTTCCGTGAAGCTGTATTCGCTTATGCTAATCGCCTCGTCCACGGCTTCGTCGGACGTCTGATAATCGAACTCGCGCTCGAGCTGGCGGTATAGCCAGCGCCCGAGATCGCGGAGCGTCTCCGTCACGGTGTCTTCGGCGTCGCGCGTCATGCTCTGGCCGTTCGCGCTATCGCGGGCGACGGCAATCGCCATGGTGTGCTCATGGTAGTAGCGTCCGCGATGGGTGATGGTCGCGCTGAGCCGATAGAAATTGCGGCGCTGGATCGCCTGAAGGGCGTCCGCGATCCGATGAAGCTCTGAATCCACGGGAGCAAATTCGCGGATCCGGCGGACGGCGTTGCTTGCGTAGCAATAGCGCCCCTCGAAGCAGGCGCCATCGCCCTGGCTCCAAAAGCCCGAGAACCAGATGCACGGCTTTCGGCGTTGTCCGCCGCCGTAAAGCTGAACGGATCTGGTATCGAGTTCGACGCCGAGTATGGCGCATATGCGCTCGAAGTCATCGTAGATGAACTCGAACCAGAAATCGTCGAGGCATCCTTCGCGAAACCAGGCGCGCGCCTGCTGTTTGGCGGCGGCTGAGAGCTCGTCGAGGTGGTAGACCGTCGTTTGAATGATCTCAGGCATGGGAACCTACTCCCGAAATTGGAAAGGCCCGGCGCAATGGCCGGGCCTTTTGGGTTGGCGTGGGATCTTGGTCGAAGTATTGGAGCCGGAATGGTCCGATCGTCGAACACGTCATAGGCGCGCAGCCAGGAAACGACTTTGGCTACCTCAGCGGTTATGTCGCGGCTCCGTCGGTGCTGACTCCGGCGGCGAATGGATCGACCAGCTTGTGGATGGGCTGGGCGCGGCCCATCCAGGGCGCCGGGCGAATGCACCGCACCCAGTCAGCGAAACTCGGGATGAAGCCGAGGTCCTCCAGCACATGCTGCTCGCCGATCAGGCGCACGGGAACCACGCGCTCGGTCGAGAGAATAATGGTGGTCCCGAAGGTTCGCTCCAGTTCGAAAATCCCCTGGGCGTGATGACGCAGCGCCCGATGTCGGAAATCGGCGGTGATCTCCTTCGATTCATCGAACCACTGGTGTATCGACAGATAATCTTCAGCCGTGCCGCCCCATTTCCGGACCGAGGAGAGAGCATGGTGATAGCAGTGTCCCATCGTCGCCTCCTCAAAACGTGTAGACGTAGTTTTCGGAGGAGGTGTACCGCTCGTTGTAGTCGAGGGTGATCTCGCGCGCGCCCACATCGAAGGTGACATCGCCATAGGCGCCGTCATTGTTCTCCCAGCCGGAATGCGTCTGTTCGAGAACATCGTATGTGAGCCGTTCGGCCGCGGCGCAGATGCTCGTGGATGAACGGCTCGGCTCAGCCTGCCCCCATTCGGCCTCCGCGAGTTCAATCATCACGGTGGGCTCGGCGATCACATCGCCGCCCGCCTTGATTTCGATATTCTCGATCTGACCGGAGTCCCCATAGCCGTCGAAAGTCACAACGATCTGGGTCACACCGAGCGGCGCGATCACGTCAAAAAAGGCCGCCTTGTTGAGAGCGAACAGCTCCGCCTTGAGCGTTTCAAAGGTGGCGTTCTGCCGCTCCCAGTCGGAAAGTGGCGTGTCGCAGGGGAGCGACGCTTGGGTGGTATTGGTCATGTCTGGCTCCTGAACGAAGAGCGCCCGGCGCAAAGGCCGGGCGGGTGGAGGGGATTGGAAAGGAAGGGCGAGGCGGCCGAAGCCACCCCGCCCGATGCGCTACTCAGCGGCGAGCGTGAGGGGCTCCTCGAGGTTCTCGACGCCATCGTCTTCGTTGCCCGCGAGGAATTCCGGCAGCGCCTCGCTCTCGGGCTCGTCCGCGCCGTTGCCGTCAGGCGTGGCGTCGCCTGTATCGCTCACACGGAGCGGCTCCGGCAGCCAGCCGGTGTCCGCCAGAAGGCGTTCGGCCTCTTTCGCCATGTCGCCCTTCTTCAGGTGATCAATGAGCTCGGCCGCATGGTCACCGGCGCCCTCGCGGACCGCTTCTAGAATGCGGCGCTTTGGGACGCGGCCGAGATAGTTCTCGACCGTCGGCCGCCAGCCGGCCTGCACCATGTCGAGGTCGACGGCCTTCGCGAGCCGGTCGGCGTCGGCAAGGCGCTGATCGACCGTGTGCGCTGACACGCTGCCGCCGTACCGGTCGGCCTTCTCGTAAAGCGCGTTGACGCCGAACGAGGCGCAATGGGCGAATAGCGCGTCCTGCTCGTCGTCCGTGAGCGTGGCGAGCCAAGGCCAGAGCGCGTCCTTGTCCTTGGGCAGCCGCTCCTCCCAGGCCTTGTGGCGCTCGGCGATCGCCTTGGCGGCGTGCGTGTCCTTCAGGCCCTGCGCCTGCACCGGGAAGCTGGCGCTGCGTACCGAGATTTCCATGGCCGTTCCGGAGGCCAGATACCGCGCGAAGACGTCCAGGCAAAACTTATGCAGCACGGTCTGGAACGCGACCGACGGCGTGGTCGCGAGTTTGTCGCGCAGCGCCAGGGTCCGCTCGACCGTCAGCTCCGTCACCAGGCGTTCCGGTAGCGGCTTGATGACTTCATCGTCCTCCTCATCCGGCTCGGAGGCAGGCGAGGCGACGGTGATGATCGCACGTGGGGCGACGGACGCGGCGGGCGGATTTCTTCCGGGTTCGATCGTGATCGCGGAATCGCTATCGAGCTCTGGGTCCGCGGCCGGCGCCTCGTCTTCTGGGCGGACATAGCCGCGATCGACGAGCAGTGCGCCCTCGGCGCCGATGCTGACGAACACGCCCGCGCGGGCGATGTCGGCCGGGGCGTAGGCAACCGGCCTGTTATCGAAGGCGGCAAGCGCCGTCTCGATTTCGCCAAGCCGCTGGTCCACGTCGTCAGGCAGTTCGTCGGCCTCCGCATGGTCGGCTTCGAGCTTGGCGTATTCGGCGTTCAGCGCCTCGATAGCAGCCCGTTCCCCTTCGGTGAGAGCGGCGGTCACGCCTTCCAGCCTTCGCAGGCCGCGATTGTGGCCGTAGGGGAAATCGACCGCGACCTCGATCCACTTCCAGCCCTCGGCGGCGATGGTCTCGGCCTCGGCCTTCAGCTTCTCGTCCGCCAAACGATCGAGCAGGGCGACGTCTTCGAGCCAACCGCCGTCGTCGGATTGGAACAAGTCGCGCAGGACCACGCCGCCGGCGGCCTCATAGGTGTCGAGCCCGACGAACACGGCGCGTCGGTCGGAGGCGCGCACGGTCTTCTCCGTCAGCATGCGGCGGATCTGATAGGGCTCCTTTGACCAGGCGTTGCCGAGCGCCTGCCAGACCTGTTCCTGGCGGGCGTGATCGCTGGTGACGGTGAAGGCCATCAGTTGGTCGAGCGACATGCCGTCCTCGGCATAGACGTCGAGCAGCGCTGGCGAGACCGACACGAGCCGCAAGCGCTGCTTCACGATGTTCACCGAGGTGAAGAAGGCAGCGGCGATGTCCTCCTCGGACCGCCCCTTGTCGCGCAGGGCCTGGAAAGCGCGGAACTGGTCGAGGGGGTGCAGCGGCGCACGCTGGATGTTTTCGGCCAGGGAGTCGTCCTCGGAGAGAATGTCGGTCGAGGGGTCGCGGACCACGCAGGGGATGGGCGCGGTCTTGGCCAGGCGCTTCTGCTTCACCAGCAGTTCGAGTGCGTGATAGCGGCGGCCGCCGGCGGGGATCTCGAACATGCCGGTCTCGACGCCGTCGGCGTCGAGGATCGGCCGGACGCTCAGGCTCTGCAGGAGCGTGCGCCGGGCGATGTCCTCGGCCAGCTCCTCGATCGAGACGCCGGCCTTCACGCGCCGGACGTTGTACTGGCTCAGCACCAGTTTGTTGAAGGGAATGTCGCGCGAGGACGACAGGGTGATCTTCTGAACCGTAGTGGCCATCTTGGCAGTCTCCGCGGCGGGCGGCCGAGAGCCTCTCTCTCGACCTCCAACCCGCCGCGAAAACGAGCGCAGCCCTTTCACTCTCACCGTTACGGAGCGCCCCACCGTCGAGTTGACGCCCCTCACTCGTCCTGGGATCGGGCGCGATGCGCCGTGTAGAGCACGCGCTCCGCCTCCCGGATGCCACCCGCTTCGCGTGCGGCGTCCGCCCAGACCGAGATCGGGACCATTCCCTCGAACAAGAGGTCACGCTCGATCCCGAGGCCGAGGGGTAGGCGGACGGCCGCCATCTCGGCCAGGCTGAAGGAGCCAAGCTCCGGTTCGCCCAGGTCGGCCAGGCCGAACAGCCTATCGCCGTCGGCGTCCAGTTCGCTGGCAAGCCAGACGCCGGCGCCGAGAGGATTGAAGAATTTGACCACAGGAACGTGGTCAATGTCGGGTTGGCGACCGTTGGCGAGCAGGCGCTCGCGCAATTCGGCGGTGAGGAGGATCATGCCGCCCTCCTGTCGATCGAGGGCTCCGCCTGGTCTTGCGCGGGCAAGAAGCTAAGCAGCCAGTCCGCCGCCTTGCTCGCTTGGGAGGCGGCGCGGACGATGGCGCGATTGTCCTCGCGCAGC
This sequence comes from Acidiphilium sp. PA, assembly GCF_026191915.1. Classification (GTDB taxonomy): domain Bacteria; phylum Pseudomonadota; class Alphaproteobacteria; order Acetobacterales; family Acetobacteraceae; genus Acidiphilium. The sequence continues at coordinate 8,708 of NZ_JAIMBY010000008.1, forward strand.
ACCTCGAGCCAGGATCCGATGTAGTCCGCATGGCGCACGGTGGGGACGATGCCGAGCGAGGCACAGCAGAATGCGGCGTTCATCTCCGCCACCAACTCCTCGAACGCGTAGTTCTTCGTGCCGAACGACCCACTCAGGTCGCGGCCAAGACGAGAAGGATGGCCGGTGGCGTGCCCCATCTCATGCAGCGCCGTGCGATGCCAGTTGATCGGCTCGAAATAGGCCTGCGGCGGGGGGACCATCACGAAGTTCGGGCCGGGCGCGTAGAAGGCGCGGTCGCCGCCAATGCGGAAATCAATACCGGTGGCACGAATGAGGGCCTCGACCTGAGGCTCGACCAGCCCTGGCGGCGGAGGCGGCGCGGTGGCGGCGATGTCCTCGGGCAGGTTCTCGCATTGCGCTGTGTTGAAGACGGTGAAGCGCTTGAGGAACGGGATCGCCTGCGCCTCTTCCCCGGTTTCGCGGGACCGCTGCCGCTCGTCCTCGGGCACGAAGCGGTCGGCATAGACGACAGTGGCGCCGCGTTCGCCCTTGCGCACGTTGCCGCCGAGGCCGAGGGCCTGGCGGAAGGTGAGCCAGCTTTGGGCCGGGTAGCCGCGCTCGATCACCGCGCCCCAGAGGATCAGCACATTGATCCCCGAATACTGCCGGCCGGTAGCGGCGTTCCGTGGCATCGCTATCGGCGCCTTCGCTGCCGCCGTGCCCCAAGGCTGGACCCAAGGCACGCGGCCGGCCTCAAGCTGGGCGATGATTTTGCTCGTGATTTCATCGTAGAGGCTCGCCCGGTCCGAGCCGGCGCGGGCGGTAGCGGTGTATCTGGACATCGCGGATTTCCGCGACGGGCGCCAGAGGCCTCTCCTCCAGCCTACAACCCGTCACGGCGAAGCCCTCCGCCCTCTCACTCTCAAAGGGACGTTGCGTGGAACTCCCCGCAGAAAGGGGTGTGTCGGCGACAGCGGCGCCGACCAGGGGGAAGGCATTCCCTCCCGGCCCTTCAAATAGCGGTCCATAAAATCCCAATCAGCGGACCATTGACTCCCAATTCGCCGATACCCATAGTCCCGATTATCCGGGATTAGGAGAAGGCATGTTCGAACGGTTTGTAGAGCGGCGGGCGGAAGAAGCCCTTTCGGACACGCCTGTCGTCCTGATCGTGGGACCGCGCAGGGCCGGAAAGACCACGCTCGTCCGAAAGATGGGGGAGACCGGCCGAACTTATATCACGCTCGACGATCAAACCGTGCTCGAGGCCGCCCAGTCCGATCCTGCCGGTTTTATCCGGGGCCTGGACCGAGCCATCATCGACGAAATCCAACGCGCGCCGGACCTGCTGCTGGCAATTAAAAAGACGGTCGACGAGGACTATCGCCCAGGCCGATTTCTGCTGACCGGCTCGGCAAATGTGCTGACCCTTCCGCGGATCGCAGACAGCCTTGCTGGCCGGATGGAGACCATCCAGATGCTGCCGCTTGCCAAGGCCGAAATCGAAGGTCGTCGCCCCTCCTTTTTGGAGCGCCTCTTCGACGGAAAACTCCAGAGTCAGCGCGGCGCGATTATTGGCGATGATCTCGTCCAGCTCGCCCTGCTCGGCGGTTTCCCCGAAGCGATCAGTCGCGACAGCGAGCGCCGGCGGCAGGACTGGTTGCGATCTTACCTCACCTCGATCCTGACCCGCGATCTGCGGGACATCGCAGATGTGGAGAAGCTGACCGAGCTTCCGAAATTCGTGCGGCTGCTGGCCGAGCACTCCGGCCAGTTGGTCAATTATTCGCAGTTCGGCGCCGGTATCAACGTGACCCACAAGACGGGACAGCGTTACGTCGCGCTCCTCGAACAGGTGTTCCTGATTGCGACCGTGCAGCCCTGGTTCACCAATTCGCTGAAGCGGATCGTCAAGACGCCCAAGCTCCATTTCCTCGATTCCGGACTGCTTGCCAGCGTGCGGGGGCTGACGTTCGACCGGGTGAAGGCTGATCGAGGGACTTTCGGCGCGCTGCTGGAGAGCTTCGTGTTTTCGGAAGTGCTGAAGCTCATGACGGCCTCGGAACTGCGGCTGACGCCTCATCATTTTCGGGATCGGGACATGCGTGAGGTGGATATCGTACTGGAGCGCGATGACGGAATGATCGTGGGGATCGAGGTGAAGGCGAGCGCCACGGTCAAGGCAGGGGATTTCGGGGGTCTGCGGGCATTGGCCGAAGCTTGCGGGGACCGCTTTGCCTTCGGCGTCGTCCTGTACGACAGCACTGATTTCGTGCCGTTCGGCGACCGGCTGGCGGCGGCGCCACTATCGTGTTTGTGGGGTTGAAGTAATGCAACGGGCAATTGGGACGACAATCGAACCGGGAAGTTTCGTCGAGCTGCGGGGCCGGCCGTGGCTGGTTGAGGAAATCCAAGGGGAGGCAAACGACCTTCAGACCCTCAACCTCTCGTGCATTTCCGACGATGCTCAGGGTGAGCGGCTGGAAATCCTCTGGGATGCCGAAATCGGCGCCGTCGTGCTCGATGAGGATGGGTGGCGGAATGTCGGCGCCGGCCTTCCTGATCGAGCTGAAGTGTTGGCCGCCCACCTTCGCGCGATAAGATGGCGATCTGCGACAGCCGCCGACCGCGACCTGCTGCAAGCGCCCTTTCGGGCAGGCATTCGGCTCGATGCCTATCAGCTTCTCCCGCTTCGTAAGGCGTTGCGGCTTCCGCGCGTGAATCTGTTGATCGCGGATGACGTGGGCTTGGGCAAGACCGTCGAGGCAGGCTTAGTCGCGCGAGAGCTACTGCTGCGGCGGCGGATCGATTTCATCGTCATTGCGGCCCCGCCCGCTATGACGATCCAGTGGAAGGACGAACTGGAAGCGAAGTTCGGGCTTTCGTTCGAAATCATCGACAGGGAGCGGATAGGCGAGATGCGCCGGCTTCGGGGCTTCTCCGTGAATCCCTGGGCGACCGGCTCGCGATTCATCGTCTCGCACCGTCTCCTCACGGATGAGGTTTATGCCGCTGGACTTCGTGACGTACTCGGCGAGTTTCGTGCCCGTGCGCTATTCGTTTTGGACGAGGCGCACCACGCCGCGCCCGCGGCGGGCATTCGCTACGCAATCTCAAGCCAGCTCACGAAGGCGGTTCGTGAACTCGGCGAGCGGTTCGAGCACCGCCTTTTCCTGACGGCCACGCCACACAATGGGCACTCGAACAGCTTCTCGGCTTTGCTCGAGATGCTCGATCCCCAGCGCTTCACGCGCGGTGTCGAGGTTCGCCCAAAGGATCTTGAGCCCGTCATGGTCCGGCGGCTTAAGGCCGATCTTCGGCGCCTTGGCGAAGCGTTCCCAGAGCGGATCATCGAGGCGGTTCGCATCGCCGGCCTGCCGGAGGATACGCCTGAACTCGCACTCGCCCGGCAGCTTGCCGCGTACGGCGAGATGCGGATGCGGCGCATCGCAAATCTTCCGACCCAAAAGGCGTCGATGGCGAAGCTGGCCTTTGTAGGTCTCCAGCAGCGGTTGTTGTCATCGGTCGCCGCTTTCGCACGGACGCTGAAGGTCCACAGGGCGACGTTGCAGAGAATGCTCAACGGCGAAGAGGCCGGCTTGGTCGCCGCGGCTGCCCTCGCGTTTGTGGGCGGCCCCGGAAGTGAAGATAGCGCCGAACTTGGGCTTGAGGACGAGCGGGCTGAGAAGACCATCGATGCCGATGACGACGCGACGGCGGAGGCCGCCTCAGCCGTCGGCGTTGCTGACGCCCCCAAAGGCGACATGCGCGCAGAGCTTGCTGCGGTCGACGACATGTTGGCCATCGCAGAGCGCTACGCGTCGCGGCCCGACGCCCGGGTGCGCTGGTTGACCGATTGGATCAAAGCCAACCTTCTCAGCGGCCAAAACTGGAATCGCCGGCGTCTCATCATTTTCACAGAATACGAGGACACCCGGCGGTGGCTCGAACGACGCCTGCGAGAGGCGGTGTCGGACACGGATCGCGCTGACGACCGAATTGGCGTCTTCACTGGCGCAACTGGATCGGATCGAAGGGAAGATGTGAAACGAGCGTTCAACGCGGATCCCGACGTTGAGCCCTTGCGCATCCTCATCTGCACTGACGCGGCCCGCGAAGGCATCAACCTCCAAAGCTATTGCTCCGATCTGATTCATTTCGATCTGCCGTGGAACCCGTCCCGGCTGGAGCAGCGCAACGGGCGTATCGATCGTAAGCTCCAACCGGCGAAACAGGTCATTTGCCGATATTTCCGTTACGAGCAGCGCGAAGCCGACATCGTTTTGGAGGCGTTGGTCCGGAAGACGGAGACCATCCGCGAGCAGCTCGGATCGGTCGGCCAAGTGATTGAAGAGCGCATCGCGAAGCGTCTGGCCGAAGGCGGCATTTTGCGCGGTCAGGGCGCGGCGATCGCTCGTGCCATCGCTGAGGAAAGCGATGCCGAACGGCTCAATCGCGCGCGCGCCGAAATGGACGACGACGAGCGCGCGCGTCACGAACGGTTGCTGAAGGAGCAGGCCGATCTGCAGCGCGCACTCGAACGGTCGCGCGAGCGCGTCGGTGTCGACCCAGAAGATCTTCATCGTGTGGCTGCGGCGGCATTGTCACGCGCCGGGTATGTCCTGGATGACGCCCGTGGGCCGGCGGTCGGCAAGGTGGAAACCTACCGGCTCAATCCCAACGACCCGGCGTTCACAAAGGACGCGGGTTGGGACGATGCCTTCGACGATCTGCGGGTTCGACCTCGGAAGCGGGGTGAGCGCCTCGGCGACTGGCGGCGCGATGCGCCCATCCGGTCAATTGCCTTCAGTCCGCCGATCATGGCCGACGGCCGTGACGCCTCGGACGTGGTGCAGGTGCATCTTGAGCACCGCCTGGTCAGACGGCTTCTGTCTCGCTTCCTCAGCCAAGGCTTCCAGTCGAAGCTTTCGCGCGTGTCGGTCATTTACGGGCCGGGCGCGCAGCCTCGTATCGTGCTGATGGGACGCCTGGCGGTTTTTGGCGCCGGCGCAGCCCGGCTGCATGAAGAAGTCATTCCGATTACCGCGATCTGGACGGAGTCAGAACGCGACCGCAAGGCGCTCCGACCGCTGGGCGAGAGTGGCGAGGAGAAGACCCTCAATCAGCTCGAAGACGCGCTGCGTGACGCCCGCGAAGCGTCAGGCGCCGCCGTCGCCCGCATCCAGGCTCTCGTCGCTAAGGATATCGCCGACCTCGTCCCGGCCTTGGAGAAGATCGCCTCAGAGCGACTGACGACGGTTACGGCTCAACTACAGAAGCGAGGAGAGGAGGAGGCGCGCTCGCTGTCAGACCTGCTCGAACAGCAGCGATCACGTATCGCCAAGGCGGCAAAAGAGTTCGATCCCAATCAGCTCACCCTCGATCTCGTACCCGAGGAGCGGCGCGAGCGAGAAGCGGACCGGCGGCACTGGGAAGGTCGCCTGACGCGCCTTGAACGTGAATTGCGCGATGAACCGAAACGGCTTCGCGACTCCTATGAGGTGCGAGCGCATCGCCTGGAGCCCGTCGGCCTTGTCTATCTCTGGCCGGTATCGGGGTGAGCACAATGGCTGCGGAAATCTATCGCGATCCCGATCTCGAATGGCTCGACCATGTGCCCCCGGTGGGCCTCGTGGTCGCGCCGACGCTCCTCAAGGAATTGGGGTTATTGCCGCTCAGGCAAACCCCAATCGACACCGGCCAGGTTGCCGAGATCATCGGCTCGGAACTTTCCAAGCCCGCTCTCACTGATCCCTGGGCCTTCGTCGAACAGGTTTTGGGCTGGGAAGCGCGCCACGTCGCTGGCGCGCCCGGCGGTCCGGCCGTTCCGGACGAACTGCTCGTAGCGCTCCCGGAGCATGGCACCACACTGCGACCGACATGGGGTGTCGCAGAGCTCGGTGACGGCGATCGCCGCTGGCAGCTTCTCGTGCGGATCGAGGCGCCAGGCGTCGATCCTGACGCCCGGAACGCTCTCGATGGGTGGGAGGCGACTCCGCATCAGCGCTTTGAGCGGCTGTTGCGTGACACGGGCGTCTTCGCCGGTCTGCTGATTTCCGAGCGGGACGAACGGAAGGATGGCGAGGTTCGGTACTATCCCGAGTTTCGCCTGATCTATGCGCCGCGCGGCGAAACGTCGGGCCATCAGAGTTTCCCAATCAGGCCGATGGCGACGGTGGCCGGTCGGCCGATGCTCGGCGGCCTGAAGCTCTTGCTCGATCGGTTTCGGCTGTTCTCCGATGCTGATGATCGGCGGCTGCCCGCGCTGCTGAAGCACAGCCGCGACGCCCAGGCTCTGGTGTCAACCGCCCTCGCAGAGCAGGTGCTCGGCGCGCTCCACGAGCTGCTGCGCGGACTGGACAGCGCCGAACCCGTGCTCGTCCGCGAACTCGCGGCCAGTCGTCCCGATCATCTCTATGAGGGGTTGCTGACCGTACTGATGCGCCTGGTCTTCGTGCTCTACGCCGAGGACCGGGACTTGCTTCCGTCGCGATCGGACGCAAGGGCGCGTGAGATTTACGAGACGAGTTATTCGGTTCGCGGGCTCTACGCGAAGCTCACGGAAGACGCGACGCTCAATCCCGACACCATGGATGAGCGGCGTGGCGGATGGGGCGGATTGCTGGCGCTGTTTCGTCTGATCCACAAAGGCCACAAAACCGGCTTCGTGCAGGCGCGTGGTGGCAAGCTGTTTGATCCGGACGAATTCCCTTTCATTGAGGGCCGCGCTTCGAAGGACGAATCGGCGCGTATTCTAACCGTGTCCGACGGGTGCCTCCTTCGCATTCTCGAAGGGCTGATGACCCTGAAGCTGCGCGGTGCGGAGCGCGAGCGGTTGTCCTACAGGACCCTCGACGTCGAACAGATCGGTTCGGTCTACGAGACGGTCATGGGCTTTACGGTCGAGGCCGCCAAGAGCCGCGTGCTCGCCATCAAGGCGGGCAAGAACAACAAGACGCCGGTGTTCGTCGCGCTCGACGACCTTCTCGCCAAGAAGGGTAAGGATCGGATCAAGGAGCTGAAGGAAGATGTAGGCCGCGCGCTGACTGCGGCGCAGAGCAAGCCGGTCGAGGATGCCAAGAGCGTCGAGGATCTTGTGGCGGCGCTCGACGGGATGGTGGACGAGCGCGGCTCACCCAAGAAAAGGGTGGCTGCATCCGGGACCCCGATCTTGCAGCCGACCGGCGAACGGCGACGGACCGGTAGCCACTACACGCCGCGGTCGCTCACCGCGCCGATCGTCAAATATGCGCTGGAGCCAGCCTTCGACCGGCTGGGGCCTGACGCGCGCCCGGATGAGGTGCTGAATCTGAAGGTGTGCGACCCGGCGATGGGTTCGGGCGCGTTTCTAGTCGAAGCTTGCCGCGCTTTGGGCGAGCGTCTGGTCGCCGCCTGGGCGCGTTGGCCGGAGACGCGCCCCACCATTCCGGCGGACGAGGACGAAGAGCTTCATGCCCGCCGACTCGTTGCGCAGCGCTGCCTCTATGGCGTGGACAAGAACCCACGCGCGGTCGATCTAGCGCGGTTGTCCCTTTGGCTGGCGACACTGGCGCGGGACCATGAGTTCACGTTCCTCGATCACGCGTTAAAATACGGCGACAGCCTGGTTGGTCTATCGCGACGCCAGATTGGTGCGCTCACCTGGGAGAGCGTGGCTGCGGGTACCCAGTCGACCATGCTTGAACTGCTGGTAAAACAGCGCTTTGAGGAAGCTGTGAGGGGGCGGGATGAGATCCGCTCAGCGCCCGACGATGTCGTCCGCGCGATACAGGAGCAGCGTCACAAATTTCTGGAGCAAAAAACTGACGAAGTACGCTTAGCTGGTGATGCCGTCATCGCGGCGTTCTTCGCAGGCGACAAGCCGAAGGCGCGCAGAGAGAGTCTTGCACGTGTTGAGCATGATGTAGGCAAATTTCCGCCTGACTGGGACATTGCCCGGCAGCTTCGCGCCGCGCTTTTGCGCGAACCACATGCGATCAGGCCATTCCACTGGGAGCTCGAATTCCCTGAGGTCTTCGCGCGTCAGGACGGTGGCTTTGACGCCATTGTTGGGAATCCACCATTCGCTGGAAAGAACACCATTATAGGCGGGAATTCCAAGAATTATTTGCCTTGGCTGCAAACGCTGCATGAGGGAGCACATGGAAATGCCGATCTTGTCGCACACTTCTTTCGTCGTGCATTCGGCTTACTGCGACAAGACGGTGTATTCGGGCTGATTGCGACCAACACTATTGGTCAGGGGGATACGAGGGCATCCGGCTTAGCTTGGATTTTAGCAAATGGCGGCGCCATTCTGCGAGCACAGCGACGTCTAAAGTGGCCGGGTGAGGCCGCTGTGGTGGTATCGGTCGTGCATCTCGCTAAGGGGACCGCTCCCCAGCCCTCTCTCGACGGTAAGTCTGTTAGGCGAATTTCTGCTTACCTCGTTGAGGGAAACTTGGACGTTTCACCTGCGCCTCTGGCTGCGAATGCAAAGAAAGCGTTCAAAGGCTCTGAGTTGCAGGGCATGGGATTCTCGATTGATGATGAACTTGCTTCAAGCTCATCAGCGTTGTCGATCGCTGAGATGGAGTCTCTTCTGCAGAGGAAGCCCAATCTTTCGTCGCGTATCAAACCGTTCCTGGGAGGGTTCGAGTTAAACAACGACCCAAGGCAGGAACACTCAAGATATGCCATAAACATAAGCGACATGAGCATCGACGCTGCGAGACTGCAGTTTCCAGAGCTGGTCGAAATAATTGAACGCTATGTCAAGCCAGAGCGTGACATGCTTAAAGGAAACAATGATGCTATTAGGCGCCGTGAAAATTGGTGGCGATGGAGTAGGTCGACCCCCGAACTATATGAAACTATATGCAACATAGAGAGGGTTGTCGCAACTATATTTACATCACCTCACTCTTGCTTTTCAATAATAAATACAAAGCAATATTTTGCGAATTCCGTTATCGTATTCGCAATGCCAGTGTTTGAAAGCTTTGCAGTTTTACAGTCGCGGTGCCATGAAGTCTGGGTTCGCACTTTCTCATCTACAATGAAAGATGATCTTCGATATGCGCCATCTGATTGTTTCCGCAGCTTTCCGTTTCCAGCTGACTTTGAGAACAGCGTGGCACTCAAGCACGCTGGGCAAGCGTATCACACCTTCCGCGCGCAAATGATGATTAACCGCAACGAGGGGCTGACCAAAACCTACAACCGCTTGCATGCGCGCGGCGAAAATGCCGCTGATATAGCGCGCCTGCGTGAACTCCATCACGAGATGGGTGTCGCGGTGCTGAGCGCCTATGGCTGGGACGATCTTGCCGGTCGCGCCGCCGCCGAGTTCGTTGAGCAAGATGCTGACGACGGCAAAATACCCAAGACGCGCCTAGACTGGCCGGCCGAGTTCAAGGACGAGGTTCTTGCCCGCTTACTTGCCCTCAACGTAGAGCGTGCCGCCGCCGAACGCGCGGCCGGCGTTAGGGCTGCGCCAGACGATGAAGAAATTGATGATGACGAGGATGCCGACTGATCGAAGCTAAGAGCGTTCTGGCCGATTACGGCCGACGCCACTTGTCTGGGGTGCCGCCCTTGGTCTGGCGAACCCGTTCGACGAAAACGTCCGCGCCGCGTTGCTGTGCCCAGTCAATCGCCTTCGCCTGGGTCGGCAGAACAGCGCTGGCCCGCTCCGAGCCTGGCTTGCGAACCGCGTAATCGCCTTCGCCGGGACGACGCTCGATGAATGCCCGTTTATCCGTCATGGGATCCTCTATGGGTCAAAGGGCGACCGACTCGACCTCGCGAACGCAAGATAATCTTGCAATCGGCCATTTGCAAGATTATACCCATCCGGGGAGGCGGTGATGACCACGAATTTCATAGGAGCGAGGATCAAGGCGTTGCGCGAGGAGCGAAGGCTCTCGCAGGACGACCTCGCGCGCCTGTTCGGCTTCAAAGACCGTCAGACGGTTTCGGCGATCGAGACCGGCGAGCGGCGGGTGACGGCCGAGGAGCTCGTCCTCGCCGTCGAGAAGCTGGGCGCGTCGCTGGACTACTTCACCGATCCATTCCTGCTTGTTGGGGAGGGCCGGTTCTCGTGGCGGCAAACCAATGTCGGCCCACAGAAGCTTAGCGCCTATGAGCGGAGCGCCGGCCGCTGGATCGCAGCGTTCCGCGCTATCGCGCCTCAGGTCGGCCGATCGGCGCCGCTATTGCGCCGGTCGCTAGGCATCACGCGCCACCAGCGCTTCGAAGACGCGATGGAGGCCGGAGAGCGCTTTGTCGCCGAGTTTGGGCTGGGTGACGTGCCGGCGAAGCGCCTCGTCGAGGTGATGGAGCGCGAGTTGGGCATCCTCGTGCTGATGGTGGATGCGTTTCAGGGCATTTCGGGTGCCGCCTGCCGTCTGCCGGAACTCGATGTGGTGGTGATCAATCGGCACGAGGTCGAGGGGCGACGTCACTTCGACCTGGCGCACGAGCTTTTCCATATCCTCACTTGGGATGCGATGCCGCCCGAGCATTCCGAGGAGGCGCGGGAGACTGGCGGCAATCGCGTGGAGCAACTCGCCAACAATTTCGCGTCGGCGGTTTTGATGCCAACGCCGGTGCTCGATCGTTATGGCGATTGGTCCGCGATCAACGTCGGCGATCTCACTGGTCGCTTGAACGCGGTGGCGAATGAGCTTCAGGTCACGGCTTCCGCTCTCAAATGGCGGCTCGTGGCCATGGACAGGCTGAAGCCCGCAATCGCGCGCTCGGTTCCAGATGCTGCGCTTCGCAACAATGGACGTGACGCTGTGCCGGCGGCGGTGCCGCCGCTGTTCTCGAAACCGTTCATGGAAGTCATCGGCCTCGCCGTCGACGAAGGCCGCGTTTCGGCGCGTCGGGCCGGTGCGCTACTGGACCTGACAGTTGACGATCTCGCCGACCTCTTCACGACGCATGGGGTTTCGTCCCCTGTTGAGCTGTGAGGTCCTATGGCTCGCCATCAGGGACCGGTCCTCATCGATACCAACGCCATCCTGGAGTGTTTCCGGGTTGGATCTTGGCGCGCGCTTTCGAACGGCTACAGCGTCGAGACGGTCGAGGATTGCGTGACAGAGACGCAGACCGGCTTTCAGCGCCGAAGGGCGGAGTTGCAGATCGATGCGGCGCAGCTCGTGGCGTCGCTCAAGGCGGTCCATCCGGTGGAGGATGCGCAGCGCGCCGTCGTGGCGGTTCGAGCACCCGACATCGCGCTGGACGTCGGCGAGCGGTCTTTGTGGGCGCATGCGCTGACGCGAAGCGACGTTTGGGTTCTGTGCGGACCGGACAAGGCCAGTATGCGTTTCGGCGTTCGGCTTGGGCTCAAAGATCGGCTGATCGCTCTGGAAGCGCTGCTCGACGATGCAGGGCATCGGCCTAAAGAGGCCCTGAAATTGGCCTATACCACCAAGTGGCTCGAAAAGGTCCTTGGAGAACTGTTTATCTCAGAGGGGCTCGGGCGGTCATGACGAACTCAGTCGATATTCGCGCCCACATCGTGGACGTCTTTCGTCGCGACCTCATCGGCCCAGGGCCGCAGGACGCTGATCTTGCCAGCGAGCGCCTGAACGAAAGCCCGGCGCGCTGGTATCTGGCCGGGTTTATCGCGCCTGCGGAGGATGCGCTCGCCTTGGACGGGGATGATGACGAGAACGATCCGTCCGCCCAGGAAGAGATGGAAATCGACGTCGAGGAGCCGGACGCCGATGGCGCCGGCGGCGCCGCGACTGACAACGAGGAGCCGGAAGCCCCAAACGCGCGTCGGCGGTTTCTGCCGTCGTCCGTTGGGCTCACCGTGTTGCTCGATCCGGATGTGACGTCGATCGAAGCGCGCGTTTCCTGGGGTGACTATCGAACCGAACCGCCGTTGCCGGAAGCGATCCTTCTGCCGGAGCCCCTACCGGAGGAGCTTGGCGAGGACGGCAAGCCCAAGCGCGTCGAGCGCCCCATGGTCGAATGGGTTCGGACCCCGAAAGACCGGGTCGTGGCTCTTCCCATCAAAGATGGCCGCGGCGGCCCGTTCATCGTGCCGGAGAGCGCGGCCGAACAACGCCGCGGTGGCGGCCTGGTGTTGGAAACCCATTCCCGCTTGTTCAGTTACACCACGCCGGACGGCAAGACTGAGCGTGTCCGTGCCCTCACTGTCTTCCTCGTCAATCGGCGGGCTACCGTTCATCGCTTCTACGCCGATGTGAGCTACGCCTTTCAGGCGCGGCTCGAACTTGTAAGCGAAACCGGGTTCCGTCCGCGTCGCGACCTTTCTGGCTATCGCGCCCAGGATTGGGATCTGCGGATCGCGGATTTGCACTATCGCGACATGCGTGAATGGGCGGTGGGACGAAACGCGGCTGCCGGATGGGATACTTCTGAAGACAGCGCCAACGGTGTGACGCGGGTATGGACCGACCCGCTGCCGTCGGCGGAGGTCGAACGCGTTGCGCCGAATGAGGACGCTGAATTCAAGGCGCAGGTGACGTTCGGCATGGAAGCGCTCGCGCAGTTGGCGGAAGGCGATGGCGCCGGCCTTCGCGCCGCCCTGGCCGATCTGCCGTCACTCTATGGAATATGGATCGACGCCGAGCGCAATAAGCTCGCAGGCCTTCCCGCCCGTCGACGCGAGACCGGAGAACGCCTTGTCGCCGAGATGGTGACCGCGAAGGACCGGATCGCAAAGGGCATCGAGATTCTATCGACGGACGCAAAAGCCCGCACAGCGTTCCGGTTCATGAATCTTTCCGTTTCGATGGCCGCGCGCCGTCGCGTCGCCGGCGCGACAGGCGATCCGAGTGCTCTTGATGAGCCACAGTGGCGGCCGTTTCAGCTCGCATTCGTGCTGCTCAACATGGCCGGCCTAATCGACCGAACTCACGTTGATCGTGAGACTGCTGACCTTCTGTTTTTTCCAACAGGCGGCGGCAAGACCGAGGCCTATCTCGGCCTCGCGGCCTTGGTGATTGCGCATCGTCGGCTGGGCGGGTCGGGCATGCTCGGCGCTGGTGTCGCCGTTATCATGCGCTACACCCTACGCCTTCTGACGCTCGACCAGCTCGCGCGCGCGGCAGGTGTCGTCTGCGCGCTCGAACTGATGCGCACCGACGCCAAGAACGTCGATGAGCGCGGTCGTCGGATGCTTGGTGACTGGCCAATCGAGATCGGTCTGTGGGTCGGCTCCGACGCGTCGCCGAACAAGCTGGGCGGCAAAGGAAAGTCGGACGAGACAACAGCGGTCGGTCGAATTCGGCGCTATCGCAACGGGCGTGACAAGCGCGCGCCGGCCCCACTCAAGGCTTGTCCGTGGTGCGGAACCGAGTTCACGCAGTCATCGTTTTCCTGCACGCCGAACGAACACGCGCCGACCAATTTGGAAATTCGGTGCGCCAATACCAGCTGTGAGTTCAGCAGGAATCGACCGCTGCCGGTGCTTACGGTCGACGAGCCCATCTACCGGCGTCTTCCGGCGTTTCTGATCGCTACGGTCGACAAGTTCGCAGCGCTGCCTTGGGTGGGTGAGACCGGCGCTTTCTTTGGGCACGTTGACCGTTTCGAAGATGGCGTCGGCTTCTATGGGGCGGCTGAGCCGGGCGAAGGCCGACCATTGGGCAACGGCTGGTCGCTGGATCCGCCCGATCTTATCATCCAGGACGAATTGCACCTCATTGCCGGTCCCCTTGGAACGGTCGCGGGTCTGTATGAAGCGGCGATTGATCAGCTTGCCTCGCGAGGCTCCGGTGAAAACCGCGTTCGTCCGAAGATCGTCGCGTCGACCGCCACCGTGAGACGGGCCGCCGATCAAATCGCCGCTCTGTTTGATCGGGACACAACCAGCATTTTCCCGCCGCCCGGCATTGATCGTGTCGATAGCTTCTTCGCGCGGACGGTGCCGTCATCGACCAATCCAGCCCGGCTCTATTTGGGCATCGCGGCGCAAGGCCGTGGCCCAAAGCTGGTCTTCCTGCGGTCTCTGACAACGCTCGTCGCCGCCGCGCAGGCCGCTTACGACGCGAATATCCCCGCCGACGCCAAGGCCAGAAATCCTGCTGATCCGTACATGACCGCGCTTTGCTATTTCAACGCGTTGCGTGAGTTGGGTGGGGCGCGGCGCATTGTTGAGGATGAAGTGCGTGATCGGGCGGCTCGCTACGGCGCCCAACGCCGCCGGGTGGACCCTGCCGATACACCGTTCGCCGATAGAGCCATCAAGGAGCCGATGGAGCTCACATCTCGTGTCTCTACCGACGAGGTGGCGAAGGCGAAACAGCGTCTGGAGGCGATCTTTGGCCGGGATGCCGAAACCGTCGATGTGGCTCTCGCGACCAACATGATCTCGGTTGGTCTCGACATCACGCGCCTTGGGCTCATGGTCGTGCAGGGGCAGCCCAAGACGGCCGCTGAATACATCCAGGCGACCAGCCGCGTCGGCCGTGACCACTCCAGACCCGGCTTGGTGCTAGCGGTTCTGAACCTCCACAAGCCGCGTGACCGAATGCACTTCGAGCAATTCGGCCAATTTCACCGCACATTCTATCGCGCCGTCGAAGCGACGAGCGTGACACCTTGGGCGGCACGGGCGCTGGATCGCGCCTTGGCTGCGGTCGTGGTCGCTGCGGCGCGCCATGTGGATGGCGCACTCACCCCGGATGTCGCGGTCAATGAACTGAAGAACAATGTCGGAATCCGCAACTTGGTCCGAGACTCGATCGTCGACCGAGCGCCGGAGCGCATGATCGCCGGCGGTCGCGCTGCTCTTTCAAAGTTTATCGACGACATCTTGGATGCCTGGATTGAGACTTCCGATGAGCAGGCGGCGGGCGGCAATGCGTTTGCCTATGCCAAGAAGAAAAGTCCGCATCGCCTGCTGCACATGCCGCTCGAACCGGAGATCGGCAACTTGGCTGAACCCCACCGCCGCTTTGTGGCGGGCCGTTCCATGCGCGACGTGGAACCCAACGTCACCCTGAAGGTCAGGGATCCTCACGGAAACACGATCGCGAACGCGGATGATCTCACATGACCAAGAATGCTCAGCGCCTCAGCCAGTTGATTTCGACGTTCGGCCCCGGGGCGATGATCGATTTGCCGACGCGGTCCGTCGTGGTGGGCGGGCTCGAACAATGGGATATGAAGGGCAACGCCTTCTCGACGCTTCCCGAGCCGCGTTTGACGATGCGCCTTGAGCAGATTCTGAAGGAGCAGGGGCGCCTTGATCCGGCAGCCAGCCTGACCTTGAGAACACCGCCCACGTCGGTTGATTCGAGGGATGGCGTGCCCCGTGGCGTCGCTGCGCCGATCTTCCCGACATGGTTCATCTGCGAGCAGGTGGAAACGAACACCTCCGGCGCCAAAACGACCAGGCGACGGCGTTTGGTGCGTTGGCAGGACCTCGACAGCAAGGGTCGCAGAAGGTTCCAATACGATGACGGACGGAAGAGCGATGTGACGCCGATCCGTTTCGTGTGCGCCTGCGACAAGGGGCATCTGCAAGATATCGACTGGCGCTGGGTCGTTCACGGTTCGGGGGCATGTCACGAGCCGATGTGGGTGGAGGAAAAGGGAACCAGCGCGGATCCCGCAGACACCAGCATCGTGTGCGGATGCGGTCGTCGTCTGTCCCTTCAAGACACCTTCCAGCCAGGGCGGCTCGGCAAATGCCGAGGCGAGCGGCCGTGGCTGCTCGACCGGGATCCTGAAGGCTGCGGTGACAATCTGAAGCTGCTGACGCGAACGGCGACGAACACCTATTTCCCGCAGGTTCACACGGTTATTTCGCTGCCGACCGAGGAGGACGAACTTAGCCAGCTCGTTGATGAGCTATCGGGCGATCTTGCTGGCGTGCAAACAGTCCAGGATGTGGCTCAGGCCAAGAAGTTCAACCCAAAGGTATCTGCGTCACTCGGTCCTTATTCGGACGGCGACATTTTCGATAGGCTTCAGCGCATTCGTGAGGGTGCAAGAACTGACGCCACGCGGTCACCTAAGCTGTCCGAGTTCGATACGTTTGCTAGCGGCCGTTCTGAGATCGGCGCGAACCATCCAACCGCAAAGCTCTACGCCCAGACTCTTCCGCGAGAGGCTTGGGCCGACCCCGATGCCGGGATCGATCTGTCCGGGATCAAGAATCTGGTCGCGGTGCATCGCCTGAGGGAGGTCTCCTGCCTTTATGGCTTCACGCGATTTGAAGCTGCGCCGACGGGCTCCGATGGCGACATCGAAGACATTCAGTTGAGCGTGCGCGGCGCGCCGATCTCGCGCGACGCGGACTGGCTGCCGGCAATCGAACAGTTCGGCGAAGGCATCTTCATCCATTTTGACGCTGCCGCGATTGCCGAATGGCTCCAAACCGCAGCCACGTCCGTTCGCAATCAAAAGTTGCTTGCAGGATATGGGCACTGGCAAAAGCGGTTTGCCGGCAAGGCGCCTACCTATCCGGGAACGGCTTACGTTCTTCTCCACAGTATCTCACACGCGTTGATGGCCGAGATAGCCCTCGATTGCGGCTATCCGGCCAGTTCGCTGAAGGAAAGAGTCTATGCGCTGTCCAGTACGCGCGGCGCCGGCGACGCCGACCGCTGCGGTATCCTTATTTATACCGCGAGCGCCGGGGCGCAGGGCACGCTTGGCGGGCTTGTCGCCACGGCTCCGAGGTTTGCCTACATCCTCAAGAGCGCCATGGACCGGCTTCGGATTTGCTCAAACGATCCCGTTTGCGCTGATCATGAACCAGACGACAGGAGCGGGGATCGGGCGACTCACGGCGCCGCTTGCCATGGATGCCTCCTAATCGCCGAAACGAGCTGCGAGATGAGGAACCTCTTCCTCGACCGCAGTCTCCTGGTGCCAACGATGGCGGACGAATTGTCATGTTTTTTTGCATAATTGACGATTACATCACACAGTCACCGGACTCATGCCCGAAAGGCGACGCTCGTGAGGCTGCTCAATCGCGCCAATCAAGCCTCGCGGACCGATCTGCCTTAATATGTGAAATAGTCTGCTCCACTGTCAGCCGACACGCATCGGGCAAATGACCGACCTGTTTTAGGAGTCGCTCAATGTATTCCTCGCCACCGTATGATTTGGCCGTTCTACGCAGAATTTTGCCGACATCTCCGCAACGGCAGGCCGTCAGCGCAAGGTCCGCGGGCGACCATGAAGATGACGACATGAACGTAGACACCAACTCGCGACGAGCCGCCCTGCAGCGGTCCCAGTCCAGAAATGGAATGAACTTCAGGAGGTCGGGAACATCGTCCTCCTTGGCCAGCTCGCGATAGACCATCGGAAAAGCGGCTGCGACCATTAGGGAGACCGGCTCACGGGGATGTCGCATCAGGACCGGCATAAGACGCCCGGACGCATCCAGCATCGCCTTGGGCTCGGCCCTTTCGGCCTCGAACATCAGGTATGCACAAGCCTCCAGCGCAGTTTGATCGAGATCGAGCGACTTTCGATCGCAGAGCGCCCCAGCGAGTTCGGCGATCGATCGAACGATACGAAGATGTGCTGGAGATGGAGCATTTCGGAATACAAGCATATTGCGGTTCGCTACCGACGCCGGCACATCACGGCCCAAACCAGCCCGTACAGCCGAGACGCCGTCCAGGTTCTCCGCGACGATTCCCATCATTTTCGTGAGGAAGTCCCTTTCGTCGCCATCGAAATGACTTGAGAGGCAGCGTCGAAGCGCGTTGTCCGCTACCCGAATCCTTGTTGCCGTATCGGTCTTCGGTAGGACTTTGCCGACCAAACGTACGAAAACGTCGATCGGGAGCTCGCCCGAAAGGACAGCTCGCTCAAGAATGTCTGGCGCTTCACCTTCGATCCTGGCCAGAACCTCGTCGCCTAGGCGCGGCTGACCCAGGATCGCGGAAAGTTGCTGGTCGTCTGCCGCACGCGATAGGGAAACCAGTAGATTAGTCACAAGATCGGGCGCCACCCCTGGTGCATCGAACAGCCAAGCGACGTCAGCCACCGCCGGATCAATGGTTCGCGCCAGTAGCGCGTTTCTACGCTCCGATGGAGGCGATGTGACAATTGACGCTCTCACCTCCTCTTTGGCGCCAACGATACGAGCGCGCTCAATCACCAGCTCGGCGATCCCACCAGCCTCGAAGTCGTTGGTGGCTCCCAAGTGCGCAATTTCTGTAGCTAGCGCCTCTGCGTCCAGCCTCGCGACGAGCGGACGCGCTGCGGGCAACTGCCAATCTTCGACGAGATGGGGAAGAAGGTTCGCGCTAACGGCGTCGACCAGGGATGAATCCTGATCTCTGACAGCCTCGCCGACGCGCTCTATGAGCGCGCCGTTGGCGGCCACACGGCCGGTCAGCCGTCCATCCTCAGCAACAAGCCGCAAGAGAAGCTCGGGCGGCGCCGAGAGCAAGGCGCGCTCGCCCGATCCCTCGGCCGACCCTCCGAGCCCCTGTGCGATTCTTGGCAGAAGATCCGCTGCGACCTCTGCAGGCGGCGGCCGAACTAACAGCGCGACAGCACCGTCCGGAAACCGAGCGGACAGCAGCTCAGCGGCTGCGCCTACTGCGTTCTTGCCGGTTGGCATTGGGCGCGTCCGTATCTTCGAGGCGATAGCGCTGAGGAAGTCCCAAGCTTCCGCCTCCGGCAGATCGGTGGAGGCACGCTTGACCGCGCTTGCGAGCGCCGGCTCAAGCGATCCGACCGCTTCCACGTCACGAACTTTGCCGGAGTTCGCGATATCGAGGAGTCCAAGAGCGGCCGTTGGAGTGCGGTCCAGCTTGCTGAAGAGCTCGTCCCAAAGGAGCGCGATCCGAAAGGCGGCGACATCATCGACGTCGCTATCGGCGCCAACGAGGCCAATCTCTGACGCTATGAGTAGCTGCGGATAAGGCTGATCGAAGACGCGGCTGATGATAGTGTTTGTCCAGCGGTGGCGCGCGTCCTGGTTGGAACGCCAATCAATCCGGCGACCATTCCAGTCCGAGAATCTTCCCTTTGCGTCCTTGGGCGCAAACACGAGGTCGAAGTCGCGTCCACCAACCTTGCGCGGTGAGAGCGCGAAGGTCGACACAGCGAACCGCCGCCGCATTGACGGCCACAACGCAGTCAGAAGGCGCAGCGCGATCAGGTCTCCGGGTGGGGCATCGAATACGACGACGGGACGTGCTTCCTCCAGAAAGAGGGCTTCTAGTAGCTCGCCCGCCCTGAAGTCGGGCGCGGGTGGGAGCGGCTTCGCGGGGGAGGCGTAGACTTGTCGCGACGTCGCGTTCTCCACTCCGGGTAGCCCGTCAGTCTCAAGCAGCTCAAAAAGCGGCGACAGGCTTTCAGCGTACGACCAATCCTCTGCGCCAACGACCAGACTGAGTGTACGGACACAGCCGGCCCTGGCCACGGTCGTGTCCTGCCACGTCCTTGCTATGACCACCCGTTCCCCACTCGGCAACGGATAGACGGACAGGTACGGTTCGAACCGCTCTCGCGGCCGCAGCGGTCCAGCGACGTCGGAGAGCCTGTCGATCATCGACTGGTCTGGTTTCGGGAGCTGCGAGGAGGCGGCCAGGAGCTGGTGCCCCTGCCGATATCCGTGGACCTGGCGGTCGACGACGATCATCTCAGCGACCGATTACCCATGCCACCGGCAGGGTAAGATCGCTATCCTTCGTCCAGGTGCCGTTCTCGTTCTCCGCGGCCACCCAACCGTGCCCGTCAAGACCGCTCTCAAGGAGTTCGTCCCGGCAGGAGGGGTCCGCCTTGAGGTCGCCGCCAACCACGCTGAGCCCGCACACACGCACATTGAGTCGGTGGAGATCGTCGAGCCGGCCCGCCAGCAAGGGATACTCTCGCTGTAGATAAGCTTTGGGGCCCTCTTCGAACTTTTGAGGATCGACGAGATCCCATGCACTAACCACGACAGAAAGACGCGGACGGCTGCCATCCGGCCGATCAGCTAGCGTGACTTCGAGGAAACGGACCAGCTCACACAACATCACCTGAGTGGGTAGGCCGGGCGTGTCGGCGCCGCCGAGCTTGGCTAACATCTTCTGAGAGGTAACCCAGTCGAGTGGGCGTACGTCCTGATCTGATCCGACCCGGACAAACAACAGCGCGCCATTGGCCCGGCGCAGTTCCTCCATCCAATCCTGCGCGATCTCACAGTCCTGGACGGCGTTACGCCAGAGCTCGCCTGAGATGTCGGGGACTACAATCGCGGTCTCCTCGCTTCCCTCACGGTCGGCAACCACGACCTCAAAGTCGCGACGTTTGTCGGTATGCTCAGAACGGGGCGCGAAATTGCCAGAGAAGAGATGGTCGGCGACCTCCAGGACGAAGGTGATGTCATTAGGTTGCTGCGCCGCGATGAGTCGCCCCTTTTTCGCGTCGAGCTCTGGCCAAAGCCGGCCCACATAGTTGGTCTTGCCCGAATCCGGGCCGCCGAGCAGTACCACTGCGCGCCTCATCGGTCCCTCCTGAAAGCGAGATAGGACCGAGAACCTTCCTGCGGGGCGCTGTCAGGCCAAAACTCAGCCGCACTCCGCGGTGAACCCACGGTTGCATCGATCAGGTCCGCGAGGCCGAAGCCAGCTTTTACGCCGCCATTTTCCGAGAACGGCGCGACCTGATGAATCCCGGCAACGACGTTTCGTTTCGCGAGCTCTGCGGTGATGCGGCTTGTTGTTACGCCGTCAAGTTCGCCATGGTCTCGGTGTGTGACCACGATCATCACACGAGGAAGGGCGCCGCCGAAAATTGTCTCTAGCCTGCCGGTGAGCTGACCCAGCCGACTAATGGCGCCCTGGCGCCGCTCTTTGTCTGCCAGCGCGCGTCCATCTACCACAAGCCAGATCGCCTCGGCCGACTTCATGAACTCGAAGCGGTCGGCCCGAGCGGTGCCGACGAGTGCTGTGGTCCATTCGCCAGGCAGATCCGGAAGCGCGAAGTCGAAACGACGCCCATCGGAGCTCCTAGCCAAGCGCAGGTGCAGAAAGCCAGGACGGCGATCATCGGTCATCTCGGTGTGGAGGGTCATTTGGTCCGGCAGCTGACCCTCGTTCCACTCCCGAGCACCCCTGGCGATCTCCTCGAAAGCCATAAGGCTTTTGCTGTCGGCGAAAGACCACCCGTCGAGCTGCGCATTGGCGATCATGAGGTAGAGGCTCGCGAGGCACGCAGTCTTGCCTGACTCGGGATCACCCAAAATCCCGACGACGGTTACGTAGCGCGAACCCATCATGCCCGACACGAACTCGGGCCGCAGGGTCCGGCTCGAAGGGAACGACGCAGCACTGTTCGGCTTCTCGAGCACCGGAGCGCCGAGGCCGTCGATCGCATCAGCAGCCGACGTTCCTGATGCGACCGCGTCCACGCCGGCAAACGCTGCCGTCCCGATGCGGTGCTCGCAGGTTGCTGGATCGCGCTCAAGGGCGCACGCTCCCGTCTCTCCGACGGTACATCCATCGAAAGTACAGGCGTGGCTCATAGGCGTCCGGGTCCGCTAGACACTAGGTGTGCCATCGTAGCCTCCAGAAGCGCGCGGCAGCCCCAGGTCGAAGCCCTTCTCTTCTCAGTCGCACCGCTACCGTCAGCGGTGCCTGTGACGAGAGCGTTCAGCAGCGGATAGATGGTGGGGGTGGAAGTCACTCCGGCGGGGATCTTGTTGGCGAGCGCCTTGCGATCGGCACCGATCACTCCGAGCAACTCGCCGAGGTCCAATTCCGGATCGGCTTCCACGGTGCGAAGGACAATCTCTCGATGCACGTCCGCCGGCAGGCGACGGAGTAACGCTGCTCCTTCGAGGCCCATCGTCACCAAGCGAGCCGCCTCTGGAATGTCGGGGAGTGATCGACTGAGCACACGGCTCCGGTTCAGTTGCGCCCACCAGAGATAGTCGAGCTCCTCTCGGTCGAGCGCTGCGTTACGTCGCAGCGGGTCGATGATCCCAGCAGCTATTTTCTTGAAGTTTGTCGTGACATTGGCTTTGTCATCGGTAGCGACTTCGAGATCTTGTACCTCCGGCACCGGCTCCCGCTCGCGCGCCTTGGTAGCGCTTTCCAGGCTGCGCGCCCGCGCTCGATCAAGCACTTCGGTGCGGAGCGCCTCTCTCTTCTCTTCCTGAAGCGCAGGCTGGAACGCAAGGGCTAACCACAGGGCGTTTGAATAGAGGTCCGTGATCGTCCAGCCGCTGGCGCCGGGGTTACTTTCCATCATGGAGAGAAACGCCATGCCCGAGCAGATCCCGACCTCCAAGGGACGGTCTGAACTCAAGAACGCGGAGGCGTGCTTCTGCACCGCGCTCTCGACCTCGCTGGACAGGGTCGCAGGGGGCGAACCGTCTCCCCCTAGTGCGATCGCGATCTCCGCCGACTTGGCCAGAATATCGGTGGGTGACTTGATCTTGCCCCAAGCGGTCGAAAGCTGCGTAATCGCCTTTTGGCGCGAATCAACGTCCTCGTTGCTCACCGAAAGGCCGGTGATTCTCATATGAACCGGAAGCCTGCTCATCAATCTTGCCCCTGTTGTCGTTCGCCGATCAGCCTGTCGATCATTTGGTTCACTTCTGGAAGCCTGCCCTCACGTACGAGCCAGTCGAACAGCTTGCGCTCGACGCCCTGAGTCATGCGTTCATCTGAATCTGCGGGGAAAGCGTCCAATTCGACGAGTATGCGGAGGCGCTCGTTCTCAAGCAGGTCGCGGAAGAAGCGTAGCAGCGCGAGTTCGTAGCCTTCGACGGGCGGTGGCATGGGCGGTGTCTCCCCTTCCTCGCCATCGGCGGCGACCACTTCCAGGATCGGTTCTGGTTCCGAACTGCCGACCGCCGAAACCTCCGCGATGTCCTGATCGACGTCCGGCTGTCTGCACTTCCTGAAGTTCGGCGAGCCCAGCGTGAAGCGAGGCTTGCTTCCGCCGAGGCGCTTGTCGTCGGCCTGGAAGCTTGTCTTCTCCGGGTTCCAGATTCGGGGGTGTATTGTGACTGCTAGCGCATCGACCTCCTGATCCCAATCGAACTCGATGATATTGTAGGTATACGTATAGATAACATCCGACTTGAATGGTACAGCGGCACCGGCCGCCAGCATCATAACGTCGCATTCAGCCTCGACGTGGTCGATTTCCACTTTGGGGTTGTGCTCATGGCCGGAAATGACCACTCGCGCGCGGCTTCGCACGTACTGCCGAACCTCGCCCGCGTCTTTATACCAATTGAGTGGATGATGGACGAGCACAACATTCTCTTCGCCAGGGTGGCGGGGGATGGTGAATTGTCTCGCGCCTATCACCAATTCTGGCGCATCATCTTTTTCCTTCCCATGACAGAGAAGGGATGAATTCATGCGGATGAGACGGATCCAGCGGCCCGACGCTAGCTCGACGCGAAGGTTCGTGGCGAAGCGGACTTCCCCGTCGAGCGCGCAATCGTAGCCGAACGAAAAGTTGCCGTAGTCCTCGAAGCGGGCGAGCAGCGATGCGCGGTCCGCCGAATTGCTCACCACCCTCTCGTACTCCGCAGCACCGCCCGCACGGATGTAGTCGAGCAACTTTGAGCCACCGATGGAGAGCTTATCTCGGTCCACGTCGTGGTTGCCGGGCACCATCTGCACTCGGTGGATTGGGCAGCCGATTCTGTCGGCGAGTTCGTCGAGCCAGCGACCCGCCTCTTCGTACTGGGGCTGCTTGCCGGAGTAGGCTATATCACCAGTGACGAGGATGCCGTGCGCTGAGTGTCCCGGGAGAGCAGCAATTACTTCAGCAGCATCCAGAATGAGCTGCCCCTTCACATCATTATGGATATGGACAGTATGATCACTTTCCTGACCAAAGTGAATATCCGAAACGTGTACGAATATTGCAGGCATATATTCTCCTAAAGCGAAATATTCCGCAATTACATATTCATCCCATCACTCAAATTGCATTCCGCCTCTTAGGTAATTGCCTGAAGTCCCTTGGCACGAACTAAGTTGAGAAGCTTAAGCGACGGCCCATCCGGCCGCTTCTTACCTCGCTCCCACTTGCTGACGGCATCCTTCCGGACGTTGAGGTAATGGGCGAAGACGGGCTGGGAGACCTGTTCGCGTTCGCGTAGCGCCCGGATTTCCTCGGGTGTCAGCGGTGCGACCGGAGTGAGGCACAGGGCGTCAAACTCGCGCATGGTCGCCTTGTCCATCAGGCCAGCCTCGTGGAGGCCGGTCGCGGTCTTGTGGACCGAGGCGAGGATACCGCCTCCAGCCCTGTTCTTGGTCGCCGCCATCGCTCTTAACCTCGCTCAATTCGCCGGCGGCCTGAGCCGCCGCGATCTGCTCATCCGAAAACCCAAGCAGCACATCCGCCAGCTGCTTCAATGCTTTCAACTCCTTGGCCGACACGTTCGCCTTGTCGCTCTTCGCAAAACCGTGGGCGAAGAAGCTGTGGCTCTCGATCCGAAAGAGGATGTTCGTCCGGAACCGCCCGACTTGCCGACGCCCTCCCGGGCGACGCGCTGCTTGAACACGCCACCGCCGAGATCGGCTTTGTAACGGCCCGCCACCAGGTCATGTGCGGCCTCGAGCAGCTCTCCATCGGCCAAGCCCGCCTTTCGGGCAAACCGCCTAAACTCCTTGGTGACGTAAACGCTCATTTCCGGCAGGGCCGACCGGACATAGCCAAAATATAGCTCTTGGGACTATATCTTTCAAGCGAACTCGACATGGCGCCCCCCTTTTGCCGACGGCCGCGTTGACCGCCGTTCAGCGGCGGTATCCAGGGCGAGCTCGATCTCCTCGGCGACCTTGTCGGCCGCCAGAAGCAAAGCCTTGTCGAGGTGGACATAGCGCTGGGTAACGCCTCGCCCGGTGTGGCCCAACAAGCCCGCGATCGTCAGCTCGGAAAAGCCCATGTCTCCGGCCACGCTGGCGAAGGTGTGCCGAAGCACGTGCGGGGTGACTTCCTTGAGCTTGGCGGCCAGGCAGAGCCGCTGAAGAATCCGGACGACGCCGACGAAATGGCCGTCGCCGACCTCGGCGGGAAAGACGTATAGGTTCTCGTTCTGGCCGCCGGGTTGGCTGAGCAGCAACTTGAGGGCTGGCTGACCGATGGCACGGAGCTGGGCGCCGCTCTTGGTCGTCGGAAAACGCACGCATGCGGCTTCCGGATCGATCCAGCCCCGCTCCAGCGTCAGGACCTCCATTCGACGAAACCCGGTGAGGAGCATGAGGCGGATCGCCGCGAGCGCGACCGGGCTTTCCTCGTCGGCTTGCCGGATCGCCCTCCCGAGCAGGGCGATCTCTCCCAGCGACAGGCGCCGTTCGACTTTGTTGTCGGTGCTGACCTTTCGGACGCCCTTTGCCGGGTTATGGCTGATGAGATGCAGGCGGGTCGCCTGTTCGAAGATCGTGTGCAGCATCCCAACCGTACGTCCTGCGACGCCGGCGCCACCGGTGGTTATCCCGCCGCGGCCCTTCCGAGGCTTCGCCGTCTTGCCGGCGACGACATCGGCCTGAAAGCGTTCGATATCCGCCAGCGACACGCTCTCGACCTTGCGATCGCCAAGGAGTGGGCGGACGTGCGTCTCGATCCGGCTGCGGTCGAGGGCCAGGGTCTTCGGGGCAATCGGCCGGCGGCGGCGTCCGAGCAGTTCACCGCTCTCTGCCTTTTCGAGATACCAATCGCAGATCTCTGCCACCGTGGGAGCGGTGCGCGCCGCGCGTTTTTCCTCGACGGGGTCGCCTCCCTGAGCGACGCCGCTGAGCTTGCTGCGAGCGAGCTTGCGGGCTTCCTCGGCAGTCAATTCGGCCACAGAGCCGAGTGTCAGGCGTTTGCTCCTGCCCTCAGCGTTTCGGTACTGGATGATGTAGGCGCCTGCGCCGGTCGGCTTGAAGCGAATGCCAAAGCCGCGCAGCTCGTCGTCCCAAGCGACGACGTCCTTCTTTGAGGCGCGGCCGGCGTAGCGGGCTCTTGTGACATCGAGATCGCTCGGGCCGGCTTTCTTGGGGCGAAGGGCATCCACAAGTCGCTTTGTGATTCTTGCCATCGATTGCCTCCTCTGATCTGCTTACCCGGATGGCACCTTAGCATGCGGGTAAGCACCAGGTAAGCAGGAGGGAGAAAAGTGGAGCGCAGGCTGGCGAAGCAGGGGGAAATTAGTTCATTGATTTTATGTGGAAAAATCGAGCGCAGCGGAGCATATCGAAGTAAGGCGTAGGCTCTACCGCCTCTTGCCAAGGTTGGGGTCGAGGGTTCGAATCCCTTCGCCCGCTCCAGATTTTCTTAGCGATTTGAGCATGTTGGACCATCTCCTCGGTACTGTTTTCTGCTTGGACGGCCTTTACTGACGGCGGTGGCAAGCTTGGTCTGCTCAACTGGATCAAAAGACGGTTATGCCGCGTCGGGCGGCTTTCATGCTGCGGTCCTCCGGGTCGCGGGCCTCGGCGGATTCCGGACCGGGGCTGGATTGCCCGATCTTGGTCGCTGTTCGATTTTTCGGGGTTGGGAGGCGTAAGTCGGCGGGAGGCGATGGGAATGCCGCGCGGCGGCAGACTCGAGCTATGTCTCACAACAGCCTGGCCGGGCGACGGCATCAGGCCTTCAATTAGTTGCTATCGTGGCTATGCTGGGTTCAATTGACATAAGCGCTTTGCCGCATAAACTCGTTCACGGTCGACCCGGACGTCGTGCGATCCGGTATCGATGGACAATCCAACCAACAAAAACAGGAGGCTGCGCCATGTATGATATGAAGCACATCAAACATCTTGCCACCATCGGTTCCCATGCCCCGGTAGCGATGCAGGCATTCGTGGCATTCGATGCGGCCGCGATGGCAGATGGCGCAGTGCCGTTAAAATATAAGGAATTGATCGCTCTTGCTGTCGCGCATACGACCCAATGCCCCTATTGCATCGACATTCACGTCGGCAAGGCGCGTGCCGCCGGCGCGACGGACTCCGAGTTGGCCGAAACCATCATGGTGACAGCCGCACTGCGGGCGGGGGCTGCGGTTACCCATGGCACTCATTGTTTCCACGACAAGGAATGACCGCCGTCAACCACCCGCGGTTGAGCCTGCTTTGGTCACGCTTGTCACCGCTGTGAATGGGACGGATAGGGTGCCGAGGTTCAACTTGACGGCATTTCCACTGCTGCTAACCCCGGTTGCCGTGCCGGTGACTGTGAAAGGCAGCGCGGTTGGGGTGCCATTGGTGCCCTGACCCATGACGGCTACGGTGTAAGCGCCATCCGGCACGGTGGTACCGCTGGCGTCCTTGCCGTTCCAGTTCCATGTGTTGCTGCCTTGGGTCGCGGTCAGCGCGGTATCCAAAATCTGGGTGCCGGCGCCATTGTAGACAGCGATCGCGACTGGTTCGGCGGCCGGGGCGTTGAAACTCAGGCTGGCCTTGCCGTTCTGTAATGGAACCTGGCTGGATGTCGCGGTGACTTGACTGCCCAGCATCGCACTTGCCTGTGTGAGGTCGCCGGCTTGGGTCAGTTGGATAAGCTGTCCAAGGCTTGAGTTGGTGTTGATCTGTTGCTCCACGCTCGAAAACTGCACGAGTTCCGAGGTGAATTGGCTGGAGTCCATCGGACTTGAAGGGTCCTGGTTTTTCAGTTGGGTCGTCAACATTGTCAGGAAATCATTGTAATTGTTCGCGAGCGCGCCGAGAGCGCCGCCGCTGCTTGAAGTCGTCGAGGCGGTACTTCCGGCTGGCGAACCGGTCGGCGAACTCGTACTGCCGGCCGCCGCACCGTTTGCGCTCGCCCCCGTGTTGGTCAAACCTGCGGCAGCCGCGTTGGCCGCAGCGGTCAATTGGCTTTGCTGATAAGCGACAGAAGCGATCGTGCCGGACATTTTTGCGGTTCCTTTGATTTTGCCATGACCTTCTCAGGCCATCATGTTCACGCCGAAGCGGCGCATCTGAATGGTGGACGGTGGTATGCTCGCGGCGATCGCAGGGGTTTCGGGCGCATGCGATGCGGTCTGGCCGCGGCGATCGTAGGCTTGCGTACTGCCCTGTGCTTGGTGACCGTCTGATTGACGCTCCGCCCCATGCCCTGATGATCCGCCGCCTTGATTGGTGCCGGCCTGTGATGACGCCGAGCCGCCATTGCCGCCGCCATCGACGCGGGGTGGGTCGAGATGAAATGTCACGTTCCGATGATCTGTTGGAAGACCGGCCAAGGTCAGCATCTGGTCGAGGCCGGCATGATCGTTCTGCAGCGCCGCCAAAGTGGTTGGATGGGTCGCGGCAATTGCAATCGCCGACGTGCCGTCGGTAGCACGGTCGATCTGGATACTGACCATGCCGATCGCGGGTGGTGTCATCGCGATCAGGAGCCGGGTGCCCCCGGTATCGGCAGTAAGAGTACCAACGCCGACCATTGCACTCGCGATCTGCTGCGTCGCTGGGTGCCATGCTGCAGCGGGTGTTGGGGCTCCAAGCAGAGGCGGCGGAGCGCCGTCTGACGGAAAGCCTGCCACCGCCCCAATGGTTGGCGCACCCCCGAAGCTCGACCCAGCGGCCAATACGCTCGGCAAGTGCGGTGCGGTGACCTTCGACGCAGATGTTGCCACAGGGTTGCCGGCGTGGTCGCGCGGCATAATGGTCCCGGTGCTGGGGTTGCTCTGGCCCGTGACCGAAGCCTGCGTCGTTACCGGCACTGGCGCCCCCTGGCTGGCGACCGGGGTGGTCGCTGTGCCTGCCGGAATAGCAGAGCCCGGGTACGATATCGTGGCTGGTACCGCGTTTGTCGCCGCCGGTATTCCGATTGCTGTTGCGGCGGGTGCGGGTAGACTCGACAGACATAGGTTTGAGCCGCGCGATGCAGTCCGGGCTGGGGCGCGTCCTGGCACGTCAACCCGGTCGATCGTCGGTAGTGCCGCGGGCTGAATTGCTGCGGCAGGCGTGGAAGCCATTATTTGCGGTGCTATACACTGGGCTGCGTTGGAAGGCGCTGTTTCTGCCGGCGATGGAGCAGGCAGTGATCCAACGGGCGGGGGCGTGCTCGCCACGGTTGGAGCCCCATTCACCAGTGCGGGTTGGGTGGTTACTGGTTTTGCTTTCGTCTTATCAGCCCCCGGCGCGGGATTGCCGGCTGATCTATGATGACCCGCAGCGTTTAAACCCGCGGCCTGCGGGTCCGTCGTACTGCTGAGCGCGTCGTAAAGCGTGGCATTGGTGCCGGCAGCGACCGGTGGGCGGGCCGGCGCCAGTCTTTCTGGTGCGTTGAGGCTTGATCCCGATACCGGCATCCCTGGTGCAACAGCTTGTGCGGAAGTGTTTTTAGTATCGGCAACGATTGCCTTGGCCGGATAGGCAGCCGAGAGCGCTTCGCCAAATGGCCCGGCGGTTTTGAGCGGGATCGCTGTGCCTGGGGTGACAGGTGTCGCACCGGCCGGCGTTGCCGCAGATGGCCCCGACGTTTGGGCGACGGAGGTTGGAGCCGGTTTTACGGGACCTGTAGAAACAAACGTATTGGATGCTGCGGAGAGACCAGTCATGTCGCACGCTTTGCAAGATCCCTGCCAGTCAGATTTTTACCGTTGACCGGGACGCAATCGTTCGAATTTGGTAATAAACCAGTATACGCATCAAGGCGGTACGGCATTTTTTGCCGGGTCATTATAGTTAGCTCGGCGAAATCTGCCGGGTCGACTGATGTTTTTCCGCCCACATAACAGCCAAACTAGTCTTGTGGAATGCTGGCATGGTTCCTGCAGATACGGTTCTACGTTCCCCCTTCACTAACGCGATCTCGTGAGATCGGAACACAAAACCGCTACTATTCCAGCAATGAGGACAGAATGTCGATTTTTGGTGCATTGGATACGTCGGTCAGTGGCATGCAGGCGCAGTCCAGCGCCTTCACCAATATCAGCGATAACATCGCCAACAGCCAGACCACCGGCTACAAAGGGGTCGACACCAATTTCATAAATTATCTGGTTCAGAGTTCACCTAGCAGCAACGGTGCCGACTCGGTAATCGCCCGGCCGAGCTACACCAACACAGTGCAGGGAACGGTCACGCAAAGCACCAACCCTCTGGCACTGGCAATTAGTGGACAAGGTTTTTTCAACGTCAGCGAGCCTGCGGCCAGTGCCACAGCTGGCGGTACGACGCAAAGTTTTCAAAGTCAGCAATACTATACCCGGGCGGGCGATTTCACGTTGAACAAGCAGGGTTACCTTGTTAACAGCGCGGGCGCCTATCTGAACGCCTGGCCGATCGACACCGCAACCGGTATCGTCAACACCTCGTCCCTCGCGCCGATCCAGATTTCTCAGGCCACCACACCGCCGGTGGCGACGAGCAGCGTCAGTTTATCCGCCTCCCTACCGACGACGCCTGCGACATCGCCGGTCAATACGCAGGTCGATATTTACGATTCACTCGGCAATCTGCAGCAGCTCAATCTGAGTTGGACGCAGACGGGTACCAACCAATGGAATATGGCCGCCTATGCGCCTGGTGATCTTGGCGCGAGTACCGCTGCCGCCCCGATCGCGACCGCGAGCATGACGTTCGGCAGCAATGGGACGTTGAGCGCTTTGAGTACCACCACCACCAATGCTGCGGCATCGGCCAATACAGCCGGGAAACCGGCAACTTTGACGATTCCTGCCAATTTCGGCAACGGCACCCAGAATATCGCGCTCGATTTCGGCACGTTCGGTGGCACCGCCGGGCTGACGCAGTATGCAGGTACCAGCCTCAATCTCCAGGGCGCTTCGCAGAACGGCACGCCGCCCGGCAATTTTTCCAATCTCTCGATCGACACACAAGGCAACATCACCGTCAATTACAATAACGGCTTCTCCCAGGCTGTCGCCCAGATCCCGATCGCGACATTCGATGCGCCGGATGCACTGCAAAACCAGAGCGGTCAGATCTATACAGCGAGCCAGGGGTCCGGGTCCGCAACGATCAACCCGATTGGCAGCAACGGAAATGCGCTGGTCACCGGCTCGACCGAAAGCTCCAACGTCGATATCGCGACCCAGTTCACCAACCTGATCACCGCGCAGCAGGCCTATACCGCCAATTCCAAGGTGATCACCACGGCGCAGCAGTTACTAACTACAGTCGTGAACATGGTTCAGTAACTATTTAAGCGGATAATCATCGTCATGAGCATCGCAAGCGGACTTTCAATCGCCAATAGCGGCCTCGCCGCGATCCAAGCGCAACTGGCGGTGGTGTCGCAGAATATCGCCAATGCGAACACCGCCGGCTATTCGGCCGAAGCGGCAACGCTGACCGCGACATCCGTGCAGGGCCTGGGTACCGGGGTGATCAGCGGACCGGCGACCCAGTTGGTCAACGCCAGCATGCAGGCGCAGGTCAACGCCGCGGTCGGCAATCAGTCGTTTCAGCAAACCACGGCTCAGTCCTTGTCCGGCATCGATCAGGTGATGGGCACGCCGGGTCAGGGCAACGATCTGTCGAGTCTGCTCGGCAATCTTCAAGCGGGCTTTGCCACGCTGCTGACCAATCCGGCCAACACGGTGCAGCAATCCACCGTTGTCTCCAGCGCGCAAACGCTCGCGCGCCAGATGAACGCGATTTCAAGCGCGATCGGCAATGCGACGCAGACGGCTGCGAACGGAGTCGCCGCCGGTATAACATCGTTGAACACGTCGCTGACCCAGATCGGGACGCTTAATAACCAGATCATCAGCCTGAGCCAGCAGGGCAAAAGCACGGCCGATCTGAAGAACCAACGCGACGCCCTGGTGCAGACCATCGCCTCGCTCACCGGTGCCAAATCCATCCTGCAGCCCGATGGAGCGATTTCGCTGTACACGCCCTCCGGCCAGCAACTGCCAACGGCCGGTGCCGGGACGTTCCAAGCGAGCGGCAACCCGCCGATCATTACGCTCGGCAGCCAGATCGTCACTGGCACGTTCACCGCTGGATCGATCGGCGCCGGCCTGCAGCTAGCGACGACCACGCTGCCGGGACTACAATCCAACCTCGATCGTTTCGCCCAATCGCTGGCAAGCGGCTTTGCCGCTACCGGTCTCACCCTGTTTTCCGATCCGTCCGGCAATGTGCCCTCAACAGCGTCCGGCTTCGCCAGTGTCATTGCCGTCAATCCGCAAGTCGCCGCGACGCCATCGCTCGTGCGGGATGGCACGCCGGCCAGCGCGCTGAACCCCACTGGTGCCACCGGGTTCACTGGCGTGATCAGCGCAATCTTAAGCAGCCCGGCCACGGCGCCGGGCGGAACCCTCTCGACGGCGGCGAGCAATGTGACCGCCAATCAGGCAGCCCTTAGTAGCAACGCCCAGACCGCCAGCACCGCGGCTGCCTCGCTATCCACCGCCTTGACCAACCAGGCATCTTCCACCAGCGGCGTCAGCATCGATCAACAGATGGGCCTGCTGGTCACGCTGCAGAACGCCTATGCAGCGAATGCCAAGGTCGTCACCATCGCCCAGCAGATGTGGGCAGCCCAGGAGGCCATGATTTCATGAGCGGTTCCATTTCCGGCATCACCGGCGGCACCTATGGATTAATGCAACAATTGATTGCCGATGCCTCGGGAACATCGGCCAAGCTCGACCAGTTGACCACGCAATCGACCACCGGATACGTCGCCGGTACCTACGCGGGGCTTGATAATGCAACGCCGGGATCGGCGGCGGGCGCCTTGTCGATCGCGCCGCAGATTGCCGGCATCAATGCCACAGTGACCAATCTCAACGCGGTCGCGGGGCAGATGCAAGTCCAGCAGAGCACGATTACTGCAATTAGCCAGATTGCATCGAACGTGCTGTCGCAGTTCCAGACCGTCAATGCGGCAACACCGCAGGGAGCGCTGACCGCCGCTTCCATGGCGCGTCAGGCGCTGAGCCAGATCGGCAATCTGCTCAACACACAGGATGGCGCGACCTATATCTTTAGCGGTCAGAACAGCAGCGTGCCGCCGATATCGAACCCGAATTCGATAACGTCCTCGTCATTTTACATCAGTATTCAGACTTCGGTGCAAAGTCTGACATCCAACCCGAATGCTGCCGCAGCAGTTCTCCAATCTGGTATGACCACGCCACCGTTTAACAGCGCGCTTGGCACGCTGCAACCACCACAAGTGCTCGGTGCAGGCGGTGCGCTGATTACCACGGGGTTGGTCGCCAATGCCAACACGCTGATCCCGGCATCGACCGGCTCGACCACCACCGGCTCGTACATGAACGACATCATGACGAGTCTTGCCGCGATCGGCAGCGTTACGACTGCGCAGACCGGCAGCGCGAATTTCGCCGGGTTTGCGGCGAGCATGGTCAAAACCTTGTCCAGTGCCATCAATACGATGGCGTCCGATGCCGGAGCGCTCGGTAACAATCAGGCGCTGATCTCTACGCAGGCGACCACGCTGCAACAGACAGCGACGGCGCTGACCACACAGCTCGCCGGTTACGACCAAGTCAACATGACAAGCACACTGGCCAATCTGTCGTCGACGCAAACCCAGTTGCAGGCGTCGTACCAATTGATCGCCGCGATGAAAACAATGTCGCTCACTCAATATATCTGAGTGATATTGATTCATCGGACGTTAACAACCTTGGCGCAATATGCGTCAGCTCTGCAAAATGCAGATCATCTGATAAATCGTACCTAAGGAAAATACTATGTCCGGCATTGTCTCCTCGTCCATCATCACAAATTCAGCCGCCATGGTCGGCGTCGAAACCCTGAATTCGATCAACTCTTCGCTGCAGACGGTGCAAACCGCCGTCTCGACCGGCTATTCAGTCAACAGCGCGGCCGACAACGGAGCGGCATACGCAGTGGCCCAGTCGGTCCGTACCACCATGTCCGGCCTGACCGCGGCCAACCAGCAGCTTGGCGACGTGTCAGGTCTCGTGCAGACCACCAGTACGGCGCTGACCAACATCTCCAACCTGATGCAGAGCATGGATCAGACGCTCGTCAATCTGTCGAGCTCGACTCTGTCGTCCAGCCAGAGATCGCAATATGCGTCGGAATTCACGTCGCAGCTGAAGAACATCGCCTCGTTCGTCACGGGCGCCAACTACAATGGCATAAGCTTGATCGGTAGCGCTTCGGGGACGCTGAGCAACACGATTGCGAAGTTCAGCGGGACGAGTCTGTCTGTCGCGACGGATGCGAACGGCAGTACCCTGACGATCACGACGCAAAGTGTTTACAGCGTCTACAAGTCTTTGAGCACGATCGGCGCTTCCCTGACCACTAACACTACCAACGCCGCGACGGTCAAGGCTTTTCTCACAGCAACGGGCCAGATGACCACATCCGTTAGCTCCATGGGTGGCTACATGAATACCTATGGTAACCTGACCAACCAGATCAACAACCAGGTAACCTACAACCAGAACAAGATGGACGCGCTCAGCAACGGGCTCGGCGCCTTGGTCGATGCCAACATGGCCGCGGAGTCCGCGCAGTTGCAGTCGCTGCAGATTCAGCAGCAGCTTGCCACTACCGCGCTGTCGATCGCCAATCAGTCGCCTTCTTTGCTGACGAAGCTGATCTAACCTACCGCGTGATCTCCGGGCCGCTTCGGCGGGCCGGAGATCGTTTCCCCGCTCAGCTGAGGTAGACAGAATGTCCGTGCTGGTACTCGAGCTTCGTCAGGGCGATATCATGGTGCTGAACGGCGCCCCGATCAGATTCCGCACGAAGTCGCGCATCGAACTGACCGCGAAGGCGCGGTTTATGTTCGGCAAACAGATCCTGCGGCCTGATGAAGTCGATTCGCCGGCGAAGCGGATCTATTTCTCGCTGCAGACCGCCTATATCGGCACCGAGGATGAACGCAACGCCGCGCTTGTGCATGCGCAGGAGTTGATCGAGGAGTTCAAGGCGGTGACGACCTCGGCCTTGGCGCGTGAAATTCTCGATAAGGCTCTGGCCTTTGCGCGAGCTGATGACTGTTACGAGGCATTGAAACTCGCACGGCGCATCATGCGGCACGAGGCCGCCGTACTGCAGACCCATCAATGATCAAAAAGGATCAAACATGTCCTCATCTACCCGCATGCTAAAAGCCTATGACACCGCCTCCGCGCTTCGCAGCCCGCGCGATCAGGATGCGGATGTTTTTCGCCATTTCAGTGCCCTGCTGCGCAGCGCTTCGGACGATCTCAGTCGCACTCGTGCGCTCGCTGGTACGATAACATTATGGCGCACCGTCATGGCCGCGAATCTCGATCCGTTGAATCCCTTGCCGGCGCCGTTACGTGCCCAGATCGTATCAGTCGCTAATGCGGTCATCCGTATGGCTGAGCAGGATCAGCCCAATCTTACAACGATCGCGACGATCGGTGACAATTTTGCCGACGGCCTGAGCGGCCGTACCTGATACGAGGGGGGCTGGCATGTCGGTTAGTCTTGCTGGATTATCGACCAATATTTCGACGCTGTTCTCAGCGATCGGCGGATCGGGGAGCAATGCGACAAGCGCATCTTCGCTGATCAGCATCGCGCAAGGCAATATCTCTGCGGCCACATCCGGCGCGAGTTCGGAAAATCCGATCGTGGCCTTGCAAGTTGCACAGCGCAATCAGACCCAAGATATCAAGGCCGAGTCGCTGCAACCGGCGGTTCAGCACCAGATTGCCGCCTTCACCAAGGCGGTCAAAAGCGCGACATCGGTCAAACAACTTCTGGCCAATCCGACGGTTCTGAACGTACTGCTCACTGCCAACGGGCTTGGTTCCGAAGCGGGTTTTACGGCGTTGGCGCAGAAGGCATTGATGTCCAACCCATCGGACCCGAAGTCTCTGGCCAATCAATTGTCCGGTACGAACTCACAATGGTTATCGACGGCGCAGACCTACCAGTTCGCCACTAAGGGTCTGGCAATCATCCAGCAGCCAAGCGCGATCAGCACGATCACCAACGGCTATGCGGAGGTGCTGTGGCGGCAATCGTTGGATGCGCAGACACCGGGATTGTCCAACGCGCTCTACCTCATTCAGAATGCCAAGAATTTTACCTCTGCCGTACAAATCCTTGGTGATTCCGTGATGCGATCGGTGGTCACCACCGCCTTGGGCATTCCCAAGCAAATCGCCTATCAGCCGTTGAGCGCACAAGAGCAGGCGATCAACAACGGGTTGAACGTCTCGGATTTCCAGAAACCTCAGTTCGTCCAGACATTTGCGGATCGTTATCTTGCCGTCGAGCAATCCGCAGCTCGATCCTCGGCAAGTTCATCGAATAATCTGGCCGCACTGGCGGTCAAGGCGCAAGGCCTCGTCGCATAACATCAACACACATCGTTAGGACATAAAAGATGCCCGCACTCTCCGATACGCTCGCTCAGCCGGTGATTAGCCAAACATCACCACCGGATTTCTCAGTAAGTCTTGTACAGCGCGTGCGCAGCCTCATTGGTCGCGGACAAATAAATGCTGCAAATTTGCTGTTGCCGACACTGCAGAAACTGTGTCCTGACCAAGCCGATGTCGCGCTCCTCAGACTAGAAATTGCACTTGCGCGCGGCAATCTTGCCGAGGCGAAGTCAGCGATCGACCAAGGTCTAATCGAATCACCGAATAATGCCCCTTTGCTCGTCTTACGCGCTCGGCTGAATTTCCAGAACCGGGATATGGTCGGTGCCGCGTTGGCGGCCGCCGACGCAGTCATCGCGGATCCGGCCAATCCATCGGCAAAGTCAATCCTTGGCCAGGCACTGCTGGAGCTCGGCCAAACCGAACAGGCCGCGATCTGCCTGCGCGACGCGTTGGCGGATATGCCGACGGATATGTCGAGCCTGACTGCGCTGACCCGTGCGGCGCCCGCCGATGCGGTTGCGATGATCCGTGCCGCGATCGCAGCCGGGAGTGATAGCGTTGGGATGCGAAACGCATTGATTGGTGCATTGCTCGAAGCGAGCGACACTGATGCGGCCGACACCGAGATCAGGGCCATGACGGTTGGCGGTTTGGCTGATGCGCAAACCGGGATCTACGCGATCCAGTCGGCAGTCAAATCCGGTCGATGGACCGAAGCGACTGACTTATTCGGTAAATCGACCGCACATCTGCCACGTCATGCTTGACGCCGGCCGCTCCGACCCTGTGATCGGCGCCGCGCTCGAACTGCCGATCGCGCTGCTGAGCCGGGCCATCTTGCTTGAAGATCAGGGCGAGCGCGAAGACGCGCGCGCCCTGATGCATCGGGTAGCAGATATGGCGCCGGATTGGGACGAACCTTGGTTGCGGATTGGTCAGAGTTGGCGCGGGGAGGGGCGGCGCGTCGAGGCAACTGCGGCATACGATGCGGCGCTGCTGCGTAATCCCAATCGGTTCGAAAGCCTTTTGGCGCGCGGGGTTCTCGCGCTCGCAGAAAGCCCCCAGAGTGCCGTTGTATTGTTGCAGCGAGCGGCCGACGTCGCGCCTGATCAACATCAGGTCTGGCACGCCTTGGGATACGCCCTGACTCTGCTCGATCAAGGCGTCGCGGCGGCGGACGCGCTTGCGAAAGCGGGGCGACTGGCACCGAATTGCCTGCTCTATGCGGTCGATTTGATGGATGTGATGCGACGATACGGCTTGGATGAGGTGGCCGCACCACCCGACTGGTCGGACGGGGTCCGGCTCGCGCTGGATGGGCGGGCGGCAAGTTCGCGTGGCGCATTCGATGAGGCAGCTGATTTGCTCGAGGCTGCGGCGATCCTGCTTCCTGACGATGTGGTCGTCCTGAAAGATCTGGCTGCGGTTTATCTCGGCACGATGCGTCCTGAAATGGCGGAACCTCTGCTGCGCGAAGCGGCTCGGCTGCTGCCTGGCGACGCGGTAACGATGAACGATCTGGCGGTGGCGATGGCACGCCTGTATCGATTTGGCGAAGCCGAAGCCCTGATGAATCAGATCGGCGATGACGCGTTGCCACCACAGATGCTGTTCAACAGGGGCACGTTGAGAGCCGCGCTCGGCGATTTCGAAGGGTCACGCCGTGATATCGATGCGGCGAAATGCGCGACCAATGATTTACGCCTGGCGTTGCAATCGGAGTGCGCCTTGTTGCCTTATCGCAGCGATGCCAACGCGGAATCCCTGCGCGACGCAATGTCGGCCCTCGGTAAGGCCCTGCCACGCGATGCCTCACCGTTGATGCGACTGCGTCCAATGTCCATGGTCGATCGTGATCGACCCTTGCGGGTCGGCTTATTGTCCAACACGTTGCGGCTCCATCCCGTGGCGTGGCTGACATTCGCGGGTCTGAAAGCCCTCGATCGGTCGAGGTTTTCGCTGCATTGTTTTGGCCACTATGAGGCGAGTGACGTTTTCGCGCCTGATTTCGCCCGTCATGTTGACGCGTGGCACGACATCGATGCTATGACCGATCGCGAAGCGGCTGCCTTTATCGCCACCCAGGATATCGATATTCTAATCGACTTGAGCGGCATCGGCGATGGCGGGCGGACGCCGATCGTGGCCTACCGGCCCGCGCCGGTCCAGATCAAATGGGTCGGAACGCAGGCCTCAACCTCGGGCGTACCGACGATGGACTGGCTGATCAGCGACCGCTGGGAAACGCCTGAAGGATACGATCGGTTCTACACCGAAAAACTGCTTCGAATGCCGGATGGATATGTTTGCTATACGCCGCCGCCCCAAGCCGCAGACGTCAGTGCGCTGCCCGCCTTGACCAATGGTCATCTGACATTCGGCTGCCTGAATAACCTGGCTAAACTGACCGATGCGTCGTTAGAACTCTGGGCCCGGTTGCTGGGACGCCTGCCGGACTCGCGATTGAATTTACGCTGTCCGCAATTCTCCGAACCCCGGGTACTGGAACGGTTCATCGGGCGGGCCGAAGCGCTGGGACTACCGTCATCGCGGCTGACGCTTCAGGGAAAGGCATCGCATCAGCTTTTCATAGCGTCCTATCGGGATATCGATATCGCGCTCGATCCCTATCCCTATTCCGGCGGCCTGACCACGTGCGAGGCATTGTACATGGGCGTTCCGGTGATCACTTTGGCCGGAGATTTTTTTGCGGCCCGCCATTCGGTGAGTCATTTATCGAACGTCGGGGTCGAGGGCTGTGTGGCGACCACGCCGGATGAGTACATCGAACGTGCCGTGGCGATGGCCAGCGACCTGCCGGCTCTTGCTGCCCTGAGAGCGCGGCTGCGCGCGCAGGTTTTGCAAAGCCCGCTGTGTGATGCGGCACGCTTCGGCAAAAATCTCGGCGACGCGTTGCAGTACGCTTGGCACGAGTATTGCGCGGTCGCACTCTCGGCTGCCGCTTGATCTGAGGGCGTGTCTGTGGTCCTGCGGATCACATGACACGCTTCACCGCCCGCATCCAACGCACCAGACCAGCCGCCACCTTCGCCATGGCCGCCCGCGCCCGCGCCCTGCGTGCCGCTGGCAAGGACGTAATTTCCCTGTCGATCGGTGAGCCCGATCTGCCCACGCCCGTGCATGTCGTCGAAGCGGCCCACCGTGCTGCCCACGCGGGCGAGACAAAATATCCGCCCATCGCCGGAACCGAGGCCTGCCGAGCCGCGGTTGCACGCAAATTTGCCCGCGAACAGCAGTTGCGAGTGACTGCGAAGGACGTGCTGATCACCAATGGAGGCAAGCAGGCAATCTATAACGCCGTCATGTCAGTGATCGAGGCCGGCGATGCAGTGATTATCCCTGCGCCGTGCTGGGCCGGCTACATCCAGGTCGTCGAATTCGCCGGCGGGGTACCTGTGTTCCTCGACGGTCCGGCGGCCGGCGGCTTCCGTCTCGACCCGGCAGCGCTCGACGCGGCCATTACCGATCGAACCCGCTTGCTGCTGCTGAACTATCCCAACAATCCGTCCGGTGCGGTTGCCGATCGTGCCCTGCTCAGTGCGATTGGTGCGGTACTGCGGCGGCATCCGCACGTCTTGGTGATCTCCGACGATATTTACGAACACCTGATTTTTGACGGCACCTATCAGACACTCGCCGCGGTCGCACCGGATCTCGCGGATCGCATCGTCACCATGAGTGGTGTGTCGAAATCTTATGCAATGACCGGGTGGCGGCTCGGTTTCTGCACCGGACCGGCCGACTGGCTCAATGCAATGAGTCTGGTGCAGGGCACGGCCACTGCCGGCGTCTCCACCATCAGCCAGGCCGCCGCGGTCGCGGCCCTTGATGGACCACAGGATATCCTGGCGGAACGCCGCGCCATCTACCGGCGCCGGCGCGATCTGGTAGCAGCTGCACTGCTGGATGCCCCCGGCCTCGCTTGCGTCAAGCCTGAAGGCGCGTTTTACGCCTTCCCCGCCGTCGCCGGTCTGCTTGGCTGCACGACACAGGCCGGCCGTCGGTTGCTGAACGACGATGATGTGGCCAATGCTCTCCTCGAGGAAGCCCTGGTGGCGACGGTGCCGGGCTCCGCTTTTGCGATGTCCGGCCATATCCGCCTTTCCACCGCAACCGGCGATGCTGCCTTGGCGGAAGCCTGCGCCCGGATTGTACGGTTTTGCCACTCGTTGCACTGACTGCCGCATCCCGAACACGCCACTGGTGGCGTGGAAGAAGTCAGTAGCCCGGCACGTCGTTCAAAACCCTAACCACCGCACCAGAAACGGCACCAGGATCGCGGTGATCAGGCCGTTCAGCCCTATCGCGAGCGCACCGAACGCGCCTGCGGTTTCGCTCGCCAGCAACAGGCGCGCCGTGGCCAGACCATGTGCGCCCGTGCCCCCAGCCAATCCCTGCGCCCGCCGGTCCACGATGCGCAGTAGACGAAACAGCGGAATGCACACCAGGCCGCCGAACACGCCGGTCAGCAGCACGAAAATCGCAGTCAGCGAGGGAATCCCGCCCAGGTCCTGCGAAATGCCCATTGCAATCGGCGTCGTGACCGATTTCGGCGCCATCGAAATCACCACATCACGCGGTGCGCCGAGCCCGTGCGCAAGCAGCATGGCCGATACCGAAGCCGTGACCGATCCGGCCGTCACCGCCACCAGAATTGGCACCAGATTTCGCCGCATCGTGGCAAAATTTGCGTACATCGGCACCGCCAATGCCACCGTGGCCGGCCCGAGCAGAAACTGCACATATTGCCCGCCTCGGAAATACGCCCGGTACGAGGTGCCGGTTGCCAGTAGCAGAACCGCCAGCGCCGCGATCGAGATCATGATCGGGTTGGACCAGGCGGCATGGCCGGTCCGCCGATCGAGCCAAGTCGCGGCCTGCCAGACCAACAAAGTCGCGACGAGGCCCAGCTGTGGTCCGCTCTGCAGGTAAACCCACACATGATACAAATCATTGCCCGCCAGACCGCGCATCAGCGCTCTCCGCGTGTCAAAATCTGCATCAGCGTGCCCGTAACTCCAAGCGCCAGCAGC
Source organism: Acidiphilium sp. PA (assembly GCF_026191915.1). Lineage (GTDB taxonomy): Bacteria > Pseudomonadota > Alphaproteobacteria > Acetobacterales > Acetobacteraceae > Acidiphilium. Next base: position 49,979 of record NZ_JAIMBY010000008.1, read on the forward strand.
GTGGAAACCGGCACTGCCACCGCAATTGCCAGCGCATCGATCCTGATCACGTGAAGTTCGTTCACGATCCCGACCCCCGCGGGGACGAACAGTAAGCCAAGTTGGCGCAACAACCCGCCGGATGTCTCGTGCAGCGCGGGCGATGGCCCACCGCGCCACACGAGGAGCGCCAGCAAGAACACCAGCCCCAGTACCGGCCCGGGGATCGGCCAGCCCGCGGCATGGGCAATGATGGTGCCGAGCAATTGGCATACCAGCAGCAGCGTGATGGCTCCGACCATGATCTCTCCGTGTCAGGCCCCAATCCGCCACCGACCATACTGGCCAAAAACAGCGGATTGAGGTGTTATCGTAACATGAATCCCCATCTCGCCGCCCTAGTGCTCCGATTGCAAGAGCAACCCTCACATACCGGGTCGCTGATCATGACGCTGATGGGCGATGCGATCATGCCGCGCGGGGGCACCGTGGCCCTGTCGACCATTCTCGACCTTTGTGCGGGGCTGGATATCGGTTCCGGTGTTGTTCGCACTGCCGTCTCACGGCTCGCCGCCGACGGCTGGCTGGTCGCCAGCCGGCAAAGCCGTTCAAGCTTCTATGGGATCGGTCCGGCGCGGCGCGGCGAATTCGTCCGCGCCGCACGCCATATCTTCGGCCCCAGCCGCCGCCCGCAGGTCAAACAGCTCAGTCTGATCCTGCTCGAGGCCGGTGAAGCGCGCGAGCCGCTGCGCAACCGTCTGACCCGGCTTGGTTTCGTTGCATGGCAAGGCGTCATGATTGCCCCCGAACGCCCGCTGCCGCCCTCGGTCGCGGCGAACGTCCTCGCCGTCACCGCAACCGCGACGGATGATACCATCATGCGCCTCGCCACCAAGGCATGGCGGCTCGAAGGGCTCGCGGCACTTTACACAGATTTTATCGAATCCTTCGGCCCGATCGCCGAAATCGCCGCCGCCTTCACCCCGCGCGATGCGATGCTGGCGCGCACCCTGATCATCCACGATTATCGCAGGATCATGCTGCGCGACCCCCGCCTGCCAGTCGCGTTCCTGCCCTCGCCCTGGATCGGTGCCGGCGCACGGCGCCTATGTGCCGCGATTTACGCTGCCTTGCGCCCGGCGTCCGAGCGATGGCTCGATACCAACGCAATCACCCAGTGGGGCAATCTACCGCCCGCGGATTCATCCCTCGCCCACCGCTTCGCCGACTTGCGCTGACCCGCGCGGCCAGGCCCCGGCCAGAAACAGGGCCACCGCCCGGGTAATCCGGGCGTCCAGCGCCGCCCGGCTGGGCGCCTTGCCGATACCGAGCAACATTTCGATATGAATATTACCGATGACCATTCCGTAGAGCATTTGCGCTGCCTCATCGGGGTCCGCGATCATCAGCGTGCCGGCGGCGCAGCAGGATTTGAAATAGGATTGTAAGGCGTCACGGCAGGGTTTCGCACTTTCGCGATCGAGCAGGCGCGAAAGTGTCGTGCCGTGGATATATTCCGCCATGATCAGCCGCAACAGCGCCACCACTGACGGGCTGAGCACATGGCGCGCCCAGACCGATAGCATTTCGTGCAATACATCCTCGATCGACCGTCCCACTGTCTCGACCGAAAAATCGAATGGCTTGCGATGCTGGGCCAACAGGGCGGTGAACAATTCTTCTTTTGATTGTACAAGTTGGTACAGGGTCCGTTTCGAAATGCCGGCTGCGGCGGCCACATCGTCCATGGTCGCTTCATGATAGCCGCGCTTGGCAAACACCTGCTCCGCCGCTGCGATCAGCGCCGCGCGACGTTGCTCGATCGTATCGGCGATGCTGCGCGCGGAGGCTGGATGCGATCCACCGCCCGAACCCGGGCGCGGTGCGCGTGAAACGGCTGTGTTGGTATCCATTGGTTCTTTCCCGGACCTCGTAAGACATTGCAGAGACCCAGCCTGATTTCAAGCGCCCGAGCCGCATGTTCCGATCAGCTTGACGGGACCGCTGAAAACTCGGTAGTTTCCAATCCGCAATTCAGGAGGCTTGGCCGCGCAGATGCTGGCACCACCAATTCGGGCCACGAACGTTTTGTCGCGTCACGATCATTACCAGCCATGACATATCATTTTTCAACAACGGGCCGGGCGGTGCGATCAAGCTCCGGCCGTTCGTCCGGCCTGTTCGGGCCGGCACTGCTCTGTATTTCGGTTTTGAGCGGCTGTGCCGTCGGACCGGATTACCATCGGCCCGCGGCACCGCGCGTTACGAGCTACACCGAGCACGCACTCCCCGCTGCCATGGCGACTGCGCATGCTGAAGGTGGCGCGGCGCAGCGCCTGGTCATGGGTCAGGCGATCGAGGGTGACTGGTGGGGCTTATTCCACTCTCGCCCGCTAGACCAGTTGATCGCCACGGCTCTTGCCAACAACCCCAGCCTGCTCGCCGCGCAGAACGCTTTACTTGCAGCGCGCGATACCGCCCGGGCCGAGCAAGGTTCGTTCTTCCCATCGCTGAGCGGAAGTGTTCAGGCGACGCGGGAACGCAGCCCGTTCGGTGTTTCCAGCGGCGGCTCAGGCGCCATTGGCGCCGGCAGCAGTACGGCCACCGGCACCGGCAGCACGCCGTTCTCGCTGCTGAACGCCTCGGTCTCGGTTTCTTATGCACCGGATATTTTCGGCGGCGTCCGCCGTCAGGTCGAAGATCTTGGTGCCCAGGCCGAGGATCAGCGGTTCGCGCTCGAAGCTGCATACCTCTCGCTCACCGCCAACATCGTCACGGCCGCGGTCACCGATGCCTCGCTGGTCGAGCAGATCAAGGCGACCGACCAGATTATCGCGGCGGAGGAGCACGAGCTCAGCATTCTGCACCGCCAGGTGGCACTCGGCGGCATTCCCGCGGCCAACGAACTGACCCAGGAAAGCCAGCTCGCTCAGACTCGCGCCACGTTGCCGCCATTGCAGAGCCAACTCGCCCAGGAGCGCAACCAGCTCGCCGCCTATGAAGGCGTGCTGCCCAGCCAGTTTCATCTGGATAATTTCAACCTCGCCGATCTGACTTTGCCGCATGACCTGCCGGTAAGCCTACCCTCGGCGCTGGTGCGCCAACGGCCCGATATCCGCGAGGCCGGTGCCGTGCTGCACGAGGATACCGCATTGGTCGGTGTTGCGACGGCGAACATGCTGCCACAGATCACGCTCACCGGCAGCGTCGGCCACGAAGCCCTGTCGGCTGCCTCGCTTTTCACGCCGCAAACCCTGCTGTGGAGTCTCGCATCCGGCATCACGCAGCCCCTGTTTCAGGGCGGCACGCTCCTGTTCAAGCGCCGCGCCGCGATTGCGACCATGCGCAGCGCGGCTGCCACCTACCAGAATACGGTCGTGCTTGCCTTTCAGAACGTCTCGGACACGCTGCTCGCCCTCCATTACGACGCCTCGACCCTCGCCGCTGATACGATCTACCAGCAATCCGCCAAGCGTAGCCTCGCAGTTACGGAAAACCAGTACCGTCTCGGTGGCGCGCCCTACACCGCGGTACTCACCGCTGAGCAGACCTATCAAACCGCAGCGATCGCCCGGATCAAGGCCAGCGCTCAGCGCTATGCCGACACCGCCGCCCTGTTCCAGGCGCTCGGCGGTGGCTGGTGGCACCGCGAGGATATCGCGAAAGACGTAGAAACTTGCTGTGGAGTCCTGCCATGACGGCGCAAGCGCTCGAACCGACACCCGCCGGCCAGGTCGGTGCCACCCCTCATCGCGCGGGGAAACCGCCGCGCCCGATCCTGCGCATGGTCATCATGCTCCTCCTGGTGGGGGTGGCCCTGTTCATGATTTTTGGGTTCGGCATCTTCCGCAACATCATGATCGGTAAGTTCCTCGCCAAACTAAAAAATCCGCCGCAAACTGTCGCGACCATCATTGCGGAAAAAACCCCATTCCAGCGGCACGAAACCGCGACCGGCACCCTTATCGCGCGTCAGGGAGCAGCACTCTCGGCACAGATCGCGGGCATTGTGCAAACCATCGATTTCCATTCCGGCGACGACGTCCACAAAGGCCAGCTCCTCCTGACCTTGCGGCCCAATAATGACGATGCTCTGCTCGCCCAGTTGCAGGCCACCGCCTCGCTCGACCGCGTGACCTACCAGCGTGACCTCGCGCAGTACCACGCCCAGGCCGTGAGCATGCAGACGGTCGATACCGATCGCGCCAATCTTGCCAGCGCCGAAGCCCAGGTTAAAAGCCAGCAGGCGCTTATGGCAGAGAAGAAAATCTACGCGCCGTTTTCGGGCCGCATCGGCATCCGCCAAGTCGATCTCGGCCAGTATCTTGCGGCCGGTACCACCATCGCCTCGCTTGAGACCCTCAACCCGATCGATATCGATTTCTATCTGCCTCAGGCCGCGTTGCGTACCATCCATCCGGGAATGAAAATCAAGATCACGGTAAACGCCTTCGAGGCCACGCCGTTCACCGGCACGATCGATGCGCTGGATTCCTCGGTCAGCACCACCACCCGTATGATCCAGGTTCGGGCGACCCTGGACAATCCGCACAACGAGCTGCGCCCTGGCATGTTCGCCCGCGTCGCAATCGATGTCGGTGCGCCGCACAATCTCGTTACGCTGCCGCAGACCGCAATCGCCTACAATCCCTATGGCGATACTGTGTTTCTGGCAGTGAAGGACAAAAATTCGCCCAACTCCGCCGCAACGGGTGCTGCGGGCCAGGCCAAGACAACCAGACAACCATCCTTGCAAGCCCGCCAGGTGTTCGTAACACTCGGCAGCGCGCGCGGCGATCAGGTTTCGGTGGTCAAGGGCGTGACCGCCGGCGAGCAGGTGGTGGTCGCCGGTCAGATGAAGCTGCGCAATGGCACACCGCTGTTGATCAACAACAAAATCCTGCCGCCCAATTTGCCCGATCCTGTCGTACCGAATCACTGATCCATGAAAAATTTCACCGCCCTGTTCATCAAGCGGCCCGTGCTTGCCTTCGTGGTCAGCGCCGCAATTCTCGTGATCGGCCTCAAGGCGATGGGCGGCCTCGCCGTCCTCGAATATCCAAAGACCGAAAACGCCACCATCACGATCAGCACGACCTATCCGGGTGCCGACCCCAACACCATGGCTGGCTTCGTTACCACCCCGATCGAGCACGCCGTCGCTCAGGTCAACGGTATCGATTATATGACTTCGACCAGCCAGACCAGCGTCAGCACCATCACCGTCAACCTCGTGCTGAACTACAACGCTGATAAGGCGCTCACCGAAATCCAGGCGCAGATTCAATCCGTCCTCAACCAATTACCCAGCGGCACCCAGCAGCCCCAGCTCAAGTTGCAGATTGGTCAGCAGCTTGATGCCATGTATATCGGCTTTAAGAGCGACGTTCTGAGTCCCAATCAAATCACCGATTATCTCACCCGCGTGGTGCAGCCCGAGTTGCAGTCGGTCCAGGGTGTGCAGGTGGCCGAGATTCTCGGCGCCCAGAATTTCGCGATGCGCATCTGGCTTGAACCGAGCAAGCTTGCCGCCTACGGGCTCACCGCCAGCCAGGTTTATACCGCTCTCTCCGGCAATGATTTTATCAGCGCACTCGGCAATTCCAAAGGCAGCAGCACGCAAACCTCGCTCACCGCCTCTACCAGCCTGCACAGCGCGGCGGCGTTTCGCAACCTTGTGCTGCTGCAATCGGGCGGAGCGATCGTCCGGCTGGGCGACGTTGCGAAGGTCGAGCTCGGGTCGGCTACCTATGATGGCCAGGTCGCGTTCGATGGCAAACCGGGCGTCTACATCGGCATCCAGGTGGCCCCCGGCGCCAACCTGCTCACCGTGGTCAATGCCGTCAGCAAAAAATTTCCGCAGATCCAGTCGGCGCTGCCGTCCGGGCTGGTTGGCGCGGTGGTCTATAACTCAGCCGAATTCGTGAACGCCTCGATTCATGACGTGATCGCCGCCCTGATCGAGGCGCTGCTGATCGTGGTTGTCGTGGTGTTCGCTTTTCTCGGCACGCCGCGCTCGGTCATTATCCCGATCATCGCGATCCCGCTCTCGCTGATCGGCACGTTCGCGGCCATGCTGATGTTGGGCTTCACCATCAACCTGCTGACTTTGTTGGCCCTCGTGCTGGCGATCGGGCTGGTTGTCGATGACGCCATTATCATCGTCGAAAACGTCAATCGCCATCTCGCCATGGGCGAACCGAAACTCACCGCCGCGATCAACGCCGCCGGCGAACTCGCCGCCCCGATCGTCGCGATGACGGTGGTGCTCGCAGCGGTTTATGTACCGATCGGCTTTCAATCTGGTCTCACCGGCGCGCTGTTCACGGAATTTGCTTTCACTTTGGTCTCCGCCGTCACCATCTCGGCGATTGTCGCACTCACTTTGTCGCCCATGCTGTCGTCCCGCCTGCTGCGCTACATCGGCCCTGAGGATCCCAGTATTGAAGCCAGACTTTCGCGCTTCATCGACCGCCGGTTCGAGCAAGTCCATCGCCTCTACATGCGCTTGCTGCGTGGCAGTCTGAAAACCGTGGCGGTCACCCTGACGTTCGGTGCCATCATTCTGGTCAGCATCTATTTCCTGGCGGTTGGCTCGAAAAGTGAGCTCGCACCACAGGACGACCAAGGCGTTGTCATCCTGTCGTCCACCTCCGCGCCCAACGCCACGCTGGACCAGAAACTTCTCTGGGATCAGGAACTCAACAAACTCATGATCGCGCATAAATCGGTCGCACATACCTTCCAGTTTGAAACGACAACCTTCTCGATTGCTGGCATGGTGCTGAAACCTTGGGATCAGCGTAAAAAATCGGCACAGGAACTGCAGACCGAAATCCAGAACCAGGCCGCCGCCGGGGTTGCCGGTCAGCAGATTGTGGCGTTCCAACCGCCGCCGCTACCTGGTTCGCAAGGCCTGCCGGTACAGTTCGTGCTGAAAACGACCGAATCGTTCGCCCAACTCAACACCGTCGCGCAAAAAGTCCTAGCCGCGGCGCTAAAGACTGGCAAATTCATCTTCCTGCAAAGCGATCTGAAAATTGACCAACCACAGGCCACTGTAAAAATCGACCGCGCCAAGGCGGCCAACCTTGGCCTGACGATGAGTCAGGTTGGCGCGTCGCTATCTCAGGCTTTGGGTGGCAATTACGTCAATTATTTCAGTCTCGACGATCGTTCCTACCAGGTGATCCCCCAGGTTTCACAGAAATATCGCCTCAACGTATCTCAACTTCTTAACTACCCGATCACGTCGATCGGCGGCGTCCCGATCCCGCTCGGCGCGATCGCAACGATCGTCCCCACCGTGATTCCGGAATCGGTCAATCATTTCCAACAACTCAACGCCGCCACCATCCAGGGCGTTGCCGCACCGGGCGTCTCCACCGGGGAAGCTGTCAGTGTGCTACAACAGGCGAGCAAAAAAATACTCCCCGCCGATTACGACATCGATTACGGTGGCGCGATGCGCCAGTTCGTCCTCCAGCAGGGTGGTTTCCTGGGGACGTTCGGCGTTGCGGTGATCGTCATTTTCCTGGCTCTCGCGGCCCTGTTCAACTCGTTCCGCGACCCGCTGATCATCCTGGTTTCGGTACCGATGTCGATCGCCGGTGCCCTCATCTTCATCTACCTCGGCTTCGGCCTCAGCTTGAACATCTACACGGAAGTCGGTTTGGTCACGCTCATGGGGCTGATCAGCAAGCACGGCATTCTGATCGTCGAAGTTGCCAATGAAGGACAGGTCAACGGCATGACCAAGCGCGAAGCGATTGAACATGCCGTCGGTATCCGACTTCGCCCGATCCTGATGACCACCGCCGCCATGGTGCTCGGTGTCGTCCCCTTGATCATCGCGACCGGTGCTGGTGCCGCCGCGCGCTACAACATGGGTATGGTGATAGCGACCGGTCTCGCCATCGGCACGTTATTCACCCTCTTTGTGCTCCCGGCTGTCTACTTGCTGATCGGCCAGCAACACACCGCCGAGACGACCTGAAACGCCTGGGATTGGCAAAGGACCGTCATTAACGCGAAGGGGCGTAGTCCGTTGTCGTTACTGACGCCCGCGCTCAGTCATCACCAACGTGTTCGGCGATGCGGGGGTGCGACTGGGTACTGCGTCTGCGGCTGGTACGTTCGCGCAGGGTTTCGAACACGACGTAGAGCAGCGGGATCACAAAGATACCGATACCGCTGGCCAGGATCATGCCGGCGAACACCGGCGTGCCGAGCGAGCGCCGGGTGATCTGGGCGGCACCGGTGGCGATCACCAGCGGCAGCAGGCCGAATACGAAGGCGATCGACGTCATCATCACGGCGCGAAACCGCATTTTGGCACCCATAATGGCGGCTTCGTGGATGCTCATGCCTTCCTCGCGGCGTTCCTTCGCGAATTCGACGATCAGAATGCCGTTTTTCGCTGCAAGCGCGATGAGCACGACCAGCCCGATTTCCGCATAGAGATCGAACGTCAGCCCGGCGATGACGATGCCGAGCATGGCACCGAACACGCCGACCACAACCGACAAGAGCACCGGGATCGGGATAATCCAGCTTTCGTATAGAGCGACAAGGAACAGGAACGCGAAGGTGAGTGACAAGGCGAACACGTAGATCGCCTGGCCCTTCGCCTGTTCCTGTAGATAGGCGGTACTTGTCCAGTCGTACGAGAAGCCGGTCGGCAATACCCGGGCGGAGAGTTTCTCCATCGCCGTCAAAGCAGCGTTCGAGGACACGCCAGGCGCCGGGTTACCGATGATCGGGGCCGCCTCGGAATCGTTGTAGCGGCTGATGATCTGCGGTCCCAGCACGGTGTGTGCGGTGGCGAGCGACCGCATTGAGATCATTGCTCCTGAATTGCTGCGCACATAGATCCGCCAGATTCCTGCCTGGGTGTCGCGATCGCGGGCCTTGGCCTGGATATTGACCTGCCATACCTGGCCGAACAGGTTAAACTGATTGACGTAATAGCCGCCGAGCGATGCCTGGAGTGCCTCGAAGATCGACGAGACCGGCACGCCGAGCGCTTGCGCCTTGGCGCGATCGATATCGAGATAAATCGAGGGCGTATTCGCGGAATATGTGCTGAATACGTGGCTCAGTTTCGGATCGCCATTGGCTGCGACGATCAGAGCCTTCAGCACGGAGTTGAACTTTTGCTCACTCGCCGACTGGACGTTCTCAAGCTCGTAGGTAAATCCGCCATTGGTCGACAGGCCGATGATCGGCGGCAGGTTGAAGGCAATCACGCTGGCGCCTTTGATCTGCGCACCCATCGCGAACACCTTGCCGATTACGGCCTGTACCGAATTTGCCGCTCCTGGCCGTTTTCCGAATGGTTTGAGATGTGCGACCATAAACAACGCGTTCGGCTCGGTCGCTGAATCAAGGATCGAGTAACCATTGATCGCGATCACGTCCTGCACCTGCGGCAGGGTGTGGATCATTTTGGCAAGTTTCTGCCCCATCGCATCTGTGCGCTGCAGCGAGGCGCCGGGCGGCAATGTCGCCTGGATGAAGAACGCTCCCTGATCCTCATCGGGCAGGAAGCCGCCCGGCGTGATGCTGCCGAGCACGGCCGCGCCGATGCCGAACAGCAGGATCACGACGAGCGCCAGCACCGAGCGCCCAATCACCTTGCCCACAAAATTGGCATAACCGTCGCGCGTGCGATCGATGAAGCCGAGAATTTTGCCCATGATACCACGGTTATGGGTTCGCCGGCGCAGCAGCAGCGCGCACAGCGCGGGCGACAGTGTCAGGGCGTTCAGCGCGGAAATGAGCATCGCGGTACTGATCGCGACGGCAAACTGGGTGAATAACAGCCCGGACAGGCCCGGGATGAAAGCGGTCGGCACGAACACCGACAGCAGCACGAGCATGATCGCGATGATCGGCGCCTGGATCTGGGCCATCGCCACTTTCGCGGCTTCCTTGGGCGACATTTCCGGGTTTTCTTCCATCACCCGTTCGATATTTTCGACCACGACAATCGCGTCATCCACCACCAGCCCGGTCGCAACGACCAGTGCGAGCAAGGTGACGGTATTCGCCGAATATCCCAATGCCAGCATGAAGGCGAAACTGCCGAGCAGCGCGATCGGGACAACGATCGAGGGCACCAGCGCCGCGCGCCACGAGCCCAGGAACAGGAACACCACGATCACGACCAGCACGAAAGCTTCGATCAGTGTCTTGATCACTTCATTGATCGTGTCGGACACGAAGGAGCTTGAATTATAGACTGTCTTGTTGGACAGGCTTTTGGGAAATCGCTTTGCCAGCGTCGCGATTTCCTTCTCGACCCGCGCGGAGGTCGCCACTGCATTGGCACCCGGCGACAGGAAAACGCCGATGGCGACACCAGGATGACCATTGATCCGGTCGATCTGATTTTCGCTCTGCGGTCCGAGCGCGATTTTCGCGACATCCTTCAGCCGAAGCAGCGATCCGTTCTTGTTGCCGCGGATCACGATGTCGCCAAACTGCTTCACCGTGCTCAACCGTCCCTGGGTCTGCACCGAAAGCTGATATTGCTGATTATGCCCAATCGGCATCAATCCGATCGTACCAACCGGCGCCTGCGTGTTCTGGTCCTGGATCGCACTGATCAGATCACCCGGCGTCAGCCCCAGTTCCGCGAGGCGATTGGTGTTGTAGACCACCCGCATCGAGTAATCCTGCTCGCCGAACATATGCGCCTGACCCACGCCCGGCACGCGCGATAACGGATTGAGCACGTTGATCTTGACGTAGTTGGAAATCTGAAGCGGTGTGAGTTTGTTGTCAGGACTATAAAAAAATACGAACTGCAGCACCGAGGACGATTTCTTGGTAACCGTCACGCCTTCCTTCTGCACTTCGGACGGCAATTGCGTCAGCGCCTGCTGCACCGCGTTCGTAACGTTCACCTCGTCGATGTCGGGGTTGCTACCGAGCTTGAAGGTCACCGTCAGACCATAGGTGCCGTCATTGGCGCCAGTCGATGAATAATAAATCTCATCGTTCAGGCCGTTGATCTGCTGCTCCAGCGGCTCGGCCACCGTGTCGTTCACCACCTTGGCCGAAGCGCCGGGGTAGGTCGCACTCACCTGCACCGATGGCGGCACGATCGAGGGAAACTGCGCGACCGGAATCCGGGTCATCGCGATCGCACCAGCGATCGTAATCACGATCGCAATCACGATCGCAAAGCGCGGTCGATCGATGAAAAATGAAGGAATCATCGGCTTATCCCTGCGCCACGGGCGATTTCACCACATCAGGTTTGACCACGATACCGGGATGCACCTTCTCAATCCCATCCACGATTACCTTGGCACCAAGTGCCAGCCCGCTCGCAACCGTCGCTGTCGCCGGCGTGGTCTGACCGAGCTTGATGCTGGTTCGTACCACCTTGTTCTGCGGATCGAGCGTCAGCACGTAGTCGCCCAGCTGGTCCGACAGCACCGCATCACGGGGCAGCACGATCTGCTCGACGGGATGTTTTGCCCGCACCACCACCGTGACGAATTCACCGCTGGTCAGTTCGCGATTGTTCACCTTCGCCTGCCCCAACCCGGGGATCACCGGATTGGCGATGGTCCCCTGCATGGCGAGGCTATCGGTCGTCTGACTGATTTGATTGCTGGTGAAATCGAGTGTGCCGGTTTGCTTGTCCATTCTTCCGTCGGGCAGCCGCAATCGCAGTTCGACGGCATCAAGCCCGCCTTGTTTGGCGTATTCCTGACGGAGTTTCAGCGCATCCCGCGCCGGCATCGAGAAAGTTACATTGACCGGATTTTGGCTCACCACCGTTGCCAGTGTGCCGGTGGTGGGGCTCACGACGTTGCCGATATTGATATTGGTCGGCCCAACCCGCCCATTGATCGGTGAGCGGATCTGCGTGTAGCTCAGATTGATCGCCGCAGTCTCGCGCTGCGCCTTGGCCGAGGCAACCTGAGCGGCATCGCTCTGCTCGGTGGCGCGGTCGTTGTCGAGCGTCGACCGCTGACCTGCTGGCGTATGCAATAGCGCTTGCGACCGTGCCAGCGTAATCCTCGCATTTGCAAGCGTCGCCTCCGCGGCGGAGACCGCTGCATTCGCCTGATCGAACGCGGCCTGGTACGGACCGGGCTCGATCACGTACAATAACTGTCCCTTTTTGACGTCGCTACCCTGATGAAACAGCCGCTGTTCCAGATAACCGGTGATCCGCGGCACCAAATTTACGATCTGGGTCGCCTGGACACGTCCGATATAGGACGTCTCCTGATAGACTTTCTGCTTGTGTACCACCACGACGCTCACTGCGGGGGGCGGGGCGGCCGCTTGAGCAATGTTGATACCAGCCACAATGGCAACCGCGGCAACACGCCCACTCGTCACTCGACGCATCGAAACCTCTTTCAAGACCGGACTAGGACAGGTGAGATCGGTTATCACCCGATTTCGGCAAGGCCGGCCCGCAGCCGGCGGCAGGCCAGGCGGGCCTCACCATTAAAAAATGACAATGATGCTGCCATGCCAAAACCTAAGACGCTGGCGCGGCGGCGTCAATCACATGCCGAGCCCAACCCGCGGATATGCACAGGTGACAGGAGGGAAAATCATGTTCGATGAGCCAGGCACAACCCTAACGAGCCGTGACCGGCTCGCGCGAATCGCAGTGAGAACATTCGCCGCACAGATCAATGGGCGTTTTTGGCCAGGTTTTCCAAAAGCGTCGCGGCTCGTGTGCTTATCGTGCGCACAACCGCCACAGCAACATTTAGTCACAAACCAAACGGGGTCTAGGTATGGATTAACGTTCCAATTCCACCCTCAGTGAACAATTCCAGCAAACAGGCATGGTGCACCCGCCCATCGAGGATCGTCGCTCCCTTAACGCCCTGGCGCACTGCGGCAATACAGGTTTCAACTTTCGGGATCATCCCGCCCGATATCGTGCCATCAGCGCGCATCGCATCGATCTGATCGACCGTGAGTTCCGCCATCAACTGCCCCTCGTGATCGAGCACCCCCGGCACGTCGGTCAGCATCAGCAGCCGGTTTGCGCCCAGCGCCCCGGCAATCGCTCCGGCCACCGTATCGGCGTTGATATTATACGTTGCCCCATCCGCGCCGACGCCGACCGGTGCAATCACCGGAATCAGCCCCGCACCGGTCAGCGCATGGATCACCCGTACATCGACGTGCTCGGGCTCGCCGACAAATCCGAGGTCGAGCGCGGTCTCGATCGCGCTGCCCGGGTCCCGCCGCGTCCGCGTCAGCTTGCGTGCGCGGATCAACCCGCCATCCTTGCCGCAAATTCCCACCGCCAGGGCCCCGGCGCGGTTAATCAGCCCCGCGACCATTTTATTGACCGTGCCGGCCAGCACCATCTCTACCACCTCGACCATGGCGGCATCGGTCACCCGCAGGCCATCGACGAAGGTTGACTGGATTTTCAAGCGCGAGAGCATCGCATTGATCTGCGGGCCGCCGCCGTGCACCACCACCGGATTGATGCCGACCTGTTTGAGCAGCGCGATGTCGCGGCCGAATTCATCGGCCAGAACGTCCTCGCCCATCGCATGGCCGCCATATTTCACGACGATCGTCGCACCGGCGTAGCGCCGCAGATAGGGCAGGGCGAGGGCAACGATGCGCGCCTGCTCGGCAGCGTCGGCGTGGTGGTCGGTACTGGTCATGGCGGCACGAGGTTCCTTTGGCTTGGGGCCGTCTATGGTGAGGGGCGCGCGGGGTCAAGTCGGAGGAAGCAGGGAAGGGGAGGCGTCTCTTTTACAAAAAAGATGTGCTCGCCTTCCCCTGTCTCAAACCACCAGCGCCGCAATCGAAGCCCGTAATTCCGCAATCCCCAGCCCCGTCTCGCTTGATGTCACGATAACATCATTCAGCGCCGCCGGATGTTTGCGCGCAATCGCCAGAATCGCCTCATGCTTGCGAGCCAGTACTTCGGGTTTCATCTTGTCGGCCTTGGTCAGCACGATCTGAAACGCCACGGCCGCCTTGTCGAGAATACCCATGATCGTGTGATCCGCCGGCTTGTCCTCGATCCGCGCATCCATCAACAACAGGACCCGCCGCAGGTTCGGCCGGCCGCGCAGATAGCGAAACATCAACCCCTGCCAATCCCGCTTCACCGCTTTCGGCGCCTCTGCATAGCCGTAGCCGGGCATATCCACGATCGACAGCCGGCCCTCGCCAACCTGGAAAAAATTCAGCTGCCGCGTCCGCCCCGGTGCCTGCGCCACGCGCGCCAGCGCAACATGCCCGGTGATCGCATTGATCAAGGTTGACTTGCCGACATTCGAACGTCCCGCCAGCGCCACCTCGATGCCACGCGCCTCGAGCAGACCTTCAACTGTCTGTGCGGCGTGCACGAACTGGGTATTCTGCGCGAACAGCAACCGCCCGGCTTCGAGCGCCGCTGCCTCGCCGATTTCAGGATCGGGGGGAATGACCTCAGGCATGGTCAGGCCTTGACATCAACTTGACGCCGCGGCGGGCGTGTCACACCGCGCATGATGAACCATTGTTGCAGGATGGTCAGCGAGTTGTTGACGCAATAATACAGCACCAACCCGGCTGCGAAACGCCCGAGCATGAAGGTAAAAATCACCGGCATGAATTGCATCATCTTCGCCTGCGTCGGATCGGGCGGCGGCGGGTTCAGCTTCTGCTGGCCCCACATCGTCAGCCCCATGATAATCGGCAGCACGCCCAGATGCAGGAACGGCGACAATCTGCTCGGATGATACGGAATCAGCCCGAACAGATTGAACACATTGGTCGGGTCCTCGGCCGCCAGATCGTGTATCCACAGCACGAACGGTGCGTGCCGCATCCCGATCGAGATGAAAATAACCTTGTACAATGAAAAGAAAATCGGAATCTGCGGCAGCATGGGCAAGCATCCAGCGGCCGGGTTCACGCCCTCCGATTTGTAAAGCGCCATGATCTCCTTCTGCTGCTGGACCGTATCGTCCTTCAGCCGCTCGCGGATCGCGGCAACTTTGGGGGCAACCGCGCGCATCCGCCCCATCGACCGGTATGACGTCCGCACGAGCGGAAACAGGACGAGCTTCAACATCACCGTGAATACAATGATCGCAACACCATAATTGCCGAACACCGACGCCAGATAATCCAGTGCTTCGAAGATCGGTTTGGTCAGGAAGAAAAACCACCCGAAATCGATTGCCCGCTCGAACAGCGGAATATGATATTTTGCCTCATACCCGTTCAGAATGCTTAAAACCTTAGCTCCGGCGAACACATGCAGCGTGGTTCCCGCCGTTGCACCCGGTGCCGCATCGATCGCCTTGGCCGTCATGTAATCGACCTGCCAGGCTCCCTGCTTCGGATCGCCCGGCCGTTCCAGATACCGATAGGCGCCGGTCATCTCGGTGCCTTGGCTCGGAATCAGCGCAGTCAACCAATATTTGCCGGTGATGCCGGCCCAACCGCCCAGATTCGTGTCCTGGAACGCCGTGCCGGGCGCCTCGCCGGCCAGCGGGTGCTTGCCACCCGATTTCACGCCGTCATAGCTCATCTCGTGCAGGGTGCCTTTGAACGCGCCGATCGGCCCCTTGTGCAGCGTGAACGACCCCTCGACCGTCGGTAGATAGTCCCGCCGGATGCGAGACCACGGAAACACCGCAACCGCAGTCTTGCCGGCATTCACCACCCGCTGCTGCACCGTGACCATATATTCGGTATCGACCGTCATCAGCAGTTCGAACGTCACGCCCGCGCCGTTGTTCCAGGACAGCGTGACCGGATGATTGGGCGACAGGGCCCCGCCCGAACTGGTCCACAACGTCTGCGGCCCTGGCACGGCGAGCGCCGAACCCGGCGCCGCATCCCAGCCGAATTGCACGTAATACGATTTCTTGCCGCCCGGCCGCGACAGCAGTTGCACCAGCGGTGATTTTTTCGAGACTGTTTGATGGTAATTGGTCAAAACCAGATCATCGAGCCGCGCGCCGAGCAGGCTCATAGATCCTTTGATCGCCGGCGCATCGATTTTCAGTCGCGGCGCGCTGGCCGCAGCCGTCGTCGCCTCGCCAGGTACGCCGGGCGTCGCGCCGGACGACGCGGCACCGCTGGCAGGCGCCATCGTGTGCGACACCGTACTATGTGCCACAATCGGCTTCGGCGGCGGCTTGGGCAGGAAATAGCCACCCAACACCTGAAAAATCACCAGGATCACGAGCGAGATCGAGATAGCGTATAAAAGTCGGCGATTATCCATGAATTGTCTTTTCGTTCGGTAACGAGGAAATCTCGGGAGCATCGCAAACCATCAGGGCGGATCGTGATGCCGGCGGGACCGGATCGATGCCGCCCGCATGCCACGGATGGCATCGCAGAACCCGCCGGACCGCCATCAAACTCCCGCGCGCGGCGCCGTGCAGATCCAACGCCTCCATCGCATATGCACTGCACGAAGGGTAAAACCGGCACTGTCCGCCGAGCACCGCAGCGCCGAGCAACTGATACGCGCGCACCGCACCGCGCAAAGCGCGGGCCTGCGGCGTCATGAAGATGTACCGGTCACGGCATCAGCCGGCCCAGCCGATTGACGTCCAAACGACAGTGCCAGAATCGCGCCGATGTCCGCCCGCAAATGCGTGAAATCCACCGTGGCACTGTCCTTGCGGGCAATCAGCACGACATCTGCGCCCGCCACGTCGCCGTGTGCCCGGCGCGCCGCCAGTTCCAAACGGAACGCCGCCCGCAACCGTCGTCGCGCACGGTTGCGCGCCACGGCATTGCCAATTTTGCGACTCGCCGTCAGTCCCAGCCGGATCTGATCACCAGGGTTGGTCTTGAATACCTGTACGACAACACCAGGCCGCGCCACCTTGCGGCCACGCGCAGCGGCACGCAAAAAATCGGCACGCTTCGGCAGGGACTCAGGCAGTGCCCGTGGCATCAAGCCGGTCCGCAGTCAAAGAGATCGGTGCCGGTCATCAGCACCAGAAGTCAGGCCGAAAGGCGCTTGCGGCCCTTGGCACGACGATTGGCCAGAACCTTGCGGCCGCCGACAGTCTCCATGCGCGAGCGGAAACCAT
This sequence comes from Acidiphilium sp. PA, assembly GCF_026191915.1. GTDB lineage: Bacteria > Pseudomonadota > Alphaproteobacteria > Acetobacterales > Acetobacteraceae > Acidiphilium. Next base: position 67,018 of record NZ_JAIMBY010000008.1, read on the forward strand.
GGCGGCGCTTACGAACGAGTTTGGATGGCTGATAAGTGCGCTTCACGGTCTGTACTCCAACAAATCCCGGTCTGACGGGCAGATCATTAAGATGACAAAAATGGACAAGATGCCGCGTTCCGGGTGGAGCGGCTTATCGTCGCGCCGTCTTAAGCATTACGACTTGCTGCCGTCAACAAATCAGCGCGGTTGGGTGTGGGTTTGAGGCAACGGGGAAGGAAGCACTTCTTTTTTTGTTCACACAAAAGAAGACCTTCCTTCGCTTTACCGCCCCGGAGCCCTGTGCGCTTGCCGAAACGGCGTTCGGCCCACACTATGGGTCATGACCAAGCAAAGCGTCCGAACCGCCGGCCTCACTGCGCTGGCTCTCCAAGGCGGCGGCTCCCACGGCGCCTACGCCTGGGGAGTGCTCGATGCCCTGCTCGAAACCGGCTTTACCTTCGATGCCGTCTGCGGCGTCTCCTCCGGCGCTATCCTTGCCACCATGGCCGTGCAGGGCCTCGTGCAAAACGGCGCCACCGGTGCCCGCACCGCCATGGCCGCATTCTGGGACCGCGTCGTCGCCACAAATATGTTCGCCCCGCTCACCGGCCACCTCGACCGCTGGATTCCCGGCTTTGAAATCGGTCGCGAATTCGGCAGCAGCATTGCGATGCAAGGCATGTCCGCCCTGGTTAACATGTTCGGCGCCGCGACAATCAACCCGCTCGGCCAGAACCCGCTGCGCCCCATCCTCGCCGACCTGATCGACCCCGACGCCCTGATCCACCCCAGCGCCAAACGCCTGTTTATCGCCGCCACTGCCGTCGAATCGGGCCGGCCCCGCATCTTTACCAACCACGACATCACAATCGAGGCCCTGCTTGCCTCCTCCTGCCTGCCCATGTTGTTCCCGCCCGTCACTATCGACGGCATCGCCTACTGGGACGGTGCGTACTCCGGGAACCCGCCCCTTGCGCCACTCCTCGCCCTCAATCCAGCCCGCCTCGTCCTTATCCGCGCCCAAAGCCGCCTGCGCGCCGGCGTGCCCACCCAAACCAACGATATCCTCAACCGTGTCCAGGAAATCGCCTTCCAAACCGCCATCGATGCCGAATGCGCCATGCTTCCCCCCAGCCTCGCCTTCACCGAATACACTGCGGACCAGGCCCTCGCCGGCCTGACCCCTGAGTCCCGCGCCAACGCCGACCGCGCCTTCCTCGACCGCCTCTTCACCGCAGGCCGCGCCGGCGCATGACCACCACGGTGACTAGAGGCTGGATCAAGCAAGGCCAGGCGCAAAGCCCCCGGGCCTTCTTTGGTCCAACCATCAGCCCCGTAGCTGTCCCGCACCGGAGTGACGGATGTTGAAGCCGACGGCGCGGCGGGTTCGGCATAGTTTGTCGGCACGGTTGTTGTGGTTGACCGTGGGTGTGACGTTGCTGGTCGAGGTGATGATTCTGTTACCGAGTTTGGGACGGGAGCGGATGGCGTGGCTGACCAACCGGGTCACGGAGGCGCATCTTGCGGGTCTGACGGTATCGACCGCGCCGCATGGTGTGGTCGATTTGTCGACGCGCAACGAGTTGCTGCGGTTATCGGGCACGGAGGCGATCCGGTTGGTCGAGGGTGGTCGGAGCATCCTGGTGTTGCCGCCGCGGGGTACGGTTCATGCCGAGGGCCAGATCAACATTGCACATGAGACGTTGATTGGTTCGATGATACGGGCGGTGGCAGTGGTGCTCAATCTGGAGCCGCGGGACATTCTGGTAACGTCGCCGAGTCCGTTGCAGAAGGGCGTCATTGTCCAGATTGTCGTCCATAATCCGACGTTGGCGAGTCATTTGCGGCGGTATATGGCGCATATTGCTGCATTGTCTGTGGCGATTGCGTTGCTTACCGGACTGATGGTCTATCTGGTGCTCGACCGCATATTGGTGTTGCCGATGCGCCGCTTGACCGAGAGCATCGCGCGGTTCCGGGCCGATCCCGAGCACGTGGTTCCTGTCGTGATGCCTCGCCGCACCCGGGTGCGTGATGACGAGATTGGTCTGGCCGCCAGTGAACTCACCGCGATGCAGACCGAGTTACGAGCTGCCTTATGGCGCAATGCGCGGTTGGCGGCGCTCGGCACGGCGGTTGCCAAGATCAGCCATGATCTGCGCAACATTCTGTCCTCAGCGTTGCTGGTGGCGGACCGGCTGTCAGGCAGCGAGGACCCGGGCACACGGCGTGCGGCTACAACTCTGGTCACGGCGGTGGAGCGTGCAACGGATCTGGTCACCCGAACCTTGACGTTCGCGCGCGAGGGACCGCCTGCGGTGCTGCGGGCTGGATTTCCCTTGGATGAACTGATCGGCGAAGTCGCTGAACAGGTGATGGCGCAGGTCGAAACCGTGACGGTCGCTGCGGAAATACCGTTCGGTCTTGCCCCGCCGTTGGACCGGACGCAGATGTTCCGGGCGCTCTTCAACCTGATCCGCAACGCCGCTGAGGCGGGAGCGCGGCATGTTACGGTGCGCGCGGCCAGCGAAGCCGGCGTTGTCACTATCGACATCGAGGACGATGGTCCCGGTCTGCCCGAGCAAGCCCGCGCAAATCTATTCCGTCCTTTTACCGGTTCAGCCCGCCGCGGCGGCACCGGGCTCGGTCTTGCGATCGCGCGCGACCTTGTCCGCGCCCACGGTGGCGAACTCGACCTCGTCGCAACGTCCGACCACGGAACTTTGTTCCGAATTACCCTGCCGACCGAACTGGTATAATCGGGCGCCACGATCACACCGGCGAGCATAAGGAGCAGGCGATGAGCAATTTGCAGGATTATCCGATTGCGGTGGTCGACGATGATTATGCGGCCGAATCGGCGGCGGGCCGGGTGGTACGGGCGCTGGTCGCAGCGTTCGAGGCGCGGGGCCATGCAGTGCTGGCCGGGCTGACCGTCGACGATGCGCGTGCCGGCCGCGTACTCTACACCGGCTTATCCGCGGTACTGGTGTCGATCGACGGCTTTGCCGGGCGCGATGCGTTGATCGAGGCATTGGACCGGATTGTGGCCCTGGCTCTGGCACGGGCGCCGGATCTACCGTTGTTCTTGTACGGTGAGCGGCGGATGCCGGATGATCCGCCGGTGGCGCTGATGGAGCGGATCGATGGGTATTTATATCTGCATGAAGACAGCCCGGCGTTCATGGCCGGCTATGTGTCGAGTGCGATCCATCGGTATCTGGACGCGATGTTGCCGCCGTTTTTCAAGGCGTTGGCGCGCTACACCGACGCGGCGAAGTATTCGTGGCACACGCCCGGTCATGGCGGCGGGGTCGCCTTCATGCGCTCGCCGGTGGGCCAGGCGTTTCATCGGTTTTTTGGCGAGACGGCGTTGCGGGCGGATTTGTCGGTCTCGGTGCCGGAGTTGGGTTCCTTGCTCGATCATGCCGGTCCGGTGCGCGAGGCTGAGCGTGAGGCAGCACAGAGTTTTGGGGCAGATTCGACCTTTTTCGTCACCAACGGCACCTCATCGGCCAATAAGATCGTCTGGAGCGGTCTGGTCGGGCCCGGCGACAAGGTTCTGGTGGACCGGAATTGCCATAAATCGATCGTGCATGCGCTGATCATGACCGGGGCGAGCCCGATCTATCTGCGGCCGAGCCGTAACGCATACGGCATTATCGGCCCGATCCCCCGTGCGCAATTCGAAGCGGCGGCGATTGCGGCGCAGGCGGGCGGGCGCATCCGGATCGCAACGGTAACCAACTCGACCTACGATGGTCTGTGCATCAACGCGGACGCGGTAAAGCTCGCATTGGCGCCGGTGGCCGATGCCGTGCATTTCGACGAGGCCTGGCTGGCCCAGGCGCATTTTCATGAGTTTTATCGTGGATTTTACGCAATGAGCGACGGAGCCGGGCCGGTCGAGCCCTTGGTGTTCTCGACGCAATCGACCCACAAGGTCCTGGCTGCGATATCCCAGGCGTCAATGGTGCATCTGAAAGAGGGTTTGGCGCAAAAACTCGATCCTGACCGGTTCAACGAGGCGTTCATGATGCATTCCAGCACCTCGCCCTGGTACGGCATCATAGCATCGTGCGATGTGGCGGCGCGGATGATGCGGGGGAAGGCGGGCCGTACGCTGGTTGACGAAACCCTGCATGAGGCAGCCGCCTTTCGGCGCAGCATCGCGGCGCTGGGCGATAATTTCGCGGGGCGCGGCGATTGGTGGTTCAAGCTATGGGAACCGCCGGATGCCGGGTTCGACCAGGCGGATTGGACCCTGAAACCCGGCGACGCCTGGCACGGGTTTGCCGATATCACCGACGGGTTTTCGCTGCTGGACCCGATGAAGGTGACCATTCTGTGCCCGGGTCTGGGTGATGAGGATGGCATTCCGGCGCCGATCGTTGCGAAATTTCTGTGGTCGCGCGGCATCGTCGTTGAAAAGATCGGCACGTATCATTTCCTGATCCTGTTCACCCTCGGCGTCTCGCGCGGCAAATGGAGCAATCTGGTCACTGAATTGCTTGCGTTTCGCGCGCATTATGCGGCGAATACGCCGCTGGCCGACGTGATGCCCGACCTGGTTCGCGGATCGCGCGTATATGAGCGTATGGGCTTGCGCGATCTCTGCGCCGCGCAGCACGCGGTCTATCAGGATGGCCGGGTTCTCGCGATTCAGAATGCGATGTTCGAAACCCTGCCCGAACAGGTGCTGACGCCGCAGCAGGCGCACGCCGAACTCGCCGGCGGCCGCGTCGAACAGGTAAGGCTCGATGCGCTGCACGGCCGGGTGCTGGCACGGATGGTGGTGCCCTATCCGCCGGGCATTGCACTGATCGTGCCGGGGGAACGCGTGTCCTCACCGTTGATTATTGAATATCTCCGCTTTGCAGCGGCCTGGGACCGGCAGTTTCCTGGATTCGAGGCCGATATCCATGGCGTTCGCAAGGATGCGGACGGCACTTACCTGCTCGATTGCGTGCGCCTGTGAAGGACGATGCAGCCGATCGGTTTCGTTAACGCACGACCATCAGAAGGCCGTAGCGCGATTCCCCTGCGCCGCGAGATCATCAAGGATTGGACAATCCGGTCGGTTGTCGCCATGGCAACAGACCACCAGGTGGCGCAATTGCGCGCTCATCGCCTGTAAACCGGCCACCTTCGCGTCCAGCGCAGCCAAATGCGCCAGCGCGACCGCTTTCACCTCGCCCGATGGCCGTTGCCGGTCGCGCCATAACGACAACAGCACCCGGATATCCGCAATCGAAAATCCCAGATCCCGGGCGCGATGGATGAAGCCCAGCTCATGGATCAGTCGCGGGTCGTAGAACCGATAATTATTCTCACCGCGGACAGGCGCCTCAATCAATCCGATCGACTCGTAATGCCGGATCATTTTGGCGGAAGCGCCGCTTGCTGCCGCTGCTTCCCCGATCGTCAATCGCTCGCCCATGTCGCATGTCCCTGATGGTGAGTGCCTGGGAGTGGCCGCCCATTATGGGCTATCGCCACATGCGCTGCAATTCCGGGCGGCGGTCGAGCAATTGGTGTTTCAGGGCGCCGGCGATGTGGGCAACGACGAGGGTGTAGAGGGCGTAGCCGAGGTAAGTGTGGATAGCGCCGAACCAGATGTGGAAAGCGTGTTTGGTGGCGGCAGGGATGGTGGTGATGATGCCGAGGCGGAACCAGGGAATGATCCAGAATAGTTTGAGCGGATGGCTGGCAGCGGCGCTCCACGCGGAATCGTGGATCCAGCCGGTGATCGGCAGAGCAAGGATCAGCAGATAAAGAGCGTAGTGAACGGTGTGGGCGAGGGTGCGTTCCCACGGCGCGTAGCTAATCGGCATAGTGGGTGGTTTGTGGGTCAGACGCCAGGCGATGCGGGCGAATACGAGGAACAGCACGGTGATGCCGATCGATTTATGCAGATCAATCATCGGTCGTTGCCAGCTGATGGGGGCGTAATTGGCACCGAGCCCGAGGATGACATTCACCAGAATGAAAAATGCGATGCCCCAATGCAGCAAGACGGCGGTGCGGGTGTATTTTTCGGCGTCGGTCATCGGGATGCTCCGGCAGTGACTCCCATTCGTTGGGGCTGCTTGGCAGGTCGTCAAGCCACCTCATGTGACGCGCAATCGATCGTGATGAGGATAGAACCCGTGCCAGATACCTTGAACCCGATGCTCCGGATGAATTCGCCGCGCTGGACACCGCCACCGACGCCGTGGCGCAGTGTGGCGATCCATGGCGCCGTCATGGCCGTCTGGGTCGTGTTGTTTGCAAATGCGTTTTTCGCGCGCGGTATTTCGGGCTGGTCAGTCGGGATTGTCTATATCGCGTATGATACGGTGTTGCTGGCGTTTACCGTCTGGCAGACGTGGCCATTGCGCAAGGCGACCGGAATGCCCGCGCCGGTCGGGGTCCGGCCGACGCTGGGGGTGATTGTTGCTGCCTATAACGAAGCATCGGTGGTCGAGGCGACGGTCGCCGGGTTGATCGGGCAGAGCGATCCGCCCGAGGTAATCGTGATCGCCGATGATGGCTCGACCGATGGCACAGCCGCCGTGATGCGATCGGTCTACCGCCTCGAGCCGCCGCTGACGGGCGCGATCAGCGCCCCAAGCCCCATCGTGCCACAACTGCGTTGGTTGCGCCTGCCGCATGGCGGTAAGGCGGTGGCGCTGAACGCCAGTCTGGTTCATCTCAAGACCGATCTAGTTCTGACCGTGGATGCCGATACCATCCTGGATGGCGACGCGATCGGGGCAATGCGCGCAGCGTTCGCGACCACGCCGGGCTTGGTGGCGGCGACCGGAGTATTGACGCCGGTATGCGATTCCAGCCTGAGCGGGCGGGTGTTCGAGTGGTTTCAGACATATGAATATATCCGTAATTTTCTCTCGCGCTACGCATGGATGCGCCAGGACAGCCTGTTGCTGATTTCAGGCGCGTTCGCCGGGTTCCGGCGCGATGCCCTGGCGCTGGTGGGCGGATTCGATCCGGATTGCCTAGTCGAGGATTATGAATTGATCCATCGGCTTCGCCGCTACGGGTTTCTGCACGGGTTGGGTTGGCGTAGCGCGGTGATCGGTGCCGCGCGGGGGCGAACCTCGGCGCCTGGCAGCCTGCCCGCGTTTCTGCGCCAGCGCCGGCGCTGGTTCGGCGGATTTCTGCAGACCCAGTTCTGGTATCGCGACATGGTGGGGGCGGCGCGCTACCGGCGGTTGGGGACGTGGATGTTGCCGGTCAAAGCCATCGATACCATGCAGCCGATCTATGGGCTGTGCGCGTTCGCGCTGCTGCTGTGGTACATCGGCACCGGCCGGGTCACGATGCTGATTCCGGTCGGTGGGTTCATTCTGGGCAAGATCGTGATCGATCTCGGGTTTCATGGCTGGTCGGTGCATTTGTATCGCAACTGGGTGGGTGGGCGGACCCAGGCGAAGCCGGGCTTGGCGATTTTGGCCGCCGTGATCGAACCGTTCAGCTTTCAGCTGTTCCGACACCTTGGTGCAGGCTGGGGCTGGGTATATTTTCTGACTGGCAAACGTGTATGGGGGGTGCAGAAGCGTGTCGTTGCGCTCGCGGGTGAGTCGGACGCCTGACGTGGCGTGTTACCGATCGACACAGATGGCGACATGATCTGGTCGGACGCCACGTGTTCTCTGGCGATGCGGCCAGGCATCGGCCGCTGCATCAGGAGAGATCAATGACCAAACACGCGCTATCGATCAGCACCATCGGGCTTGGCACTCTTTTGTCGCTTGCGTCATGCGGCGCGGCCCTCGCCTATACGGGCCAGAGTTTGCAGAAGGATGCGTCGATCACGCCAGCCCAGGCGCAGACGATTGCATTGAAGGCGCAAGCCGGCACCGTCACCGACATGGAATTGGAGCGTGAAAGCGGCGGTTCGGGTCTGCGGTATTCGTTCGACATCACGGTGGCAGGTGCCACGCATGAGGTCGGCGTCGATGCGAAGAGCGGTGCGGTCCTGGAAAACAGCATTGATGGTGCTAAACCGGACTAAGGCACCGCGCCAGCGCGTCACAAATAATTGGCGTGGTGGCGTACATGATCGTCCACGAAGGTTGCGATAAAAAAATACGAATGGTCGTAACCATCCTGCATCCGCAGATCGAGCGGGATCGTTTTTGCGGCGCACGCTGCGCGGAGCAATTCGGGTTTGAGTTCGCGCGCGAGAAAGGGATCTGCGGTGCCTTGATCGATCAGGATCGGCGGGCCGGCCCAGCCGCGCTCTTCGATCAGGGCGGTCGCATCGTAGGCGCGCCAGACACTGCGGTCAGTGCCGAGGTAACCGGTCAGCGCCTTTTCGCCCCAGGGGCAGCGCATCGGCGAGACGATGGGCGCGAAGGCGGAGACCGATTTGAAGATTTCGGGATGTTTGAGCGCTATGGTCAATGCGCCGTGGCCGCCCATCGAGTGACCAAAGATGCCAACGCGGGCGGGATCGATCGGCAGTTCGGCGTTCAGCAGAGCGGGGAGCTCGCGGCTGATGTAGGAATACATGCGATAGCCGGACTGCCATGGCGGTTCGGTCGCATCGACATAAAAGCCGGCGCCGGAGCCGAAATCGTAGGCATCGTCTTCACCAGGATAGTTGAGGCCGCGCGGCGAGGTGTCGGGCGCGATCAGCGCGATGCCGAGTTCGGCGGCGATGCGCTGCGCACCGGCTTTAACCACGAAATTCTCTTCGGTGCACGTGAGACCGGCAAGGTAGTAGAGGGCAGGTACCGGCCCGTCAGCGGCCTGGGGTGGTAGGAATACGCCAAATCGCATCGAGCATCCGGTTTCCGTCGAGTCATGGCGGCACACGCTCTGCGTGCCGCCAAAGCTTTTCTGAGCGGAAATTGTCTCAAATTTTTCTGATACGATCACGAATTATCCTCCCTGGAACAGACCGCTGTGTTTATCGCCGGTCGTCGGTTTGGGTGCAAATGGGACCTTCAGCGGGAATATTGTCACGCGTTGCGGGAAAGGGTGGCTCCATTGCACGAGCCATGCGTATTCGCGTTGACAGGCACGCATCTTTCTGCGTCATTAACTGTGCAATCGACTTTGGCTTGCCTTGTTGCACGAGACGGGTTTCCGTACGCGGCCAAGACGTCCAAAACCCGGTTGTCCCTCTTGAGCCGTGCGGCGGTCGCACGGTGGGTGTGTCTTAGGAGCGACGACGCAACAATGGCGATCGGCACTGTCAAGTGGTTTAACACCACAAAAGGTTTCGGATTCATCGTACCGCAGGATGGCGGCAAGGATGTATTCGTTCATATCACGGCAGTTCAGGCAGCGGGCATGCGCGGCCTGAATGAAGGCCAGAAAGTCTCATACGAAATCGCGATGGAACGGGGCAAGGCTGCCGCCATCAACCTGAAAGCCGTCTGAAGTTTCTGACTTCGGAGTGCCGATGACGGGGTCCTCTGGGCCCCGTTTTTTTTTGCCTGTCTGCCATCCTTGTCTCTGCCGCGTCGGCTTGCTAGTATTAACGTTAACGGCAATAGATCCTCCAATACGATAGAGTAACATTCCGTTTGGCAGGATCCCGCCGACTTAGGAGGAAGCCAGGATGGACGCTGCCATTCACCATGCCGATGTCGATTTCGTTGCCCTCCCCGCGCCGGTCGGTGATTTGCTCGATGATGCGGCGCGCCGGTTTGCCGGGCACCCCGCGGTCGATTTTCTCGGGCGTGGCCAGACATGGGGAACGGTGGCGGATCTGGCCGACCGTGCGGCCGCGGGGTTACAGGCGCTGGGGGTGGGCAAAGGCGTGTGCGTCGGCCTGTGCCTGCCAAACACGCCGTATTCGGTGATCCTGTATTTCGCGATCCTGAAAGCAGGCGGCACAGTGGTGAATTTCAACCCGCTTTACACAGAGCGGGAACTGGCCGGGCAGATCAAGGATTCCGGCACGCGAATGATCGTGACGCTGGATCTCGCGATGATCCAGGCAAAGATCGGCCCGTTGGTGGACCAGGGGTTGCTGGACCGCGTGATCGTTTGTTCAATGGCGGATGCGTTGCCCCTGCTGAAAGCATGGCTGTTCCGTGCATTCAAGGCCAGGGATCTGGCCGCCATTCCCGATGGGAAGGCATATCTGCGATTTGATGAGTTGATTGCAGGGGCAGCGAAGCCAACGCCGGTCGTGATCGATCCTATCCACGATATCGCGGTGCTGCAATATACCGGCGGCACCACGGGCACACCGAAGGCCGCGATGCTGACGCATGGCAATATCACCGCCAATATTCAGCAGGTTCTGGCGGCAAGCCCAACGATCGGTCGCGGCACCGAGCGGATCATCGGCGTTTTGCCCCTGTTTCATGTATTCGCGATGACCGCCGTGATGAATCTGGGTGTCGCGATCGGCGCCGAACTGATCCTGATGCCCAGGCTGGACATGAAGCTGCTGATGACGACGATTACGCGCAAGCGCCCGACCATGCTTCCGGGCGTGCCGACACTGTACACAGCAATTTGCAACGCTGCCGGCGGTGGGACGGATTTATCGTTTATCAAGTTCTGCATGTCCGGTGGCGCTCCGATGTCGCTCGAGGGGATGGAGCGGTTTGAGCACCTATCGCGCTGCCCCATTCTGGAAGGGTACGGGTTGTCCGAAACCTCGCCGATCGTGACCGCGACGCGCCCCGACCATGTGAAGATTGGCTCGGTTGGCCAAGCGCTGCCGGGTACCATGGTGGAGATCCGTGACCCGGACCACCCGGAAGTCGTGCTCGCGCAAGGCGCGCGCGGCGAGATTTGCGTGCGCGGGCCGCAGGTGATGCGCGGCTATTATCACCGGCCGGAGGAGACGGCGGCGAGTTTTGTCAATGGTGCGTTGCGGACCGGCGATATCGGATATCTGGATGAGGATGGACATTTGTTCATCGTCGATCGGATCAAGGATTTGATCCTGTGCGGCGGGTTCAATGTGTACCCAAGGGTGATCGAGGAGGCCGCATATCAACATCCTTCCGTGCAGGATGCCGTGGCGATCGGCATCCCCGATGGGTATCGTGGCCAGGCGCCCAAACTGTTCGTCACGTTGCGGCCCGGAACGGCCGCAACCGAGGCTGAGATACTCCAATTTCTCAAAACACATTTGAACCGGATCGAGATTCCAAAGACTGTCGAAATTCGCGAGAGCCTGCCGAAGACGATGGTAGGCAAATTATCGAAAAAGGAGCTGGTGGCTGAGGAAGTGGCTAAAGCGCAGGCCAAGATCTAGGCGAAGTGAGACTGCTTTTTTGGAAAAAAGCAGCAAAAAACTTTTTTGAATTCAGGTACAGGCGGTTTCATCGGCACGGGCCCAGACGAATAAAAGTTTTTTGCTTCTTTTTTTCAAAAAAGAAGGCCTTGCCGCCTTCGCCTGACGCCAGCACCGGGCGCTGGACAAACAGAAGGGCATGTCCTATACGTAATAGCGATCCTCTTTGCGTAAACGCGCGGAATCGTCCATGTTCATCAATACGGAAACCCGAAACTTTGTTTCAAAATATCCAGGATTGGGCATGACTGTATTGACGACTGAGAGTCCGGCAATGGCTGCGCTGCACGCACGCCATGAGCAGGAAGTTGCGGATGCCGGCGGAACACCACGCGCGCTGTATTCGGTCAGCCAATTGGCTCGTCAGCTTGGCGTGACTGCGCGAACCATTCGCTTCTACGAGGACAAGGGGCTGGTCAACCCGAGCCGGGCCGGCACCACGCGGGTCTATACGCCGCGCGACAGGGCCCGACTGATGCTGATTCTGCGCGGCAAGCGTCTGGGCTTTTCGTTGCGTGAAATCAAGGACTATCTCGATCTATACGATATCGATCCGACGCAGCACACCCAGGTACGCCAGTTGTTGGCTGCGGTGCGCAAGCGGATCGCAAAATTGCAGGAGCAGCGGGCGGCACTTGAACAAAGCCTCGCCGAGCTTGGTGACATCGAACGCCAGTCGGAAATGGCGATCCAGAAACTGCAAAAATAAAATTCCCAGGAGCCAGTCCCTTCCATGATCAAAGCTGTCATTGCCGGTTATGTCCGTTCCCCGTTCACGCCCGCCCGTAAGGGCGGCCTGACACGGGTGCGTCCTGATGAAATGGCCGCGGACGTGGTGCGTGCGTTGGTGGCGCGCAGCAAGGTCAACCCAGCCGATATCGAGGATATCATTGTCGGCTGCGCATTTCCCGAGGCCGAGCAGGGGCTGAACGTGGCGCGGTTGATTGCGCTGCTGGCAGATCTGCCGATTACCGTCGCAGGCGCCACGGTCAATCGGTTCTGCGGCTCATCGATGTATTCGATCCATATGGCGGCGGGCTCAATCGCGATGGGCGCGGGCGAGGCGTTCATTGCGGCGGGTGTGGAGAGCATGACGCGGGTGCCGATGGGTGGATACAACCCGATGCCCTCGCCCGCACTCTATGCGAAAAACCCCGCGGCCTACATGGGAATGGGTGATACCGCCGAAAATGTCGCCCAGCGCTGGCAGATTACCCGCGAAGCACAGGAGGAGTTCGCGCTGTCGAGCCATATGAAGGCATCGGCCGCGCAGACGGCGGGGCGTCTGGCCGATGAAATCGCACCGATCACGCTAAGCAAGGCAAACGCGACCCAGGACGAATGCATTCGCCACGATGCGTCGCGCGAGGGGCTTGCCGGTTTGAAGCCGGCGTTCGATGCCAATGGCACCGTAACCGCGGGTACATCCTCGCCGCTGACCGATGGCGCCTCAGCGGTACTGGTCTGTTCGGAAGAGTATGCGCGCACGCATGGTCTGGCCGTGATGGCGCGTATCGCCGCGGTGGCGGTGGCCGGTTGCGCGCCGGACATCATGGGCATCGGTCCGGTCGCGGCGTCGCGCAAGGCGCTGGCGCGGGCGGGAATCACGGCGCACGAGATCGATGTGGTCGAGTTGAACGAAGCTTTCGCCTCGCAGGCCTTGGCTTGCATGCGCGAACTTGAGCTTGATGCCGCGCGCGTCAATCTTGATGGCGGGGCCATCGCCCTTGGTCATCCGCTCGGCGCGACCGGGGCGCGGATTACCGGCAAGGCGGCGCAACTTCTCCAGCGTCAGGGCGGGCGGTATGCACTGGCAACGCAGTGCATCGGCGGTGGGCAGGGCATTGCCACGGTGCTGGAGGCGGTTTGATGTCCGAAATCAAATCGGTTGCGGTGATCGGCGCGGGCGTGATGGGCGCGGCGATTGCCGCGCATGTCGCCAATGCCGGTGTGAAGGTCATGCTGCTGGATATCGTCAAGCCTGGCAGCGCGGACCGCAATGCGATTGCCAAAGGGGCGATCGAGCGGTTCAAAAAAATCGAACCGGCGCCGCTGATGTCACCGAAGGCGGCACGACTGATCACGCCCGGCAATACCGAGGATGATTTCGCGCGTCTGGCCGAATGCGACTGGATCGTCGAGGCGGTCATCGAGCGGCTCGATGTCAAACAGGCGCTATATGCGCGTCTGGCGGCCGTACGGAAACCGGGTTCGGTGGTGTCATCCAACACATCCACGATTCCGCTTGCCGAACTGATGCTGGCGATGCCGGCAAGTCTGCGGCCGGATTTCGTGATCACGCATTTCTTTAATCCGCCGCGCTACATGCGATTGCTCGAATTGGTGACCGGCGCTGAGACGCATGCAGAAACCATCGAGGCGATCACGCGTTTTTGCGATGTGATGCTCGGCAAATCGGTGGTCGTGTGCCGTGATACGCCAGGCTTCATCGCCAATCGGATTGGAACCTACTGGATTCAGACGGCGCTGGTGCTGGCAATGGAGATGGGCCTCGAAATCGAGGACGCTGACGCGATCATGGGCAAACCAATGGGGTTTCCGTCGACCGGCGTGTTCGGGTTGATGGATCTGGTGGGGATCGATCTCGGGCCGCATGTCAACGCATCGCTCGCGCGCTTGCTGCCGCCAGGAGATGCGTTCCATACGATGAATCGGGATATGCCGATGATCGGGATGATGATCGATCAAGGCTATACCGGGCGAAAAGGCAAGGGCGGGTTTTATCGCCGCAGCGGCCGGGGGACAGAGGCGTTGCGCGAGACGCTGTCGCTCAAGGCGGCAGCCGGCGGCGTGCTGGAATGGCGCGAGACCGCGAAATCCGACATCGCCGAGGTGAAAGACGCCAAAAAGGACCTGAAGAAACTGGTGGGCGCCAAGAGCGTTGCAGGTCAATATGCCTGGGGCGTGCTCGGACGGGTTTTGGCCTATGCGGCGGCACTCGTACCCGAGATTGCCGACGACATCAGCGACATCGATGAGGCCATGCGGCTGGGCTATACTTGGAAATACGGGCCGTTCGAGTTGATCGACAAGCTTGGCGCGGCGTGGATTGCCGAGCGGCTGGGTGCGCTCGGTATTGCTGTACCGCCGATTCTCGCAAAACTGGGTAGCGGCAGTTTTTATAAAACCGTCGACGGCACCTTGATGCAGTTCGACAGCGCGGGCACCTATCGCCCGGTGCGGCGGCCTGCGGGCGTTGTCCTGCTCGAAGATATCAAGCGCGGCCAGAAGCCGGTGCTGACCAACAAATCGGCGTCGGTGTGGGACATCGGTGATGGTGTTCTGTGCTTTGAGTTCCACTCGATCATGAATTCGCTGGATGGCGATATTCTATCGCTGCTTGATAAAACAATTGCACTGGTAGCCAAGAGTTATCAGGCGCTGGTGATCTATACCGAAAATCTGCGTGCGGGACCGGGGCGCGAGAATTTCTCGGTCGGCGCCAATCTCGGACTTGCGGTGTTTGCCGCGAATTTGCGGATGTGGGGCAAGATCGAAGGAAGTATCAAGGACGGTCAGAAAACCTACCAGGCATTGCGCTACGCGCCGTTCCCCGTGGTCGGTGCGCCGGCGGGACGCGCATTGGGGGGCGGTAGCGAGATTTTGCTGCACTGCACGGCGGTGCAGGCCCATGCCGAGACCTATATCGGGCTGGTCGAATGCGGAGTCGGGCTGGTGCCAGGGTGGGGCGGATGTGCGGCGATGCTGGCGCGCTGGCAGACCCCGAAGGACACGCCAAAGGGGCCGATGCCCGCAGTAGCCAAAGTGTTTGAGATGGTCTCGACCGCAAAAGTCTCGACCTCGGCGGCGGATGCGAAGGATTTGAAATTTCTGAAACCTGACGATGGGATCACGATGAATCGAATGCGCGTGTTGGCGGATGCCAAGGCGTTGGCCTTGGCGAAGGTGGCAGGCTATCGGCCGCCCGAGCCTGTCGTGCTGCAACTGCCAGGAGAATCCGGCCGGGTGGGATTGGCAATGGCGGTGGCGGAATTCCGCAAGAAGGGCATCGCCACCGCGCATGATGTGACGGTTTCGACCCATCTGGCACGGGTACTGACCGGCGGTGATGCGGATATCATTGATCCGGTGAGCGAGACCGATGTGATGGCGCTGGAACGCGAGGCCTTCATGGCGCTGTTTCGCACCAAGGAGTCTCAGGCCCGCATCAAGCATACGCTGGAAACCGGACGACCTTTGCGTAATTGATCCAACCGAACGGAGAGACAAATGCCGATCTACAAAGCGCCGCTGGAGGATATGCGTTTCGTGCTGCATCAGTTGTTCGATAGCAACGAAATTGCGGCACTCCCGGGTAATGCCGAATTCACGCCGGACTTGATCGACAGCGTGCTGGAAGAGGCCGCGAAATTCTCCGAAGGCGTGTTGTTCCCCCTCAATCAGTCGGGCGATCTTGAAGGCTGCACCTATGAAAACGGCGTGGTACGTACCCCCTCCGGCTTTAAGGACGCCTACAAGGCGTTCTGCGAGGGCGGCTGGACCGCGATGGCGGCGGACCCGGAATTCGGCGGCCAGGGCATGCCGGTGCCGGCGGCCATGATGGTCGAGGAAATGCTGTGTTCGGCAAACGTCGCGTTCGGGCTCTATCCCGGTCTGTCGCATGGCGCGTATGTGGCGCTCAACCATGCGGGCAGCGACGAGCAGAAACGAACCTATCTGCCCAATCTGGTGTCCGGCAAATGGTCCGGCACGATGTGCCTGACCGAGCCGCATTGCGGTACCGATCTCGGCATGCTCCGCACCAGGGCGGTGCCGAACGATGATGGCAGCTACAGCATCACTGGCAACAAGATTTTCATCAGCGCCGGTGAGCATGACCTGACCGAGAACATCATTCACCTGGTGCTGGCGCGACTGCCGGATGCGCCGGCAGGGGTGAAGGGAATTTCGATGTTCGTGGTGCCGAAATTCCTGCTGCGCGAGGATGGTTCGATAGGGCCTCGCAACGGTCTGCAATGCACCGCGATCGAGCATAAAATGGGCATCAAGGCGTCGGCCACCTGTGCCATGAGTTTTGACGGCGCAACCGGCTGGATGGTGGGTGAACCGAACAAGGGTCTGCGCGCCATGTTCACCATGATGAACACGGAACGACTTTCCGTCGGAATCCAGGGGCTCGGTGTTGCCGAGACAGCCTATCAGAACGCGGTCGCCTATGCGCGGGACCGGATTCAAGGTCGCTCTCTGACCGGCATCAAGGCCGAGGACAAGCAAGCTGATCCGATCATGGTCCATCCGGATGTGCGGCGCATGTTACTGACCATGCGCGCCTACATCGAAGGCTGCCGCGCGCTGGCGGGTTGGGTGGCGCGGGAGCTCGAGATACTCGCGAAATCGGGCGATAACGACGCAAAGCAGGCAGCGGATGATTTCGCCTCGTTGATGACCCCGATCGTCAAAGCCATGTTCACTGATCTGGGCTTCGAGATTGCCTCGCTGGCCGTACAGACCTATGGCGGGCATGGCTATATTCGTGACCATGGCATCGAGCAATATGTGCGCGATGCGCGGATTTCGATGTTGTATGAAGGCACCAACGGCATCCAGGCGCTCGACCTGGTCGGCCGCAAATTACCCCAGGATGGTGGGCGTTTGCTGACGCGCTTTCTCGATCCGGTGCTGGAATTCATCGAGGCGCATGAAGACAACCCGGCGCTGGCGCCGTTCCTGCCGCCGTTGCAGCAGGCAATCGAGCATCTGCAGATCGCGACCGGTTTCATCATGGAAAATGCCATGTCGAACCATGATGAAATCGGTGCCGCATCGGTCGATTACCTGCGGCTGTTCGGGCTGACTGCCTTTGCTTTCGTCTGGGCACGGATGGTCGCGATCGCGGCGCCGAAAGCGGAGGGCGAGGACGCACAATTCTATCGCGCCAAGGTGCAGACGGCAAAATTCTTCATGGAGCGCCTGTTGCCCCAAACCGGCGCCCTGCTAGCAGCCATCCAGTCAGGCTCGGCGACCATGATGGAGTTTGACGACGCTGCCTTCTGATCGGGCGATCACGGCGTATCTGGCGGGACCCGATGTGTTCCTGCCGGATGCGGCCGCACAGGCCGCGCGTAAAATCGCGATCGCAGCGCGCTATGGCATTGTCGGGCTCGCACCGCTCGATGATGCCAGCACGGCGGCGATGACTGAAGATCAGGCCTGGCGCGCTATTTTTCACAAGGATCTCGCGATGATGGAAGCCAGCGACATCATCATCGCGAATCTCACGCCGTTTCGCGGCGCCTCGGCCGACGCCGGCACGCTGGTCGAACTCGGTTGGTTTTTCGGACGCGGCAAGACGGTGTTCGGCTATTCCAACAGTGCGGTGCCGTTCGCCACGCGCAGCCGGGCGCAGGCTGGGCGGATCGCCGATGATCTCGCCGGGCTGATGCATGAAAGCTTCGGCCTTGCCGATAATCTGATGGTGGTGGGCGCCGTAATGTTCGGCGGGTCCTGCCCGGTGGTGCTGCCGCATGAGGGCGAGGAACTGGCGTTCGACTCGCTGACGGCGTTCGAGCGTTGCGTGGCGATGGCTGCGCGCCGGTTATTTCTTGACAGTATCTAACACGATCGCGGCGGTGCGGATCGTGGCCCCCTGCGCCCGCAAGTTTGCCAGCGTGGCCCGCAGCGCGGGCAGGAACGTTTTCACGTCGCCCGATAGCGATTTCGGCATGGTGTTGATCGGCACGGAGCTTGCGATGGCAAGGATCATGTCGCGACCGAAGGGTGCCCCAACGGCCCAGCGCGCGGCGGCGGATTTGCCGAGCACAAGATGATCTGAAGCCGCGAGCAGCGTCGCGGGCAGGGCCGGGCTGGGGTACAGGCGATAGGTCGCACCACTGCTCGAGATGTAATCAACCTCTGCGTAACCGGCGAATTTTGGCAGATTTAGATCGACCACAATATGCTGGCCGGCAACCAGACGGGTGGCTTGGTGCTGAAGGTGCAGATGCAGGCGATCGGCGGCGAACGGCGGCGCGTCCGCGCGCACCGCATCGAGCACACCGCAATAGGGGCCGGTGAAGGATTTCAGCGCAAGGGTGACAGGCAGGGGCGTGAGGGCGCTGGTTGCGGCAGCGTTGAGCGCCTGCCGCTCACCGGCGCCGACGAGGCCGGTCAGCGCCGCGCCCGTGCTGGCTATTGTGCCATGCAGCAGAGTACAGGAAATCGGGGCGATCGCGGCGGCGAGTTTATGGCGCAGCATCCCGAGGCTCGGCGGCGGTGCCGGTGTGGCCGGGGGCACAATTGCGGCTGTTTTCGGTGGCGCGGCCGCATGCGGTGCGGGACGGCGCGTCACCACGAAGGCGACGAAACCCGCCGCGATCACCGCGGCACCTGCAAGGCCGATGATCACGCCGGTACGACGGGGGCGCGCGGCCGGTTCGTTCGCAACGCGCATCGTCGCGCGGCCCGGCGTCGCGATCATGGTGGCATCGGCGTCATCGGCCGTGGCGGTCGCATCGCGCAGAGCCTGAGCGAAATCGCGCGCACCGGCAAAGCGATCCTCGGGTCGTTTCGCCATCGCGCGGCGCACCACGGCATCCAGCGCCGGGGCGACTGAAACGGACAGGGCGGAAGGCGGCGGCGGCTCGGTGTTCAGCACCTTGTGCATGATCGCGGTAACCGAGCCTTCGAAGGGTTTCTCGCCGGTCAGCAGTTGATACAGCAGCACACCCGCGGAATAGATGTCGGTCCGCGCATCGATGGTCTGACCCATAAATTGCTCAGGCGACATGTAGGAAGGCGTGCCGATCATGGTGCCGGCCTGGGTCAGGCTCGAGCTTTCGATCCGTGCCACGCCGAAATCTGCCAGTTTTACCCGGCCATCGCGCGTGATCATGACATTGGCGGGTTTGATGTCGCGATGAATCACACCGTTGTCGTGGCTGTAGGCAATGCCGGCGAGCAGTGATTCCATCATTGCCACGGCATCGGGCGGCGTGAAGCGGTCGCCACGATCGAGCAGGAGTTTCAGCGTATCGCCTTCGACGAATTCCATCACGATATAAGCCAGCGTATCGGTCTCGCCATAATCGTAGACGCCGACGATGTTGGGGTGGGTGAGCCGCCCGGCGGCCTGCGCTTCGCGCTTGAAGCGCAGCAGATCCTCGGCCCCCTCGGTTTCATCGATGCGGTCCAGCCTTACCGTCTTGATCGCGACGCGCCGGGTGATGATCGGGTCGAACCCCTCGAACACCACCCCCATTGCGCCACGGCCCAAAGGACGGACAACATCGTATTTGCCGAGCGTGGTGGGATCGTCCCCCGCCATCTCAAAAAGACCGTTTCGCTTGACCGACCGCCTGATAATTGGCCAAATTGGGCGCGGGCCGCCCGCCATCGCCAATGACCACGAAGGGCGCCCAGTAGAACGGATCTGCGACGCTGCTCGGCACGCCGCCTGACCCGGCGCTGTCGATCAGGGCGAGCTGTGCGCTGCGCAGGCTGGATGCGGCACCGCCATCGTCAGCGGCAGCCACGTGTTCGAGCGTGGTCGCCACCAGATAGGAACTGACCTGGTCGTTTACCGCCCATTGCGTCACCATCAGCGCGCGGGCACCTGCAAAAAAGAACGATCGCGCGAGGCCCGACAGCGCTTCACCGCCGGCCCGGCCGTTGCTGCCACCGGTGTTGCAGGCCGACAGGATGACGAGATTGGCGTTGAGATGCAGGTTCGTGATGTCCGAGGTCGTCAACATCGCGCGTGTTGCGGATTTCGCGCCCTGCGGCGCCGATGTCACGATCGCGGGCTCCTTGGCGCAGGGCAGTTCGGAGGGCAGCAGTGCATGGGTCGCGAAGTGCAAAATCCGGTAATCCGCCAGATCGGCATGCTCGACGGCAGGCACCGTGAACCGCGCGCCTAGCAGTTCATCGCTGGTTGGGGCATGGAAAATTGCCTGAGCGGCGGCGAGTTCGAGTTTGGCGTATGGCAGCGGCGG
This sequence comes from Acidiphilium sp. PA, assembly GCF_026191915.1. Lineage (GTDB taxonomy): Bacteria > Pseudomonadota > Alphaproteobacteria > Acetobacterales > Acetobacteraceae > Acidiphilium. Next base: position 87,244 of record NZ_JAIMBY010000008.1, read on the forward strand.
CAGGCCCGCGAACAACTGCGCACTTTGACCGCACGCTCCGCCGGGGAAACTCGCCTCGGCCTGGGCTGGCGTGACGGGTTTGAAATCGCCGAAGCCAAACCACGGGCGCTTCGCACGGGAATTGCCCTGCACCGCGCGCAACGATACGAAATTCGCCGCCGCCGGCACGTAGACCAGTGTCATCTTGCGGATCAGCCACGGCGTCATGCCCAGGTTGCCGTCCGGGGTCGTGGTCTGGCCAGCCGCGACGGCGGGGCCGGTCGGCAGCAGGGCGAACGGCAACGACAACAGCGGGCCGGACGGCGCTACCACCATCGCAACGGTATGTTTAAGGGCGGGCGCAAATGGGGCGATGGTCGCCTGGTAGATCGCAGCGGCTTTGGCCATCGCAAACGGCGGCAGGCCCGATTGGGTCGGCTCTATGCTATGCCGTACCGCCTCGACCAGCTTAGTCATCGGGGCCTCACCCACGTCGGTCCGGGCCACCGCGATCCGGCCGTTCTGCAGCATGAACAGCCACGCATGATGCGGCGCGAGCATGATATCAAGGAACGCCTCGTTCGGGCGCAACTGCCGCATCACTGCCGCGACAGGGACCGACTCCTGCACCAACTGGCCGAAATTCGGCGCTGCCGCCTGCACCGCTTCGTCCGCATCGGCCAGTGCCCTGGTGGCGGCGGCGATCTTGGCATCGACGGCGGTGATCGCCGAGGGGCTGCCGGGCTTGGTTGCCTGAGCGGTGCCGTCGTGGCCGTGCACCAGATCATCCCGCGTGCGGTATAGCCGGGCGAGCGCCACCACGGCGTCCTGATGCGCCCTGATCGCGGCGGCAACCCTCGGATTATGGGCATCGGCGGCCAGACGTGCCGATGATTCAGCAATCTCCTGGCTCGTCGTGCTGCCCTGCGCGAGTTCGGCCATGGCGAACATTTCGCCATACAGCGCCTGCGCCGCGCCTGGCCGCGTCCGGGCCAGACGGTCGAGCGCCGACAGGCAAGGTGCGATCAGCCGTGCCGACGTGCCGAGCCGCAACCGATCCAGCAGCGTGACACCGGCACGGCATGCCGCGACCGCCGCGTCGTTGTTGCCGGCGCGCATCAGTACGCTACCCTGGAGCAACGCGGTATCGGCGACCGGGCGTGAGCCAGGCAGCGCCTGCGCGAACTGGCGCGCGGCGCTGGCCAACTGACCCACCGCGGCACTGGTATTGCCGGTGTCGCGATCGATCGTCGCGGCTGTCCGGTCGAGCCGCGCCTGCAGGACCGGCGCGCCGATGCCATTCGCCGCCGCGATCATCGAAGACAAGCGTAGCTTTGCCGCCGCCGCGTGCGGATGACCGAGGTCGGCTAACGCCACGCCGTAATAGCGCAAGGTCTCGATGACACCGAGCAGCGCCTGCTGACTGACCGGGCTGAGCAGCGTGGTCTGCTCGGTCAGAATCTGCGCCGTGCCGCTGTTCGCCGCGAGGCCAAAGCTCGAATCATTGGCGGTCACCAACGGGTGCGGCTGCAACACGGCCGCCGGCAGTAGCGCAGCGTAACCCTGCTCCGCGCGGGCCAGCAGCACCAGCGCACGGCGGTACCTGCGCCGGTTCAACGCATCAAGCCCGCGATAATGCAGCAGCCGGGGCAGCGCCGTGGGATCCGCCGCATGCGGTGCCAGACGCCGCGCCTGGGCGAACTGCGCATCTGCCTGGGTGTATCGCCCCTCATCCGACAAATTCAGCGCCAGATCGACCATCGGCGCCACAGTGTTCGGGTTGTCAGCGCCAAGACTTTTTTGCTGCAAAGCCAGCGCAGCGCGATAGGCCGTAACCGCCGCCGCATAATCCTCGGCCTGATTGGCGTTGTTGCCGACTTGCATCAACGCATCATAGTGGCCGATATCGCCCGAACTGAACGCTGCCGCCGCAAGCCGGTTTGCGAGCAATTGGTCAGACGTCGTGACTGAAACATCCCGCACGGTCGAGGGTGTGGCAACGCCGCTGACCAGCCCGATCGCCCGTTGCATCACCGGGAACGCCGGCTGCACACCATCGGCCAGCCAGGCATGGCCATCGATCAAAGCCGCCAACGCAACATGCGGCCAACCGCCAATACGTTGCGTGCACAGTAAAACCTCACCCGGATAACGTCCCAGCACCGTGGTCGGGTGCGGTGCCGCGCACTCATACCGCTCTTCCAGCCCGGCGCGCCACGAACCGGATGTCGCCAGCGCAACCAGCCCCGCCGCGTTCGTTGCCGGACCTGATACCACGCGCGCGCTTGGATGCTGCCAGCCACCGCAATAAACCAGAGCGCCACCCTTCGCCCGGCTGGCCGTACACGCCTCACCACTGCTGTTGTGGCCCAAGGCATACTGCGGTCCCGTCAGCTCCGCCGCACGATTGCCGGTCGCCTCATACGCACTCGACGGCGGCTGCGCACAACCGGCAAGGCCCAGCGCCAGGCCCAGCACGGCGATCAGGCCGATCGGGCGTGGTAACAAGATTCGAGGCAAGCAATGCCAGGGGGCTTTGCCAATGGGACCCCCGCCAGGGCAAGATCCCCTGACCTTGCTTGACGAAGTCTCATCACCGGGTCCGGTCGGGGTGAGGCCAGTGGCGCGCGCCATGGTCAGTAGTCCTTCGCGGCGACGCCGGGCAGGCGGACGTCGCGGTCAAGGTGCCGGCGCCGGGTCGGGGTCAGGTCGTAGTCCTGGATCGGGCTGGCTTCGGGCAGGGTCAGGATCGGCAGAACGGTGCAATTGACCGAGCCGATGATACAGGCGTTGAAGCGGTAGTTGGTGCCGGGTACCGGGACGACGATGCCGTTATGGGCGGCGGCCTGACCGGAAAGATTGCCGAGCGAGCCATCGAAATTGGTCTGGCCGGCCGCGCTGCCCGCCACGACGAGGAAGTGCAGCGCCATCTGGCCGCTCGCCATGCCGCCGCCGAGGCTGAGCACCAGGGTCGTGTTGGGGGCCAGCAAATCCGCGAAGGTTGCGCTGCCGGTGGAGGGCAGCAGCATGAAGACCCCGTCGGGCTGGTTGGCGAGGCCGGCGGCCTGGGCGATCGGGCCGGTATCGATGTTGAACGTGCCGGTTTGCAGCAATTGCTGTGCCCCGCCGTTGGTGACGCCCAGTACCGAATCGATGCCGGCGCGCGGCTGCACACCGGGTGCAATCGGTGTGGTAAGGCCCGGACCCTCGATGAAAAGGCCACCGCCCGCGGTTCCATCGAGCACGAGTTGGCCGGCGGCGGTGATGGTGACGGCGCGGGCCGTGACCGGGCCGATCAAGGTGAGCGCCCTGGCATCGTACAGGGAAAAATAGTGGCCGGTGTCGCTGAAACTGCCGAGCGTGCCGATCTGGTTGGTGCCGGTCAGTCTGGTGTCGCCGGTGAGGCTGCCGGTGGTCTGGATGAGACGCGCGGCAACAGCGCCGGTTTCGCTGACGCCGCCGCCCGCGACCGTGATGGTGCCGGGCGTCATGATGGTACCTGGAACGGCCAGACCCGGTGAGGTCAGAGCAATATCGGCAGCGGTGAGCGGGCCGGTGACGACGAGCGACGTGGTGTCATTCAGCACGAAGGCGCCATCGGCGACGCTGAAGGCGCCCAGTGTGCCGATCACATTGCTGCCGGTGAGGCCGGCCGCGCCGGCGCTGCTGCCGGTCAGCAGGGCCGGATCGATCGTGCCGGTTTCGGTGATGCTGCCGGTGCTCGCGATTGAAACGGTGCCGGGCACGGCGATATCACCGGGTATCGCCAGGCCGTCGCTGCCAAGAGTCGCGTTGGCGGCGCTGAGCGTGCCGGCAATGGTCAGGGGCGCGGTATCGAGCAGAACGACATCGTCGCGCGCAGCGAAATCGCCCAAAGCGACGATGGTGTTGGTGCCGGTCAGAGCGACGCTCCCGCCGATCAACCCATCCGACGTCAGGGTTTGGGCGCTGATCGTCCCGTTCTCCGTCACGCTGCCGGGGCTGCCGAGGGCGAGCATGTTCCGCAGGGCGAGATCGCCCTGGATGGCGATGGCGGCGGCGGTGAAGGTGGCGTTGGGCGCGGTGAACGGTCCAGCAAGGGTGAGGGGGGCGGTATCGTTGATGGTCGCGTCGCCAATAGCGGCAAAGCTGGCAATGCTGCCGATCCGGTTGGCACCGGTCAGTGCCAAAGCACCACCGGCGCGCCCGCGCAGGGTCGCGGTGTCGATCGGACCGGTCGCGGTGATGGCACCATTGCTCAGCAGGGCGAGCGTATCGGTGGTGATGGTGCCCGGCATGGTGAGGCCGGCGGCGGCGATCGTGGCATCGGGCGCCGTGAACGGACCGGCGATGGTCAGTGGTGCGGTATCATTGAACACGAACGGGTTGGCCGCGCTGAAGCTACCGAGCGTGGCAATGGTGTTGGTGCCGGTGAGCGCGACGGGCCCAACGATGGTGCCGAGACTCGTGAGCGTCGCCGCGGTGATGCTGCCGGGTTCGGTGATCGCACCGCTATCGCCCAGTGCCAGGATACCGGCCGTGACCGGGCCGGCGATGGTGAGCGGGCTCGCGTCCTGCAGGAGCAGGGCGTTGCCGATGCCGAGGGTGCCGAGTGCTGCAATCGTGTTGGTGCCGGTGAGTTCCAGCGCGCCCGCGCTGCCGCTGAGGCTGCCGGTGGTCAGGCTGCCGGTTTCTGTGATGCTGCCCGGTGTGGTGAGTGTCGTATTGGCGGCGGCGACCGCGCCGGCCAGCGTCAGGTTGCTCTGATCGGCGAGACTGAGCGTACCGGCGGCGGCGAAATCGCCCAGTGCCGCAATCGTGTTCAGCCCGGCAAAGCGGACCGCGCCGCCGATCGTGTCGATACTGCTCAGCGTGCCGGTGGTGATGCCGCCGGTTGCGGTGATCGATGCGGCATCGCCGAGCGCGAGTCCGGTCGGCGCGCTGAGTGAACCTGCGATCAACAGATCGACGGTGTCGTTGAACGCCATGCTGCCGGTACCGGCAAACGGGCCGAGGTTGGCGATGGCATTGGCACCCGTCAGCGAAACCAGCGGGCCGGCGCTGCCGGTCAGGGTGGCGGCAGTGATCGGGCCAGCCCCTATGATGCTGCCGGTGCTGGCGAGCGAAAGCAGGCTGGTCTGGATACCGCCGTTGATGCCGATGCCGGGGGCGGTGATCGTCGCGTTCGGTGCGGTGAACAGACCGTCAAGCGCGACCGCGATACCGTCGATAAGAGTGGCATTGCCCGTCGCTGTGATGCCGCCGAGTGTGGCGATGCTGTTGGTGCCGGTCAGCGCGAGCGATCCGTTGATGTCGGCCGCGAACGACCCCGCGGTGATGCTGCCGGGTTCGGTGAGCGCGCCGGTGTTCAGCGTGGCGCTGGCTGCCGACAACGGGCCCGCGATGCTCAGGGAACCGCGATCATCGAACGTGACGGCGGCTGCATCCGCGAAGCTGCCGAGTGTGGCGATGCTGTTGGTCCCGGTCAGCGCGGCATTGCCGCCGATCGTGTTGAAGCTCGCAAGCGTCGCCGCGGTGATGCCGCCGGTTTCGGTGATCGCGCCGCTGTCACCAAGGGCAAGCATGGTGGCGCCGACCGGGCCGGCGATGGTGAGCGCCGCCGCGTCGTTGAACACCGCATGATCGGTGATCGCGAGCGTACCCAGCGTGCCGATCTGGTTTGCACCGGTCAGGCTCAGCCCCGCGGCGGTGCCGGTCAGCGTCTGCGCGGTCAGCGTGCCGGTGCCGGCGATGGTATCGGTCGCGGTCAGGGCGAGCGACCCGGTGGTGATCGCGCCGGGAAGCGCCAGATCGCCAGCGATCAGGGCGACATTGGCGGCGCTGAGCGGTCCGGCAACCACAATCGTGCCGTTGTCGGTCAGGTCGAAATCGCCGTTCGGATCGATAAAGCCACCCAGCGTGCCGATGCTGTTCGATGCCGTCAGCAGAACCGCGCCGTTGGCCGCGCCGATCAACTGTGTGGCGCCGATCGGCGCCGCCTGGCTGATCGTGCCGGTACTCTCAAGATCGAGCATATGGGCGACCGCAAGCGATGCGTTCACCGCAATGCCGTTGCCGTGCAGCACGATGTCGGGGATCGTCAGGCTCAGCGCGGCGGCGACATCGAGCGGGCCGGACAGGCTGTTGCCGATCTCGAGCACGGCGGCACCCGGCGTGATGGCAGCCAGCAGGGGTGCGCTGATATCGAGCGTGCCGGTGCCAGCGCCACCAAGCGCGATCGGCGTACCCGCGACCAGAGGTTCGAAGGTGATTGTCCCCTGCGGCGCGCTGAACACGCCACCGCCGCCAAGCGTGATCTGGTTCGCGCTAACCGTGAGATCGGCGCCGGACGCCACCGCGATGGTGCCCCCTATGGTGGGTGTTGCGCTGTCAAGCAGCAGCAGCCCACCGCCGCCGGCGGTAAGGCCGGTCACCAGCCCGATCGCGTTGCCGGCATTGTCGAACACCGCGCCCTGGCTGAAACTGCCGGCAAGGTCCGGCGCGATCACCACGCCGGTGCCGTTGAAGCCGGTACCGGTCAGCGCGAGGGCGGTAGCGTCCAGCGCGCCGTTATTGATGATGCTGCCGCCCGCCAGCGTCATCGTCCGCGCCTGCAGATCGGCCGTGTCGGTGATTGCCGTGCGGCCATCGATGCCGAGGCTGCCGGCAAAACTGGGCAAGGCGCCTTCGGTCAGCACGCTGTCGGCGAAATAGGTGGCACCGGGGCTGATCACCTGTCCCACAACGATGTCCTGCGCGCCGGAGCCGGCCAGGGCGGCGGCGAAACTCGGCGCGATTGCGAGAGCGCCGGAGCTAGTGCCTCCGAAATCGACCGGGGTAGTCGGGCTGAACGGGGCCAACGCGATGGTACCGTTGGGGGCGATCAGCGCGGCGTTGGTATCGACGATCGTGCCGGCGACCAGATCGATCGCTTGACCGGTGCCGACCGCGAGCGAGCCGGCGAGGGTCAGGGCACCGGCATCGATCAGCGAGATGCCGCCCGCCCGCACCGGGCCATAAATGGTCAGCGCCGCCGCATCGTTCACAGCTAGGCTGCCGGCGATACCCAATGCCGCGATCGTTCCGATCTGGTTGAACCGACTGCCCAGGACGACATCGCCGCCGATCATGGTATCAGGGCTGGCAAAGGTCCCGGCCGCGAGCGTCGCCGTGCCGGCTTCGCCGATACTGCCGCCGCTTGCGACTACAAGCTGCCCGGCGATGGTCGCGGCCCCGGTGAACAGCATGGCGGGTGCCGCGATGCTGGCGTTCGGCGCGGTGAAATTCCCTGCGATGCTCAGCGGCGAGCCGTTGTCGTTGAGGCTGAAATCATCGGTCGTCGCGAAGGCACCCAGTGTCGCGATCGTGTTCGCCGTCCCGCTCAGCAGCATGTCGATGCCACCGATCGTGATGCCGCCACTGGTCAAGGTGCCTGCGGTGATGGTGCCATTGCCGGCTTGATCGACCCCGGCACTACCCGCCAGTGCCAGCACGCCACTCACCGAGATGGGCTGATCGATGAAAATCCGGCTACTGGCGAATGTCGCCGCACTCGCCTGCAACGTGCCCGCTATCGTGATCGGCGCGGTATCGGCGAGAGTGAAGGTGCTGGCCGCCGTAAAGCCGCCGAGTTCGCCGATGTTGTTGGTCCCGCCGAGGTTCACGGCGCCACCCGTGATGGTGCCGGCACTGCTCAACACATCCGCGGTAATGCCGCCGTTCGCGGTCTCACTGATCCCGCCGGAACTGCCCAAGGTCAGCGGACCGAAGCCGGGGCCCGGCGCTATCGTCAGCGGAGCGCCGATTGTGATGCCGGCGGCGTTGATCGTCGCACTGGCGGCACCCACGCCCGCATCGAGCAGCAAGGCGCTCGCGCTGTCATCGAGTGCGAGACTCCCGCCGGCGGCGAAGTTCTCCAGCACGGCGATCGAGTTTGCCGCGTTGTTCAGCCCGACGTCGCCGGCCGCGCCGCTCAGCGTGCCGGCGGTGATGACGCCGAGCGCCGATTGCGTGATCGATCCCGTGGTGCCCACCGCCCCGTAACTGTCGAGCACCAGCGTATCGGTGGTCGAAACCGCACCATCGATCGCGAGGCCGTCGGCAATAAACGTCGCATCCTTCGCATTGACCGGCCCCGTGATGGTCAGGGGCGTACCCAAAACATCCACCACGGCCCGGTCGTCGACAGCAATGGTTCCCGTGGCGGCGAAGCCGCCGAGCGTGCCAATGGCGTTACTGGCGCCCAGCGCGCGCGTGTCGTTCAGGAAAACGTCGCCACCCACTGTGCCGCCGGCCGAGGTGAGCGTCGGTGCCACGACATAACCGCCGCTGGCCTCGGTGATGCCGCCGCCGGACAGCATGGCGAGCAGCGTGCCGGCGGTGACGATATTGCCGATTTCGATCGTGCCGTGGCTGCCGGGGTCGAGCACGGTGATGTTGGCCGCATTGACCGCCGCACCGATCGACAGCGTCCCGGCCGCGTCGATCTCCAGCGATCCGCCAACCTGCACCGGGCTCGAAATCACCAGCGACCCGCCCGAGGCCAAGGTGACCGGGCTGGTATCGGCCATCGCGATTGCCGATTGGACCGAAAGTGCCGAGGTCGCGGTCAGCACCACCGTGCCGGTCAGCGCATTCAGAACGCCCGGATCGACGTAGGAAATCGTGTTGGTATCGGTGCCGATCGTGGTAACGCCGCCGAGCACGGTGGTCCCCGCGGCGGTGGGCCCGGTGCCGACCACCAGCGTCGCGGGATCGAGCAGGATGGTGCCGTCATGCCCATGGGCGGCGAACACCGTCTCGGTACCCGACAGCGCAATGACCCCATCGCTCGAGGTCTCGATCACGCCGCCATGGCCGACGCCCTGTGCCGAGATCACGCCGTTCTGGGTGGTGCGCCGGGCGGACAGCAGTGTGATGCTGCCGCCGGCGCCGGTCTGTGTGGCATCGGCCGCAATCGTCGCGCTGGCCGCGATACTGACGCTCCTTGCTTTGGGCGCGGTTCGGTCGGCGGGCCCGTTCACCGCCCGGGCGGCATCGGTTCCGAGTGCAATCACGCCCCCGCCGGCGCTACCCGACGCATCGATCCGCGCCGCAGGCGCAACCCGCACCGCGCCGGTGGCATCGACCGCGATGGTGCCGCCGCCGCTGCCAGGCTGGGTGCCGCGCGCGAGCAGGCTGCCGGCAACCTGCAGATCACCGCCGATGCCGGCAATGGTGATGGCCCCCTTGCTCTGGCCCACGCTGTCAGCCTGCACCACGCCGCGCACATCGAGTAATTGCTGAATAACGCCATCGACCGCCTGCGCCGTCAGCGTCACGGTGCCGCCGTTCGCAATAATCAGACCCTGGTTGGTCACCAGCGCATCGACCACGCGGCCGCCCAGATCGACCTTGCGCACCGCCTGCGTCACATCGATCGAGACCAGCCCATCGCCGGAAATATCGAGCGTGAAGGTCGAGGCGCCCGCCAGAATGACGTGGCCGAGCGTCGCGGTGATGGTGCCGCGGTTGATCACCTGGGGTGCCACGAAGGCGGCGAGCCCGGCCTGTTTCATCGTGATCGTGCCATCGTTCACGATGCGTGCACCCGGCTTGGGTGGCGCATCGAACACCATGTGCCCGGCCATGAAATTTTTGGCGGAAATCCCGGCGGTGCTGACCACCAGGCTTTCCGCGTTCACCTGCGAACCGGGTGTGAACACCACGCCCGACTGGTTCATCAGCACGATCTGGCCGTTCGCGTCGATCCGGCCGGCGATGATCGAGGGGTTGTTCGAAATCACCCGGTTCAGCGCGATCGCCTGCGCATTCGGCTGCTTGAAGGTCACTTTCGCGGCCGAGCCCACATTGAAGCTCTGCCAGTTGATCGCTGCACGATCGCTCGACTGCGTGATGGTAACACTGCCCGGCGCCTGCGCGATGCCGGCCTGGCCGCCAACCACCTGTCCGCCCTGCGGCGTCGTGTTCGCGGGCAACGCCGGCGGATTGGCCCACACCGACCCGCTCGCCACCAATGCGGCGCTCAGCGCGGTTGAGGCAAGCAACAATCGACGCCGCAACGCGCGGTTCGGATCGCCGGTATGCTCATTCATGAGGTGCCGCCCTGATCGATCATCTGCCCATCAATAGCGTGCTAGCACGCCCCAATAAACCGCGGTGCCGGATAATGGGGGCACGCCGCTGTTGACCGGCTGCAACCGTGTCACGAACCGGTGAACCCCCTCGATATCGAACTCCAGCGTGGCGGTCAGGCGCACCCGCGCGCCGATGCCGGCCGAGGCGAGGCGATAGTTGTTATGGGTCTCGCCGGGCAACAATTTATCGTTCTGCCAATTCTCGCCGTAGTCGTAAAATCCGTAAACCTGGGTGCCAAGGTTAATCTCGCGGCCGAACGCGGTGAAATCGACCGGCGTGTTCAACTGCACCTCGGCGCTGGCATAAAGCGCCTTGTCGCCGGTCACCTCACCCGAGTAATAGCCTTGGGTGATGCGGTTGCCGCCGAGGTAGAACTCCTCGGACGAGGGCAGGACGTTCGGCGTATATTGGCCACCCAGCGCGCCCTGCAGCGCCACAGTGGCGCCGGCGAACGGGCTGAACAAGGTCTGGGTGCGCTCGATCGCGCCGTCGAGCTTGAAAAACGTGAACGTCTCCCCCACGCGCCCGCCGTTGGTCCGTCCGTTGGCCGAAGCGCCCAGGATCGACACGCCCTTCGAGAGCAGCAGCGATGCGGTGGTCAGCGCCACGCGGTCCCCGCCCAGCGCATCATCGGTGAAAGCCTCGTTCAGTTCGAACCGGATGGCGCGCACCGAATCGCTCGATGTCGCCATCTCGCCGCCCCCGATGCCCGATGCGCTGTCGATCAGGTTCTGCGTGCCATCGAGGCTGAGCTTGGCCGCCAGCGTATCGCCACGCCGCAGCAGCAGCGGATAGGTCGCGTTGATCCCGAACACTTCGAGATAGGCTTTGTAGCCGATTTCGCGCAGCACCCCGCTCGGCTGCGACCGCCCGGCACCGGCGTAGATCCCGATCCGCAGCCCGCGCGCGCCGACAAAAAAACTCTCGGCCGCCTGGCCGAAATTATTGGTGCTGCCGGAGGTATGGAACAGCGAGATCTGCGTCTGATCGCCCAGCGCCGTCACGCTGTTGACATCGGCCACCGCGAGCCCCTCTGCCGGGCCGGTTTCACGAAAACCACGGTTATCCGCAGTCAACAGCCCGGAGACGATCTGGTGGCGCACCTGGGCAATCAGGGTCAGCGCGCCGGGAGCGGCATCGTTGCGTTGCAGCACGGCGGTGATCGAGACGCCCGGGATTTCTTCGGCGAGCAGCAGCCAATGTTCGAGCGAAGCTTCGCGGACCGGGCCTTCGCGGGTCAGATGATCGAGGAAGTCCAGCACCAGCGAGCCGACCGGCCCGATGTCGCGCGACAGTTTGACGGTAACGATATGGCCTTCCGTGACAATGAAACGCAGATCGCCCCCGGCGTTGATCTCGGCCGACACCGCGGTCAGCACATAACCATGATTGCGGTACAGCGACACCAGGCGCAGCCGCGCCGCCTCGATGCTGGCGAGCGGCACGGCCGGACCCACCAATCGGCCAATGGTATGGGTGAGCACGGCCGCCGGAAACGCCGTCGCCCCGATCACCGCCGCCGAACGCACCGGCACGGCCGCATGCGGCACCGCCCCCTCCTGCCCAAGCGGTTGAAAATTCGGCAGCGACTGGCCGAGATTAGGCGGCGCCTTGGGTAGGATATGCGGGATCGGCGAAACTTGCGGCACCTGATTCAGCAACGCCGGCGAGGCCGCGGTCTGGCCATAGGCGAGGGTGCCGGTTGAGAGGCCCACCACCATGGCACCGAGCCCACGGCTCAGAATTCCCAAACGACGCCGTCTCATCCGCTCCGCCATCCCCGCCCTGTTAGCACAGTGATAGCGCATTCTGGCTAAAATATGAAGGCTCGGTAACCGAAATGGGAGAGCCTCATGTCCCGCGGGACTGCCATGATTATGGTTGGATACGGCACCGGCGGCAGCCTTGCGGTCCGTTCGCGGTCCAGCGGGCCGCGACGCCGAGCGGTGAACCTGCTTCGGCGGCATTGCCTCGCGCATGGTACCACAAGCGCGGGACGCGGCGACACAGTATGTTCGGCGTTGGCGGTGGTCGCGCGGTCCCGACCGATTGCAAACGAATTTCGCCAAAAGCCCACTCAATGCCGAATGCCGATTCTAGACTCGTACGCGTTCTCAGCCTATCGTCGTCCGGGCTGAAACAGTCATCTGCATATGGAGCGATTAAGGACAGGTCATGCCCTATCGAGCAGAGATTGAGACCGCACTGTGCGCCGCTGTCGAGAAGGAATCTGCCCTGGACGCAGCCGGATTGATTTTCGCTCATGGTGGGGTTGCGAATATTCTGCGCTACCCGGCCGCAGTGTCCGATCCCTACATTTATTGCACGGCAGGACCGGACATAAGGACCGCAGCCCCTGATCCACCGCTCTCAACGCAATGGCGAACGCCATGGACCCCGTCGGATAGCCGTTTTGATGCGCCTTACGATCCGAGCAAGGCGGAGAAGGCCGGTCCGCCGGGAGCCACTCATGATCTAATAAACGTCGGCCTTGACCTCGTGTTCAATTTTCTCTGTTGTTTCAAAACAATAACGGTGAGGTAATATTCTCTTCATATCTGGATGATGCGGCCGGCGATGACGATGTGCCTGTTGCCAAAGTAGATCGTTGGTATCCCAAGGTCGGTCCCCGCCCTCTGCGCTAAATGGGAATTTCGTGTGTTAAGGATATTGAGGTGAGCAAGACACGAATAAAAAACGAACATCCAAAAAAAATCCGGACGAAATATCTCTGCGCCCCGTGGCCTATTCCATTCTTTTTTTGGATTATCCCTGTTTTTCGTTGCGATGAACTATACAACAAATTTGCCGTATTTCGAACACTTTCGGGCGTCTCCGCTGTTTCTTATTTCCGTGACAATTTTTTTGGGTGGATCAAACTGTTATTTGCTTTAACCAGAGTTAATATCGCCCCTCTCGTAGCCACTCAACTGTTGGCATTAAGCGCCAATTTTGTTCTAAGATTATTATTTTTAGGCAATCCAAAATTCTTTGGGTTTACGTCTAATATATTTTACTACTTATCATTTGTCAGCTCCATCCTAAGTATTGGATTACTGACGATTTTCGGCGTTAAGATATGGATATCTAATCGAAACCTTCGTGTCCATTAGTTTGTTTCTTTTGGGCCGGCGAACTATGGGGAGACGGGTGCCATCATTTGTTAAGCTCGTTTAGTCCTATCAGCATGGTTAATGACGAGTGCGCGCCATATTTGCAATCGAGACTGTGCATGACAAGAGAAAATGTGAAAAAAAATATAGGTAAGACGTCTTCTCGGATTGTGGGCTGCTCAATTTGGTTTATTGGGTTGGCGCTTCTATTCATGACCTTAAATTACACTGTAAGCATACCTTACTTTGAAAATATGAGAGCATCACCGGTATTTTTGTTATTCGCCGCATTTTTTTTCTGGTGGATCAAACAATTGTTTTTATTAACTCCAACCGGATTTTTTCCGCTTGTTGCTACGCAGATACTTACTTTGATAATTAATTTCGGTTTGAAAATACTATTTTCCGATAACGCGCGAGTGCTTGGATATAGTTCCAAAGCATTATTCTATCTCACTGAATGTAGTTCGGGAATAAGTATAGCATTGATTTTTATATTCACATTTAGGGTTTGGTTTACGATAAATGGCGACCGTTCTGTTTAATTATTAAAGTTCCGATTTATTGTAAAATATTTTGATATAGAAATTTCTATTTCAAGAAAATCGAAGGCCAGGAGTGAGCCAGGCCGTTTGGAGATCGACCCAGGGTTGCGGTAGATTAACGGGAGGGCAGGTAGCGAGACACATCGTATCATGGATATGTTAACCGATCTTCTTAATATTCAGACACCGCTTGAGCCTGGCGCCTTCAAGTTAGTGCGCCTTGGCGGCAGGGCCGCTTTGAGCCGATGTTTCGACTATACGCTGACGCTTCGGACTGGTCTGGCGATGATCGATGTTGATCGGCTTCTGTACCAGCCGGTTACCGTTACGGTTGCACAAGGAGGCCCGCATCTTTGTTATCTGAACGGCATCGTGATTAGCATCACCCAGATGCCATCGACGTCAGTCGGCTCCGGTCTGTTGGGTTCCCAAGCTTATTGGGATTACACGCTTGTTATCGTCCCCAAACTCCAATTCCTCGATCAAACCCGTGACTGCCGCTTTTTCGAGAACAAATCATCCCTCGATATCGCCCAGCAAATCCTCCCCGAATTCGGCGTCACCGACGTCGAATACCGCATCAACGGCAACCCGCCCAGCCGACCCTACACGGTCATGTTCAACGAAACCTATCTCGGCTTTCTCAACCGCATCCTCGCCGAGGATGGGCTGTTCTATTTTTTCGAGCACAGCGACGGCAAGCACACGCTGGTGATCGGCAATTCCAACGCCGCCTTCAAAACCCTGCCGGCCTCGCCTCTCATGTTCTCCGCGCTCAGCGGTATCGAGGCCAGCGTTCACACCTGGCACCGTGCCGATGCGACGACGCTCGGCACCTCCAAGATGGGCGATTACAACCCCAACACCGCCTCAACCACCATCAACGGCGACGAGCCGACGATTTTGACCGCGCCCGGCGTTGCCAACCGCACCCACTACCATTGGCCGGGTTGGGCGCCCGACCCCGACACCGCCAAGACGATCGCCAAGCGGCACATGCAGGCGCACGAAGCGCGTGCCCAGGTCTATGAGGGCAGCGCCACCATCCCCGATCTTTACGTCGGCGGCCAGATCACCCTCACCGGCGATCCCACCACCGACGGCGGCGCCAGTGATTACGTGCTGATTTCCGTCGCATTGGCAATCAGCGATCAGGGCGGAGCGATGACCGACGCGCGCGATCCCGGCATCACGCTCTCGCTCACCGCCATCCCCGCCAAAACCCCCTGGCAGCCTATCCCGCTGCCAAAGCCCGCCATGGCTGGTTTCTATTCCGCAACCGTGATCGGCCCGCAAGGCGAGGAGATCTACACCGACGATCTCGGCCGCATCAAAGTGCAGTTCCCCTGGGATCACCGCAACGAGACCACATCCTCAGGCAGTTTCTGGCTCCGCGTGGTGCAGCCCTGGTCGGGCGGCGGCTGGGGCGCGCAGTTCATCCCGCGCATCGGCCAGGAGGTCGCGGTGACGTTTCTGGAAGGCGATATCGATCGCCCGGTCGCGGTCGGCGCACTTTATAATTCGACCAACACGCCGATTTTCCCGGCCAGCGACAAGAACAAGAGCGGATTCCGCTCCCGCTCGACCAAGGGCGGCGGCGCGGCGGATTACAATGAAATTTCGTTCGACGACACCAAGGGTTCGGAAATCCTGCTGTTCCACGCCCAGAAGGATCATGTCATCGAGGTCGAGAACGACCAGACCATGACGGTCGATGCCAACCGCACCGTCACGGTTAAGAATAACGAAGCGATCACCGTCCAGGGAACCCAGACGGTCAAGGTGACCAAGGCCGTCCTCTATGAATCCGATACGTCGATCACCTTGAAAGTGGGTGACAGCACGATCGTGATGGATCACACCAGCATCACGCTGAAATCGCTGATGATCAAGATCGAAGCCGAATCGTTGCTCCAGACCGATGGCAAGATCGCCCAACACAAGGCAGGGACGCTGATGATCCACAATGCGCCCATCATCAAGGTGAATTGAGCGATGGACGCCGCATCGATGGACAAGCTCCGCGACGCCGACCGGCACGCAATCGTCACCCACGCAACACTCGGGCCCGAGGCCCGCAGCGCGATCGCCGATTGCATCACGGTGCCGCATCTGATCGCCACGCTCATCGGCCACGGCTTCCTCGTCGAGGCCGCGCGCTGCTTCGCTCATGCCTTGCCCCGGCGCGAGGCCGTCTGGTGGGCATGCATGTGCGCCCAGTCCAATGCGCCCGCCGATCTCGCCGAAGCCGACCGCCGCGCCCGGGAAGCTGCCGAAACCTGGGTCCGCACCCAGACCGAGGCATCCCGCTACGCCGCCATGGCGCTGGCCGAACAGGTCGGTTTCCAAACGCCGGAAGCCTGGGCCGCCGTCGGCGCCTTCTGGTCCGGCCCGAGCATCGCCCCCGAAGCCATGCCGCCCAATCCGCCAGCCCCGCACCTCACCGGCGTCGCCGTCGCGGGCGCGGTCATTCTTGCCTCGGTGCGCGGCGACCCCGCGCTGCGGCTGATGCGCCTTGAACGCTATCTCGGCGCCGCGCGCGATATCGCGCAGGGTGGTGCGGGCCGCATCGCGCGCGAGGATGCGTCGTGACCCTCATCCTCAGCATCCTGCGCTGCCCTGATGCCGCGCCGCCCGAAACACGAAGGCTGGAGGGCGGCGAGTTCCGCATCGGCCGGGGCTCCGATAACGATTGGGTGCTGGCCGACCCCGAGCGCGTCCTGTCCAAGCGCCATTGCGTCATCGCGTGGCGCGGCGGGGCCTGGCAGATCGCCGATACCAGCACCAACGGCACCTACATCAACCACGATGCCGCCCCGCTCGGCAGCGGCGGCGTGCACACGCTGGCCGATGGCGATCGGATCCGGTTCGGTGCCTATGAAATCGAAGCGCGGCTCCAATCCGCCGCAGCCTTCGCACCACCGCCCCCGCGGCGCAACGATTACGGTGACCCGTTCGGCGATGATCCATTCGCAACCCCGAGCGCGGCCGTGGCTTCACCCGAACCGGAAAGCTGGTTCGGCGGCGGCAATTCCATCGCGCTGCCAGGCGATTTCGATCCGCTCGCCCCCGATGAGCAGCTGTTCGGCCGGCCGGTCGCCGACCATTCGGCCGCGCATCAGGATGCATTCCGGCCGCCGCCGCTGGCGCCGAAACTCCTGCCGGATGATTGGGATCTGTCGATCACCCCGCCGGCACCCGAAGCCGTCAATCCCCAACCCGCGCCACCGCCGCCGCTACCACCGGCCCCGCCGTCACCGGCACAACCCGCGGCGCCACTCATCGCTTCCGATCAGTCCGATCTGTTCGCCACTTTTCTCGCCGCCGCCGGCATGGATGATGCACCGGTCAACGGTGATCCGGCCGTCATGATGCGCCGGCTGGGCGCTGCCTTCCGCGCGATGGTCGTGGGTCTGCGCCAGAGCATGATCGCGCGCGCCGCGATCAAAGGCGAATTCCGGATCGAACAGACCATGATCCGCGCCAAGGGCAACAACCCGCTGAAATTCTCCGCCGATGATGACGATGCGATGGCCGCCCTGCTCGGCATGGGACGCCGTACCGATATGGCGGCCGATGCCGCGGTGAGCGACGCGCTGCGCGACATCCGCCTGCACGAAATCGCGGTGATGGGGGCGATGCAAGCCGCCGTGCGCGCCCTGCTCGACCGGTTCGATCCCACCCTGCTGCGCGCCGAGGGCGAGCAGGGCCGCGCCGTGATCCCCGCCCAGCGCAAGGCACGCGCGTTCGACGCATTCGTGGCGCTGCACGGCGAAATCGCCCGAGCCCTGACCGATGATTTCGACAGCGTGTTCGGCAAGGCCTTCGCGCGCGCCTACGAAACCGCCCTGGCCGAAGCGGAGGCGCGCGAATTATGAAACGACTGATCCTCGCCCTGCCGCTCCTGCTCGCCGCCTGCGGCGGCGCGCCGCCACCGCCACGACCGACGACGCTCGCGCTCACCATCACCGGCGGTGCCGCCCAGAACGCCGATGCCGCGGGCACCGCCGAGCCGGTGGTCGTGCGCATCTACCCGCTGGCCGCATCCGGCACGTTCAACGCGGCCGATCCCTATACGCTGATGAGCCACGCCCGCGCCGTGCTCGGCGCCGATCTGGCCGGCCCGTCCGACCAGGTCATCGTGCCGCCCGGTGCGACGGTGCATCTCGATCGCCGCCTGCCGGATGCGGCGCAGGCGCTCGGCATCGCCGTGCTGTTCCGCGCGATCGATCAGGCGCACTGGCGGTTGCTCGCCCCGCTGACGCCGCATAAAGCGAACGATCTGGTCTTGCGGTTGAACGGCGTGACCGCCAAACTGGTGCCTAACATCAAAAAAGGCTGATCGGCGATGAGTTGGACCAACCGGGTCGTCTGGCAGGAGGGGATGTTTCTCCGCTCGCAACATTTCCAGCAGCAGGATCGCTGGCTGGATGCGATGCTGCGTGGCCGGATCGCGTCGCTGGTGCCCTACCCCTGGGGCATCACCCACGCCACGATCAACCGCGATCTGCTCGGCACCGGCCGGTTCGCGTTAGCCGAAGCGGCCGGCGTGTTTGAGGATGGCACGCCCTTCGCCCTGCCGGGCGAAGCCGATCACCCCGCCCCGTTCGATGTGCCGGACGGCACCCGCAACGTGCTGGTGCATCTGGCCCTGCCGATCCGCCAGCCCGGTGCGGCCGAAATCGCCGCAGCGGATGGCAGTTCGGAAGGGCGCTACAGCGCCGCGCGGTTCGAGGCGTACGACACCCATTCCGCCTCACCTGAACTGGCCGAGGTGCTGATCGGCCGGCTGCGGCTGCGCTACATGCTCGATACCGAGGACCGCGCCGGTTTCCTCTGCCTGCCGATGGCCCGGATCATCGAGGTATCGGCCGACAAACGGGTCACGCTCGACGAGCGCTGGTGCCCGCCCGCGCTCGCCTGCCACGCCGCCGCCCCGCTCGCCGGCCTGATCACCGAGTTTTCCGGCATGATCCACCAGCGCGGCGAGGCGCTCGCCGCGCGGCTGAATGCGCCGGGAACCCGCGGCGTGGCCGAGGTGCAGGATTTCATGCTGCTCCAGGCCATCAACCGCTGGCAGGCGTTGTTGCAGCATTGGGCGGATGCCGCGGTGATCCACCCGGAAACACTCTACGCCGCCTTTGTCGAAATGGCGGCCGAATTCGCCACCTTCATCGAGGGCACACGCCGTCCCAGCACCTACCCCGGCTACCGCCACGAAGATCTGCAACGCAGCTTCGCGCCGGTCGTGGCTGATCTGCGCCGCTCGCTGTCCGCGGTGATCGAACAGAACGCCGTCGCGATTCCCCTCCAGGAGCGCCGGCATGGCGTCCACGTCGGCCCGATCAACGATCGCTCGATCCTGCGGGCCTCGAATTTCGTCCTCACCGTCCAGGCGGATGTGCCGGGCGAAACCCTGCGGCGGCTGTTCCCCGCCCAGGTGAAAATCGGCGCGGTCGAACAGATCCGGGAGTTGGTCAACGTCGCTCTGCCGGGCATTTCGGTGCGGCCCCTGCCGGTCGCGCCGCGCCAGATCCCGTTCTACGCCGGCGCGACCTATTTCGAGCTCGATCGCGGCAGCCCGCATTGGCAGCAGATGCAGAATTCGGGCGCCTTCGCCCTGCATGTCTCGGGCGAGTTTCCCGGCATGAAACTCGAACTCTGGGCAATCCGGGGATGAGCGACAATCCGTTTTCCGAACCTGACGACAGCGACCGCACGATCATTCGCCCATCGCCCGGTGGTAGGCGCCCGCCGCCGCCACCCCCGCCGCCGCCGAACGGCGGTGGTTCCGAGCCGTTCGCACCGCCCCCGGCGGGCGATGGTGCCGAGACGCTCAATTTCGGCGCGACACCGCTGCTCGCCGCCGCCGCCCCCTTGCTGCAATTGCTCGCCAGGCTGCGCAACACGCTGCAGCCGCCCGATTCCGGCGATCTGCGCGAGCGCGCGGCGCGCGCCCTGCGGGATTTCGAAATCGCCGGGCGCCAGGCGCAAATCCCGGTCGATCAACTTCGCCCGGCGCATTACGCGCTCTGCGCCAGCCTTGACGACGTGGTGCTCGCCACCCCCTGGGGCAGCCAGGGTGCCTGGGCGCAGCGCTCGCTGGTGTCGACCTTTCATCAGGAGGTCCGCTCCGGTGAGCGGTTCTTCGACATATTGAAGCAGATCCGCGAAAGCCCCGGCCAGTTCCTCGCGGTGCTCGAACTGATGTATGTCTGCCTCTCGCTCGGCTACATGGGCCGCTACCGGCTCAGCCCGCGCGGACCGGCCGAAATCGATCGGCTGCGCGAGGATATCTACGCAACCATCCGCCGCGCCTGCCCGCCGGGCGATCCGGCGCTGTCGCCGCATTGGCAGGGTATCGCCGCGGCGTATCGCCCCCGGCGCGCGTCCGTGCCGGTGTGGGTGGCGGGTGCTGCGGCGCTCGGTGTGCTGGCGCTGGTCTATGCAAGCCTCGATTACACGCTCGCCGGCGCGTCCGGCGCCTTATACAACAGGGCCGTCGCCGCCAATCCGTCGCATATGCCAAGCCTGGTCCGCGCCGGCCCCGCCGCGCCGCCACCGCCGCCGGTGGCACCATCCCCCACCGTGCTCGACCGGTTGCGCGGCTTTCTCTCGCCTGAAATCGCCAAGGGCGAGGTCAGCGTGCTGGGCAGCGTGAATGCGCCGATCGTGCGGATCAACAACACCGGCCTGTTTGATTCCGGCAGCGCCACGGTGCAGTCGCAGGCCCTGCCGTTGCTGGCTAAAATCGGCCAGGCGCTGGCGCGCGAGCGCGGCCAGGTCCAGGTGATCGGCTATACCGACAGCCAGCCGATCCACACGCTGCAATTCCCGAACAACCTCGTGCTCTCGCAGGACCGCGCCCGCGCGGCGGCCGCCGTGCTCGACCGTTCGATCGGCGATCAGAGCCGCATCACCGCCGAGGGCCGTGGCGCCGCCTCGCCGATCGCGAGCAACGCGACGGCTGCGGGACGCGCGCTTAATCGGCGGATCGAGATCGTGCTGATCCGGGGTAACGCGCCATGAGCGCAGTTTTAACAGCAAAGCGAGCACTGCTTTTTTTGAAAAAAAAGCAGCAAAAAAACTTTTGGTCGATTAAGCCCGTGCCAGCAAAACCACCCATGCCCCCAACCACCAAAAGTTTTTTGCTGCTTTTTTACAAAAAAGCAGTCTTGTCCTTCCCTTCCTTTCTCGCACCGGCCCCCCGATGAACGCCCGCCTGGCCCGCTGGCTTCTGACCGGCCTCGGCGTTGCCATCATCGCAGCGCTGATCTGGTTCTTCGCGCCGTTCTGGCCGCCGCTGGCCGGCATTCTGCCGCGCGCGATCATCATCGGTCTGATCGTGCTGCTCTGGCTCGGCGTCAATCTCGGGCTCGATCAACGCGCCCGCAAGCGCGCCAGCACCGTCGAGAGCGCGATCACTGCGGCACCGGTCGACCCCGATGCAGGTGCCAAGCAGGACGAGGTTGCCGCGTTGTCAGCGCGCTTGAAAAAGGCGCTGGCGATTCTGGCCAAGGCGCGCGGCACGCGCGGTTACCTGTATGAGCAGCCCTGGTACATCATCATCGGTCCGCCCGGTGCCGGCAAAACAACCGCGCTGATGAACGCCGGGCTGAATTTTCCACTGGCGGCGGAACTGGGGCAGGGGGCGGTCGCCGGGGTCGGCGGTACGCGCTATTGCGACTGGTGGTTCACCGATCAGGCCGTGATGATCGACACCGCCGGCCGCTACACCACGCAGGAT
The DNA here is from genome assembly GCF_026191915.1 of Acidiphilium sp. PA. Lineage (GTDB taxonomy): Bacteria > Pseudomonadota > Alphaproteobacteria > Acetobacterales > Acetobacteraceae > Acidiphilium. The sequence continues at coordinate 108,744 of NZ_JAIMBY010000008.1, forward strand.
TCCGCCGTCGCGGTCGATCAGGCCGGCTGGCACGGGTTTCTCGACCTGCTGAAACGCACGAGGCCGCGCCAGCCGCTGAACGGCGTGATCGTGGCGATCGCGCTGTCGGACATCGCGGGCGGCGATCCATCCGCCAGCGCGGCGCATGCCCGCGCCATCCGCGCGCGCATCAAGGATCTGACGGCCCGCCTCGGCGTGACCGTGCCGGTCTATGCGCTGTTCACCAAATCCGATTTGATCGCGGGTTTCACCGAGTTTTTCGATGATCTGGACACCGCCGGCCGCGCCCAGGTCTGGGGGGCGACGTTCCCGAACGAGCGCGGGCCGGCTGGCGCCGTCCGCGAATTCGTGCCGGAATTCAAGGCCCTGATCGGCCGGCTCGAGGCGCGGGTGATCGACCGGCTCGCCGCCGAGCGCAGCCCGGACCGCCGCGCGATGATCGAGGGATTTCCCCTCCAGGTCGCCAGCCTGCAAGCGCCGCTGGCGGCGTTCCTGACCGAGGCGTTTGCGGGTTCGACGCTCGACCCCGCGCCCTGGCTGCGCGGTGTCTATTTTTGCTCCGGCACGCAGGAGGGCACGCCGATCGACCGGTTGACCGGCGCCCTGGCGCGCAGTTTCGGCATCGACCAGCGGCGCGCGCCGAGCCTGCGGCCACAATCCGGCCGCTCGTATTTTCTGGCCTCGCTGTTGAAGGACGTGATTTTCGGCGAAGCGATGCTCGGGTCGGCGGATCGCGGCCTCGCGCGCCGGCGCTTCGCCCTCCGGCTGGGCGGGTTCGCCGCGATCGGTGTGGTGTTCGTCGCCTTGCTGGCCGGCCTGCTGATCAGCCGGGGCAACAATGCGGCTGCGATCGCGCGGGCGAATAACGACCTTGCCGCTGAACAGAAAATCGCTGCCACCCTCAAGCTCGATCCGGTTTCGAGCGCCAATCTGCCGCTGATCGCGCCATTGCTCGAACAGGCGCGCCGACTCGCCGCGGCGAGGCCGGCTGCCGGTTTCGTCGGGCTCGGGCTCGATCAGACCAGCTCGATCCATGCGGCCACCGCCGCGGTCTATCGCAACACGCTCGATTTCGCGCTGCTGCCGCGCCTGGTTCTGCAACTGGAAGCCGAAATGCGCGGCGGGCTCGACCGACCCGACTACCTGTACCAGGCGACACGCGTTTATCTGATGCTCGGCAACCAGGGGCCGCTCGATGCGCCGCTGGTCGAGGCGTGGATGAAGCTCGACTGGCAACGCCTGTATCCCGGTATCGGCCAGACCGATCTGCGCGCCGCGCTGATGCGGACTCTGATCGATCTGCTGTCCCGGCCGCTGCCCGATGTTCCGCTGGATGGCGCGCTGGTCGCGACCGCGCGCGCCACATTTTCGCGCGTGCCGATCGCCGAGCGGGTCTATTCACGCATCCGCGACTCGCAGGCGGCGGCGCGCGTGCCGGACTGGACACCAGCGGCAGCGCTCGGCGCCGCCGGCACCGCGCTGTTCACCAACGCGACCGGCAAACCGCTGACCGATGGCGTGCCGGGCTTCTTTACGCGACGCGGCTTTTACACCGTGCTGCTGCCGGCACTCACCCACGCGTCCCAGGATGTCGCGAAGGAAAGTTGGGTGCTCGGCCGGTCGTCGCAGATCGATCCGAACTCGCCGCAGATGCAGTCGCTGGAAAGCGACGTGATCAAACTCTACGAGGCCGATTACGCCGCCCATTGGCGCGCGATGATCGATGACATCAATCTGGCGCCGCTGGGCAATGCCGGGCAGGCGGTGCAGGCACTGTATGTGCTCGGCTCGCCGCAATCGCCGATGAAGATGTTGCTGGAATCGATGGCGAAGCAACTCACCCTGTCGCAGCCACCGAAACTGCCCAAGGGCAGTGCGGCACCGAAGGCACCGCATCTGGCGGCGCTGGACGCTGCCGCCGCGCGGCTGAAAGGCGTCATCGGGTCGCCGAACGGCGCACCGCCGCCAGCACCGGGTGCGGCGATCGACGCGGCATTCGCACCGTTGCGCACCTATGTCGGCAATGGCGCGGTCGGGGCGCCGATCAGCCTGACCCTGCAACTGATCGATCAGGTGCAGCAACAACTCGCCACGCTGGCGGCCACCGCCCCGGGTGCCGCCGGACCCGCCGCACCCGGTGCGGGCGGCGATGCGGCGGCGTTGCTCGCAGGCGAGGCGCAGCATGACCCGCAACCGGTGCGGCGCTGGCTCGCCGGCATCACCGCGACGGCGAACACGCTGCGCGGTGGCAGTGCCGCCGCCTCGGCCGCGGCGGCGTTCAACGCACCGGGCGGTGCGGCGCCGTTGTGCCAGAAGGCGGTGGTCGGGCATTACCCGTTCGATCGCAGTGCCAGCGCCGGCATTCCGCTGGCGGATTTCGCACATCTGTTCGCGCCGGGCGGGGCTCTCGACAATTTTTTCAACACCCAGGTGCGCCCCTTCGTGAACATGACCGGGCCGGTGTGGCATGTGCAGCCGGTCAATGGTGTGACGCCGCCGGTCAGCCAGGGGGCGGTGGCGGAGTTTCAGCGCGCGCAGGAAATCCAGCAGATGTTCTTCGTCGGCTCGGCCACGCCGAGCGTGCAGTTTACCATCACCCCGGAATCGCTCTCCGCCGGTGCCGCGCAGGTCACGCTGCAACTCGGCGGTGTGACCATCACCTACGCGCACGGTCCGACCGTGCCGACCTCGGTGACGTGGCCGGGGGCGGATGGCATGCAGTCCGCCCGGTTGATCATTACCCCGGCCGCCGCCGGTGCCACGCCGATCACCTTGCAGGCGAGCGGGCCATGGGCGGTGTTCCGCCTGTTCAACCAGGGCAGTCTGACCGCGGCTGGCGCGTCGGCGCGCTATACGCTCACGTTCGATCAGGGGGGTGAGAGGGCATCGTTTGCGATCGAGGCCGGGTCGATTTTCAACCCGTTCGCGCCGGGCGTGCTGACCGATTTCCGCTGTCCGAGTCTGGGGGGATGAGCGCGGGGTTCTATGGCAAGCTGCCCGCGCGCGGCGATTTCGTGCGCGGCGGGTTGAGCACCGCGGTGATCGACGCGCTCGATGGCTGGATGCGTGCCTGCCTGCACGCCAGCCAGGACGCACTCGGCGATTCCTGGGTGGATTGCTGGATGGAAGCGCCGGTGTGGCGGTTCTGCGCGACCATTGGTGGCGAGCGCCTGGGCGGTGTGTGGATGCCGAGCATGGACAGTGTGGAGCGCTGTTTCCCCCTGGTGATCGCGACCGATGCCACGCGGGCCGGTGCCGCCTGGCTGGCCGGGGCCGAGGCGCTCGGTTTCGATGCGGTGACGCGCGATATCACGCCGGATCGCGTCGCGCTGCGTCTGGTCGGCATCGCGCCCGACCCGTGGATGCCGCCGGCGCGCGATGTGTGGTGGACGGACGGCGCGCCCCGCAAGGCCGCGGCCCGCTTCGAGCGCGATGATCTGCCCGATCCCGCTGCCTTCGCGGCGTTTCTGACGGACCAGGCGCCGGACGCCGCCCGATGATTCCGCGTGTTACCACCTGGGCGCAGACCCATGTCGGCACGGTGCGCCGGCATAACGAGGATTCCTATCTCTGCCGCCCCGATCTGGGGCTCTGGGCGGTCGCCGATGGGGCGGGTGGGCACCAGTCGGGTGAACTCGCATCCGGCATGATCATCGCCGCGCTCGATCGGCTCGACTCCGGTCTGACCGCGGCCGAACTGCTGCCCCGTGTGCGCGCGGCGATGGCGGAAACGCATGAAGCGCTCCTGCATGAGGCGGCGCTGCGCGGTGCGGGTGCGGTGATTGCCTCGACCGTCGTGGTGCTGGTGCTGCGCGACCGTCATTTCGCCTGCCTGTGGGCCGGTGATTCCCGCGCGTATCTGCTGCGCCGGGGTGAGTTGACGCAACTGACGCGCGACCATTCGCTGGTGCAGGATCTGGTCGATGAAGGGCGGCTGAGTGCTGCCGCCGCCGAGCATCACCCGCAGGCGAATGTGATCACGCGGGCACTGGGTGCCGAGGGTATCCCGCTCGATCTCGACAAGGTGATCGGCACGATCGAGCCGGGCGATCGCTTCCTGCTGTGTTCGGACGGGCTGAGTAAAACCCTGCCGGTCAGCGAAATCGCGGCGCTGCTGGGCACGCCGGAGGGTGTGCCGCCGACCGAGCTGCTGGTGGCGGCGGCGCTGGCGCGGCAGGGCAGTGATAACGTGACGGCGGTGGTGGTGGCGATCGGCTGAAGATAGCTATTAAGATCGGTTTGATAACGTAACGAAAAGGGGCGCGCGAATGCTCTGGCGCCTTATGCGATTTCTGGAGGAATCGGGGCTGGGGTGGGTCGTGCGTTGATCGCCGGAGCGAGCGGCGATCGCGATGGACTCCGAGGGTTGGCGTTGCCAGAGCGCGTTAACTTGGTCGGCGCGGGGCCGCGCGGCGGAGGAGGGTGGCCCGAGGGCGCACGCTATCGGTGATGGGGGGGGAATGATCGGACCGGTTCCGGCTTGTTCAGTATCGGATCGGGCGAGATGATGTCCGGACGCGTTGATGCCGCCCTGGCGTGCCGGCCCGCGCGGGGCGGGGTTTTAGGCGGTTGCGTCGAGGGGGCGCGCGGGTTGGGACGCCTGATCTTTTGGTGCTGCGGCGATCGGGTTTTCGGGCCGGTGAATGAGGGCGTTAAAGAGGATGAGGATGAGGTCGAATAGTGCCCGCGCTAGCCCCGTCGCGCAGTGGCGCTGGACCAAAATGCCGGCACGCAGCAGCTTGGCAGTGTCGGCACCAGGCACCGTCAGGTACTTCGAGGCGCTGGGCTCGATCAAAAAATGATCAAAGTACAGCAGGCGGTGGGGGTTATTTTAACTAATAAAGTGTTTTGCATGCCAATTGTTGCGGTAGTGCCGCATTTTGCCGTGGTGGACCGGCTGCGAGGCGGGGTCAGATTACACCGAAGCTAGGTAGGAACTGATCACCACCTTCCTTTCTCTGTTTAAGGTTGATGGGTGTTTTTGTCCCATCTGCCCAGAGGATCGACGTGTAATCCGTGTTCGTCGTACCGTGTTCGCCATAGCCGATCACGACGATCGGTCCAGGTTTGGTACTAACGTAGCGATAGAAAACCGTCATGTGCTTGCCGTATTCGACTTCTGAAACTAGCGGCTTGTTCTCGCTTTTCCGCTTGACATTCATGCGATCGATTGCCTCGGTGTTTTCAAAGTGGCCCGATCCGCGCAGCGTGACATGCCAGCATGTCAAGGACCGTGCTTGGGCCGGCGCCTGATAGGAGCTATCGCCCGGTGATCCTTTGCTCTTAATATCTTTTCCGATGGCGATATTTTTGATGATTCCGGCATCCGAAGGCGTTGCCTTGGTTAGGTTCTTGATCTGTATCCAATAGTCTTGACTGACGGCGATATTGGCGAGGACTCCGGCAAGAGTGACTTTGCACCCGACGTAGTCCGATCCCGTCGTTGGTTTAATCCCTTTCGTGAATTTACTGCTCATTTTGAGTTTCTCCCGACCGTTTAACGAATTCAGATTTATAATGAATTCAGCTGTGTGCCGAAATGATTTATGCTGTGTGACCCGACGCAATTGCGTCGGGTCGACTGCAATAATCAGCTCATCATCATCGTCTTGAGGTCGAAGTTCACCACGGTCTGGGTACCCTGCGAGCCATCGTCTTTCATCGGGATGCTGACGAAGCTGATCGAGGAATAATTCAGCGACAGCGACTCCGTCGGCTTGTCACCACCCGAGGACATGCTGAGGCCGGACATGATGACATCCTTCATTTTTACTTCGAGATATTTATCCGAACCTGACCCCGCCTTGTTGGTGCGGACGAACACGATATCGACGTCGCTCGCACCGCCGCTGAGCGCTTGCTTCAGCAGGTCCGGGCTCGCGATATCGTAGTCCTTGGTGATGGTGACTTCCGACAGGCTTGGCAGGCTGGATTCACGGCCTTCGCCGCTGCCGGACTGCATGGCAATGCCGCGCCCGACACCCCATTGCACGCTGTGGAGTTCGATGTGATCCTCGAACCCGTTGGTGGTCACGTCGCCCTTGATCGCGGCATATTTCATGTAGACGGCCATTGGTCTGTCTCCTGTTGGGTTATGAATATTTAGCCAAGTTCGTAGCGGAACGACCCTTCGGGACCCATTCCGACCGTGACGCGGGAAATTGTCTCGCCGTTGGCCAAACGGGCCAGGACCTCCGCTGATAGTTCGGGCAGGAGGCTGCGGGAGAGAATATTCTCCACGTTGCGCGCGCCGGAGGAGGATTCCTTGCAGCGTGCGGCAATGGTTTCGACCAGGGCCGGTTCGTATTCGAAGCTGGCCTTGTAGCTGTCGCGCACACGACGCGCGATTTTGTTTAACTGAAGTGTCACGATCTGGCGGATCACCTCGTCCGACAGCGGGAAATACGGCACGATGGTCACCCGGCCGAGAAACGCCGGCTTGAAATATTTTGCCAGTTCCGGGCGCAGCGCCTCGGCCAGCCCGGCCGCATCCGGCGCGGTTTCAGGGTCGGCGAAGAGTTTTTCGATCAGCTCGGTGCCGGCGTTCGAGGTCATGATGATGACGGTGTTCTTGAAGTCGATGTCGCGGCCTTCGCCGTCCTTCATGTTGCCTTTGTCGAACACCTGGAAAAATACATCCTGCACGCCGGGATGGGCTTTTTCCATCTCGTCGAGCAGGATGACGGAGTAGGGGCGGCGGCGGACCGCTTCGGTGAGCACGCCGCCTTCGCCGTAACCCACGTAACCGGGCGGGCTGCCCATCAGGAGCGACACTTTATGCTCCTCCTTGAACTCGGTCATGTTGATGGTGGTGATGGTCTGCTCACCGCCATAGAGCAAATCCGCGAGCGTCAGCGCCGTTTCGGTCTTGCCGGTGCCGGAGGTGCCGACCATCAGGAAGACGCCGATCGGCTTGCGCGGGTCGGTGAGTTTGGCGCGCGCGGTGCGGATGGCCTGGGCCACGGCTTCGAGCGCGTGGGGCTGGCCGACGATGCGCCGCTCCATGGCGGATTTCAGGTTGAGGACGGTGTTGATTTCGTCGGATTGCATGCGCCCGGCGGGAATGCCGGTCCAGCTTTCGACGATTTCGGCGACCGCCTGGCCATCGACCACCGGGAAGATCAGCGGCATGTCGCCCTGGGAGGCTTTGAGGGCGGCGGCCGCCTCGGCGAGTTGGGCCTGCAATGCTGCCCGGTCGATCACCGCCGGTCGCTCCAGCACGCCGACATCGCCCGGGGCCGGTTGATCCGCCGCTGCCGTGTCCGGCGTTTCCAGCGCGCCCCGCAGCGCGCCGATCCGATGGGCCAGTTCCTTCTCCGCCGCGTAACGGGATTCGAGCGCGGCCAACTCCGTTGCCAGCGTCGCCCGCTCCTCGGCCAGTTCGGCCTCGCGCGCCGCGTGATCGCCGCCGCTTGCCATTTCGCGCGCAAGAATGCCCGTTTCGGTCGCGATCAGATCGAGCCGCCGCCGGCGGTCCTCGATCGGCGCGGGTTCGGTCGCCTGGCTCATGGACACGCGCGCGCAGGCTGTGTCGATCAGTGAAATCGCCTTGTCCGGCAGCTGGCGGGAGGTGATGTAACGCGCCGAGAGGCGCACCGCCTCGCTTACCGCCTCGTCCAGAATGCGGACCTTGTGGTGTTTTTCCAGTGTGCCGACCAGGCCGCGGATCATGGCGGTTGCCATTGGCTCGGATGGTTCCTCGACCTTCACCACCTGGAACCGCCGTGCCAGTGCGGCATCACGCTCGAAATATTTTTTGTATTCCGCCCAGGTCGTTGCCGCGATCGTGCGCAATTCGCCGCGCGCCAGCGCCGGTTTGAGCAGATTGGCCGCATCGTTCTGCCCGGCCGCGCCACCGGCACCCACCATCGTGTGCGCCTCGTCGATGAACAGGATGATCGGCCGGGGCGAGGCCTTGACCTCCTCGATCACGGATTTCAGCCGGTTCTCGAACTCGCCCTTCACCCCTGCGCCCGCCTGCAACAAGGCCATGTCCAGCGTGCGCAGGACGACGTTTTTCAAGGCGTCGGGCACATCGCCCTGGGCGATTTTCAGTGCCAGGCCTTCGACCACCGCGGTCTTGCCGACGCCGGCTTCGCCGGTCAGGATCGGGTTGTTCTGCCGCCGCCGGGTCAGGATATCGATCGCCTGACGGATTTCGAAATCGCGGCCCAGAATCGGGTCGATCCGGCCGGCCCGCGCGCGTGCCGTCAGATCGTCGGTGAATTGATCGAGTGCCGCAGAACCGCCGGGGCGGGGGGCGCCATCGTCACCGCCCGCCGCCGGCGCGCCATCCGCCGCCAGCGTGGCGCTTTGGGATTCGGTTGAGTTCCGGGTGATCGCGGCGAAGTCGCGCTTGAGCAGTTCGGCGGGGATTTTCGCGAGCTGGCTCGAAGCCTCGCGCGCCCGGCGGGCGAGACCTTCATCGGCCAGCAGCGCCCATAACAAATCGCCCGAGCGGGTGCGCGACAGCCCGTGCTCGATCGAGGCGAGCAGCCAGCCTTGCTTGGCCCAATCCACCACATCCGGCGACAGGGCAGGGGCCCTGGCATTGCCGGTTTTCATCCGGTCGAGCGCGCGGTTCAGGTCGATCAGGAACCGGCCGTGATCGATGTCGTAATGGCGGAGAATGAGCGGAATATCGGTATCCGTGCCGTCGGCGAGCTTGAGCAGCCAATGTTCGATCTCGACATTGTAATGGCTACGCGACAAGGTGAGGCCGGCCGCCGCTTCCAGGCTGCGGCGGCTGTGCTCGTTCAGGCGCGCGATCAGCGACTTGAGATCGATAGCTGTCATTCGCTCCCCACTCGAACCGGACGGTTGCCGATTTCGTTACGGCGGTACAATGTTCTGGGATTGATACTATGGGCTAACACGCGACTTGTCCAGATCAAGAACTTGCAACATGATAACTGTACGACCTTTGTCACACTGGATTTTACGCATGACACTCGACATGACGCATTTGTTAGAACCGATCGCAGCAGAGGCGCCCAGCGGCGTTGATCTGCGGGCCGATTATACGGCGCAATCGGTCTATTACCGGCTGCGGGACGCACGGTCGGACGCGCGGGCGGCCGAGCGGGCGGCCGATGCCGATACCGCGCTGGAACCCGAGGTCGCGCAACATTGGCGTGTTGTCCTGCAATTGTCACAAACGGCGCTGGCGAAATCACATGATCTTGAAATTGCCGCCTGGCTGACCGAGGCTTTGGTGCGCGATGCCGGGCTTGCCGGGCTTGCCGATGGTGCCGCGCTGATCGCGGGGTATGCCGCGCGTTATTGGGAGAGCGTATTTCCGCTGCCGGATGAGGACGGCATGGAGATCCGCACCGCACCGATCGCGGGGCTCAACGGCGTGGGCGGCGATGGCACCCTGATCCAGCCGTTGCGCAAACTGCCGCTGTTCAACACGGCGGATGGCGCGCGGGTGTTGTTGTTCCAGTATCAACAGGCCGAGGAAACCGCAGGGCTCGGCGATGCCAAGCGCAAGGCGGCCCGCATTGCCGCGGGCGTCGCTGATTTCGCCAAGCTCGAGACCGAGGCGAGGGCGGTTGGGGTCGCGCATTTCACCACCCTTGCGCAGCAGGCGATTGCCGCACTGGCGGCGTGGCGCGACATGGCGCAGACGCTGGATGCGGCGGCCGGCGCCGATGCGCCGCCCGCGAGCCGGGTTGGTGAAATCCTCGAGCAGATCATCAACATCGCCAGGCGCTATGCGCCGCAGGCCGGTGCGCCGGTGGCGATTGAGGCAGGGCCCATCGTGGCGGAGGACGAACCCATGGAGACCGGTATGGCCGATGCACCCATCACCCGCGGCGCCGTGCGGACAAGGGAAGACGCGCTCCGGCAGCTCACCGAGATCGCCGAATTTTTTCGCCGTACCGAGCCGCAATCACCGATCGCGCTAACGCTGGACGAGGCGGTCCGGCGCGCCCGGCTGCCTTGGCCGCAACTGATCGAGGACATTCTGGCCGATGCCGCGGTGCGGCAGGCGATGCTGACGGCGCTGGGTATCAAACCGGCGGGGTAGCCGGGTGAACCGGCGTCCTATTTTTTGGTTTTGTGAACTGCCACTTTTTTTTTGGATTTTGGCAGATTGACCGTCGTTGTTACTGGTGCCGACTTGACGTAATAGGCTGCGGCGAGACTTTTGAAAAACGCCATATTGGCGAGACAGAACAGTCGAAGCTCTTCAAACTTGGTGTCACTCAGCTTGAGGCCCAGTGTGTTGAGGTCCTTGTTCTTGAGCCGGTTTTCATTGACAAACTCTACCGTGGTGAAATTCAATGTATCGAATTTTGTCACCAACTTTTTTGATTTGTCATGTTCCTCCCCATTGCTCATCCGAATATAGATCGGGTTCCCGGTCTCATGCCCGCTATGCAGCTCGAAGATATAGTCGTCGGAGGTCTGGTGCTTCGCGATCTGGCTCGTCAGGTGACTATAATTGTTAGTCAGAAAAGGGTCGGTTGGCTCGCAGCGAAATAGATCCGGCATCGTTACCCTCCACCCGATGATTATTCCGATATAGATATCACGAGAAGCAGCGGTTGCCACTCAAAACCAGACCAATCAAAGTAACGTCTATTGAATAAGACGATGAAAGCAAAAAAATGAGAATGATGACGCTGTGACCACAATCAGCCGGCTTGGGGTGCCGATAACTCTGTTACCAGGCGGAACGATGCGCTGATGTCATCGAGTTGGTAGTGCGGCTGGAGATGGATCGTGCAGCCGAACGAGCCGGGCTTGGTCGCGAGCTCGCGCACTTCCACCCGCGCATCGAGCAGCGGGTAGCGCGCCCGCGTTTCGGGTCCTGCGTCCTTGTTCGCGTTGGCGTAGCGGCGCAGCCAGGTGGTGAGCGCGCGCTCGATCTCGCCGGCGGTGCGGAACGCGCCGGTCATGTCGCGCCCCATCACCTTGATGAAATGCGCGAAGCGCGACACGCAGATCATGGTGTTGAACTGGGCGGAGAGCCGGGCATTGGCGTCCGCCACCTCGGCCCGCGGCCCGCTGTAGCGGCGGGGTGCCTGCAGGCTGCGCGCCGCGCCCAGCACGGTCTGGCCACCGAAGCCGAGGGAGGACAGCGCGAGCATGCCGGCATCGACCAGGGCGCGTTCCTGCGCGTCGGTCAGGGCGACCTCCGCCTCGAAACGGTCCTGCCCCTGCGCGGAATCGACCGAAAAGCGCGGCGCGGTGCCGATGGTGATCAGCCCGCTGCCAGGCCAGTCCTGATTATAGCCGCGCATGTCGGCCGGCCAGTCGTAGGTCGCCATCGCGCGCGCCACGGTCATCGCGATCGCGTAGCCGGCGGCGAACCAGACGATGTCATCGCCCGTGGCGATCGTTTCGGTGTAGCAAAAGCCGCGCCGTGCCTCGGGGCGGTCCGCCCACGCCGGGCGGGCGCGCAGGCGCGGCAGCGCGAGGCCGACGAACCGCATATCCTCGCGCTGGGCCAGGTTGCGAAACCGCTGATGCTCGGGCCCCGTGAAAATGGCGGAAGGATTGGCGACGGCGGCCAATTCCTCCATCCGGTCGACGCCGAACAGCGCCGCGGCCGCGCCGAAAATCATCGGCGCGAAGGCGGCGGCGGCGATTGCCGAAAGGGCGGCGATTGCCGCCACGTCGTCCTGCGGCGCATCGGGCCCGGGCCGGTGGCGCACGTCGTAATCCATCACCAGCAGCCCGTAGGGTTCGCCGCCCGGCGTGCCGAATTCATCCTCGTAGATCCGGCGGAACAGCTGGCTCTGGTCGAACTCGGCGGCCCGCTCCAGATCGCGGCAGACCTCGCCCCAGGCGGCGTGCAGCACGCGCAGCCGCACCCGTCCGCTCGCCTCGATGCGGCCGGCCAGCCAATGCAGCCCGCGCCATGATCCTTCGAGGCGCATCAGGCGTGGCGCGTGCAGAATTGCATCGATCGCGGCGGCCAGCATCGCATCGATCATGGCGATGTCATGATCGAGCATCGCGGCCAGGCGGGTCGGATCGCGCAGGATCGCGGCGGTATCGAGCCCGAACCAGAGCGCGAGCGCGGGTGCCGCGGGCGCCGTTAGAAACCGCGCGAGGTCGCCCGCCCCGGCCTGATGCCGGTCGCCGAAGAAGCGACCGGCCAGCACGGTATCACGCAACATGCGAGATCAGGCCGCCAACGATCCGATCAGGTCTTTTTCGGAATGTTGGCGACCATTCGCATCGAGGTGGTCAGTTCCTCCATCTGCAGCCAGGGCCGCAGATAGGCGATCGCGTTATAGGAGCCGGGCTTGCCGGGGATCTCCTTGACCTCGACCTTGGCTTCGCGCAGCGGATATTTCGCTTTCATATCCGGCCCGGCATCGGCATTGCCGTTCACGTAATTGCCGATCCAGCGGTTCAGCCAGTTCTCGCAATCCTTGGCTTCCATGAAGGAGCCGATCTTGTCGCGCGCCATCACCTTCAGGAAATGCGCGAAGCGCGACGAGGCCATGATATAGGGCAGGCGCGCGGAAATCGCGGCATTGGCGGTCGCATCCGGCCGGTCGTATTTTTTTGCCTTCTGTGCCGATTGTGCGCCGAAAAACACGGCGTAATCGGTGTTCTTGTAGTGGCAGAGCGGCAGGAAGCCGAGATTCGACAGCTCGAACTCGCGCCGGTCGGTGATGCCGATCTCGGTCGGGCATTTCGCATCCATGTCGCCATCGTCGGATTGGAACACGTGGAACGGCAGGTTCTCCACCTTGCCGCCCCCCTCGGCGCCGCGGATCGCGACACAGAAGCCCGAGCTCGCAAAGCTCGCGGTCAGGCGCTCGCCCATCATGTAGGCGGCGTTCATCCAGCAATAATCATGATGATCCATCGATTGCGCGGCGCCGGCGGCGTTGAACGGCGCCTCTTCGTAGTTGAAGGTCTCGACCGGTGCGGTCGCGGCACCGTAGGGCACCCGTGCGAGCGTGCGCGGCATGACCAGCGAGACGAAGCGTGCGTCCTCGGTCTCGCGAAAGCCGCGCCATTTGGCGTATTCGGCGGTCTCGAAAATCTTTGCGAGGTCGCGCGGTTTGGACAATTCGGTCCAGTCCGAAAACCCGAACATGCCCGCACCCGCCGCCGAGATGAACGGCGCGAACGACGCCGCGGCCACGTTGGAGATCAGCCGTAGACTTTCGATGTCGTCGGGGTGGTTGGTCCATTCGTAATCACCGATCAGCGCGCCGTAGGGCTCACCGCCCGGTGTGCCGAATTCGTTTTCGTAGATCTTCTTGAACAGCTGGCTCTGGTCGAACTCCACCGCCTTGGTCAGGTCGCGGTTGAGCTCGCGCTTTGTCATGTTGATCACTTTGATCTTGAGCGATGTGCCGGTCTCGGAGTTCATCACCAGATGATGGAGCCCGCGCCAGCTGCCTTCGAGCTGCAGGAATCGCGCGTCGTGCATGATTTCGTTGAGCTGGGTCGACATGCGCCGGTCGATCGCGGCAATCGCGCGGTCGATCGTGCGGGTCAGATTTTTGTCGAACGTGACCGTGCCGGACAGCGCTTCCTGCACCAGCGTCTTGACGAGGTCCTGCGCCCGGTCGGGTTCGGTCTGCTTGGTCGCGCCGACCACCTGGTCGAGCAGGCTGACCTGTTCGGTCGCGGTGGCGGTGGTGCCTGCGGCGGCTTCGGATTGCGTGCCTGACATGATCAGCCCTCCTTGCCGGCGCCGAGGCCGAGTTCGCCCGACAGGGCCTTGAGCTCGCTGTCGTTCTGCAAAACCTGCTCAAGTAACGATTCCAGTTGTTCCGAACGATCCGCCTTGCTCATCAGGTCGCGCAGCTTGTTGCGGGTCTCGAGCAGCGCCTTCAAGGCCGGCACCTGCTCCACCACCCGTTCGGGATCGAAATCCTCGATACTGTTGAACTTCAGGTCAACGGCCATCTGGCTGCCGTCGTCGGCGAGCGTGTTATCGACCTTGAGCTTCAGCCCCGGTGCCATGCGGGCCATCACGTCGTTGAAATTGTCGCGATCGATCTGGATGAATTTGCGCTCGGCCAGCGGTTTGAGCGGCTGGGTCGGATCGCCGGAAAAATCGCCGAGCACGCCCATGACGAACGGCAGTTCCCGCACGATCTGCGCGCCCTCCGTCTCGACGTCATAGGTGATGTGTACCCGCGGTTTGCGCACGCGGTTGAGTTTTTCATGAATGCTGCCGCTCATTGTCCGGTTCTCCCAAAAACGTCGAAAATCGCTGCAAGATCGTCCGATGCAAAAACGCTGGTCATAGTCCTGGCATAGCTCTGGCTGGGCGACCGGCGACGTTCATCGTCGCAAAATCGACCCTCGGTTGCAATGTTAGCCTGTCCTGGCCGGGGCGTAAACAAACTCGTTGTTTCGTCATAAAAATAAATACGATCGTTATTGCGCCCGATGGTAACAGGCCATTGCGCGTCCAGCGCCGTTTCAATACTAATCGCTGCAACGTCAAAGATGCCGGGAGGGTGAGCCATGCCGAGCGACCAGACTGCGACCCCGATCAATGCCACATCCTCCGCCCCCGGCAGCGCCGGTGCCGCGTTTCGCGCGGGCAACCTCGATACCGCGGTCGCCGCCGCCACCGCCGCGGTGAAGGCCAGGCCGACCGATGTCGCCGCGCGTATCCTGCTGGTCGAAATGCTGGTGTTCGCCGGCAATTTCGAACGCGCCGATGTGCTGCTCGATGCGGCCGGCCAGCTCGACCCGGCCGCCGCGCTCATGGTCGCCGAGTTCCGTCAGCTGCTGCGCGGCGAAGTGGCCCGCCGGCAATTGTACCGCGATGGCCGGGTGCCCGAGTTTCTGGGTGAGCCGGGCCCGGTCGAACAATTCCTGCTCGCATCGCTGGTCGCCCAGCGAGCCGGTGATCTGCCGGCGGCGCGTGAGGCCGCGGCCGCCGCCGAAGCCGCGCGCACCGCGCGTCCCGGCACGGCGGACGGCGCGGCGTTCGCGGATTTTCGCGATGCGAGCGATACCACGGCGGGGGTTCTGGAGGTTCTGACCACGACCGGTAAATACTTCTGGGTGCCGATTTCGCGTGTGACGGAAATCACCTTTCACAAACCCGTCCGGCCGCGCGACCTGATCTGGCGGCGCGCGAGCCTTGCCGTCGAGGCCGGGCCGGATGGCGATGTCTATATCCCCGCCATTTATGCCGTGACCGGCGACCCGCCGGGCGATGCGTACCGCCTCGGCCGCGCGACCGACTGGCAGGACCAGGGCGGTCTGGTCACCGGCATCGGCCAGCGCGAATTCCTGGTCGGCGACGATGCCATGCCGATCATGGATCTCGGCACGCTCGTTTTCGCATCATGAGCCAGACGCCGTTCAACGACCGCGTGCGCGATGCCGGCGCGCGCGTGCAGCTCTCGCCGCTCGACCGTCTGTTCGACGATGCGCCGGAGCGCGACCGCGACCTGCCGCTTTCGCCCGGCGAAGCCATGACCGTGCTGCGCCGTTCGGTCCGGCGCGATCTCGAAGCGCTGTTGAACGCCAAGCGCCGCTGGCGCAGCCTGCCCGGCAAGCTGAGCGAGCTGCCGGCCTCGGTCGCGGGCTATGGCCTGCCCGACTATACTTCGGGCAGCATGGCCGATCCCGGTGCCCGCGAAGCGTTCCGCGCCGAGGTGGAACGCACCATCAAAACCTTCGAGCCGCGGTTCGCCCAGGTCGCGGTCGTGCTGGTCAAGGCGGAAAACCCGCTCGATCCCACACTGCACATGCGGATCGACGGGCTGCTGCACGCCGAACCCGCGCCGGAGCCGATCAGTTTCAACACGATCGTCGATGCCACCTCGGCTGAGATCGAAGTCAAGGGCGAGCGCTTTGTCTGACAGCCTGCTGCCCTATTTCAATCGCGAACTGCTGGCGATCCGCAAGCTCGCCGCCGAATTCGCAGATACCCACCCTAAAATCGCCGGCCGCCTGCGCCTGTCGCCCGACGCGGTCGATGATCCGCATGTTGCCCGCCTGCTCGATGGCGTCGCTTTCCTGTCGGCGCGTGTCCATAAACGGCTCGACGATGAATTCCCCGAACTGACCGATGCGCTGCTCGGCGCGCTCTACCCCGGTTTTCTCGCCCCGATCCCGGCCTGCGCCATCGCCCAGTTCGAGTGCAAGCCCGATCTGCAGGCCAATGTCCGGCTCGATGCCGGATTCACTCTGGAGTCCGAACGCGTGCGCGGCCAGGCCTGCCGGTTTCAGACCGCCTATCCCGTCTCGCTCTGGCCGATCCGCATCGAACAGGTCCGCCTGGCCGGGCAACCCTTCGTCGCGCCGGCCAACCCGCTTGCGCCCGGCGCCGCCTCGGTCCTGCGGATCGTGCTCGGCACGCTGGCGCCCGACATGAGCTTCGCCAAACTCGGGGTCGACCGGCTGCGGCTCTATCTGCGCGGCGGCCAGGCGATCGCGCCGCATGTGTATGAGCTGCTCGCCGCCCACACCATCGGCGTCGCCCTCGCGGTCAGCCCGGGCGACCCCAACCCCGTGCTGCTCGGGCGCGACGCCGTCATCCCGGTCGGCTTTGGTGAGGACGAAGCCCTGCTGCCCTGGCCCGCGCGCGGCTTTACCGGGTTTCGGCTGCTGGCCGAATATTTCGCGTTCTCCGAGAAATTCATGTTCATCGATCTCGATGGGCTGGACCGCAAGACCCTCGCCCTCGCGGGCAACCGGCTCGAGATTTTCATCTACCTCGACCGCGCCGCCATCGAGCTCGAGCGCGCGGTCAGTGCGGAACACGTCGCACTCGGCTGCGCGCCGGTGGTGAATATTTTCCCCCAGCATTGCGAACCGATCCGCCTCGACCAGACCGATACCGAATACCGCGTCGTGCCGGATGCCCGCCGCGCCACCGGCATGGAAATCTGGGGCATCACGGCGGTGCGCGAGACCGATCGCGCCGGCAACACCAGGGCCTGGCAACCGTTCTACCGCGCCGGACAGGGCGGCCCGGATACGCCGGGCGGCTATTACATCGAGGCGCGCCGCCCCGCCGCCGCCACGCTCGGCGGCACCGAAACCTTTCTTGCCCCCTTCGCGCCGGATTTCGATCCCGCCGCCCCGGCCGATACCGTGCTCTCGGTCGATGCGCTGTGCGTCAACCGCGACCTGCCCGCCGCCCTGCCGTTCGGCGGTGGCCACCCCCATCTCACGCCGGTCTCGCCGCACGACGGCATCGCCCGCATCGCCTGCCTCACCCCGCCCGGGGCCACGCTGCGGCCGCGCCTTGCCGAACGCGGTGCGTGGCGGCTGATCTCGCATCTCTCGCTCGGCCATCTCTCGGTGGTCGGCGGTCCTGACGGGGCCGCGGCGCTGCGCGACGTGCTCCGCCTGTACGACCGCGCCGAAACCGCCGAAACCCGCGCCGCGATCGAGGCGCTGATCGGCGTCTCGGCCAAACCCGGCACCGCGCGCCTGCCCGGCGGGCGGCTGGGCAGCTTCTGCCGCGGGCTCGACGTGGCCCTGGAGTTCGACCCGAAACCCTATCAGGAAAACGGCCTGTTCCTGCTCGGCGCCGTGCTCGAACGCTTCCTCGCCCTGCACGGCACGATCAATTCCTTCGTGCGCACCACGCTGCGCCTGCGTGGACGCGTCGATCCGGCCATGCGCTTTCCGCCGCGCGCCGGCCACCGGACCCTGCTGTGAACCCGCCCCGCACAGCCGAGGGCGCGCTCGCCCGGCTGGCCCGCGCGCCGGCGAAATTCCGCCTCGGCGCCGCCATCCGCCTGCTCTGGCTGGCCACCGGCCGGCGCGATGTGGGCGAGGCGATCGCCTTTTCCGCCCCCACCACCCTCGCGCACCCGACCGCCGAGGTCGATCACGCAAGCGTGCCGCAGGCCGGCCGCGCGATGCTTGCCACCAGGCTGATCGGCCTGGTCGGCGTGTCCAGCCCGCTGCCGCGCTGGTATACCGCGCTGATCGCCCAGGCGACCCGCGCCCGCTCGGCCGCGATGGCCGATTTCGTGGCGATGCTGGCCCAGCGCCTGATCGCCGGCTTCGCCACGGCGGGCACCAAATATCGCCCGCACCTTGCCGCGGAGCTTGCCCACCATACCGGCCATGCCGATGCGGGCACCGCGGCCGATCCCGCCGGGGCGGTCCTGCTGGCGCTGACCGGCTTCAACACGAGCCACCTGATCGATCGGCTCGCGGTGGGTGCGATGCCGATCCAGCACTACGCCGGTTTCTTTGCGAGCCGCCCGCGCTCGGCGGACCGGCTGCGCGCCCTGCTGTCGGACTGGCTGGAACGCGACGTCACGATCGAGGAATTCGCCGGTGCCTGGCTCCGCCTCGACGCCGACAGCCAGAGCCGCATGCCGCGCGGCCGGATACCCGGCCAGTTCAACCGCCTCGGGCGCGACTGCGCCGCCGGTGCGCGCGCATTCGATCCGCAGGCCCGCTTCATCATCCGGATCGGCCCGCTCGCGCATGAGGCGTTCGAGGACCTGCTGCCCGATCGCCCGCGGCTGCATCATCTGGTCTCGATGGTGCGCGCCTATGTCGGCATGGAGGTCGATTTCGCGGTCAATCTGGTGCTCGATCCCGGCGCGATTCCCCGCGCCCGGCTCGGCGGCACCACCGCCCCCCGCCTGTCCTGGACCGGCTGGCTGCCGATCGCCACCCCGGGCCTTACCGGGCGTGCCCGCGCCGATCAGGCGCTGTTCAACGCCACCACGATCGAGGCGCTGCGCATCCCGCGCCTGAGCGGCGGTGTGCCATGAGCTGGGGTGCCGGCTATGTGACCGATATCGCCTACGCCCCCGGCTACTACGTCGAGCAATCGCCCCGGCTGATGGCGCTGGCCGCGCTGGTCAACGGGTTTGCCGCCGCCATTCCCGGGCGCAACGAACGGTTTCATTTCGTCGACATCGGCTGTGGTCTGGGCTTTTCCGCCCTCGTGCTCGCCGCGACCAATCCGGGCTGGACGGTCACGGGGCTCGATTTCAACCCCGCCCACATCGCCCGGGCCCGCGCCATGGCGACACGGGCCGGGATTGCCAACTGCCAGTTCATCGAAGCCGATTTCACCCGCTTCACCTGCACGGAGCTGCCCGATTTCGATGCCGCCAGCCTTCACGGTGTCTGGACCTGGGTCAGCGCGCCGGTTCAGCAGGGCATCGTGCGGTTGCTCGCGGAAAAGCTCAAACCCGGCGGGCTCTGCCACGTCAGCTACAACGTGCTGCCCGCGTGGCGCGGCGTGATCGGCCTGCAGCGGCTGATGCGCGAGGCCGGCAGCCGCCTTGCCTTTCGGGCCGATCGGCAGGCCGCGCAGGGGTTCGCCGTGGTCCGCCGCCTGATGGAGGCCGGCAGCGGCGCGATCGATCCCTCCGCCAGGCGCATCCTCGACCATTGCGCCGACAAGCCCGCCGCCTACCTCGCCCATGAATTCATGAACCAGGCCTGGGCGCCCTGCTTTCATCACGATGTCGCCGCCGCGCTTGCCGGTGCCAAACTCACCTACGCCGGTTCACCCCACCTGCTCGAAAACTTCCCTGCCCTTGCGCTCGATGATACCGCCCGCGCCATTGCGGCCGGGTTCGAAGATCCCTCGATGATCGAACTGCTCAAGGACGTCACCGCCAACCAGCCGCTGCGGCACGATATTTTCGTGCGCGGGGCAACCAGCCTCGACCCGATGACGCGGGATGCCACGCTGTGCGCCGTTCCAATCGGCCTTGCGGTGCCCTATGCCACCCGCAGGCTCACCTTCGAATCGGCCGCCGGTCAGGCCACGATGAACGCCGGGCTCTATGAACCCGCCTTCGCCCGCCTCGCCGAAGGACCCACGACCATCGGCGACCTGCTCGCCATCGCCCGCGCATCCCACCCCGACGACAGCCAGGGCAACCCCGCCGAACTGCTCGCCATGCTGATCGGCACCGGTCAGGCGGTCATGGTGCCCGATGCGGCCGCCCGGATGGACCCGGCGACCGTGCGCCTCAACGCCGCCATGTTCACCGAGAAAATGCAGGGCAGCAGCGTGATGAACCCGGTTGCCCTCGCGGTTCCCGCGCTCGGCGGCGGTATTGCCCTGCCGGGTCTTGCCGCCTTTGCCGTCCTGCGCCAGCACGACTGGCTGAGTGAGGCGACGATCGGTCAGGCCTTGCCGCGACCGGACGATGCCGTCTTTGCGGCCTGGGCGGCGGTGGCGGCGCCCGCCGCCGATGAGGCTATCGTCGCGCAGATGAAATCGGCGTTCGCCGATTTTTTCGAGCATCAGGCCGCGATGCTGAACCGTCTGGGATTGCCCTGTTGATCCGGTAGGGCCGCTGCAATGAGGCGGCCGGCGCGTGATCGCTGGGCCAGGATCACGCGCCGGATGGTTGTGCCGCCGGGCCGGTCAGGCCGCTTTTCGCGGGGCCACCGCATAGGCGAGGGTGGTACCGACGGTTACTTCCAGCACGCCGCCCTGCAGCAGGCTGGCGGGCACCACGGCGTGGCCGGTGGTCCAACGCCCATCCGGTTCCATCGCGTGCCAGCCGGTGGTCAGCGCGGGGTGGTCGAGCGGGATGCTGCGGCCATCGACGTGCAGAGCCGTCACCTTGACCCCCAGGCGGCGGCGATCCTGCGGATCGGCCGTGATATAGCCCGGGATCGCCGCGCGGCTTTCGATGATCGCGCCGCCATCAACCGCGACGACGCGCAACCCGGCATCGGCCGTGGTCGATACCCGTGCCCGCGCCAGGAGCCTTGCCCGGACCGCCTCGACCACGGGTCCGGCTTCGGCGAAGGGCGCGCATCCTTGGGTTTCGCGCCGCTTCTGGGCAAAATCCGGGTGCAACGCGACAGCGATGCCGCTGTTTTCGAACGCACCGCGATTACCGGTGTCGAGGTAGGATTCCGCGGGCGTGCCCTCGGCGATCAGCACCGCATGGCTCGGCAATTCGATATGGTAATACGTGATCGACTTGCGGGGCGCGATGCGGATGGTGCGGCCATTGATCAGCGCCTTGGCCGGGATCAGGTGACCATCGAGATAGAGCGCGTGATCGGGTGATACCAGCAGATCGCGGCTCGGCATGCCTTGGGCGAGGGCGCCGGCCTCGATCAACACCGGCTGCACCGCATCCGGGCGCTTGTGATGGCAGAGGTCGATCCATCGCGTGCCGATCCAGGTGATCGGCGCGGTGCCGCCATCATGCAGGACCACGACGTCCCCGGTGGTCAACGCCTCGACGGCGACTTCGCCCCCGGTGGTCAGGATGCGGGTGCCGGGCGCGAAGCAATTGACGTCGAAGCCGATCGCGTTGAGCAGTGTCAGGTCGGTGGCGGACATGGTCGCCAGACCGGGGAACAGATAGCCAGACCAGGCATCGTGCAGAAACGCGCCGTTCTGCATGTAGTTGTTCCAATCGGAGCGGGTCTGGGTCGAGGAGTAAACCAGGGGGGTCTTGCCGCCGTCGGTCGAGAAATAAGGGACCGCGCCCACGCCCTTGACCGCTTCGTGCTGTAGTGTACCGGGCGAGGTGAAAGCCGAAAGGTCCATCGGGCCGGCCAGGGGGTCGCCTTTGTAGCGCCCGGCGGCGGCGGTTGACTGGTCGAACCGCACACGGCCGAGGGCGTGCGACAACTCATGCAGCGCGAGGCCGACGAAATCGAGCGAATTCGTGTTGGCGGCCTGAAGCACGTTGTTGGTGCTGTAATTGAACAGGCTCTGATATGCGGTGTTGATCACGATCGTCCCGCCGATCGAGTAATAGCCCTGGGTCGGCAATCCCCAGGCCTGCAGCTCGGCTTTGGAGACGACGGCGGCGACGCCGCCGGCGGCCGTATTGGTCTTTGGCAGATAGGGTGCCAAGGCCGGGTCGTGCTTGGCCACCTCGCCCTGCGCGATGAAATAAGGCACGTAGTAGGCCTCGGGCGCACCGTAGGCGAGGATGCCGGTCTGGGTGACGCTGTTCAGATTCGCGATGTTCGCCTGTATCGTGACCGCGACCGGATCGGCGATCAGCGCGCCGAGATACTGGGCCGCATAATTCAGGGCGCCCTGCGCGGCCGCACTCAGCGTGACCCCTGGCGCGTCCTGCACAACGATCGTCATGTGTTGATTGGCTTTGCCGGCGTCGCTGGCGGCCAGCGCGGCGACTGAACCGGCGCCACCCCCGACGATCGCGGCGTTGCCCTTGATCGGGTCGGTGGGGTTGAACGCGTGGAAGCGGGTGACATCCGCCGATTTCAACTGGTCGGCCACGGTTGCCGAGAGTTTATGGGGCGCCTGCAGATCGGACGGGTTGCTGATCATGCCAGTGTGAACGACACCCTCAAGAAACATTCCGGGGTTCACAACCTCTGATTGGGAGAACCCCAATGAAATTCCACCGAATGGCGAAGGATTTGAGAATTGATCTGATGAAATTGAGGGGCTTAGTGAATTTTCTAAGGTTATCCCAGTTTTTAGACTTTCTTTATTGAGAAAAGACGTATGTAGCTGAATACCATCCGTCAATTCATTGTCCATGAGGACTCCCTGTTGCTTGGAAAGGTTCATAAAATCTTAGATAATGTGATAAGTGACCATATCGTAACTTGTAAACACATATATTACGCGTTCGTACTCACGCTTTCGCGAGCGCCACGACGGCAAACGCCATGACCGCCGAATCCGGCCGCCGAAGGGTTTAAATCTGGTGGTCGATCGTGTAGCCGAGTCGCTCGATGATCGGCGTCAGCGCGGCGACCACGGGTTCGAGCTGGGCCCGGTAATGCCGGTAGCGAAACCGCGACCGGTCGTAGAGTTTTTCGGTCACCTGCGCGTAGCTCGCGGTGCGGGCATAGCGCTGGTTTTTCTCGAACTGCAGGCACGCCGGGTCGAACTCTTCGCCGATGAAGCCGAGCAGGCCGCGAATTTCCCGCTCCTGGTGGTCGACCACGTCCTCGTAGCGCACGGCGTGGTAGCGGAGGGCGGGAATGTTTTCGCGGTAATGCGCGATCAGATCGGCGGTGAGCGCATAATGTTTTGCAATGGTTTCGAGCTCCGCCGCGCAGAACAGCCCGTGCGTGAGATGATTGGAATACACCGATAATACGACATCGAGCGGGTGGCGCAGCAGATGGATGATCGGCGCGGCCGGGAACATCAGGTGGATCAGCCCGAGGTGGGTTTCGTTCAGCGGCATCTTGTCGGTGAACCAGGCGGCGCCCTCGCGCAGGATGCCGGCCTGGCGCACGCGCGCGAGGTAGTGGTCGCGCAGCAGATCGAGCCCCTCGCGCTGATCGCCCATCCATAATTCGCACAGCGCATCGGGGTAGCTCAGCGGGCTTGCGAACAGACGCTGCACCAGATGGGTCGCATCGTTGATGTAGGGCAGCTCGTCGCCGGCCGCGATGCGCGGATGCACCGACAGGGTCTGCTCGATCAGCGTGGTGCCCGACCGCGGAAAGCCGACTATGAAGATCGGCTGCGGCATGTCGGTGCGCGTGCTGGCGCGGGGCAGGGTGGCCAGCCGCCGTTCGGTGAAAAAGCCGCGCAACCGGGCGGCGATATCCTGCGCCGCCTCGTCCATGTAGCGCCGTGCCCCGAGGGCGAGGGCGCGGGACTTGCCGGCGTCATACGCGGCGAAGGCCTCGTCGTAGCGCCCCAACCGGTCGAGCAGCCGGCCCTTTTCCGACAATTCCGCCGGGCCGAGCGTGCCGCCTTCTCCCAGCCGATCGAGCCGGGCGAGGGCGTCTTCGGTGGCGCCCTTGCGGGCGAGTACCGTGGCCCGGGTCAGCGCCACGGCAGCGTTGCCGGGTGCGATCGCCTCGGCCTGTTCGACCAGTTCGAGGGCCCGATCGAATTTGCGGTCCGCCTCCTCGGTGCGCGCCCAGCCGAGCACCGATTGCAGCACGCCGGGGTTCGCCGCCACCGACGTCGCGTATAAGTGCCGCGCCTCC
Source organism: Acidiphilium sp. PA (assembly GCF_026191915.1). Taxonomy (GTDB): domain Bacteria; phylum Pseudomonadota; class Alphaproteobacteria; order Acetobacterales; family Acetobacteraceae; genus Acidiphilium. The sequence goes on from NZ_JAIMBY010000008.1 coordinate 132,594, forward strand.
TCGATCCGTCCCTGGGTCTTGAGATTCCAGGCGAGGTTGGCGAGCGTCACGGCGTCGTCGCGCTCGAGCAGGCGCAGCACTTCGCGGTAATGATATTCACCGATCAGCGCGCGATTGGCCTCGGTCATCACCAGGCCCATCAGATTATGCGCCTGCGGGCTGCGCGGCGCGATCCGCACGGCGTTGCGCGCGTGCACCTCGGCCTCGGCGAGCGCGCCGCGCGCGAGGAGCATCAGCGTCAGTTCGTTGGTCGGGGCGAAATTATTCGGGTTGACCGCGACCATGCGGCGCAGGATCGCCTCGGCCGCGCCGATCTTGCCGTCCTGACGCAGCAGGCGGTGCAGGCTGAACAGTGCATCCTCGCGCCCCGGGGCGAGTTCCAGGGCGGCGAGCAGGGCGGCCTCGGCGCGCGCATTGTCGCGCTCCGCGAGGGCGGCTTCCGCCTGTTCCAGCAGCGGGCGCACCGGTGCGGTGGCGGCCGGCGGGCTCAGCGTCGCCAGATCGAGCGCGCAGCAGCGCAGCCGCCGCAGTCCGGAACCGCAGGGGCAGGGTGTCGGGTCCACTGGTCAGTCGTTGCTGGGATAGAGCGCCATCAACGCCTTCTGCCGCTGCCACGCCCGCAGCAGCCGCCACGCGCCGTAGCGCTTGACCCCTTGCGCGCGCAGCACGGCGCCGATGCGGAACGCCGCGCCGTAATGGAAGAACTGCGTCCGATAGGCCTCGATGATACTGGTCTCGGGGTCCCAGATGTGCGTTGCTTCGGAGCCCGCGCCATTCACCTCGATGATGCTGAACCCCTCGCCGCGCCGCAGCGCATTGGTCGATGCGAAGCGCAGATCGAACCGGCCGAAGTGAAACTCGGGAATATCCCGCGCGATCGCATCGATCCGCGCGGTCAGTTCCGGCGTGATCAGGTGGCGCCCGTCCTTGAAGGTTGAGCCGCGGCAGTGATTGCCGACGAACACGAGCCGCACGCGCTCGCCCGCCGCCGGCACCCGCGCGGCCTCGGTGCCCAGTTTTTCGAGCAGCAGGTGTGAGACGGCGTTGAGACGGTCGTCGATGGCGATCAGATCGCGGATCCGCGACCGGCCATCCCCGGTCACGGTCGGCGCGTATTTCAGCGTGACGGAGGTGATCTGCCCCCTGGCCGCGCCCGGCTCGCGGATATAAAAAATCCCCGCCTCGCCCTCATCGGTCGCGAGCGCCTGCAGCTGCAGCCGCGTCGCGCGCGGAAAGGCGGCGAGGTAGCGGCCGAGCGCGGCGCTGGTTTCGACCAGCCGCACGCCGCAGCCGTTGCAACTCATGTCCGGCTTGGCCACCACGGGGTAGGACAGCCCGGCCTCGGCCATCGCCGCCTCGGCCATGACCAGATCGGCCGGCCCGGCATGCGCCTGGGTGGTGATGCCGACATAGGGCGAAATCCAGCGCCGCGCCTCCGGCCCCGCCAGATCGAGAATGTCGTTCTTCGACTCGCCGCAGATCCCGCCCGCCTCGATCCGCGGGTTGGTCAGGGCCGGCAGCGTCAGGCTGCGGTGGCGCAGCGCCTGGACGATCCAGAACACCACCACCGGCGCATAGAACACGAAGCCCGGCCAGAATTCGAAAAACGACACTGCCTTCGTACGGCTGCGGCCGGCGGCCGTGCCTTCGAGCCGTGATGCGGGCGAAACATCGCTCATCAACCATCCTTTCCGATCTTGTCCGATTGCCACCGGGCGACAATCCGTCCTGCCACTACGAGAAGAAGGACGAGCACGGCAAGCCCGACCCAGCGGTAAGGGCCAAGGTAGTGCAGCATCAGCGCGCCGAGTTTCAGGCTGATGAAGAACAGCAGGCTGGTCCACGCCAGCGTCGCCATGATCGCTGCGGCGGCGAAGGTCAGGAAGGGCGCCTTGAGAAATCCGCAGGTGGTATAGGTCGGCAGCCGCAAGCCGGGCACGAACCGGCTGACCAGCACGAGCGGGATCACCCGCTGGCTCACCCAGTCCCGCCCCAGGTCGCGCCGGCGTTTCGGGACCATGCGCTGCGCCCAGGGATGTTTGGCCGAAAGCCGCCCCAACCCGTACAGACCCAGATCACCCAGCACGATACCGGCGTAGAGCGAGCCGAGCGCCAGCGGCAGCGCCACCGCGCCCGAGGCCACCTGCATCGCGGCAAGCAGCGTCGCGGCATCCTCGAGAATGAACGTGCCGAGGATGATCGTCGTGATCTCGAGCGGCGGACTGCTGGCCGCCGAGCCGAGAAGGGTGCTGAAATCGGTTAACCACATGCGACTATCACATAGGCGAAACTGGCGCGTTTACCAATGTGGCGCGGATTGACCCGCAACGAGGGGCGTTGCGGCACCCCGCGGCGTCATGCCACAGCACACTGATGACCACGCTCCTGCCGCCTGCGATCGTCCATGTGCTCGCGATCGTCATCTTCCTGCTGACCTATCTGGGAGTCGCGCTGGGGCGACTGCCCGGCTTTTTGCTCGACCGTACCGGCGTCGCCTTCGTCGGCGGCGCCCTCATGATCGGCTGCGGCGGCCTCAGCTTCAAGCAGGCGATCGCCGCGGTCGATTTCAACACCATCGCCCTGCTGCTCGGCATGATGATCCTGGCGGCGAGCCTCCGCCGCGCCGGTTTTTTCACGTTGGTGACAAGCGGCGCCCTCGAACGCGCCACGCATCCGCTCGCCCTGCTGGCCGCGGTTGTCATCGTCTCTGGGGTGCTTTCGGCGGTATTGGTCAACGACACGATCTGCGTCGTGCTCACGCCGCTGGTGCTCGACATCGTGCTCGCCGCCGGCGTGGCGCCCATGCCCTACCTTATTGCCCTCGCCGCGGCGTCCAACATCGGCTCGGTCGCCACCATCACCGGCAATCCGCAGAACATCATCATCGGCAGCCTGTCCGGCATCAGCTACGCCCGCTTCGCCGCAACCCTCGCGCCGGTCGCCGCACTCGGGCTGATCCTGGTGTTCGCCACCGTCGCCCTGTTGTGGCGTGGCCGTCTGCGCCCGGCCCAGACCACCGTGCGGTCCGACCAGCCTGCGACCCACGGCGGGACGATCCACCGGGGTCTGATGATCAAAGCCATCCTGATGCTGGCGCTCTTCGTGATCGCCTGCCTCGCCGGCGTGGCGCCCGCCGAAGCCGCGCTGATCGCCGCCGCGCTCATGCTGCTCACCCCCGGTCTGAAGGGCGCGCCCCTGATCGCCGGGGTCGATTGGTCGCTGCTGCTGATGTTCGCCGGCCTGTTCATCGTGGTCGCCGGCATGCAGCGCGCGGTGATCACGCCGGCCATCGTGCACCACATCGCGGCCCTGCACCCCGGCCGGCCGGCCGTGCTGGTGCCGCTTACCGCGATCCTGTCGAACATCGTCAGCAACGTGCCTGCCGTGCTGGTCCTGAAACCCTTCATCGCGGCGCTGGCGCACCCGCACCGGGCCTGGCTGATGGTTGCCATGGCGGCAACTTTTGCGGGCAATCTCACCCTGCTCGGCTCAGTGGCCAATCTGATCGTCGCCGAACGCGCCAAGGCGAGCGGCATCAGCCTGGGCTTTGCCGATTTCCTGCGCGCGGGCGTGCCGATCACCCTGATCAGCCTGGTCCTCGGCACGCTCTGGATGGTTTTTGTCGACTAAACGATCCACAATGACCGGCAAGACCGGTTATCCACCGAATTCGAGTCGAAAACCGGTCTGATTTCAACAGGTTGCCGAAATCGATTTATCTCACGACTCAGGCGTTTTCCACACTCATCCCCAGGCTTATCCACAAGGCGGCGCGCTCAGGAGACGCCACGCTCATAAAACGCCTCGTGCAGGGCCGCCAGCATCGCCGCGCGATCGAGCCCGGCGGGCAGGGCGGGAAACAGCTTGATCCGGATCGTTCCCGGCCGCTTGCGGATCGCATCGCGCGCCCAGTACCGGCCGGAATTCGTGGCAACCGGCACCACCGGCAGCCCGGTCGCGCGCGCGATCGCCACGATCCCCGGCTGCAACGTCCCCTCAGCCCCCGGGGCCACCCGCGTGCCTTCGGGAAAAATGATCACCTGCCGCCCGGCCGCCCCGGCGGCGCGCACCTGTTCGATCAGGGCGCGCAACGCCGTCGCCCCGCCCGCCCGGTCGATCGCGATCTGCCCGGCCGGCTCCAGCAGCCCGCCCACGATCGGCATCGCCCGCAATTCCTGCTTCATCACGTAAGACGGCCGATCGAGCAGCGTGAACCATACCAGCGTATCGAACGCGGATTGGTGCTGGGCCGCCAGAATAACCCCACCCACCGGCAGGTTTTCCAGCCCGGTCACCTCGAGTTTGATGCCGCACACCATGCGCAGCACCCACAGCGCCAGCCGCGCCCAGGCCTGGCCGAACGGCAGCAGCCGTGCCGGCGCCACGCGCCGCAGTATCAGCGCATACAGCCCCGCCGTCACCGCCGAGACGATGATGAAGCCGTGAAACAGCAGCGAGCCGACCAGAAACATTACAGATGCGCCTCGATATGATGCGCCGCGAACCCGCCGAGCCGGAACCGTACCAGCACATATTTGGTGAACTCCGCCGCCAGCAGCCGCAGCGAGCGCCACCGGTCCAGATGTGCCATGGCGGGCGGCCGCACCGGTTCGGCCAGCAGCCTGACCCCGGGCATCTGGCGCCGCAACTCGAGCAGTGCGCGCGGCATGTGATAATCCGCCGTCACCACGATCAACGACCCGATGCCATGCCGCCGCACCCAGGCCGCCGCCTCGCGCGCATTGCCCCGCGTGGTCGCCGCCCGATGCCCCAGGCTGATCGCCGCCGCCTTGGCAGCGGCGTTGATGCCGTCGCGCGGCGTGAAATCGCCCAGATACGTTCCAACCCCCGCACCGGAAATCAGCAGGCGCGGCGCGGCGCCGGCCATCAGCAACTCGAGTCCGGCCTTCACCCGGTCGGCACCGCCGGTCAACACCACGATCCCGCCCGCATGCGGCATCGGCGTGCGCGGCTGCTCGCCGGCCACCAGCGCGAGGAACCAGCCGAACCCGATCAGCCAGACCACGCCGGCGATCAGCACGAGCCCCAGCAACCGGCGCAGCCACGGCCCGCGCCGGCGCTGGCGCAACGGCTTGATGCCGCGCCCCAATCCCATCGATGGCGGCATGTTCCGATGCCTCATGCGAGCCGCTTCAGCCAGCCCCGTACCGTCACCTGTGCCGCCAGCCAGCCGATCAGCGCGGTCGCCAGGGTGAACATCACCGGCACACCCCATAGCAGGGGCGGCAGCGCCGTCACGAGGTCGGGCCGTTCCGCCGGGGCGCTCGCCACGAAACTGGATGACAACAGCGCCAGCCACGCCAGCACCGGCAACGCGACGACCCCGCCGAGCAACCCGCCGGTCGCCGCCAGCCGCATCGCCCGCAGCGCGAATTGATTGGCGATGTCGGAATCGAGCGCCCCCAGCCCGTGAATGATCTCGATCGCCTCGCGCCGCTGCGACAGGCCGGCCCGCACCGCCACCGCCACCACCGAGGCCGCGACCAGCGCCACGATCACCAGCACGGCCGCGGCCGATGCCCGCAGGCTGGTGGTCAGCGCCGCCAGCCGGTCCGCCCAGCGCGCCCCGGAATCGACGATCGTGCCCGGTGCCACGCTCGCCAGTTTCGGCCCCAGCACCGCCGCATCCGGCGCCTGCGCATCGGCCTTCACCACGATCACCGCCGGCAGCGCGATCGGCAGCGTGCCGTCCGCCGCCGCCGCGCCGAGCCATGGTTTCAACAGCGCCGCCAGTTCCGCGCCGGACAGCAGATGCGCATCGCTCAGCCCCCTGGTCGCCTGCAGCAGCGTCAATACCGCGTCCTGGCGCAACGGGCCGTTGGCCGCCACCGGCTGGGTCGGCGTCGGTACCTCCACCGTCATCAGCCCTTGTGCGCCGCTCAGCCAGTGCGACGCCAGCGCGCCCGCCGCGATGCTGCCCGCCAGCGCCAGCGCCGCCAGAAAACTCATCGCCGCCACCATGAACGGCAGCAGCCGATCCGCCATCGCGGCGCGCAGGCCGATCCGGTCGGCGCGCGAGGCGTGCCGCTTAGCCATGCCGCACCAGCCGGCCATCGACCAGTTCGAGCACCGGCGCCGGGTGCCGCGCCACCAGCCCCATGTTGTGCGTCGCTACGATGATCGTCGTGCCCATCCGGTTGAGCGACCGGATCAGGTGCATCAGGCGCTCCGCCTGGTCATCATCGAGATTACCGGTCGGCTCATCCGCCAGCAGCAGTGACGGGCGGGTGATCACCGCACGGGCAATCGCCACCCGCTGCTGCTCGCCGCCCGACAATTCCTCCGGCCGATGATCGAGCCGCCCCGCCAGCCCGACCCAGCGCAGCAGCTCCGTCACATCGGCGCGCACCTGCACCTCCTTGCGCCGGGCCAGGCGCAGCGGCAGCGCCACATTGTCGTAGGCCGACAGATGCCGCAGCAGCCGGAAATCCTGATACACCACGCCGATCCGCCGGCGCAGCAGCGCCGTGCCGCGCCGGTCCAGCCGCAGGGTATCGGTATTCAGCAGATCGATCCGCCCGGATGACGGCCGCGCCGCCAGATACATCAGCTTGAGCAAGCTGGTCTTGCCCGCGCCGGACGGGCCGGTCAGCCAGCGGAACCCGCCGTCGGGGATGTCGAAATCGATGTCGTCGAGCGCCACCGCATCACCACCGGCCGCACCGGCGCGGTGATAGGTCAGCCCGACATGGGTAAAACGAATCATGCCCCGCCTCCATGCCGCGATACGGCACCGCAGGGCAAGCGCCGGCGCGAAAGCCCGCGGGGTTGCCTTGCGCCCGGGCCTGCCTGCCCTGTATGGCCTGACGCACGCGATCGAGCGATCGTCAGCGAAAGGTCCCGGCCATGAAATTGTTCTACTCAGCAACCAGCCCCTACGTCCGCAAGGTGATGGCCTGCGCCGTTGCGCGCGGCATCGAGGCGCAGCTCGAAAAAATCCCTACCAATCCCCACGAAAGCCCGGCCGCGCTGATCGCCGCCAATCCGTTGTCGAAAGTGCCGTGCCTCGTCACGCCGGATGGGTTTGCCCTGTTCGACAGCCCGGTGATCTGTGAATATCTCGACACGATCGGTGACGCCCTGCCGCTGTTTCCCGCGAGCGGTGCGGCGCGCTGGGTGGCGCTGCAGCATCAGGCGATCGGCGATGGCATTCTCGATGCCGCGGTGTCGCGGCGGATGGAGAGCGTCAAGCCGCAGGACGCCGCGCGCGACGCCTATATGCTGCGTCAGAAACAGATCGTCGAACGCAGCCTCGCCATGCTCGACCGCGATCCGCCGGGCAAACTGCTCGACATCGGCACCATCGCGCTCGGCTGTGCGCTCGGCTACCTCGATTTCCGCTTCGCCGATGAAGCCTGGCGCACCGCCGCACCCCGGCTGGCGGCGTGGTTCGATGCGATCGCGGCCGATCGCGTCTTCGCGGAAACCGCCCCGCCTGGCTGATCGCGCCCGGCGGCGCCCGGCGTATCGCCCCGCTGCGCGGCCGCCGATTTGACGTTCGTGCCTACCGGCGGTTGAATACCTGAAAACAATCAGGAGGACGCCATGGATGCCATTGTCTCGCAACCGAGCCTGACGGTCACCGGCTGGCTCGACCGGTTCGGCGCCGCGCTCGAACGCCGCGATATCGCCGGAGCCGCCGCGCTGTTCGCCGCCGAATGCTACTGGCGCGACCTCGTCAGCTTCACCTGGAACATCAAGACCGTCGAAGGTCGCGATCAGATCACCGACATGCTCTCGGCGGTCCTTGCCGATATCGCGCCGCGCCATTTCATCATCGAGGGCGAGGCGAACGAGGCGGATGGCGTGACCGAAGGGTGGTTCACCTTCGAGACCGCCACGGCGCGCGGCCGCGGCCATATCCGCCTGCAAGCCGGGCTGTGCTGGACCCTGCTGACCACCATGACCGAGCTCAAGGGGTTCGAGGAACCGCACGGCGCGACCCGCCCGATGGGGGCGGCGCATGGTGTGCAGCCCGGCCGGAAATCATGGCTCGATGAACGCCAGGAGGAAGCCGCCACCCTCGGCATCACCCAGCAGCCCTATTGCGTCATCATCGGTGGCGGCCAGGGCGGCATTGCGCTCGGCGCCAGGCTGCGCCGGCTCGGTGTGCCGAGCATCATTCTCGAAAAGAACGAGCGCGCCGGCGATAGCTGGCGCAAGCGCTACAAATCGCTCTGCCTGCACGATCCGGTCTGGTACGATCATCTGCCGTACCTGCCGTTCCCGGATCACTGGCCGGTGTTTTCGCCGAAGGACAAGATCGGCGACTGGCTGGAATCCTACGTCAAGATCATGGAGCTGAACTACTGGACCCATAGCGAGGCGCAATCGGCCCGTTACGACGAGGCGACCGGTACCTGGGTGATCGAGGTTCTGCGCAACGGCGCGCCGATCACGCTGCGGCCGCAGCATCTGGTCCTCGCCACCGGCGTGTCCGGCTTTCCGAACGTGCCCCGCTATCCGGGCCATGAGACTTTCCTGGGCGAGCAGCACCACTCGAGCCGCCACCCCGGCGGCGAGGCCTATGCCGGCAAGCGCGCCGTGGTGATCGGGTCGAACAATTCCGCGCACGATATCTGTGCCGGGCTGTGGGAACACGGCGCGGACGTGACCATGGTGCAACGATCCTCCACCCATATCGCGCGGTCCGACACGTTGATGGAGCTGGCCCTGGGCGGGCTGTATTCCGAACAGGCGCTGGCCAGCGGCATCACCACCGACAAGGCCGACCTGATCTTCGCCTCGATCCCGTACCGGATCATGGCCGGGTTCCAGAAGCCGGTATACGCCGAGATGAAGCGGCGCGACGCCGATTTCTATGCGCGGCTCGAACGGGCCGGATTCATGCTCGATTTCGGCGATGACGAGTCGGGTCTATTCATGAAATACCTCCGCCGCGGCTCGGGTTACTACATCGATGTCGGCGCGTCCGAACTGGTCGCGAACGGCAGCATCAAGCTGAAACCGGGCGTCAGCGTCACCGCCATCACCCCCCACGCGGTCGCCCTCAGCGATGGTTCGGAACTGCCGGCCGACCTGATCGTCTATGCCACCGGCTATGGGTCGATGAACGGCTGGGCCGCCAAGCTGATCAGCCAGGAGGTGGCCGACAAGGTCGGCAAATGCTGGGGTTTCGGCTCGGACACCACCAAGGACCCCGGTCCGTTCGAAGGCGAGTTGCGCAACATGTGGAAGCCGACCCAGCAGGAGGGGTTATGGTTCCACGGCGGCAATCTGCACCAGTCGCGGCATTATTCGCTCTATCTGGCGCTGCAGCTCAAGGCACGGATGGAAGGCATCGCCGGTGCGGTTTACGGCCGCCAGCCTGTGTATCACCGCGCGTAGCAGCGCAGGGCGTTGGTCGCGAACACCGGCTCCACCGCCGCGGGCATCACCGCGCGCACCAATGCCTGGGCGGCGGCGAGCCAGGGCTGATAGTCGGCGGCCAGGCGCAGCACCGGCCAGTCGCTGCCCCACATCACGCGCGCCGCGCCGAACCATGCGAGCACGCGGCGCGCGACCGGCGCGACCGCGGCGAACGAGGCCGCCGGCCCGGCCTCGGTGATCAGGCCGGAGAGTTTGCAGCTGATATCGGTCTCCCCGGCGATGCGACGCAGGCCCTCGGACCAGGCGGTGAGCGCGCCCGTGGCGATGTCCGGCTTCGCCGCATGATCGATCACCATCGCAAGCCCGGGATGGCGCCGCGCCAGGGTGAGGCAATGCGGCAGATGCGCGGGGCGGATCAGCAGATCGAGCACCAGCCCGCACGCCGCCATCGCGTCCAACCCGCGCGCCACCTCGGGCCGCAGGATCCAGCCGGTATCCGCCATGTCCTGCAGCATCGGCCGCAACCCGACCAGGGCGGGCGCGCGGGCCAGGGCCTCGATCCGGCGTGCCGCGTCGGGTGCCGCCAGATCGGTCCAGCCGACCACGCCGTGCACGAATGCGCCCGCGTGCTGTGCGATGTCGAGCAGATAAGCCGTCTCCGCTTCGGTCGGTGCCGCCTGCACCAGCACCACGCGATCGACGCCGGTGGCGGCGGCCCGCGCATCGGCGATGGTGAAATCACGAAAGATCGGCAGGTCCGGCGTCAGCCAGTCGTAATCGCCCCGCCCGACCTGCCAGACGTGCAGATGAGAATCAACGATCATAGCCCGGCCAAGGGGGGGCCGGTCAGGGCACGGTCCAGATGCACATAACCGCCATCGACATGGTGGAACTGCCCGGTGATATGGCGCGCCGCATCCGACAGCAGAAACACCACGCTCGCGGCGATTTCGTCAGGTGCAGTCATCCGCGAACCGAGCGGGATCATCCTTGTGATCGCCGCGCGCCGCGCCGGCGGATCGGGCATGCTGGCCAGCCACCGCTGATACATCGGCGTGTCGACCTCGGCCGGCACGACGGCGTTGACCCGCACCCCGTCCCCCGCGAGTTCGGCCGCCCATTCGCGGGTCAGGCCGAGTTGCCCGGCCTTGGCGGCGGCGTAGCCGGAAGTGCCGCCCTGGCCGGTGAGCGCCACTTTCGAGGCGATGTTGACGACCGCGCCCCGGCGTGCGCGCAGATGCGCGACGCACAGATGCATCATGGTATAATAAGGCACCAGATTGCGTTCGAGCGAGGCGCGGAAGGCCGCCACCCCGGCATCGAGCCCCGCGCCGTCGTTGACCCCGGCGTTGTTGACCAGACCATCGATCCGGCCGTGGGTTTCGATCACGCCGCTCACCGCCGCGGCACAGGCCGCCGGATCGCCAAGGTCGAGCGCATAGGACTCGCCCGCAACCGGCCGGGCCGCGCGATCGAGCACGACCGGCACGGCCGCTTCCGCCCGCAGCGCGGCAACGATCGCCTCACCGATGCCGGCGGCCCCGCCGGTCACCAGAATGACCCTGCCGGTGAGACCCATCTCCATCACGGCGCTCCGGTGAACGCGTAATCGCGCAGCGATTGCGGCTTGATCGCAATCGAATAACCCGGCGCCTGCGGCGGCATATAGGCCGCTTCGCGGATCACGCAGGGATCGATGAAATGTTCATGCAGGTGATCGACGTATTCCACCACGCGGTCCTCCATCGTGCCGGAAATCGCCAAATAATCGATCATCGCCAGATGCTGCACATATTCGCACAAACCCACCCCGCCGGCATGCGGCCAGACCGGCAGCCGATATTTCGCGGCCATCAGCAGCACTGCCAGCACCTCGTTCAACCCGCCCAGCCGGCACGCATCGATCTGCACCACATCGATCGCGCCGCGCATGATGAACTGCTTGAACATCACCCGGTTCTGGCACATCTCGCCGGTCGCGACCCGGATCGGCGCCACCGCGGCGCGGATCGCCCGGTGCCCCTCGACATCGTCGGGGCTGGTCGGCTCCTCGATGAACCACGGATCGGCGAAGGCCAGCCGGCCGACCCAGTCGATCGCCTCGCCGACCTCCCAGACCTGGTTGGCATCGATCATGAACCGGCAGGCCGGGCCCGCGATCTCGCGCGCGATCCGCAAGCGGCGGATATCATCCTCGACCGACTGGCCCACCTTGAACTTGATGTAGCGAAACCCCTGATCGACCGCCTCGCGCACCAGCCGGCGCAATTTATCGTCGTCGTACCCGAGCCACCCGGCGGAGGTGGTGTAGCACGGATAGCCTTTCGCCAGCAGCGTCTGCCGCCGCGCATCCTTGCCCGCCGCCGCCTCGCGCAGCAGCGCCAGCGCCTCATCCGGCGTGATGCAATCGGTGATGTAGCGAAAATCGATCGCGCGCACCAACGCCTCCGGGCTCATCTCGCCCACCAGTTGCCAGACCGGCTTGCCCTCGGCTTTCGCCCAGAGATCCCACACCGCATTGACCACGGCGGCGGTCCCGAGATGGATCGCCCCCTTGTCCGGCCCGATCCAGCGAAGTTGCGAATCCCCCGTCACATGGCGCCAGAACCGCCCGGGATTTTCGGCGATCCACGCAAGCTCCAGCCCCACCACCAGCGGGGCGATCGCGCGGATCGCGGCAACCGCGATCTCGGTTCCCCGCCCGATGGTGAAGGTCAGGCCATGCCCGTCCAGCCCGTCCTGATCGGTATGCAGAATGACATAGGCGGCGGAATAATCCGGGTCCGGGTTCATCGCGTCCGACCCATCCTTCGATCGTGAGGTTGGAAACCGCAGATCGAACGTCTCAAACCCGGTAATCCGCACCTTCGCCATCTCCCTGTGTTCGTGGCCGATCGCGGCCCACTGGATCAATGGCCGGACCAATGATATGGCGTTATCAAATGCATCAAGGTCGCGCAAGCGGACCGTACAGGAGTGATCACCCGTCATGGCCTTGGCGCCCATCCGCAACCGCCGCCTCTACCGGCAGATCGCGGACCAGATCAGCGATCTGATCGCCGCCGGCACCTATCCGCCGGGCAGCTACCTGCCCGCCGAGCGGGATCTGTCGGCCAGCCTCGGCGTCAGCCGTTCATCGGTGCGCGAGGCTCTAATCGCGCTCGAGGTGATCGGCGTGGTCGAAGTCCGTGTGGGCGATGGCGTGCAGGTGCGCGCCCTGCCGCCCGAACCGGCGCCCTCACCCAGCAGCGCCTCGCTGATGCAGCAGGCGATGCGCCTGACCAAACCGGGCCCCGATCCCGAATTGCCGGTGGCGCTCGACCTCGATATCGAAATTCCACCCTTCGCCTTGTTGCAGGCGCGGCGCGTGATCGAACCGGAATCCGCTGCGCTCGCCGCCCGGCGCGCGACCGAGGCCGATATCGCCGCGATCGAGGCCGCCTTCGCCGCCGATGCCGCCGAGACCCGCGCCCGTTCGACCACGCATCCCGGCGACCGGATGTTTCACATCCGCATCGCCCAGGCGAGCGGCAATGCGGCGTTCGAGCAATTCACCATCATTCTGCTCGGCCATGCCTATGGCGGCATGTTCCGTCGCCTGCAGTCGCTCTACACCACGACGGATATGGCGTCGCGGTCGCAAACCCAGCACGCCGCCATTCTCGATGCCATCCGCGCCGGCGCCGAGGCGCGGGCCCATGACGCCATGGCCGCTCATCTCGATATGGTGATCGATGTTTTCATGCGGGACTGAGCGTATCGCACTCTTGCCCGCGCGACGGCGCTTGTCAGGCGCGCCGCTTATTGGTATTCGGCATTATTGGTCCGACCTTTAGGCCAATCAACGGGGCCGATGCGGCATTCGCCGCCATCGCGTCGAGGGAGAAACGATCATGCGGACATCATCCGCACCGCAGTGCCGCCGTTCGGCGCGAGACGGTCAATGAGCGCATCGGGCAGCGCGGCGCTCGAAGTCTCCGGTATCGAGAAGCGCTTCGGCGCGGTCGAGGTTCTGCGCGGCGTTTCGATGCAGGTCGCGCCCGGCGAGGTGCTCGGCGTGGTCGGCGATAACGGTGCCGGCAAATCCACCTTGATGAAAGTGATCTCGGGTGTTCACCGGGCCGATGCCGGCCGCATCCGCCTTGCCGGCCAGGATGTGGCGTTTCGCACCCCGCGCGATGCCCGCGACGCCGGAATCGAGACGATCTACCAGGATCTCGCGCTCGCCGACCATCTCGATGTCGGGGCCAACATCTTTCTCGGCCGCGAGCCGATCCGCCGGTTCGCCGGGCTGATCCCGATGCTCGATGAACGCAAGATCCACGGCGAGGTCGCTGCCCTGCTCGGCCGGATCGAAAGCCACATCCCCGATCCCTCGGCCCGGGTGCTCGATCTTTCGGGCGGCCAGCGCCAGGCCGTCGCGATCGCGCGCGCGCTGTACTGGAAAGCCAAAATCGTCATCATGGACGAACCGACCGCGGCGCTTGCGGTGATGGAGACCGAGAACGTCCTGAAAATGGCCCGCCAGCTCGCCGGCGAGGGGATCGGCGTGCTGTTCATCGGCCATAATCTGGTCGAGATCCTGAAAATCTGCGACCGCGTGATGGTGATGTATCGTGGGCGCAAAGTCTTCGACGCGCGATGCGCCGATACCTCGCAGACCGAACTGATCCGCTACATGACCGGCTACGCCGATGCCGAAGTCAATAAAACCGAAGGGGAGTACCAATGATGTCCAGACTTACACTGTTGCTCGCAGGGGCCGCACTGCTCGCCATCCCGCTGCAGGCGAAGGCGAAAGACGCCACCGTCGCCGCACTCGCCACCCCGGCCAAACCGGCCAAGGCCTATCATTTCGAGCTCATCACCAAGTCGAACGCCTCGCCCTATTGGCTCGCGGTGCGTGCCGGCGCCGATGCGGCGGCCAAAAAATACGGTGCCACGGTCAGTTTCGAGGCACCCGCCAGCGGGCTCGATCTCGCCGGGCAGATCGGCATGGTCAATAACGCCGTCACCGCCGGCACCGATGGCCTGATCCTGGCCGCGCAGAACCCGCAGGCCTTGCTCAAGCCGGTGCAATCGGCGCTCGCCGCCCATATCCCGGTGGTCACGGTCGATTCCGGCCTGTCGCCCAACATTGCCGATACGTTCCTCGCGACCTCGAACATCGGTGCGGCCGCCGCGCTCGCGAAATACACCGCCGATCACCTGATGCACGGCAAAGGCCAATACGCGATCGTCGATTTCAACCACACCGCCTCGACCGGTATCGCCCGCCCGAAGGGCTTCATGCAGGGCATGAAGGCTTTTACCGGCATCAAACGGATGGGGCCGATCCAGTATTCGCAGAACGACGTCAGCACCGGCCTGCGCATCGCAACCACCATGCTGACGCAATATCCCAAGCTCGACGTGATTTTCGGTGCGAACGACCGCGCGGCCCTTGGCCCGGCCGAGGCGGTGCAACGGGCGCATTCCAAGGTCAAGGTGGTCGGGTTCGATGCCGATCTGGGCGAAATCGCCTATATCAAATCTGGCATCATCCAGGCCTCGATCCTGCAATCGCCCTATGACATGGGCTATTACGCGGTCATCGCCCTGCTCGACAAAATCGCCGGCAAGACCCTGCCGAAGCGGATCAGCACGCCCTATTTCCTGCTGACGCCGTCAAACCTCGGCTCCGCCAAGGCGACCGCGGCTATCCGCCAGTACGCGCCCGACTACAAACCGGCGGGCTGATCGCACAATGGACCAGCGCGTCGCGCCCAAGCCCGAAATCGAGACCATGCCGCGCGGGCGCGCCGCCCTGCGTTTCGTGCGGCAACTGGCCTTTGCGCTGATCAGCATCGTCGTGCTGATTGTCATTTTCGGCATCCTGAACCCGCGCTTTCTCAGCGCGATCAATTGGTTCCACATCACCCAGCAGGTCGCGGTCATCGCCATTCTGGCGATCGGGCAGACCTTCATCATCGCAACCGCCGGCATCGACATCTCGCAGGGTTCGGTGGTCGCCCTGTCCTCGATGATCTGCGCGATCATTCTGGTCGATTCCCATCTGGGCATGGTCGCGGCGGTGGCGCTCACGCTGCTGCTCGGTGCGGTGGTCGGCGCCATGGTCGGCGGCTCGATCGTGGTGCTGGGCGTACCACCGTTCATCGCGACCTTGGGCATGCTCGCCATCGCGATGGGTGCCGCCCTGCTCACCACCAACGGCACCCCGGTGTTCGGCCTGCCGAATGGTTTCCAGGCGATTTCGCAAGGCACCATTCTGGGGTTCCCGAACATGGGCTGGATCGCGATCGTGATCGCCCTGATCGCGGCCTTCGTACTGAACAAGACCCGCTTCGGCCGCTACACGCTCGCGATCGGCAGCAATGCCGAGGCTGCCAGACGCGTGGGGATCAACGTGCCGCGCCACCTGCTGATGATCTACATGCTCGGCGGCATCATCTCCGCGCTCGCCGGCATCGTGTATTTGTCCTACACGGCGGCGGCCCAGCCGACCTCGGGCGGTAATTACGAACTCTATGCGATCGCGGCCGTGGTGATCGGCGGCGGCTCCCTGTTCGGCGGCGTCGGCACCATTCTCGGCAGCGTCCTCGGCGCCCTGTTGATGACCATTCTGAAAAACGGCACCCAGCTCGCAGGCATTTCCTCCTACGTGGAACAGGTCATCCTCGGCATCGTCGTCGTCGGCGCCGTCTATGTCGATAATTTGCGGCGCCGGCTGCGCTAGCCAGCCCGGCCCGGGCTCGGCATGGCCGGCCAACCCGCGATCAACGCATCGGAAAAAGAGTGGCGGAGGGGATGGGATTCGAACCCACGAGACGGTTTAACCCGTCTAACGGTTTAGCAAACCGCCGCCTTCGGCCACTCGGCCACCCCTCCGCCGGGGTACACGGCGTATGCACGCGTGGTTCTAGTCACCGCGCGCTGGTTCGTAAAGGGCGGGTCGGCGGTTCGCCGGGAAGGTGTCGCATATTCTGACAAATCGGTTATCTTGCCATCCATGCCGATCAACCCGAGCCGCCGCGTTGCTGCGATCATCGACCCGCCGGGGCAGGGCGGGGTTGCATGAGCCTGGGACGCGGCGCTGCGCATGGGGCTGCCTGGAACCTGATGACGGCGGTCGGCGAGCGCGGGCTTGGCTTCATCGTCCTCGCCATCCTGATCCGGCACGTTACGCTGCGCGACGTCGGTGTGGTGGCAATTGCGTCCGCGCTGTCGGAAATCGGCCGGATGGTGACCACGGGAGGGTCCGGCGAGCAGGTGATCGCCTCACCGGGGGATCGGTCGGTCGAGGCGGGGGCGTTCTGGGCGCAGATGCTGCTGGCACTGGCGATGGCGGCAGCCCTGTTCGCCGCCGCACCCGTGCTGGCGAGCGCGTATGGCGCCCGGCCGATCGCCTGGGTGACGCGGGCTCTTTCGGTCAATATCGTGATCGGGGCGTTTCTGATCGTGCCCTCCGCACGGCTGGCGCAGCGGTTCGGGTTTCGGGCGCTCAGCCTGATGTCGCTGGGCTCGACCGGCCTGGGCGGGATTGTGGCGCTGGCCCTGGTCTTCACCGGCCATGGGCTGCCCGCGCTGATCGCGCAGCGGATTGTCGGGATCACGTTTTACGCCTTCGCCGCCTCGATCACGGCGCGCTGGCGGCCGCCGGCGTTTCCGTCGTGGCGGGTGGTCGGCGATGCGATGCGGTTCAATATTCCGATGATGGGAGCCGCATTCGTCGATTACATCGCGGCGACCGGCTATGTCGTGCTCATTGGCATCCGGATGCCGGTGGCCGCGGTCGGGCAATTCCGCATCGCGCAGCGCCTGGCCGAGGTGTTGCAGGAATTATCCATCTTCCCGGCGAGCAAGGTGTTTCTGCCGGTATTCGTTGCGGTGCGCGACGAGCCCGAGCGGCGGTTCGCCGTGGCGCGGTCGCTGATGGATGTGATCGCGATTTTCTCGCTCGCCGCCGCAGCGATCGCGGGGGCGGTGGCCAAGCCGCTGGTGGTGCTGATGTTCGGGGCGCGCTGGGCGGCCGCGGCGCCGGTGTTTGCCGCGATGAGCCTGATCGTGCCGGCGGCGGCGATCTATGCGTTCGTCAATCCCATGCTCACCGCGCTGCGCCGGCCGGTGCTCGTTTCGGTGTTCGCCGGGCTCAATGCGGTGACGATCGCGCTGGCCGCCTGGTTTGCCGCACCGTTCGGCTTGATTGCGCTCGCCTGGACGCTGGCGTTGCGCGGGGTGCTGACCGCGCTGCTGCTGCTGCCGGCGCTCTCGATCGGGATCGGCCGGTCGGCCTGGCCGCTGCTGCGCCTGTTCGTGGCACCGTTCATCGCGCTGATCGCCGCACGGGTTGCGGCCGCCGCCGCGATCGCGGCGTTCGCCGGCGGTGCCGCGCTGGGGACGCGGATGATGGTCGCGCAATTTGTGATCGGTGGTTTCTTCGCCGGAGCGGTGTTTCTGGGGGTGCTGCTGATCCTGGCACCGCGGCGGGTCATTGCGTTGGCGCGGCGCCTGCGGGGGATGTTTCGCCGCACGGTGGTGGTGGCGGAGGTGGCGGAAGCGGGCTAGGCGCGTGGCCGAAAATGCGGGCGAAGCCTGATCGCAGCGCGGCATCGACCGCTGGCATGGGTGCGTCGATGCCGAGCGCTGCCAGCGAGGTCACGCCATGCGCGCTGATGCCGCAGGGGATGATGCCGTCATAGGCGGCAAGGTCGGGGGCGACGTTGAGGGCGATGCCGTGATAGCTCACCCAGCGCGAGACTCTCACGCCGATTGCAGCGATTTTGGCTTCCCGGCCGGTTGACGGATCGGCGACCCAGATGCCGACGCGGCCTTCGCGGGTTTCGCCCTTTACGCCGAACCGGGCCAGGGTTTCGATCAGCCAGGCTTCGAGCCCGGCGACGAACTGGCGGATGTCGCGCGCAGGCACGATGCCGTGTGGGCGGCTGAGGTCGAGCATGACATAGGCGATGCGCTGGCCCGGCCCGTGATAGGTCCATTGGCCACCGCGGCCGGTGCGGAAAATCGGCGTGGCACCGGGGGCGATGAGGTCGGTTTCCCGCGCCGAGGTGCCGGCGGTGTAGAGCGGCGGGTGTTCGACCAGCCAGATCCGTTCGGCGGCGGTCCCTGCGCGGATCGCGGCGGCGCGGGCCTGCATGGCGGCGAGTCCGGCCTGGTAATCGAGCAGGCCGGGTTCGGTTTGCCATTCGATCGGGGTGGTTGTTGATACCGGCTGATCCATCGGCTATAGCGCTCCCGCGACGGTGCGGCCGTGGCGAAATGGTAGACGCGCAAGCTTGAGGTGCTTGTGGGGGAAACCCTGTGGAAGTTCGAATCTTCTCGGCCGCATGACGCTTCCCGGTTCGGGTTTTTTGTCGTTTTTTTGTAAAAACGATGACCTTGCGCTTTCCCGATCGATGCCAAGCAGCCATGCGGCGGGACGGTTGCCCGGATGTGAGGCATCGCGCATTGTCGGGGCAGCAGGGAGATCAGACAACATGGACGACACGCTCCGTAAGGCCGCACTCGAGTATCACCGCTACCCGCGGCCGGGCAAACTCACCATCACACCGACCAAGCGGATGGAGACCTCGCGTGATCTCTCGCTCGCCTATTCTCCCGGTGTGGCGGCGGCGTGTCTTGCGATCAAGGACGATCCCGATACCGCCTATGACTACACGATCAAGGGCAACCTGGTCGCGGTCATCACCAATGGCACCGCCGTGCTCGGGCTGGGGAATATCGGCGCGCTGGCCTCCAAGCCGGTGATGGAGGGCAAGGCGGTGCTCTTCAAGAAATTCGCCGGGATCGACACGTTCGACATCGAGGTGAACGAGCCCGACCCGGATAAATTCATCGAAGTGGTCGCCGCGCTCGAGCCGAGTTTCGGCGGCATCAATCTCGAGGATATCAAGGCGCCGGAGTGTTTCCGGATCGAGCAGACCTTGCGGGCGCGGATGAATATTCCGGTGTTCCACGACGATCAGCACGGCACCGCCATCATCGTCGGGGCGGCGGTGCTGAATGCGCTGAAGGTGCAGGGCAAGTCGATTGAATCGGTGAAGATCGTCTCGTCCGGCGCCGGTGCGGCCGCCCTTTCGTGCGTCAATATCCTGATCGCGCTGGGGGCGCTGCGCGAGAATATCACGATGACCGATATTGAAGGCGTGATTTACAAAGGCCGGCCGAAACTCGATGCGACGCTGGAACCGGTGGCGCGCGAGACCAACGCGCGCACCCTGTCCGAAGTGCTGGATGGGGCGGATATTTTTCTGGGGCTTTCGGCACCCGGGGTGTTGAAGGCGGAATGGCTCGATAAATTCGCCCCGAACCCGCTGATCCTGGCGCTGGCGAATCCCGAGCCCGAAATCCTGCCCGATCTGGTGGCCGCGCATCGGCCGGATGCGATCATCTGCACCGGGCGGAGCGATTTTCCCAACCAGGTCAATAACGTGCTGTGCTTTCCGTTCATTTTCCGCGGCGCGCTCGACGTCGGTGCGACGGCGATCACCGAGGGGATGAAACTTGCCGCGGTCAAGGCGATTGCCGAACTCACGCGGATCGAGGCATCCGACACGGTGGCGGCGGCCTATGGCGGCCATGCGCCGGTGTTCGGGCGCGATTACATCATTCCCAAACCGTTCGATACGCGGCTGATCCTGCATATCGCCCCGGCGGTCGCCCGCGCGGCGATGGCGGAAGGCGTGGCGCGCCGGCCGATTGCGGATTTCGATGTCTATATCAGGGAACTCGAGCGGTTCGTGTTCCGCTCCGGCCTGCTGCTGCGCCCGGTGATCGAGGTGGCGCGTTCGGCGAAATCGCGCATCGTCTATGCCGAAGGCGAGGACGAACGGGTGCTGCGCGCGGCGCAAAGCGTGGTCGATGATCATCTGGGTGTGCCGCTGCTGGTGGGTGATACCGACGCCATCGTGCGGCGGATCGGCGCGCTCGGGCTGCGGATGAAACCCGAACAGGATTTCCGGGTGATCGACCTTGCGCGCGATACCGCCCTGTCCGCCAGGCTGCTGGCCGATTATCAGCGCCTGGTCGGCCGCCGGGGTGTGCCGCCGGATGCCGCGGCGCGCCAGCTCGCACGGCGGCCTACCGTCGCGGCGGCGATGATGCTGGCCTCCGACGAGGCGGATGCCGCGATCTGCGGGGGACTCGGCGATTGGTCGCGCCAGTTCCGCTACGCGCTGCCGATCATTCCGCGCCAGAAAGGCATCAACCGGATCTCCGCCGTCACGGCGCTGATCCTGCAGAGCGGCAATCTGTTCTTCTGCGACACCCATGTGAACGAAGATCCCAGCGCCGAAGAGATCGCGGAAATGACCCATCTGGCGAGCGCCATGGTGACGCGTTTTGGTATCGCACCGAAAGTGGCGCTGCTGTCGCATTCGAATTTCGGCGCCGCGCAATCGGCCTCCGCCCGCAAGATGCGCAAGGCCCTGGCACTGATTCGCGCGCAGGACCCCGACCTTGAAGTGGACGGCGAAATGCACGCCGATGACGCGCTGTTCGAGCCCATCCGCAATCGCTCGGTCTGCGATTCGCGCCTGACCGGCTCGGCCAACCTGCTGGTGATGCCGAATATCGACGCCGCCAATATCAGCTTCAACCTGCTGAAAGCCGCGGGCGAGGCCGTGACCGTCGGGCCGCTGCTGCTCGGGCTTGCAAAGCCGCTACATATCGCGGTGCCGAGCGTTACAGCGCGCGGGTTGGTGAATATGAGCGCGGTGGCGGCGATGGAGGCTGTGCTGGCGGGGTAGGGAAGGGAAGGGGAAGGCTTCTTTTTTGTAAAAAAAGAAGCAAAAAACTTTTTGACTCTGGGGCTTGGGATTTGGCTGGATCGTGCCTTACTCGTTTGTTTTGTTGCGATATCGTAATGATATGGGCGTGCGAAGGTGCTGGGGTCAGGCGGGTTGAATTTTGAAATCCTGGTTTGGGGGTGGGGTGTCGGGTGGGGTGGGGTCTGGCGTGCCGAAGAGGATGTGGCGGCGGGAGTCGGGCGGTGGGGTGGGGGTGACGGGGGGTTGTGCGGGCAGGTCGATGCCCATGGCGTGGTAGAGCGGGGCGAGGATGCGGATGAGGCGGGGGTTGGCTTCGAGCAGGCCG
>NZ_JAIMBY010000080.1 GCF_026191915.1 Acidiphilium sp. PA
GCCTATGCGAAGCGGATGGAACACCCTGAATTCAAGGGGCGCACAATCTGGGAGGTGTTCCAGGACGAGCAGGCCAGCCTGGTAGTATCGCGCGGCCCCTATGACGGTTTTGCCGAGAAAGCGGTGCGCGCCAGTACGACCTGCCTGATCATGGCGGATCATAATCGCTACAGCGTCGATGCGCGTGCCGCCGGGCGGATGGTGCAGGTCCGCTCGCATGCCGGCCGCGTCGTCGTGCTGCTGGATGACGATGTCGTTGCCGATCATCCGCGCGACTTCCGGCGTGGCGAAGTGATCTACGATCCTTGGCACTACCTGCCGATCCTGGTGAGAAAACCTGGCGCCTTACGGAATGGTGCGCCGTTCAAGGATTGGGATCTGCCCCCGGGCCTTGCGGCCGCTCAGGCAAAGCTGCGGCATTACGCCGATGGTGATCGACAATTCGTCAAAATCCTCTGCGCAGTGGTGGATCACGGTCTTGTCGCGGTCGAGGCCGCCTGCGCAGAGGCGCTCGAAGCAGGCATTGCCAGCGGTGACGTGATCCTTGCTGTTTTAGCGCGCCAACTTCAGCCCCCCACACCGCCGAGCATGACCATTCCGGATGGGCTACGCCTGAAGGTCGAACCGACGGCCGATTGTGCGCGCTATGACAGCCTCAGGCGTGCCGCCTGATGGAACGCCATGATATTCTCCAGGCGATGGCCGAGCTCAAGCTGCACGGCATGCGCGCGAGCTTTGACGAGATCGCCGGCAAAGGTGTTGCACGACGCGACGAGTTCTACGATCTGATCGCCAGCCTGATCCGCGCTGAACGGATCTTCCGCCAGGCACGATCGGTCAGCTACCGGATCAGCAGCGCCAAATTCCCGGGGCTCAAGGACTTCGACAGCTTTACCTTCAAGGGCACGCCGATCGATGAGGGGCTTGTGCGTGAACTGGCCACCGGCAGCTTCCTCGATGCCAGGCGGAACGGGATTTTTGTTGGCGGAACCGGCACCGGAAAGACCCATCTCTGCATCGCAATCGCAGCCACGGTCATCAGGGCCAGAGCGCGAGGCCGGTTCTACAACCTCATCGATCTGGTCAATCAGCTCGAGCAGGAAAAAGCCGCCGGTCGGAGCGGGTGTCTGGTCGAAAAGCTTCTCCGGCTTGATCTGATCGTCATCGATGAGCTCGGCTATATGCCGTTCAGCCAGACCGCCGGGCAACTGCTGTTCCACCTGATCAGCAAACTCTACGAAAATACCTCGCTGCTGATCACCACCAATCTCGCCTTTGCCGAATGGCCGAAAATCTTTGGCGACGCCAAGATGACCACCGCCATGTTGGATCGCCTGACCCACCATTGCGATATCATCGAGACCGGCAACGAAAGCTGGCGATTCAAAAACCGAAGCTGATCAGCAAAAACCCTCCCCCAGACCCCCACCCGGCTTATCCACGTGGGTGCACAGGGACCCCCCGCGCGCCGCTGCGTCAGCCTCTCGTCGGGCACTCCGCGGCGCGCGGGTCCCCCCTATGCACTACGTGGATAAGCCCCCGCCGCTAACGCTGTTTCTAACGCCCAAAGGGGTCGGAATTGGACGCGAAAAGGGGGTCGCGTTTGGACGCGATTTGACA
>NZ_JAIMBY010000081.1 GCF_026191915.1 Acidiphilium sp. PA
CCTGAAAAATTCATGAAGCCGCATTCGGCTTTGGGCGTCATGCGGGCTTTACAACCAGACATTGGGCAGTCGCGCGGAAGCGCCGGTGCGTTGATCCGGGGCTTGCGGGCTTGGTGATGGCGAGGCGCTGGGGTTGGCGGGATGCGGGCTCAGCGGGGCACATGCCCCAGGGCTTATGTGACCAGCCTGGGCAGCCTGGCGAGGGCATAGGCGAGGATCGCCTGATCGGGCGAACTGCGTGGCAGATGCAGGCGGATCGACTTGCTGAGAGTCTCGATGCGGACGGCGAGCTTGATCAGCCGCAGGCGCATGGTGTCGAACTGGCAGCGGCGCCAGAGTGACCGGCGCGGCATCAGGGCGCGCAAGACCCACATCAGCCGATAGGCGCCGAGATGGAGGAAGAGGCGCATCTGGTTGGCGCTGGCGCGCGAGCAGGAGGTGCGATCGGCGGCGAGATGGCGCTTCCACGCTTTGATATGATTTTCGGCCTGGCCGCGGGCGCAATAGAGATCTTCATAGAGACGGCGTGGTGAGCCGGCGGTCAGGCTTGTGACGATGAAGCGGGTGTCGACGCCGAGCGGGCCGGCCTCGACGCGGGCGATGATGCGCTCGACGCGGTCCCAGCTGGCGGCGGCGTCGTGGAATTCCTTGTAGCGTCGGCGCCTGGTCCCTGGCGTCTGGGCGACGTAGCCGGCGCTGCTCGCCTCGAGGGTGGCGACGTGCCGACGCAGGGTCGCGGTGGGGGCGACGCCGAAGATATAGTCGAGCCGTCGGGCCCGGCAGAAGCGGAGCACCTCCGGGGTGCAATAGTGGGAATCACCGCGCAGCATGATCTCGGTGCGCGGCCAGTGGCTGCGGATCGCGGTGATCAGCCGGCGCAGCCATTTGACGATCTCCGTGCCTTTGGGTCGGCAGGCCGGGCGGAGCACGGCGGCGACCATCCGCCCGTCGCCGTCGAAGACGACAATCGGCTGGAAGCCGTAGTCGTCGTAATGGGCGTTGAACAGGCGCAGCTGCTGGGTGCCGTGGACGGCGTCGAAGGTGTCATCGATATCGAGCACGATGCGCTTCGGCACGGTGCGGAAGCTCGCACAGTATTGCCCGATCATCGCCTGACCCATGCGCAGCAGCGCGCGCGGTGTGGGCAGGTTTTCCGCACGCGAGATCGTCGCCTGCGAGCAGAGATCCGCATCTTCGGGCAGGCGTTCCATGGCCAGCTTGAACATCGCGTCCCGGCGCAGCGCACCGGCATCGTTGCCGTCCTCGTAGCCGGCCGCGATCATCAGCATGCGGAAGCGGATGATCTGATCGAGACCGTGCTGGACACGCTCCGGCGCGCGCGGATCATCGATGCAGGCTGCCAGAAGCTCGGCGATCCCCAGCCGCTTCTCGACCTCGCGCAATGTCAGCAGACCGCCGTCCGAGGACAGCAACTCGCCGTCGAAGCGGGCCACCACCGGCTTGCCGGCGACAGGTGACAGACCGGGGAGGCATGGGGTA
>NZ_JAIMBY010000082.1 GCF_026191915.1 Acidiphilium sp. PA
CTCGCCGCGGGCGATTACGTGACCAAGGCGGAGCCGATCCTATTGATCGGCGAAGCGGGCACAGGGAAGACGCATCTGGCGACGGGGTTATGCGTGGCCGCCTGCCGTCAGCGCCGGCGGGTGCGGTTCACCACGGCAACCGCGATGATCAACGAACTGGCTGAGGCGGCGCACGCCAACCAGCTCAGCCGCGCACTCGGCCGCTGGGAACGGCTCGACCTGATCTGCATCGACGAGCTCGGCTACGTGCCGCTGGCGGAGACCGCGTGCGAGTTGATGTTCCAGGTGATCGCCGACCGGGCGGAGAAGGCGGCGGTGATCGTCACCACCAACCTGCCGTTCTCCGAATGGTCGCAGGTCATCCCCAATCCGCGCCTATGCAAGGCGCTGATCGACCGCCTGACCGACCGTGCCCACATCATCACAACCGGCACGGACTCCTACCGCTTCCGTCGCACCACGGCGCAACGGACGGCCAGCAAATCATGAACAGGAAGGAGAAAAACAACCGCTGACAGGTAGTGCCGCCCCGCGGGGCGGCACTACCTGTCCAACCCCCGGAGGTGGGCCAATATTCATCAGCACAAGTGGGCCAGAATCCATTGTCACAGCCACCGCGGTCATGGGATCCGCGGATCGTCTTCCCGTCGATCGCCACAACTTCCCGGTCCAAGGTCGCCCCGAATGAGCGTGCCCAGGACTCGAAACATGCCTCGAAGCGCCCGGTATCGATCAGCATGAACACGCGCCGGAATGTGTCATGGGACGGAATGCCGCTCGGAAGCGCCAGAAACGTGCCAAGCCAATCCTGCTTGCTGCGGCCATACAGCGCAAAATCCTCCCAGCTTTCCGCGCCGGCAATCACTGCGCAGACCGCGATCACCAGAATATCAATCAGCCGGTGCTCCACCTTGCCGCCGCAACGGGGGTCTTTCAGCGCCGAGAACTCTTCTACCAAATTCCTCACCGACATGCGGGGCTCCCAATTTCAAGGAGACTCCCCGAATCACACCCGATTCCATGCCGTCAAATATGCCACCAAATTTCATGCGTAACCCCTGATGGAACCATCATCGTCGATCTCGAGCGCCGATGCGTGGTGGACGTCCTCGCCGATCGGTCATCCACAAGCGTTGCGGCTTGGCTCAGCGCGCATCCCTCCATCGAGATTGTCAGCCGCGATCGGCAGGGACTTTACGCGGAGGGAGCTCGGGTCGGCGCTCCTCAAGCCCGACAGATCGCTGATCGCTTCCATCTGATCCAGAATTTGCGTGGGGTGATCGAGAAACAGCTTGGGCGTCTCGAGCGTCCGCTTCGCACCAAAGTCTCGGCAACCGCCGAGATCGACGACACGAGAGCAGGACTACGTTGCCTGCTCCAGGCCAAGTTCGAGCAGGTTCGACGTCTGTACGATGCCGGCAAGACGGCCACGGCAATTACACAGGAACTTGGCCTCAGCCGCAAGCGCGTCGACAAGT
>NZ_JAIMBY010000083.1 GCF_026191915.1 Acidiphilium sp. PA
AATCAGGCGGATCGCACACCGGTTCGCGCAAAAACGTATCCGACCTGCCTTCGTTATAGCTTGGTCGCTGTGGCGACGAACTCATCAAGCAATCGCTCAACAGGCACACTTAAAATCTAAAATGCAACTGTAATGCTTAGGCTTTGCCATCTTCATCAACCCTTCCTTGTGAAGCGAACCAAAAGTTCCGGCAACCATCCGGGTCCGGTGAAGTGGCTGGCGCGATCAAGCTACGTTGCGGCCCCAAGTGGCCAGGATGGGCCCGATCCGACGCCAGCCGTCCTGCCCTGGGTCGCCACCCAGGGCAGGACATTCCTCGTGGAACACAGGCAATATATCAGGATTCGATATTACAAGGATGGGCAGCAACGCATCCAGGCTCCGGGTCCGACGCGCCCAGGGCGGCACAAGGGCCGAGGTGAAACGAATGCGCTCACTGCCCGCTTCCGCCCCGCGGTCGCGCAGCTTCACGCGCTGCACCGCGACCGGACCAATCCCGGTCTGGATTTCCCTCACCGGACCCAGACCGTGCCGCACAACGCGGTCGCGGCCGTCAGCCAGCCTTTCACCCTTCATCGCGGCCAGGAACGCCTCAGCATCCGCCTCGATTGCCTGGGCCGCCAGCCGACGGGCTCCGCCCCTCAGGATCGCCGTCAGCGGATCCCCAACGCCTCCGGGCTTACGGAAGGGCAAGAATAGTGCTATCGCTCATCACAGGCGTATCGCTGCTTCAAGAGCTTCGGGCAGGCTTTCCCTCGCTTCGATACGCCACCTTTCTCACCAAGCCATCACCCAATTTCGGCCATAGCTCTGTAGACACGCAAGGCCTGCTGCTTTGCGCCATCGTCCACGCCGCCGACATCCAGGATCGGGACGGCGGCGTGATGCTGATGGGAACGCTGTTCGGTCTGTTTCCCTTTCTGCTCAAGCTTTATGCCGACGGTGGCTATCAAGGGCGGAAATTCCAGGAAGGGCTGGGCCGCGTGTGCGCTCAGATCAATGTCGAGATCGTCAAGCGCTCCGATATCGGAAAGTTCGTCGTTGCGCCCAAGCGCTGGATCGTTGAGCGAACCATCGGCTGGCTCAACCGTTGTCGCCGGTTGGCCAAGGATTGGGAATGCCGCAACCGAAACGGACTTGCATTTCTACGCTGGGCATCCATCCGGCTGATGGTACGAAAACTCTGTAAGGAAAAAAAATGATCCCGGATGGACTCTTAATAAGATGCAGCACATGTCGGTCGACGACCCTGCGGGCCACGGACCTCATCAGTTCGGGATGCGGGATACTGTCAAACGAAGACACGACAGACTACCCATCACCAAGACGGTACGGATTCGATCGTCGTCACTCGTAAACGGCATGTATTTGAAGGGCGTCAGCTCTTTGTCATCCGGAGCCTCATAAGACGGGGTGTCCCTGAGTTTCTTG
>NZ_JAIMBY010000084.1 GCF_026191915.1 Acidiphilium sp. PA
CAGGGGATTCGCATTTGGATTTCGGTGGATTGAGCAGGTGAGGTTGCGGCGGACGTGATGATGGATTCCAAGGATGGGATTCATCTCTGAGGTGCCCGATGGAAAATTTTATCGCCTGCTTTGCCGAGGTCGTCGATCCGCGACGGGACAATGCCCGCCATAATTTGCATGAGATTTTGATGATCGCGTTATGCACCATGCTGTGCGGCGGCGAGGATTGTTCGGACATGACGTTGTTTGGGCAAGCCAAGGAGCCGTTCCTTCGGCAGTTTCTCACCCTCGCGCATGGCATTCCGAGCCATGACACCTTCAGCCGGGTGTTCCGGCTGCTCAATCCCAAGACGTTCTCCGCCTGCTTTACCCGCTTCATGCAGCGTTTTGCCGACACGCTCGAAGGCGTCGTGGCAATCGACGGCAAGACCCTGCGCCGCTCGTTCGACCGCGCTTCGGGGCAATCGCCGCTGCACATGCTGCATGCCTGGTCGGTGGGTCAGCGTCTGCTGCTGGGCCAGTTGGCCGTGGACGAGAAATCAAACGAGATCACCGCGGTACCCAAGTTATTGGAATTGCTGTCTTTAAAAGGTTGCGTCGTCACCGCCGACGCTTTGAACTGCCAGCGCACGATCGCCGCTAAGGTGGTCGAGCAGGGGGCGGATTACGTGCTGGCGCTGAAAGGCAATCAGGGCAGCCTGCACGACGACGTCCGCCGCTTCCTGTCCGACCCGCAGCGCCAGGACTGCGCCACTCACTGCACCGTCGAGAACGATCACGGGCGCATCGAAACGCGGATCAGCCTGGTTTGCACCGATATCGGCTGGTTGCAGGAGTTGCACGTCTGGCCGGGCCTGACTGCCATCGGCCAGATCGTCCGCACCCGCGAGATGGGCACCAAAGTAACAACCGAGACCAGCTATTACCTGCTCAGCACAGCGCTCAGCGCCGCGCGCTTCGGCGAAGTGGCACGGGCACATTGGGGCGTGGAAAACGGCCTGCATTGGGTTCTCGATGTGACCATGAACGAGGATCAGGCCAGAAACCGCAAGGATCACGGGCCTGAAAACATCGCCATGCTGCGACGCCTGGCCCTCAATCTCGCCAAGCTCGAAGGCTCCAAAGGATCGATGAAAGGCAAACTCAAAAAGGCCGGTTGGAACGATGCCTTCCTGACCAAACTGCTCGCCGCATTCAGTTCAACCCAAATGCGATAGCCCTGC
>NZ_JAIMBY010000085.1 GCF_026191915.1 Acidiphilium sp. PA
TCGTCGGGCACTCCGCGGCGCGCGGGTCCCCCCTATGCACTACGTGGATAAGCCCCCGCCGCTAACGCTGTTTCTAACGCCCAAAGGGGTCGGAATTGGACGCGAAAAGGGGGTCGCGTTTGGACGCGATTTGACACACTGGTCAATTATATCAATCGCCGACCGATCGATGCCCGTGCGACCGAGGCGCAATATGCGATTCACGCAATGTGCGATCCGGCCGATGTTTCGGATGTGCGCGACCTGCTGTTCGCCGAGCTGGAAGCGGCGCACTATCCGATCCGCGAAATCGAAATCCTCTCCGATAGCGAGGAAATGGTCGAGTTGGCAGCAACCCTTGTGCCAACCAATGCGAAACCGGAGGAACTCGATGCCGTCGTCACGGCTCTAGCAGCCTGTCGGAGTTAGCTTGGGGATGTTTGGTGGGAGGAGGTCATTGGCGGCTGCGTGACGGTTCCCGCTGCGTGACTGGATAGCGGAATCCGCACTTGAGACCTCGGCCATTGTGCCGACGATCACTGCGCCCCTCACAGCGGTACCAAATCGGCGCGAAAGGGCATGATCTGGCTCAGTTTGCCTCTGCCAGGGCGAACATCCGCTTCATGTTCCACGCCATGGTCACGAGGCTCCATTCGCCGCGGACCTTGTCGAGGCCACGCAGCAGGAACTGACGGAACCCGAGTACCGACTTGATGATGCCGAACACTGGTTCAGGGGTCTGCTTGCGCAGGGCGTAGCGCTTCATTGCCTTCTTTGGTCTGGAGCCGATGGCGCATTGATGCGACCGGCGTGGGATCCTTCGGCGGGGTCGGGTCTTCTGCGAAACGTTCGGCCAGCGATGGATGATGCGCTTCACGACCCATCGCGATCACCGGTTCAATCCCCGCAGCGGCGCAGGCGTTCACATTGCCCTCGCTGAAATTGGCAACCGCCGCCAAATCTTGGCGCAGCGTATGGACGACGCGGCGAATGCCATAAAGTGTTGAGAGGTCGGCGTCATGCAGCCCACGGCCGAGACCGTCCAGCGCCCGTCGCGGCACTCCGACCCCAAGAGCTCGAGGCCAGATCCAAGCGCCCATTCTGCATTTTTGAGCATGCCGTATCAGCCCAACCTCCGTTCCAGCCGTCAAGCAG
>NZ_JAIMBY010000086.1 GCF_026191915.1 Acidiphilium sp. PA
ATCGCGCAGTGACTTCGCCCAATATTCCAGCGTCGCTTCGATTGATGCACTCAAAATCCATGACCTCCGACTCATGGTCACCCATTGATTCAGAGTTCAACGCGTTTAGCAACTAAAAAATGCAACTGTAATGCTAAGGGATGGCCCCAAGGCGTCTGGAATGGTGGGCGTCATGGACATCTACAGGAAGCTGCCGCGATCCTTTGTGGCCATACGCCCGAAGAGATCGGTTGGAACTTGCATCTCGGAATGCTCGCTGAGTGGGGCGTCGACGAACACCTGCTGTTTGCTGTTCTAGCCCATCATGGTCGTCCCTTCGCGACGGAAGAACGCGCGGGGAAAGAATGGCAGCGTGTTCCATCTGTCGGCTATGATCCTATGGCAATTTCAGCCGAAATCGGCGCGTTGATCCGAGTTTGGTTCGCAGCAGCATTCGAATCAGACGTTGAAACCAAAATGCCCACTGCACCAGATTTCCAACATCTACTTTGCGGCCTTGTCTCCCTCGCCGACTGGGTTGGATCGACCAAGAATATTTTTGATTTTGTTCCCGATCTCGATGGTCAGTACATCACGACGGCTCGTGACAGGGCACGCAAGGCGCTGGCGTATATCGGTTTCGATGCGAGCAGCTTCCGCGATCAGGCGAGCGGACGCACCGATTTCGCGACCCTCACCAAAGGTATGGAGCCGCGGCCGCAGCAACGCCTGATCGGTGAATTTCCACTCGAAGAACATCTTGTTATCCTGGAAGCCGAAACGGGTTCGGGAAAGACGGAAGCCGCATTGTGGCGGTTTGCGCGCCAATTCGAGGCCGGCCTGGTGGACAGCCTCTACTTCGCGCTTCCCACTCGAGCTGCAGCCATCCAGTTACATCGGCGGGTGAACGAAATAATGGGGCGCTTGTTCGATGGGGGCGGCCCCGAAGCGGTCCTCGTCGTTCCGGGCTATCTAAGAGCCTGACCGCAAAAGATAGTTGAGCGATTTCAGTAGGTTGTGATTCTGTCGGTTTGCAACAACAGACGGATTCGCAATGGCTTGGACTGAAATCGCCCGGCAACGATATTGCCGGGCCGGATTGCGCTACG
>NZ_JAIMBY010000009.1 GCF_026191915.1 Acidiphilium sp. PA
GCATGCTCTATGAATTGATCCCGAACATGCCGAAGCACCGGCTACTGCCCCTGATGCGGCGGTTCACGGAAATGCTGCGCAGCAGCGGCATATTCGGCAATTCCATGCCGGCTACGTAATGAGGGGATGAGTGAGGTAATTCATCGCTGTCCGAAACCGATGCGGCGGCCGGCAACTGTCCAATTGTTGGCATGTGTTCTCCTTCAATCCGCAGTAATTGGCTGACCGGCCGGGCTGGTCAGCGGTACGCCGCCCAATGTTGTAATCGCGGTCGGCGGTGCCGGGACCGAAGCAAGCGCCACGACTGGCAATCCAATGCTGCGCGCCAAGCTGCGCCCACATACTGTCGAAATTCCAATCGTCACGGTGTAACTCGTGCCGGCTTGGCCACCACTCAGCCACAGGACAGCCCGAGTTCCATCCGCAGCGGCCGATGCCAAGGTCAGATCACCTGGATTGTCGGGGGAAATCGCAACGCTCATCGTCGCGATCGTATCGCCTGGATTACCGGTCAGCGCAGGTGCGATCTCGAATACATAATCCAGCGTGTCGCCAGGATCCTTCTCAGGCCATGTCAAAGGCTGTGGCGGCAGCAAGGCCAGGCCGCGCGGGGTCGGAATAAAGCCCTCGATTTCGATTAGCCTTGCCGATGAAACCTGCCAGGCATGGTTAATCTGCGTTGTCGTTCCGCTCATGATGGCTGATCCCGCTCAATATTCGACGATCACGCGACCCGGCGCCCCAGCACCACCCGGGCTTCCCGCCGGATTACTGGTCGAAGTTGTGGTGCCGCCGCCGCCGCCGCCGCCGCCAAATCCTGTCGCCGCGAACCCGGCAACCGGCCCGCTGGCACCCCGGCCGCGACCGTCACCGCCACCGTCGCCACCGCGGGACGCGATCGTTATGCCGTCACAGCCCATTGCCCCTGCTTGAACGATCCGCGCGCCCCGACCGATGCCCCCAGCACCGCCCGCCGTTGCGAATAGCGCGGTGGTACCGCCCTGCCCACCGCCGCCACCCGATGCCGACAAATAAGCCCCGAAACTCGATGTCCCGCCGTCCCCGCCATCGCCTACGCTGGTCGGCGGGATCCCGGCTGAGCCAACGCTAACAGCGATCACTTGCCCGGGGACCAAGCCACCAATCACATCGATTGCGGTGCCACCCTGGCCGCCGCCGCCGCCCGGCAAGGTCGCGTGATAGCCGGCAGCACCACCGCCGCCCATCGCTGTAACCTTCACTTGGGAGACACCGGCCGGGACCACAAAACTGCCAGATGATTCAAAAACCTGCATCGAAGAAAAACCGGGACGCAGCTGTGGCAGTTTGAAACTTAAAAACGGCGCGGTTGGTATCGTCACGATATCCGCAGCTGTGATCGCGGTCTGACCATAATTGACCGTAACCACATACAACCCGACCCATCCTGCATCGACCGCCGGCGTCGTCTGCGTCCCAGCTCCCGCGGCGGCTCCTGGCTTGACCTGCAACTGCACCCGTTCGATCCGAACGGTATTCTGCGCCCCACCGGAGTTATTAGGTCCGGAGTATGGCACGGTAGGATTGGCAGCATTCACATATGGCAGCACCACAGGTACGGTGTCGAGTTCCGAAAACGTCGCTTCGATCAGATAATTGACCGACTGGCCGGAACTGCTGGGCGCCGCGAACGTGAATGTCACCGGATCGAGGTTAACCCCGGTCTTGACCGTCTGTTCCGTCACATCCGCCGTCAGGCTACCGTAACCATTGGCATCCACGGGCCCATACTGCGTAATCGAACCAGGCGCGACCGTAACCGTCAATGAGGCAGGCACAGTCGGCAGACAGGCCAACCCATCGGCGACGACGTCAGTACCGAACACCGCTGCGTTCAGCGCACCGATACCAACCAGCACGTTACGATTGATGTTCAGAATATCCGTATCGAGCGGAATGGCGCCCGGATAGACGATCGTGCGATCCATGAAATATCCCTTGATTGATAGCGAAAACGTTTCGAAACCCAAGCCTGCTCAGTCGGAGAGCCGGGTCCAAGCAACACCGTTCGCCGGCAATACGCCGACAATGGCAGCGTAGATCTCGGCATCCGTGATCAAACCGGGATCGTCGACCAGATCGCTCCACGCCATCGGCGCGGTCGCATAACCCCCTGGTCCATAGTTGTAGCCACCATTATTTCCCGAGGCCGTGACAACCGGACGATACGCGGTTACGAAGCATTGATACGGCAAGATCACACTACCGTAGCCGCCCCGTGTGTTGTAGCCGAGCGTATTACTTGAATAGCCGCCGGTATCCCCGGTGTTGAACGGTTCGAAAACAACAGGCACCCGGCCGGTCTCGACCACCAGTGCCGTAATCAGCGCGTCCCTCGTCGCACGCGGCGCCAGCAGATTTGACCTGATCCGTGCGCCGAACGCTGCATCGGTCTCACCAGCCCGTCTTGTTAACGCCGTACCGAAATAATCCTGTGCCGCGATATCCAAAAATGGCCCGTTCGCAGTCGCAATCCGCGTCTGTAGTGCGGCAAACCCAATCAGCGAATATAGAGTCGACCAAGCCGCAGCAATGCCACCGAGCACGGCATCGAGCACTGGCGTAGCATCACCAAACCACCGTACTGGCAATACTGCTTTCAACCGCCCCAGCATGTCGGCTGAACTACCGGTCGGAACCTGTGATCCGCTCATCGCTCAGGCCACACTAACCGTGCCGACCCGCACGGCACCAAACAACGGCGGCACCAAATCTGCCGTCGCGCCGTTCACGATCGTATCGGTCACGTTAACAACAGCGCTCGACGCGTCGTAAGCGATCTGCGCAAGCCGTGAGTAAGGCAACCCAGCCCCCACTGGAAGCGCCTCGATGTAGGCGGAAATTGCGTTGCTCACAGTTGCAATCACAAACTGTGCTTGCGCCCCCGGCGCAAGCGTCAGTGTCATCGATATATTGGCATTAACTACCACCGGACCCTGCACTGCAAACCTTGTGCCCACCGGCCGCACTGCGTTCACCGCGGCAGCAACGCTTGCCAACAACCCGGCCGGCGGCGCTCCGGTCCCGTTATCGACCGTAACAACAAAGCTGCCCATGCTCACGGCGCCCGTCTGATCAACATTCTCGGCAATCGAAACCGACAGTCCCTGCTGCACACCGGCTACACTTTCCTCGATCGCACCCGGTGTCGCGCGTGACAAACTGGCCAGATAATTGCCGAATCGGGCCTTGAATGCCGCGTCGCTTTCTGCGTCCAGTCCGCCGGTCATCGGTGCGGCGTTGCTCACGGTATCGATCCCGGGAATAGCGCTTGTCAGCAGCCCAATCGTCCCAGCAAGCACGTCGCCTGCCGCCCCCGGCACCACAGCCACCACCGGCACATCGATCGAGGCGATGCCCGCTGCCAGTCCATAACCGCCCGCAGCAGCGCTGTAGGCAGGGTTGCTCGTATCCGTGCTGACGATGAAACTCTGGCTACCATCGCTGGTCATCACCGTCGTTCCAATCGGCACGAAAGCCGATAGCACGGGCGCAAATCGACCGAATGTCACGACGCCGGCCGCCGCCGAGGCCGGCAATCGCACGAACCCGAAATCGGCCCCGAAACTGTCACAGTCAGTCCCGCTGCTGGTTGCCAGTCGCGTTGTCTGCAAAACCTCGACGATCAACCACTGCAACCATAATCCAAGCGACGCGTTCGCCTCCAGAATCGCGCGCAACACCGAGCCAACTGTCAGATCCAACACCTGCGTTGCGGCCCCCTGCACGGCAGCCGCCATCTGCTCCACCATCGCGGTGAAATTCTGTAACGATAATGGCATGAAATATCCTCTAAATCGGAAAGCAACCATCCCGCGGGCGACGCCGCACAACCGTCTCAAACCGAACTGGACATCAGACGGGTAACGTCAGCGCGGTCGCCTGACCGGTCATTGCGTCCTGATACGCGATCGTGAGCGCAATCCCCGAGGTGCCGGTCTGCTCAAGCGTAATCTGCGGCAGAGGCGATTGCGCAACGCGAGCCTCTGCGAGAATCTGTGCTCGCGTCACAGCCCCAACCGCGCCAGCCGCCCCGGTTACACCAACAAACTGGCCTAATCCGGCACCGTAGGACAACTGCCAGATATAGTCGCCAGGATTAGTCAGGAGCCGGCGCAACACCCGTTGCTTGGTCAAGTCTGATCCGCTGGCCAGCGCTAGATCCCCCGACACGCCGATGGTCAGGTCGCCGCCAAACACCAAAGCTGCATCCGCCATCATACCACCACTGATGGTGCACCGGTCTGCCCACCCTGGGGATCGGCATGTACGTGCCCGTCGTAGGCCTGGCGGAGTCGATCGAGGCTGCCATGTGCACCCGCCAGATCCGAGATCTCACCACTTACCATCAAATCCCCCTGGATCGAGACCGTGCTTGCCTGCAACGCAATTGTGCCGTCATTCTTGAGCTTGATGAATGACCCGGTCTGATGCACCAACCAGAATTCACCGACCGGTGCCCCCGGCGGCGGCTCGGTATCCGACCAGACGCGACCGATCACCACGGCCTGCTCGGCATCGCCCTCCTGCCCAAGCACCATGACTTGATCCCCCGGCGACAATGGCGCCGCCATGCCCCAGCCAGCACCAATCCACGAACTGAGCACCGGAAGCCATCCGGAAAGTGCATTCTCCGGTTGCAACATTACCCGCGCGGCGTAGGCGGATGCATCGAAACTCGCGACGATACCAAACCGCGCCTGACCGCTCATCCCGTCCAATGCCGCGGCACGCGCCTTCACAGCATTCCAGAATCCATCCATCATGCCACCTGCAATGCTTCAAAACGCTGCACGAAGCCCTCCCGAATATCGATACTCCGCTCGATAGTCCGCACCACGTACGACGTGTCGAATTCTGTTCCGGTGCCTTGCAAGGTGAACAAACTATCTGGCACCATCGTCAGTTCCCCAGGCATACTGGCCCGAAGCAACACCGCCTGTGCCGCCAGCGCCGCCTGCCGCGCCGCTGCCTCCCGATTCACCTCCGCTTGAGTCAGATTAGGCCGCACCAGCGTCACGCCACCGGCGGTGGCGCCAGAAGGCCCCGCTGTGGTCGAAAATCGTTGCTTTAACTTGGGATTCCAGCTGGTTACGGTCACCGGCGGTGCCACCAGGCCAAAGGCACGATCCACCACCAAGGTCAGTAAATCACGCCCGAACATCACCAACGAGGGCGGTGTCGGTGCTGGAGGACCAAAAGTGAGCACAGTCCCGATCACGGATAACGAATACCGTTCGAGTGCCGCCAATCCCGCAAGTAAGTCCCACCGCGTCGCATGCCGCGTGTGCATGCCCAAGCCGGTCCGCATATGGGCCAGCTCATAATACTGCCCAACCGGCGTGGTCGTAGCCGTCACATTCGCCGCCAGCCCCGCCTCCGACGCGAACGCTTCGGCAATCTGGCTGGCCGTATGATTGGCAAAGCTCTGACCGACCTCGGCGTCAATCAACCGGGCCGACAAATCCCGCCCCGAGAGCACGATATGCCCGGCTCCGAAATCCACCGCAATATTGTCGATCTGCCCTGTCAATATGGGATCGCCCGGTACAACCCCACCACCCAGCCCGATTGCAATCGTCACAGTGCCACCCTGAAGTCCAGAAAACACTGCCGCCCCCCCCGGGGTCGCGCCGGCAGCGAGCATCACCCGAAACCGGTCGGCTGCGAAATGCCCACACTGCAAGAGTTCCAACCGTTCGGCCCCGGCGACCGGCACGCCACCGATCGCCACCGTCAGCGACACCGGACGCGCCATAACCGCCGATGCAAGCGTGTCAGACATTCGGAACACCACCTGTCGCCAACGGATCAACCGGCGGTAGCGCCAAGGTCACCACCCCACTCAAAACCGGGTCACGCAGACCATTCGCCTGCGCAATCCGGATCCACTGCGTGGCATCGCCCAGATACTGCGCCGCGATCGCGAATAAATTACCGCCGACCACCGTCACCATGGTTTCGCTCATAACGCTCCCAATCCGATATTCACCGCAGCCCGTCCGAGGTATGCCTGTGCCGCCGCGGCACCCGCCAGCGTCGACGATGCGGCGCCCAGGGTTGTCAATGCGCCAATCGGCTGCGCCGCGCCCACCCCACCTGAAAAAAGAGCCGTCGCCCCGCTCAGCGCCGATCCAGCCCCGCTCACCGCCGCCGCAAGGCTCGCCTGGCCCGCTGCGATACCAGCAGAACTGCCCGCGGAAACACCCGCCAGCGAAATACCGCTCAATCCGCCAAGTCCGGCCGCACTCGCAATATCAAGCCCGGCCTGTGCGAGCGCGGTGGGTATCGCCGTCACTAGATTCTCGACAGACAACAAGGTGATCTGAAACGGGATCCACCAAGGCTTCTGATACGTCGCCGTGAAAGCGGTTATCACGACGCTGAACGCGAATCCGTCCCATGCGAGCGGCAGGGTTGCACCAATGTTCAGCGCCACGTCCAGCGCTTGCGCCCGGAGCGCCGCATCCGGTCCGGAAAATGTCCCGCCGAACGTAATCTCTCCCGCTGCTGCACCGAGCACATCCACTATGCGGCTCCCACCAACCGGCTGATGCACCGCCAATCGCTGCGTACCCCCAAACTTGATCTCGGCCGGTACCTCGAAATCCCGAAATGCGACACCACCAAGCGTCACCGCAACCGATGTCATGCCAGACTCCTGATTTCAAAACCCCGGTTTTCGTCCCGGAAATATCGGCGAAAGTGCGCTATCGAACCCGGTCACGCCCGAAGGCGGCCGCCGTCCCTCATCCGCAAACAGATCACGCACCATCCGCGCCATATCGTCCGGCACGAGCGCCGCACCGCCTAACCGCTCACCAAAGGGTCGTTTAGTCTCGACCGGCCGTACCGTCTGCCCATCAAGGGTCCGGCCCACCAGACCCTGGTGGGTGACAAGGCCGCGCCGCTGTTCGTCACCCTTAATCGTTGCGCCGAGATCCGAGGGACCGCGCCTATCAAAGCCCCGATCGCCCAACTGCCCACCCCGATCCCGCGCCACCGGCGCCATCGCCCGTTTACCAACCCCGCCACTTTGAGGCGCATCCTGATATCTCAGTATCAGGCGGCGCGAAGCAAGCACAGGCGGGATTGTCCGGATCTTTCGGACAATCCTTCTTGCACGATATCCGCTAACCCGATGATCAATCCGTCGCGCCACCATCCCCGCGGACTTGTCAACGCCACTCGCATCGCCATTGGGCAGAGCGCCACCAAAAAGAAACCGCGGATCTGTCTTTCTAAGCTGTGCCGCGACCTCAACCCATCTGATTCGCCCCGGCGTGACTCCCCGCAGACCCCCAGCCCATGCCTGCACGTCGGGTCGCGCACGCCCCGACCGAAAGCCTTCAAACGGCGAGTTTGAGCGCCGTACGCCCCCCCCAACCGATCCTCTGACTGACCTAGTCCGCCGCATCCCGAGCCCGATGCCACTGGCATGGACCACATCATACGGGCGCATTGCAGCGAGGTGAAAGGTCGTACCGGGCGATGGACGCAAGGTCTGCCCGAACGCAGCACCGGCGCTGTCACGCCCTGGCTTGAAGCGCGCCGGACGCACACGAATTGTCCAAACCCGGCGCGGCGCCAACCGCAGCCCCAGCCCCAACGATTTCGCCAAACGCCGACTAGCTGTCCTGACAAACCGCGCATAGCGAGCGCCAGCCCGGTCCCGCGGCACGATCATGGCGTCCCCCACAGCATGGTCTTCCAATCGAATTCCAGCCCATCCAACTCGCCACACGCCACAACGAATGCCAAGCGTTCCGCCTCACCTAACGAAAACGCCACATCAAAAGGCACCCCACGCCCGACCAGATACAGGCAGTCGATCAACGCGGGGTGCCGGCTCAGTTTCCCGCCAGCGCCTTCACCGCACCAGCGTCATCACCATCGAGCGCAAGGGCGACCGCTTCAATGCCCTCCTCACCCAACCGCTCGACCGCATGTTCGACCGCCGCCTCGCTCGCCGGAAACAGCAGTGGCACGCCATCCACCGCCGTCACCGAAGCCGCAAGCGATGCCACACCGAGATACGCGTCGTTCATAGACAAATTCGCGCCCAGGGCCTTGAACAGACGCAACCGGTCCAGCATCGTCAGCGTTCGCAGGCTCAGCTGCCGCCCGCGCGAATCCTCGATCACACGATCGCTCATACCCGCTTCCTGGTCGATGCGAAGAAATCGAGCTTCTGGGCAACCGGGGCATCACCCCGGTACATGCCGGCCGAGCTGAGCTTGAATACCACGCCCTCGTACTGATAGGTCGATGTCGAGCCATCGACTTCACTGACATACTGATAGAGCGTACCCGGCGAGATCGCCTGCCCCGCCAGGTACGCCTGCTCGATCTGCGCCATGAAATCATCCGCGACCGATGTGCCCCGATCAAGCGCGAAACTGCCCTGCCACCCGCGCGGCAGTTCAGCACCCAGCTGCACCCCATCGAGCCGATCGATCCGGACGCTCTGCGTCACCTGGCTCACCTCGAATCCGGTGACGAACGCCAGATCGATGCGACCAAATGGTCCCATGCGTGGACGGCCCGTTGAGTTCAAGTGGGAATTTGCAAGATTTGATGGCGGTTCGAAAGCGGTCATGCGTTCGGCCTGTATATGCGGCAACATGGCCGCCGGCCCAGATGGGTTCCGCGAGCAACATCCAAACATAACCGCGGCATATAATATGCCGGGGACCTTCGCGGATTTTGTTGCTCGTCGGTTCGACCGATCATCATCTCTTGCTCTGCCCTTAAACCCTCGGCACCGGCGCGCGGATCAGACTGCTACCGGCTGACGCCGATACGCTTCACCCCGCGCCATCATGGCCCAGATGATCCGGGCCATCTTGTTGGCCAGAGCGATCGCCGCGACCTTGCGCGGCCGCCGCTCCAGCAATTGCAACAGCCAGGCGGTTGCCGACTTGCTGCCTGGCTTAGCGTAGCGGATCACCGCCATTGCCCCAACCACGAGCAACTGTCGCAACCTCTCATTGCCTGCTTTACTTATCTTTCCCATACGATGCTTGCCGCCGGTGGAATGTTCGCGCGGGGTCAGCCCAAGC
Organism: Acidiphilium sp. PA; assembly: GCF_026191915.1. Classification (GTDB taxonomy): domain Bacteria; phylum Pseudomonadota; class Alphaproteobacteria; order Acetobacterales; family Acetobacteraceae; genus Acidiphilium. Next base: position 9,102 of record NZ_JAIMBY010000009.1, read on the forward strand.
CAGGCGGCAAAATGTCGCCCGGTCTCAAAGTTCGCTGGGTTCACGCTCAGCGCCATGGTGATCGCGGTGATTGGTCCAACGCCTGGAATCGCGACCAGGAGCCTGCTCACCGCGTTAGCCTTGTGCTGTTCGAGCAGCTGTTTCTCGAGCATCTCGATCTTCGCATCGAGATCAGTGATATGCCGGCCCATCTGCTCGAACATCGCCTTTGCAATTGCTGGAATTGCCTCCTCAGTAGACAGAACGGCAAGCAATGCTGTGACGTTCGCGCAACCCTTAGCGGCAACAATACCAAATTCCGCCGCGTGTCCCCGCAACGCGTTGATCGCCTGGGTCCGCTGGTTCACCATGAGTTCCCGATGCTTCACAATGATCGTCGCGGCTTGCTCCTCTGCCGATTTGACCGGAACCGTGCGCATGGTCGGACGCGCTGCCGCTTCACTGATCGCCTCCGCGTCATTTCGGTCATTCTTGCTGCGCTTAACGAAGGGCTTCACATATTGCGGTGGGATCAACCTCACCCGGTGGCCCATAGCACCGAGCACTCGCCCCCAATGGTGCGAGCCAGCGCAAGCTTCGAGAACCACCTCCGTCGGTGCCAGTTTGGCGAAGAACGGTTCGACCTGAGCCCGCCTGATCTCGCGCCGCAGTACCGGGCGCTCCTGGTCATCGCCCCCGTGGATCGTAAAAACATGCTTGGACGTGTCGATCGAAATGCGTTTAAATTCCATTGGGCGGCCCTTTCATTGGGTTGGTTGATCGACCCTATATTGGCACATTCGATGCCGTTGGGCCGTCCACCCCAACATAACCACGATCTGACAGTCATTGCCGACTGAAAAACTGTTATATGGCATGCTCTATTGTCCTCACACGGTTCCCAGCGGCAATATCTGCTGACTGACCTGCACGGTCTGTCCGCCTTCGACATTGACGATGAATTTTTCATTGATTGCCTGGTACTGCACCTGCACGTCTGCCTGCACGTACCCCAGACCCGTGCGCGAGGGCGGATTGTTCGAGATGTCGCAGACAACGGCAAAAGGCAACGTGCCGTTGGTCGAACCCAACATGCCCTGACCCAGCATGGCGTTCAGAAACGACAGTAACGTCGAGCGAATATTCTGGAATAGCGTGGTATTGACCAATTGGCCGACATACCCGCCCATCCCAGCCGACAGCGTGTCGGCAATATAGTTAGTCATCCGGGTATAATTGTCACCATTCGTAGCAGTGTTGGACGATGAATTATGGCCGCCCCGCACGCCCCAGAACGCGCCACCCGGCTGCGGGTTACTGATGACGTCAATCCCGGCCGAAAGCAGTGCCGCGAGGTCCGCCATCGAATACGTATTGCGGGTCCCGGCGACCGCCTGCCCGGACTTCTGACTCCCGACTACTCCATACAGCGGCTTGTTCAGCGACGACTGCTCCGGGGACAAATTCGCGAGCCTCCCGGCAACGAATCCCTGCGGCGAAACGAGACGCGTGATGCCATTCGCTTGATCATACCACCACAGCCAATCGCCAAACATCAGCTTCGCAGCATAAGAATCGATACCCGCAGTCTGCTTTGTCAAAACCGCATTCGCAATCGTATCGCCAGGCGGTCCCGCGAGGATCATGTAGCAGCCTTCGTCGAGTCCGAACGCAACCTCAGTGCTCCATTGTGTCGGATCATCAAGATCAGCGAGCACAATGATGCTGCAACCCTGGCCCCGTAGGGCATACATCCCCGATCGGGGCACCACATCCTGGCCAATGACCATCCCCGAGGTCATGCCAGTCGCACCGTCGGTGCCCGGCGAACCAGCAAGGAATGGAAAAGCCCCTACCGATGGCGCCAAGGAGGACGTTCCGGCACTCGCCACGACCAGACGCGATGCACCGCGCATCGGGCCCGTACCGACATTGATCGCACTCGCCACTGCCTGCCAAAATGCGGCTCCACTGCCGACAATGTTGTCGAATACCTCCGGCGTCTGCCCCGGCAACGCGATCGTCACCCTCCAGGAATTCGCCGCCGATCCGACCGAAACAGTGGCAACCAGCGCATTGCCCAGGCTCCCGGTATACAAAGCCGTCAAGGTCAGCGCACCCAGGATCGAGACTGACGCGGCTGTATCGGTCCCGTCGGTCACCCGCACGCATCGGAAGTTTGAAGCCCCCTGCTGCACACCGATGGCTACGACTGTCCCGATATCATACTGACGCGCCATTACCGGACCAAACGCGGTCGCGTAGTCACCCATCGAGCCCACGATCATCGGCTCGTTCACCGGCCCCCAACTCGCACTTCCAACCACACCCAGCACATTGGTCGGCACACCATTGAGCAACAAGCTTTGCGGCGGCACGATCTGCACGTACAAATCCGGCACGATCAATGCGGTTGTATTCAACGCACCCGCTTGTGAAATCGGCATTGCTCAGCCCTCCGCCATGACGCGTACGACCGATTGCGCATGGCCATCCGCCACGACCTTCGCCATCGCCGCCGGATCGGTAATCATGTCACCCCGTTTGAAGCCGCTGAACGGCTTCACCACTACCATCTTGATTGTCATGAAATCTCCTTAACCGGATATACCGGCAATAAACGCGCCATTCGCTTCGATATCGCCAATTCCAAACAGCATTGCTGGCGTGATCGCAGCCAAAGTTGTTGGGTATTCGACAGTGTAAATCAGATCACGCCGATAGAGCGCGGCATCAGCACTCACGTCCGTGGTCGTCCCGCCAGCAAAAACCAGATGTCCGCAAGACCCATCTGCCAGCGGAATGAAATTTGGAGTGGCCAATGCCTGGTCGATCACGGCCGCCGCAGAATCGCGCGTTAGCGGATCCCCGCACCATAGTGAAATCCGAAATGCCTGGACCTGCCGCTTGATCTCCTGCAATGCCACCCCACCCGCAACCACCCGTGCAGTAAACAGCCGCGCTGCCGGCACCGTCACGGTCGTGCCGGCATAATCGACCAACCATCCCGCCGCGCGCAGCTGCGCCGCCAGGTTACTTGCAACCGTCGGCGGCGTGTCCCGCGCCTGCACCGCATAGGGAAAAATCGCCCCGTCAACCGCAATTCCGGCCAGTTGCCCGGCCACGCACACCCCCGCGAAAGTCGCCGCGCCGTTCCCAATCGTCACCGAAAGTGTGGCAGGTACCGGCGCCACAGCCTGCCACACCCGGGGAAACCGCGTCGTATTCTTCACGACCGTGTCGGCCGTGAACACGGTTGCATGCATCACCCCCTGCGCCAGATCAGCCTCCAGCGCCGGCCCGTTTGGCAGTCCCCGATATACCCGGCATGTCACAAGACCCCCAGGCCCCGCCACGGCCGAGACCTCGCGCGTTCCGTTCGGATAAACCGCATTCGCGACCAGTGCGGCCAGTGCGTTTTCAACATCCGCCTGGTCTGCCATCACATCACACTTTCGGTCAGCGCGAGCCGCCAGATCCCGCCATAAGCGATCACCGCATCCACCACGAATTGCCGCCCCCGCGCGTCGCGCACAATATCGGCCACCTGTGGCGCAAGCCCGGCAACCGCTGCAACCGCACCCACGTACCCAGGCAGCTTGGTATCATCCGGCAAGCCGACCCGCCCACGATCACTCACGCCACCTGGCAAGAGCGCCGCCGGAAACCCCGCAAGGATGGCGGTCGCCGTCCCCGACAGAACTGCCCCATACGGATTAACCCCCGCCAGCACCTGCGAACCTGGCCGCCACAGGGTCACCGTCTCATTGCATTGCACCCCCAGCACCGGCGCCGGCGGCTCGTTGGTCGCCACGAGCATGACTCCCAATGGACCGGCAATGTAATCTCCCGCCGTGACGTAAGCCTGATCCAGCACAAGCTGCCGATACGGCACGCCGAACGGCGCCGGCCCCCGCGCCGAACCCGACACCGGCACCGATAGTACCGCGAGCCGAACCGTCCGGTTCGCGGCCACGATCGGGCAAGCCCCGTCCCGCGGTCGGTACGCATCACAGATCACACCCGCCTTGCGCGCCGCCATCCCCCCGCCATACGCGATGCGGTCCGCTAGCCTGACACCGTCCATGCGGTCCTCAAACAATCAAAGTGATGCCGGCAGATTCCAAGGCAGGCCCCGGCGGCACACCGATGAAACCACACAGCCGCCGCCGCCACCCATCGAACAGCGCATCGCGATCGCGCACTTCCCGCTGGTTATGCTGCCAACTCGCCGCCGCATCGGTATCAAGATTGCCGCTCGCCAGTGGTACTGCCGCCTCCAGCCCGTTCAAGGCAGCCAGGTAATTCACCACAACCACGACTTCGGTCGGAGCAAAATTATTCATGCGGTACTCGAGCGAGCCATAGGCCTGGAAAAACCGCCAGGACTGAAATCCAGACGCCCCCGCGCCATAGGCAGGGTAGCCACAGAACCGCCGCACATCGACCTTCTGCGCCTCGGTCAGTACGCCAGGCGCGCTGTCATAGTTGCCCGACATCTCAATACACCGAACCATCACCACGCGTGAAAAACACCGATCCGGTGCCCGATCCCAGTACTGCACTGGCGGTCGTCGCCAGTTGCCCGGCATCCACCAGCATTCTCGCGCCAGGGGGCACGGGAGTGTCACTCACCCCCGCGGTCACGCCCGTCATGCCGAACCGCACGAAGGCAACCGATCCGGCCGCATTGTACACCAGCACGCTCGATCCCCCACCGACCAGCGCGACCGAAGCTGCACTGGTCGACCCGGCCACCGAAGCCGTCCCTGCTGGTCGAAACGGTAACGAAGCTCCTGACGACATGATCGATCTCCCTCAGCCGATATGCTCGATCATCACCGCCCGCTTGAAATTCGCATTGGTCGCGGTCGGCACCACGACCGGCGTGGTCGTCGTATCCGAAGGTGCACAGAACCCGCCGATCCAGTACCAGGACTGCGCGATGATCTGCTGCAACCGATCGATCGGCTCACGCGTCACCATCGCCACACTGTCGATAATGTTCACCAGTGCATCCTTCGGTGCCACATCCTCGGCCCCGATCCCGGCAAAATCCGCCTCGATCAACGCACCTTTCCCGCAGATGATCGGTCGCCGTATAGCCAGACCACCCGAATTCGAGATCGGCTGGACGATCGCCTCGGTCGTGGTGATAAACCGCAGGCCGAGGAAATCATTGACCATCCCCTGACGGAACACGGGGTTGTTCGAGGTCGCACCCTGAAACAACTGCCGGAAGTCAGGATCGGAAAACAACTGCCGCGCTGAAACCGGGTCGAGATAACAATTATACGCGCCGTCAATTTCCGGCACCGCATTCTGCCGCAACGAAGCGACGGCATCCAGCAGCACCGACATCGTCAACGTATTACCCGCCTGCAAGGCCGATGTCGTGAGCAAGCCGGAAGGACGGATAATCTTGCTTGCCGTTGCGGCAATCACCGGATTACCGGCTGTGCCGTCACTGACAACAACGTCAGTGGCAAACGTCAGTTGGCCCGAAAGACCACCCGGTGTAGATGATGTATTGTTCAAATCCGGCGTCACCGAAATTATCGAATACACGCTGCTTCCCACCGTCACCTCCAACGGATAGGAAGCCGAGACCGCCGTCTGCACGCCATTGACATAAATTGTCGTGAACCCGCGCACATCGTCAACGGCAATCGTCGGACCGGGGCTGCCCAGCGTGGTCAGCACACGAGTGTTGCCGCCAAAATACGGTGCGAACAAAGCGTTACGTGCTAACTCATCAAGGCTGCGCGCCGCCTGCTCGCCATTCGTCGACGCATTCTGTAGAAACTGCGACGCGATTCCCACGCGGCTCGTTACCATATTCAAGTCCTGTGTCGCCGCATAGAAATTCAGCGTCACAGTATATTGCTCGACACCCCAACCCTGCGGCGTCAAACCATTGTCCAGATTCGTATTTGTGCTGGCCGCCAGTGGGGTCGTGACGGATGGTTTCAACCCTGCCCTGGTCTTGGTCAGAGTCTCGCCGATCCCGACCGCGAAACTCTCGCGATCCGCCACCATCCGATAGCCCAGCCGCGACCGCAACGCCTGCTCGAACTCACGCTCGAGAAACCCCTGCTGAATAATCGGCTGCAAAGATGCCGGAAAATTTGAAATACCCATGTTTGTCCCCTTGCGATGAACGCAAAAAAACGCGCTTCCCATGGAAGCGCGGCGAAAGAAGAAAGGTGTTCTTTTTTATGAAAAAGAACCAAAAAAACTTCCGTTAGGTCAGACTGCAGAATTGGAATGGTGCTCACCCAGACGAACGAGAGATTTGCCTCTTCGCTCGAAAAAAGATGCCCCTTTCACTAACTTCCCGCCCGCCGCAATAGCGCAGCCCGCGCCGACCGCCACTCTTCTTCACTCAACTCCCGCGCGTGCCGCGTCCGCAGCGGCTCAGCCCGCGGCACCGCCGCCGTCGAGGATGACGACCCGACCCCGAACAACCATGGCTTGGCGCGCTTCAGCGCGGCCATGATACCGGCCGGATCGGTAACCGATCCGTCATCGGACAACGCCACGGCATCCAGATCAATCAGCTTCAATCCATCAAGATCAACCATCCCCGCGCGCACAGCCTCCACCTTGAGCTCCGCACGCTTCAGCCGCTCACCGGATTCCCGCTGAACCGCGCCCAGTGCCCGCTCGGCCGCCTCAGCGCGCGCCTGCCAATCAGCCGGCGGTGATCCGTCATCACTTCTGTCTTCACTCATGCCACATCCTGTTGAGATTGATCTTGTTCCGCAACAATTCGGTCAAGTTCGGCTGCCACATCGACCACCGCATGGCTCGACGCGAGCGATTTCACAGCCGTCTCGCGCGACATCTGCCCGGCATTCACCAACGTCGCAATCGCCTGCGCCTCCTTCAATCGGTCATCCGCTGAAGCCGGATACCACCGCGGCCAGCGTAAACTCAGCCGCACATCCGCATCCACATCGGGCATCGCCTGCCCCATCACCCGAATCGCAAATCGCGCGCGTGCGCGCAGCACCATGCGCAGCAAAGCGAGCAACCCACCCTCGCCATACGAAATCCGCAGATTGTCCGCGAGCCAGATCAAACCCTGGTTCATCAACTCCAGCGCCCGACCCGATTGTGCCGCACTCAGCCTGTCCGCATTGGCCCGGTTACCGTGCACGCTTTCCAGCGCCATCTCGCGCAGGGTCCGCACATAGTCGATCACTGCCGCCGAAGCCGTGCCACCAATCTCCAGGAGCTTCGCATCACCCTTTTCGGAAACAATCAAGGCATTTCCGGCACCTTTGACCAGTTCACGATCAGTCGTAACCGGCTCCTTAATCAACAGCGTCGGATCAGACGCATATTTCAAGCCACGTCCGGCCTGCGATAACTGATAATCGATCTCGATGCCGGTATCGATTGCCGCCCTGAACGTGCAGGCGCCGTCGACCCCGTCGCCACCCGGCAAGTTCTTGATCCACACGATCGGCACGAACCCCAGCCCATGCCGCACACTCCGCATTTCGTCGATCTGGGGCGATCCCTCATCAACAACGGCTTGGGGCAAAAACCAGGTCTCACCGCCCCCGTCCCAAACCCGCTGAAACCAATAGAATTGCGCCGGATCAACGTCGGGATATCCCTGCGCCAGCAACTCGGCTCCACGGACCTTGTAGCGCTCCGTGACCGATGCCAGCGTGTCCGGCGCATCCTCTTGCCATACCGGCGTCAGATGCTGCGTCTCCAACACTGAGCAGAACAAACGCCCTTTCAAAACCCGTAACAGAATCGCGACCGATCCAACCGATCCGCGCAGCGCCGCGTCGATCATCACTTCGTTCAGGCGGCACTCGCGCATCACATCGCCGAGTAACGCTTCAATCGCCGGATCTTCGCACACAATTGCCGGAAAATGCCCGGCGCTGAACAGCAGGGCCACCGAATCTTCGACCACGATGCGGCACAGCCCGTACCGAACCGATGGCCGGCGTGCGCGCAGCGGAATATACTCGCCGGCACCGTTTCGCTCATCGCCGAATGCGTACGGCAACGCGTCGTAAATCGTTCCTTCCAATACCCGCCGATAGAGTTCAATCCGCCGTGCCCTGGGCGCCAGCAGCGGATCGGCAGGGATCGTCTGACAGATCGTTTCAAACATCGCCTATCGCCCCATCAGAGTATGCAGAGCCGTCCGACTGATCACAGGCATCTCCCCAATCGTCGTAACTGCCCGGGACAGCGCATCGACCTGGTCATCCTTGTCTCCGTTCGGAAATAATTGCAGTTCTTCAATAAAGTCGGCGGTCCAGCGAGCCTCAACGAGCAACATGTCACCACGGCCGATCACCGCTGAGGACTGCAGGGCTCGCACCAGTTTTGAACCCGTCTCCGGGCTCGACACGACGTTGAAACCTGAAAGCGCGCGCTTCAAATAAGCAATTTGCGCCACGCCGGCCTGCCCGGGGTCCTGCGCCAGAGAGATGGTCGTCGCGGCGCCGTCGCCACGCGCGGTCTCCACCAATAACCGCTCGACCTCTGCCGGCCCCACCCGCATCCGAATGACGTCCAGCACCACCAACCGCCCGTCCTCCAGAGCCCCCAGTTTCAGCCCCACGGTCCAGTCAGGATCACGACCCGGCGAGGCAACAGTCGCGGCAAGATCCCACGCTCGCACCGTTCGCGCCACTGCAGGCGTCCCCGTAAACCGGCCAAGCAGCGGAACATCAAACGCCGCACATTGATCGAGCGTGGGGCTTTGCTGATAGAGCGCGCTGAAAACCCGTTTACCGACTGTATCGCGCCGGCGGATGATTTCCGCCGTGGTCTGCCACTCAGGCCAGAGCGCCTCGCCAAGCACCCGGCCCAACGGATCATCGGCCTCGGCCAGCGCCGGAAACCGGAGCGTGGACCAGTTTTGGTCTTCCTTCATCAATCGGCCCGCCAGATCATCAACATGCCAGCGTGTCATGATCAGTACGACCCGTCCCCCCGGCTTCAGCCGCGACAGCAATTCCGCCCGATACCAATCGAACAGCGAGCGTCGCGCTACCTTGCTATCAGCTTCCGCCCAAGACTTGATCGGGTCATCGATCAGGATCAGGTCAGCCCGCCGCCCGGTAATCGGCCCGCGCACACCTGCCGCGAAATATTGCCCACCACCGGTGAGCGAAAAGCGCCCGGCCGATCGGCTGTTCGCCTCGAGGGCCAGACCAAATGGCGCTCCTTGCTCGGCAATCACACCGCGGAGCCGCCGGCCGAAATGTTCCGCGAGCGAGGCGGTATGGCAGGCGGCGATCACCTCGCTCTGCGGTTTGAAAGCAAACCAATATGCCGGGAACAAGACCGACGCATAGGTCGATTTCGCCGCTCCCGGTGGCATCTGTACCATCAGACGATCAGTTGACCCATCAGCCACACGCTGCAGAGCGTCGATCAATACTAAATGATGCCGCGCCGGTTTGTGTCCCCATGCCGCACACATGGTTTCGGCAAAAGCCCTGAAGCCCTTCATGCCATCCGACGGGGCCCCAGGGCCAAGATCGTCGTCGCCTGCCGAACACCTCAACGCTGTGTCCGTACATAAAACCTCATCATGAAAGAATGGATAGCCCAACTTGGGGTGGGTGGGAAAGCAAAAATAACTTACTGTTAGAATTTATTTTTCCGACCCTGAAAACAGCCCAGCGAATTTGATTCATTGGCAGGCCTCATTGAAAGCCGAACGCCACCCCAACCTCACTACGCACAACCAACGTGCTGCTCGGCGGTTCGTAAAAGCCATTGTTCAACGCGGAGCCCGCATAATTGAAATGCCGCACCCCGAGACCGGCGAACAGGTGCAGCGCATTGCTCAACTCCCAGTCGGCACCGAGATGAACCGTCTCTTCACCGCTGGTGCCAAATTCTGCCGCAAACCCCAAAGCCGGCGCGGAGGCACGCCCGCGAACAACCGCAAACCCTGCTGCGGTGGCCGAAATCACCAAGCGATCACTTAATGCAACGTCGAACCGTGCGCCGGCACCTGCGATCCCCGCGCGGTAGAACTCAGCGTACCCACCGGCACCCCCGACATCGCGATACCATGTCTGATATCCAGCTGCGACAAACGGAACGACATCAACGACCGTTGACAGGGTCAACGCTCGCCCCAATCGCACTTCAACCGTGTTGAAACGGGCGTGATCGGTCGAGTCATACGGCGACAATCGCGGTACCGCATGGCCCTGGATAAATCCATTATAGCTCAGCGGACCGCCGGCAAAGTCATACACCAGGCCCGAATAAATGCCCGGTAGTCCCAGCAGTGGTCCCAACCGCGATGCCTCTGCGGTAAACCCCGGCAACATGCCGCTTTCCCGGTCCGATACACCACCGAAACCCTCGCCATACTGTGTACCTTGCATGACAAACCCAAGCGCTACCCGGGTTTCCGCCGCAACGACGGTTGGGTTGAGCGCGGCTGGCACTCCATCGGCCCACGCGACGATCCCTATCATCGCCAACAGAAACCGCACGCTCAAAAATCGAAAGATGAATGCCAACCGACTCATTGCTCGCCCTTGGAAGACGAGCGCTTTATCGCACTGACTCGTTAAAACTTACTGACGAAGCAAGGCCGGGTATTCCAAAAACCATCACCGTGTCCACCGCGCAACGCTAAACGTCCGCGGCGTCCACGTGAGCTTCTGATGCCCGAGCTTACTGCAACGTCAACAGACTGCCATGTCGCATCTCACTGGGCGAGATCAGCGACGCGGAACCTACCCGTACCGAATGCAACCGTCCCTCGATCTGCCGCGCCCAAAAGGCCAAAAATCTGTTCAAAACAGGATAGCGCGGCGCAATGTCCAGTTCCTGCCAGACAAAACTTTGCAGGACACCCGGGTGGTCCGGCATATGATACAAAATTTCCGCCGTTGTCAGCCGATACCCTTGCAATTGCTTACTCAAACTCATGGCTTAACCCTCACGAAACTGTTGAAAAAGCCCCGCGCCACCGCGCCCTCCGTTTCATGAACATGGCATGACAACCGGGGGGTCTGGCAAGAAAAATCGGCGATATCAATGCATTAGCACTCAGCGCCTCGAAGTGCTGCCGGGCTTGACATATCACTACCCAAGATTTAAACCGCTGGCACTCTCCCGATGAGAGTGCTAGCAGCGCTTGATGCCTCTTTAGGGTCAGCGCGGGCTGAGCCGTTTACGTCCGTAACCAAATCAGGAGCGATCCGATGAAATTCCGTCCCCTCCACGACCGCGTGGTCGTCCGCCGGCTGAACGCCGAGGAAAAGACCGCCGGTGGCATTATCATCCCCGACACCGCCAAGGAAAAGCCGATGGAAGGCGAAGTCATCGCCGTCGGTGCAGGCGCGCGCAATGAAGCTGGCGCCATCGTGGCGCTTGACGTCAAAGCCGGCGACCGCATCCTGTTCGGCAAATGGTCCGGCACCGAAGTCAAGCTCGACGGCGAAGAGCTGTTGATCATGAAGGAATCCGACATCATGGGCGTCATCGAAGGTACCCCGGCCGCCAAGAAAAAGGCCGCCTGAACCTTCCCGATCCCATAATTTTCTAAAAGGAACATAAACATGGCTGCTAAAGACGTTCGTTTTTCAGCCGATGCCCGTGAGCGTATGCTCCGTGGCGTCGACGTTCTCGCCAACGCGGTGAAAGTTACCCTCGGCCCCAAAGGCCGCAATGTCGTGCTCGAAAAGAGCTTCGGCTCGCCGCGCATCACGAAAGACGGTGTGACCGTCGCGAAGGAAATTGAGCTTTCCGATCGCTTCGAGAATATGGGCGCTCAGATGGTCCGCGAAGTCGCTTCGCGCACCAACGACCTCGCCGGTGACGGCACCACCACCGCCACCGTTCTCGCCCAGGCCATCGTCCGCGAAGGCGTCAAAGCCGTCGCTGCCGGCATGAACCCGATGGATCTGAAGCGCGGCATCGACAAGGCCGTCATCGCTGTCGTCGAAGAGCTGAAAAAGCGCACCAAAAAGATCAACAACCCGACCGAAACCGCCCAGGTCGGCACCATCTCCGCCAACGGCGAAGCCGAAATCGGTAAGATGATCTCCGAAGCGATGCAGAAGGTCGGTAACGAGGGTGTCATCACCGTCGAAGAAGCCAAGGGCATCCAGACCGAGCTCGATGTGGTCGAGGGCATGCAGTTCGACCGCGGCTACGTCTCGCCCTACTTCATCACCAACCCGGAAAAGATGGTCGCGGACCTGGATAACCCCTATATCCTGATCCACGAAAAGAAGCTCTCCGGCCTCCAGCCAATGCTGCCGCTGCTCGAATCCATCGTCCAGTCCGGCAAGCCCTTGCTGATCATCGCTGAAGACGTCGAAGGCGAAGCCCTCGCGACCCTGGTCGTGAATAAACTCCGTGGCGGCCTGAAAATCGCAGCCGTCAAGGCACCGGGCTTCGGTGATCGTCGCAAGGCGATGCTGGAAGACCTCGCGATCCTCACCGGAGGTCAAGTCATCAGCGAAGACCTCGGCATCAAGCTGGAAACCGTCACGCTCGCCATGCTCGGCCGTGCGAAGAAGGTGTTGATCGAGAAGGAAAACACCACAATCGTCGAAGGCGCTGGCAAAAAGGCCGACATCACCGGCCGCTGCAACCAGATCCGCGCCCAGGTCGAGGAAACCACCTCGGACTACGATCGCGAGAAGCTCCAGGAACGCCTCGCCAAGCTCGCTGGTGGCGTCGCGGTTATCCGCGTCGGTGGCGCGTCGGAAGCCGAAGTGAAAGAGCGTAAGGATCGCGTTGATGACGCCCTGCATGCAACGCGCGCAGCCGTCGAGGAAGGTATCGTCCCTGGTGGCGGTGTTGCCCTCGCGCGCGCCTCGCTGGTTCTCTCCAAGGTCAAGGCCGATAACGACGACCAGCGCTTCGGCATCGACATCATCCGCAAGGCAATCCTGGTGCCGATGCGCCAGATCGCCGAAAACGCTGGTGAAGACGGCGCCGTGATTTCCGGCAAAGTGCTCGATAAGGATGACTACGGTTGGGGCTTCGATGCCCAGTCCGGCGAGTTCAAGGATTTGGTCAAGGCTGGCATCATCGACCCGACCAAGGTCGTCCGTACCGCTCTGCAGGACGCCGCCTCGGTGGCCGGGCTGCTGGTGACGACCGAAGCCATGGTCGCCGAACGCCCCGAGAAGAAGTCACCCCAGGGTGGCGCCGGCGGTGGTATGGGCGGCATGGGTGGCATGGGCGATATGGATTTCTGATCCACGTCCATCCGCTGATATGGCAGAAAGGCCGTGGAGAAATCCACGGCCTTTCTTTTTGCCAAACCGCCTCCCCACGTTGCACCGGTTTTGAAACCATGAAAAAGTTCCGGGAATGGAAAAAGACCGTCTGGCCGCCTTCAGCGATGGCGTCATCGCCGTCATCATCACCATCATGGTACTCGACCTGAAAATCCCCCACGGTACCAGCCTCATGGCACTCGCAACCGCCGGCCCGACTTTCGTCAGCTACATCCTCAGTTTCATCTACGTAGCAATCTACTGGAACAACCACCATCATTTCTTCCAGCTCGTCCCGCGCGTCACCGGCGCAATCCTCTGGGCCAATTTGCACCTGCTGTTCTGGCTGTCACTCATCCCCTTCGCCACCGCCTGGCTCGGCGCACACCACACCGCCCCCATCCCAACCGCCCTTTACGGCCTCGCCCTGCTGATGCCCGCCGTCGCCTGGTACATCCTGCAAACCACCATCATCCGCGCGCAAGGCAACAATTCAGCCCTCTCCAAGGCTATCGGGCGCGACCTGAAAGGCAAAACCTCCCCCATCCTCTACACCATCGGAATCATCCTCGCCTTCATCGATACCGCCCTGGCCGATGCCCTCTACGCGATGGTCGCCCTACTCTGGCTTATCCCGGACCGCAGGGTCGAACAGGCAATCCCACGAGAAGACTGATGCTGATCACGTCGTGGCGCACCCCTCAGGCGATCCGCCGCTCAAGCCGGAAGGTCAACATTGCAGCGCCCAGGCCCAGCACCGCCATCAAGGCGCCCACGAGTGGCAGATCCACATAGCTTACGCCAGCGCCCAGCGCCGCGCCGCCAAGCCACGCCCCTGCGGCATTGCCCAGGTTAAACGCGCCCTGATTGATGGTAGACGCCAGGTTCGGTGCATCCCGCGCATAATCGATCACGCGCGTCTGCAAGGGCGATACCATTGTGAACACCGCAATCCCCCACACCAGCAGCACGCCAACCGCCAGCACACCATTGAAACTTAACAGCCACAGCGCGACCAGGATCACCGCCAGCGCCGAAAACGTCAGCATGATCGTCCGGGCCGAATGCCGGTCCGCCAATCGCCCTCCAAGCAGGCCACCGGCCGTCAAGCCCGCCCCGAATATCAACAGCGCAACGCTTACCCAATGCGGCGAAAGGCCGCTCACTTTTTCGAGCAGCGGCGCGATATAGGTGAATACGCTGAACAGGCTCATCGAACTCAGCACGGCCATCAGCATCGCCAGCAAGACCTGTGTGCGGCCCAGAATCCGCACCTCGTTCAGCAACCGCCCGCTGCCGCCGGGCATGCCCTTCGGCAACAAAACGGCAATCGCCGCCATCGACAGCAGCCCGATTGCCATCACCGCCCAGAACGTCGCGCGCCAGCCTGCCGCCTGCCCCAGAATCGTCCCCGCCGGCACACCCAACACGTTCGCCATGGTCAGGCCGAGAAACACCAGCGCGACCGCCCGCGCCCGTTTTTCGCGCGGCACGAGATCCGCCGCGACCACCGAGCCGATCCCGAAAAACGCGCCATGCGACAGCGCAGTGATGACTCGCGCCGCCATCATCGTCCAATAACCTGGGGCCAGCGCGCACAGCGCATTGCCCAGCACGAACACGCCCATCAGTGAAATCAGCGCGGTCCGCCGCTGCCATCGTCCCACCAGGACGGCTACGAACGGTGAGCCGAACGTAACCCCGAGCGCATAGGCAGTTACCAGATATCCGGCTTGCGGCACCGATACTGCAAAATCCCGCGCCAACTCGGGCACTAGGCCAACAATCACGAACTCGCTGGTGCCGATCGCGAAACTCGCGACGATCAGCGCTATCAAGGGTAAGGGCATACGCAACCGAAAAAAGTGAAGCGCGCAGAAGGCGCTACTTTTTCAAAAAACAGAAGCAGAAAACTTCTGTTAATTTCGCGTCTGAGGGTTGTCGAAACGCGGGGAGCGCAGGCGCGCGAACGCATCACCCAGCGCCGCCGCCAGATCCCGCCGCTCCGCCTCGCCGAGCGCCATGCCGACGATATGCCGCCCCTCGCGGTTGGCGATCGACAGGATCGGATTGCTGCCGGCGTTTTCTTCGAGTTGCACCCGCAACCACCCTGGCGCCATCGAAACCTGGGTCCGTCGCCCGCGCGGCGTTGTTCGGGTAATGGTCAACCCGTCCGCGGTGAGCAGAATCACCTCCGAAGCCCGCGCGCCGCGCATGTTCATCGAGTACAGGACAACCGCGAGGATCAGGTCGGCCCCATTGAACCCGATCACCGGGAACGCCCCAAGAAAATACATCAGGCTGGTTACCAGCAGCGATCCGGCGGCCATCACGGCGAACACCACATACATCCCGCGCCGGCTCATGCTGCGATGCGGCGTCAGAATGGCTTCGAAAATCGGGGGCGGCCCCAGGTCAGCGGCGATCGTGTCGGACATATCGCTAAATTCGCATCGATTTGACCGACCGCAAGAGCCGAGCCCGACTTGCCAAACCCACCCCGTCCCGACAGTAATCCGCCATGCCGACCGCACAAGCGCCAAAACCCAGACAAATCAAACCGAAATTGATGAAGCGGGCCGATATCCCGCTGTTCCTCACCGCCATCAGCCAGAACAACCCGACGCCCCAGACCGAACTCGTCTATTCCACCCCGTTCACCCTGCTGGTCGCCGTCGTCCTCTCCGCGCAGACCACCGATGCCGCGGTCAACAAAGCCACCCCTGCCCTGTTCGCCGAAGCGCCCGATGCCGCCGCCATGGCCGCCCTGGGGGCAACCGGCATCGCGCGGCACATCCGCTCGATCGGCCTCTGGCAGGCAAAGGCGAAAAATGTCGCCGCTTTGTCCCATCTCCTGCTCGAACGCCACAACGGCAACGTCCCTGCCGATCGCGACGCGCTCGAAGCGCTGCCCGGCGTGGGCCGCAAGACCGCCAACGTCGTGCTCAACGAAGTGTTCGGCCACGCCACCATGGCGGTTGACACGCACATCTTCCGCCTCGGCAATCGCACCGGCCTCGCGCCGGGAACCAATGTCCGCCAGGTCGAAGACGGCCTGGTCGCCCGCATCCCACCGGCGATGCTCCGCCCCGCCCACCACTGGCTGATCCTGCACGGTCGCTATATCTGCAAAGCCCGCAAACCCGAATGCTGGCGCTGCCCAGGTGCCGCGTGGTGCCTTTACAAACCCAAATCCACCTCCGCCGCATCACGATCTCCGGCCGCGACATCGAAAGCCAAATCATGACCGCCGCCACTCCCACCTACCGTCTCGAAAAATCCCTGGGTCTGATCGCCATCGTCGCCTCCGCTGTGACGCAGGAATACGGTGCCGGGATCAATTTCGTGGTCATCCAGAGCATCGGGGTCTATCCAGCCATAAGAAATCTTGTCCCGTTGGCAATGTTCGTCACGGGCGTCGTCATCTTTCTGAAAGTATTCCTGTATGCGCGCTTTTCGCAGGCCATGCCGCGCGCGGGGTCGTCTTATGTATGGACGGTCCGTGCCCTCAACCTGCCGCTCGGCTTTATCCTTCATTTCGTCTGGTGGGCGAGCATCACCGCTGCCATGGGCTTCATTGCGTTCGCCTTCGGCAATTTCCTTGGCAATGCTCTGATCGCTGCCGGCATTTCGGGTGGCCATGCCATCCTGACGCCGCTCGGTCACGTCGTCACCGGCCTCGCCGCCCTTTGGTTTATCTACGGGATTCATATCGCCGGCATCCGCGACTACGGCCGTCTCGTCACGATTCTACTGATTCTCGTGGCGCTTACCGCTCTCGCCGTCTGCATCATCGGGTTCACCACCAGCCCCGCCACCTTCGTCAGCACCGCAGGCGCCCGCACCGGCCTCACCTTGACCGCACCACCCCATCCCGGCCCGTTCGATGCCCACGCGTTTCTGGCCGTATGCACACTGTTCATCTTTGCCTATGGCGGATTGTCCGGCGCACCCGCTTTGTCCGGGGAGACCCGCGATGCCGAACACACCATGCCACGCGGCATCCTGCTCGCCTGGGTCACCTCCGTCATCCTGTTCACCCTGGTCAGCGCCGCACTGCTCCATGCCGCGCCGTGGTGGGCCGCCGAGGCCTTGATCAAGCACAAACACGCCAATCTGGTCACGGCGCCGGGAATTCTCGGGCTTGCCGCCCCGCATGACGTTGCTGCCGTCATCGGCCTGATCATTGCCCTCATCGTCGGCAAAACCCTCGCGCCGCAAATGGTCGTCACGTCCCGCATGCTGTTCGCCTGGGCCGAGGATGACCTGCTGCCGCCGATCTTCGCGCAGACCTCGCGTCGTCATGCGCCGGTCGCAGCCCTTACGCTCACTGTAGTGCTCGCCTCGCTGTTTCTCCTGCAAGCCACCTATATCGGCTGGGCGTTCGGCGTGGTCGCCCGGTCGATCACCATTCTGCTCGTCTGGCTCGCCGTCGCGGTCGCCGCCCTCAATCTTCGGCTCAACCCGCGATTCCGAACCAGCCCATGGTCGCACCCCTTCCGCAACTCAATCTTCACGATCCCGATTGCACTGCTGTCAATTGTCGTAACCCTCGCGTTCATGCGTTCCGTCATCATCCTGCCGCACGCACCGTTCTATGTGCAGCCCTTGTTCCAGGGCGGGGTCATGGCGATCATCGGCGCAGTGCTCTACCTGCGCGCGAAAGCCGCCCATCCGGACCTGGCCGAAACCACCGCAAGCCTCCCCCTCGAATAGCCACCCTTCCAACCACCGCCCCAACGCCATATACCGGGGCACCATGGACGCCAGCCTCTCCTTCGTGAAAATGCACGGCGCCGGCAACGACTTCGTCGTGCTGGACGCCCGCACGCACGCCATTCCGCTCACGACCGCCCAGGCCACCACCATCGCCGACCGAAGGCGCGGCATCGGCTGCGATCAGATCATCCTGATCGAAAACGCACCGACGGCCGACGCCTTCATGCGTATCCTCAACGCGGACGGCTCGGAATCCGGCGCCTGCGGCAATGCCACCCGCTGCGTCGCCGCCCTGCTCGCGGCCGAAACCGGGGCGCGCACCCTCACCATCCAGACCAGCGCCGGCATCCTCGCCGCCACCATCAAAGGCCCCAACCTCGTCGAAATCGACATGGGCGAACCCCTGTTCAACTGGCAGGACATCCCCCTGCTCGAACCGATGGACACACTCAACCTCCGCCTCGCGCTCGGTCCGGTCGAAAACCCCGCCGCCTGCTCGATGGGCAACCCCCACGCGACGTTTTTCATCGAAGACTTCAAGCATCTCGCGCTCGACAGCATCAGCCCCCGCCTCGAACACGCCCGGATCTTCCCCGAACGCGCCAATATCGGCTTCGCCCGGATCGACGGACCCGACCGCATCCGCCTGCGCGTCTGGGAACGCGGCGCCGGCCTTACGCTGGCCTGCGGCTCCGGCGCCTGCGCCGCGCTGGTTAACGCGCACCGCCGCGGCCTCGCCGACCGGCGCGCCGAGATCGAAATGGACGGCGGCAGCCTCACCATCACCTGGCGCGACGACAACCACGTCCTGATGGAAGGCCCGGTCGCCCTGGTCTACGAGGGCACCATCGCCCCAGAGCTGCTACCCGCATGAGCATCGACATCCTCACCTTCGGCTGCCGGCTCAACGCCTTCGAATCCGAAGTCATGCGCGGCCACGCCGAGGCCGCGAACCTCACCGATACCGTGATCGTCAACACATGCGCCGTCACCGCGGAAGCCGAACGCCAGGCCCGCCAAGCCGTGCGCCGCGCCCATCGCGCCAATCCCGGCGCCGATATCATCGTCACCGGCTGCGCCGCGCAGATCGACCCGGACTCCTGGCGCAGCATCGCCGGTGTTACCCGTGTCATCGGCAATGTCGAAAAACTCACGCAAGCGGCCTGGACCGCGACCGAGCCGGTCCTGGTCGCCGATATCATGCAGGTCCGCCAGACCGCAGCCCATCTGATCGATGGCTTCGGCAGCCGGTCTCGCGCCTTCATCGAGGTTCAACAAGGCTGCGATCATCGCTGCACCTTCTGCATCATCCCCTACGGCCGCGGCCCGTCCCGCTCGATCCCGATGGGCGCAATCGCCGCTCAAATCCGCACCCTGGTCGCCAACGGCTATCGGGAAATCGTCCTCACCGGCGTCGATCTCACCTCCTATGGCGCCGACCTGCCCGGCACACCTAAACTCGGCCACCTCGTCCGCCGCCTGCTCGCCGCCATTCCAGACCTGCCGCGCCTGCGCCTGTCCTCGATCGACCCCGCTGAAATCGACGATGATCTCTGGCACGTGATCGAACACGAACCCCGCCTGATGCCGCACCTTCACCTTTCGGTGCAGGCCGGGTCGGATATGATCCTCAAACGCATGAAACGCCGTCACCTGCGTCACCACGTGATCGAAGCCACATCCCGCGCCCGCGCGCTGCGCCCCGGCATCGCCTTCGGCGCCGACCTGATCGCCGGCTTCCCGACCGAGGATGAAACCATGTTCAACGACAGCCTCCGCCTGATCGACGAAGCCGGACTCGACTACCTGCACGTCTTTCCCTACAGCGCGCGCAAGGGTACGCCGGCCGCCCGCATCCCCGCGCTGCCGATGGCCGAACGCCGCGCCCGCGCCGCCCGCCTGCGCCAGGCCGGCGAACGCCGCGCCGCCGCCCGCTTCAAATCCATGATCGGCAGCACCATCACCGCCCTCGCCGAATCACCCTCGAACGGCCACTCCGAGACCTTTGCACCGGTGCGCTTCGCCACCAACGCCGTCCCCGGCAGCCTCGTCACCGGCCGCGTCACCGGCGCCGATGCCACCTCGATCACCCTGGAAACCGCATAATGGCGCTCGGCTTCTTCTCCCGCCTCAAGGCCGGCCTCTCCCGCAGCACCACCAAACTCACCACCGGCATCGCGGACACATTCACCAAACGCAAACTCGACGAGTTTGCCCTCGAAGAACTCGAAGAATTGCTGATTGCCGCGGACCTCGGCCCAACCGTCGCCGCCAAAGTCATCCGCGCCTTCCGCCGCGCCCGGTTTGGCCAGGATGTCTCACCGCCGGAAATCCGCGCCGCCCTGGCCGATGAAATCGCCAAAATCCTCGCCCCCGTCGCCCAACCACTCACCATCGACGAGACCAAAAAACCCTTCGTCATCCTGATGGTCGGCGTCAACGGCACCGGCAAAACCACCACCATCGGCAAACTCGCCCAAATCTATGCGGATGCCGGGCAGAAACCCATGCTGGTCGCAGGCGATACCTTCCGCGCCGCCGCCGTCGAACAACTGCAAATCTGGGGTAACCGCGCGCAGGCGCCGGTCGTCATCGGCGCACAGGACGCCGACCCCGCAGGACTCGCCTTCGACGCCATGACCCGGGCCGAACGCGAAGGCGCCAAAATCCTGCTGATCGACACCGCCGGTCGCCTGCACAATAAAGCGGCACTCATGGAAGAATTGCGAAAAATCATCCGCGTCATCAAAAAACGCGATCCGACCGCCCCCCATGCAATCCTCCTCACCCTCGACGCCACCACCGGCCAGAACGCACTCACCCAGGTCAAAACCTTCAAAGACATGGTCGACCTCACCGGCCTGATCGTCACCAAACTAGACGGCTCAGCCCGCGCCGGCGTCGTCGTCGCCCTCGCGGAATCGACCGGCCTGCCGATCCACGCTGTTGGCGTCGGCGAACAAGCCGCCGACCTGCGCCCCTTCGACCCCACCGAATTCGCCCGCGCCCTCACCGGTGCCGATCCGGTCTGATACTTCAGGGGTTCCGGAAGTGATGGCTAACTAAGGAAAGCCAGGGGCTTTGCCCTGGCACTACTTACCGTCACGACCACCCGCAACACCCCCTCAGTACAGCGCCGACCGCGCCCGGGGGGGCACGCGCGTGTACTGGGCCGCGAGGCGCAGGAGGCTTGGGAACGTGCCGGCGAAGCCGAACAGGACACGTTGCGCCAGCGGCATGCGAGCGAGGCGATAGAGGGCGGCGGCGCGCCTGACCTGCCCGCCGATGTCGCGCTGCAGGGCGCGGTGATAGACGGATGCGGCATGTCCGGCGATGATCGCCGTTGTGGCGCGGGTTGCGCTGTGCAGGGCAATGGCCATCCCATCGCCGGTGAACGAGGGGATCACCCCGGCCTGGTCGCCCAGGCGGTATACGCGGTCCGGATCGTTCGCGGCCGCCCGGTGGACAAAGCCGTAGGGCACGCGAAAAATCGTCAGCGGTTGATCGAGCAGCGGCGTGGCGCCGATCAGCCGGTCCGCCAGCAGGGTGTTGCCTTTTACTAAATTGGCCAGCAGTGCTGACCACGTACCGCCGACACGCTGCAACCGCGCCCGGTCGACCAACAGCGACAGGTTGGCCATACCGTCCTCGACCATCTGCAACCCCGCGTAGCCGTCGTCGAACAGGATCAGGTCGATATGACCGGCCAGCGCCTGCCGCGCCGCCGGGTTCAGCCGGAAATACATCTTGAACCCAACCAACGCGTCCGGTTCGGCCGTCTGCCGCCGCACGCCGCGCAGATCGTGCTTGCCGGTAGCCAGCAGCAGCAAATCCGGGCGGATTGGCGCCTCTCCCGCCAGATCCAGTCGCAACCCGTCGCTGCAATCCGCGCCGCGGACGGCGACGCCGCGCCGCACGACCGCGCCGCATAATGCCGCGTGGTCGAGCAACGCCGCATCGAGCCGCCGCCGGGTGATCCCCAATCCCTCGAATGGCAGCCCGACGCACACCGACGCGTCATCGCGCACCAGGCGCAGCCGTGAAATCCGGTGGCCACCCAGCGCCGTGACATTAAAACCGATCGCCACCAGCGAAGCCTGCGCCTCGACGCTCAGAAACTCCCCACAAATCTTGTGTGCCGGCGCCGCATTGCGCTCGAGCACGGTGACATCCCTGCCCGCTCGCGCCAGCGCAGCGGCGGCGGCAGCACCCGCCAATCCCCCGCCGGCCACCACGATCGACGTCATGGCAAGCTTGATACGCCGTAGCGGAATGGAAACTGCCAGCGAATATCACCCTGCACGTCCGCCGCTGCGAGCGCTGCCTGCCAATCGGCCCGGCGAAAACCTCGCGCGATCGAAACCGTTCCGTCGGAAGCCACAATCCGGTGCCACCCCATCAGCCGCGCCAGCACCCGAAACCCGTAATACGGCACCGCATGCCGATGCAGGTCCGTGATGTACCACCCTCGTTGCGCCGTCCGATCCAGCCAGCGCAAAAACTGCACCAATTGCCGGTCATCCAGATGATGCGTGAATTGCGACGTCACGATGAAATCGGGTTTCGGGTCCGGCGCCGCCTCGAACACATCGCCGGTGCGATAGACAATGTCCATGCCTGCCGGCGTCGCCGCCCACGCGGCCGCGGCGCTGCGCGGATTGAGATCGATCCCGCTCAACCGCATCGCAACGCCGCGCTTGTCCGCCCAGCGTGCAATCGCCCGCAGCAAATCTCCATCGCCAAACGCGACATCAAGAACTGAAACCCCGCCCGCCGGCGCCACCGCGGCCAGCCAGCGCAACACCGGTCGGTGCGTGAACGTCACCCGGTTCACCTTTGCCAGATCGCCGATGCAGCGTGCATAAACCGCAGGATCAAGTCCAGGATCGTCCATGATTTCGGGTTCGGTACTGCGGTAGGTCAGGGTCATGCGATATCCCGTCAGCAAGCAAAACGAAGCAAAAGCCGCCTTGTTCCAGGGCGAACGGTGTGGCGCACCGTCACACCACGCTGAACCGGAATGTCTCGGCCACCATACCGGGGCCGAACGCCATCACCATACCCCGCGCGCCCGCCGTCGCCCGCTCCATCATCCGTTTGAGCACGAACATCACGGTCGCCGACGACATATTGCCATGCGCCGCAAGTACTGCGCGGGACGATGCCAAAGCCTCGGGGGCGAGGCCGAACCCGGACTCGACCGCATCGAGCACCGTGCGACCGCCGCCATGCACAGCCCATAAATCGACTGCCTGGGTGCCTTCGCCGCGCAGTAACCCGCCTGCATCCGGTCGCGCCAGGTCCGCGCGCAGCGCCTGGGCAATCTTGCCCGGCACCCCGCCAGAAAGATGCATCAGAAACCCCTGCGCCCCGATATGCCAGGTGATCAGGTCCTCCGTTTCGGGAATCGTTGTCGCCCGGAAATCCGCCATCGCGAACCCTCCGGGCTCTGCGGTCACCAGCGTCGCCGCACAGCCATCGCCGAACAGCATGAACGTCAGCGCGGTTTCCAGGTCGTCTGTCTCCTGCAGATGCAGGGTGCAGAGTTCGAGGTTGACGACCAGAACCCGCGCCGCTGGATCGGCCAGCACCGCCGCCTGGGCAATCCGCAGCGCCGGTACGGCCGCCGAACACCCCATGAATCCTACCAAGGTCCGCTGCACATCCGCCCGCAGGCCCAATCGCCACGCAATATGCTGATCCAACCCTGGTGCGGTGAACCCCGTGCACGATGCCACGACGAGATGCGTAATCCCATCCGCCGCTCCATCCAGCCCCAGCGCCTCGATCGCCTGACCGGCCAATTCCGGCGCGGTCCGCTCATATTGTGCCATCCGCTTGCCGATATCGGGAAATGCGCCACGCCGGTAGAAATCCTGCGCATCAACCTCCCCGTCGACGAGATCGCCCATCGCCAGATGCGAATACCGATGTCCAATGGCCGCGCGCTCCGCCATCCGCGAAAATACCGCGGCCTTGCGCGCGTCCAGCATGGTACGTGCGTAATCAACAAATCCTTGATGAATATCGTTCTCCGGCACCGCAGTGCCAATCCGGTTGATATAGGCCGTGGTCATTGCGCTCGCTTCCATGAGGTTAACGCGGCACACCGCACCGTCCTCAATAAATGAGCATCGTCAAGGCAAAGACAAGCAAGCAGTATCAAATCGATCCATCGCACCCGGCGAAGCACACCACCTACCAACCGTGATGGTGCCAATGATCGCCGTGATATGCCGGATATCGACGCGTTGGCCGTGAATTATCCGGCACGGACCCCAGATACCGCCGGTACGCCGCCACCCAATTCCCGGCCATCATCGCCTGCGCCTGATGGAGGGATAACTGATGCCGGCATACCAGCCTAACCATCCGCGCCTCCAACCGATCCTTGGCATAGGAGCCCCATTCGCCCGGTCCAAAATGCGGCTCCGGCCACAGGTTGAGTGGTGAATCCGGCGACCCTCCCAAATCGAGCGGAATGAGGTGATCCTCCTCGTATTTCCAAGGTCGGGTATCCGCATAACCATAAGCCCGGATCTGCGATTTTTTCAGCCGCTCGGTATACCGCACCCCCGGTCGCACGGATTTCGTCCAACCTCGTACGCAAATCGTCTGATCGATCGTCCCCGCCGTCACAGCCGGATTGATCGCCCCGGGCGTCATCGCCCGATCTGGCAACGAAGCCGCCGGCAAGATACCATGCGTCCAACCCATCGCCGGCAGTAACAGCGCAAAAATGATGAATAAAATCTTCACACGCACTCTGTAGCGCAAATGTCTTAAGATCAGGTTAGCGCCGCCAACCCTGTCCGCAACCGATCCATCGCGCATGCCAGTTTCTCCGGACTCTGCGCAAAACACACCCGCAAATGCCCTTCCCCCGCAGCGCCGAACGCGATCCCCGGCGCTATCGCCACTTTATGATCCAACACCAGGCGCCGCGCCAACGCCAGACTGTCATCGACACCATCGATCCGCGCGAAGGCATAGAAACTCGCCGCCGGTGCCTGCAATTGCACCCGGTTCAACCCCGCCAGCCCCTCCAGCACGATCGCCCGCCCGCGCGCACAGAAATCGCGGAAATCCGCCACGAAATCCTCGCACTCCAGCGCCGCCAGTGCCGCCTCCTGCGAATAGGGCGCCACGGTCGAATGCGTCGCCTCGGTCAATTCGCCCATGGCATCACGCAGCCCCGCCGGCACCACCAGCCAGCCCACCCGAAACCCGGTCATCGCCCAGGTTTTCGACACCGAATTCGCCACCATCACCCGATCATCCGCCCGCGCATGATCCAGCACGGAGGGTGCTGCCACAGCCCCATCGAAGGTCAGGCGCGAATACACCTCATCGGAGAGGAGCCACACGCCATGCCGCCGGCACAGCGCCAACACGCCTGCCACCTCGGCATCGCTCGCCATCCAGCCGGTTGGATTGTTCGGCGAATTCAGACAGAACACACGGGCGCCGGCCAACACCGTGTCGAGCCGCGTCAGATCAAGCCGAAACCCGCCCGCGCCATCCTCATCCAACCCAAACCGCGTCACCTCCGCCCCGCGAGCCAGAGCCGCACCGGCCAAATTCGGCCACTCCGGCTCATGAATCACCACGCGATCCCCGGCCCGCACGATAGCGGCAAACGCCACCGCAATCGCCGCCATACCCGAAGCGGTCACCAGAATGCGCCCTTCCTCCACCGGCAACCGATGCAGCCCCGTCAGATAATCCGCCAGCGCGGCCCGCAACGCCGGTTTGCCACGGCTATCGACATAATGCGTATCACCCGCCGCCACCGCCCGCATCAAAGCCGCCGTCGCCGCTTCCGGCGGCGCGAAATCGGACTCGCCGAACGCCAGATTGACCACCGAAGGATCACCGAACGCGATCCGCCCGATATCGCCGATCTTCGAGCGCGGAATCTGCGAAATTCCCATCAGATCCTTCATCCAACCCGTCCCTCCATCCTGATGACCCCAAGCTCCGTCGCAACCGCATCCAACCGCTCATCCCGCGGCCCTACCGGTACGGCCGGAACTTCCTGGCACGCAAATCCGCAACCCAACCGAAACGCACCGGGCAACCCGGCCAGCGTCCGATCGTAATATCCGGCCCCATAGCCGAGCCGATTCCCCGCCCGATCGAACGCCAGCAACGGCACCAGCACGAAATCCGGCACCACGACATCTCCGACCGGATGCGACGTCCCGAACCGGCCCGCCAGCAGTGGCTCCCCTGGCGCCCAGCGCCGGAATATCAGCGGCAACCCGCGCTTCGGCGTTTCCGGCAAGCACAACGCGTGCCCTCGCGCCACCAGCGCCAGCATCAATGGTCGTACATCGATCTCATCATCGATCGGCCAGAATCCCGAGACGATCGCACCCGCCGCGGGCGCGCACGCATTCATCACCAAATCAGCCAGCCGTGACCCTACTGCAGACCTGAAACCGCCACGTCGCGCCATCGCAACGCGACGCAGGCTTGCCTTTGCAGCAGCTACCGATACATCATCCACGGAAATACATTTGAAAGTGCGAAGCCACCCTGGCCGTTGACGATGTCATCCTCCCAAGGCCTGCAGAGCAGGTGGGCGCCGGAAATACCGGAACCACG
Organism: Acidiphilium sp. PA; assembly: GCF_026191915.1. Classification (GTDB taxonomy): domain Bacteria; phylum Pseudomonadota; class Alphaproteobacteria; order Acetobacterales; family Acetobacteraceae; genus Acidiphilium. The sequence continues at coordinate 35,657 of NZ_JAIMBY010000009.1, forward strand.
GTTCCGACAGAGCCAGCTCCCTGGGAGTACTTATTGGCCCCGGGGATGAACGTGCCTGACGCACCGGGCAGCCTCGCCACCATAACTTAGGACTCTGCGAGGTCCGCTGCAATCTCCTCCGCCCGCGCGGCAATGCGCCGCAGCCGCGCGTTATGCTCGGGTGAGGCGGACTTGGTCGGGCTACTCGCCTTAGCCTTGTCCAGCGCCGCCTTGGTATCGTGCAATTCATCGGCGAGCAGTAGCGACGCCAGGACCAGCAAGCGCGATTCGCCAGACTGCCCACCAATCGCCTTGATACTGGTAATCCGGCGATCGATTTCGGATGCCATCTCCGCCAAATGCGGTTCCTGCCCATCCTCGCAACTGACGGCGTATGAATATCCGTTGATCCGAATGGTTACCTGCGCCATGTCACCCGTGCTCCGTTTCGCCGATCGATGCCAGCGCATCGCGTAACTGCGCGATCAACCGATCAAGCGCCTGCGCAACATCCATACGCGTGCAGGCCGACGGCGTCGTATCGGTTCGCGCCGTCCGCGCGGCAATCTGGCCCAGGGCAGCCTCCAGGCGGTCGAGTGTGTCGATTTCGGTTTCCGGCTCAGTCATGCGATGACTATCGGAGATTTTGCGTTACATGGGAAGCCAGTCGAACCGATCAAAATAACCAACCCACCAAGGGATCAATGCTCCACTTCTTTCACCACGCGATGGAACCATGGATTGCCACCTACGGCAGCCTCGCCGTCGCACTCCTGGTCCTGCTCGAAAGCCTCGGACTGCCGCTGCCCGGCGAAACCGCCCTGGTCTCAGCCGCGATCTATGCCGGCACCACACACCGGATCGATATCTTCATCCTGATCGCCAGCGCTGCTCTCGGCGCCACCATCGGCGGCATTCTCGGTTACTGGATCGGCCGGCGGGCCGGCTACCCGACAATCCTGCGCCACGGCTCGCGCATCGGCCTGACCGAACGCCGCCTGCTCGCCGGCCGCTGGCTGTTCGCCAATCACGGCGGCAAAATCGTGGTCTTCGGCCGCTTTTTCGCCGTGCTGCGCGCCCTCGCCGCCCTGATTGCCGGCGTCACCATGATGGACTGGCGGCGCTTCATCGTCTTCCAGAGCATCGCCAGCATCCTGTGGGCCACCCTCTACGGCGGTGCCGCCTATTGTTTCGGTAAACAGATCGAACACGTCGCCGGCCCGATCGGGATCGCGATCGCACTCGCCATCGTCATCACGGTCATCGTCACCGTCCTGCTGTTCCACCGTCACGGCGACCGGCTCGAACGCCTCGCCGCTGCCCGCGCCCGCCACGAGCAACCATGAGCAATCACCTCGTCATCGCCGGCCTCGGCTTCTCCGGCCGCGCCATCGCCATCGCGGCGCGCAACGCCGGCTTTCGCGTCACCGCCACGGCACGCGACCCGGCCAGCAAGCACGCCCCGGCAGGCATCACCCTCATCCCCTTCACCGAAGCCGGCCCCGCTATCGCCTCCGCTACCCACCTCGTCGTCACCGCGGCGCCGACCGAAACCGGCGATCCGGTCCTGACCCTGCACCAAACCAGCCTCGAAGCCGCCACCCACCTGCGCTGGATCGGCTATTGCTCGACCACCGGCATCTACGGCGACCACGGCGGCGGCACGGTCGATGAAACCACCCCGCCCGCACCCGGCACCGACCGAACCCGCCGCCGCGTCGCCGCCGAAACCGCCTGGTTGGCCTGGTCGAACCGCTGCGCCATCGACATCATGCGCCTCGCCGGCATCTACGGCCCCGGCCGCTCGGTGCTTGACGATCTGCGCGAGGGCACCGCCCGCCGGATCGACAAACCCGACCATAAATTCAGTCGCATCCACGTGGATGACATCGCCCACGGCACACTCGCCGCCATCGCCACCGCCACAACCGGCACCCGCACCCTGAACTTCAGCGACGACGAGCCCGCCCCCAGCGCCACCGTCATCGCCTACGCTGCCGACCTACTCGGCATCGAACCGCCCCCCCTGATCGCGTTCGACGATGCCAAACGCAGCATGTCACCTATGGCGCTCTCCTTCTGGGGCGAAAACCGCGTCGTGCTGAACCAGCGCACCAAAGCGAGCCTGAATTTCGCCTGGCGGTACCCGACGTATCGCGAGGGCCTGGCGGGAATACTTGAGAGCGAGCGCGGGACGTCAAGTGAGTGAAGCAAGCACTGCTTTTTTGTAAAAAAGCAGCAAAAAAACTTTCTTTAATTCAAGGTACGGGCGTTTCCAACGGCACAGCCCCAGATAAACAAAAGTTTTTTGCTTCTTTTTTACAAAAAAGAAGTCCTATCCTCCCTTATCCTTATTCTCGCCCTCATGAATTTCCTCGGCCACAGTCCCATGATTCAACAGCGCCACCAGTGCCACGCCGCCCAAAATATTTCCAAGCAAGGTCGGCGCCAGAAACCCTCCAAAATACTGTCCCAGCGAAGCCGTACCGGTCAGCACGGCATAGGCCGCCTCGGCCGACCCCGCGACCACATGGGATAGCTTGGCGATCGCAACCACATAGGTAATCAGCAGCACGGTCAGCAGCCGCGCCGATCGCGCGCTCGGCAGAATCCACACCATCAGCGCGATCAACCACCCGGCAAACATCGCCTTCACGAACGTCACACCGAATGCGGCATGCACCGCCTCGCGCCCGATCACCCCCAGCGAGTCCACCACCGCACCCGAGAATACGCCATGTACCAGCAACAGCGCGGCAAACACCCAGGTTCCCACCAGATTCGCCACCAGCACGATCGCCCATAACCGCCCGATCGCCACCGCCGTCGCACCATCCCGCCGCGTCAACAGCGGCAGCACCGCAGTCAGCGTGCTCTCGGTGAACAATTGCTGCCGCCCCAGCACCGCGATGATAAACCCGACGCTATAGCCAAAACTCGCGATAAGATGCCGCCACGTGCTCGCCGGCAGGTCCGCGCGGATCAACGCCTCGGTCAGAAACGAAAATCCCATCGACAGGCCGGCCGCAAACCCCGAAAGGGTCAGCGCGCCGTTCGATCGCTCAAGCTCGTCTTCACCCTCTTCACGGATGATTTCGTGAATCACCAGCGGCCGCAATCCGGAATGCTGCGCCGCCTGCGACTGCTCGCCCTGATCCAGATGCGGCGAGTCCGATCCAGCAGCCTTGGAGCCCTCAGCCACAACAAACCCCGATCATCATGCGTTTCACCCCGTTGGATGCGAAGCACATGATGATCGGTCTGGTCAGACTCAAGATCATATCAGCAACGGTTTGCTAGCGCAGTCTCCTAAGGCTAGGCCGCCAAAAGGAGCACCGCTTTTTTGTAAAAAAGCAGCAAAAAACTTTTTTAATCTGGGCCGTGGGCGGTTTCACCAGCAAGACCCTACGAATAAACGTTTTTTGCTTCTTTTTTTACAAAAAAAAGGAAGTCCTAACCTAACCCTTATACCGCGCTAAACTCCCGGCAATCGCCGCCTCGGCCGCCGCACGACCCTCCCAACCGGTCACCTTCACCCATTTCCCCTTTTCGAGGTCCTTGTAGTGGGTGAAAAAATGCTCGATCGCATCGCGCGTAATCGTCGGCAACTGCGAAACCTCGCTGATATCGCTCCATTGCGGGTGGATCTTGTCATGCGGCACGCAGACGATCTTTTCGTCCATCCCCGCCTCATCCTCCATCCGCAGCACACCGATCGGCCGCGCCCGGATCACCGCACCCGGCACCACCGCCGCCGGCGTCAACACCAGTGCATCCGCCGGATCACCGTCATCGGCCAGCGTCCCCGGGATGAACCCATAAGCCGCCGGATAGGCCATCGGCGTGAACAAAAACCGATCGACCATGATCGCCCCGCTATCCTTGTCGACCTCATATTTCACCGCCGACCCCTGCGGGATCTCGATCACCACATGAATATCCGACGGGGGCGCCTTGCCGGCCGAAAGCTTGCTCACATCCATGGAAACACTCTCCTGCTAATCCCGCGCGCCTCATACAAGCCCAGCCCGCCATTGCCAATCGCCCCCCTTGCCCAGACCGAGCGGCTTGCTCATACAGGCGCGGTGTGCGCCGGTAGCTCAACTGGTTAGAGCGGACCGCTCATAACGGTTTGGTTGCGGGTTCAAGTCCTGCCCGGCGCACCACGCAATTAGCGCAAGGCCAACCGGCTCAGGCCCGCTTGCCAACCGGCAGCGTCACCAGCCCGAACGGAAAGAACCGATCACAGCCTTGCAGCTTCAACGACACCGCCGCATCGATGCCCCGGGCGCGATGCGACGCAGCCAGCGCGGCGAGCGTCGCGATCGCGGCACTACGCTCGGCATCCTCGGCACACACGTTGAGGAACCCCGCCTCGGCGGGCTTCGCGGCATCGGCCTGCCGCCGCAGGCGCCGGGCACGTGCATCGACCTTTTGCGCACGGAGACAAAGCTCAATCGCCCGGGCAAACGCCTGCTCACTCATCCGGCGCAACGTCGCCTGGAACACCACCGGGTCTGTCGCATTCAACTCGGCAATCCGCTCCCGCGCCTCGGTCTCAGCCACATCGATCAGGTCAAACGGCAGGATATCGAGCCCATACCGTTCCGATAGCAGATCCGCCTGCATGATGTCCGGCTCCACCGCAATCAACGCATCAAGATCAAAGCAGCGTAACTCCCGGGGAAATCTGACGACATTTGTATCAGTATAGGTCAAAAACACGGGTGGTTCCTTGTTCGGTTTTGTTGAAATCGGCAGGACGGATGTCGAACACGGCCAATTTTGTAACAGATGAAGAACAAAAATACGAAATCACGATTCGCGTACTGCCCACGGGCATGAAGGCGCTATGGTTCCGGTGGGTGCAACGCTGCGGTTCATCAAATGTCCAAAATCTGGTTCGATACATGGATTATGCGACTGTGACTACGCAATTGCGGTCCGCTTGGATGTGATCAACGTCACATAGCAGCACGAGAAGGGTCGCCCGCCCTTGCCGCCCCAACCGAACCGCGCGACACATGAAAACGAGGAGACGGCCCATGAGCGAAACAATCCACCATCTCGCAACACGCCATACCGGCCCCGCCGCAATCGGCGCGCCGGGCCAACCATGGCTCGACGGCACCGGCCTCGCCACGCTGGTCCGCGCCACATGCGCCACGCTGAACGCCCACGGCATCGGCCGGGGCGACCGCGTCGCGATCGTGCTGCCCAACGGCCCGGCAGCCGCCACCGCCTTCATCGCCATCGCCGCCATGGCGGCCGCCGCCCCGCTCAACCCGGCCTATACCGAGGCGGAGTTCGAATTCTACCTGGACGATCTCCGCCCGCGCGCCGTCATCGTGGCAGCCGGCGCCGCATCGCCTGTCCGCACCGTCGCATCCCGGCTCGCCATCCCATTGATCGAACTCACCGAAACCGCCCCCGCCGGCGCCTTCACGCTCGATTGTACAAGCCTGCCCCAAACCCCGACATCCCGTCCCGGCCCCGCCGAACCGGACGACGAGGCCCTGGTCCTCCACACCTCCGGCACCACCGCGCGGCCGAAAATCGTGCCGCTTACCGGCCGCAACCTCGCCGCATCCGCCCACCACATCGCGACCAGCCTCGCCCTTAGCGCCGATGATACCTGCCTGAACGTGATGCCGCTGTTCCACATCCACGGCCTGGTCGCCGCAACGCTCGCCTCTCTCGCCGCCGGCGCGCGCGTCTGCTGCACGCCGGGCTTCAACGCCTTCCGCTTCGCGACCTGGCTGCACGACGTCCAACCAAGCTGGTACACCGCCGTCCCGACCATGCATCAGGCCATCCTGATGCGCGTGCGCGGCGAGGCCGAGGCTATGCGCGCCGCCCGCCTGCGCTTCATCCGCTCCTCCTCCGCCTCGCTGCCGCCGCAGGTCATGGCCGAACTGGAAGACGTGTTTGCCGCCCCGGTGATCGAGGCCTACGGCATGACCGAGGCCGCTCATCAAATGGCCGCGAACCCGCTGCCGCCACGCCCCCGCAAGCCCGGCTCGGTCGGCCTGCCCGCCGGCCCCGAAATCGCCATCATGAACGACGCCGGCACCCTGCTCGAGCACGGCGCCACCGGTGAAGTCGTCATCCGCGGCCCCAACGTCACCCTCGGCTACGCCGGCAACCCCGAAGCCACCGCGCGCGCCTTCACTAACGGCTGGTTCCGCACCGGCGATGAAGGCCGCCTCGATGCCGATGGCTATCTGCACCTCACCGGTCGGCTCAAGGAAATGATCAACCGCGGCGGCGAAAAAATCAGCCCGCTCGAAATCGACGTCGCCCTCCTCGATCATCCGGGCGTCGCCGAAGCCTGCACCTTCGCCGTGCCCCACGCCAAACTCGGCGAAGAGGTCGCCGCCATCGTGGTACCGCGCCCTGGCAGCACCCTCACCGCGCAGGACGTCCGCGATTTCGCCGCCGCCCGCCTCGCACCGTTCAAAGTGCCCCGCCAGATTCTGATCATGGATGCCATCCCCAAAGGCGCCACCGGCAAGGTCCAGCGCATCGGCCTCGCCCAGCGCCTCGGGCTCGTCGCCGCATGAGCCGGATCTGCGTCTTCGGCGCCGGTGCCATCGGCGGCCTGGTCGCAGCAAGGTTGCAGGCCGCCGGCACCGATGTGTCAATCGTCGCGCGCGGCCCCCATCGCGCCGCCATCGAGGCGAACGGCCTGATCCTGTTCTCCGGCGGCGAACGCATCGTCACGCACCCCCGCGTCGCCGACGCAGCCGACCTCGGCCCGCAGGATTACGTGCTGATCACGCTGAAAGCCCAGGGCATCGAACCCGCCCTGCCGCAACTCCGCCCCCTGATCGGCCCCGCCACCACCATCATCGCCGCCATCAACGGCATGCCCTGGTGGTACACCCACGGCCTGCCCGCCCCCTTCACCAATCGCCGGATCACCGCGGTCGATCCCACCGGCGCCGTCACCGAGGCGCTGCCGCCCGGCCAGACGCTCGGCTGCGTGGTCTACCCCGCCGCCGAAATCCTCGAACCCGGCGTGATCAACCACACCTACGGCGACCGCTTCGTGCTCGGCGAACCCGACGGCACGCGCACCGACCGCGCCGAGACCATCAGCCGCACTCTGATTGCCGCCGGGCTGAAAGCACCGCTCCGCCCGCGCATCCGCGACGATATCTGGGTCAAGCTCTGGGGCAACATGGCCTTCAACCCGATCAGCGCCCTCACCGGTGCCACGCTCGACCGCATCACCGCCGACCCCGGCACCAGCGCCGTCGCCCGCGCCATGATGGCCGAAGGCCAGGCCATCGCCGAAGCGCTGGGTGCCCGCTTCAGCATCGATCTTAACAAGCGAATCGCTGGCGCCGCCGAAGTCGGCGCCCATAAAACCTCGATGCTGCAAGACCTCGAACGCGGCCGCCCGATCGAAATCGAAGCCCTGCTCGGTGCCGTGGTCGAAATCGCCGGCTGGGTCGGAATCCCGGTCCCGATCAGCACAACCATCCTCGCCCTCACCCGCCAACGCGCGCAGCGCTAGCTAGGACCTCGCTCAGCCCGCGATCCCCAGTTCCGCCACCATGATATCCCGCATGATGAATTTCTGGATCTTGCCGGTCACCGTCATCGGAAACCCCTCGACGATGCGGATATGGCGCGGGATCTTGTAATGCGCGATCTGCCCCTCGCAGAACGCCGCGATCTCCTCAGCCGTCACGCTCTCGCCCGCCGCCGGCTGAATCCACGCGCACGGCACCTCGCCGAACCGCGCATCCGGCACCGCGAACACCGAGGCCCCGGCCACTTTCGGATGACGGAACAAAAACTCCTCGACCTCGCGCGGATAAATATTCTCCCCACCCCGGATCACGATATCCTTGCTGCGCCCCACGATGGTGCAATACCCCTCGGCATCGATCACGCCGAGATCGCCGGTATGCATCCACCCTGCCGGATCAATCACCTCGCGCGTCTTCTCCGCCTGATCCCAGTACCCGAGCATTACCGAATACCCGCGCGTGCAAATCTCGCCCCGCTCACCCACCGGCACGATCCGCCCCTCTGGATCGATAATCTTGACCTCCAGATGCGGATGAATCCGCCCCACCGTCGCCACCCGCCGCTCTGCCGTATCATCCACCGCCGACTGAAAACTCACCGGCGATGTCTCGGTCATGCCATAGCAAATGGTAATCTCGGGCATATGCATCCGCTCCATCACCCGCCGCATCACCTCGATCGGGCAGGACGTCCCGGCCATAATGCCACCCCGCAGCGATGACAGGTCGAATTCGCCAAACGCAGGATGCTCCAACTCCGCAATGAACATGGTCGGCACACCATACAGATGCGTACACCGCTCCGCGCTCACCGCCGCCAGCGTCGCACGCGGATCGAACCCCTCACCGGGATAGATCATCGCCGCCCCATGCGTCACCGCCGCCAGATTACCCATCACCATGCCGAAACAATGATACAGCGGCACCGGGATGCAGATCCGGTCCCCCGCCCGCAGCCCGATCCCCTCGCCCACGAAAAATCCGTTGTTCAATACATTATTGTGCGACAAGGTCGCTCCCTTCGGCGCGCCGGTCGTCCCCGAGGTGAACTGGATGTTGATCGCATCATCAAACTGCAAATCCAGTCGCAACCGCGCAAGCACTGCGCGCGCTGCCTCGGTCGCCGCGGCGGCCACATCGTCGAACCGCATCATCCCCGCCGGCGCCGGCCCATCGCCGATCACGATCCGCAAGCGCAGATGCGCAAGCCGTGCCGGCGGAATACTCTCCAGCATCGCAACGTAATCGCTGCTCTTGAACTGCCGCGCCAGCACCAGCGCCTTGCACTGCACGGCATTCAAGGCGAATTCCAGCTCGGAAACCCGATACGCCGGATTGACCGTGACCAGGATCAACCCCGCCTTGGCCGAAGCGAACTGCAATACCGCCCAGGCGACATTGTTCGGCGAAAAAATCCCGATCCGGTCGCCCCGCTCAAGCCCCAATGCAATCAACCCGGCCGCGCACGCATCAACCTGCGCATTGAACGCCGCATAATCCAGTCGCACGCCCTCGGAACAAGCAACCAACGCCTCCCGTGCCGGATGCGCCCGCGCCGCCGCCTCCAGCGCCGCCCCAATCGTCACGCCAAGCCGCGGCGTTGTGCTCAATCCCTGGACATAGCTGGGTGTCATGACGTCACTCCGATTTTTGCTGGAGCCTAGACCACGGATCACCGCGTGGGAATGCCGACGGCGAGACAGCTCAGCATCACGATTCGCCATTTACAACCGAGCCAAACGAACTTATAAATCGATTAACCCGACCGGGTTGCACGGTAAACACGTCCAATTCAATCAATCCGACAAACAATGTCATGCGGAGGAACCAATGAATCGTCGCCACAATCGGCCATCCCCTGCCCGCGCGCTGAAATGCCTGCTCGCCGCCGCCACGGCCAGCACCATCGCTCTGTCCGCCGGTGTCCCGGCCCACGCCGCAGCGCCCAAGACCCGCGTCGCCATCATCGTCCGTGACTTCGGCAACCCGTACTGGCGCGCATTGCGCGACGGCGCCGTCGCCGAAGGCAAAAAACTCCATATCCCCGTCAGCGTGCAGGCCGGCGCCACCGAAACCGACTCGATCGGCGAAAACGCCAAAATCTCGACCATGGCGAACGAAAACTTCACCTGCTTCGGGGTCGTTCCGGTGAATGCCACCAACATCATCACACCACTGATCCCGGTGTCGAACAAACACATCCCGATCATTAACCTCGACAGCGGCCTCGACCCCGCCGCCGTCAAAGCCGCCGGCCTCACCATCACCAGCTTCATCGGCTCCGACAACACCAACGCCGGCCAGATCGCGGGCGCCTACATGTTGAAAATGCTGCATGACAAAGGCAATGTCGCCATCCTGCAAGGCATCCCCGGCGAAGAAAACGGCATCAACCGCGATAATGCCTTCCGCAGCACAATCGCCGGCAAACTCACTGTCGTTCAGGCCGAAGCCGCCGACTACGAACGTAGCCGTGCCCTGACCGAAGCCGAAGCCATGCTGCGCGTCCACCCGAACCTCAACGGCATCTTCGCCGCCAACGACGAAATGGGCCTCGGCGCCGCGCAAGCCATCGCCAACGCCGGCAAATCCGCCACCATCAAAGTCGTCAGCATCGATGGCGTCAAAGAAGCCCTCGAATCGGTCAAATCCGGCAAACTGTCCGGCACCGTCTCGCAATACCCCTACGCCGAAGGCGAAATGGCCGTGCAGGCCTGCCACCAACTCGCCATGGGCAAATCCATCCCCGCCCACGTCACCGCACCCATCAAACTGATCACCCCCGAAAACGCCGCGAAAGCCCTGAAATCCTTCCCCCGCCCCTTCTTCACCTTCACCGACCCGTTCGGCACACCCTGAGACCGATGCTCATGGGGATTGGCGTGTCGGCTGAGCAAGGCCAGGGGGCTCTGCCCCCTGGACCCCCGTTAAAGGCGGAGCCTTTAAAATCCACTAGTTTTAGGCAAGGGGAGGGCGCTACCTCGGTAGCTCCGTCGATCTGGCCTGGACAGCCGCCCCCTTGCCTAAAACTAACGGGTTCTAAGGGCTCCGCCCTTAGCGGGGTCGAGGGGCAGAGCCCCTCGCCTTCTTCGTCCCACAAGCCAACCCCCACAACCATAGGTCTAAGCGTATGACCAACCGGGTGGGGGTGATGCTGCGGGACCCGGGGTTTTGGGGGGACAATGCGGCGTTGATCGGGTTGGTGGTGATTGGTGCCGTGTTTTCGGTATTGACGCCATTTTTCCTGACCTGGGCGAACATCAGTGACTTGCTGGTATCGGCGTCAATTTTGCTGGTGTTGGCCACGGCGCAGCAGTTTTCGATTGTCACAGGCGGCATCGATCTGTCGATTGCGGCTAACCTGCCTTGGGCGGCGGTGGTATTCGGGCTGGCCTACAATGGCGGGGTGGGCATGCCGGTTTCGATCATCGCGGCGATCCTGGCGGGTACGCTGGTCGGTGTGGTGAACGGTCTGGTGATCGCGAAGCTGAAGGTGAACGATTTCATCGCAACGCTGGGCATGCTGGGCGTGATGAACGGTGTCGCGCTGATCGTCAGTGGCGGGCAGTCCTTTGCGGTGAACAGTCATTTCCTGCAGAGTCTCGCTCTGGGTTCGATCGGCCCGATCCGGTATTTCTACCTGATTGCGATTTTGATCGCGGTGGGCGCGCATCTGTTGTTCACCCACACCGCGTTCGGCACGCATGTGCTGGCGACCGGCGGCAACCGTGATGCCGCCCGCAACATGGGCATTCCGACCGACCGGATGAAAATCGCGGTCTATGTGATCGATGGTGCGCTGGTCGGCTTGGCGGCCATTTTGCTGGTTGCGCGCACCGGTGGGTCCGACCCGTCCTTGCAGACCTCGCAATTGCTGACCTCGATCGCCTCGGTCGTGCTCGGCGGCAGTTCGCTGTTCGGCGGCAGGGCGGCGGTGCTCGGCACGGTGGCCGGCGCGCTGGTGCTGACCACGCTGTTGAACGGGTTCACGCTGCTGCAGGTGTCGGAATATTATCAGCCGATGGCGGTCGGCATCGTCGTCATCGCCGCCGCGGTTCTGAGCCGGTTGCAGAAATAATGACCCCCATTCTCGAAATCCACGATCTGAAAAAATCCTTCGGCGCGGTCGAAGCATTGCGCGGCGCCGAACTGATCTGCCCGGCCGGCGAGGTCACCGCCCTGGTGGGTGACAACGGCGCCGGCAAATCCACACTGATCCGCTGCATCACCGGCGTGCACCCGCCCGATGCCGGCACGATCGCCTTCAAGGGCGCGCCGACCCATTTCACCTCCCCGACCGAGGCCCGTGCGGTCGGAATCGAAACGGTGTATCAGGATCTCGCTTTGGTCGAAGATCTCACAGTGTGGCAGAACATGTATCTCAACCGCGAGCTCAAGCGCGGCATCGGCCCGTTCCGCTGGCTCGACCGGCGCCGCATGATCGCTGAAACCCATGCCAAGCTCAGCCGCCTCCTGGTCAACATGCCGCCGGTGCGCGCCAAGGTGCGTCGCCTGTCGGGCGGTCAGCGTCAATCCATCTCCATCGGCCGCGCGGCAAGCTGGGGCTCGGCTCTGGTCATCATGGATGAGCCCACCGCTGCACTCGGCCTGCGCGAGCGCGGCGCGGTCGAAACCCTGATCGGCAATCTGCGCGGCGAGGGCATCGCGCAACTGGTCATCAGTCACGATCTCGAGCAGGTCATGCGCATCTCCGACAGTGTCTGGGTCATGCGCGCCGGCCGCACCATCGCGCATTGGCGCACGCAGGAGGTCGACCGCACCCGCATCGTCGCCGCCATCGCCGGCGGCCAGGTCTGATCGGCCGGTGAAGCGCGCCCGCGGTCCAACCCTGCGCGATGTCGCAAACAGTGCCGGCGTCTCTACCGCCACGGTGTCGTTCGTCCTGAACAACACCAAACCGGTCGCCCCGGAAACCCGCGCCCGGGTCGAGGTCGCGCTGGCCGCGCTCGACTACCGGATCAGCCCGTCCGCGCGCGCCCTGCGCACCGGCCGGCACCATGCAATCGGGCTGCTCCTGCCCGACCTCGCGAACCCGTTCTTCCCCGCCCTCGCCCAAGCCGTCACCGATGCCGCATGGGCGCGCAATCACGCCCTCATCCTGGCCAGCAGCGGCAGGGATCCGGCAACCGAGGCCGAAGCCCTGGCCGCCCTGGCCGAACGCGCCGACGGCATCATCTGGATTCCCAACACCGATGCCCCGCATCCCCTGCCCACCGGCCCCACCGTGATTCTCGATCGTCCCAGCCCGGCCCTCGCCGCGTTCGACAGTATCAGCGCCGACCACCGTGCCGGCGGCGCTTTGGTCGCCGCCGCGTTTCGCGCCCAGGGCCGGCACCGCATCGGCCTGCTCGCCGGACCCGCCGCCTCGCCGAGCGCAGCCTCGCGTATCGAAGGCTTCCTTGCCAACGCCGCCGGTCTCTCCCTCATCTGGCACCACGAACTGCCCTTCACCTTCGCCTTGCCAGAAGCCGCCACCGCCTGGCTTGCCGACCCGCGGCTTGATGGCGTGTTCGCTGCCAGCGATGTCGTGGCGATCGGCGCCCTGCGCATTCTGCGCAGCCTCGGCCGCATCGTGCCGCATGATGTCGCGGTGATCGGTTTCGACGATATTCCTTGGGCCGCGCTCACCGAACCCCCGCTCACCACCATTCGCCAACCCGTCACCGCCCTCGGCGCACAAGCCGTCGCCACCCTGTTCGACCGCATCGCCCACCCCGACCGCGCCGCGACCCAGCACCGCCTGCCGGTCTCCCTGATCGAACGCCAATCCACGCCATGATCGTCCTCGGCAGCGCGAACATGGATATCGTGGCCCGCGCCGAGCATGCTCCTGCCGCCGGCGAAACCGTGCTCGGCCGCGACTACGCGCTCTACCCGGGCGGGAAAGGGGCCAACCAGGCCGTCGCCGCCCGCCGCGCCGGTGCCGCGATCACCTTCATCGGCAGCCTCGGCCAGGATGCCTACGGCGAAGCCCTGCTACACGCCCTCACCGCGGAAGCGATCGACTGTGGCGCCACCATCCGAACCGCCACTCCCACCGGCATCGCCATCATCACCGTCGAAGCCGGCGGCGAAAATCGCATCATTGTCATCCCCGGCGCCAACCACGACCTCACAGCCGACCGCCTGCCGCCGACCATGCCGCCCGCCACCATTCTGCTGACCCAGCTGGAAATCCCCATCCCCACCGTCCTCGCCGCCGCTGCCCGCGTCCGCGCCACCGGCGGCACCACCATCCTCAACGCCTCCCCGATCGCCGGGATCGACGCCGCCACATCCACCCGCCTGTGTGCCGCCGCCGACATCCTGCTCGTCAACGAAACCGAAGCCGCCGCCCTGCTCGGCCTGCCACGTCTGAATGACACCGCCGGTGCCGCCGCCCGCCTCGCCACCGGCCGCCGCGCCGCCGTCATCACCCTCGGCGCCGATGGCGTCGCCTGGGCCAGCGAACAAGGCACCTTCGCCCTGAAACGCCACGACGTTCCCGTAGTGGACACCACCGGCTGCGGCGATGCCTTCGCCGGCGGCTTCGCCGGTGCGCTCGAACGCGGCGCCACCCTCGCCGATGCCGTCGCCTTCGGCAACGCCGCCGGCGCCCTTGCCGCCACCAAACCGGGCGCGCAACCGGCCATGCCCACTCACGCCGAAATCAACGCATTGCTCAGCACCTAAGGACATCACCATGCTCCGCGGCCTCGATCCCCTGCTCACCGCCGATCTGCTCCATGCCCTGCGCGCCATGGGTCACGGCGACACCATCACGATCGTCGATGCCAATTTTCCCGCCGCCGCCTGCGCCAAACGCCTGATCACCGCCCAGGGCAGCGATGCCAGCGCCATGCTCCGCGCAGTCCTCAGCGTGCTGCCGATCGATGATTTCATCCCCCACCCGCTGCTCACCATGCAGGTCGTCGGCGAGCCCGCAACCATCCCCCCCGCCGTCGCCGAACTCCGCGCCATCGCAACCGAAGCCGGCGCCGCACACGCCCAAATGGCCACCACGGACCGGCACGATTTCTACCGCATCGCCCGCGAAAGCTTCGCCATCGTCGCCACTGGCGACCGCCGCCTTTACGCCAACATCGCCGTTACCAAAGGCGTCATCCGGCTCGCCTGAGCAAAACACATGAGCAAAAATCAACATTCATTGCAGTCATGATGCCCTGACGCCACATCAACCCGTCAGGGCCGAGCCGGCTCAAGGGGAATTCTTGATGACACGGGCGCCGAAATCATGACCCGACGCGGCAGAACCGCTCTCGTCGCCACCGCAATTCCGGTCGCGGCAATCGTCCTGCTCGCCATTTTCTGGAACTGGGACTGGTTCATCCCGATCGTCGACTCCCAGGCCTCGACCAGCCTTGGCCACAAAGTCACCATCAAACATCTGCACGTTGCGCTCGGCCGCGTCACCACCATACAAGCTGACCAGGTCGTCGTCGCCAATCCCCAGGGCTTCCCCGCCCACGCGCCGCTCGCCGCCATCAGACGCCTCACCGTCAGCATCAATATCATCGACTACATCTTCCACGGCCGCACGGTTATCCCGGCGATCAACCTCGACCACCCGGTGATCGATGCCGTCGCGACGCCGCAAAAATCCACCAACTACAGCATGCCCGCGACCAAACCGGCCGCCAAACCCAGCCCCTCGCCCGAAATCGGCACACTCTCGATCGAAGCCGGCAAAGTCCACTTCGTCGATCCCGCCCTGAAAGCCGATGTCCACCTCGCCGTGAAAACCGAGCCCGCCACCGGCGTCGTCGCCCGATCAGGCCAGACCCAGCAACTCGCCGCCACGGCCCATGGTACCTACAACCAGCAACCGATCACCGGCACCCTCACCGCCGGCACGCTCCTGACCCTACGCAGCACCACCCAACCCTTCCCGATCGACCTCACACTTGCCAACGGCGCCACCCACGTTGCGCTGATCGGCACCGTCGCGAACCCGCTGCACTTCGCCGGCGCCAACCTCCACCTCACCCTCGCCGGCACCAACATGGCGGATCTCTACGCCCTCACCGGCATCCCCATCCCCGCCACGCCGCAATATCGCATCACCGGCAACCTCGCCTATCACCCCGGCGACATCGACTTCACCGATTTCCACGGCATCGTCGGCGACAGCGACCTCGAGGGCAGCATCCACGAAAACCCCGGCGCCGTAGTCGACCACGGCACAGCCAAACCCGTCGTGCGCATGAATCTGACCTCCAAACGTGTTGATCTCAACGACCTCGGCGGCTTCATCGGCACCAAACCCGGCGGTGTCCACGAAGCCGGCATCAGCCCCGCACAACGCGCCGCCATCGCCAAATCCCAGGCCGAGCACAGCAACCTGCTGCCCGACAAACCCTTCAACCTGCCTAAACTCAAAGCCGCCAATATCTATCTGACCTATAAAGCAGCCAGCATCGTCGGCAGATCGATGCCGCTCGACCGTCTCGCGGTCAATCTCAGCATCGTCAACGGCGCCATTTCCCTCCACCCGGTAAGCTTCGGCGTCGGCACCGGCCAGATTGCGGGCAACATTCGCCTCACGCCACAGTCCGGCAAACAAATTCATGCGGTCGCCAATGTCGATTTCGACAACGTCAACATCGCCACCCTGATGGCCGCTACCCACGTCTTCAAAGGCGGCGGCCTGCTGCAAGGCAAAGCCAGGCTCGATGCAACCGGCAATTCCATCGCAAGCTGGGCCGGTAACGGCAACGGTGGCCTCGCCCTCTACATGACCGGCGGCAACCTCAGCGCCCTGCTCGTCTCACTCTCCGGCCTTGAATTCGGCAACGCCCTGATCGCCGCCCTCGGCCTGCCCCACCAAACCGATGTGCGCTGCTTCGTCGGCGACTTCGCCCTGACCCACGGCCTGCTCAGCACCCGCACCATGCTGCTCGATACCGGCACCGCGATCGTGCGCGGCGGCGGTAGCGTCAACCTCAAAACCGAAACGCTCGACTATCACATCCAGTCCAAACCCAAACACTTCAGCATCGGCTCACTCCCTTCGCCGATCAACATCACCGGCACCATGAAAAAACCCAGCATCGGCCCCGCCAAGGGCCCCATCGCCCTCCGCGGCGGCGCCGCCGTCGCCCTCGGCATCGTCGCCGCCCCGCTCGCACTCATCCCCACCATCCAGTTCGGCACCAAAGACCCCCACGTCTGCGAAGCCCTGGTCTCCTCCGCCGAAGCCCAGGTCCGCACCAACCAGCCCGGCAAACCCAGCCACCCCACCCCACCCCAAACTCGCCCCAACCCCACCACATCCCAACTCAACCGCCAGGAACTCACCAAAACCCACCACCCCTGACCGCACAACACCAACCCCTCGGTCTATGTGTGCGCTGGAGGACGCGGGTGGAGAAAAGCAAGATCAGAGGGCAGAGCCCCTTGCCTTCCTCCCACCCAAATCCCCCACCTCAAGCATAGGCCGAGGGATTGAAATCATTGGCCAGGTGGCCGGTGGGTTTGATGAATTCGTAGGCAGCGCGGGGGATGAAGCGGCCGCTGCCGGGTTCGGCGGTTATGGTATTGTTATGCATCACGATGATCCCACGCCGCAGGGTGGTGATGGGCGTTCCGGTGATGATCTTCCCTTCGTAGGGTGTGTAATCGATCGCGTGCTGCATGATCGCATTGGTCAAGGTGATCCGCGCTGTCGCATCCCACAGCACGATATCGGCATCGGCACCCGGGCTGATCCTGCCCTTTCGCGTCAGCCCGAACAGGCGCGCGGGGTTGAAGGCAGTCAGACGCACGAAGTCGCTGGCGCTGATCCGCCCGGTGGCGACACCTTCGCTGAACAGCAGCATCATGCGCGCGCCAAGGCCTGGCACCCCGTTCGGAATATCGCGGAACGGTGCGTCGGCGCCTGCGCTGCGCTTCCCGGCGGTGCCGTCGAAGCAATAGCCGCTGTGATCGGAGGAAATCACATCAATGGTCCCGCGCCGGATCTGCGCCCAAAGCCCGGCGGCGGCATTGGCGTCGCGCGGCGGCGGGCTGCACATGAATTTCGCCCCTTCAAAACCCGGCCGGTCCATATCGGCGGCGGTGAGCGTCAGATATTGCGGGCAGGTTTCCGCCCAAACCTTCAGGCCGCGCGCCTGCGCCCGGGCGATTTCCTCGGCGACTTCACTGCACGAGACATGGAAAATCTGAATCGGCTGATCGACCAGTTCGGCCAGCGCGATCGCGCGCATGGTCGCTTCCCGCTCCACCGCCACGGGTCGCGACCAGGCGTGATATTTCGGCGCCGTCAGCCCGGCGGCGAGCAGGGCCTCGGTCATCCAGCCGATCGCGTCGTAATTCTCGCAATGCACCGTCACCAGCGCGCCATGCCGGCGTGCGGCAGCGAGAATGCGCAGAAACCCGCGATCGTCGACATGGAGCGGGTCGTAGGTCAAAAACACCTTGAGGCTGCGAATACCCGCCGCGATCAGGGCCGGAATCTCCTCGTGGATCACCGCATCGGTCGGATCGGTGATGATCTGGTGAAACCCGTAATCGATCATGCCGCGCGCCGCCCGTGCCTGATATTCAGCAAGGCTCGGCCCGATCGCACGCCCCTTGAACTGGGTGGAAAACGTGATCGCCGTGGTCGTCCCCCCGGCAAAGGCCGAGGCGCTGGCGGTAATGAAACGCTCCTCATCCGTCGTGCCGTCCGCACGTAATTGTTCGATATGGCAATGGGTATCCACCCCGCCCGGCAGCACCAGCAACCCGGTGGCATCGATCACCCGCCCCCCGCGCAGATCCTGCCCGACCGCCGCGATCGTCTCCCCGATGATCCCGACATCGGCAGCAAACTGCTCCGCCGCCGTCACCACCGTGCCGCCCTTGATGACCGTGTCGTACATGACCCCCGTCCTGCGTTGCCGCCTCGAATTATGGCGCAGAACGCAGGCCGGTTCCAATCCGTCGCGCGAAGGCACGCGCCACCCTCACCGCGCCGCCATCACCCCCATTGCCGAAGGACAGCGCCCCGCGCGATGCCGCACCGCCGCCGAAGGCGCCACGACCGTCCGGTGCAGCAGCGGCGCCAACCCGCGCGCCACGGCAATCGAGTGCAGATACTGGCAAGGCTGCGCCAGATGATCCTCGCTGTCGTAAAAATCCGCGCGCGGATACCGGCTACGATCAGGCAATTCCAGAAAACGCCCGCCATGCCTCACGAACACGGCGCGGACCGCGGCGATCGTCGCATCCGGCAGCGCCACCGTGTCGAAATCGGTCGGCAACCCGCCGATCACGATCACGCCGCGCGCCACCTCGGCACGCACGAAGCGCGCGATGATCGCGGTGCCATAGCCCTGCCTGATGGACCGCGCCCGCGGGTCCACCCGATGCAGCAGCGCCAGAAACGCCGGATCAGCCGTCGCAAGCGTGGTGCCCACCCGGTCACCTTCCGCATCGAACTGCGCGGCGAGCAATGCGCGCGGATGCCCCATGCCCGCTGCATGCGCCGCCATTTCCACCAGCGCCTCCAGCCCATCCGGCATGGTGCTGCCGAACGCGCCGGCCACGAACCGCCCCGCGCCAAGCCGCCACAGCAACGCCCGATCATCGTGAAACAGCCACGCGCCATCGATGCTCATGCGATTCTGCGCCGGCGTCACATCATATTGCTGCAACTCCAGCGGCAGATACACGACATCGCCCGCATGCAGCAGCGCCGCCCACTGCGTGAACAGATCATCGAGCCCGATCCCGACCGCGACGCCGCCGTTCTCGCAATTCATCCCCAGCATCGCCCCGATCACCCGGCACGAATGCGAATACGGCGCGTTCGACCCCGCCAATATCACCAGCTTCGGCGATGCCAGCGCCGCGCCCCGCGCCAGCTTCGCCGCCATTTCATGCCGCAACATCCCGACCGACAGCGGCCGATGCAACACGAGCCCGAACGCCGCCAGATACAGCGCGATCGAGGCCAGGGCGCAAACCACCAACCGGCGCATCAGAACTGAAAATAAATGAAGGGGCGTGCAAACGGCGCGAAAAACAGCGCCTGCACCGAAAACGCGAACCCCGCGACCAGCGCCGCGTTCCGTCCCCGCTCGCGCAGCGTATGAATATCCGGCGCGAGCAGAATAATCCCCCAGGTCAACGCCAGCAGTGCCGCGGCCTGCACCACACTCATCGTCCGCGCCGCCCCCAGATACGGCAGCACCGGCACAGCCGTCACCACATGCCGCAAGATCGGCAACGCCCTGACGATCATCGCCGGCAGCAAAACGCCCGCGGCCCCACACAACCCGCGCAGCATGATCCAGCAGGCCCGCAGATTATCCGCCCGAAACGGCACCCAGGCAATCAACACCGCCAGCACGGTCACCGCCTGCGCCACACCCGCATGCAGGCGCCAACCCGTCCGCCGCCATTGCTGATGCACGATCAAATAAAGCCCATGCAGCCCGCCCCACGCCATGAACCGCCACGCCGCACCATGCCATAAACCGCCCAGCAGCATCGTGATCATCAAATTCACATTGCGCCGCACCGCGCCATGCCGGTTGCCGCCCAACGGGATATACAAATAATCCCGCAGGAACCCCGATAGCGTCATGTTCCAGCGCCGCCAGAAATCGGCAATGTCGCGCGCCTGATACGGCGAGCGGAAGTTCAGCGGAAACCGCACCCCCACCATCCGCGCCAGCCCGATCGCCATGTCCGAATAACCGGAAAAATCGAAGTAGATCTGCGCCCCATACGCCAGCAGCGCCACCCACGCCTCAACCAGCGACAGCGAATGCCCCGCCCCCGCCGCCCGAAACCCCGGATCGGCAAACCGCGCCAGACTGTCCGCCAGCACCAGCTTCTTCGCCAGCCCCAGCAAAAACACCTCGAGCCCCGCCACCAGATCATCCCGCCGCACCCGCCCGGTCAGCGCTGCAAACTGCGGCACAATCTCCCGTGGCCGCACGATCGGCCCCGCCAGCAAATGCGCGAAAAATCCGACGAAACACGCATAGTCCAGAAACCCGCACACCATCGTCTCGTCGCGGTACGAATCCACCAGATACATCACCTGCTGAAACGTGAAAAAACTGATCCCCAACGGCAACACAATGCCCAGATCAGGCGCCCGCACCCCAAGCCACCCCGCCCCGGTCGCCGCCAGCAACCCCGCGTATTTGAACCACGCCAGCAACCCCAGATCCGCAACCAGCCCCCCGACCAGCCATCGAAACCGCCACCGCCCGCGCGACCGGCGCATCACCCGCACCAGCCCATAATTCCCAATGATCGACCCCACCAACAAAGGCACAAATACCGGCCGCCACCAGCCGTAAAACACCAGACTGGCCGCCAGCAAAACCACCAAAGCAGCCCGCCCGCCCCAGCACCAACCCGCCACCACAAAACCCGCCAGAAACAACGGCAAAAACCCAACCACAAACACCGATGAGTTGAATAACACCGAAAACACTCGCCAAGGTTGCAGGTCACCATGTCACAACCCATCACCCATTTCCAGCATTTTACCGCCCGGCAGGTTGGTGCTGGGGAGAGAAAGAAGGCGGGGGGCTTTGCCCCCTCGACCCCCACTAAGGGCTTAGCCCTTAGAACCCGCTAGTTTTAGGCAAGGGGAGGGCGACACGGGCCAGATCGACGGAACCACCGAGGCAGCACCCTCCCCTTGCCTAAAACGAATGGATTTTAAAGGCTCCGCCTTTAACGGGGGTCCAGGGGGCAGAGCCCCCGCCTTCCTTCCCTCCAGCACCCGCCCGGCCGGTTGGTACAATGCGGGAAACCGGTGCTATAGGCTCGCTGCACTTGGGACCGTTGCCATGACTGACGATTTACCGCCTCATCCAGCGTTATTACCTGTGGGGTTCACTGATTTATTACCGCCGGATGCCGAGGCTGAGGCGCGTCTGACCGAGACGTTGACGGCGTGTTTTGGCGCGCACGGCTATCAGCGCGTCAAGCCGCCGTTGGTTGAGTTCGAATCGACCTTGTTTGCCGGCTCGGGTGCGGCGGTGGCGGAGCAGACGTTCCGTTTCATGGACCCTGAGTCCCAGCGCATGATGGGTTTGCGCGCGGACACCACGCCGCAGATCGCCCGGATTGCCACGACCAGGCTGGCGGCGGCGCCGCGCCCGCTGCGTCTGGCCTATGCCGGGCAGTGCTTGCTGGTGCGGGGTTCGCAACTGGCCCCTGAGCGTCAGGTGGCGCAGGCGGGCATCGAGTTGATCGGCCCCGACCTGCCGGAGGCGGATGCCGAGATCATCATTGCCGCTGCAGCGGCGTTGGAAGCGGCGGGTGTGGCGAGCATCAGCATCGATCTCACAATGCCGCCGCTGATTCCGGCGCTGCTGGGCGACACTTCGGTCCAGCCCGCTTTGGTCCGCGCCCTCGATCGCAAGGATACCGCGGCCATCGCGGCCCTGGGCGGCGCGCTCGCCCCCACCTTGCGCGCCTTGCTCGAAGCCGCCGGCCCCGCCGAGCCGGGCATGGCGGCCCTCGCCGCAATCGCCTTGCCGCATGCGGTGCGTGGCCTGGCCGATCGGCTGGCTGCAACCATCGCCGCCATCCGCCATCGTGCGCCGGCTTTGCGTCTGACGATCGATCCCGTCGAGTTCCGCGGCTATCGCTATCATACCGGCGTCGCGGTCACCATTTTCGCCCCCGGCCGCCAGGCCGAGCTTGGCCGTGGCGGGCGGTATCTGTGCGACAACGGCGAATCCGCGACCGGCATCACCTTGTATCCGGACACGATCCTGAAAGTCGCCCCGCGCCCCGCCGCGCGGCCGCGCCTGTTCTTGCCGGCCGGCACCTCGCCTGCGGTGGCGCAGGCGTGCCGTGAGCAGCAGTTCGCCACCATCGCCGGCCTGCTGCCGGCAGCGGACGACATCGCCGAGGCCAAGCGCCTGCTCTGCACCCATGTCTGGCGCGATGACCGCGCCGTCGCTCTTCAAGGAACCTGATCCATGGCAAACGTCACCATCATCGGCGCGCAATGGGGCGACGAGGGCAAGGGCAAGGTGGTTGACTGGCTCGCCTCCCGTGCCGACATCGTCGTCCGCTTCCAGGGCGGCCACAATGCGGGTCATACGCTGGTGGTCGGCAACCAGACCTACAAGCTCTCGCTGCTGCCATCGGGCCTGGTACGCGGCAAGCTCGGCATCATCGGCAACGGCGTGGTGATCGACCCGGTCGCCTTGCTGGCCGAAATCACCCGCATGCGCGATCAGGGCCTGACAATCTCGCCCGAAACCCTCCGCATCGCCGACAACGCCCCCCTCATCCTGCCGGTCCACGCCGCGATCGATGCCGCGCGCGAAACCGCCCGCGGCGACCGCAAGATCGGCACCACCGGCCGCGGCATCGGCCCCGCGTACGAGGATAAAGTCGCCCGCCGCGCCATCCGCGTCTGCGACCTCGCGGAGCCGGAAACGCTCGATTGGCGGCTCGACGAGTTGTTGCTCCACCACAACACGCTGCTCGCCGGTCTCGGCGCCCCCACGTTCGAAAAAGCCGCCCTGCGCGACCAGCTGCTCGCCCTCGCGCCGCAGATCCTGCCCTTCGCCGAACCGGTGTGGGAGCGTCTCGCCGCCGCCCGCAAATCCGGCGCGCGCATTCTGTTCGAAGGTGCCCAGGCCGTCATGCTCGATGTCGATCACGGCACCTACCCGTTCGTCACCTCGTCCAACACCGTCGCCGGCCAGGCCGCCGCCGGGTCCGGCATCGGCCCGGATGCGATCGGCCGCGTTCTTGGCATCGCCAAGGCCTATTGCACCCGCGTCGGCTCCGGCCCGTTCCCGACCGAGTTGTTCGACGAAACCGGCCGCCAACTCGGCGAGCGGGGCCATGAATTCGGCACCGTCACCGGCCGCCCGCGCCGCTGCGGCTGGTTCGATGCCGCCCTGGTCCGCCAGGCCGTGAAAGTCGGCGGCATCACCGGCCTCGCTTTGACCAAGCTCGACGTGCTCGATGGCATGCAAACCCTGCAAATCGGTGTCGGCTACCGGATCGACGGGGTCGAATTCAAACATCTACCCCCCGGCGCCGCCGCTCAGGCCAAGGCCGAGCCCATCTTCGAGACCATCGAAGGCTGGCCCGGCTCGACCCGCGGCGCCCGCTCCTACGCCGAACTCCCCGCCCAGGCGATCAAATACGTCCGCCGCATCGAGGAACTGGTCGAATGCCCGGTCACCCTGCTCTCGACCAGCCCGGAGCGCGACGATACCATCCTGATGCAGGACCCGTTCGCCGACTAGGCGGACCGCGCCGCGTTTTTCACCGCGAAAGCCAAGCTTTCCGCCCATCCCGGAGACGCCCATGTCCACCGCATTCGAAGCCCTCGTCATCCGCAAGACCGAAACAGGCCAGATCTGCGAACCCGCCACCATCACCGAAGCCGAGCTGATGGACGGCGACGTCACGGTCGCCATCAGCCACTCCACCGTCAACTACAAGGACGGCCTCGCCGTCACCGGCCGCGCCCCGATCGCCCGGCGCTTTCCGCTCATCCCCGGCATCGATTTCGCCGGCACCGTCACCCAGTCCAGCCACCCGCGCTTCGCCACGGGTGATACCGTCCTGCTGAACGGCTTCGGCGTCGGTGAAACCCACCACGGCGGTTTCGCCGCCCGCGCCCGCGTCAACGGCGACTGGCTGATCCACCGCCCTGCCGGCCTCTCCGCCGCGCAAACCATGGCGATCGGCACCGCCGGCTACACCGCCATGCTGAGCGTCATGGCACTGCAGACCGGCGGCCTCACCCCGGCAGACGGCGATGTCCTGGTGACCGGTGCCGCCGGCGGCGTCGGCTCGATCGCGGTGGCATTGCTCGCCCGCGCGGGCTTCCGCGTCATCGCCTCCTCACGGCGCGCCCAATCCGAGGCCGCCTACCTGCAAAACCTCGGCGCGGCCGACATCATCGATGCCGCAACCCTCGCCGCTCCCGGCAAACCCTTCGCCAAGGAACGCTGGGCCGGCGTGATCGACTCGGTCGGCAGCCACACCCTCGCCAACGCCTTGGCCCAGACACGCTACAACGGCATCGTCGCCGCCTGCGGCCTCGCTCAGGGCAGCGACCTGCCGACCACCGTCCTGCCCTTCATTCTGCGCGGCATCACCCTCACCGGTATCGATTCCGTGATGGCGCCGCGCGCCAGACGCGAAACCGCCTGGGCCCGCCTGGCCACCGAGCTCGACCTCGCGACGCTCGGGGCCATCACCACCACCATCGGCCTCGCGGGCATCCCCGCCGCGGCCGAGGCCATCACCACCGGCCAGGTCCGCGGCCGCATCGTGGTCGCCCTATAGGCAAAAAAAAAGCGGCACTTTCGTGCCGCCAAGTTTAGGGAGGAAACGTCCAAGAAAGCAGACGGCGACAGAGCGCCGTTGCTGTTAATCGATATAGCGCAGTCCTTCGCGCCTGAAAACTTAAATTTGTGCAATGCAGCATGTCAGTTTTCGAACATCCGGAAACCCATCAGCGACACGTCGTGCCCCGCCCCGTCCTGCAGCCGCCCATACGCCGCCAACTGCCCGGCCAGCTGATGCAACCGCACCGCCCAAGCCATGTCGATTACCTGAAACCGCTCCGCCAGATCACCCAGCCACGCCACATAGCGCGGCACATGCGCCGCACAGAGCGCCCCGATCCCGCGCGCCACCGGATCATCCCAATCCCACTGCCCGGCCGCAATCGCGCCGATCCCGCCGAGCTTCGGCCCATGAAAATGCAGAATCCCGGCATGCGGATCATACGGCCAGTACGGTTTGGCGTTCAGCCCCGGGTCCAGCCGATCCCAATACCCGCGAAACGCCTCGTTCAGCGCAACCTGATCATCGAACTGCGCCCCGCCATCCCCATCCAGCCTGGCGTTGATCACCGCCTCGAACCCCGCCTGGGCCGCCCGCATGGCCGGCAGGTTCATCACCATCACGCCCGCATTGAAATAATTCCACGCATCCGGCGCAAACTCCGGCGCCGCCGCGAACACGCGCGGCCGGATCGCACCGAAATCGATCGGCCGCAGAAACACCACATCACAATCCGTATACAGCGCAAACGCAGCATCCCGATCGACCACGGGAATCGCCAGGCGCAACCAATGCCCCGCCGAATGCGCCCGAAAACTCCCCCGCGCCGTCGCCGCCGCCATCGCCTCACCGCACGGCGGCACCGCATCGATCACCCTCACCCCCCGCTCTTCCATCCATCGCGTGCAGTCGCATCGCGCCCCATAATAAAGCAGCCGCGGCTCCAACCCGGGACACAACCGCGACGACATCACCGCCAGCTGCGCCAACACCCCCGCCTCACCCCGCGCTCCAGCTTCATCGAGTGCAAAATACCAGCGCATCGTCACCCCTTCGCAGCCACCGCCAACACCACCTATACTCCGCCGATGCGCATCCTGATCACCGGCTTCGAACCGTTCGACGGCGATACCATCAACCCCTCAGCACTTCTGGTCGATTCCCTCGCCTCCACGCCGCCGCCCGGCGCCACCCTCATCCCGCTCGTCCTGCCCTGCGCCTTCGCCCCGCTCCACCACACGCTGCAAACCGCGCTCGAAACCCACCGGCCCGATATCACCATCAGCTTCGGCCTCGCCGGCAACCGCCAAGGCATCAGCCTCGAACGCGTCGCCCTCAACATCATCGACGCCCGCATCCCCGACAACGAAGGCAACGCCCCGATCGACGAACCCGTCCTCCCCGGCGCCCCCGCCGCCTACTTCACCACCCTGCCGATCAAGACCGCCATGGCCGCGCTCCACGCCGAAGGCATCGCAGCCCATATCTCCCAAACCGCCGGCACCTACGTCTGCAACGCCACCGCCTTCATCACAATGCACCTCGCCACCACCCGATACCCCGCCATGCGTGCCGGCTTCATCCACCTCCCCTATCTGCCGAGCATGCCCGCCGCCCAGGCCGGCGCCCCCGCGCTCGACCTCGCCACCCTCCACCACGCCGCCAGCCTGATCGTAAAAACGTGTCTTGAATGCAACACCGACCAGCGAATTACCGGCGGCGCCGTCTCCTGAGATTGCCCGGCACCACACCATTGGCTACATGCCTCTACGTCACCCTGGGGACAAAAAAATGCCCCGTCGGTAAACCGGCGGGGCAAGTTAACAGGGAGGCTTCACGTCTGGGAGACGTTGGGACCCGAAGGTCCCCATCCGGCCGGTAAGGGCCGGATATCGAACGACACAAGCACAACAACCTGTGTCGAATTCCACGGCTGCGGTAACAACCTACGCAAGAGATATGCCCTCTGTAGCGTAATGGAAGTCCCGTTTGTGTGAACCCGCCATGAAATTGTCGCATATCCACAATTGCCACCCTACCTGTGATCGCATGTCTGACGGATGGGATGGGGCGTGTCGGAAGGAAGAAGGCGAGGGGCTCTGCCCCTCGACCCCGTTAAAGGCAGAGCCTTTAAAATCCATTAGTTTTAGGCAAGGGGAGGGCGACCCAGGTCAGATCGACGGAAAGTCCGAGGCAGCGCCCTCCCTTTGCCTAAAACTAGCGGGTTCTAAGGGCTCCGCCCTTAGCGGGGGTCCAGGGGGCAGAGCCCCTTGGCCTTTCTTCTCCCAACACGCCCCATCCCCTCGGTCAGACAACCTGTCCACAGGCATGGAGGTTCGTGGTGAGTGAGCGGTATGACGTTATTGTTATCGGGTCCGGGCCGGGTGGCGCGTCGCTGGCGCAGCGTCTTGCGCCGACCGGCAAGCGGATTCTGATCATCGAGCGTGGCGACTATCTGCCGCGCAGCCAGAAGAACTGGGATTCCCAGACGGTATTCGTCGATGGGGCGTATCAGACCAAGGAGACCTGGTACAACCGCAAGGGCGACCGTTTCCAACCCGGGCTGCATTATTTCGTGGGCGGCAACTCGAAGGTCTACGGGGCCGCCCTGTTCCGACTGCGCGAGCGCGATTTCGAAACCCTCGTCCATAAGGACGGTATATCGCCGGAATGGCCGGTCAAATACGATGTGTTCGAGCCTTATTATGCCGAGGCGGAGCGTCTCTTCCACGTCCACGGCAAGCGTGGCGAGGACCCGAACGAGCCCTGGTCGAGCGGCGATTTCCCCCATCCGCCGGTCAGCCACGAAGCGCGGATCGCGGAACTGTCCGCCAGTTTCACGCGCGATGGCCTGCACCCGTTCCATCTGCCGCTGGGCATCCTGCTCGACGAACGCGACGGCAAGCCCACCCCCACCAGCACCTGCATCCGCTGCGATGCGTTCGATGGTTATCCCTGCCTGCTGAACGGCAAGGCGGATGCGCAGGTCATGTGCATCGACCCCACGCTGGCGCTGCACCCGAACGTGACGCTGCTGACCAACGCCTATGCCGAAACCCTGGAAACCGATGCCAGGGGCCGCAGCATCACCGGCGTCAACGTCATTCGTGATGGCGTACGCGAGCGGTATGAGGCGGATATCGTCGTCTCCGCCTGCGGCGCGCTGAGTTCGGCCCTGCTGCTGCTCCGCTCGGCGAACGATGCCCACCCGACCGGCCTTGCCAACGGCTCGGACCAGGTCGGCCGCAACTACATGCGCCACAACCAATCGGTCCTGATGGCGCTGCTGCGCGAACCCAACGACACCGTCTTTCAGAAAACCCTCGCGGTGAGCGATTTTTATTTCGGCGCGGATGACTGGGATTATCCGCTCGGCCTGATCCAGATGTGCGCAACCTCGCACGCCGACCAGATCCGCGGCGAATCCCTGCCCTCATGGTTGAGCTTCCTGCCCGAAATGCCGTTCGAAACCATGGCCCGTCACTCGATGGATTTCTGGCTCTCCTCGGAAGACCTGCCCCGCAGCGAAAACCGCATCACCCTTGCCAACGACGGCCGCGTCTTCCTCGATCTTGAGCCGAACAACATGCAAGCCCACCACCGCCTCAAGAAAAAACTTGAAGCCGCAATGAGCAAGGCCGGCCCCAACCTCGCCATGCTCGACCGCTCACTCTACCTCGGCAAAAACATCCCCCTCGGCGGCACCGCCCACCAGGCCGGCACACTGCGCTTCGGCACCGACCCCACCCAATCCGTGCTCGACCTGAACTGCAAAACCCACGAAATCGACAACCTATACGTCACCGACGCCAGTTTCTTCCCCTCGATCGGCGCGGTAAACCCCACGCTGACGATCATCGCCAACGCTCTACGGGTGGCGGATCACATCAAGCAGAGGATCGATCCATAGGAGCGTCTAGGCAGGAAGTAGTTCTTTTTTGTAAAAAAAAACCAAAAAACTTTTATAGGCACGCGACCTGATAAGCTTGACAGTATAGGCAAGCCGGTACGATCGCAAAACTTGGGTCAGGAAAAATAACATATGTCCAAGCCGGCCATTTAGGCAAACCCGATACCGAGCTTGTCTGCGTAAATCGGTGCATACGGACCGATCCGCGACGCGTCTGGAATATACCCGCCCCGATGTGTCAGGATTCTTTACACATGCACTCGTGTCGTTCCGTTATGATATTGAATTCCCATCGAAAAATTTCTGGCACGCCTTTTGCTGGGTTCTTTTATTGCTATGATCCGATTGAAAAACTTCAACGAAGGGAACCATCGACCATGCCGATCAACCGCCGGCTAACCCGGCCACTGATCCTCTCCGCGGCAAGAACCGGCTTCGTCTGCGGCGTGCTGGCAATGCTCGCGCCGCTGGCGCAAGCGGGCACCATCGGCACCGGACCCACCACCATCAAATACACGGGCGCCATCGTCGATTACACAGTCCAGACGGCCGGAACTTATCAAATCCAAGCCATCGGCGGCGGTGGCGATGGAGGTAACGGCGGCCTTGGTGGCGGCGGTGCAACCATAACCGGCGATTTCAGCCTGACCGCCGGCGAAATCCTGGCGATCCTGGTCGGGGGTGGCGGCCAATCATTGGGCGGCGGTGGCGGCGGCAGCTTCGTCGTCGCACCGGCCAATACGCCGCTGGTCATCGCCGGCGGCGGCGGCGGCAAATACCGATCGAATGGCCACAGCGGTACCGGCGGTAACAACGGTACAAGCGGTCTCAGCACGAATACTGGCTACATCAAAGGTGGCACCGGCGGATCCGGCGGCGGCGCCTTCTTAAACGCCTTCAATGGCACCGGTAGCGGGGGCGGCGGATTTAACGGTAACGGCAAGTTCGGCGGCAGCAATACCGGTGGTGGCAGCAGCTTTTTGAATGGCGGTGCCAATGGGCAAGGCGGCGGCTTCGGCGGCGGTGGCGGCGGCACCGGTTACAGTGGCGGCGGCGGCGGCGGCGGTTACAGCGGTGGTGCTGGCGGTGCCCCAATCGGATCCTCCGGCTACGGCGGCGGCGGCGGTGGATCGTTCCTGGCCAGCGATGCTACCAACCCCGTACTGGTCGCCGGCGCATCCGGAGCCGAGAGCGGCGCCGGCGCAGACGGCCAGGTAACGTTCAAACTCCTGTCGCCCATACCCACCGCCGTGCCGGAACCGGGGTCGCTGGTGTTACTCGGTACCGGCTTGGTCGGCATCGGCCTGATCAGCCGTCGCCGCACCCGCAAAGCGACCCGCTAGCCAACGCCCGGCACAGGCGCCCGCGAATCGGGCCGTGGTGCCGGATGATTGCCGGCAATCAAACAGGCGAGGGCCGACATCACATACTGTCGGCCCCAACCACCGCGATATAACCTTGCGCCGGGGGGGGCCATGCACGGCCTCGCGGAGACTAGCCTTACCGGACCGCCCGGTCATCGAGATAATGCCCATCCGGATCACGCACGACCCCATCAACGCCCGCCACCAAAACCCGCGTCGCCACCACGTCACCCAAAGCCCAACGCCCCGCACCAACCCCCGGCGGCGCCCGATACTCCAACAACTCCAGATGCGGCGCCGCCTGTCGCGGCACCGAAAGTGCCGTCACCACCACCTCCGGCGCCTCCAACCCATCGAGCGCCGCCTGCGCCACCCCGACATTGACCGATCCACCTGACCACTCAAACCCCAAACGCCGATAAAACGCCTCACTCCGCGCCGTATCCGCCACCACGATCGCCGTATGATCGATCCCGCGAAACAACGCCCCCTCACCAAGCCAGCACGCCGGTGCACCACCCGCCGGAAACGCCAGCAACTCCAGCGGATGCCCTTCGGGGTCGCGAAACTTCCACGCGGTCACCCCGCCCGATGAGGCCGGCAACAGCTGCGGCCCGCCGATCGAAACCGCGATCGCACCCGCCGCCAACGCCTGTCGATGCGCCGCCGCCATATCATCCACAACGATCGCCATATGCTGAAACCACGGGTCATTGCTCGCCCATGGGCGCGGATAATCCACCCCGGTCGCCGCTTCCAACACCACCCGCTGCGCCCCCAACGCAAGCGGCCCGCCATCACCAATTCGGTGAAACCCCAGCCCCGCGCAATAGAAATCCGCAAGCCCCACCACATCCCGCGCCATCAGCACCACACCCGCAATCATGGTACCTGCACCCCGCGCGTATTCAGGAATACCGCGTACAAAACCTGCGACCCGCCAATGAACAGCCGGTTCTTGTGCAGCCCTCCGAACGTCACGTTCGAAACCCGATGCGGAATCAAAACCTTCCCCAGCAGCACCCCATCCGGCCCGATGCAATGCACCCCATCGGCGGCGCTGGTCCACACATTGCCGTCCTCATCGATACGGAACCCATCGGCATAACCAGGCGTCACCTTATGAAAAACGCCACCACCCCGCAGCGTTCGCCCATCCCCGCCAACCTCGAACACGCGGATGAACTGGCGCGGCTCCGGCTTCGTCTGATCACCCGTCTCACTGACGTACAACAACCGCTCATCAAGCGAGAACGCGAGGCCGTTGGGACCCTCGAAATCATCTGCCACCACCCCAATCTCGCCACGGTCCGGATCGAACCGGTACACCGCAGGCGGTTGCTCCGAACTCTGCCGCCCTCCCTCATAATCGGTCAGCAGCCCATACAACGGGTCGGTGAACCAGATCGTCCCGTCCGACTTCACCACCACATCATTCGGTGCATTCAATCGCCGCCCGGCATGATGTCCGACAAGCCGCACCACCCGCCCATCATGCTCGGTCCGATACAGACACCGCCCATGATGCGAACACGCAATCAACCGCCCCTGGCGGTCCCGGGTCTGCCCGTTCGCATAATCCGACGGGGCCCGATACACCGACACGCCATGATCCTCACTCCACCGCATCGTCCGGTTGCGCGGCAGGTCCTGAAACAACAGGCAGTCCGCATCACCCATCCACACCAAGCCCTCGATCCACCGAAACCCGCCCGCCAGAACCTCCAGCCCGGCATTCGACAACACATAACGGCCAAACCGCGGGTCGATCACCTCGAACACACTCATGCAAACCGGCACACCTGCCCGATCGTCGGCGCCGCATCGAACTGCACCACCATCAACACGGCCGGCTCATCGCCGATCGTGCCCGATTTATGTCCCTTCCGCCCCCCGATCTCCCGCGTATTCTGATCCTCGCCAAACGAAACCTCGCCCGGCCCCATCTCCACCCGCGTCCCATCCATCGACTCGACATACCATCGCCCCGATAACGGAATAATCCACTGCGGCCGGGGATTCTCATGCCACTCCCCCACCCAGCCCACCGGCTGCACCGTCACCATCACCGTCATGCCGCCATGCATCCGGCTGCCTTGCCACTGCGGCGCCGCTCCGGCCCCCATCGCCTTCATGACAAAATCCGTCATCACACACCGCGTCTGATGACTGACCCCCTCAGCATCCGTCCATAAATGCCAATACGGCACACGCGGCGTCTCGTCCGTCATCCGATCTGCTCCGATGGTGGGTGGGGGTGCGGCTGAGGCAAGGGGAGGGCGACCCAGGCCAGATCAGCGGAAAGTCCGAGGCAGCGCCCTCCCCTTGCCTGAAACTAGCGGGTTCTAAGGGCTCCGCCCTTAGCGGGGTCGAGGGGCAGAGCCCCTCGCCTTCTTCACCCCAACCCCCGCCCCCGCCCGCCATCGGCTCAGGGCCGGTATGGCAGATACGGGTGGGTGGAGCTGAGCGGGTGCGTGAACAGGCTATTAGTGCCATGGATTGTGGTACCGAACGTTATCAGCAGGAAGCCGCCGGCGAGCGAAAAGTTTTTCAGGAAATCCCAGAACAGATCACGGCCATGGCTGGTGCCTGCGTGCCAGAAATCGCCGGGCTTCCAGAACTGCTTGAACAGACCGGCGGTGGCCATGCAGTAAAGGGCCAGGATCAATGCCGAGAGCCGATCGGCGATGCCGGTCAGCACGCCGAGCGACATCACGATTTCAATGAACAGGCCTACCAGGATGGAGGCGGTAGCGAGCAGTGGTACGCTAAAAATCTGTTTTGCCTGCCCTACGGCGCCGTGAAAGTTCAGAATTTTATCGAGCGCGCTGAACGGAAAAAACAGCATGACCAGCAGGTACCGCACCGCCAGAGTGATCAGCATTGGCTCGTACCTTTATCTTGTTCCGACACGATCGGGATATGGTCGCCCCGATCATGCCGGACAAGCCAACACCCGATCACGCGGCGCGGCGCACCGGTTGATGCTGCAACAATGTGATGAAGGCTTTGTTGAAGGCCGGCAGATCATCGGGCTTCCGCGAGGATACCAAATTATGATCGACCACCACTTCCTGATCGACCCAGCGCGCGCCTGCGTTCAACAGATCGGTCTGCAGTGACGGCCAGGACGTCATGTGCCGGTCCTTGACCGCATCCGCTTCGATCAGTGTCCACGAACCGTGGCAGATCACGCCAATCGGTTTCTGCGTGTCGGCAAAATGCTTCACGAACGTGACCGCTCGCGGCATGGTGCGCAGTTCATCGGGGTTGGGGACACCGCCGGGCAGCAGCAGCGCGTCGAATTCATCGGGCTTGGTGTCGGCAAGGCTGCGATCGACTTTGACGCTGTGGCCCACATCATGATGGTTCATCCCGATGATTTCGCCATGATGCGGCGCCACCACAAACACCTGCGCTCCGGCGTCCTTGAGTGCCTTCAGCGGCGATTCCAGTTCCGCAAGTTCAAACCGATCCGATGCGAGGATAGCAATTTTCATTGATTCGAGTGTCATGCGACTCTCCTTTTTCAGAAACAACAGGCTTCTGAAGGTCAGAACCGCAGGCCAGAGATGCAAGCACTGATCCGCGAAGTGTCCGATTGTTCACCCGGCGGATGGGTGGATCGCACCAAGCCTATTGTTGCCCACGCAGCAGCGCCAGAATGCTGTCCAACTGACCCAGGTTCTCATAAGCAAGGTTGACCGAGCCACTTTTACCGTTGAATTTGATCCGCACCCGCAACCCGAGGAGTTCGACCAGCTCACGCTCCAACATGCGCGTGACCGAATTCACATCTGCCCCCAGCGGTGCGGGCGGCGCCGGTTTCGGTGTCATCGCCGCCGCGACCATCGCCTCGGCCTGGCGCACCGTCATCCGGTTCGCAATGATCGCGCGCGCTCCGGCCTGCGGGTCCGGATGCTGCATCAGCGCGCGGGCATGTCCCGCACTAAGATCACCCGATCGCAACGCCGTTTGCACGTCACCCGGCAGGTTCAAAAGGCGCAGCATATTCGTGATATGCGGACGGGATTTGGCAACGGCAGCCGCCAGATCATCCTGGATCATACCAAATTCATCGAGCAACCGCTGATAGCCCTCGGCCTCCTCGATCGGGTCGAGGTCCTGACGTTGCAAATTCTCGACCAACCCGGCCGCCATCGCGTCCGTGTCGGAAAGGTCCCGCACCAGCACCGGCACTTCGTGCAGCCCGGCGCGCTGTGCCGCCCGCCAACGCCGCTCTCCGGCGATAATCTGATACTGTCCTGGCTGCCCCGGAAACGACCGCACCAGCAAAGGCTGCAAAACACCACGCGATTTGAGAGAGGCGGCAAGTTCCTCCAGCGCATCCTCATCCATCGCCCGGCGCGGCTGAAACGGGCCGGGGTGCAGACTGGCAATCGCCAGATAACGCGCCCCGTCCGCCGATCCGATGCCGGCATCCATCGCCGTGTCTCCCATCAACGCGGCCAGACCCTTACCCAGTCTGCGCGGCTGTTCCTTCAAACCCATATCACGCCGCCCCCAAGCTGGCCGGCAATGTCTGCCGTCGCAAAAACTCCACCGCTAGGCTTACATAGGCCTGCGCCCCCGGCGATCGATAATCATACAACAGCACCGGCTTGCCGTGGCTCGGCGATTCCGTCACGCGGATATTGCGCGGAATCGCGGTCTCGAACACATCGGCCTTGAAATATGCCCGCACATCGTCCGCCACGGCCTGCCCCAGATTGTTGCGCCGATCGAACATCGTCAGAACCACACCTTCCAGGGCCAGGCGCGGATTGAGCGTGCGGCGTACCAGATTGATCGTTCGCATCAACTGACTGATCCCCTCCAGCGCAAAGAACTCGCATTGCAACGGAATCAACACCGAAGACGCTGCAACCAGAGCGTTCAATGTAAGCAGGCCCAAGCCGGGTGGGCAATCGATAAACACATACCCAAACTGCCCATCCAACCCCGGCTCGGCCAACGCCCGTGCGATCAGATGTTCCCGGGAGTCGACCTGCGCAAATTCCAGATCGGCGCCGATCAAATCCTCAGTCGCGGGAATCATGAGCAAACCCGGCACCTCGGTCGGCAGCACGAGCGAGGCGGCGGGCGCCTCCCCTGTCAACAAAGCGTAACTGCCCAGCCCACGCTCGTCAGCCCCTATACCAAAGCCGGTGCTGGCATTGCCCTGCGGGTCCATGTCGATCAGCAAGACCCGCTCACCACTCGCCGCCAGCGCGGTCGCCAGATTGATCGCGGTCGTGGTCTTGCCGACCCCGCCCTTCTGATTGGCAATGGCGATAATCTTAGCCTGCACGGCGCACCTCGGAAATGCGAAGAATCATGGCGTCCGGGTCCGTCTGGCTGGCAAACCGCTCCACCACCATCCGCCAATCGGCCGCCGCCGCCGCGATCTCGGCCTCGGCATTGCGACCCTTCATGAACAAACAAACCCCTCCGGGCGCCAGCAACGGCACGGCATAGACCAATAAATCGGGCAGCGGCGCCAAGGCCCGCGCCATGACCAACGCGACCGGCGCAATCCTCGCCATCTCGATCCGCTCCGCCACCACGGTTGCGCTCAATCCCAATGTCGCCACCATCGTTTGCAAAAACGCGGCCTTGCGACGATCCGCCTCGATCATCGAGACATGAATATCCGGCCGTTCGATCGCAACCACCATGCCAGGCAACCCGGCACCCGACCCCAGATCGATCGCCCGCGTCACCCCCGCCGGTATCAGCGGCACGATCTGCCGCGAATCCAAAATATGCCGCTCCCAGATCGCCTCATCGTTCGCGTCCTTGCGCGCGATCAGATTGATCTTGTCGGTCCATTTTTTGATCGACGCCGAATAGGTCCGAAGTGGTTCATTTGTTTCACGTGAAACAAAGGTCTCAGAACGGACCTTTTTATCGCCCGCCGTCAGCATCAAGCCGCCAACGCGGGAGATTTGCGGAGCGCCGCGAAAATCGCCCCCATCGCCGCCGGTGTCATGCCTTCCAGCCGCCCCGCCGCCCCCAGCGACGCCGGTCGCACCCGCTCCAGCCGACCGACCAGCTCCGCCGACAAGCCGCCAACCAAACGATAATCGAACGCCGCGGGAATGCTCACGGCCTCATCCTTCGCTCTCGCCCGGATCTCGCCAGCCTGTCGGTCCAGATAGCCAGCATACAGCCGATCAGCCGCGACAATATGTGCCGCCGCAGCCCCTGCCGCCTCGCCGCGCTGCGCCAGATCGACCGCTTCCCGCAGCGCTACGAACGCCGCCTGTCGCTTGGTCCCGACGCACCCCCAGCCGATCCCCAACGCCGTCAGCCGCAAATCCGCGTTATCCGCCCGTAAACTCAACCGATGCTCCGCGCGCGACGTGAACATCCGGTACGGTTCGGTCACGCCCCGTGTCACCAGATCGTCGATCATGACCCCGATATACCCCTCGGCGCGCCCCACCGTTACCGCATCGAGGCCGCCGGCCCGCCGCGCGGCGTTGAGGCCGGCCAGAATGCCCTGCGCCCCCGCCTCTTCATATCCGGTGGTGCCATTGATCTGCCCGGCCAGATACAGTCCCGGCAGCGCCCGCAGCGCCAGCGCATGATCGAGCGCACGGGGGTCGACATAATCATACTCCACCGCATAACCCGCCCGCAGCAGGATGGCCCGTTCCAGGCCCGGCATGGTGTGAATAAACGCCTCCTGCACCTCAGCCGGCAGGCTGGTCGAAATGCCGTTCGGATACACCGTGCCGTCATCAAGTCCCTCAGGCTCCAGAAACACCTGATGGCGCGATTTATCGGCAAACCGTACCACCTTGTCCTCGATGGAGGGGCAATAGCGGGGTCCAACCCCTTCGGTTCGGCCGCCATACACGGCCGAGCGATGCAGGTTGGCGGAAATGATGGCGTGCGTGGCCGGCGTGGTTTCAGTGATCCGGCAGGAAATTTGCCGATTGGTTACGGTGTGCGTCATCAAGCTGAACGGCACCGGCGCCGTCTCGCCCTGATCCTCCGGCAGGTGGTCCCAATCGATCGAACCGCGATCCAGCCGGGCCGGTGTGCCAGTTTTCAGCCGCCCGAGTGGCAGGCCGAAGGAGAGTAACCGCGCCGCGAGCGCGTTCGACGCCGCGTCGCCCACCCGGCCACCTGCTTCGGTCCGCTCACCGAAATGCAGCACACCGCGCAAAAACGTCCCCGCGGTGAGTACCGCGGCACGACAGGCGAGCCGCTGGCCGGAACCCGTGATGACCGCGCGCAACGCGCCATCGGGACCAATCTCGAGATCCGCCGCCTCACCTTCCAGCACCGTCAGACCATGCTGGGCCGCGATCATATCCTGCATCGCCGCGCGATACAGCGCGCGATCCGCCTGCGCGCGCGGCCCCCACACAGCCGGCCCTTTGGTGCGGTTGAGCATTTTGAAATGGATGCAGGCGGCATCCGCCGCGCGGCCCATCAGCCCGTCCAGCGCATCGATCTCACGGACCAGATGCCCCTTTCCGATGCCGCCGATCGCCGGGTTGCACGACATCTCGCCGATGCGATCGGCGCGATGCGTCAGCAGCGCCGTCCGCGCCCCGACGCGCGCCGAAGCCGCCGCTGCCTCGCAGCCCGCATGGCCGCCCCCGATTACCACAACATCGAAGTCCATATCATTCACGTTCATGCCGGCCCTATAGCATCATTTGCCGATGCAGAAGCTGGAAAACACCTGATCCAGCACATCCTCAACCCCAATGACGCCAACCAGCCTCGCCAACGCATCGGCGGCCGCCTGAAAATCGGCCGCGCGCAACTCGGGTTCGGCAACCGCCCTCGCCCGCTCTAGCGCCGTTGCCATGTCGCGCAGGCAGGCAATCTGACGCGGTCGTGGCAATGCAGGCCCGGCGCCGCGTGCCACCAACGCGGCGACGTGGTCGGATAGCACGGCAACCAGCGCCGATACACCGGCACCGGTATGCGCGCTCACCGCCAAGGCACCCGCCGGACACGCAGCAGCCAGATCGGCCTTCGTCGCAACCAGCAACGCGGGCACACCAGCCGGCGCCGCCGGCACCACGAAATCCGGCGCGGCTGCGCACACGATCAGAAAATCCGCGCGCCGCGCATGGGCCTCCGCCCGGCGGACGCCCTCTGCCTCGATCGCATCCACCGTCTCGCGCAAACCCGCGGTATCGACCAGCCGCACCGGCACGCCGCCAAGGTCCAGCCGCACGCCGATTGCATCGCGCGTGGTGCCCGGAGTGGCGGAAACGATGGCGACATCCTCACCCGCCAGCGCATTGACCAACGTGGATTTTCCCGCATTCGGCGCGCCGAGCACCACGATATCGATACCCTCGCGCAACCGCTCGGCCGCGACGCCCGCGCCGATTGCCGCCCCGATGTCGTGGCGCAATACATCGATCTCCGCCAGCATCGCCGCTTCGACCTCCGGAGGCAGATCCTCATCGGCAAAATCAATCAGCGCCGCCTGCCGTGCCATCAACCCGACCAGACGGTCCCGCCAGGCCACGATCGCGGCACTCATTGCACCACCGGCCTGATCGAGCGCCAGAACCCGCTGCGCCTCGGTCTCCGCAGCGATCAGATCGGCAATACCCTCCGCCTGCAACAGATCGAGCTTGCCATTGCCGAACGCACGCCGGGAAAATTCGCCCGGTTCCGCCGGCCGCGCGCCAAGCGCGATCAACCGCGCGGTCAACGCTGCCACGACGGCCCGGCCGCCATGGGTATGCAATTCCGCATAATCCTCGCCCGTGACACTCGCTGGTCCGGGAAACCGGATGAGCAATCCCTGGTCGATCAGCCGGCCCGCACCATCGTGAAAGCGGCGCACACTGGCACGGCGCGGCGGCGAAAGCGCACCGCTCAACGACTGCACGATCGGATCAAGCCCCGCTCCACTCAGCCGCACCACCGCGATCGCACCACCAACACCACTGGCGGTCGCGAAAATCACATCGGTCATTTCGCCGGCGCCACCTCGGCCGGCAACATCAATTCGGGAATCGGCCTTCCATCACGAATATCCTCGGTCAACACACGGTCCACCGCCACCGTGTCCGCCACACGATACCAGGTGCCACGCGGATAAATCACCAACACCGGACCATGCTCGCAACGGTCGAGACACCCCGCCGCGTTGATCCGAACCCCGGCCAAACCCAACTCCTTCGCCCGCGCCTTCATGTAATCCCGCAGCTTCTCCGACCCCTTCTCGCCACACGATCCCCGCGGATGACCCGGCGGACGATGGTTGCCACACACAAACACATGGTGACGAAAATAAGCCGGCGGGATCGCGTCATCGGTCATCATGTGCACTCGCGCTTTCGGTGTTGGCTGCTATCTATTAGGGGCGGACGTGGTGAGGACGGTAAGCAAGCAAGGCCAGGGGCTCTGCCCCTGGACCCCGTTAAAGGCGGAGCCTTTAAAATCCATTAGTTTTAGGCAAGGGGAGGGCGACCCAGGCCAGATCGACGGAAAATCCGAGGCAGCGCCCTCCCCTTGCCTAAAACCACCGGGTTCTAAGGGCTAAGCCCTTAGTGGGGGTCGAGGGGGCAAAGCCCCCCGCCTTGCTTGCTTACCATCCCCAACACAACCCTACCCTACCAGATACCATCCAACATCGGAAAGTCCGTGGACACATGACCAGTAATACGCTTGCCGCTGCTTCGTCGCCTTACTTACTGCAACATGCCGACAATCCGGTGCATTGGCAGATGTGGTTGCCGGCGACGTTGGCGCGGGCGCGTGAGGAGGGCAAGCCGATTCTGTTGTCGATCGGGTATGCGGCCTGTCATTGGTGTCATGTGATGGCGCATGAGAGTTTCGAGGATGTCGAGACGGCGGCGTTGATGAACGAACGGTACATCAACATCAAAATCGACCGTGAGGAGCGGCCTGATATCGACAGTATCTATATGGGTGCGTTGCAGGCGATGGGCGAGCAGGGTGGCTGGCCGCTGACGATGATTCTGACGCCGGATGGGGCGCCGATTTTCGGGGGGACGTATTTTCCCCCCGAGCCGCGCTGGGGCAGGCCGTCGTTCCGCCAGGTATTGGCGGGTGTTGCGGAGGCGTGGGACAAGGATCGGGAAAAATTGCTGATCAGTGGTGCGGCGCTGATGCGGCGGGTGACGCGCCAGGCGGAGCCTGCGGCGGGCGGGCGCTTGGCACCGGCCGATCTTGAGTCGGTGGCGGAGCGGTTCATCGCCATGGTGGATTGGGAGGATGGCGGGTTGCGGGGTGCGCCGAAATTTCCGAACCCACCGATTTTCCGATTTTTATGGAGCGAATATGCCCGCTCCGGCCGGCATGAAGCGGGCGCGGCGGTGGCGTTGATGCTGGCGCGGATGGCGCAGGGCGGCATTTACGATCATGTCGGCGGCGGGTTCGCGCGCTATGCGACGGATGAGGCGTGGCTGGTGCCGCATTTTGAGAAGATGCTGTACGACAATGCGCAGATCCTTGACCTGCTGGCATTCGCGCACGCTGCCGAGCCTGATTTGTTGCTCGCGGCGCGGGCGGACGAGATCGTGACGTGGCTGACCCGCGACATGCTCGCCCGCCACGACGCG
The DNA here is from genome assembly GCF_026191915.1 of Acidiphilium sp. PA. Classification (GTDB taxonomy): domain Bacteria; phylum Pseudomonadota; class Alphaproteobacteria; order Acetobacterales; family Acetobacteraceae; genus Acidiphilium. The sequence continues at coordinate 76,329 of NZ_JAIMBY010000009.1, forward strand.
GCGCCGGATGGTGCGATGGCGTTTGCATCATCCGAGGACGCGGATTCCGAGGGGGTTGAGGGCAAGTTCTACGTATGGACGCGCGATGAAATTGCCTCGGTACTGGGCGACGATTTCGCGCGTTTCACCGACCATTACCCTTGCCCTGCGGCGGGCAATTGGGAGGGGCACATTATTCTGACCCGCGCGACGCATCCCGAGGAGGACGCCGTCGAGCAGGATCTCGCGACGTTGCGCGACCGCTTGCGCGTGGCACGTGACCAGCGGGTGCGGCCTGGGTGGGATGACAAGATTCTGGCGGATTGGAACGGGCTGACGATTGCCGCCCTGGTTCACGCCAGTGCGGTGTTCGGCCGCGGTGACTGGTTGGCGCTGGCAATGCGGGTGTTCAGGGCGGTGGAGGCGCTGCTCGGGCGGCCGGATGGGCGGTTCGATCATGCGTATCGACGCGGGGCGGTTTCGGCGGCGGGGCTGCTCGACGACCAGGCCGGGATGCTGCGCGCGATGATCGGGCTGTATGAGGCGACCGGCGACGCATCGTATATGGCGCGGGCGGAACGTCTGGTTGCGCTGACGGCAGCGCATTTCGGCGACGGTGCGGGTGGGTTTTACGCCAGTGCGGACGATGCGGTGGATCTGCCGGGCGGCATGCGGCCGCGCGCCGCGACCGACAACGCGACGCCGGCCGGCGCGGGGCTGATGGCGGAGGCTTATGCGCGGCTGTATCATCTGACCGGCAAGTCCGCCTATCGGGACGCCGCGGCGGCGCTGGTGAGCGCGCATGCCGGCGAGCGGCGCAATCTGCCGGCGTATCCGACCATTCTGGCGGCGGCGGCGCTGTTGGAGGAAGCGATCGTGGTGGTGCTGACCGGCGCGCGGGAGGATGCGCGGTTCGAGGCGTTGCATCTTGCGGCGCGGGCGGGGTTCGATCCGGCGGTGGTGATTCTGCCGGTGGGCACGACGGCGGATTTACCGGCGGATCATCCGGCGCAGGGCAAGACCAGTGGTGCGCCGGCGGCGTTCGTGTGCCGTGGGCAGGTTTGCAGCCTGCCGGTGCATGATGCGACCGCGCTGCGGGCGGCGATGGGTCGGGGTGATCGTGCGCCGGAGTAGCGAAGGCTGCATTTTTGTAACAAAGGCGCAAAAAGCGCTCTGTCTCCGAGGTGCGGGTGTTGGAACCGGCGTGTACCCGGCTCGGCCCGGTTCCGATCCTGCGCGTTTCCGCGTAGAACGGCCCGAATTGATAGGGATGTCTGACATGATTGATGAAGCCACAATTCGCGCCCGGATCGGCCAGTTTCGCGCGGCAGACGGGGCGGTGGTGCCGCCGGCGATGATCGACAGCGTTGCGGTGCGCGATGGGCTGGTGCAGGTGGCGCTGGCGGTGACGCGGGCCGAGGCGCCGCGGCTGGAGCCGCTGCGGCTGGCGCTGGAACAAAGTCTGTCGGCCCTGGAGGGCGTGCGGAATGCGACGGTGATGCTGACCGGGCCGCGCAGCGCGGCGGCGCCGGCCGAGCAGGCAGCGCCCGGGTTGCTGAGCCAGGTGAAGTCGATCATCGCCGTGGCATCGGGCAAGGGCGGCGTGGGGAAATCGACCGTCGCGGTCAATCTGGCGGTGTCGTTGGCAGCCAGGGGGTTGAGCGTCGGGCTGCTGGATGCGGATATTTATGGACCATCGCTGCCGCGCATGCTGGGAACCAGGGGCAAACCCGCGATGGAGGGCAGCAGGCTCGTGCCGGTCGAGGCCTGGGGGTTGAAGGCGATTTCGATCGGGCATGTGGTAGCCGAGGAAACCGCGATGGTATGGCGCGGGCCGATGGTGCTGAATGCGCTCATGCAGTTGATGACGCAGGTGGCGTGGCCGGCGCTCGATGTCATGGTGATCGATCTGCCGCCGGGCACCGGAGATATCCAGCTTACATTGGCGCAGCGGTTGAAACTGACCGGGGCGGTGGTGGTTTCGACGCCGCAGGACATCGCGCTGCTCGATGCGCGGCGTGGGGTTTCGATGTTCCAGCAGGTGCGGGTGCCGGTGCTGGGCATTGTGGAGAACATGAGTTTTTTCTGCTGCCCGAATTGCGGTACGCGGACCGAGATTTTCGGCCACGGCGGGGCGCGGGCGGAAGCGGCGCGGATCGGCGTGCCGTTTCTGGGCGAGGTGCCGCTGCTGCCGGCGATTCGCGAAACATCGGACGCGGGCACGCCGATTGCGGTGAGCGCGCCGGGCAGCGAGGCGGCGCGGGCATTTATGGCGGTGGCCGAGGCGGTGATGGCGCAGATGGGCGGCGAGCGCACGGCCGGGCCGCGTATCGTGATCGAATGAGGCGATGGCGGCGATCGGGTTTTATCATCTGACCCGGACCGATGTGGCGGCTGCCTTACCCGCTTTGCTCGGCCGTACCCTTGCGGCGGGGCAGCGCGCGGTGGTGCGGGCGACGGATGCCGGCCTGATCGAGGCGCTCGATGCATCGCTTTGGCTTTCGGCCAATCCGGATTGGTTGCCGCATGGCACGGCGGCAAGCGGGTTTGCCGCGGATCAGCCGATCTGGCTGACCACAGGGGCGGATGTGCCGAACGGGGCGAAATTTCTATTTCTGGTCGATGGTGCCGCCGCCGATTTGGCGCGGTTCGAGCGGGTATTCGATCTGTTCGATGGCAATGACGCGGCAGCGGTGGCGGCGGCGCGGGTCCGTTGGCCGGCGGCAAAGGCGGCGGGGCACGAATTAACCTACTGGCAGCAGACGGATCGGGGTTGGTCGCGAAAAAATTAGGCGGATCTTAAATATTTTGGGTGATCATCGCGGCAGGTGACCAAGAGGGTCTTATGTCGGTGGTGGATGCGGAAGCGTTGTTCGATATCGGGAATCGCCACGATGCGTGTGGCGCGTTCGATGCTGCTGCTGCGGCGTTCGATGCGTGTGCGGCGCTGGTACCGGACAATACCGCGGTGTTGGTCAATCTCGCCAATGTATTGGTGAAGGCCGAACGGTTCGGCGAGGCCGCTGCGGCGTATCGGCGATATCTTGCGGTGGTGCCGGGGGATGTCGATCGCTGGTTCGCATTGGGCAACGCGCTGCGTCAGGCGGGATCGTTGATCGAGGCGGTCGGCGCTTATGTGCAGTGCCTGCGCCTCGCGCCATCGTTCGGGCCTTGCCATGTCAATCTGGCGGGCAGTTTGCGGGCGCTCGGGGTGTTGGATCAGGCGCAGATCATGGCGGAGACGGCGGTTGAGCTGATGCCGCGCGATGTCGACGCGCTCGCCTGCCTGGCGGGGCTGCTCTACGATCAGGGTGCGTTCGAGGAAGCGGTAGAGCGGTACGGTCAGGCGCTGGCGGTGGCGCCGGGACACGCCGGGGTGTTGAGCAGCCTGGCCAACGCGTTGCAGGGAGCCGGGCGGCTGGATGCGGCGCTGGTGGTGCACGAGCGGGCGTACGCGACGGCGCCGGATCAGGCGGATTATCGGTACAACCGGGCGCTGAGCCTCCTGGCGGCCGGCGATTATGAGCGCGGCTGGGCGGAGCATGAGTGGCGGCTGCGGCGGACGCGGGCGATGAACGGCGCCATCGACCGGGGTGAGGCGTGGGATGGCGGCAGCCTGGCCGGGCGGACGATTTTGCTCCATGCGGAACAGGGGTTCGGCGATACGATTCAGTTCGTGCGCTACGCGCCGATGGTGGCGCGGTTGGGCGCGCGGGTTGTGCTTGAAGTGCCGGCGCCGCTGGTTCGGTTGATGGGGTCGGTGGCCGGCGTTGCGCAGGTGGTGCCGCGGGGCGAGGCGGTGCCGGCGTATGACACGCATTGTGCGCTGATGAGCCTGCCGTGGCGGTTCGGGACCGTCGTGGCGACGGTTCCGGCCGCGATCCCGTATCTGGCGGCGGATGATCGGGCGGTGACGGATGCGGTGATTGCGCCGCTGGCGGGCCAGCCGGGGGATCGGCGGCCATTGGTCGGGCTGGTGTGGGCGGGTGGCACGCATCTTGACGATATGGATTCGCATCTGATCGATCGGCGGCGCTCGATTCCGGCGGCGGCGCTGGCACCGTTGGGCGAGGTCGGACTTGTGCGGTTCATGTCTCTGCAAAAACCGGCGACGACGATGCCGGCCATCGATATGATCGACCCGATGCCGTGGGTCGAGGATTTTGCCGACACCGCGGCGGTGATTGCGCGGCTCGATCTGGTGATCGCGGTGGATACCGCCGTCGCGCACCTGGCCGGGGCGATGGGCAAGCCGGTGTGGTTGCTGTCCCGCTACGATGGTTGCTGGCGCTGGGGCGACCGGCAGAGCGAGACGCCCTGGTATCCGCGGATGCGGATTTTCCGCCAGGCGGCGCCGCTCGATTGGGACGGGGTGATCGGCGCGGTGGTCACCGCGCTCAACGCCTGGGCAGTGAGCGAGCGGAGCGCAGGCTGATGCGGCGGGCTATGCGGGGGTGCATCCGTTGGTTCTGGTCAAAGCTGGCTGGACCGTGCCGGCGTTGCGGCCTTGGGCGATTGCAGCCAGCCGATCAGGGCCGGGGCTGCGAGGATGAGACCCAGCCCGTTCCAGATCAGAAACTCCGTGTTGGGCAAGCCGGAAATCAGGATGCTGCCGAGGGCACCGATGGCGAGTGCCGCGCTCGGCAGCCAATCACGCCAGTCGCGCACGGCTGGCATATCCCGCGCTGCGAGCCGCCAGAGGGCGACGACGACGGGTACCGCGAAAATCGCGAACGGCGCGTCGCGGTAGCGCGGGTCGAACACCAGAAATGCCTGGACGATCGCCGCGGTGAACACGAAGCCGAACCAGACATGATCGAACCGCCGCGCCGCCGCGGTGCGCCAGGGAAAACGTCCGGCCAGCGTGCCGCGCAGCAGCCCGATCGTTTCGGCACCGCCGGCTGCCGGCAGCGCGGCGCCGAGCACGGCGCGCCGCACCGCGAACCAGGCGAGCGCGGCCTGCGCGGGCAGGTTGACCAGCGCGCAGACGATCAATGCATCGTCATAGAGAATATGCCAGGTGACCGCGCCGGCGTATGCCAGCGCGTTGCCGAGCCCGAACGCGAGCGCGATGGCGCCGGATTTGGACGCCCTGCCGATGATCGCGAGCCCGACCGCGAGGATGATCGCGATGCCGGCGTAAAGCGGCCAATGGGGCATTTCGACCACCGGGCCGGAGAGCGGGAATTTAGGAGCGCGCTCGGCGTTCCAGATGCCCCAGTTTGCGCCGGCGATGCCTTCGTCGTGATATTTCCAGTTCTGGTCGAAGGCTTCGATCAGATTGTAATCGACGTGATCCCGGTCCGCCAATGTCACGAATTTGCGAAGAAACACCGCCTCGTTGACGCGGGAGGGCGCCGCATCACCGCGCCAGCGACCCCGGCTGGGCCAGCCGGTTTCGCCGACCGAAATCCGCTTGCCGGGGAACAGTGCTTCGGTTTTCGCGATGGTGCGGCCGATCCGAGCAATTGCGGCATCGACGTTGACCGGCCGGTTCTGCCAATAGGGCAGCAGATGGATCATCACGATATCGACGTGCTTGGCGACTTGCGGAAACGCGAACCAGAAACTCGCGACATCGGCGTAGGCGACCGGTTGTTTCACCCGCGCCTTTACGTAATCGATATCCTTGATCAGATCAGATGGGGACAGATCCCGCCGCAGCAGCACCTCGTTGCCGACGACCACTCTGGTATCGGTGTGCGGATGGGCGTTCGCCTGGGCGATGCCCGCGGCCATTTCGCGCGCGTTATCCGCTTTGTTCGAGCCGAGCCAGATCCCGACCCAGACTTTCAATCCGGCCTGTTTCGCCAGCGCGCCGATATCGTAATCGCCCTCAAGCGAGGAATACGTCCTGATCCCGTCCGCATGGCGTGCCACCAGCTTCAGGTCCTGCGTCACTTGCGACGCGGTGGGGAAGCTTTTGGTCAAGGGCGATTGCCAGGCGCGGAACGGCGCGTAGGACACCGAATGAAATCGCGCATCCGGCATCGAAACGCCGGCCGCCTGCGGCCGGTTGGGCCAGTACCAGGCGGCCAGTGTCAGCAGGCCGAAAATGAACACCAGATAAGGTCTTGCCGATCGCATCGGGCGCAGGCTTACAGGAGCGGTGGCACGGCGAACAGAGCCTGGCATCAACCCGCCGCGGGATCATCTTCCCGGCCGATAAACAAGATGGCACCGGTGGTATCCGCGCGGATCACGTACAGAAACGGATGAGCCGCGTTAAATATGATCGGTGGCGGCGCATCGGGGTTTGCCGCTGAAGCGGAAACTGCCTCCGTCCCGGTCGCCGCCATTGCTTTCGTGCCTTTTTCGTCGACAGTAATCGCCGCCTGCTGGACGACATCATCGAGCACCAAGGGGGCGTTTCGGTCGTCGGCTATGCCGGTAAAATTGGCGCCGGGTGAAAAAGCGGCCGGCATGCCGAGCGATTTCAGAACATTGGCCAGTCGGATCTGGCTGTGCGCGGCGAAACGCGGCATCGTCACGACGACTTCAGGGGGATTTTCGGAGATTTCATTCTGCATCTTTAACCAGCGATCGAGCTCGGCGGTACTGAGTCCGGCCTCGATACGGTCGAGCGCGGATGCCTGATTCGGCAGGATGATGATCATCGATGCCGGGCCATCATAGTCGAAGCCGCAGGATTTTTACGCCGTTGGCCTGGGCGATCAGCAATATGCCGGTCTGGTGCATCATCGGCACCAGAACCGACCGCGACCTCGCCACATGGAACGGTCCTGGCTTGGTCAGAGTTTTTGTCGAAAATCTCCTCGATAAACCAACGGGCCCGGAAATAGACCCCGTTGGTCAAAATCATGCGGGTCCGGGGTGACAGCGTGTCCGGATCGATCAAATGATCGATCCGCCAGGCCGTCGCCCGTTTGACCCATTGGTTGATCCGGGCGGCCGCTTCCGCCGGTTGACCGAAATCCACCCGATCGACCCTGCCGGCGAAATCCTGCTTTACTGCTGCGATGTAGCGCGCCTCGACCGGGTCATACGCGGAAGTCCAGACCGCGTTGGCGGCATGGAAATGAAAATCCATCGGCTGCTGCCCGCCAAACATATCAATCGGTGCGAAATCTTGGCCGAACCACGATTGCAGGCGGGGTCCGGCGCTGCCGCCGTCGATCCCGTTGAGATGCAGTACACTGGCGATCTGCGCCGCGGTATTTGCGCGGGCACCGAGTTACGCCATTCCGATCGCTGAATAGAGGCTGTAGGGTGAGAAAAATAAATTGCCTGGATGGTGGCGCACCTGGGCAAACACGTCGAATGCAAAGTGGGTCTCGGCGCGCACAAGCGGAGGAACCGGCTTCGGCGCGGCCTGCGCGGGGGCCGCTACGGCAATCAGGCATGCGGCCGCGACCGCTGCCATCATGGGAATCAATGTCAAGGACGCCTCCGCTGTTACGGCTCAGTGTGAAAGGATTGATCCCACATCGTGATAAGACCCTCCACGCCGAACCCGGGAGCACGCACAATGTCCGCCGATGGACTGACCGATGCCGCCATCCGAACCATCCTGACCACCACACGCCGCGTCGCCCTGGTCGGCGCTTCGGCCAATCCGGCACGGCCGTCGAACGAAGTGCTGCGTAGTCTGCTCGTCCGCGGCTACGACGTCACGCCGGTCAACCCCGGCCTCGCCGGACAGACATTGCACGGCCGCGTCGTCGTCGCCTCACTCGACGCCGCAGCCCCGCTCGATATGGTCGATCTGTTCCGCGCATCCGATAAAGTCCTGCCCGCCGTGCGAGATGCCATCCGCCTCGGCGCCCGAACCATCTGGATGCAACTCGGTGTGATCAACCACGAGGCCGCCACCCTCGCCCGCAACGCAGGACTGACAATCGTAATGAACCGCTGCCCGCTGATCGAAATCGCCCGGCTTAGGATCGCGGAGAGGTGAGGGAGAGTAAGCAAGGCGGGGGGCTTTGCCCCCTCGACCCCCACTAAGGGCTTAGCCCTTAGAACCCACCAGTTTTAGGCAAGGGGAGGGCGACCCAGGCCAGATCAGTTGAACCACCGGGGCAGCGCCCTCCCCTTGCCTAAAACTAATGGATTTTAAAGGCTCCGCCTTTAACGGGGTCCAGGGGCGGAGGAGCCGAAGGTTCCAGCGATGCTCTTCATCGCTGGAATGGCTCCGGAGGGAGAGCCCCTGGCCTTGCTTGCCCTCCCTCACCTCACTCCACGGTCCCGCGCCGGATGATATCCGCGCCGAATTTGGCGCGGATAGTGTCCATGGCTTGTTGCCGTGCGGCGCGGCGTGGGCTTTCCTGGTCCATCAGGTCGCCGTGGTCGGCGAGGTTGGCGGGCACCAGCCGGGCCGCGCCGATGCCGATCAGCCGGAATGCGGGTCCGGCGGCCTGGTGCACGATGGGTTTGGCGGCTTCGAATATGGTTTCCGGCAGCTGGGTGGGGGCGGTCAGGCGGATGGCGTGGGTGTGGGTTTCGAAGCGGGCGGTTTTGAGTTTCAGGACGAGTGCGGCGGCGGCGAATTGTTCTGCGCGCAGGCGCCGGCCGAGTTTTTCGCAGAGCGGCCAGAGGGCGCGGCCGAGCAGGATGGGGTCGGTGATGTCGTTCCCGAAGGTGGTTTCGGCGCTGATCGATTTGGTTTCGCGTACGGGGTCGACCCGGCGGTTGTCTTCGCCGCGGGCGCGGGCGACCAGGGCTGGCCCGTCATCGCCCAGGCGCTCACGCGCGGTTCGTGGATCGAGCGCGGCGAGCTGGCCGATCCGCGTCATGCCCAGGGCGGCGAGTTTGCGGACCAGGGCGGGGCCGATGCCGGGCAGCGTTCCGAGCGGTTCCGGGGCGAGGATCGCGGCGGTATCGGCGCCCAATATGGCGAAGCCGCGCGGCTTGTCGCGCTCGGCGGCGAGTTTGGCGCGCAGGCGGTTGGCGGCCAGCCCGATCGAGACGGTGACGCCGACCTGGGTCTCGACATCGCGGGCGAACCGGCTGAGCACGGCGGCGGGCGGTGCGCCGTGCAGCGCTTCGGTGCCGGCGAGGTCGAGGGCCGCCTCATCGATCGAAAGCGGCTGCACCAAGGGGGTCAGGCGTTGCATCATGGCGCGAATTTCGCGCGCGACGGCGCCGTATTTTGCCAGATCGGGGCGGATCACGGTGGCATCCGGGCAGAGTTTCAGGGCCTTGAACATCGGCATCGCGGACCGCACGCCGGACAGGCGCGCGACGTAGCAGCACGCGGCGACGACCCCGCGTGTGCCGCCGCCGACGATCACCGGCCGGTCGCGCAATTCCGGCCGGTCGCGTTTTTCAACGCTCGCGAAAAACGCATCGCAATCGATATGCGCGATCGCCAGCGTGGCTAGCTCGGCATGGCTGATCAGACGCCGCCCGCCGCACTGTGGGCAGGCGCCACTGAGTTCGGCGCCGGGTTGGATCAACACGGCATCGCAATCGCGGCAGAGCGTGGGCATCGGTGCCGAGGGTAAGCCAAGTCGTTGGGCTCGTTAATGGGCGGAAATCGTCTTGCCGCCGGTCGGGGGAGAAAAAGGCTTCTTTTTTGCAAAAAAGAAGCAAAAAACTTTTTTTATCTGGGCTGTCGGTGCGTCCGCTTGGCTCAGGAGTGGTCCTTGGTGGTTGCGACCTGGCTCATTTCCGGTGTTTGGGCCTGGCGCACCAGCCAACGGAGGTCGCGATAGCCCATTGCGCCCGGTACGCTGCTCTGTCCGATGTAGACCATCGGTACTTCCTGGATTCCGAGGGTTGCACCGCGCTGCAAGGCGGCATCCACGGCGCGGACGGTTGCGGAGCGGGTAAGGTCGCGCATGAAGCGGGGCACGTCCAGGCCCAGCTGGGCTGCATCCGCCCGGAGCAGTGGCAGGGTGGGCAGGGCGGCTTGACTCATGAGGAGGGTCTGCATCGCTTGGAACCGCCCCTGTTGCCGCGCGGCGACCAACGCCTGGGCGCCGAGCTTGCTCTGCCAGCCCAGAATCGGCACGTCGATCGGGACGTAGCGGATCTGCTTGTCCCGTGCGATCAAACGCTCGATCCGCCGGTTCATGGCGCGGCACGGGCCGCATGACGTGTCATAGAAATCGACGATGGTGATCGACCCGTTCGGGTTCCCGAGGACGACATCCCCCGGCCGAACCAGACTTGCCGCGGAAACGATGCCGGCGATCGGGGGTGCTGCTTTCGCACCGCCCATCATACCGACCATCACGACCATAACCGTTGCCAACCACCCGCGTGCTCGCATGACAAGCCTCCAATAAACCATCTATCATCATCCGAAATGACAACATGTTCCAGTTTTTGGTGATTGTCTTTATAAAATAATTTAATCTCTCTGCGTGAGTAACTCCGGCTTTTTACGCGCCCCGGTGGTACCCTACCAAGGGTGAACAGCGCCTTAACGCACTCGAAAATTGTTTAACTTGACGTAAGCGGCAATCGGCTCAACGATCACGCGAGGAGGATCATCATCATGAACGTCACCACCCGCATCGCGCCCGGCGCGAGCCCGCATCCTGGCATCAGTGCCGAAGAATGGCAGATCCGCTGCGATCTGGCCGCGCTTTATCGGCTCGTCGCGCATTTCAAGATGACCGATTTCATCTACACCCATATCAGCGCCCGTCTGCCCGGACCCGATCATCATTTTCTGATCAACGACTACGGCACAATGTTCCATGAGATGCGCGCCTCCGATCTCGTGAAGATCGACCTTGAGGGCAATCGCATCGAAACCCCCGGGATCACTGCGGCGAAGGTCAATCAGGCGGGGTTCACCATCCACTCCGCCATCCATATGGCGCGGCCGGATCTGATGGCCGTGATTCACACCCATACCGCCGCCGGCATCGCGGTTGCGGCGCAGGAACAGGGGCTGCTGCCGATCAGCCAGCATGCGATGAAATTCTATGGCTGCCTGTCCTATCATGGCTATGAGGGCATCGCGCTCGATCTGGATGAGCGGGACCGCATCGTTGCCGACCTCGGCCAGAACAAGGCGATGATCCTGCGCAACCACGGCCTGCTGGTGGGCGGGCGGACCATTCCCGAGGCGTTCCACGAAATCTATTTCCTCGAACGCGCCTGTCAGGCGCAGGTCGCCGCGCTGTCCGGCGGGGCCAAGCTGGTGATTCCGCCGCGCGAGGTTTGCGAGCACACCGCCGCGCAATTCGCCCGCGACACCGATAACCGCATGGCGCATTACGAAATGGCCTGGCAATCCGCCTTGCGCCTGATCGAGGCCGACGGCGACTATCGCACCTGAGCGGGCGACCCGGCGCCGATCGCGGTGATCAGCCGGGGAAGACCACGGTTTTGCTGCCGCTGATGAAGACGCGCCGTTCGAGGTGGAACAGGACGGCGCGGGCCAGCACGCGGCGCTCGATGTCGCGTCCCTTGCGGACCAGGACTTCGGGCGTATCGCCATGGGAGATGCGTTCGACGTCCTGTTCGATGATCGGGCCTTCATCGAGCGCGGTGGTGACGTAATGCGCGGTGGCGCCGATCAGTTTGACGCCGCGGGCATAGGCCTGGTGATACGGTTTGGCGCCTTTGAAGCCGGGCAGGAACGAATGGTGGATATTGATGCAGCGGCCGGCGAGTTTGGCGACCAGCGCGTCCGACAGCACCTGCATGTAGCGGGCGAGGATGACGAGTTCCGCGCCTGATTCGCGCACGAGGCGCCAGATTTCGCCCTCCTGTTCCATTTTGGTGTCCGGCGTGATCGGCAGATGGTGGAACGGAATGCTATCGAGGTCGAGATGTTCGTAGGTGCCGCGTTCATGGTTGGCGATGATGCCGGCGATGTCCATGGGCAGTTCACCGGTGCGCTGGCGATAGAGCAGATCGACCAGGCAATGATCGAAGCGCGACACCAGGATCATGGCGCGTGGCCGGTGCGTGGGGTCGGTGATCGCCCAGTTCATGCCGAACTGGGAGGCGATGGGGGTGAAGTCGGCCGGCGGCAGGGTGGTGCCGGGGTCGAGCGGGGCGAAGACGACGCGCATGAAGAACTGGCCGCTGGCGCGATCGTCGAATTGCTGGGCTTCGCGGATGTCGAACCCGTGTTCGTAAAGAAAATTACCGACCGCGCCGACGATGCCGGGGCGGTTGTGGCAGGACAGGGTCAGGATGGCGGTGGTCATGGGTCGGCATCGCTCCGTGGTTCGGTTGAGGCGATGCTGGCAGATTTGGGACGCTTGCGTGAGAGGGCAGCACCGTCTTTTTTGTGCGTGGCCGCATGCCCGCAAAAGACCCGTGACCCAGATTAGAAAAAGTTTTTTGCTTCTCTTTTTCAAAAAAGACGCCCTACCCTTCCTTGCCCCACGCGGCCCGGCGTGATCGAATCAGAGCATGACGATAACAGCGCGGGCGTCTCTAGCAGGTGTAATTGGTTGGCCGGTGGCGCATTCGCGTTCGCCGTTGCTGCATGGCACCTGGCTGGAACGGCATGGGATCGATGGGGCGTATGTGCCGCTGGCGATCCGGCCGGAGGATTTCGCGACCTGTGTGCCGGCTCTGGCGCGGATGGGGTTTGCCGGCGCCAACGTGACGATTCCGCACAAGGAGGCGGCGTTTGCCTTGTGCGATGAGCTGGCACCCAGCGCGCGGCGGGCGGGGGCGGTGAACACGCTGGTGTTTTCCGACGGGCGGATTGTGGGCTCCAACACCGACGGGGCGGGGTTCATGGCGAATCTGCGGGCGCATGGCGTCGATCCGGCGGCGGGGCCTGCACTGGTGCTCGGCGCCGGGGGTGCGGCGCGGGCGATCGGCGCGGCGCTGCTCGATGCCGGGGTGGTCGTGCATTTCTGCAATCGGACCGGGGAGCGCGCGGCGCGGCTTGCGGCGCAGATCGGCGGCGGTGTGATCGGGTGGGACGATCGGGCGGCGGCGCTGGGGGATCACGCGCTGGTGATCAACACGACATCGCTCGGCATGGCGGGGCATCCGCCCCTCACGCTCGATCTGGCGCGGGCGCCTGCGGGTCTGGCGGTGGCGGATATTGTGTACGTGCCGTTGGAAACGCCGTTGCTGGCGGCGGCGCGGGCGCGCGGGCTGCGGACGGTCGAGGGGTTGGGGATGCTGTTGCACCAGGCGGTGCCGGGGTTTGCCGCGTGGTTCGGGGTGACGCCGATGGTCGATGAGGCGCTGTATCGCGCGGTTGCCGGCGATTTGCTGGCGTGAAGGTGATCGGCCTGACCGGCGGGATCGGGATGGGCAAATCGACGGTGGCCTCGATGTTTCGCCGCCGTGGCGTGCCGGTGTTCGATGCGGATGCGGTGGTGCGCCGGCTGCAGGCGCCGGGTGGCGCGGCGCTTCCGGCGATTGCAGCCGCGTTTCCCGGGGTGGTGCGCGGCGGCGTGCTGGATCGGGCCGCGCTGCGGGCCATGGTGCTGGCCGATGGCGCGGCGCGGCGGCGGCTCGAGGCGATCATGCATCGGATGGTGCGGCGCGCGGAGGGGCGGTTTCTGGCCGCGGCGCGGCGCCGGCGGGTGCGGGCTGTGGTGCTGGATATTCCGTTGCTGTTCGAGACCGGTGGTGAGCGGCGGGTTGATGTCGCGGTGACGGTTTCGGCCCCACGATCGGTCCAGGTGGCGCGGGTGCGCCGGCGCGGGCTGGCCGAGGCGGAGATTGCACGGATCATTGGACTGCAGATGCCGGATGCCGAGAAGCGCCGGCGGGCGGATATGGTGATTTTCACCGGATTGTCGCGCGGGGCGACAGTGCGGGCGGTGCAGCGGTTTATCGCGCGGGTGTTGCCGTGCCGAAGATTGAGCTGATGCTGCCGGTCAGCCGGGCGGCGGCGGGCCGGGCGATCTCCTGCAGCGGCGTGGATCAGAGCAGGCCGACAAACTCCGTTTCGAGTTTGTTCCGGTCGGAGGCGATGCCGATATGCTTGGACTCGCGCTTGGCTTGATGCGCGACTTCCATCAACGCGATGGCCTGGCGGATCACATCGGTCTTGGTGGCGCCGGCGGAGGCGGCAATGGCATCGAGCCGGTCGTTCAACTCGGGTGAGACCAGCAGGTTCAGACGTACTTTCTCGGCCATGGTGGATCTCCTTGGTAGTTATTATATGTATAATCAGGTGATTTTTATGTCAATAATATATGTATAATCGACGTCGATCATGCTGGTTGAACCGGAGTCCATGCCGGCGCAAGACTCGTTTATGACGCGCTCAATTCTGTTCGACACCGAGACCACCGGCCTCGATCCGCTGCACGGGGATCGGGTGATCGAGGTCGCCGCGATCGAGTTGTATAACGATCTGCCGACCAATCGTACGTTTCACCGCCTGATCGATCCCGAGCGCGATATTCCGGGCGATGCCAGCCGGATCCACGGCATCACCAACGCCGACGTTGCGGGCAAGCCGAAATTTGCCGAGATCGCTGCCGATCTGCTGGCGTTTTTCGGTGATGATCCGCTGGTCGCGCATAATGCCGCGTTCGATTTCGGGTTCCTCGATGCCGAGTTCGGCCGGATCGGGCAGCCGCCGCTGGACCGGGGCCGGATGATCGATACGCTGGTACTGGCCAAGGCGCGGTTTCCCGGCATGCCGAACAGCCTCGATGCGCTATGCCGGCGGTTCGAGATCGATCTGTCGGCGCGGACCACCCATAATGCGCTGCTCGACTGCAAATTGCTGGCGGAGGTCTATGTCGAACTCACCGGCGGGCGGCAGCGCGGGTTCGACCTTGCAGCCGATGCGGGGCTGACGCTGGTGGAATATCAGCACAGCGGCACGCGGACGGCGCGGTTGATGCCGGTGAGCGACGATGACCGCGCCGCGCACGACGCGTTCGTGGCGACGATCAAGGATGCGGTCTGGCGGCGGGAATAAGGGCTCTTTTCTCTCAAAAAGAGCCCTGTCTTTACCTGTTTATGGCCCAGATCGCGAATGCGTAATTGGTCGCCATCAGTTTGAGCGCATCGAACCGCCCCGCAGCGCCGGCATGGCCGGCAGCCATGTCGATTTTCAGCAGGATCGGCGCATCGCCGGTTGTGAAATCGCGCAGTTTGGCGACGAATTTGGCCGGTTCCCAATAGGTCACGCGCGGGTCGGACAGGCCGCCGGTCGCCAGCAGCGGCGGGTAGGCGCGCGGTCCGATATTGTCATAGGGCGAATAGGCGGCAATCGTGTCGTAGGCGACCGGATCGATCAGCGGGTTGCCCCATTCGGGCCATTCCGGCGGGGTGAGCGGCAGCGTATCGTCGGAAATTGTGTTGAGCACATCGACGAACGGGACCGCCGCGATCACGCCGGCCCACAGATCGGGGCGGAGATTATAGACGGCTCCCATCAACAACCCGCCGGCGGACCCGCCATGAGCCACGATGCGGCCGGGTTTGGTGTAGCCCTGCGCGATCAGATGCTCAGCCACCGCGATGAAATCGGTGAAACTGTTCATTTTCTTCGCGCCACGGCCGTCGAGAAACCAGTTCCAGCCTTTCTCGGTGCCACCACGGATATGCGCGATCACATGGATCCAGCCGCGATCGACCAGGCTGAGGATGTTTGACTGGAACCATGGCTCGATCGCGATTCCATACGAGCCGTAGCCGTACAGATGCACCGGCGCCGATCCATCGAGCTTCGTGTCCCGGTGCAGCAGTATGGTGACGGGAATCGTGGCACCATCCGCCGCGGTCGCGGTCAGGCGGCGGGTTTCGTAGTGCGCCGGATCGTGACCGGAGGGGATTTCCTGCGATTTCCGCAGGGTCCGCTCACCACGCGGGATATCGTAGTCGAACCATTGGCGCGGCGTGGTCGGCGATGAATAGATGTAGCCGACCGTCGCGGTGTCGAACTCATAGCCCGGATCGAGGCTGAGCACATACGCTGCCTCGTCGACCGCGATGGCGGTTTCGGTGCCGCCACGCGTGCGAATGATGATGCGGTTGTTCGCCTCGATCCGCTCGACCCGGATCAGATAATCCCGCAGAACCATGGCAGAAACGATGAACCGGCCCGGCCGATGCGCCACGATGTCGCGCCATTGCGCGCGGCCCGGGGCTGCCAGCGGTGCCTCGACCAGTTTGAAATCGACCGCGCCATCGGCATTAGTGCGGATTACCAGCCGATCCGCCCAGTCTTCGACCTCATAGCGCAGGCCCGGGGTGCGGGGCTCGATGACGACCGGCACCGCCGTCGGGTGATCGGCCGGGATGCGCCAGACCTCGCTGGTTTCCTGGTTGCCGCACGTGATGAAGATCGATCCGCCGGAGGATGACGCCTCGACACCGATGAAAAAACCCTCGTCCGGTTCCTCATAGACCAGATCATCCCTGGCCTCGCCGATCGCGCGGCGGAAAATGCGCGTGGGGCGGCCATTGTCGTCGCGGAAGGTCCAGAACAGGTAGCGCGAACAGGGTGACCATGCGAAATTGCCGGAGCAGGATTCAATCGGGTCGGGCAACAAGGCGCCAGTCGCCAGCGATTTGACGCGGACCTGATACACTTCCGAACCCTGTGTGTCCTCCGCATAGGCGAACCAGGCATGATCCGGGCTGTGCCGCGCGCCGATCACGCGGTAATAGGCATGGTCCTTCGCCTCTGCGTCGGCATCGAGCAAAATCGTCTCTGCGCCGCCTGCGCGCGGTGTGCGCGCATAGACCGGATGCTCGGCGCCCGCATCATACTGCCGATAGTAGGTGAACGCGCCATCCGGCTTCGATACCGACGCATCATCCGGCTTGATGCGTGATTTCATTTCGGCCCGCAATGTTTCCTGCAGGCTGTCGGTGCCGGCCAGCACACCGGCAGTATATGCGTTTTCCGCGAGCAGATGCGCGCGGATATCCGCACGCAGCGCCCCGGGGTCACGCAACACCGCCTGCCAGTTGTCGTCCTTCATCCAGGCATAATCGTCGGTCCGCGTGCGGCCGAGCTGCTCGATCCGCTTCGGCTGACGCACCGCAACCGGCGGCGTAAGGGACGGCATCACAACGTCGTTCATCGGAATATCCTCAAAATTCGGGTCATCATCGCCCGCATCCAGCCCGCCACGCAACAGACCCGGCCAGGATCGCCGCGCCAGCAGTTGCGCCCGGATCAACAGCACCGTAAAACACGGGACAGCGCGGGTATGATGTAATGGTAGCCTGTGAGCTTCCCAAGCTCGACGCGCGGGTTCGATTCCCGCTACCCGCTCCAGATCGACGGATATCTGGCTTGATTGGCTGACCAAGGAGACGGTCATGGGGCTTTGCCCGCTGGCCTCCGTTAAAGGCGGCGCCTTTGCAATCCATTCGTTTCAGTCCACGGGAGGGCGAAGCGCCTTGGCCTTCTCTTTATCCCGCCGATCGTGCCAGTTTTCCATCATCCGCAGCACGGCGGCGGCGGTTTCTTCGATCGAGCGACGGGTGACGTTGACGGTGGGCCAGCCGCGACTTGAGCACAGGCGGCGGGCCCAGAGCAGTTCGGCTTCGACGGCGTCTTCATCGATATAGTCTTCGTGATCGCGTTGAAAGGCCGCCCCTGGCGTGGTGCTGGCGCCGAGCAGGCGAAGGCGGTGGCGGCGGATTTCGATCAGGGGGGCGGCGTCGATGAACAGACCGATCACGGGGCAGCGTGGTTCATCGAGCACATCGGGGACGGCGATGCTGGGGACCAGCGGGATATTGGCGGCTTTGACGCCGCGATTGGCAAGGTAGAAGGCCGTCGGCGTTTTCGAGGAGCGGGAGACGCCGACCAGAATGACATCGGCTTCGGCGAGGCCGCGCATCGCCTGGCCATCATCGTGCGAGAGTACGTAGTGCATGGCGTCGATCCGGCGGAAGTAATCGGCATCGAGCACGTATTGCCGCCCAGGCGTCGCGCGGACCGGGGTGCCGAGCTCATCGGCCAGAAGTTTGAACACCGGGTCGAGCATATGGAGCAATCGCAGGCCGAGCCGTTCGCACGCCTGGGCGAGCTCGCCGCGCAGGGCTTCATCGACCAGGCTGGACAGAACCGGGCCGCGTTCGGCTTCAATCCCTTCGAGCACGCGGTGCAATTGCAGGCGCGAGCGGATCAGGCTCCAGCGATGCAGGTGGATATCGGCCCCCTCGAACTGCGCGGTCACCGCACGGGCGACGGCGTTGAGCGTGTCGCCGGTGGCATCCGAAACGAGGTGGAGATTGAGCCGTTTACCGTCCATTAACTTCTTCATAGCGTGGATAACTCGGCGCCGGATAGGGCCGCCGGTGGAGAAGTGGGATAACTCCGGAATCCCGATTCGCTGTGGATTGTTGTGAGCGGGTGTTTATGCGAATGTGGAAAAATCCAGGGTTTGACGTAGAATCAGCCGATTAAAAGCGGACTCTGGCTGTGGATAAGTTTGTGTATTGTTGTGGGGTGAGCGGGGTTCCACATGATTCACAGGGTTAACTTCCACAACCATTTCTTAATCTAAAACATTTAAAAGGTAGTCCGGGTCCATGACGGGGAAAATGATCGATCGGCCGGTTTTGCAGGTGCTCGCAGGCGAAGCAATCTGGCCGCCACCGGTCTGGCTGATGCGTCAGGCGGGGCGGTACCTGCCGGAGTATCGCAAGCTGCGGGCAACCGCGGGCAATTTCATTGCCCTGAGCACGACGCCGGCCATGGCAACCGAAGTAACGTTGCAACCGGTCCGCCGCTTCGGCATGGACGCCGCGATTCTGTTCAGCGACATTCTGATCCTGCCCTGGGCGCTTGGGCAGAAGCTGCGTTATGCCGAGGGTGAAGGTCCGCTGATGGAGCGGATCGAGGACGTCGCCGGGCTGGATGCGCTCGATCTGAACCGGTTGAAGCCGGGCACGGAATCGGTGATGGAGACTGTTTCGCGGGTGCGGGCCGATCTGCCGCCGCGCTGCACCTTGATCGGGTTTGCCGGCAGCCCGTTCACGGTTGCGTGCTACATGCTGGATGGCAAAGGCGGCAATTTCGCGCGGACGATGCAGTTGATCTACAGCGATCCGGGGCTGGTGGCCGCGGTGATCGAGCTGGTGACAACCGCGACGGTGGATTATCTGTCCTGGCAGATCGAGGCCGGGGCGGATTGCGTGATGCTGTTCGATTCCTGGGCCGGTTTGCTGCCGCCCGATCTGTTTCGTGCGCATGTGATCCATCCGACGGTCCGGATTGTCGATGCGTTGCAGGCGCGGCACCCGGATGTGCCGATCATCGGATTTCCGCGTCTCGCGGGGTTGATGGCGCTGCCCTACATCGCCGAAACCGGCATTGCCGGGTTCGGCATGGATACCGGCACGGATGCGCCCACCCTTGCCCGATTGCTGCCGCGCAAAGTGGCGTTGCAGGGAAATCTGGACCCGTTGCTGTTGCGGGCGGGCGGGGTTTCGCTCGATCATGCGGTGGAACGAATCGCCCGCGAAATGGCCGGCATGCCCCATATTTTCAACCTTGGCCACGGTATCGTGCCGGAAACGCCGCCCGAGCATGTCGCCACGTTGATCGAACGGCTGCGGTCGCTCGAACCGGCACCGCTTGAGGAATCCCCGCGAGCCGCTACTTCAGGTTCATGAACGACACCGAACCCGTCCTGCCCGCGCGCACAGCGATTGTTCTGTTCAATCTGGGGGGCCCGGATGGGGCGGACAGTATCAAGCCGTTCCGGGTCAATCTGTTTTCCGACCCCGCGATTATTCGTGCGCCGATCTTCATCCGGTTCTGGCTGGCGCGGCTGATCGCGGCCTCGGCACAGAGCAAGGCGGAGGAAGGCTATGCGCTGATGGGCGGCAAATCGCCCTTGCTCGAACTCACCCAGCGCCAGGCGGATGCGCTGGAGGCGAGCCTGCCGGGGTCGAAATGTTTCATTGCGATGCGCTACTGGCACCCGTTCGCCGGCGAGGTGGCGCAGGCGGTGAAGGCCTGGGCGCCGGAGCGGATTTTGCTTTTGCCGCTCTACCCGCAGTTTTCCACCACCACCACCGGCAGTTCGCTGGCCGATTGGCACGACGCGGCGGCAAAAGCCGGTCTGGTGGTGCCGACCACGACGTTGTGCTGCTGGTACGATGATCCGGCCTTTGCCGCGGCAATCGCCGGGCTCGTGATGGGCACGCTCGCGACCGCGCGGGCGGAACTGCCGGCGGGCACGCCGATCCGCCTGCTGTTTTCAGCGCATGGTCTGCCGGAGAGCATCATCAAGGCGGGCGATCCGTACCAGGAAGAGGTCGAGGCCTGTACCGAGGCGGTGATGGACGTGATTACCCGCGCCTTGGGCGAACGGGTCGACTACCAGGTATGTTTTCAGTCGCGCGCGACGCCGCAGCAATGGATCGAACCTTCGACCGAACAGGCGATCGAGAAGGCGGCGCATGACGGCACGGCGGTTGTCGTGATTCCGATCGCCTTCGTTTCGGAACATATCGAGACCCTGGTCGAACTCGATGTCGAGTATCGCGAGGTTGCCGAAAAACTTCACCTGCCTGGATATTACCGCGCGCCGGCGCCGAACGACGACCCAGCGTTCATCGCCGCCCTGGCGGGGATCGCGCGCCGGGCGATTGCGCATGGCGATGGTTTATGTTCGCATCGCGGCGGTCGGTCCTGCACTGTGCGCAACAGCGATTGCCCTTGGGCGCGGTATCGGGCACTCGTGGCGGCATGAGCCGAAAATTCGACCTGGTGATTTTTGATTGTGACGGCGTGCTGATGGACAGCGAGATCGTCTCGGCGCGCGTGGTCGCGGCGGATATGACCGCGCATGGGCTGCCAACCACGCCTGAAGCGGCGATGGCGCGGTTTGTCGGCACGTCGCTGAGGAATATGAAACCGATCATCGAGGCTGAGCGCGGCGCGCCGCTGCCCGATGATTGGAACGACCGCATGGTGGCCAAAATTGCCGAAGCGATGGCCGCGGAGGTCTCGCCGATTCCCGGGGCGCGCGCGGTGCTCGAACGGTTGAACGCGCTGGGCATTGCGTGGCGGATCGCATCGAATTCGGCGGATGAGGAAATGGCGGCGAAATTCGGCAAGACCGGGTTTCTCGATCTGACCGCCGGGCGCACGCATAGCGCGCCGCGTCTGTTCGCGCGGGGCGGCCAGCCGAAGCCGGCTCCCGATGTGTTTCTGGATGCCGCCCGCGCCGAAGGCGTGCGGCCGGATCGCTGCGTGGTGATCGAGGACTCCCCACCGGGCGTGATCGGTGCGGTGGCAGCGGGTATGATTTGTTACGGATTTGCGCCGCATGGCGACGGGGCGCATCTGCGCACGGCGGGGGCGCATGGCATCATCGATCGGCTCGATCTTGTGCCGGGTCTGGTGATGGCCGCGAGCGTCAACGCATGACGATCGGGTTTCTGGCTCCTCTCTATCGCTGGGAGCTGGCGTTTCACGTGATGTCGATCATCGCGTGGATGGCTGCGCTGTTCTATCTGCCGCGTCTCTATGTATACCATTGCCAGGTCGCACCCGGATCGCTGGAGTCGGCGCGGTTCAAGGTGATGGAGCGGCGGTTGCTCAAACAGATCGCGACACCGGCAATGATATCGTCCTGGGTGTTCGGCATTCTGCTGATCCTGACGCCAGGCGCCATTTCATGGTCGGCGCCGTGGTGGTGGGTGAAGTTCGTCAGCGTGATTCTGATGAGCGGGTTTCACGGCGCGCTGTCGAAATGGCGGAAGAACTTCCTGAACGATCGTAACGTGAAGCCCGAGCGGTTTTATCGGATCGCCAATGAGGTGCCGACGATCCTGATGGTGATCATTGTCATCATGGTGTTTGTCCAACCGTAACGTTCGCGGGTTCGGGCTCGTTCGTCTTTTCCACGACAACATTATGCCGGATCGGCCGGCGCCGGCGTGTTGCCGATCCGGTACGGGCGTACCTGTTGTACGATATTCAAAGCGCGTGTCGGTTCCATTCAATACATGAACGGCTCTGCAATTGAAGAGTGCTGCCGTGGCCGACCCGAAACAAAAAAGGTCGCCGCAGTGGGCAGGGGTTGGTAACAAGGGTAACAAACGAACGCGGCTTGGCTCTCATTCACTGTTATCGTGGAGGTCTTTTGGCGTGTTTATAGTGTTGGAGCAAGGCCGTTACTGCAGTGCGCTGCTGCGCGACTTGCATGATTGCGGCTGTGGAACGCGGCTCGACCCCTGCTTACGCCCTGGGCAAACACTCGGCCGGCGGCATCCGGCTCAACGTTTTTCTTTGCACGGTCTGGCTTGGTAGGGGGTCAGGCGGTTCGAACGTCGCACGTCAGACCGTGTCGACGGATGTTTTGACTTTCAAGGACGACAATCAATCAAGAACAGTGAGGCATCAATCTAATGAAACGGATATCAATGCGCGCGCTTCTTTGCGCGGGATTCGGCGTCGTGGCGATGACGGCCGCGGGTGGTGTGGCACAGGCTCAGGTCAGTGTACCGAAAATGAAGATCGATGGTGGCCCGCTCGGCACGCTCGATCTGAGCGGCGGCATCGACGGGTTTTTCTACGGCTACTCGGGTGCCGGTACCAACAGCTTGTTCGGCAACGGTAAATCGGTTGGCGCCGAACCGCGGGTTGCCGACATCAAGGTGGTGAAGCCGACCGGACTTGTGCAGTTCACCATCGAAGTCAAACCCGATGATTCGGTTTATTTCGGTATCCACCCGAGCCCGATGACCGCGACCACCTTCACGCTCGGGCCGGTATACGCCGCGTACGTGACGCTTGCGCCGACGCCGGCGCTGAGCATTTCGGTCGGTCAGATCTATTCGCTCGAAGGCTGGGAGTCTTCGACCGACTGGAACAACGCCAATCTGATCGATTCCTCGCTGTACTATGTCGAGAACTCGTCGAGCCGCGGCGTGTCCGCAACCTACACCGTGGGCAAGCTCTCGGCCACGGTGAACTATGGCGACGGGTTCGACAGCGGTGTTTTCAACGTGGTGCAGGGGCTTGCCACCTACTCGTTCGATGCAAACAATGCGCTCTCGCTTTACGGCACGGTGAATTTCGGCCGGACCGGGCCCAATACATTCGCGTATGGCAACGGGACGACCGGCATCGGTTATCCGGGCTATAATGCAGCCTATGTGAATTCCAACATGGCCGGCGCGTACTACGACTATACCAACGGCAATTTAAACCTCATCCCCGAAGTCCAGTATGTCTACTCAAAGGTCGACCATAAGATCGGCCTCGACAAATTCACCAGCAATTTCGGTGCCGAGCTGATTGCGAACTACACCTTCCCGAAAACGCCATGGTCGGTCGGCGGCATGGTCAATGCGTTCTCCAATGTCGGCCCGCAGGCCTGGTATCTGAACGCACATTCGGCCGGCGTTGCGGTCGGTATCACGCCGACTTGGCAGAAGGGTCATTTCTTCGTGCGCGGTGAGGCAGGGTTGCTGCATCTGACCAGCATCGGCTCGGGCCCGGCGTTCGGCAGCAACGGCACCGGCCGCAACCAGGTGATCGGCATTCTCGGCGCGGGCTTCGTATTCTGAAACCGGTGGTCCCGGAACGGTCCCGGGACCCATGATTGCGACGGACGGCAGGGCGGCGTATCGAACGAGGTGCTGCCCTGCCTGAAGTTCAACCTTTCGAACATCGAGGATAACGACATGATTGATGCTTTCACGCCCGGCCGCCGTACCGTTCTGAAGCTGGCCGGGGCGGGCGCTGCCGGCGCGCTTCTGCCGGGCGTCGCCGGGGCGGCTTACCCCGCCGCCCTGGTCAAGGCGGCCAAGGCGGAAGACGGTCTGAATACCATCGCGCTGCCGCCCGACTGGGCGAACTATGGTGCGATTATCAGCACCTTCGAGAAAAAATTCGGTATCTCCATCAAGAATGCGGCACCCGACGATACCTCGGCGCAGGAGCTCCAATCGATCCGCTCGCTCAAGGGTCAGTCGCGCGGGCCCGACGTCGTCGATGTCGGCCTGTCGTTTGCGCTCGATGGCGCGAAAGAGGGGTTGTTCCGCCCCTATAAGGTTTCGACCTGGAGCAGCATTCCGGCGTCGATGAAGGACCCCGGTGGTCTGTGGTACGGCGATTACTTCGGCCTCGTATCGTTTGGCGTCAACATGTCGGTCGCCAAAGTGGCGCCGCGGACCTGGGCTGATTTGAAGAAGCCGATCTACAAAGGCATGGTTGCCCTCAACGGCAGCCCGCTCGGCGCTGGTGCGGCGTTCGCCGCGGTGTTTGCAGCGGCGCTGGCAAACGGTGGTTCGCTCGATGACATCATGCCCGGCATCGCGTTTTTCGCTGACCTCGCCAAACGCGGAAATTTCGATCCTTCGGCAGCGACCTCGGCGAGCCTGGTCTCCGGCCAGACGCCGGTGGTGGTCAACTGGGATTACCTCAACCTCGCCCAGGCCAAGGGTTCGAAGACGATGACCAAGATCGAGACGATTATCCCGGCCGATGCCAAGCCCTATGGCGCGTTTTATTGCCAGGCGATCAGCAAATTTGCGCCGCACCCGAAGGCCGCTGAATTGTGGCAGGAATTCATCTATTCGGATGAAGGCCAGTTGCTCTATCTCAAAGGCTTCGCGCACCCGGCACGCTTCTCGGAAATGGCGAAATCGGGCGCCATTCCGAAGTCGATGCTGGCGGAACTGCCACCGGCGAAACCCTATGGCGAGGCGCTGTTCGCGACGATCGAACAGACCAAGAAAGCGCAAGCCGCCCTCACCGCGAACTGGACGAAAATGGTCAAGGCGTGAGCCTGCGGCCTACCAGACCCGCCGGGCCGCTTGCCCGGTCCGGCGGGTTGTTCACCCTGGTCTTCATGGCGCCGTTTCTGCTGTATGTAACGGCGTTCCTGATCCTGCCGACCTTGATGCTGCTCGCCACCGCGTTTCTCGGCAAGCACGGCCCGACGCTGCATTACGTCGCCGCGCTGGGCGAAGGGCAGACCGTCGTTGCGTTCCGCAATTCGATTGAACTATCGGCATTGGCCGCCCTGGTCGGGCTGTTGGTCGGCGGGCTCGCCGCCTATTTCGTGCTGCGCCCGGGCATGCCGCGCGGATTGCGCTCGCTGGTCACCACCTTCGGTGCGGTCGCCGCGAATTTCGCCGGCGTGCCGCTGGCGTTTGCGTTCATCGCGACACTCGGCAGCCTCGGCATGATCACGGTCTGGTTCAAGGACATTGGCGTCAACCTGTACGGCATGGGGTTCACGCTCTATTCGATGCCGGGACTCGTGCTGGTGTACGCCTATTTCCAGGTGCCGCTCATGATCATCGTCATCACCCCGGCGCTCGAGGCGCTGCGGCGCGAATGGCGGGAGGCGGCGGAGAATCTGGGTGCCTCCACCTGGGACTACTGGCGGCACGTCGGTCTGCCGATCCTGCTGCCTTCACTGCTCTCGGCTTATATTTTATTGTTCGGCAACGCGTTCTCGGCCTATGCGACCCCCTATGCGCTGACCTCGGGCATCGTGGCGCTGGTGCCGGTCGAGATCAGCAATGTTCTGTCAGGCAACGTGATGGTATCGCAACAGACCGGTGCCGCGCTCGCGCTGGGGATGATCGTGGTGATGGTCGTGGTGATGGGTATTTACGCGCTGATCGCGCGCCGGGTCGGCCGCTGGGTGAAGCGATGAGCCGGCGAACCCATAATCTGATCCCCGGCCTCGGGCTCGGCGTAATCGGACTGTATTTCGTAATCCCCCTGGTCGCGACCGGCGCGTTCAGCCTGTGGGAGGGCGGCGACAAATACGGACTCGCCGCCTATGCGGCGCTGATCCATCAACCGAAACTGTGGCAGAGCCTCGGGCTTTCGGTGCGGCTTGCGATTCAAACGATTCTGGTCGGGCTGGTGGTGCTGGTGCCGGCGGTGTTCTGGCTCAATCTGCGGGTCCAGCGGCTGCGGCCGTTGTTCGATTTCCTTTCGGTGCTGCCCTTCGTGGTGCCGCCGATCGCGCTGGTCGCCGGCATGACCACGCTATACACCGGGCCGGACTGGTTCGTCGGCACGGCGAATTATCTGGTGGTGCCTTATGTGATCCTGGCGCTGCCCTACACCTATCGTGCGCTCGATGTCGGGATGCGCGCACTCGATCTGAAAACATTGACCGAAGCCTCGCAGAGTCTCGGCGCCGGCTGGATGACGTTGATCTTCCGCGTGGTGGTGCCCAACCTGACCACGGCGCTGATCGGTGCTGCGCTGCTGACCATCGCGATCGTGATGGGGGAGTTCACCTTTGCCAATATCCTGCTGTTTAATACGTTTGCGGTCTATATCGACTATGTCGGCCAGACCTCGGCAACCCAGGCGGCGGCGCTGACCTTGCTGAGTTTTCTGATCACCTGGTTGGCCATGCTGGGCGTGTTGTTCACCGGGCGTGGCGGGCGCGGCCAGGTTCAGATCGGTGGGGCGCGCTGATGAGCTATCTGCAGCTTGATGCCGTGGCGAAGCACTACGGCAGCCGCACCGTCCTGCGCGATGTCTCGATCGATCTGAAAGCCGGCGAGTTCGTCTCGCTGCTCGGCCCGTCCGGCTGCGGCAAGACGACACTGTTGCGGATCGTGGCGGGGTTCGATCAACCCGATTCGGGCCGCGTCGTGCTGGAGGGGCGCGATATTTCGGGCCTGGCGCCGGCAAAGCGGCAGATGGGCATGGTGTTTCAGGCCTATTCGCTGTTTCCCAACATGACCGCGCAGGAGAACGTGCAATTCGGCCTGCGGGTGCGCCGGCAGGATGCGACGACGCAACAGAAACGCGCGCGCGAGTTGCTCGAACTGGTCGGCCTCGGCGAGCATGCCCAGAAATATCCGCATCAGCTCTCCGGCGGGCAGCAGCAGCGCGTCGCGCTGGCACGTGCCTTGGCAATCAGCCCCGCCCTGCTGCTGCTCGATGAGCCGCTGTCCGCCCTGGATGCCAAGGTGCGGGTACAGCTGCGCGATGAAATTCGCCGGATCCAGCAGGAAACCGGTGTCACCACACTGTTCGTCACCCACGATCAGGAGGAGGCGCTGTCGATCTCGGATCGGGTGGTGGTGATGCACGATGGGGTGCTCGCACAGGTGGGCGAACCGGCGGCGATCTACGGCGAGCCTGCCAATATTTTCGTGGCCCGGTTCGTCGGTGCGGTCGCCGAACTGCAAGGCGTGGTGGCGGATGGTTCAGCCGGCATGGTCACCGTGCTGGGCCGGCAGGTTGCGGCAAACCGCGCGCGCGGCATGGCGGCGGGAACGCGGGTCTACTTCCTGCTTCGCCCCGAAACGGTGCGGCTGGGCCCGCCGGATGCCGCCGGCATGCTGCACGGTACGGTCATCGCGCGCACCTTCTACGGCGCGCTGACCAGCCTGAAAGTCGAAATCGTCGGCGGCTCCGATTGCGTCACCGCGGCGATGGCCAGCGGCGACGCCGTGAACATCGCAATCGGCAGCACAGTCTCGATCAATTGGGACCCAGACTCCCCCCGGCTCCTCGTCGCCTGACAAATAAAAGTTTTCTGGTTCTTTTTTACAAAAAAGAACAACTTGCTTACCCCTGCTCGAAGGACTGCCCATGACCCCCCTACCCCCCGGCGCCATCGAAGCCGCCAAAGCCGCGGCGGACGCCGCGGGCGCCGTCATCCGCCCGTATTTCCGCTCCGGCATCACCGCCGATGACAAATCCGACGACAGCCCGGTCACAATGGCCGATCGCGCCGCCGAACAGGCGATCCGCGCGGTGATGGCCGAGCGGTTTCCAACGTTCGGCGTGATCGGCGAGGAATTGGGCGACCAGCGGCTGGGTCGCTTCAACTGGGTGATCGACCCGATCGACGGCACCCGCGAATTCATCACCGGCCGGCCGACTTTCGTGACGCTGATCGCCCTGGTCGAAGACGGTGTGCCGGTGCTCGGCCTGATTGACCAACCGGTGATCGGCGAGCGCTGGCTTGCCGCGGCGGGCACGCTCGATTTCACCAGCCGGTTCGGCGGCCGCATCGGCTGTCGCAAACGGACCGCGCTGGGGGCGGCGGAACTGTCCTGCACCGGACCCGAATGGTTCGATGCCGATCAACTCAGAGCGTTTCACCGGCTGGAAGCCGCATGTCGCCGCACGTCCTGGGGCGATGACGCCTATGCCGCCGGGCTGGTGGCACTCGGCGAGATCGATGTGATCGCCGAGGCCGGGCACAAGCCGTGGGACTGGGCGGCGTCGGTGCCGATCATCGAGGCGGCCGGCGGCATGATGTGCGACTGGTCCGGCAACAAGCTGCGTCTCGATGCCGCCCATGATGGCACGGTGCTGATCCTGGGTGATCCGTCGCTGCGCGATGCGGCCCTCGCGGCGTTGCGGGGCGGCTGATGCTGATCGCGCATCTGACCGATCTGCACGTACGCCCGTTCGGCCGGGCGGCCAACCGCGTGGTCGAGACCAATCTGATGGTCGAGCGGGCGATGCGCCAGGTCGCCGGCTATGCACCCGCGGCGGTGATCATCACCGGTGATCTGACCGAGAACGGATTGCCCGAAGAATATACCGAATTGCGCCGCCTGCTTGAGGGACGGCTCGCCTGCCCGGTCTATGTGGTGCCCGGCAATCACGACCGGCGGGGATCGCTGCGCGCCGCGCTCGGCGGGTGGCCGGGTGTGGGTGGCGGCTCTGAATTCGTGCACTACGCGACGGATATCGGCCCGCTCCGCCTGATCATGCTCGACAGCGTGGTACCGGGTGCCGGCCATGGCGAACTCTGCAGCGAACGCCTGGAATTTCTGAAAACCGAGCTCGATGCGGCGCAGGATCGGCCCGTGCTGATCGGCCTGCACCATCCGCCCTTCATGACCGGCATTGCCGCGATGGACGCAATTCCCCTGCGCGCGCCTGAGGCATTGCTCGCACTCATTGCCCGGCACGGCCGGGTGCTTGCGGTGCTGTGCGGCCATCATCATCGGGTGATCATGGCGCAGCACGGCGGGGCGATGCTGCTTGCCGGTGCCGCGATCGGCGGGCATCAGAGCGAGCTGACCTTCGACGCCACGGCACGCCCTTATTTCTACCTCGAACCCGGCGGGTATTTCCTGCTGCGCTGGGATGGATCGGCGCTCACCGCCAACCTGGCAACGATCGGCGATTTTGCGGGACCGTTTCCCTTCGCGGTGGATGCGGATTACCCCGGACGGACCATGGCTTGAGGAGGATGACGATGCGCGAACAAAACGCGGCGAAACGGCCGAATATCCTGATCATCATGGCGGACCAGCTCGGCGCGCGCGCCCTGCCCGCCTATGGCAACAAGGTTGCGTTGACGCCGCGGATCGATGCGCTGGCGGCAGCCGGCGTGGTGTTTGAAAACGCCTATTGCAACGCGCCGCTATGCGGCCCTTCGCGTTACGTGTTCATGTCCGGCCGGTTGGCTTCGAACATCGGCGCCTACGACAATGCCGTGGAATTTCCAGCAACCTTGCCAACCTTCGCGCATCACATGCGCCAGGCCGGCTATCGGACGATCCTGTCCGGCAAGATGCATTTCTGCGGCCCGGACCAGATGCACGGGTTTGAGGAACGCCTGACCACCGATATCTACCCCGCCGATTTCGGCTGGACACCGGATTGGACCGATTTCGAAACCAGGCTCGACTGGTATCACGACATGAGCTCGGTGCGCGATGCCGGCCTGTGCGTGCGCACCAACCAGATGGATTTCGACGACGAGGTGGTCTTCGCCGCGCGCCGCAAACTGTTCGATATCGCCAGGGACGAGGACGACCGCCCGTTCTGCATGGTCGTCTCCCTGACCCATCCGCACGATCCATTCGCGATGACCGCCGAATACTGGAATCGGTACGAACCCGATGCGATCGATATGCCGCGCTACCGCCCCGATCCCAGCACACTCGATCCCCACTCGAAACGAATTCGCCACGTGTGCAATACCGATCGCGAGCCGGTGACGGAAGCCAACATCCGCGACGCCCGCCACGCCTATTACGCCGCGATCTCCTATGTCGACGATCAGATCGGCAAAGTGATGACGGCGCTTGGCGAATGCGGCCTCGCGGACCGCACCGTCACGATGGTCACGGCCGATCACGGCGAAATGCTCGGTGAGCATAATCTCTGGTACAAAATGGGCTTCTTTGAAGACGCCTGCCGCATTCCCCTGATCGTGCACGCACCGGCACTGTTCGCCCCCGCCCGCATCGCTGCCTGCGTATCGTCGGTCGATATCCTGCCGACCCTCACCGACCTCGCCGAAGCCATTACCCCGGCCGCGCAAGGATTGACGATCGATGGCCGGTCTCTGCGCGGCCACCTGACCGGCGCCGGCGGGCACGACGAGGTGCTCGGCGAATACATGGGCGAAAGCGCCATCGCGCCGATCGTGATGATCCGGCGCGGCGACTTCAAATTCATCCGCTGCCCGGCCGACCCCGACCAGCTGTTCAACCTCCGCGCCGACCCCGACGAGCGCACCAACCTCGCCACCAATCCGGATTACACCCAAACCGTCGAAGCGCTTCGCAACGAAGTCACACAGCGCTGGAACCTCGCCACCATCCACGCCGACGTGCTGGCAAGCCAGGCACGCCGGCGCTTCGTCAACGCCGCCCTGCGGCACGGCACCTATCAACCCTGGGATTACCAGCCGATCGTCGATGCCTCGGAACAATACATGCGCAACCACATCAAACTCGCCGACCTCGAACGCCGGGCACGATTCCCGCGGGTTGGGGGGCAGTGAGGCGAAGAAGCAACGCCAGGGGCTCTGCCCCTGGACCCCGTTAAAGGCGGGGCCTTTAAAATCCATTAGTTTTAGGCAAGGGGAGGGCGACCCAGGCCAGATCGACGGAAAGTCCGAGGCAGCGCCCTCCCCTCGCCTAAAACTAGCGGGTTCTAAGGGCTGAGCCCTTAGTGGGGGTCGAGGGGGCAAAGCCCCCCGCCTTGCTTCCTCGCTTCACCGCCCCTACCCGTGCGCATGACCCAACGGCATCGTGCAATGCAGAAATGCGTTTTGGTGATTGGTGGGGTGTCTGATATAGGTTCGTCTTCGGTCATGTTCGCACAATTGTGACCGGTTCGGAGATCGGTGATGGGTACGCAGCCAAAACCGGCCTTACGGCGGCATGAAACGAGGCCGCTTTCGGTCGGACTATTGCTCGCGCAGGATTTTACGTTGTCGGCGTTTTCGTTGTTTGTCGACACGTTGAGGCTGGCCGCCGACGAGTCGGATTATTCACGGCCGATCCATTGCCGCTGGACCATCATGGCTGAGACCGATGCGCCGATCCGGTCGAGTTGCGGGGTTGAGGTATTACCTGGCAGTGGGCTGATCGATCCGGCGCAATTCGATTATGTCGTGGTGGTTGGCGGTATTTTGCACAATCACCCGAAGGCCAACACCGCGTTGTATGCTTATCTGCGGCGGGCGGCGGCGCTCGATGTCAAGTTGATTGGCATTTGCACCGGCAGTTTCATTCTGTGCCGGGCCGGGCTGATGGAGGGTCGGCGGGTCTGTGTGAGCTGGCTGCATTATCAGGATTTCCGTGATGAATTTCCCGATCATGCCGTGATCGGTGACCGGTTTTTCGAGGTCGACGGCGATCGGATCACGTGTGCCGGCGGGGCGGGGGCGGCGGATCTGGCGGCGGCGTTGGTCGAGCGGCATCTTGGCAGCCGGCTGGCGCAGAAACCCCATCAGGTTCTGTTGTTGACACCGATGCGCGGCACCGAAGGTGTGCAGCCGCACCCGCCGATGGCGCATGACGTTTCCGACGAGCAGGTGCGGCGCGCCTTGCTGATGATGGAGCAGAATCTCGGCAATCCGCTGCAGATTTCGATGATCGCGCAGCGGCTGGAGCTATCGACGCGCCAATTGGAGCGGCGGTTCGATGCGGCGTTGGGCAAGCGGCCATCCGATCTCTATCGTGAACTGCGGTTGCGGTATGCTCGCTGGCTGCTCGAGACCACGACGCGCTCGGTGACCGACATTGCGCTCGATGCCGGCTTTTCCGATTGCGCGCATTTTTCCCGCCAGTTCAAGGCGTTGCACGGTCTCTCACCTTCGTTTGCGCGGCCGGCATTGCGCCGCGAAGCGACCGAGTCGACCTGGGGAGACCATGACCGGGTTGCGATCGGCGCTTCGGAATGTGCAGGCCAACGCCCGTTTTGACGCATGATCAGAATGCATGCCTGGTATGATACCATTCAATGATAAACTGACGGGTGCATGTCGCAAAATCTAAAGACGACGATGAGACGACACGTCAGTATTTGCCGGCTGATCTGCGGTTTTTTTGAAAGTCATCGCCATGTCGGATGCCGCTGCCGTATCGATTGCTGATCTCATCGCCCGGCGCCGCGCCGGCTATATGCTGGAGCGGCCATTCTACACGGACCCCGCGATCTTTCAGACCGATCTCGATCTGATTTTTGGCCGGCATTGGATTTTCGTAGGTGTGGAGCCGGATATCGCAGAGCCTGGCGATGTCATGACCGTCAACATCGGCGACAATGCGATTCTGATCTGCCGCGATGACGATGGTGCCATCCACGCGATGCACAATGTCTGCCGCCATCGTGCCGCGCGGCTGGTTTCGACCGAGACCGCCACGGTCGGGCGTCTGGTCTGCCCTTATCATGCCTGGACCTACGGGTTGGACGGCGCCTTGCTGCACGCCGACCACATGGGTGATGATTTCGATCCATCCTGCCACGGTCTCAAGAAGATCCACATCCGGTCGCTCGAAGGGTTGCTGTTCGTCTGTCTGGCCGAGGCGCCGCCCGCCGATTTCGACGCGATGGCAAACATCGTCGGCCCCTACATCGCGCCGCATCAGGTCGCGAATTGCAAAGTCGCCCATCAGATCGATCTGATCGAGGAGGGCAACTGGAAACTCACGATGGAGAACAATCGCGAGTGCTATCATTGCTCACTCAACCATCCCGAACTCACGGCCTCGATCTTCGAATACGGATTTGGTTTCGATGCCGATGAAAGCGATCCCGCACGCATCGCGCAGCGCCGGAATTACGATCTGATGGTGGAACAATCCTGTGCCGCGTGGGACCGTGCCGGGTTTCCGTCCACCGAAATCGGACAATTGGACAACGTGGTGTCCGGCTACCGGATCGGCCGCATGCCGATGGACCGCGATGGCGAGTCCCAGACGCTCGACACCAAGGTGGCGTGCCGCAAGTTGCTCGGCCAGGCCAAGGAAAAACGGCTCGGTGATCTGTCGTTCCATACCCAGCCGAATTCGTGGCATCATTTCATGAGCGATCATATCGTCACCTTTGCCGTCCTCCCGCTGGGACCGGATCGCACATTGCTCCGCACCAAATGGCTGGTCCATCGCGATGCGATCGAAGGCGTCGATTACGATCTCGACAATCTGGTCCAGGTCTGGCGCGAGACCAATCTGCAGGATGGCAGGCTGGTCGGCTTGGCGCAGGCCGGGGCCGCGACCGGCGGCTACACGCCGGGTCCGTATTCGCCGCAAACCGAAGGCCAGGTGGAGCAATTCGTGAACTGGTACGTGCAGCGGCTGGCTGCTCATCTCGCATGAGCGTGGCGGCCCAGAGTATCGCGCTGCGGGATGGTCTGCCGGTCTGGAATGCCGAGATCGATGACGAGCTGGTCTGCGTCGCCGTGCGCGATGAAACGCCGGATGTCCGCACCTTCATCTTCGCGCCGCGCACGCCGGCGCGGTTTCACTATCTGCCCGGCCAGTTCCTCACATTCGATGTGCCGGTCGATGGCGGCAGCGTCAATCGGTGCTATACCATCGCCGCCACGCCGACCCGCCCGGACCGGATTTCGATTACCGTGAAACGCCAGGCCGGTGGCGTGGTCTCGCCCTGGCTGCACGAGCATGTGCGCCCCGGCGTAGCGTTGCGCGCGGTCGGGCCGATGGGCGATTTCAGTTTCGTTGCAGCCCCGGCAGAGTCTTATCTCTTCCTGTCCGGTGGGTCGGGGATCACCCCCCTGATGTCGATGACGCGGGCGCATCACGATCTCGCACCCGAGGCGGATATCGTGTTCCTGCATTTTGCGCGCACCCCCGCCGATATTATTTTTCGAAACGAACTCGCATCGATGGCGCAGATGATGCCGAATTTGCGCGTCATCACCGTCTGCGAGGCCGATGCACCCGGCGAGCGCTGGGGCGGCCTGCGCGGCCGGGTGAGTGCCGCCATGCTGGCGCTGCTGGTGCCCGATCTGCCGCTGCGCATGGTGTTCGATTGCGGGCCGGCCGTGTTCATGACCGCGGTGCGGACCGCGCTCGGCGCGCTCGATTTCGACATGAGTCGCTATCACGAAGAAAGTTTTGACTTCGGCACGATAACGGAAACCCCCGCACCGGCCGAAGCGACCGCGCCGACCGCAACGGGGTTTGCGGTCAGTTTCAGCAAATCGGGCCGCAGCATCGCGGTCGGCGCCGACCAATTCGTGCTCACGGCGGCGCGCAGCGCGGGCATGCGGCTGCCCTCGTCCTGCACCAAGGGCATGTGCGGCACCTGCAAGAGCCGGCTGATCTCCGGGCAGGTGGATATGCAGCACCAGGGTGGCATCCGCCAGCGCGAGATCGACCAGGGCATGATCCTGATCTGCTGTTCCCGACCCCTGTCCGATCTGGTGATCGAGCGCTGATCATGAACATCGCCCGGCTCGCGCATTTCGGTTTCCTGACCCTGCCGGATTATTCGATGATCGCGGTGACCAGCGCGATCGAGGCGTTGCGCATGGCCAACCGCTGCGCCGGCCGCACCATTTACAGCTGGACAGTCTACGGTCTGGATGACACGCCGGTTGCCGCCAGCAACGGCATGACCATGGCGCCCACCGCAGCGCTCGATCAGGCGAGCCGCGCCGCCCCGCCGGATCTGCTGTTTGTCTGCGGCGGGGTCGATGTCCGCAGCGTGGTCGGCCGGCCGCTGCTCGCCGCCCTGCGCCGCGCCGCGCGCGATGGCGTGCCGCTCGGCGCGTTGTGCACCGGCACCTTCGCGCTCGCCGAGGCCGGCCTGCTCGATAGCTACCGCTGTGCCGTGCACTGGGAAGATGCTGCATCGATGCGCGATGCGTTTCCCGCGATCGAACTGGTCAATGAATTATTCGTGCTCGACCGCAACCGCCTGACCTGCACCGGCGGCATCGGCCCGCTCGACATGATGCTCTATTTGATCGAGGCGAAGCTCGGCCGCGTGGTGGCCGAGCACGTCGCGGTCACCTTTATTCTCGATCGCATCCGCACCAGCGGCGAGCGTCAGCCGATCGCAGCCCAGGACCGCGCCCGCTCCGACCAGCCGACCCTCGCGCGCGCCATGGCGATGATCGAGGATCAGATCAACGAACCGCCGAAACTGACCGATATTGCAGCGCGCCTCGGAATTTCCCTGCGCCAGTTGCAGCGCCTGTTTCGCGCGCATCTGGGTGAAAGCCCGGCAAGTTTCATCAAGGCGCTGCGACTGCAGCGCGCGCAGGCCATGTTGCAGGCGCGCGAAATGCCGGTGACGGAGGTGGCCATGGCGTGCGGCTTCGGCTCGAGTGCGTATTTCGCCAGCGCCTATCGGGCGCATTTCGGCTATTCACCGCGCGCGGAACGCCAGTTGCGCGCCATCGCTGCCGTGTCGCGCAGCGCCATGCGCCTGTCATGAGCGCCAGTACCGAAGCGCTGTTCCGCCCGCTCACGCTGCGCGGCCTGACCATCCGCAACCGGCTGATGAGCACCAGCCACGCGCCGGGCTACGGGCGCGACGGCAAGCCGCAGGAGCGCTATCAGCTCTACCACGCCGAAAAAGCCAAGGGCGGCATCGGCCTGACCATGTTCGGCGGCTCATCCTCGGTATCGCTCGACAGTCCGGCCGCGCCTTGGAATCAGGTTTCGGTCGCCGATGACAGCGTGATCCCCTATTTCCAGCAATTCGCCGATCGGGTGCACGCGCACGGCGCGGCGCTGATGATCCAGCTGACGCACATGGGCCGCCGCACGCGCTGGGACACCGAGCACTGGCTGCCCACCATCTCCGCCTCGCCGTTGCGCGAACCCGCCAGCCGCTCGATCCCGCGCGAAATGAGCCAGGACGATATCGACCGCGTGGTGCACGATTTCGCTCAGGCCGCCCGGCGCGCGCGCGAAGGCGGGCTGGATGGCTGCGAAATCTCGGCGGCCCACGGCCATCTGGTCGATCAATTCTGGTCCCCCTCAGTCAACCGCCGCACCGATGGCTATGGCGGGTCCCTGCTCAACCGCATGCGCTTCGGCTTCGAAGTCCTGGCGGCGATGCGCGCGGCCGCCGGCGATGATTTCGTGATCGGCATGCGCATGTCGGGCGATGAATTGTTCGATGAAGGGCTGAGCGGCGAGGATTGCGTCACCATCGCCGCCGAGCACGCCAGGCGCGGCCTGGTCGATTTCGTGAACGTGATGGGCGGCCAGGCGCGCGACCATATGGCGCACGCCGTCTCGCTGCCCAACATGGCGTTTCCGGTCGCGCCGTTCCTGTATCTCGCGAGTGCGATCCGGCGCGAGGTCGAGGTGCCGGTGTTCCACGCCCAGCGCATCACCGATTTCGCAACCGCCGCGCGCGCCGTGGCCGAAGGCCATGTCGATATGGTGGCAATGACGCGGGCACACATCGCGGACCCCTATATCGGGCGCAAGCTGCTGGAAGGCCGCGCGGACGACATCCGCCAGTGCGTCGGCGCCGGCTATTGCATCGACCGGATCTATACCGGGGCCGATGCGCTGTGCATCCAGAACGCCGCGACCGGGCGGGAAGCGACCATGCCGCACGTCATCGTGAAGGCGGCCACCCTGCTGCGCGTCGTGGTGGTCGGCGGCGGGCCGGCCGGGCTTGAAGCCGCCCGCGTCTGTGCCGAGCGCGGCCATCACGTCGTGCTGTTCGAGCGGGAGGCCACGCTGGGCGGGCAGATCAACATCGCCGCCAAGGCCGGCTGGCGCGAGGCGTTGTCCGGCATTCCGCGCTGGCTGGCGGCACAGGTGCGCAAGCTGGGCGTCGATATCAGGCTGGGCGTCGCCGCGGATGCCGCGCTGGTATTGGCCGAACGGCCGGACATCGTCGTGGTGGCAACCGGCGGGGCCGCAAACCCGGGGCTGATGCCGGGGGCCGATCTGGTCACCACCACCCAGGCCGTACTGCGCCAGGGCATGGACCTGAGCGGTTCCGTGCTGCTGTACGATGCCATGGGCCAGCACAATGCGGTATCGTGCGCGGAATACCTCGCAACCAGGGGCGCGCTGGTCGAACTCGCCACACCGGACCGCATGGCGGCTGAGGAAGTCGGCACCACCAACCAGCCGGTGCATCTGCGCAACATGTACAAGCTCGGCGTCATCGTGACACCGAACCTCGATATCGTCGCGGTCCGGCGCGAGGCCAACCGGCTGGTGGCCGTGCTGCGCAACACGATGGACATGGTCGAGGAGGAGCGCGTGATCGATCACGTCGTGGTCGATTTCGGCACGCTGCCGGTCGATGCGGTGTTCACCGATCTGAAAGACGGCGCGGTCAATCGCGGCCAGACCGATGCGGCGGCGCTGATCGCGGGCCAGCCCCAGCCGCATCGGGGTGAGTCAGGCTATCGGCTGTACCGGATCGGCGATGCCGCGGCAGGGCGCAACATCCACGCCGCCATCTACGACGCGCTTCGCCTGTGTAAGGATTTCTGATGGCGTTCGGCGCTCTGGTCCTGCTGGCATGGCTGCTGCTGGCCGGCGTCGCGATCCAGGCGGCGCGGCTGGGGCTGCTGTGGCGGCACGGTGCCGGCGCATCGGTCGATTGGCTGGGCGGGTTGCGCGCCCTGCCCCGGCGCTATCTGGTCGATGTTCATGCGGTGGTCGCGCGCAAACCGGCGAGCTCCGTCATGCATCAGGCAATCGCCGGCGGCCTGCTGGCCGCAACCGCGCTGCTGCTGCTGGCCGCAATCCCCGCCCTGTTCGCGGCGGCGCTCTACTGGCTGCTGATCGCGCTCGCCTTCGCGGTCGCCCTGTTCGGCGCGGTGCTGGTGCGGCGGCGGCGGGTGCCGGTGCGGCCCGCGTCGCTCTCCGCCGGCGCATTTCTCACCCTGCCCACCTATCTCGGTGCCTATGCGGCGGGCGGGCTGATCGCCACATCGCTGCCGGGCGTGGCAGGGCTGCTCGGCGTGGCGGTGGCCGCGTTCGGCGGCATCGGGCTGGTCGCACAGATCACCGGCGGGCCGATGCGCCATGCCGTCGCCGGCGCGCTGCATCTTGCCGCACACCCGCGCCCCGCCCGCTTTGCCGGCAGCGCGGCGAGCGGTCTGGCGCCCCTCGACCTCGATGCCACCCGTCTCGGTGTCGGCACGATCGATGATTTCGCCTGGAACCGGCTCCTCGGCTTCGATGCCTGTATCCAGTGCGGCCGGTGCGAAGAGGCATGCCCCGCCTTCGCCGCCGGCCAGCCGCTCAACCCCAAGGCGCTGATCCAGGATTTCTGCGCGGCGAACCGCAAGGACGGAGCCACCTACGCCGGCAGCCCCCACCCCGGCATCGCATCACCCGGCCCGGTGCTCGGCGTGCTCCACGGCGAAACGCTGTGGTCCTGCACCACCTGCCGCGCCTGCGTCGCCGCCTGCCCGATGATGATCGAACATGTCGACGCGGTGATCGATATCCGCCGCAACCTCACGCTCGAGCACGGCGCCGCACCCGGCAAGGCCGATGCCGCCCTGGCCGCCCTGCGCTACGCCGGCAACACCGGCGGGTTCGCGCCCACACAGCGGCTCGATTTCGCGGCAGGGCTGAAACTGCGCGTGCTCGCACCAGGCGAGGCAGTCGATACGCTCCTCTGGCTGGGTGATGGCGCGTTCGACCGGCGCTATGGCGCAACCCTGCGCGCCCTGATCGGCATCATGCGCGCGGCCGGGCTCGATTTCGCGGTGCTGGGTCCAGCCGAGCGCGACTGCGGCGACCTCGCGCGCCGTCTGGGCGACGAAGCCGGCTTCGCCCGTCTGGCCCGGGCCAACGTCGCGCTGCTCGGCACGATACGCTTCACCCGCATCGTCACCGCCGATCCCCACGCGCTGCACGTACTACGCCAGGAATATCAAGCGTTCGGCGGGCACTACACCGTGGTCCACCACACCGCGCTGATCGATGAACTGATCACCGCCAACCGCATCACCCTCGGACCGGCCTCCGATACCGTCATCACCTACCACGACCCCTGCTACCTCGGCCGCTACAATCGCGAGACAGCCGCGCCACGCCGGGTGCTGGCGCACCTCACCGGCCGGGCGGTCGAAATGGCCCGCGCGCGCGAGGCCTCGTTCTGCTGCGGCGGCGGCGGCGGCGCGCCGGTCACCGATATTCCGGGCAAACAGCGCATCCCCGATCTGCGGATGGAACAGGCGCGCGAAACCGGCGCCTCCATGGTCGCGGTCGCCTGCCCCGGCTGCACCGCCATGCTCGAAGGCGTCGTCGGCCCGCGGCCGCTGGTGCGCGATATCGCCGAACTGGTGCACGAGGCGCTGCAATGATCCGGCGCGATCCCCGCGCCGAACGCGACGCCATGGTGGTCTCGCGCACGCCCCGGCTGCGGCTCGATCGGACGCACCGGGGCGGCACGCTCCTCGCCCCGGCCGGTGCACCCGTCACCGCCCCCACGCCCATCCACATCGCCGAACCCACATTCCTTGAGTTCGCCGTCATCGAAGCCGCAGGCGGTGCGCTCAACCGGCACGATCGCCAGGTGATCGGCGCCGCACGCACGCTCGCAGGACGCGATGCGGCGGTGGTCGTGCTCACGCCCCCTCTGGCCGCCCAGGCGCCCGATGCCATCGGCACCGCCGGCGGCGACCGCACGATCACGCTTCCTACCCCCACCTACGACCCCGAACGCAATGCACAGCTCATCGCCCAGGCCATCATCGATCACGCCCCCCGCCACGTCGTCTTCCCGGAATCTGCCGATGGCGGCGATCTCGCCCGCCGCGTCGCCGCCCTGACCGACGCCGTTCTGTTCGCCGGGGCCGAAAGCCTCACCCCAACCCAGGTCATCCGCCCGGCCCAGGCCGGGCGCGTCGAGCTGCGCGCCACCCCACCGCGCCTGATCAGCATCGCGCCGGATCGCATCGCCCCCTATCACGGCACGCCCCACGCCGCCGATCCGCTGCCGGCGCCCGATGTTGCCGCCACGCCAGGCGGCATCCGCGCCGCTACCACCCTCGCGGTCGATGCCGCGACCATCCCGCTCGATCAGGCGCCCCTGGTCATCGCCGCCGGCAACGGCGTGACCGATTTTGCTGGCTTTCTCGACCTCGCCCGCGCCCTCGGCGCAACCCCGGGCGCGAGCCGCGTGGTCTGCGACGCCGGTGCCCTGCCCCGCGCCCTGCAGGTCGGCGCTTCCGGCACCGTGCTCAATGCCGAATGCTACATCGCCCTCGGTATCTCCGGCGCGCCGCAACACCTCCAAGGCATCGGCACGGTCGAACACATCGTCGCCATCAACACCGACCTCCACGCCGCTATCATCGCCCGCGCCGGCCTCGCCATCATCGCCGATGCCCAGGACGTGATGCAGGCCCTGCGCGCCATGCTATGAACATCATCGTCCTGCTCTCCGCCGGGCGCGACCCCCACGCCGGCACGCCACGGCCCGTGCCGGTCGAACTGCAAGCCATCGCCCTCGCTCTCCGCCTTGCACCCGCCACCACAATCACCGGCCTGCACGCAGGTGAACCCGACCCGTCAGTGCTCGATGCCCTCGGCCACGGCCTCACCACACTCACCCTGCTGCTCACCAACCCCGCCAATGATCCCCTCGCCGCGCTCGCCGCCGAAATCGACCGGGCCCGCCCCGATCTGGTCCTGGCCGGCCGGCGCGGCCGCGGCGGCACAGACTCCGGACTGCTGCCCTACCGGCTGGCCCGGGCCCGCGCCATGCCGATCGCAGCCGACGCCATCGCCATCGAACCCGACGGCAACGATCTCGCCATCCTCCAGTCGCTGCCCCGCGGCGCCCGCCGGCGCCTCACCCTCGCCCGGCCCGCCATCGTCACAATCCACGAAGCCGCCCCGCCCGCGCGCGCCTTCGCCTACCGCGCTAGGCGCAACGGCACCATCCACGAAAAACCCGGCATCCCCGCCCCCAGCCCCACCGACAATCACGAAATCCGCCCCTACCGCCAACGCCCCCGCCTGATCGCCGAAACCACCCAACCCACCACCGCCGGCCACCTCATGCTCGCCCCCACCCCCGAAACCGCCGCTGCCGCTGTGCTCGCGTATGTCGAACAATTCCGGAGGCGGTGAGGGTGAGGTTGAGGTAAGCAAGGCCAAGGGGCTCTGCCCCCTGGACCCCCGTTAAAGGCGGAGCCTTTAAAATCCATTAGTTTTAGGCAAGGGGAGGGCGACACAGGCCAGATCGACGGAACCACCGAGGCAGCGCCCTCCCCTTGCCTAAAACTAGCGGGTTCTAAGGGCTCCGCCCTTAGTGGGGGGTTCGGGGGGCAAAGCCCCCTGATCTTGCTTTCTTCCGCCTCACCCGCACCACCCCCGGCATCAGTTCGGCTTACGCGGGGCCAGTGCCAGGGACAGTTCGCGCAGGCGGGTGGCGTCGACCGGGGCGGGTGCGCCCATCATGAGGTCTTGGCCTTGTTGGTTGAGGGGGAAGGTGATGACTTCGCGCAGGTTGGGTTCATCGGCGAGCAGCATGACCATGCGATCGATGCCTGGTGCGGCGCCGCCGTGGGGTGGGGCGCCGTAGCGGAAGGCGTTGAGCATGCCGCCGAACTGGGCTTCGACGATTTCGGGTCCGTAGCCGGCGATTTCGAAGGCGCGCAGCATGATTTCGGGTTTATGGTTACGGATGGCGCCGGAGCAGAGTTCGACGCCGTTGACCACGATATCGTACTGGAATGCCTTGATGGTCAGCGGGTCGCGGGTATTGAGGGCTTCGAGTCCGCCTTGGGGCATCGAGAACGGGTTATGGCTGAAGGCGATCTGTTTGGTATCTTCGTCCATTTCGAACATCGGGAAATCGACGATCCAGCAGAATTTGAAACTATCGTTGCTGATCAGGCCGAGGTCGTTGCCGAGTTTGGTGCGCACGCTGCCGGCAAATTTCGCGGCGGTATCGCGCGGGCCGGCGGCGAAGAAGACGGCGTCGCCCGCTTGGGCGCCCACGGCGGTGCGGATGGCTTCGGCGCGCGTGGGTTCGAGGTTTTTCGCGATCGGGCCTTTGGCGCCGTCCGCCTCGAAAATGATGTAGCCGAGCCCGCCGGCGCCTTCGATGCGGGCCCAATCGTTGAGTTTGTCGAAAAAGCTGCGCGGGTTGCCTCCGGCACCGGGTGCGGGGATCGCGCGCACGACGCCGCCGCCCGCGACAATTTTGGCGAACAGGCCGAAGCCGGACTCGCGGAAGGCGTCGGTTACGTCGGCGATTTTCAGCGGGTTGCGCAGGTCGGGCTTGTCCGAGCCGTAGGTGAGCAGTGCGTCGTCATAGGCGATGCGCGGAAACGGCCAGTCGCTGACGGTTTTGCCGCCGCTGAATTCCTTGAACAGCCCGCCGAGCACGGGTTCGATCGTGGCGAACACTTCCTCCTGATCGACGAAGCTCATTTCGAAATCGAGCTGGTAGAATTCGCCGGGGGCGCGATCGGCGCGGCTGGCCTCATCGCGAAAGCAGGGCGCGATCTGGAAATAGCGGTCGAACCCGGCGACCATCAGCAATTGCTTGAACTGCTGGGGTGCCTGGGGCAGGGCGTAGAACTGGCCGGGGTGCAGGCGCGAGGGCACCAGAAAGTCGCGCGCTCCTTCGGGTGAAGACGCGGTGAGGATGGGGGTGGTGAATTCGGTAAAGCCGCGCGCGGTCATTTCCCGGCGTAGCCAGGTCACCACATTGGCGCGCAGCATGATGTTGCGGTGCAGTTTCTCGCGCCGCAGATCGAGGAAGCGGTAGCGCAGGCGCAGGTCTTCGGGGAACTGGGCATCGCCCGCCACCTGGATCGGCAGCACATCGGCGGCGGATTGCACCACGAAATCCTCGACCCGTAGTTCGATTTCACCGGTCGGCAGCCGTGGATTGACCGTGGCCGCGTCGCGCGCGACCACCGTACCAGTCACCGTGATCACGCTTTCGACGCGGGTGGCTTCCGCGCGTTCGAACACGGCGGAGCCGTTCGGGATCACACATTGGGTAATGCCGAAATGATCGCGCAGATCGATGAACAGCAGCCCGCCGTGGTCGCGCTTGACGTTGACCCAGCCGGACAGGCGGGCGGTGCTGCCGGCATCGGCCGCGCGCAGGGCGCCGCAGGTATGGGTGCGATATTCGTGCATCGGGGACCAGTCCTGAATGAAATCAGGGGCAAATGGACGTCGTGGGTCTTTCCTGTCAAGACAGGGCGTGGCACTCCGTTATGATGAAGCCGCACGTCAAATTCGCCGACCCCGTCCTGATCACCACCAGCGAAGCCTTGGCCGCCCTGTGCGAACGCCTGGCCGCGGAGCCGTATGTGACGGTCGATACCGAATTCATGCGCGAGCGGACCTATTACCCCGAATTATGCGTGATCCAGCTCGGCGGCATCAGTGATGTCGCGGTGATCGACGCGCAGGCCCCCAACCTCGATCTGGCGCCGCTCGGCGCGCTGTTCGCGAACAGAAGTGTGGTCAAGGTGTTTCATGCCTGCCGGCAGGATGTCGAGATTTTCCTGCTGAAATTCGGCGCGGTGCCGACGCCGATTTTCGATACGCAGGTGGCCGCAATGGTTGCCGGGTTCGGCGATCAGGTGGGGTATGACACGCTGGTATCCTCGCTGGCGGGCGGCAGCATCGACAAGGCGCGCCGGTTTTCCGACTGGCAGGCCCGCCCGCTGTCACCCGCGCAGGTCACCTATGCCGCAG
The DNA here is from genome assembly GCF_026191915.1 of Acidiphilium sp. PA. Classification (GTDB taxonomy): domain Bacteria; phylum Pseudomonadota; class Alphaproteobacteria; order Acetobacterales; family Acetobacteraceae; genus Acidiphilium. Next base: position 120,045 of record NZ_JAIMBY010000009.1, read on the forward strand.
CCGATGTCACGTGGCTGCGCCTGGTGTACGAGGCGTTGCGCGACCGCCTGGTGCGCGAGGGCCGGCTCGATTGGGTCGCCGAGGAAGCCGCCATTCTGAACGAGCCCGGCACCTACCGCACCGACCCGGCCGATGCCTGGCGGCGGTTGAAGCTGCGGGGTGCCAACCGCCGGCAACTCGCGCTCGTGCAGGCGATCGCGGCGTGGCGCGAGCGTGAGGCCATGCGCATCAACATTCCGCGTCAGCGCGTCATCAAGGATGAACAGATCCCCGAACTCGCCGCCCTTGCGCCGGGCGATGCCGAGGGGCTGACCCGGGTCCGCGGCATCACCCGCGGCTTCGCCGAGGGTAAAGCGGGCACGGCCCTGCTCGGCGTGATCGCCGCGGCCAAGGCGCTGCCGGAGCGTGACCTGCCGCAGTTGCCGCGCGCGAACGACACCATCAAGCCGTCGCCCGCGCTGGTTGCCCTGTTGAAAGTGCTGCTCGCCGAGCGCGCCAACGCCAATCACGTCGCGGCGCGGCTGATCGCCTCGGGCGATGATATCGATGCGCTGGCCGGCGAGGATGCGCCCAATCTGCCCTGCCTGGCCGGCTGGCGGGCGGATGTGTTCGGCACCGATGCCTTGCGGCTGAAGGCGGGCAAGATCGCTCTGGCTGCAAAAGGACGCCGGGTTGAGGTGGTGGAGTTGGCCGGGTAGGACGCCGCGCCGGACCGGCAAAGTATCAGTTTACGCCTTTATTCTATATTTCGATCTTTTCCCGAAAAGTATAAATTTTGGCTTGGACACACGTGTGCTAACCGCTAGTCTTGTTGCATAGCGTTACAGTCTAATTTCTGAAAGCGAATTTGAGCATGGATGGGCCTCCGCTCGTGGAGCCAGGCGCGGTTATCGGACGCGCCGCCGATTGTGAGACTCGCGCCCCGGATGAGATCATGGCTGTCATCACGCCGCTGTGGCGGCGTGAATTCGGCCGGAAGGGCCAGGATGTGTCCGCCCATGTGTTGCACATTTCGGTTGGTATCGGGCGTATCACACGGTTTATCGATGCGGTGGAGGCGGAACTCGGTGTGCGAATTCCACCGACCGCGCTGATGCGGCTGGGTACCATGACCGCGTTGTCGGCAGCGATCGCGCACGGCGCGTTTCCGCCCGCCTCACCCCTGGTCCTGCTGCGCGCCGGTCGGCAGGATGCCGCGCTCTACGTCGTGGCCGCCGGCACCGGTCTCGTGCTGGAACTATGCGAACTGGCGGCAGGCATCGATTTTGCCGGCCAGATCTGGGCGCTGCAATTGCCGGGGCTCGATGGCGAAGCCGCGCCGCTGACCTCGATCCCGGCGATGGCGCGCCTTTATGCCGATGCAATCCGGACCCGGCATGCGGGTTCCGGCGCGATCAATCTGATCGGCTATTCGTTCGGCGGTCTGGTCTGTGTCGAGCTCGCGCGGCTGCTGGTCGATGCGGCTTTGCCGATCGGCCTGGTCGGGCTGATCGACAGCGCGTGTTACGAAAAATACTGGCCTCGATCCGAATGGGTGCGGGTGGCCTGCCGGCGCGCCGCGCGGCGCCTCGGCGAAATGCGGCAGATGACGCCACCGGCCGCGCTGCGGCACCTCATGAGCCGTGCGGCGGCGCTGGGCCGGCACTTCGGCCGGCGGCTGAACCCAGCCGCCGGTGCCGCGAGTTTCACGCAATCGGCCTATTACGTCAGCGGGCTGGAGCCGAATTTACAGCGCGTGCGCGATGCGTCGATCATCGCCTACGAAAGCTACGATCCGGCGCCGATCGATCAGGCAATCGTCCTGTTCAAATCGCAACACGGCGACCAGCACGGTTGTGATCCGGTGCGAATCTGGCAGAGATTGGCGCGCTCGCTTCAAATCGTGCCAGTGCCCGGCTCGCATATCACGATGCTGCGGAAACCCTGCGTACAGGTACTGGCACGCCGGATTTCAGACCGCTTGCAATAGCAATCACGCCGGGCCGGAACAACGATACCGTCATCCCGGCCCGGTTTTCGATTACTGCACTTCCTGCGGGGGCGCCTGTTCTTCCTGATCGCCCTCGGGTTTCGGCAGCGCCGGCTTCGGCGCTTCCGCTATATCGAACGCGAGCGCCCCATCCCGGAAGCTGACCTTCACCGCACCACCGGCCACCAGCTTGCCGAACAGCAACTCCTCGGCCAGCGGTTTCTTGATCAGCTCCTGAATGACGCGGGCCAGCGGCCGTGCGCCATAGAGCGGGTCGTAGCCGCGCTCGGCCAGGAACTCCTTGGCGGCCGAGGAGAGCTCGATCGTCACATTGCGGTCGGCCAACTGGGCCTCGAGCTGCATGACGAATTTTTCGACGACCTGCGCCACGATTTCCGGCGTAAGGCCGGCGAACGGGATGATCGCGTCGAGACGGTTGCGGAACTCCGGCGTGAACATCCGCTTGATCGCTTCCTCATCCTCACCCACGCGCACCTCCCGGCCGAAGCCGATCGCGGCCTTGGCCATGTCGGCCGCACCGGCGTTGGTGGTCATGATCAGGATGACATTGCGGAAATCGACGTTCTTGCCATTGTGGTCGGTCAGCTTGCCGTGGTCCATCACCTGCAACAGGATATTGAACAGGTCCGGATGGGCCTTTTCGATTTCATCGAGCAGCAGCACGCAATGCGGATGCTGATCGATCGCATCGGTCAACATGCCGCCCTGATCGAACCCGACATAGCCCGGCGGCGCGCCGATCAGACGCGAGATCGAGTGGCGCTCCATATATTCCGACATGTCGAACCGTGTGAGCTCGATCCCCAGCGTGCTGGCCAACTGGCGGGCGACTTCGGTTTTGCCAACACCGGTCGGACCCGAAAACAGATAGCACCCAATCGGCTTTTCCGCATCGCGCAGCCCGGCACGCGCGAGCTTGATCGCGGCCGAAAGTGCAGAAATCGCGGCATCCTGCCCGAACACCATCGATTTCAGGTCCCGATCCAGCGTGCGCAGGGTCTCCTTATCATCGGCCGAGACCGATTTGGGGGGAATTCGCGCGATCTTGGCAACGATCTCCTCGACATCGCGCAGGGTAACGGTCTTGCGGCGCTTGTTTTCCGGCAGCAGCATCCGCGAGGCGCCAACCTCGTCGATCACGTCGATCGCCTTGTCCGGCAATTTGCGGTCATGGATATATTTTGCCGAAAGTTCGACCGAGGCGCGGATCGCATCGTCCGTGTAGCGCACTTTGTGGTGTTTCTCGTACACACCTTTCAGCCCGCGCAGAATCTTCACCGCATCGTCGATCGACGGTTCATTGACGTCGATCTTCTGGAAGCGCCGCACCAGCGCCCGATCCTTTTCGAAATAGGTCCGGAACTCCTTGTACGTGGTCGAGCCGATGCAGCGCAGCGCGCCGGACGACAGGGCCGGTTTGAGCAGGTTCGATGCATCCATCGCCCCGCCCGAAGTGGCACCGGCGCCGATCACGGTGTGGATCTCATCGATGAACAGCACCGCACCGGGCAGGGCTTCAAGCTCGGACACCACCGCCTTCAACCGTTCCTCGAAATCGCCGCGATAGCGCGTGCCGGCGAGCAGGGCGCCCATGTCGAGCGAATAGATGGTCGATTTGGCAAGCACTTCCGGCACATCGCCATCGACGATGCGCTTGGCCAGCCCCTCCGCGATCGCGGTCTTGCCCACGCCGGGGTCACCCACGAACAGCGGATTGTTTTTCGACCGGCGGCACAAAATCTGGATCGTGCGCTCGATTTCCGTCTCGCGGCCGATCAGCGGATCGATTTTGCCGGACTGCGCCTTCTTGTTCAGATTGACGCAGTAATTCGCCAGCGCATCCTGGCCGCGCTTGGGCTTCTGCTCGGCCTCGGCCTCGGTGTTCTCGGCGCTGCCGGCCGGCGTGCGCGGCACTGAACGGCCAGGCGATTTGGCGATGCCGTGGCTGATGAAATTCACCGCATCCAACCGTGTCATGTCCTGCGCCTGCAGGAAATACACGGCATGGCTCTCCCGCTCGGAGAACAGCGCGACCAGCACATTCGCCCCGGTCACCTCATCGCGGCCGGAGGACTGCACATGGATCGCGGCGCGCTGCACGACGCGCTGGAACCCGGCGGTCGGCTTCGGGTCACCTGCCCGATCGGTCGCAAGGCCGGCCAGATCCTTGTCGAGAAATTCGGTGCTCTCGCGCCGCAGCCGCTCGATATCGACACCGCAGGCGCGCAGCACCGTCAGCGCATCGGCATCATCGATCAGCCCGAGCAGTAGATGTTCGAGGGTGGCATATTCGTGGCGGCGCTCGGCGGCAAACGCCAGGGAGCGGTGCAGGGTTTGTTCGAGATTGCGAGACAGCATATTAAATCCACTCCTAGCCGGGCTTCCGGCGGGCGGCCCATGCCACCCTGGTCAAGCCCGATACGGCTCAGCCGCGAAATCGGTCGTCATGCGTAGGCTCGGTAGGCGCGACGTCTGCACGACACTATCATGACATGATATCGCACAAACCTTTCGCAATGATGACCAAAGTAGATCACCCCTGCAAAATTATCGGCCGCGGGACGATGGTCCATCGCCCTATTCTTTCTCGATCGTGCACTGCAGCGGATGCTGGCTCTGCCGCGCCAGATCCATCACCTGCGTCACCTTGGTCTCGGCGATTTCGTAGGTGAACACGCCGCACACGCCAACGCCGCGGCGGTGCACGTGCAGCATGATGCGGGTGGCTTCCTCACGGCTTTTCGAGAAAAACCGCTCGAGCACGTGAATCACGAACTCCATCGGCGTGTAGTCGTCGTTCAGCATCAGCACCTTGTACAGGGCCGGTTTGCGCGTCTTGGTGCGTGTCCGGGTTGCTACCCCGGTGCCCAATCCATTGCCAGTGCCACGACGATCAGAGCCAGACATCAACCTAATCTCAATTCTTATCCGATGCAGCATATCCACAGGTCGCCCGGATGGGAAAGCAAAATTTGCATCACGCGCGCGATTGTCAGCACGATTGTCCGTGAGCGGTGCCGCCCCGCCATCGCAATCGGCGCGTCAGAACTTCGCCGATACCGCAAGCGAGCCGTATTCATGGATACCGCCGATCTGACCGACATAGCGCCGCGTCTGAAAAACCTGGGTATAGCTCAACCGCACCCCGTGCCAGATGATCGCGACCCCGGCATCGAGCTGGCCGACCGCATGCGTCGGGTTGACCGCGCGGCTCGACTGGAAATCCGCCCCCGACAGAAATTCGTCATGCCCGACCAGCTTGCCCGCCACGCCGCCGAACACATACCACACGAAGGGTCGGGTCTGGCGATACGCATCCGACCCCGAAGGCCCCGGCCGCAGCAGCGGCGCGCCGAAATCGGCGTTCAGCCCCTCGCCGATCCGAAACGATACCCCGGGCTCCAGATACGCCTCGGTCGTACCGACCATGCCGGAGAGCTGCGGCAACGCATCCACCTCCAGCCCGTTGCCGAACCGCGCGACCCCGACGCGCCAGGTGCGCGCGGCCAGCACATCGAACGCCGGTTCCGACGGCAATTGATAGGCCCAGCCATGGGTGCCGCTCTGGCCGATGATCGAATGAAACCCGTTCTGCACAATCTCGGCACCGGCATCGCGCCCGACCACGCCGGCATCGAAACCCACCACGGTGCGCGACGTCTGCGTGTCCTGGATCAGTTCGAACGTCCCGAGCAGCGACCCCGCATACGGCTCGTCGTTCACCGGCGGGTCGATCGCCTGGGTCGCGGCGGGGGTGAAAATTTTCTGGGTCAGGCTGATGCTGATCCGCTGATCACCCGCCCCCAGCAGCGCGTGACCGAAACTGGCCACCGCATCCGGCAGCGCCCCCTCATGCGAGGTCCAGCCGATATGCAACCCGTTGACATAATACCGGTCGGTGAGGCTCTGTGTGCTGAGCGAGGCGTTTTCGTCCTGGATCGTCCAGGTCCCGCCTGGAAACCCCGCGCCCCCGCCCGCCGGCGCGGCTGTCGATTGCGCCTGCGCGACACCGGGCAGCGGGACGACACCAAGCAGCGGTGCGGCGCAAACAGCGATCAGAGCCAGTGACTTGGTCATACGGGTCGTCCTGAATGTCATGTCGGACGGCAGACGCCCGATCCTTGTGGTTCGCGCCCTGAATGTATGGCGCGCCGTGGCCGCGAGGCAAGATGGTTGTGCGGATTCCGCCACAGTGACGCCGAAATCCGCGCGCTTTTCGCATGGAACCTATGAGGAATAAATCCGTTTCAAACCCGGGATCGTAGCGTAAGTGATAGTTCGAAAGCGAAGTTAATTGAGCGTAACCAAACGCCCACCGACCCCTCGCTTCAGGAAGTTTTGGAAAACTGCCATGAGACGCTTAGCACTGACATCCACCATCCTCCTCGGCGCCCTCTGGGCCGCGCTCGGCGGCTTCGCGAGCGCCGCACAGGCACCCTCCCCCGTGGGTGACTGGCTGACCGGGCGCGGCGGCGCGGTGGTGCAGATTGCCCCCTGTGCCGACCAGCCCGGCCTGTGCGGCCATATCGTCGGCCTGATGCTCGATCACGGTGCGGCCATCCCGTCCGACTATCAGGGCCAGCCGCAATGCGGTTTCGAGCTGATCCGCCCCTCCGCCGAACACGGCAGCGCATGGCACGGCGGCATCGTCGATCCGCGCAACGGCAGCGAATATCACGCCGAGTTCCATGTCACCCGTGCCGGCGAGCTCGCGCTGCGCGGCTACATCGGCCTGCCGATCTTCGGGCAGACCCAGCACTGGATGCGTTACCAGGGCCCCGTGCCCCGCACCTGCCGCATCAATCAGGCGCAGATGGCGCAATCCAGCCAGGGTCAGACCCAGCGCAACGACTGAACGCCGGTTTCAGCTGCCCGCGCCCTCCCACCGGTGCCGGGCGCGGCAGCGGCGTTCCGGCATCCGCCCTGTCTCGTCATCTTGACAGGGGCGGCAGGGCCTCGCACCCTCAGGGTATCGCCACTCTGGGGAGAGAACCGTTTTGAGCACCAAGGCCATTCGTATTCACGCTCATGGCGGACCCGAGGTTCTGCGGTGGGATGACGTTCCCACGCCGGAGCCCGGTCCGGGCGAGGCGCTGATCCACCACGAAGCGATCGGGCTCAACTACATCGACATCTATTTCCGCATCGGCCTCTACAAAATCCCCCATCTGCCCGCCACGCTCGGCATGGAGGGTGCGGGGGTCGTCCGCGCGATCGGCGCCGGCGTGACCGAGGTTTCGATCGGCGACCGCGTTGCTTATGCCGGCGGCCCGATCGGCGCCTACGCAACCGAGCGGGTGATCGCGGCGGACCGTCTGGTGAAACTGCCGGACAGCATCGATTTCGCAACCGGTGCCGCCATGATGCTGCAAGGCATGACCGCCCAATATCTGCTGCGGCGGACCTATCGGGTGCAGCGCGGCGAAACCATCCTGGTCCACGCGGCGGCCGGCGGCGTCGGGCTGATCCTGTGCCAATGGGCCAAACAGATCGGCGCGACCGTGATCGGCGTGGTCTCCACCGAGCAGAAGGCCGAAATCGCCCGCGCCCACGGGGCCGACCATGTCGTGATCGGCCACGCCAATCTGGCGTCCGAGGTCAAGCGCCTGACCGATGGCGCCATGGTGCCGGTGGTCTATGATTCGGTCGGCAAGGACACGTTCACCCCCAGCCTCGACTCCCTCGCACCGCTGGGGCTGATGGTCAGCTACGGCAACGCCTCCGGCCCGGTGCCGCCGATCGATCTGAGCATGCTCGCCGCCAAAGGCAGCCTGTTCCTGACCCGCCCGACGCTTGCGACCTACACGGCCAGGCGCGAAGATCTGGTCGCCGTCGCCAATGATCTGTTCGACGTGGTGGCAAGCGGCGCCGTGAAGATCCGCGTCAACCAGACGTTTCCCCTCGCTGCGGCCGCGGCGGCGCAGGAAGCGCTGGAAGCACGGCGCACCACCGGCAGCACGGTCCTGATCCCCTGATCCTCCCATCACATATGTGTGTTTGCCACGGTGAGGCCATGTTTCTCAGGTCATATCGTGCAAGGGAAGAGTGGCGTTGCGAAATACGCTTGCCCTTCCGCCGTCTCGCCCTAAACTATTGTCTTGCCTGCCAGATCACTCATAGAACGTCCGACAAAAGGAGCCACCGATGACCGAAGATGCAAAGTTCAATGGCCGCCGCGCGCTGTTGAAGAAGGCCGCCGGCCTGTCCGCCGCGATCGCCGCCGCCGGCGTGGTCGCAACGCAGTCAGCCAAGGCCGCCGGCATGGCGCAGTCCGCCGTGCAGTACCAGGACAAACCCAAGGACGGTCACCAGTGCGATGGTTGCGCCCTGTACGTCCCCGGCGCCTCGGCGACCGCGAACGGCAAGTGCAAGGCCGTCGCCGGTTCGATCGCACCGACCGGCTGGTGCACGCTGTGGAGCCCGAAATCCTGATCGGGTTTCACTACCGCCCGGAGTGTTCAGAACGCTCCCGATAAAAAACGCCCGGTCCAGCAGGACCGGGCGTTTTGCCGTTCAGGCAACGCGATCGCGGATTACTTGCCGGTCTCGACCTGGCCGCGAATTTCGCCCGCCGGAAACTTCACGGTGTGCACGTTCACATAGGCCATGCCGTCGAGCAGAACCTTTGCCTGAGCAGCCGTGATCTTGGCGTGGCCGGTGATCGGGCTGGCATGCGGACCGCTGATCGGCACCAGCACCGGTGCGTTCTCACCCGGCTTCGCGGGACCATGGAAATGCGACATCGTCACTTTACTGCTCAGATGGCTGTAAACGATGTGCCAGTACAGCATGTGGCTCGTCGAGTTATAGTGGCCAGTCATCTTGCCCTTGCCCATCGAGCCGGTCACGGCGGCGCCGGGTGCCAGGGTCGCGTGCAGATAGGTCACCTTTGCCAGGGCAACGCCCGAGAAAGCGATGACGGCAGCAGCCGTTAACGGCATGATGCGGGTTGCGGATAGGCGCATAGTCGATCTCCCTTTGTAAACGGCACAGCGCCGCTCTGCGCATATGGGGTGGCTGATGTGGCCGCAAGAAGGCAATGCCGCGCGGGCGCGCCCCCGGTGCCCGTCGCCGCGCCCGACCGGCCCGTGCCATGGCGCCAAACCACCGGCACCGCCGGCACCGCGATGTCGCCATCGTTCAAGCAATTGCACCGATCATGCGCTTGCGTCCCGGCGGTTTGCGGCGCAGAGGCGGCTGATGCAGGACATTTCTTTCAGTGCCGATGCGCTCAAGGGCATCCGCCGCATGTTCATCCGCGATCTGGTGCTCGAGGCCGCCATCGGCGTCTACGCGCACGAGCATGGGCGCACCCAGCGGATCAGGATCAATCTCGATCTGGCGATCGAGGATCAAGCCTCACCCCCCGGCGGGCGGCAATTGTCGCGCCCCGGCGTCGGGCGGGACGATCTGGCCCGCGTGGTCGACTACGAGCAGATCGTGATCGCCACGCGCGCAACGGTGGCGTCCGGCCACGTCCAGCTGGTCGAAACCCTGGCGGAACGCCTCGCCGAACTCTGCCTCACGGACGCGCGGGTGATCGCGGCCCGGGTGATGGTCGAAAAGCTCGATGTGTTTCCCGATGCCGTCTCCGCCGGCGTCGAGATCGAGCGCCGCCGCACACCTTGACCTTCCCATGGTGGTAATCACCATGATACGGGCATGGCCCGATCCAGGGCGACAGGAGATCGATCATGGTTGAACTTCACGTCGGCGGCATGACCTGCGGCCATTGCGTCCGCGCGGTGACCGAGGCGGTGCACAGCGTGCTCGCGCAAACGCCCGTCGCGGTCGACCTGCGTACCGGTACCGTACGGATCGAGCAGGCGACGCCGGCCGATATCGCCGGCATCACTGCGGCAATCGCTGCGGAAGGCTACACCGTCACCTGAGCCGCCGCGCCTGACCGCAACCGGCCGTCGTATGCCGGACGGCCACCGGCCGTCGTATGCCGGACGGCCACCGGCCGTCGTATGATGGACGGCCAACGGCCGTCGTGTGATGGACGGCCACCGGCCGTCGGTTGCTCCGCGGCGAAGCTGTTTCTATACGTGCGCCAACCCCATCGCTCCGCTCAAGCGATCGCACCGGACAGGATCAGCCAATGGCCGCATACCAATACGTCTATGTCATGAAAGACCTCACCAAAGCCTTCCCCGGCGGGCGCGAGGTGTTCAAAGGCATCACCCTCTCGTTCCTGCCGGGCGTGAAGATCGGCGTGCTCGGCGTCAACGGCGCCGGTAAATCGACGCTGCTGAAAATCATGGCGGGAATCGAAAAGGAATTCGGCGGCGAAGCCTGGGCGGCCGAAGGTGCCACCATCGGCTATCTCTCGCAGGAGCCGCATCTCGAGCCGGACCTCACCGTGGGCGACAACGTCGCCCTTGCCTTCGCCGATCTGCGTGCGGCCCTGGCCCGGTTCAACGCGATTTCCGAGGAATTCGCCGAGCCGATGGACGACGACAAAATGAACGACCTGCTGGCCGAACAGGCCGCATTGCAGGAAAAAATCGACGCCCAGGATGGCTGGGAGCTCGACCGGCGGATCGATATCGCGCTCGATGCGCTGCGCTGCCCGCCGGCCGAAAGCCCGGTCACCAACCTGTCCGGCGGTGAGCGGCGGCGCGTCGCCCTCTGCCGGCTGCTGCTCGAAAAACCCGATCTGCTGCTGCTCGACGAACCAACCAACCATCTCGACGCGGAATCGGTCGCCTGGCTCGAAAAAACCCTGCGCGCCTACGCCGGCACCGTGATCGTGGTCACCCATGACCGGTATTTTCTCGAAAACGTCACCAACTGGATCCTCGAACTCGAGCGCGGCCGCGGCTACCCGTTCGAGGGCAACTACACCTCCTGGCTCGAACAGAAGCAAAAACGCCTCTCGCAGGAGGAAAAGGAAGAATCCGGCCGCCAGCGCGCGCTCAAGGAAGAACGCGAGTGGATCGGCGCCTCCCCCAAGGCCCGCCAGGCCAAAAACCAGGCGCGCATCACCCGCTACGAGGATATGCTCGCGAAATCGAACGAGCAGGTCGCCGGCGTCGCGGAAATCATCATCCCGCCCGGCCCGCGCCTCGGCGGCACCGTGATCGAGGCGGAAAACCTGCGCAAAGGCTTCGGCAACCACGTCCTGATCGACGGTCTCTCGTTCAAACTGCCGCCAGGCGGCATCGTCGGCGTCATCGGGCCGAACGGCGCGGGCAAGACCACGCTGTTCAAAATGATCACCGGCGCCGAACACCCGGACAGCGGCACCTTCAAAGTGGGCGAAACCGTCAGGCTCGGCTACGTCGATCAGTCACGCGACAGCCTCAACCCGGATAAATCGGTCTGGGAAGAAGTCTCGGGCGGCACCGATGTTATCACCCTCGGCAAACGCTCGGTCCCCTCACGCGCCTATGTCGGTGCCTTCAACTTCAAAGGCGCCGATCAGCAAAAGAAAGTCGGCATCCTCTCGGGCGGCGAACGCAACCGCGTCCACCTCGCCAAAATGCTCAAAGGCGAACACAACGTCATCTTGTTGGACGAGCCAACAAATGATCTTGATGTCGATACCTTGAGGGCCCTCGAAGACGCGCTGATGGAGTTCCCCGGCTGCGCCGTCATCATCTCGCATGACCGCTGGTTCCTCGATCGCCTCGCCACCCACATCCTCGCCTTTGAAGGCGATAGCCACGTCGAATGGTTCCAAGGTAATTTCCAGGCCTACGAAGAAGACAAACGCCGCCGACTAGGTGCAGACTCGACCGAACCGCACCGGATCAAGTATCGCCCGCTGACGCGCTGATGGGGACGGTCAGTGATGGGGCTTCGCCCCAAACCCCACCAAGGGGCTCCGCCCCTTGGAACCCCGCCAAAGGCGGAGCCTTTGGAATCCATTAGTTTTAGGATTGGGGAGGGCGCTGCTACGTATTCGCCGTCGCAACGCCGTGCCGCGCCCTCCCCAATCCTAAAACTCCGGGTTCTAAGGGCTCCGCCCTTAGCGGGGTCCAGGGGCAGAGCCCCTGGCGGAGCCCCACAGTGACCAACCCCACCTGGCGCATCACCACGGCGCGTTTACGGCTCGACCCCGTCGGCTGGGCCGACCTCGCCGATCTGGTCGCGTTGAAGACCGACCCACGCGCCTTTGCCCTCATGCTGGGCGGCGTGCGCACCCGCGAGCGCGCGGCGGAGGAATTGGCCGAGGACATCGGCTCATGGGGCCGTGACGGCTATGGTATCTGGACCGTGCGCGGCCTGCACACCGGCAATTTCATCGGCATGACCGGGCTGGCCGCGCGTGCGGATGGCCGCGGCATCGCCTTGCGCTTTGCCCTGTGGCCGGAAGTGCGCGGTGCCGGGCTGGCGCGCGAGGCGGCAAGTGCGGCCTTGCGCTATGGCCACGAGCAGGCGCGCCTGCCCCGGATCGTCGCGGTGGCGCGCGCCGATAATTTCGCCAGCCGCACGGTGCTCGGCGCCATCGGCATGGTCGAGGTCGAAGGTTTCGTGCGCGACGAAGTGCCGATGCTGCTCTACCAGAGCCTGGTGCGCCCCGACGATCGTTAGCCGCGGGCCGGCGTCGCCAGGGTCTGGATCGCGAGTTCGATCGCATGCCGGGTTTTAAGGTCGCCCCCCTCGCTGATCAGCACGCCCCGCTCGGCGTGCGAGAGCAAACCCTCCGCCTCCGCCCGATCGAGTGTGCTGCACAACGCTTGGTAAATGGCTGCTTCGGTCGCTTCGCGCGCAAGCGCGTTGACCTCGTAGAAACGCCCGGTATGGCCGGCCAGGCGCGTGGCGTCCTGCAGCGACCCCGCGCGTGCGGCGAGCAAAGCCGTGGTCTGCAGGCACGATATCACGACGAATTCGATATTGATGTCAGCCGCCAGCGGCAGCGCCTCAGCCAGGGCGGCGCGGGCGCCCGCCAGATCGTTCAGCACCATCGCATACGCCGCCAGATTGCCGAGCGCGAACGCCAGATCGAGCAGATTGCCGGTCTCGCGGCAACTCGCCGCCACCGCCGTGGCCTCCGTGGCGGCACGTTCGGCATCGCCCTGGGCAAACAGGAATTCACCAAGGTTGAGCCCCGCGATCTGGATATTGACCTGATCGCGAAAATGCCGGCTGATCGCCACCGCCTCCTCGAGCAGGGCAATCGCGCGGCGGCTGTCGCCCGTGAAATGCGCCATCGCCGCCAGCACGTTCAGCAGCCAAGCACGCCGCCGGGTGCGGCCGATGGTCAGCAGCGCCGCCTCCATCAGCGCGACATAGGGTTGCGCGGCCGAGGTATCCTCCGGGCTCAGAACACAGATGGCGATGCGCGATGCCGCAAGCGCAATCTCCTCGGCGCTGCCGGCAATCTTGTAGCGGGCCAGCGCATCGAGCGCGTCACCGACCCGCCGCTTGTCGCCGAATGCGCCGCCGCCGATCGCAAACGCCATATCAAGCCCGATCCGCGCGGCAACCCGATCGGGTGTGGCCGCACCAATGCGCGGCTGCGCCACATGCAGCCAGTGCCGCTGTTCCGCCGTCATGCCGATATCGCGCCACAACTCGCTGGTCAGGCTGACCAGCATGAGCCCGGCGGCGGTGTTACCGTTGCCGGTATCTTCGTTCGCCCCCGCCTCGCGCGGCAGCGGGCCGCCGGACGTGCCGAACGCCCAGGCCAGTGCCGCGCGCAGGTTATCGATGTCGCACCGATAGCGCGCCAGCCATTCATCGGCAGGGCTGGCGGCCCAGATCCGCTCGCCCTCGCCGTAATGGCGGATCAGCCAGCCGCACAGCCGGTCCATCACATCGTGGCGCGCCGCATCGGCGCGGAGCCGTTCAAGGGCGTGACGCCGCACCGTATCGGCCAGGCGATACCGGGTTTCATCCGACCAGCCAGGCACCCTGGTCAGAAGGGAGCGCCCGATCAAAGAGTCGATCAGGTCCGGAACCACAGCCGGGCGCAGCGGGCTCATGCCAATGGTCTCGCGCGCGGCATCGAGCGTGAAACTGCCGCCGAACACGGCAAGCCGGGCGAAGGCAACGCGCTCATCCGCGCTCAGACCCTCGTAACTTTCCTCGATCACGCGGTCGAGTACCCGCTCACCGCCCACGCCGGGGTTCGAAGGATCGTCGGGCGAGCCCGCAGTTTTCGACAGATCGCGCAGTAATTCGGGTAACGAGAGCTGACGCAGCCGGGCCGCGGCCAGTTCGATCGCCAGTGCGGTACCGCCCAACCGGTCGCAGATCGCCCTCACAAGCGGCAGATTGGCCTCGGTGAGCCTGAAATCACTGACCGTCTGTCGCGCGCGTTCAACGAACAGGCGAACCGCCGGCGCGCCCATGGCGCTCGCGAGCGTAATCTCCTCGCCCGCGGCCGGCATGCGGTGCCCGCCGAGCGGCACACAATATTCACCGTCGATACCGATTGCGGTCCGGTTGGTGGCCAGCACCGTCACATCGCGGCAACCGCGCGACAGTTCCGTGGCAAGAACACCCACCTGCCCCGCAAGATGCGCGCAATTATCGAACACGATCATCATGTGCTTGTGGCGCAGCAGCGACGGCAGCAGTTCCGCGGCCGTGCGGTCGCCCCCGAATTTGAACCCGAGCAGCGTGCACACCGCCTCGGCGACCTGCCCGGCCTCGGACAGAACCCCGACATCGACGAACCACACGCCGTCGGAAAACCACGCCAGGTTTTCCGCCGCGCATTGCAGCGCCAGGCGCGTTTTGCCAACACCGCCCGGCCCGACGATCGTGATCAATCGGCGGTTACGATGATGGAGCAATTCATCAAGAACCGTGAGTTCCTCACACCGGCCGATGAAGATGGTGCTCACCAGCGGCAGATTGTGCGGGCCGTTGTCGAGCGAGCGCAGCGGCGGAAAATCGCGGCGCAGGTCAGGATGCACGAGCTGGTGTACCGCCTCGGGCTCAAGCAGATCACGCAGCCGGAACCAGCCGAGCCGGTCGATGCTCGCAAGGGCCGGCAACGCGGCGGCATCCGCCATGCGGGCGGCGGCGGCCGAGATCAGAACCTGATCGCCATGCGCAATCGCCGCCAGCCTCGCCGCCCGATTGAGCGCGGCACCGCTGTACTGGTCGCCGATCAGTTCGGCCACGCCCGTGTGAATGGCCGCACGCAGCGCCGTATCGTCGTCCGGGCCACGCGCCATGAAGCTCCGCTGCAGTTCGATCGCCGCGGTAACGGCGGGGCCGACGGCGGCAAACGCGGCATACGCGCGCGCCGCGACCGATTTGAACACCCGGCCCCCACACGCCCCCACAATTTGCCCGATCGTCGATTCATGCTTCGCCCAGCCCGGCTGCGTCGCCCACTCCAGATCAGCGATCAGGAAGCACACTATATCCTTGGATTTGCCGGGCTGGTGGCGCGGAAACGGGATCACCGTCGACAAATGAACTCCTCCTCAGCCCAACGAGATCACCGACCCGCAAGACCGCACAATCTCGTTACACGAAGTTTAGTATCAGAAATGTATACAGCTGGGTAGCCACGCGCAAAGCGCATCGACCCGCCCCTCACGGATGCACGGCCCCGCCCGTCGTATCCGCGCAGCGCAATCGGGTTACGCCGGCACTCTCCCGGGAACCGCATTTGGATTGATACCAAAATAATCCATGTACGGCGCGAAATCCGGCCGCAGCCGCTCGGGATTGATACCGAAATCCGCCATCTGATAGCGGTTGCTGCCATACCCGCCGCGCGGCGCCGCCGCCAGATGCGCGCGCATCGCCGCCGCCGCCGCCGGCGACAACGCCTCGCCGAAATGGCGATAGACCCGATCCACGGTCGCAACCGGATCACCGGTCAAATCCTCATAACGCAGATTGATCAACCGCTCCGGCGGCACCACGCCGCTGCGGTCGAACGCGACCAGCAGTTTCGCCCCCTCGATCCAGCGCTCCGTCACCTGCCGGCCAATCTCCACCGTGTCGATCGCGCGCAGGAACGGTGCGCGCAGCACCTCCGTCATATGCGCGACCGAGGCGAACACATGCACCGGGTCGCGATGCACCACCACGAACCGCGCATCCGGATAGGTCGCCAGAATCGCCGGAATCGAAAACGTATGGTCAGGACATTTCAACGCCCAGAACTTCGCACCCACCCCATGCTGCAACGCCTGCAGATACCGCTTGTGAAACGCAAACGCCGCATCATGCCCGAACCCGTCGAGCCATTTCGTGTAGGACGGCACCCGGAACGTGGTGTCGAACCGCAGCGACTGGAACACATGCGCGGTAATCTCGCTGCACTCCTGCGGACTGTCCGCATCGATCGGATGGATCGCCGGAAAATCCGGCGCCATGCCCGCGAAAATATCCAACTGCCGATCCGTCCTGCGCGCCGCCGCACTCGCCCGCTTGTCGAAATCGCGCGGCCGCGGCGCCGGATACAGCGTCTGCCAGACCCGCGGCACCATCACGTCCGGATCATACCCAAGCAGCGTATGCAAAAAACTGGTGCCCGACCGCGGCAACCCCATGATGAACACCGGCGCCGAAACCGGCGCCGCCCCGATCGCCGGCGTCTCCTCATGCATCCGTTCGATCAGCGCGGCATTGCGCGCCAGCCTGGTCAGATCATACCGCACCGAAACCCGCCCGAACAACGACAGATGCGTCTCGCGCGCCATCGCCCCGGTCAGCCGCGCCAAACCCTCCCGCGCGGCCCCATCGAGCGAAACCCCCGCCGCCCGGGCAATCCCCTCCGCGGTCACCGCCGGCCAACGGCGCGGCACCACCGCCTCCACCGCGCCAAACCCCGCCGACAACGCCCGGAACGACAGGCTCTTGCCCCGCCGCAACGCAGGAATCGGCGGAACCGGCGCGG
The DNA here is from genome assembly GCF_026191915.1 of Acidiphilium sp. PA. GTDB lineage: Bacteria > Pseudomonadota > Alphaproteobacteria > Acetobacterales > Acetobacteraceae > Acidiphilium. Next base: position 136,856 of record NZ_JAIMBY010000009.1, read on the forward strand.
TGCTCATCTCAGTGGCGCTCGATCAGCTCGATCTTGTACCCGTTCGGGTCCTCGATGAACGCAATCACCGTCGTGCCGAACTTCACTGGGCCCGGCTCACGCGCAATCTTCGCCCCCGCGGCCCGGAGCTTCTCCACCGTCGCCTTGATGTCCGCAACACCCAGCGCCAGATGGCCGAACGCCGTGCCCTGATCATAATGATCCGTACCGTAATTATAGGTCAGCTCGAGCACCGTGTGGTCCTTCTCGCTGCCATATCCCACGAACGCCAGCGTGTACTTGCCGTCCGGCACATCGGTCCGGCGCAACTCCTTCATCCCCAGCAACTTGGTGTAGAAAGCGATGCTCTCCTCCAGGTCGTTCACCCGGATCATCGTGTGCAGATATTGAAACTCGCCGCTCATTCCGGTTTCCTTTCCAATGATTATCACCCAACGGTCATCAAGCCGCCGGATCGATGCCGAGCAGGAATAACCCCGCCGCATCCGCCGACGCAACCATCGCCGCGCGCTCGATCAATATGGCGCCCAACGCCTCGAATGCCACACCACGCAACCCAGCCTCACGCACCCCGGCAATCGTCGCCGGCCCCAGCGTCGGCAAATCCGCCCGCCGGTCCTGCCCCGGCTTCACCAGCTTGACCAACACCCCACCCGGCCCCGGCCGCGCCAAAGTCACAGCACGCGCCAACATCGCATCCGTGCCCTCCACCGCCTCGACCGCCAGCACAATCCCCTGCTGCACCACACAGGCCTGGCCGACATCCGCCACACCCATCGCCCGCACCACCGCAACACCCCGCGCAATATCCGCCAACGCCGCCGCATCCGGCCCCACCCGCGTCAGCAAACCCGCCGGCGCCAACGCCTCCGCCATCACCTCATGCGCCCCCAGAACCCGAAATCCCTCCTCGCCGAGCACCCGCACAATCGCCGCCAGAAACCCGTCATCCCCCGCAAACGCCGCCCGCCCGACCCGCGCCAGCAACCGCGCCCCCACCGCATCCGGCCGCAAATCCAGCAACGACGGCCGCTTCACCGGCCCCGCCAACACCAAATCCACACACCCCGCCCGCCGCAACGCCGCAATCGCCATACCCACCGCACCCAGCCGCACCACCTCATGCGGAAACCCACCAACCACCCGCAGATCCGCATACCCCTCCAACGCCACCACAAAAACCCCACGCCCCGCCGCCCGCGCCGCCAACGCCACCTGGCCCGGCAACGGACCACCGCCGGCGATGATGCCGAGGGTCATGGGGTGGAGTGGGGTGAGGAAGAAGGCCAGGGGGCTTTGCCCCCTGGACCCCCACTAAGGGCGGAGCCCTTAGAACCCGCTAGTTTTAGGCAAGGGGAGGGCGCTGCCTCGGACTTTCCGTCGATCTGGCCTGGGTCGCCCTCCCCTTGCCTAAAACTAATGGATTTTAAAGGCTCCGCCTTTAACGGGGTCCAGGGGCAGAGCCCCTGGCCTTCTTGCTCACCGAACCCCACCCCGTCACCCCTCGGCGTCGTCAGCGGCGGCGGTGGTCGTCGTCCGGATCAGGCCGCGTTTGCCGGGGCTGGCGGCGAAGGCGAGGATTTCGGTGGTGTGGGGGTCGTGGGGTTGCGATTGCAGGGTTGCGAGGCGTTCCTGGAAGGGGTGGGTGCAATCGCGGAACAGGGCGTTGAAGGTGGCGCGCATGTGGTGGATGGTGGCGTGATCGATGTTACGCCGGCGCAGGCCGATGATATTGAGGCCGGCGAGTCGGGCGCGGTTGCCGATGATCATGCCGTAGGGAATCACGTCGGCTTCGACGCCGGACATCCCGCCGACCATCGCCCCCTGGCCGATCCGCACGAACTGGTGGATGGCGGCGGCGCCGCCGATGATGGCGCGGTCCGCGATTTCGACGTGTCCGCCCATGACGACGTTATTGGCGATGATGATGCCGTTGCCGAGCTGGCAGTCGTGGGCGACGTGCACGGCGGTCATCAGCAGGCAGTTGTCGCCGACGCGGGTGATGCCGCCGCCGGGTGCGGTGCCGCGGTTGATGGTGGCGTGTTCGCGGATGGTGCAGCGGGCGCCGACGATGGTTTCGGTATCTTCGCCTTGGTATTTCAGGTCCTGTGGTGCCATGCCGATGGTGGCGAACGGAAACACTTTGGTGCCTTCGCCGATGCGGGTCCGCCCGTCGATCACGACGTGCGAGACCAGGTCCACCCCGTCGGCGAGGGTCACATCGGGGCCGACGGTGCAGAACGGGCCGATATGGACGCGTGCGCCGAGTCTGGCGTTCGGGTCGACGACCGCGAGCGGGTGGATCATGTGTGATCCGCTCTCTGGTCTCCGGCTTTTTGATCCATGATCATCGCGGCGAAGGTCGCTTCCGCGACCGCGATGCCATCGACCCGGGCGACGGCATGGAATTTCCAGACATTGCCACGGTTGCGTTCCTTGACGACGTGGATGCGCAACGTATCGCCCGGCATCACGGGGCGTCGGAATTTCGCCCCTTCGACCGACATGAAATAAACGACTTTCCCGGCTTCGGACGGTCCGAGCGTTTCGACCACCAGCACGGCGGCGGTCTGGGCCATGCTTTCGATGATCAGCACGCCCGGCATGACGGGATGACCGGGAAAGTGGCCCTGGAAGAAGTTTTCATTGACCGAGACGGTCTTGACCCCGACCGCCGAGACGTTTTCGACCAGTTCGACCACGCGATCGATCAGCAGGAACGGATAGCGATGCGGGATCGCATGCATGATGCCGCCGATATCGATGGTCCGGCCGGCTGGTGCCGCCGGCGCGTTCTTGTCTGGTGGGGTGCCGTCCATCGGGATGGATCCGTATTTCCTGTGAGTGGTTCAGTCGCCGGCGGGTTGGTCCGGCTTGGACCCAGAATGCCGCATTCTGTCGCGCCGCGCAAAGCGGCGGATCATGGCGACTTCGCGAAAGAAGGCTTTCGAGGGCTGGGCCGGGCTGCCGAGCACTTCGACGCCGGCCTCCAGATTTCCCATCACCCCGGCCTGCGGGCCGATCCGCGCGCCTTTACCGATGTGCAGATGCCCCGAGAACCCGGCCTGTCCGGCGGCGACCACGAAATCCTCCATGATGGTCGAGCCGGAAACACCAACCTGTGCCACCAGGATGCAGCAGCGGCCGATCTGCACATTGTGCCCGATCTGCACCTGGTTATCGATCCTGGTGCCGGCGCCGATGATGGTATCCTGCGCCGAACCGCGGTCGATCGTGGTATTGGCGCCGATATCGACATCGTGGTGGATCAGCACGCGGCCGAGCTGTGATACACTGACGAACCCGCTGGGCGACGGCGCGAAGCCGAAGCCATTCTGCCCGATGCGCACGCCCGGATGCAGCGTGACGCGATCCCCGATGATCGCATACCCGATCGAGACATGCCCGGCGATGCGGCAATCGGCGCCGATGATCACACCCGTCATGATATCGCTGTGCGGCCCGATGATGCTGCGCGGCCCGATTTCCACGCGCGGCCCGATCACGGCATAGGGGCCGATCTCGGCGGTGGCGTCGATCCGCGCGGCGGGATCGATCACGGCGGTCGGGTGGATGCCGGGGTTGGCCGGCGGCAGTTTATGGAACAGCCCGCCGGCCTTGGCCCAGGCAAGATAGGGCTGTGCGACCGCGAGGGCCAGGCTCTGCGGCCTCAGCCGATCCGCAAGCTCCGGCAACAGGATGACGGCACCGGCCCGGGTTTCGGCCAGCAGATTGAGGTATTTGCGGTTATCGAGAAAGCTGATCTCGTCCGGCCCCGCGCTTTGCAGCGGCGCGATTCCGTGAAACAGCCGCTCCGGCGTCCGGGCGGGTGCCGCTGCCCCGATGGCGGCGGCAACCTCGGCCAAGGTGAACGGGCCGGAACGAGGAAAAAAGCGCGGGTCGCCCGGCAGACCGGCGCCGGCCGTATCAGTCATGATCAGCCCTTATTTTTTGGCTGGCGCATTGGCCATTTTGGGAACCACGGCCGGCGGCACTGCGACCGAGGGCAGAATGGTGTTCAGATGGGTCGCGACTTCCTTCGAGATGTCGAACCCGTTGACGTTCAGCGCCACCTGCGAGCGGTGCAGCACCAGGTTCATGCCATGGGCCTGCGCGACCTGACGGATCACGGCGATCAGCGTGGATTCGATCTTGCCGAGCGCGGTGCGCGCCGAAACCTCGATCGCGAGGTTGCGGTTATGGAAATCGACCTGCGCTTCCTCGATCTCGCGCTGCAGCGCCTGTTCCTTGCCCGCGAGCGCGGCCTTGGACAATTTGGCCTTCTCGCCGGTGATGGTCTTCTGCTCGGCTTCCCATTTCTGCTGGTCGGCCTGGGCTTCGGCGGCAAGTTTCTGGCGGCGGGCCTCGATGATTTTCTCGACACCCTGCGCCGCGGTCGATTGCTGCATCACCTCCGGCACCGAGAGCACGCCCATCACCGGGGCGGGTGGCGCGCTTTCCTTGGGCAGCGCGGGCAGCTGGGGAATCGGCGGCAGTTTCTGCGGCGGAATCGCCTGGGTTCCCGGCTGCTGCCCCTGCTGCGGCATGCCTTGCGGCTGGGTCATCGGCTGGGCCCGGACCGGCACCGAATGCGCGGCCGGCGGCGCCTTGGGATGCGGAATGAAGAAGCCCGGACCATTGCCGCTCTGAGCATGCCCAATGCCAAGGCCAAACAGAACGGCTGGCAGAACCAGGCCAAGGCGAAGCGAAGAAACTCGTGTCACAATCTTAGAACCTCGTACCGAATGAAACGCGGAATTGCTCGATCTGGTCGTATTTGTATTTCTTGATCGGCTGGGCGAACGAAAGGTCGATCAACCCGAACGGCGTATTCCAGGCAACGCCGACACCGGCGGAAATCCGCGGCGCGGCATTGTCGTAAAGCCCCAGCGTCTTGCCGTTGACCGTGATCGGGCTCACGCCCGAAAGACTGCCGATATCGGTGAAGGCGAAGCCCGAGACACCCAGATCCGGCGAGACCGGCAGCGGGAAGTGCAGCACGGTATCCTGGGTATAGATGAACTTGCCGCCCAGACTGTCGCCGTACAGCGTATCATGCGGCCCGGCGCCGCCGGTCTGGAACCCGAGCAGACTGTCGCCGCCCAGGAAGAACCGGTCGGCGATCAACGATTTATAGCCGAGGATATCGACGAGGTCGCCGACATGCCCGTCGAATTCGAGCACCCAGGCCTTGCTGCCGAAATAGCGGCGCAGCGGGATGTAGTAGGCTCCCCGCGCCTGCAGACGGATATATTTGGCACTGCCGCCGAGCCCCGCGAAATCGCCCGAAAGCGCGAGCAACCCGCCGGAGGTCGGGTCCAGCCGGTCGTTACGATAATCGAACGTCAGCGTGGTGCCGAGCTGCGACAGGCTCGATGAGCCGGCCTCGTTCAGAATGTAAAGACTGGCGCCCGTCGCGATATTATAAATATCGCGCGTGCTGATCGTGTAGGTGAACGCCTGGCTGACGTGCTGGTTATAGCGGAACCCCAGCCGCAGATCGCCGCCGATCGAGCGCTCGCTGAACACATACGACGTCGTATTGGCGGTATCGGTACGGAACAGGTCGAACCCGGCGATCAGATTGCGTCCCAGGAAATACGGGTTGGTGACGCCCAGGTTGAACTGCGTGCCCTTCTGCGCCAGCAGCGCGCTGATCGAAGCCTCGATGCCGGTGCCCAGAAAATCGCTCTGGCTGAGCCCGACATTGACCAACGCGCCCAGATCGGTCGAATACCCGCCGCCCAACGAGAACTGCCCGTTCGCCTGCTCGCCGATCCCGACATCGAGGTTGACACGGTCCGGCTGCTGCGTCGGCACCGGCTTGATCGAGATATCCTTTTTCTTGAAGAACCCCAGGTTTTCCAGATTTTCCTTGGATTGCTTCACGGCTTGTTCGTTATACGCATCGCCCGGCGCGAGTTCGATTTCGCGGCGGATCACGCTGTCCTCGGTCCGCGTATTGCCGCTGATCGACACGTTGTTCACATAGACCCGCGGCCCTTCGATGACGCGGAACGTCAGCGCGATCGTGTGGTTCTTGTGGTTTTCCTTCACATCCGGCTCGACCTGGGCAAACGCGAAGCCCCGATCCTGCACATAGGTCGAAATCGCCTTGTCGGCCGCCTGCAGCGCATCGCCGTCGAAAATATCGCCCTTTTCGATCGGCACCAGCGGCCGCAGCTGCTTGCCCGGCAGCTTCCGCAGCGACGAGACCACCTGCACCGAGCCGATATGGTAGCGCGGCCCCTCATCGATCACGAAGGTCAGATAAAACGATTTCCGATCCGGCGCGAGCTGCGCCGTCGCGCTGACAATCTTGAAATCCGCATAGCCGTGGTGGAAATAGAACCGGCTGAGCAGGGATTCGTCGTACTTCACCCGCTCACTGTTATATTGATCGGAATCCGACAAAAACCGGTACCACGCATCCTGGCGCGACGAAATCACCTCGCGCAGCTTGCCCTGGCCGTAGGCGTGATTGCCGATGAAATTGATCCGGCTGATCAGCGTCTGCGTGCCGTCATGGCATTTGAACACGACATTGACCCGATTTTCCGGCAGCTTGACGATTTCCGGCACCACCGTCGCGCTGTAATGGCCGCGCTTGGCATACAGCCCCAAAATCGCCTTGGTCGCCGCCGCCGCATCGCCCGGGGTGAACACCGAACCCGGCTTGAGCGCGATGGCGCCCTTCATATCCTTGTCCTTGACGACCGAATTGCCCTCGAAGAACACCTGGTTGACGATCGGGTTCTCCTTGACCTTCACCATCAGATCATTGCCCTGCCGGGTGATCGAAACGGTCTTGAACAGCCCGGTCGCGTACAGCGTCTTGAGGCTCAGATCCATCCGCCGCGCGCTGAACCGATCCCCCGGCTGCAACAGGATATACGAGCGGATCGTGCTGGCATCGATCCGCTGGTTGCCCGAAACATCCACGGCCGCAATCGTGCCGCCGCTCGCCTCGCTGGTCTGGCCCGCCGCCCGGCCGGCCGCGTGAGACGCAGCCGCGCGCGTCGCCGCGATGGCGGATTGTGTGGCGGGCGCCAGAACGCTTGGCACCAGGCACGCCGAGGTCATCAAAGCCAACCGCAGTCGCCGCAAGGATAATCTCCTAAACGAACCCAGATCATGAAACCCGGCGCGAAGGCCGCCCCGCGCACCGTACCGACAAGCGGCCTAGCCGCTACGGCCGCCATCCGCAAGGGCATCCCCCGGCGGCGATGGCACAAACTTCATTGCATACTGCATCGATCTGGCCCAACCCGCTCACCGTCCGGTCCATTTCGCCTCGATCACCCGGGCACCCGGCGGAATCGGCGTTTCCCTGGTTTCCCTGTCCTCGTTCTTGCGGATCGCATTGAGCAGAACGAACAGCACGGCGGTGTTCAGCATCCCGGGCGGAATCCATTCGATCATCCCGCCGATCAACTGATCCTGGATCGGCGAAATCGACGGATACAGCCGCCCGCACAGATCATAGAAATCATAATAACTCACGCCCGACAGCGCGACGGTCGCGGCCACCAGGATCTGCGGAAACATGGTCAGAAAGCCGCACACCATGCGCGTCAGATAGCTGTAGCCCGCCTCTGCGCGCGGCCGCGGGTCGAGCACCACCAGCCAGAACAGCAGCCCGGTCAGCAGCATCAGCAGATTCATCACCGCATACAGCGGCGGGTTGATCATCGCCGCGAAATCGACCGCGGGCAGCAGCCACACATCGGTCACCGCAATCGAGATCACCGCCGCAACCACCGGGTTGCGCAGCACCGCGACCGGCCGCCGCACCCACCGATGCCCCGCGGCCCCGATCAATTCCGCCGGCACCCCCGCCGCCAGCACATCGCGCGGCCAGGCGAACGCGATCAGAAACGGCGCGAACACCCCGAGCGTCATCTGTTGCAGCCGGTTCAGAAAGAACATGTGCTGCGCCGCATATTCGAAATGCGTCTGCGACACGAAATAGATCGCCCCGACCCCGCCGAAATACGCAATCCGCCGCCACAGCGCCGGCCACGCGCCCCGCGCCGTCCGCTGCAAGCCGCGCGCGTACCAGAACCCGAACAGGATCGGGCCGGCGAACAGCGGAATATTGAAAATGAACGGCGCCAGATACGGCAGATCCGCCGGCAGATACCGGCTCGCCAGATCGAGCGCCACCCCCGCGATCCCGACCGCGAGCACCGCCCGGCGATCCACCGTGTCGAACCGGTGCATCACCGGCCGATCGGGCGCCGGACTCAAATCGGCACGCCCGCCAGCACCCGGCTCGTGCGAATCGTCTGCAACGTCTGCACCCGCGTCACGTTATCCGCCGCGGTCAGCTGTTCGGTCAGCCGGTTCTCATGCGCCGCATCGCGCGCCACGAATTTGAGCAGGAAATCGCCGCCGCCGCGGATCATGTGGCACTCGCGCAGCTCCTCCCACGAGCCCACCAGCTGCTCGAACGCGTCGAGCACGCTCTGGCGCTGGCTGTCGAGCCCGACGATGGCGAAAAACTGGATCTGCCAGCCGAGTTTCTGCGGGTCGGTCTCGGCATGATACCCTTTGATCAGGCCCGATTCCTCCAGCCGGCGCACCCGGCGCAGGCAGGGCGGCGGCGAAATCCCCGCCCGGCTCGCCAGCTCCACATTGGTCATGCGGCCGTTATCCTGCAATTCGGTCAGGATGCGGCGATCGATCTCATCGAGTTGGGGCACCTCGCTGGCGCGAGCCGCCGAGGTCGTGTTGGTTGCGTTCGTGTTGGCCGGATTGAACGGCATGGATATCACCGGTGACAGAGTTGTGCGCGTAATATAATTGCATATCGAGGGTCTGTGAAAGGGTTCAAGACCACGTTTGTCGCGTCCCGCCGCTTGTGTGGCGCGATGCAACCTCGATATGCTATGAAACGTGTCCAACCTTGGCACATATCGGTGCCGGGCACCAAATCGGGATCTGAGTGAGAGTTATGGCGAATACGGGTACCATCAATGTGGCGGCGGCGGTCAGCACGCGGGTTCTGATCATCGGGGCCGGGCCCGCCGGCTACACGGCCGCCATCTACGCGGCGCGCGCCAGCCTCGCCCCCGTGCTGGTGGCCGGGCTGCAGCCGGGCGGCCAGCTCACCATCACCACCGATGTCGAAAACTACCCCGGCTTCGCCGATGTCATCCAGGGCCCCTGGCTGATGGAGCAGATGCAAGCACAGGCCCGCCACGTCGGCACGCGGATCGATCACGACATCATCACCAGCGTCGATTTCACCACGCGCCCGATGCAGGCGGTCGCCGATTCGGGCACGGTCTACCTGGCCGATGCCATCATCATCGCCACCGGCGCCCAGGCCCGCTGGCTCGGCCTGCCCTCCGAACAGACCTATCAGGGCGCCGGCGTCTCCGCCTGCGCCACCTGCGATGGGTTCTTCTACCGCGGCAAGACCGTCGCGGTGGTCGGCGGCGGCAACACCGCGGTCGAGGAAGCGCTCTACCTCACCCATCACGCCAGCAAAGTGATCCTGATCCACCGGCGCGGCGTGCTGCGCGCGGAAAAAATCCTCCAGGACCGCCTGTTCAAAAACCCGCAGATCGAGGTGATCTGGGATCACGCCGTCGATGAAATCCTCGGCGCCGGCTCACCCGCCGTCGTCACCGGCGCCCGTCTGCGTCACACCGAAACCGGCGCGCTGCGCGACATCGCGGTCGATGGCGTGTTCATCGCCATCGGCCACGATCCCGCCACCAGCCTGTTCCGCGGCAAGCTCGAGATGGACGCGGAAGGCTACATCACCACAAAGCCCGGCAGCACCCGCACCTCAGCCCCCGGCGTCTTCGCCGCCGGCGACGTGCAGGACCGCATCTTCCGCCAGGCCGTCACCGCTGCCGGCTCCGGCTGCATGGCAGCCCTCGAGGCAGAAAAATTCTTGGCCGAACACGCGCAGATCGAACGGCGCGCGGCGTGATCGGCATAACGGGCGGTCAGTCAAGCACCGCAACAGGGGACGCTTCATCGTGACAGGGAATCATATGGATTGGGACAAGTTGCGGGTCTTCCACGCGGTGGCCGAGGCCGGCAGCTTCACCCACGCGGGCGATACGCTGAGCCTGTCGCAATCGGCGGTCTCCCGCCAGATCTCGGCCCTCGAGGAAGCCCTCTCGGTGCCGCTGTTCCACCGCCACGCGCGCGGCCTGATCCTCACCGAACAGGGCGAACAGCTCAACCGCACCGTGCGCGAGGTCTTCGCCAAACTCCAGATGACCGAAGCCCTGCTGACCGAAAGCAAGGACCGCCCGGCCGGCCGTCTCAAAGTCACCACCACCCATAGTTTCGGCGTCGCCTGGCTCGCCCCCAGGCTCAAAGGGTTCCTGACCCAATACCCCGACGTCAGCATGACCCTCCTGCTCGACGACACCGATCTCGACCTCGCCATGCGCGAGGCCGATGTCGCCATCCGCATGCACCCGCCCCGCCAGCCCGATCTGGTGCAGCGCTCGCTCGGCGAAATCCGCTGGCAGATCTTCGCCGCGGAAGACTACCTCAAAACCGCCGGCAACAAGCCTGAACGCGCCGAAGACCTCGACCAGCACCGCCTGATCCTGTTCGGCGACCGCAAACCCCCGGTCAGCGATGTCAACTGGCTCGCCGGCCTCGGCCGCGCCGATGGCACGCCCGCCCGCACCGGCGCGCTCGAAGTCAACTCGCTGCAAGCCATGCTGATCGCGATCAAGAGCGGCCTCGGCATCGGCGCCGTGCCGGAATATCTGGCCGAAGACACCACAGGCATGGTCCGCCTGCTGCCCGAAGCCAAAACCCCGAAAATCGACATGTTCTTCGTCTACCCCGAAGAACTCCGCAATTCCAAGCGCGTGGGCGTCTTCCGCGACTTCCTGGTCCACGAAATCGGCCGGCGCTAACCCCTACCCCTCACCATCACCGCGCCCGCCGGCCGCCGACTCGCGCCGGCGCAGCGCGCCCACCCACCGCTTCCACCGCGCCCGCGGTGCCGCCGGCACCGGCGCCGCCAGCCGGTCGATCTCGCGGCGCAGATCCTCGATCACCGCATAACGCTCCACCGCCGCGTCGATCCAGTGCTGCAATTCCCCCGCCTGCCGCGCCAACGCCGCCTCGATCGGGCCGATCACCGGCCCGAAATACGCCTCCCCGATCGCAACCTCCGCCGCAACCCGATCGAGCACCGCCCGATCCGGCTCGGCCCCCGCCGCGGCCGCCACCAGCCAGTCGAACACCGGCGCCACCCCGGCAATCATCGCCGCAGCCTCGCCATGCGCCCCGCCCAGCGCGTGATGCCGCAAATCCGCCGATAAAAACGCCTCGATCGCGTCCGCCTCCGCCCGCGCCAGCCAATCCGCCCCCGCCAGCGCGCCGATCCGCCGCACCACGGCCCGCCAATCCGTCATCAACTGGTCATAGGTCACGAAACACCGCGCCAGCCCGCGCGACTCCCGCTCCGCCGCCAGCACATGGCTCCGCCACAGCGCCTGCGCCCGCCCCGCATCGAACCCCTCGCGCCGATGCAGCGACGCCGCCACCTCCAGCGGATGGCGCACGGGCACCACCACGCGCGGCACGACCCCCAGCCCCGCCAGCACCGGCAGCCACAACGGCAACAACCGGCACAGCCGCGGGTCCTTCACCACGAACACCGCCGCATCCCGATATTCCGCCACCAGCAGCGCCGCCAGCCGTTCGCGAAACGGCACCGCCGCCGCGCTGTCGAACCAATCCGCCGGCATCCCACGCACATCCCGCCACGACGATCCCATCGCCGCCAGCACCTCGTCATGCAGATCAACCAGCGCCTGCGGCTCCCAGAACCCGGTCTCGTTGTCCCCCACCGCCGGCGGCATCAGCGTCGCCGGCAAATCCGCACCGCACAGCGAAATCACCCGCGTCAGCGCGGATGTGCCGCTCCGATGCATCCCAAGCACCAATATCGCCTGCCGCAACCCGTCCGCCTGATCCATCCCGCCATCTTGCCCAACCGCGCCCCCCGATCAAGCGTACCCCGACTAAGCGTAATAGAAGCAATGCGCCAAACCGGTCGCCAAACCGTGCGGATTGCGATAGTCCGCAGCCATGAGCGGTCGCGCATGACATACAGCGTCAAGGAAATCTTCCTCACCCTGCAGGGCGAAGGCAGCAACGCCGGCCGTGCCGCCGTGTTCTGCCGCTTCGCCGGCTGCAACCTGTGGACCGGCCGCGAAACCGACCGCGCCACCGCCACCTGCCAGTTCTGCGACACCGATTTCATCGGCACCGATGGCCCCGGCGGCGGCAAATTCCCCGACGCCGCCAGCCTCGCCACCGCCATCCGCGCCGCCTGGGCCGCACCCGCCACCACCCACGCCCTCGTCGTCATCACCGGCGGCGAACCCCTGCTCCAACTCGATGAACCGCTGATCGCAGCCCTCCACGCCCAGGGCTTCAGCATCGCCGTCGAAACCAACGGCACCATCGCCCCGCCACCCGGCATCGACTGGCTCTGCGTCAGCCCCAAAGCCCGCGCCCCCCTCGCGCTCAGCCGGGGCGATGAACTCAAACTCGTCTACCCCCAACCCGAAGCGATGCCCGAACGCTTCACCAGCCTCGATTTCAAAAACTTCCTCCTCCAGCCAATGGACGGGCCAGACCGCGCCGCCAACACCAAGGCCGCCATCGCCTACTGCCAGGCCCACCCGCAATGGCGCCTCTCGATGCAGACCCACAAATATCTGGGCATCCCCTGATGTTCGAAATCACCAAGGACTTCCGCTTCGAAGCCGCCCACACCCTCAACCGCACGATCGAAACCGAACCCAGCCGCCGCATCCACGGCCACTCCTACCGCGCCACCATCACCCTGCGCGGCACCCCTGGCCCCTCCGGCATGATCATCGATTTCGGCATCCTGAACACCCACATCGCCACCCTGCGCGACATGCTCGACCACCGCTTCCTCGACGAAGTCCCCAACCTCGGCCCCGCCACCCTCGAAAACCTCGCCGCGTTCATCTGGCGCACCCTCCACCCCGCCTGCCCCGGCCTCGCCCGCGTCGCGGTGTTTCGCGATAGCGAGGGAGAGTCTTGCACCTATGAGGGTTAAGGAAGGGTTCTTTTTTGCAAAAAAGAACCAAAAAACTCTCTTTAATTTGGTGAGAGGCGCATCTTGGCTGCGGGCACGCCTCGATTGAGCCGGGTCATTTACAGCGCCCCCTGATCGGGTCCAAACTGCGCGGAACGTATCAAGGAGGAAACAATATGTCGCGAATCGCACTCGTCACCGGTGGCACACGCGGAATCGGCGCCGCCATCAGCGTGGCCCTCAAAGCCGCCGGCCGCACCGTCATCGCAAGCTACGCCGGCAACCAGACCGCCGCCGAAAACTTCACCGAAGTCCACGGCATCGAAGCCATGAAATTCGACGCCTGCGACTTCGACGCCTGCGCCGCCGCCGTCGCCAGCATCACCAGCCGCCTCGGCCCCATCGAAATCCTGGTCAACAACGCCGGCATCACCAAAGACGGCACCATGTCCCGCATGACCCGCGATATGTGGGACGCCGTCATCGACACCAACCTCGGCTCCTGCTTCAACCTCTGCAAAGCCACATTCGACGGCATGAAAACCAAAAAATTCGGCCGCATCGTCAACATCGGCTCCATCAACGGCCAGGCCGGCCAATACGGCCAGGTCAACTACGCCGCCGCCAAATCCGGCATCCACGGCTTCACCAAAGCCCTCGCCCAGGAAGGCGCACGCTACAACATCACCGTCAACGCCATCGCACCCGGCTACGTCGATACCGATATGGTCCGCGCCGTCCCCCCCGATGTGCTGGAAAAAATCGTCGCCCGCATCCCCGTCGGCCGCCTCGGCCACGCCGAAGACATCGCCCGCGGCGTCGTCTTCCTCACCGCCGACGACGCCGATTTCGTCACCGGATCGACACTCTCGATCAACGGGGGTCAACATATGTACTGAAGGGGAAGGGAAGGCTTCTTTTTTGTAAAAAAGAAGCAAAAAACTTTTTTAATCTGGGACTGGGGTGGGGGCGGCTGGTTGCCTCACTGAAAACTAACGGCTGCCCTAACAAAACGCTTTCTCACCCCCCGGCCTGCCGCCTATCATGCCTGCGTGCGCGCAACCCCAACCAATCCCCCCTTCGTCATCCGCTGCTTCATCGTCATGATGAACGCGCTGTGCGACGCCGTGGCCGAACACGGACCCGCCGGCTACGTCCCCATCCCCATGGTCAACCGGATCTGGACCCGCCTGCAAAACCTCACCACCCGCTTCCTCGCCGCCCTCGCCCGCGGCCCCATCCAACCGCGCGCCAAACCAGCCGCCAAACCAACCCCCGAACCCAACCCCGAAGCCCAACCCGACCCCCAGCCACCCCGCGCCCGCCGCAAACGCCTCACCCTGCCGTGCCGCGAAGCCTGGCTCTACCGCCTCATCCCCGAAACCGGC